>CAWGRA010000008.1:0-104114 GCA_963824835.1 Terriglobia bacterium | reverse complement strand
GTCCAGAAGATGTTTGATGAGATTGCTCCCCGATACGATTTCGCTAATCATGCTCTCTCAATGAATGTTGATCGCCTCTGGTGGCGACGCACCGCCCGCATGTTTGCCCACGTTCTCAGGAAGCAAGAGGCCGCCGTTCTTGATCTTTGTGCAGGTACGGGTGACATGGCAGTTGCGCTGCACATGCTGGCCGGTAAGCAAGGCGGCAACCCCTCTATCTATGCTCTGGATCTCTCCCATCAGATGCTTACCCACGGCCTGACCAAGTACTCCGCGCGAGGCATTCAACCTGTTGAGGCTGACGCGCTGGCGCTTCCCATCCTGAAAATAAAATGGATCTGGTTGTCTCCGCTTTCGGCTTCCGCAATCTGGCCAACTATGACGCTGGCCTGCGCGAGATCTTTCGGGTGCTCAAACCAGGCGGGGAAGTCGGCATACTCGATTTCGGCGAACCTGGCGGACTTATGGGCAAGCTTTACGCTTTCTACTTTCGCCACATTCTGCCGCGAGTGGGTACGCTGATTTCCGGCGTGCGCGGCCCCTATGAATATCTGCCAGCATCTGTCCGCAAGTTCCCGGCGCCACAGCAGATGCAGGGCCGCATGGAAGCTGCCGGCTTTCGTGACGTGAGCTGGACTCCATATACCTTCGGGATTGCCGGGCTTTATCGGGGAACCAAATAGTACAATTTGCCGACCATTTTGTGGCATAATGTCCTTGGAGGGTGTTATGGCTCATTTATCCAAGCGGCGGATTTTTGCCGATCTTCTGGGCATCGCCTTGCTTTCAGAGCAGCAGATGGTAAGCCTGATTGAAAGCCATCTTCCCCTGGAGACGCTCTCACGGCTGGAGCAGCACGGACTTTCGCGCGATGAAGTCTTCTCGCTGATCATCAATCCGCGCACCCTCAAGCATCGCCGCAGCAAGCGGCAGGCGCTTTCACTCGAAGAATCGGAACGCGCAGTCCGGGTGAGCAGAATTCTTGCCACCGCACAGGCCACTCTAGGCGACGACAAAGCCGCTCTCGGCTGGCTGCGGAAGCCGAAGAAGCGCTTTGACGGGCGTACGCCCATGCAGATGCTTTCCACGGAAACCGGCGGCCGCTTAGTTGAACAGATGCTGCTTCAGATTGATGAAGGCATGTTCGCCTGATGTTTTTGTGGCGAATCAGCAATCACCCCACGCTCGACGGCGGGGGTGGACTGCTGGCAGGCGCGCGATGGCACTTCGCTGGACAACCGGTTGTCTATCTGGCGGAAACGCCGGCAGGCTCTCTGCTGGAAGTACTGGTTCATCTGGAACTCGATCTTGCCAGCCTGCCCAGGACTTTCAAGCTCTTGAAAGTGGAAGTGCCTGCATCTGTGGACACGCAGAGCATCAGTGAAACCACGTTGGCCTCCGACTGGACCAATGACCTTGACGTTACCGCTGATATGGGGAGCCAGTGGCTTGCATCAAAGAAAAGCGCTTTATTGCGCGTTCCTTCGGCCATCCTGCCGGAGACGCACAACTATCTGCTGAATCCCCGTCATGATCAGGCGTCCAAAATCAAGGTGCTCTGGAATCGCGATTACCCGTGGGATAAGCGGCTGTTGTCATAAGTTTTTTGAAATGGCATCAGGTGTTAATCAGCGCAAATCAGTGTCATCAGTGTTTATCAGCGGTAGGTTTGGGTTCTTCATGCTTTGATGGCGTCCGTATAAATGGCCATCCCAACCACGGCGTCCACATTCATTGCATCAAGTCGCGTGACTTCTTCCATTGACCGAATCCCGCCCGCCACAATCATCTGCCGCGATGTTACCTTGCGCAGACGTTCTGCCATCTCAAGCAGGAAAGCCCGTCATGGTGCCTTCGGTATCGATGTGCGTGTAAAGAAATGCGCCGCAGAAAGGATCAAGCATGCCGGACCATCGCCGGGGATTTAATGCTGGTGCTTTCCTTCCAGCCTTTGATCGAGACTTTACCGCCACGCGAGTCAACGGCGAATGTAAGCTGCTCGGCGCCCAGATTCAGCGCATTGTCCCCTGCGAACTCGTATCTTGATCGCTCCGACTTTAATAAGCGAAGATCCCAGAATGACTCTCTTAGCACCGATTCCGAGCAGTTCCTGCGCCTTCGATCGTACGGATGCCGCCACCAATCTGGCAGGGAAGCCTCGGCGATCATTGCGGATCGAGTTCGTGTTATCGCCTTTTCCCATGGCTGCATCCAGATCAATGAGTTGTACCAGCGGATATTGGCAGAAACGATTGATCCAGTAGTTAAAGTCGTCAGACTCCAGCGCCTTGCGCTCGCCCTGCACCAGTTGGACGATTTTGCCGCCCATCACGTCAATGGAAGGAATCAGCATGGCCACCTCATGGGGATTCCTTCGTCCGCAAGTTGTCGCTTGAGTTCGCCAGGGAACTCGAGGTGCGAAGTGAAAGATGGAAGCCGCCAGTGCCGCATCGGCCTGCCCGCGGCGGAAGACTTCCTGAAAATGTTGAGCATTGCCCGCGCCGCCGGAGGCAATTACGGGATATTGAAACCGTCTCGCCGACAGCGGCTGTAAGTTCACAATCAAAACCGATTCCGGTTCCGTCGCGGTCCATGGATGTCAGAAGAATTTCGCCCGCTCCGCGCAATTCGGCTTCTTTTGCCCAGTCCAGCACGCGCCGTCCGGTTGGCTTGCGGCCACCGGCAAGTAAATCTCTGCCATCGCCGGTGGCTCATGGCCCCGCTTGCCATCAATGGCGACCACCACCGCCTGCGATCCGAACCGGTTCGCAATCTCGCCGATCAAGGTCAGCTCTTGCGATGGCCGCGGAATTGATGCTCACCTTGTCCGCGCCTGCATCAAAAACGTTGGCCGCATCTTCAAGCGTGCGGATTCCGCCACCCACCGTGAAAGGAATGAAGAGCTGGCGGGCTGTGCGGCGCACAATCTCTACCAGGGTCTGGCGCTCGCCGGATGTGGCGGTGATATCGAGCAACACAATCTCATCGGCGCCGGCTTCAGCGTGTGTGCGCGCCAGTTCGGCCGGATCGCCGGCATCACGCAGCTCCTGAAATTGCACGCCCTTCACCACCCGTCCATCGTCCACATCCAGGCAGGCGATGATCCGTTTGGTCAGCCTGCTCAGAGCTCACAGAAGTTCTCCAGCAGTTTGCAGCCCTGTGTCGCCTGATTTCTCGGGATGGAATTGCACGCCGAAAATCATTTCGTGTTCCACGGCGGCGGAAAACTCTCCACCGTAGCCTGAGCTGGCGATAGTTTCGGGAACCACCGGCGCGCGATAGGAATGTGTGTAATAAACGAAAGCGCCGTTCTCAATTCCGCGCAGCAGGCGGGAGCCTTCACGAACGTCAATCTGGTTCCAGCCAACGTGAGGCGACTTCACTTCCGCCGGGAAGCGTGAACACTCGCCCGCAAACAGCGCCGCGCCCGGAGTGCCCGGCGCTTCTGTGCTGCCGGCAAAGAGCCATTGCATGCCAACGCAGATGCCGAGAAAGGGCTTGCCCTGCTGGATGGCCTCCAGCACCGGCTCGCGCAGTTGCGCATTCAGAAACTCGCAGCGATTGAAGTGTCCCACTCCCGGCACAACAACTTTTTCAGCCGCGGCGATCACTGCCGGGTCTGTGGTCACCTGCACCTTGGCCCCCACATGCTCAAAAGCCTTTTTCACGGAGCTGATATTGCCCGCGCCATAATCAACAATCGCGATCATAGAAGACCTTTGGTGCTGGGCAGCATCTTCGCGAGCTGCTTATCGCGAGAACACGCCACGCGAAGGGCCCGGGCGAAACGCCTTGAATAACGCCTCAATCTTATGGTGATTGGATCGGCCGTAAAGGACTTTCACATGCACGTTGGCCCGGGCGCCACGGGCAAAGCCCTCAAAAAAATCAAACACCAGTTCGGATTGCAGATCGCCTACCAGCCGCGTCTTCACCTGTGTGTTGATCACGGCAGCCGTGCGTCCGCTGAAGTCCACCGCAGCCAGGCCCAGGGTCTCATCCATAGGCATGAGGAAGTAGCCGGCGCGCATGATGCCTTTTTTGTTGCCAAGGGCCGAATCGAATGCCTCACCCAGCGCGATGCCAACGTCTTCCACCGTGTGGTGCTGGTCCACATCCAGGTCGCCTTTCACCTTCAACTTGAGATCAAATCCGCCATGACGCGTGAAAAGTTCCAGCATGTGATCAAAGAAGCGTATGCCGGTTGAAACCTCATAGCGTCCCTGGCCCTCCAGCGTCAACCATAGCTGTATGTCCGTTTCCGTGGTGGAGCGGTGCAGTTTGGCCGACCTCATGGCGTGGGCTGCTCCTGATCATGCTCCGGTTCAGTTTCGGGCTCCGGCTTGGTCGCCAGCTTGCCCAGAATTTGCTTCAACCCCATGACCACCACTTCCATCTCTTTTTGCCGGCCAATGGTGACGCGCACGCAACCTTCGCAGTCCGGACGGTCACGCAAAGCAATGCCCCATTCCGACATCTGCTCCAGTATTTTTGCTTTCTGCTCGCCAAAATTGACCAAAACAAAATTGGCAAAGCTCGGCCACACCTTGAAGCCAAGTTCTTCAATTTGTTTGGCGAACCATTCCCGGGTTTCGTGGACCTGGGCCACATAGTCGCTGACGAACTTGCGGTCAGACAAAGCTGCCTGCAGGCACTCCAGCGCAAATGTATTCACATTGAATGGGCGAAGGCATCCGCCGCAGCACCGCCATGTGCTCTGCCGGGCCGGCCAGAACGCCAATGCGCACGCCCGCCAGGCCGTAGGCTTTGGAGAACGTCCGCAACAGGAAAAGGTTGGGAACGCGACCGATCATGTCCGCAACGGTCTGACCGTAAAAGTCGTAGTACGCTTCATCCACCAGCACAGCGGCATCCGGCGCGGCGCGGAGCACCTTCATGATCGTCGTCGAATCAGTGATGGAGCCGGTGGGATTGTGGGGGTTGGTGATGAAGATGGCGCGTGTTGCCGGAGTGATGGCCGCCATGACCTGGTCCACGGGAAACGTGTAATCCGGTCCCATGGGAATCTTTACTACTTTTGCGCCCGCTGCCTGGGCAAATATCTCATACATGGAAAAAGCCGGCGTGACGATAATTGCCTCGGTGTCGGGTTCCAGATAACCGCGGCAGAAGATATCAATCGCCTCATCACCGCCATTGGTCAACAGAAGCTGTGCCGGTGGGCGGCCCATAACGGTGGCGACCATCTTTTCTCCCAGGTCGCGTGGCGCATATAACGCCAGCTTCTGTGCGTCCATGCTCTTGATTTTTTCCAGAACGCGAGGAGAGCATCCGGTTGTACTTTCGTTCAGATCAAGCCGAAGTTCAAGCGGCGCTGGAGTGACCGGTGTACTGTATGCAGGCAATGTAAGAAGACATTTACGTGGTTTAAGCATGTGAGGTCCTTACGCGAATCGATTCTGCATGAGCTACTAACCCTTCGGCTTCGGCCAGCGTGATCACTGACGGCGCAATCTGGTTGAGTCCTCTCTGCGATAGGTGCTGCACTGAGATGATTTTCACAAAATCCAGCACGCTCAAGCCTCCGCGAAAGCGCGCCACCGCGCCAGTGGGTAGAACGTGGTTGGGTCCCACCGCGTAATCGCCCGCGGCCTGCGGAGAGTAGTCGCCAACAAAAATTGATCCCGCGCTGTCAATCTTCGCCGCATCATCCTGGCTCACGGTGATATGCTCGGCGGCAATTCTGTTGGCGAAATCAATGGCTTGTTCGTGCGAGCCCGCAACCAGAATCGCCGCCATTGTTCTTGAGTGAAGTCCGGGCAATGTTGTTTGCCGCGGCAGCTTTGTCTGTCTCGCGTAAAACACGTTCAGCCAGATCCTTTGACGAGGTGATGAAAACAGCCAGGGCGTCAGGATCATGTTCTGACTGCGCCACCAGGTCAGCGGCAATGAATCGCGGATCGCCGTTTTCGCTTACGATGGCTACTTCCGTTGGGCCGGCAAGAAAGTCAATGCCGCAATCAAAGGCGATCATTTTTTTCGCCGCCGTTACAAAAAGATTTCCCGGACCAACAATCTTATCCACTGGCGGTATTGATCTGGTGCCGTACGCCAGCGCCGCAACGGCCTGGGCTCCTCCAACGCGGTAGAACTCGTTGACCCCAAGAAAGTATGCGGTTGCCAGCGTTTCTGCCGCTGGCCGAGGCGAGACTACGCGGATATTTCTCACCCCTGCAACCTGGGCCGGGATGACGGTCATGAGCATGGTGGAGGGAAGTGGATAGCGTCCGCCGGGAACATAACAGCCGGCCGAATCCAAAGGCCTCACCACCTGGCCGACTTCAATGCCGTTACTCGTTGCCCTGGTCCACGGCAGTGGCTTTTGCCATTCGCAATAATGCCTGATATTGCCAGACGCAACATCCAAAGCCCGCTTGAAATCTTCTGGAACCGTCTTCCATGCTTTTTCCATTTCAAGGCTTGAGACTTTCAGCGGTTGATTGCGCTTCAGGCCGTCCCATTTCTCCGCGTATTTGCGCAACGCGGAGTCGCCTTTTTTCCTGACAGAGGTCACAATGCGCGCAACCAGCTTTTCTACGCGTCTTAGATCGGTTGCACCCCGCTGCTCCAGCTCGCGGACACGTGCCTCTGCCGCTTTCCCGGCCAGTATCCGCACTAGAGCACCACCTTATTTAAGGGATATTCCACAATGCCTTCCGCTTTGGCGGCTTTCAGTTGCGGCATGATCCGCCACGCAGTTGTCTCTTCAATGATTGTATTCACCGCCACCCACCCATCATCACTCAGTTGCGAGATAGTTGGCTTTTGTAATGCCGGCAGCACGGAAAGCACAGCGGCAAGATCATGCTTGCGAACGTTCAACATCAATCCCACGCGGCCTTGAGCGTAAATAGCGCCGCATAACATCAGGCCAAGGTTTTCCACTTTTCTGCCGCTTCTGCTCGTCCGCCCAGGCATTTTTGTTGGCAATGAGCTGCGTGCTCGATTCCATCAGTGTATCGATAATCCGCAGCCGGTTGGCGCGCAATGAACTTCCTGTTTCGGTGATCTCCACAATCGCATCGGCCAGCATGGGCGGCTTCACTTCAGTGGCGCCCCAGGAGAATTCCACTTTTACGGGGACGTTGCGGGCGGCAAAGTAGCTGCGCGTCGCGTTCACCAGTTCCGTGGCGATGATCTTTCCCGCCAGGTCTTCCGCCTTCTGAAATGGGGACTCTTCAGGCACGGCCAGCACCCACCGGACTTTTCCCAGGCTCTGCTTGGCATAAATAAGTTCCGCCGCGGTCACCACTTCCAGCCCGCTTTCCACGACCCAGTCTTTGCCGGTGAGTCCGCAATCGAGCACGCCATGGTCAACGTATCGCGCCATCTCCTGCGCCCGAATCAGCATGCACTCAATTTCAGGATCGTCCGTGGCGGCAAAGTAGGAGCGGCTGCTGGTGTAAACGTTGAGTCCGGCACGCTTGAAGAGTGCGAGTGTTGAATCCTGCAAACTGCCTTTGGGTATGCCAACGCGCAGTTTCATCGCGTCACCTCTGCTTTGCTGATGGCTACAGGCTCCGTAAAGCATGACTTGGTGCCGGTATGACAAACCAGCCCATCGCCTTCCACCACAACGCGGAAAAGAAGCGTGTCACGATCACAATCAGTCAGCGCGGAAATAATGCGCAGCCGGTTGCCTGACGTTTCACCCTTGGTCCACAAAGTTTGCCGGGTACGCGAATAAAACGTGACGTAGCCGGTTTGGGCGGTCCTGGCATATGCTTCGGCGTTCATGAAGCCGACCATCAGCACTTCTCCGGTCGAGTCTTCCTGCACAATCGCCGGCGCCAGGCCGTCCATCTTTTCAAAATCAATATCCATTGTCCTCACCTCACTGCATGCAAGCGCAAAACACAAAAAGCCCGCCGAGGGGTAGTGTCGGCGGGCTCTCAATCGTTATGATTGCGCTTGATTTAGCTGTTGCTGGCCGCTGCCGACACGTTCGCCGTATGGTGATGATGATGATGGCGATGGGTCAGCTGGGCCATGACGAGAATAATCTAGCCTGACTGATGCGCGCTGTCAAACCAAATTTCGTTTCCCGCTGGACTTTCACAAAGCCATTCGTGTCCCGTCGATTACTATGTTTCCGGTCTATTCGATTGTGGTTAAATCAAAGACATGCTTAGACTTCGTGAGATGCGCCAGGAGTTGCGGCCCATGCTGCATCTGGCCGCGCCATTGGTGCTCACGGAGTTAGGCTGGCTTACCATGTCATTCATTGACACGGTGATGGTGGGGCGGCTTCCGCATAGCGCCACTGCCATTGGCTCAGTGAGTCTGGGCAGCACGCTGTTTTACACCATCGGAATCTTTGGCAGCGGCGTTTTTCTGGGCATGGATACCCTGGTGGCCCAGGCCTACGGGGCGGGAAAGCTGGAAGATTGCCATCGTACGCTGTGGAATGCGTTGTATCTGGCATTATTTCTTACTCCGATCCTCATGCTCTTCGTCCTGGCGTTTGTTCCACTATTTCCCACATTTGGCCTGGCCCCGAATTGGTGCACAGACGGTTCCGTTTCTCAAGGCGCTGGTGTGGAGCACCTTGCCGCTGGCGATTTACTTTGTTTTGCGCCGCTATCTCCAGGCCATGGGCATTGTCAGGCCCGTGGTGTTCGCCCTGGTTTCCGCAAACCTGGTGAATCTGGCGGGGAACTGGACATTCGTTTACGGGCATTTTGGGTTTCGCAGCTTCGGCGTGGCCGGCAGCGGATGGTCCACCTGCATCTCCCGCGTGTACATGGCCGTGGTACTGGCATTGGCCGTTATTTACTACGATCGAAAACGCATCAGCGGTTTTTGGCAGGCCAGAAGGAAGCTTGAGTTCAACAGAATCCTGGTCCTGCTTCGTCTGGGTCTGCCTGCTGCATCTCAGCAGCTATTTGAAATTGGCGGATTCGCCCTGGCGACGTTCCTGATTGGCAAGCTTGGCGCGGTGCAGCTCGCCGGACATCAGATAGCTTTAAACGTGGCCAGCTTCACCTTCATGGTGCCGCTGGGCATCGGATCTGCCGCCGCCATCCGTGTCGGACAGGCCATTGGCGCTCGCGATATCCGCGGCGCTTCTCATGCCGGCTGGATCGCCATCCTTTACGGTGAAGCCTTCATGTTCTGCTCAGGATGCTGTCTGTTTCTGTTCCGGCACGGCATTGCGCGAATGTATACGCCTGAATCCGACGTGATCAGCGCCGGCGCAGCGCTTCTGATCGTTGCCGCCGTTTTCCAGCTTTTTGATGGTATGCAGGTGGTGGCCACGGGCGCGCTTCGTGGTACGGGAAATACCCGCACCGCCATGCTGGCCAATCTCTTTGGCTATTGGGTCATTGGCCTGCCGCTGGGCGCATGGTTATGCTTCAGGCTGAAACTGGGGCCGTGGGAATGTGGATGGGGCTTTGTCTTTCGCTGATGATCATTGGTGTTGCCCTGGCTGTGGTCTGGCGAAATACGATTCGCAATATGATGGCGGCTGGTAATCCCCAACAAACGTCCATTGCAGCCGGACAGCAACGGCGCCATCGGCTGATTGAAATCGCCTATTTGCTTCCGACCCCAAACTAAAATAAAAGAGGCGATGTTTGATCATCGCCTCTTCTAATTTTTCCGAAGACACATTTCCCGAATAACAGTCCACTATTGCGGGCTGAAATCCTGGTGGTAGCCAAGGTTATCAATGTCCTGGAAGCGCGGCGTTCCAGGAGGCAGCTTGCGAGGGATCAAGGAAGTTCTGGTCAAACTTGTAGTTTCTTGTTGGAGCGCCGTAAACCACGTTGCAGCACTTGAAAACGCCAACTGCCTGTCGCGAATAATAGAAACTCACCAACGACCCTTTGTAATTGGATGTTTGTCCACCCCAGTCCTCTCGACATAACGAAGGAAGTTATGCACTCCGCCATCAGTACCGAAATCGTCTGAGCGGTCCATCCAGCTCCAATGACCTGCGGGGCTTGAAGTTGATGTTCTTGCCGCCAGCGATGGCCAGGCGGAAAAAGCTGGTAGCTGCCGGACGATTACCCAAAGCGGTTGGATTGGCCAATGAGCGCAGATCAGTGTAATTGACTGACAACAACGTTACCGCGTCAGCAATCACCGCGGCTGCCGCCTCATTGACTCCGCCGGCCGCATGTGCCGAAGCCGTGCCGCGTTGGCATTGTAGTTGCCCTGCACGTAAACCGGATTTTCGCTGGCAATTGTCGTGCCGCCGGTTCCGTCGGGCTTCAAAGGTAGATGCCCAAGGCTGCCGTTCACTGGCCGGATGGCGTGCCTCGGCCCGGTAACCCGGTTGGCTCGGCCTGTGGTCTGGCAGTTGGCGATCCTTCCGGTTCCGGTGTATGGATTTGTATTTGCCCCCGGAAGACCGAAGCCATTGCCCATGGTCGCCACGCCGTACGTGTCAACAACACCGTTGCCATTCACATCTTCGCCGGCATCCAAATCGCCGTTGGGAACTCCGTTTGCATTCTGGATATTGATGACGTCTTCAAATCCGTATTCGCCGTTCAACTCGGTAGCCGGCGGATTTGGAGCCACTCCTGGATCAAGCTGCATGCCGCGGCGATCTGAGTAATAAACGATGTATCCATTCTGCGATGAGGTTTCAACGTTCGCGCCACTTCCCGGGATGGCTGCCATTCAACCATTTGCGCAGGTTGTCCATATCAAGCTCAATGATATTCATCACGCCGGCAACGGCACATCCGGCCGTGGCAGTGTCACGTACCTCGCCCTCGCGCGGATCATACATGTTGATCGGATACCAGCCGTATTGCGGCGCGGTTATGGTGAAGATGCCGGAAGGAATCGGATATTGAAAAAGCAGAATCGCATTCGGATGGATCGTATTGGCCACGCCCTTTTCCGCATTCGGGACCGAGAAAGGAGTCGGCCCCACTGATTCCTGTGACTGACGAGCAAAACCCAGATTGAGCCATTCCTGGGTAATGTCATTGTAGGCGCCGGTGGTATCGCGATACTCCACGCGCAACCAGCCGGAAATCAGGGGCCATGGCGTGTTGAGTGTTCCCGGGCTGGGATTTACCCATGATGGGTCCGATTGCGCAGTGTCATGCAGGCGCTTCTCGCGCCGCCACACCGCAGAGGGACCGTGGGCAGTTGTATACCCTGAGCCATGAATTGCGGGCTTCGCTACGCCGGAAACTGCGCCGCTGTAATTAGCCAGATTCACGTCAGTTCCGCGTTGGCCACCGGGAAGGTTGGCCGGATTGTCATCGAGCAGGATTCGTATTTGCGCCTGATTGAAGAGCCGTGATGACGAGGTTGTGCTGGTGGTGACTTCACCGCTCGGCGGCCTGCGAATAATTTCAAACGGGCTCACGCCGGGACCAACAAAGGGTAGAGAAAGCTTGGTAACACCGGTGCTCCCATTTTGCAGATTACCTTTATAAAAAGTGGCGCCTGTAGAAATCGTGGTCCAACTCACTGGCGCAACGGGCGGGCCTGTGTTGGGTAGCTTCCTGGTAAAAAACTGAACATGCTCTCTTCGTTCACTGCGAGAGGACGGCAGCCAGTGTCTCCGCCGCCAACATCACAAGTGCTCCCTGTGCACGAGGGATATTGACAGCCGCGGAACGGGCCGCCGCTCCGCCGGCGCCTGGTTCCACTCCATTGGCCAGAAAATCGCGTACTACCTCACCCACGGCTTGCACCTTGGAGCCGAAGCTTAACGGCCCGCTTTGGGCGTTGAGAAAAAGATTTCCATTCGTAAATATACGTCCGGATGAAATCAAACTGGGGACCAGGAAAGAAGCTGAGATCGCTCTCAGAAAACACGCCGAATTGAAAAACCGGAATCAAAGCCACTTCAATGTCACGGGTCATCCTGACCTGCTGGCCCGGTGAACCCACCATATTTCCCGAGGCAACCTGTCCGGTTTGCGCGGTGGCTTGCAGCCGCATTTTGATGATTTGCGCAACCAATCCAGCGTTTGATCCTGAACTAATGGTCGCGGTAGTTGAAGCTGGAACATCGGATCCCGCCGTCTGCGGCGCAACGTTGATGTTGTATTCCTGAAATGTGGCGTTGGTAACCGCGGGGTAGTAACTGGGCGCCGTCAGGCCATTGATGGCTGCTATGCCAGGAGCTTTGTTAAACGTGTACAGCGTGCCCAGATCCGCTGTCATCTTTTCCATGGCTGCTTCGGAGGCGTAATACGCGGTATTTTTTTGCAGTTCCGATCCGGCATTGCTTTGTTCCGCAACCGTCGAATACATAATGCCTGCTGCAACCGCACTTATCACCAGCAGGAGGATAAGCACGGTGAGCAAGGCAAAGCCTCTTTGTTTTGATCGGCGAGCGCCAGTGCTGTTCATTTGGTTCTCCCGTTTCATTGGTACCTGTTAGAGAAACTCAGATCTCTCGGAGCAAGTGAGGTGCTGACGGTCAGAGTTGGAGAACTGACCATTGGCAGCGGCAAACTGCGAGCGCAACGTAAGCAGCACGTTGATCTTCCTTATCAAACTGGTGTTGGTGACTGCGCTCCCAATCAAGCCAGCCTTGTAAGGAGTGGCCGGAGCAACCGCTGAAGAGTCATAGATGTCATAGGTCAACTGCAGATTTGTCACGTTTTCCGCGATTGGAATTGCCGGCTGCGCATTCACCTGCCGCATAAGCGTCGGGACGTCATCCGCCGTGTTTGGCAGGCCGTCTGGTCCATTCTGAATGAAGTAGGTGACCACGTTAAGGCGAGCAGCGGAAGTTACGGGAAATACGTTTGTTCCTGGATTTTTTAATTGGGCGATGTTTCCATTGCTGGCGCCCGGCTGATTCATATTCAGGGGATCACTGGCTGCGAACAAAATAACACCGCCTGGATTGATGCCGGTTACGGTTCCCACCGCGGTTCCGTTTACATTCGTGATCATCAAAATGTCGCCAATTTTGGTGCCCAGGATCGGATCGTCATAGGCGCGCCCGTCGGGGGCAGCCACTGCGTTTCCCGCGCCGTCAAAGGTACCTGTATTGACGGTGATAGTGGCGCCGCTGGGGTTCAAAGCCGTGAGGGCAAGATTATTCACCGGCCATGTGGCGTCAAGGTATGCGATGGTGATTGCGTCCGAGCCAAATCCGCCGATGGCTTCATGCGGGGCAACGGGCGGAAGTACAGCATTGGCGTACGCATTATTTGGGGCAGCAAAATAGCATTGAGCTGCGCTGCAGCCAAACCGTGAAGGGCCGTTATTGCCTGGCCCGGACGGTAGCGCTACGCCAGACTGCGGGATACCGATGGATGCCTGACTCAGGTCTCTGGACAACACAGCCAGAGCGCCTCTTGCATTTTGCTGGATGTCAACTCGGTTTACGCCCAGCCGGTCTGTGTCGGACACGCTTTTAAAAAGTTGTACGGCTGCCCCCACCACCAGCGACCCCGTCACGATGGCTACAAGTAGTTCCACCAGTGTGAATCCGCGTGCCTTTTTATGTTGCATAATGCTCCTTCGCTTGGTTTAGCGGAAAGTGGAAACGTAAGTGACCTGGGTGTAGGTCCGCACCATGCGGCCCATTCTGTATTGCACCCAAACCTGCACCTTGCGTTGGTTCGGGTCAGGACTTACGCCGTCCTGCAGGAATACTGTGGTAATTGCAATTTGCCGTTGAAAATTCGAGAGGGCCTTTCCATCAGGCCCGTTTTCAAACGCAGGTCCGTCGTCCGCCGTGTTCATGACTCCATCTGGCCCTGCTTGAAGTGCCGGAGCCAGCCCATCCTTGAAAATCCCCACGCCCGGTGCGGCAGCCTGGTTCTGAATCGCGGCAAAGGGGAGGGCGCCCGTGTTGCGGGCCGCGAAGATTCCCTCAATCATGGCCTGTGCCTGGTTCCGGGCAACCGAATCGGCTTGCGCCAGCGCAATGACTTCCAGGCTACTTGAGAAAACTGTGGCAACCGAAAGCAATCCAATAGTCAGCACCACTGCCGCCACCATGCTTTCCATAATGCTGAATCCGGCTTGCGATGGTTTTGCTTTTGTCATTGCCATTTGAGATTTGCTCCCTTTCCGGTCAGAGACCAGGATTTCAGACGGCCTGTGGCGCCGAACAAGGTGATGGCACGCGAAGATGGCGTTTGGCCTGGCTTGGCAATGTAAACCACTCCGTTGTTGGGATTGCCCGCGGCGTCTATGGCCGTACCGTCCGGCTGGAAATAGATGACGTTGCCGCCGCCTCCCTTCGCTAGATCGAAGTCAACGGCAAAAACAGCCGTACCAAACCCATCCGGCGTGCGCGTCCCGTTTGGGATACCAGGTTCATTCGAGAACTGAATGCCGTTGGGCAGGGGCACAGTCCTCTCGGTTTGCAAGCCGATTCCGGCTTTTGTCCATTGCGTGAGAATCGTTCCGGGCTGCTGCAACGTGACCACATATTGCAAGCGTTTGGCCATGGCTTCTTCATGGGCCATCCGCAACTGATTGATGGTCAATTGCACCGCGGTGTTGATCTGCGCCGAATCCCTCATTGGGGCAAGCGCCACCACGGCAATACTGGTAACAATCAGAATGATGAGACAAACCGCAATTGCCTCGATCAAGCTGAAGCCTTTGATTGAGGCGGACCTGCGGACAGCTATGTTTACGGCCGCCTGTTGCGGGTATCCCGTATCAGCCACATCCGTGACTGCGGCAATCTGCCGGGTGTAGCTATGCAAAATCATGTATTTTCGGTCCACCTTCACCTTGCGTTATTGCGCACTGCCTTAGAGGGTGAATAAGGCACATCTCTTAATGGCAATTGTCATAGTCCGCCCAAGGTCGGCAAAGGTTACGAAAGTCGAGAGAATAAGAGAGGGACAATTACCAAAGTTTGATAAGTCGTAGGTCCTGGTTTTTTACTCCGGCGTAACTCGTTTAGTATCCGCGAGGTACATGCTTGCCCCATCTTGTTACAATAAAGGCTATGACTCTCCTCCAACGTGCACTCATGGCGGTGCCACTTCTCATGCTGGCAGCAACTGCCCAGCTTTCGAGTAATCCGTCACCTGATTCCACGGCCGTTCTAAACATGCTGGTGATTCGAGAAACCAACGGAAAACCGGTGAAGAATGCCGAAGTCGTTGTCCATTTTGTGGACAAGCAAGGCAGGATCAAGCAGGAATCTATGGAATTGAAGACCCATGATGACGGGAAGGCCGATGCCGCTGGGATCCCGTTTGGCAAAGTCAGGGTCCAGGTGATCGCGCGGGGTTACCGCACGTTTGGTGAAGACTATGATGTCACTCAACCCAAAATGGACATCACCATCAAATTACAGAAGCCTCAGGAACAGTTTTCCATTTACAAATGATCGATAAAGGCCGAGTAGGCGCTTGCATCACCCAAATGCGCTGGTTTGCTTGACAGAATTTGCCATTGATGGCATTTCTTGTAGCTTCGTTTTGCAGCAGTGTGGAAGAAAGGGAAAAGGGCTGAGTGAGAGTCAGGGTTTTTTACCATGGCAAATGTTTTGACGGAACTGCATCCGCGGCGCTGTTTTCCCGTTTTTATAGCGAGCGTATTCGCAAAGATGTGGATTTTCAGTTCACGGGACTCGTGCACCGCGCCGGCGCCCTGTTTGATGAAAAGGATTTTGATGGCGATGAAAACGTCATTGTTGATTTCAAGTACTCGCCTTCGCCGAAGATAACGTGGTGGTTTGATCATCACCAGAGCGCATTCCTGACTCCTGAAGACGCACAGCAGTATCGCACCCATGACCAGCGGCAAAAGTTCTACGATCCCGATTTCACATCCTGCACCAAGTTCATGGCGCACATTGCCCAGGAAAAATTCGGGTTCGATCCCCAACCCGTTGAAGAGCTGATTCACTGGGCTGACATTATTGATGGGGCCAAGTTTGAGTCTCCCCGCCAGGCTGTGGAAATGGCTGAACCAGCCATGAAGCTGACCATGGTCATTGAATCCACGAATGACAATAACTTTCTTCCCACGCTGATACCGTATCTGGTACGCGAGCCGCTGGCTAAGGTCCTTCAGGAACCCTTCGTCGCCACCCTGGTCCCTCCGCTTCTTGAGCGCCACCGGCGTTCAATTGAAATTCTCCGCAGCCGGTCTGAAAGTAAGCAGGGAACCATTTATTTTGATATCTCAGATCAGGACCTTGAGGGTTATAACAAGTTTATCCCGTACTATCTCCACCCGGATTCCGTCTACAGCGTTGGCCTGAGCAGCAGCAGCTTTCGCGTGAAAGTGTCCGTTGGCTCCAATCCCTGGACCACTAAACAGAATATGGTGAACCTGGCGAAGATCTGTGAGCGATACGGTGGTGGCGGCCACGCCCGTGTTGGCGCCATTTCTTTTTCCCCGGAGCGCGGTGACGATGCCCGCAAGGCCGCCGCTGAAATTGTCCAGGAACTGCGGGCTTCGGAAGCCTCTTCCAGAGCAATTACTTAGATCAATTGCATCATCCCCCGGGAAATTACCTTCTGGACCGGCGAAAACACGCAGACCAATAGAACTAAGGATGCTTAGTTCCTCTCCATAACTTTCCAGCAGTTTCTTGCTTTAATAATTGAAGCAGAATAGATGCTCCGGTAGGCTCCAACCAGCCTCAATTGGAATTGAGTTACATTGAGATTCAAAAGATCTGGAGTATTTTTAGAGTGCGGAAATTCGGGAAAATAATCGTCGGCCTGGGGACAACAACACTATTTTGCGCGTCATATAGCCCCGCGTGGGCGCAGCAGCAGCAACTCTCAAAAGCGGCTCCCGCTTCCGCCAGGAAGCAGCAGGCTGCCCCCGTAAAGCTCACACCGCAGCAGAAGTTTGCGGTGGATACCGTCAAGATGGCGGTCGCGCTTCCCCAACCCGATCCGCAGGACCGGCTGCGAGTGCTCTCCAGCGCGGCGTCCGTGGTTTCCACCATTGATAAGCCGATGGCGAAAGGCCTGTGGCGGGAAGGAGTGCGCATTGAATCTGAACTGATCCGTGTGGGACAAAAGCCGGCCGTTTCTGTTCTTGCCGCCGGCCAGGCGGATTGCGCCGCTGCTCTCAGCTTTGTGGAAAATCTGCCTGAACGGTCAGCCTTGGAGGCCGAGCAATCCTTGATTGGCGCTGTCACCACCTGTCCTAAGCAGACGCTTGAGCCGGTTTCCCGCAAACTGGACCTCGCCATGGACAAGGGAATCATCCCGTCGCGCGCACTCATGGCGGTGATCGAAGCACAGGGCGCAAAGACGCAATGGTCACAGTTGCACTTTGAGAAAATGTTCAATTCTCTTCCTGATCCCCAGGAATATGCGCCGGAAGCAGAAAATTTCGCGGCCATGTACGCGCGCATGGCTCCAGAAGTAAGTAAAGACACAGCGGCCAGGACCGGACTACAGACGCTGGTCTGGCTGGGCAAGCTCAAAGACAGCCCGGAGCGAAATCTGTCGATTCGAATTTCTACCGGGGCAATGCAGGAAGCACTTGGCCAGCAGGGTTTCCAGGAGGCCTTGCAACGTGATGTGGTGGCTAACGCCACTGTGCAGAACGCCGGCCAGGAGCGCGAAATAGTCCGCCCAGCCGAAGATACCGTATCAGTGCTTGAGGCTATGGGAAATAATGGTACTGACCAAAGTGAGAACTTGCGCAAGCTTCCAGCTACCCAGCGCGCGCGCCAGGCTGCGGCCAACGGTTTTGCTGCCGGTACGTCCGGACACAAAGACCAGGCCTCTAAATACTTTGACATGGCGTTTGCAGCGGCAGATGAGGCGTGGGATGCCCGCACGCCCCAGGTGGACGCCGCGGCGCTGGTCCAGGAAGTGGGCGAAGCTGCCGCACAGGTAAACTCAGTGAATGCCCTGGTAAGAGCGCAAGGTATGCGGGACAGCTCCGCGCAGGCGATCGCCATGATTGCAGTCGCTCGCGTGGTTGCCAGCAACGGAATCAGCCGCTAGCCGGAAATTTCACTGTTCCGTTTTGAAACTAAATACAAAAATTAATCGGGATTATGGGTTTGCAGGCCTTATCAGAATTGTTAAGCTCAGACTTTAAAATTAAGACGGGTCAGGAATGTTCGTTGGTCAACATAATCAGCGTTAAGTGTCCTAATTGCTCCCGGATGTTCAGAACCGTTCCCAGCGTGCTTCAGCACAGCAGCGGAATGTACTGCCCGAAATGTGGAATACGGATGGAAGTCTCTGATCCCGAACCAATCTCCTCTATCACATTAAGGAAGCCCGCTTAGCATCTTCGCCTGCTCCAACGCCACGTGCCTGAATGCGTGCTCCGCGCCGCGCAGCCGCCTGCTGCGCGCAAAGGGGAGCCTCCCAAATCTCACAGGTCTGGTCCTAAAGTCACTTTGCTGGTCCACGCACTTGGGTGCACACTCATGCATTAGGCGTGGAGTTACAGCGCTCTGGAGATCGTGTGATGAAGGTTACCTGTTCCAAATTGGTCATTTTTTTATTCGTCATTGCGGGGTTTCCTTTATCCGGGCAGGGGAAGGATAATCCCCAAACCCCACGCCAGGCGCTGATGGAAATGCTTTCCGGCAACCCGGACAAGCTCAATCGTCACCTTACCCAACCCGTACAGGAGCAGTTCAAGGCGCTCTTGAGAAACGCGCCCTCGGGTACGCCTAACCCGATTCAAGCCGTGGCCATTGCGCTTGTTTCCAACGGGAAACAATCAGACGCCTTTGACATTGGTCCTATTTTATTTTCCATCAACAATCCTGAAACCAACCAGAGAGTAGAACTTCATCTGGACTCAGATGAATTTCGCGGCGAAGAAGACGAGATGGAAATTTCCGTCCATTCCTTTCGTGCAGGCGTTGAAGAACGCATGCCGGTCCGCATGCGTTTTCTGCTGAGCATGAAGCTGCAACAGGAAATCTGGCGCCTTGATGCGATCACTGTAAGCGCCAAGCTGCCCATTGGCGACCCGCACATGTTCGATAAATCCGTGTGGATGCCGCAATTGCTCGCGGGCAGCCCATTGGACTTGGGGAGTGTACTGGCAGGCGATCCTCCGAAGCCGAAAATTACTCCTCTACGCGCTGTCCGCAGAATGGCCCTGGCGGAAAACATTTATGCGCAGAAACATCCTGAAATGGGCTTTACCTGCGCCATCTCAAACCTCGTGAATATCGGACACGGCCTGGATGAAGGTGAGCCGTTCAGGTTTGTGGATCCTGAGTTTACCGGCGGCATTTATAACGGTTACCATTTCGCCATTCGCGGCTGCGATGGCAAGCCTTCAAAATCCTTCCAAGTGGTGGCCGAACCAATTAGCGGGAAGGGAAGGGCCTATTGCTCCGATGATCGCCTCAATTTACGTGCCGCGGACGATGGCCACGGAAGCACTTGTCTGGCTTCCGGACGCATCGCCCGCAACTAAGCCTTCAGAATAAATCTTTTGCCCTTGGTCTGGTTATTTACTGGCCTGCTCGACATTTAGATCATTCCGAACGTCAAACACTCCCGGCACACCATTAGCTCGCAGACCGGCGCGGTCCTTATCGGCCTGATTCTTGACTGTACCTTCAAGCGACACATGCCCGCCTTTCACGATGATATGAATGGAAGGCACAGATTCCATCGAATATGGGAACAGGCTGTCATCATTGAAAATAGCGCGGGCCACTTGCCGGCGTATGCGATCATCATTTGGAGACGGCGGAAGAATCTGTATCTGGTTGTTCACTGATTCCACGCCTTCTATCTTCTTCACCACACTTTGCGCCTCGTCTTTTAGAACGGCGTTGCGCACCTGCCCCATCAGAGTTACTTGCCCGCCCTCAACTTTGTAAGCGAGATTGTCGAAAATCGTCAATTGTGGCAGCATTACGAGTTCGTGATATACCTCTTTGCTGACTCGATCCTGCATCTTTTGCGTTCCAGTTGATTGCGCTGACGCCAGCGCCACCGAAAAACTCATCAGTCCGGCAAGTAGAACAGCAAAAATAGCCCCCACCCTGTTTATCTTCATAATAAGCTTTCTCCTTAACACCTCGTTACAGATTTGATGCCTGGGAAAGTTCTTGGGTGCGCCCGAAGGGCAGAGTAAGTCCTTGCTGAATCAAACTTAACGAAAGTTCGACAAAGTGCTGGGCCGCCGAAGCAGCAGCTTACAGCCAGGCAAAGCTTTTTAAACTGTCTGCGCTGTTAAAGTTTGTCTTTGTAAACGATTTTTCAGAGTGTATGATTTTCTGCAAATTGTGGACGGGTAATTCTAATTAGTCGAGTGGAGAAGCTGTATTTCCAAGCAATGCTGCCATATATAGCCGGTTTCTCTTTAAGCATAATTGCATCCACGCTTCTGACGTGGTGCGTTCGAAATATTGCCACCAGGCGGGGGATGGTTCGCGCTCCAGACTCCGGACGCCACATTCACAGTGCGCCAGTCCCGCGCCTGGGCGGAGTAGCCGTCTTTTTCTCCTTCACGCTCCTGTTATTGGCTTACATTGCAATTAGTCCAAAGGGCTGGATGTCAGCCGAGAGTTCTGGCCAGCTTCTCAGGATATTGGCCATAGGCTCCGCGCTCTTTGCAGTAGGACTGGTTGACGATCTTTTTGGTTTGAGCGCCTGGCCCAAGCTGGCCATGCAGATCGCCGGTGCGGTAGGCCTTTATTTCTCCGGTATCAGGTTCAACTTTTGCGGCACTCACCTTGCCGGTTCATTCACATGGTTAATCTGCCTTGGGCTGACTGTTACCTGGGTCGTGCTGATCTGCAATGCTATCAACCTTATTGATGGTCTGGATGGACTGGCCGCCGGTGCAGCCTTGTTCTCCATGGTCACCATCTTTACCCTGGCATTGGGCAACAGGAGTGACATCGCTCTTGCAACCGCGATCCTCGGTGGTAGTCTGTTCGGCTTTCTCGTTCTGAACTTCAATCCTGCCTCAATCTTTTTGGGTGACTCAGGCAGCCTTTTCGTGGGATTCATTCTGAGTGCCTTTGTTCTGGCGGAATCCCAAAAGCAAGCCACCACGCTCGACAACATCCTGGTTCCCGCAGTGGCTTTCGCGCTGCCTCTCACTGACGTTGGCCTGAGCATCCTCCGCCGCTTCCTTAGCGGACGCTCACTGTTCGGCGCCGATCGTGAGCACATTCATCACAAGCTGCTGGAACTTGGACTCACACAGCGCCAGGTCGTTTGGGTTCTTTACGGTATTTCCGCTATGTGTGTTGTTCTGAGCCTCTTTCTTCTAAAGCCTTATGACGTCGCATTGATTCCCGTTACTGCCGTACTTCTGATGGTCCTCTTCTTTGGCTTGCGCAAACTCAAATATCACGAATTCGGCGAGGTTCAGCGCCTCGGCAGACGTTTGGGCAAACAGCGCACGGTTTGCGCGCCGCAATATCGCTTTACGCAAAGCCGCTTCCGCCATCCGGAATGCCGCGAACTCACAGGAAATCGCGCAATTACTTCAGGGCTGCCTCGCTGACGATTTTGATGGATTCGCGATTGTTGTCTCGGACCTTTTTGGTCGCCCCAATCCGCTGCCTTCTCCTTGGATTGCAAGGTCTCTGACTGTTTCCTGGCAGCAAAGCCGCGACAAAATCGTTTACACGCTCGACCTCGCCACAGCCAATGGACAGGAGATTGGAACACTGTCTCTTTACCAGAGCGGGTGTTGCGAGTTTTTGATCGACAGCGACCTGATTAAAGGTGATCTCCGCCGCGCAGTAGCCATTGCGCCTGGAAAACACCATTGGCATCCCGCGTCCGCAGCCTGTTCCACAGCCGCAACTGCCGGAGACATCAGAAAAGCCGATTCTCAATCCCGCTTTGGCTGGATATATCGAAAGCGAATTTAGCCCATAATCCGCGCATCAATTCGCGAATTTCAGGTCTTGATTCCCGCGAACAACAACAAGAGTTCGATGAGGAGAATCATGACCATAACCAGCGTCCATGACCACAATCATTTTCAGCAAAAATCATCCAGACAATCTGGCTGATCTCCTGCCCGCGCTGCCGTAGCAGAACACTGCCGCTCTCCACGCTCCAACGCTGTTTTAGAAAATGGTTTGCTTCTCTCTTCGTGTCCTTTGTGGTTTTCGGGTTTGTCTTCGTTTTTGCCAATTGCCATTGCCAATTTCAGCTAATTGCTAATTGCTGGTTTCCACCACAGCGTCTGGCAAGCAAGTTAATCGTAAAGTTTCCGCGAGCCCGCTAACGTTTTGCGTCCGGCCGAGTAACCGGTGTTCGTTTCCGGACAATGCATTACGCAACCGGACACCCTACATGCCTGTGGAGTCCGTATTGGCTACTTTAACTACCTTCAATTTCAAACACTTACGGCGATCACGAATTCGGCACAAAAAGTGCCATCCTAGCTGATGACCAGTTGTGAGGTTTGCGCCTTTTTAGGTGCCGTATAAGGAGCTGTTAATGTTCGCCCCTCGACGAATCATTCTAGTTCTAGGACTCGGCGTGGCTCTGTTGGTCTTAAGCGGTTTCACGTCATGGCGCGCGGTTACAACAGACCATCCTCGTGAAGGCGAGGCGATCCACCACCACATTCAACTGCTCAAATTCGGCAAGGCCCAGCAAAAAGCTGCCGCGGCCTGTTGGCTTGGCCAACAGCGCAGTGCTGCTGCCTCGCGGTTGATCATTTGGTCACTCTGCTGGGCGATGCCAGTGAAGTGGACCCTGCGTTGTACCGGTCCAACCCGGCGCTGAATAAGCCGACGCTGGGCGAAGAAGCTGCTGCCGCTCTTGTGAATATCGGTCATCCTTCCATTGAACCGCTGATCCATGTGCTCAAGACTTCACCTGTAGCAGAGGCCAGAAAGAACGCTGCCTGGGCTCTGGGAGCGTTGCACGATACAGGAGCCACGACCAAAATCTAGAACTTAAACACCCAGGCTGTTCATTTTGCCCGCGCGTAGCGTGCGAAGTTGTCTCTGCCTCCGCCAATGAGTAGATTCCTATGCTCTGGCGCCAACACACGGCAGAGCCGGGCGATGTGATCATAAGCGGCCCGCACTGCGAAGATGAGCTTTGAGGTGAGAGAATATAGGGAGTTGTGCGGAAGCAACGCTCGGCCCCAGAGGACAGATATGATTCATCTTCGCAACATCGAAAAAACCATTAAGACCCCTGCCGGAACAATGTGGCTGCTGCGACGCATTAATTTGCAGATTAAAGAGGGTGAGTTTGTCACCATCATGGGGCCTTCCGGCGCCGGCAAAACCACGCTCCTTGAGCATCGTCGGCATGCTGGATGATGGCTGGGCCGGAGAGTACATCTTCGCCGACCATCTGGTCCACAAACTCGACCGCAAAAAGCGGGCTGAGCTAAATCGCAAATACATCGGCTTCGTATTTCAAAGCTATCATCTGCTGGACAATCTGACGGTCCAGGAAAATATTGACGTGCCGCTTTCCTACCGCGATATTGCCCGCGCGCAGCGTGCCTCCATGGTGGCTGACATTCTTGATCGCTTTCAGATCGTCGGGAAAAAAGACCTTTACCCGAATCAGCTCTCCGGCGGCCAGCAGCAACTGGTGGGTGTGGCCCGGGCAGTCGCCGGAAATCCTAAATTGATTTTGGCGGATGAGCCCACCGGAAACCTGCATTCCGCGCAAGCTCGCGAGATCATGGAATTGTTCAAGCGCTTGAATGACCAAGGAACCACCATCATCCAGGTAACGCACTCTGAGGCCAATGCGGCTTTCGGGAATCGGGTTATTCAACTGAAAGATGGCTGGGTGGTTGAGGATTCGGCGCCCACGCAAGATAGCGCCACAGCCTAGGCGGCTTGACAACATCGTTCGTCAATTCGAATTTTCATGGAGAGTTTTAGTGGCGATCAAAACCGAGGAAATAGGACGCGCAGTGAGCCCAGCCTTGCCCAGAGTTGAGCAGGCCCGCGTTCTGATCGCCGATGACCAGGCCGACGTTCGTGAAGCGTTGCGTCTTTTGCTCAAAGCTGAAGGCTACATTACGGAAGCAGTCAGCAGTCCCGCAGCGGCGCTTGAAGCCGTGCAGAGCAATGAATTTGACGTGATGCTGATGGACCTGAACTATCAGCGTGACACCACCTCCGGGCAGGAAGGCATGGAATTGCTTTCGCGCGTCCAGTCCGCGGATAGCCGGCTGCCGGTAGTGGTGATGACGGCCTGGGGCAGCGTGGAACTCGCCGTCGAAGCCATGCGTCGCGGGGCCCGCGACTTCGTGCAGAAACCCTGGGATAATCCGCGATTGCTGAGCATCGTTCGCACGCAGCTTGATCTGTATCGAACCATGCGCCGCGCCGAACGTCTGGAAGCAGAGAACAGCCTGCTGCGCGCGCAAAACCGGCCCACGTTTATCGCCGAATCCAAGGCCATGCAGCCCCTGCTCACATTGCTGAGCCGCATTGGTCCCAGTGACGCCAACGTCCTTATCACCGGCGAACATGGAACCGGCAAAGAAGTAGTCGCCCAGACATTGCATGTGCTTTCGCCTCGCAGTGGCCGTCCCATGGTCACGGTGAATACCGGCGGGCTTCCGGAAGGAACCTTTGAAAGCGAGCTGTTTGGCCATGTGAAAGGCGCCTTTACTGATGCTCGCAGTGATCGTGTGGGCAGGTTTGAACTCGCTGACAAAGGCACCCTCTTCCTGGACGAAATTGCCAATGTTCCCATGAAGCAGCAGGCCAAGCTTCTGCGCGTACTTGAAACTGGTGACATGGAACGCGTTGGCTCCTCCAAGACCACCAAGGTTGACACCCGGGTGCTCTCCGCCACCAATGCTGACCTTAAGCTGGAGTGTGCCGAAGGCCGATTCCGCTCTGATCTGCTCTTCCGCTTGAACACCGTGGAACTGCACATTCCTCCGCTGCGTGACCGTAAGGAAGATGTGCCTCTGCTGGCCGCACACTTCCTCAAAAATTATTCGCAGCGATATCGCAAGAATATGAAGGGATTTGAGCCCCTGGCCATGCAGAAGATGCTGGAGCATCCATGGCCCGGTAACGTCCGCGAACTTGATCATGCGGTTGAGCGTTCAGTTCTGGTGAGTACGGGAGACCTGGTCCAACCTGCCGACCTCGGCTTGGAAGCCGAGCGGGCCAGTTCAGCCAAGATAGAAGACATGAGTCTTGAGGAAGTAGAATACCTGCTTATCAAGAAGGCGCTGTCACGCCACTCCGGCAATATCAGCCACGCCGCTGAAGCCCTGGGGTTGAGCCGCAGCGCTCTATACAGGCGTATGCAAAAATATGGCCTCTGATCCACTCTTCCAGTCCGTACTATCGCCGGAAAGAGAGCCATCCAACCCCAGACGTCGAAGAATCAACTTCGATACCCGCATGATGCTGATGAGTCTTCTCATCAGCGGCCCGGGCGTTCTGGTAGCAGAGCTTCTTCTCTGGTTCAGCGCGCATTCCAGCGAGTTCAAGTGGACCATCACCATCTTCCTGGTTCTGGCCTGGATGTTCGGAACTTCGGCGCTTCACACCCAGATTCTGCGCCCTCTACAGACCCTTTCCAACATGGTTGCCGCTATCCGTGAAGATGATTTTTCCTTTCGCCTGCGCGGCGGCAGCCGCGAAGATTCATTGGCTGACCTCATTTTTGAAATCAATGCGCTGGCCACCCGCCTCCAGCACCAGAAAATCAATGCTCTGGAGGCCACGGCCCTGCTCAAGAAGGTCATGATGGAGATTGACGTGGCCGTCTTCACCTTTGACCAGCAGCAGCGATTAAGGATTGTGAATCGCGCCGGAGAGCAATTGATGGGGAGAATCGGTCAGCGAATGCTTGGTCTCACCGCCTCCGAGCTTGGCCTGGCTGATCTGCTCCAGTCGCCGCAACCAAAGAACGTTCAAATGACGTTTCCCGGCAAGCACGGACGCTGGGCCGTAAGCCACACCAGCTTTCGCGAAAACGGCGTCCCGCATCAGCTTCTCATTATTTCCGACCTGAGCCGCGCCCTGCGCGAAGAAGAACGCCAGGCATGGCAAAGATTGATTCGCGTGCTTGGTCATGAGCTGAATAATTCACTGGCCCCCATCAAGTCCATCGCAGGCACGCTCTCTGCGCTCACCTCACGCGTGTTGCTGCCCGCGGATGTGAATCAGGACATGCAGCAGGGCCTTCGCGTGATCGAAAATCGGGTGGAGTCCCTGGGACGATTCATGCAGGCATACACGCAATTGGCGCGAATGCCCGCGCCTTCGCGCACGCGAATCGAAGTTGAGCCGCTGGTCCAGCGGGCCGCATCCCTGGAACGGCGTCTTCCCATCAAGGTAGTCTCCGGGCCCTCCGTTACCATTGACGCTGATCCGGACCAACTCGAGCAGCTCCTGATCAACCTGATTCGCAATGCCGTGGATGCCTCTCTGGATCCGTCACTGAAACAAGCGGGTACAGTCGAGGTCGGCTGGCGCACGAACGCCCGCAGCGTGGAAATTTATATTCGTGATCAGGGCCATGGGCTCCTGAACAGTGACAATCTTTTCGTGCCTTTCTTCACCACCAAGCACGGCGGCAGCGGCATAGGGCTGATTCTGAGCCGCCAGGTAGCCGAAGCCCACGGAGGCGTTTTACTTCTGGCCAATCGCGATGACCGCACCGGCTGCGAAGCTACCGTGTCACTCCCCATGATTTATGACCGCGATGCATCAGGCTGACTGTGTTCCAGCACGTTCTCCCCTTGTATCATCCCGATCATCACGCTCTCGCCCGCTGCAACAGGAGCCCGGCTCACCTAATCAGGAGAATTCACTGCAACGGTTTGGAGCGAGCGATAAAACAGACGTTCCATAAGGGCGAGGCCGGACGCGCGTCGAGCCCGCTGCGCATAGGAGCCGGGTCGCGCCAGCCAGAAAAATTGCTCCTAAGGCGGTTTGGAGCGAAGCGATAAAACAGACGTTCCATGAGGGCTCACGCCGTCGACGCGCGTCGAGCCCTCTGCAACAGGAGCCTCGCTAATCGCCCCGGGAGAATTGCTCCTGAAGGCGGTTTGGAGCGAAGCGACAATAAACGATATGATGTTGCTATCCCACATGGACCAGGACCTGCACAGCTTAAAAGACGATATGGTCGCCTTCATTGAAGGCCACGGTTTGCGCCGATTCAACGCCTACGTGAGTGACGAGGTGGCCAACGTTCCGTGGTCAGCGGACGAAGACCATCCCGATGCATGGAAGGATTTTGTTGAACTGGCAAAAGCCAGCGGTGTCAGCTTTGTGACCATGAATTTCGTGAACCTGGATAGTGAAGACGTTGATCTCCTGCTCAACCGTCTCCAGGAAATCGACTACATGAACGAAGAGGACGTTGAAGAAGCCCGCTGGTTGCGCAACTTCGTCGGCAAAGTTGGCTTTGTGCAACTGGGCTTTCCCTGCCAGGGCGTGATCTTCACCTACGAAGTGTCCACGGAATGGTATGAGGCGTATCAGCGCCTGGAAACCGCCGCCGACGATTACGATGGCATCCTCATTGATGATTCTGACTCGGAAGAAGAATAACCGCATTGAAGCGCTGGATTTACGCTGCCCCTGATGCCGGCATCGTCAAGAAGCTAAGCACCGAAGGCCCCTTCTCGCCCGCTCTTGCCCATCTGCTGGCTGCTCGCGGTATCGCCAGTGCGGAAGCTGCCGGGGCTTTTCTTTCGCCGTCGCTCTCGCAACTCCACTCGCCTTACCTGATGCGAGGCATGCAGCCGGCTATTGAGCGCATCAGCTCCGCCATCGCCAATCGCGAAAACATTTTGATTTATGGCGACTATGACGTGGATGGCACTTCCGCCGTCGTCATTCTCAAGACGGCCATTGAGCTTTGTGGCGGGATCGCTGATTTCCACGTGCCGCACCGGATCAAGGAAGGTTACGGCATCAAGGATGATGTGATTGAACGTGCTGCTGCCGGCGGAGTCAAGCTGGTGATCAGCGTTGATACCGGCATACGGGCGTTTCAAGCCGCCGAAACCGCCCGCCGCGTTGGGCTGGATTTGATTGTCACTGACCATCACCTGCCCGAGGCGAGTGAAGGAGTGCCGAACGCGCTTGCCGTACTCAATCCGAACCAGCAGGGCTGTAATTATCCGTGCAAGGAGCTTTGCGGCGCCGGCGTCGCTTTCAAGATTGCGCAAGCGCTGTTTGCCAGATTTAAAGATGCGTCTGATCAGGCCAGGCTTGTTCCGTCATTCCTGAAGATGGTGGCCATGGCTACCATTGCTGATGCCGTGCCGCTGGTGGATGAAAATCGCGTCATGGCCAGGCTGGGACTGGAAGGATTGCGGCGTCCGGTCAACGGTGGTCTGAAAGCGCTGATGGAAGTCTCCGGACTGGCCAATTTGGGGCGCGCCCTGGCCGCCGGCGACGTCGGTTTTCGCCTCGGCCCACGCATCAATGCGGCCGGACGCATGGATGTTGCACGCGACGTAATTGAGCTCTTCACCTGCAAGGATACAGATCGCTGCCGTGAGATTGCCTTGAAGCTTGATCAGCTCAATACCGAACGCCAGGCGGAAGAGCAGCGCATTGTGGCCGAAATTGATGTGCAACTGGCTGACGCTCCTGATCTTTCTGACCAATTCTGCATGATCTTTGATGGTGATGGATGGCATCGCGGCGTGGTTGGAATTGTTGCTTCGCGCGTGGTGGAAAAGACAGGCCGGCCGGCGTTGGTGATAGCCAAAGATGGCGACGAGGCGCACGGCTCAGGACGCTCGATCAGTGCGCTCCATCTTCTGGATGCGCTGGAGTCCTGCCATGATCTGTTCACCAGGTTCGGCGGCCATTCCCACGCGGTCGGTTTTGCTCTGCCAAGCGCGTCCGTTCCTGAATTGAAGCGTCGCTTGAACGTGTTTGTCCGCGAGCGCCTGCAGCCTGATGACTTCCTTCCTGAAATCAAGATTGATCTTGATCTGCCACTCAACTCAGCCACTCCGCGTTTGCTGGACGAACTCCGCGCGCTTGAGCCATTCGGACAGGGAAATCGCGAGCCGGTATTCTCGTCATCCGGAGTAGGTTTGCTGGTACCGCCAAAGATCATCAAAGAAAAACACATCAAAATTCGGGTAAATCAAAAACTCGATGGCCAAAAGAACAGCTTCAACTATGAAGCCATGGGCTGGCGAATGGCAGAACGCGTGAAAGCCGATCCGCTCGTGCCCGGTGACAAGCTGGATATCGCCTATACCCTCACCATGAATGAACACCCGGAGTATGGCGGACTGGAACTCACCCTGCAGGATTTCAAAAAATCTGCTTTTGTGGCGGTTGCTGTTTACAGCTAATCTGCGCGGGGTTATATTCGGCACATATGGCTGATAGTTTGTATTGCTCTCAATGCGGCGCACCCACCACGGCTGGCGCAATATTCTGTCAGCGTTGCGGTTCAAAGATGGCCGCTGCAGCATCATCGCCATCTATTCCTGCCTCAACTGCCGTAGTCATGGCACAGGCTCCGGCCATTCCAGTG
This sequence comes from Terriglobia bacterium, assembly GCA_963824835.1. Taxonomy (GTDB): domain Bacteria; phylum Acidobacteriota; class Terriglobia; order Terriglobales; family Acidobacteriaceae; genus Angelobacter. Next base: position 74,736 of record CAWGRA010000008.1, on the reverse strand, counting down.
ATGCCGGAGAGCTACTATGGAGGATTCTGGATCCGCCTGGTCGCATATATCATTGACCGTGCGGTGCTCGGCGTTGTTTTTGTCCCTGGGTTCTTTATCTTCATACTTCCGGCCATTATCGCCGCCCATTCTGAAGGAGCTTTGGAGGGGGGCACTCCGCCAGTCGAACTGATCAGGTCTGTAGCGCTATTTGTCTTTCTCGCCATCGGTTCACATATGTTCTACGAGATTTTGCTTACCAGTTCTAGCTGGCAGGGAACCATTGGCAAAAAGCTGCTTCATTTAAAAGTGACCGATGACTTTGGAAATCGCATCTCTGTTGGCAGGTCAACCGGGCGGTTCTTTGCCAAAATTCTGTCCGCCATGGCTTCTTACATCGGGTTCATTATGATTGCCTTCATGGACCGTAAGCGCGGATTGCATGACGTGATCGCCCATACCCAGGTGCTTCGTTATTAGCATTACGCTCGCTTTGCTCAACGCCGCTTACCAGCTTTTATCATCATCAGGGCGCCCTGCAATCTTCACCTGAGAGTTTTTTGAAGGCGGACGCAACGCCACCACTTCAAAGCCAAGTAAAAGCAGATAGTTGGAGCCCAAACCAGGACCGCAACTCGGTGGCTGAGCATTCCCGTGCCTACAATATTCTTAGGGTTCATTCGTCTAATAAGCGTGTGAGCATGGAGATTGACATCACTCACGAGATGGCTTTTGACCAGGAGCGTCGGATCAATGAGGCGATCCAGCAGGAACGTCCCCGCCTGCGCAATTTTATTCGCCGTCGCGTAGCCGATGAAGGTGACGCGGAAGACATACTGCAAGACGTCTTTTACGAGCTCATACAGGCTTACCGGATGATGAAGCCGATTGAGCAGGTAGGCGCGTGGCTCTACCGCGTGGCCAGAAACAGGATTATTGACCTGTTTCGCCGCGCTCGTCCGCAACAATCGCTGGCTGACCCGGTTTTCAATGACGATGGCGGGAGCCATCTAACGCTGGAAGACCTGCTGCCCTCGCCGGACGAGGGGCCTGAAGCTGCGTTTGCTCATGGTGTCCTGGTGGACGAGTTGGCTGCGGCGATCGAGGAACTTCCGCCGGATCAGCGGCTGGTATTTGTGGCCCATGAGGTCGAAGGCAGGAGCTTCAAGGAACTTGCCGCGGAGACCGGCGTGAGCGTGAATACGTTGCTCTCACGCAAGCGCTATGCCGTAATGCATCTGCGTAAGCGGTTGCAAAGCATACATGATGAGTTCATGCGCGAGTGACACAGGCTTGCTGAAGATTTTGAAAAGAGATTGTAAGGATTAAACCATGACAAGATTTTGGGTAGCTCGAATCGTGAAATTTATTTTGCTGGCGGCATTGGGTGTGCTGCTGTTTGGCTTCATCGTGATGCGTTTGTGGAACTGGCTGATGCCGCCGTTGTTTGGCCTGCATTCCATCACTTTCGTCCAGGCGCTGGGACTGTTGATCCTTGGCAAGATCCTGTTCGGCGGCTTCCATCGGGGCGGAGGTCATGCCCGGTGGCGCTCCGGCATGCGTGAGCGCTGGGCTCGGATGACGCCAGAACAGCGCGAAAAATTCCGCGCCGGCATGTATCGCTGCGGACGCTCCGTTGCTCCTTCATCAGATGCTCCTCAAGCTGAAGTTCCTAAGCCTTGAAAATGGATTGATGAGGAGCGGATCTGATCTGTAAACTTAGCTTTTTGTCACCAAATTGTAATAAATGGTTTCCTGTTTTTGGACCATACTGTTTGCCATTAATTAGAAGAGAAAAGAGATCATGCCGAGCCAGGAATTTTTCGCAATTTTAGAAATGATCGTGTATCCAGACGTGATTGAACCTGAGAATCTGCGTGCGCATCCGGAACAGAATGAAAAATCCGGGCATCTGGCATCGCGTGCGGGTTGCAAGCCATTCATAAACATCAATCTAAACTAACCAGCTTTTCCGCGTGCGTGAACCAAGGCAATAGGTTCACGTCCGTCCCGCCATGATCCTGCGCTTATTGTGCAGCCACCAGGTGTATTATCCAACCACCTGAGTTGCTCTTGCTTCTAATCCACTTTGGCGCGGACCGGGGCACGCTGGATGCAACTCCTTCATTTAACAGAAACTGGCAAGTCTCTGGGTGAAGTCGCCAGATTATCTCTGGCTGACAAGGTCCGCCGTATTGTGCCCGGAATCATTGCCGGAGCCGCTGACCTTGATCCCGCCGCTGTGCTCACCGCCACGGTAGCGGGCGCCAGTTTTGGCGTGTCACTGGGCTGGGTTGTGCTGCTCTGTATTCCCGTGCTGTTCAGTGTTTTTGCGGTTTCCTCGCGCCTGGGACATCAGACCGGCAAAGGACTGGTGGAACTGATTCGTGAAAACCACGGCAAAAAAATCGCCATGGTGATTGCTCTTTTGATAGTGGTGGTTAACCTGACCATGATTGTTGGGGATATCGTTGCCGTGAGTGACGGCATATCTCTGATCACGGCAATACCACGCATCTTCTTCCTTGCCATTGTCGGGTTCGCCATCTGGTACATATTGATCCTGGGAAATTACCGCAAGACCACCAAGGCTCTCGGATCACTTACTCTGATCCTGATTGCCTACGTGGTCGCGGCATTTCATGTCACTGATTCCTTTGCATCGCTCGCCGGCAATGTCCTGCTTCCGCGCATACAGGGAAATAGCGATTACATGATGGCCGTGGTGGCGGTATTCGGATCATTGCTCACGCCGGACGTGATTGTCTGGCAGACCAGTTCCAAGCGCGGACTGCCTGCAGGGCCTGGCACAGGCCCATGTCAGCGAATCGCACGCCGGCACGGTTGTGGCCTGCGTGATCGCTCTGTGCGCCATGATCGCCGCTTCGCATTTGCATGTAGCCGATGCTTCCAACATGACCACCCGCGCAGCCTCTGAAGCGCTGGGGACCTTCGGTTTTGCCGGCCCGCTGCTGTTCTCGCTGGGCATCATTGGATCAGGGCTGGTGGCTCTTCCCATCCTGGTGGCTTCGCTCTGCTTCAGCGTTGCTGAAGCCTTTGGATGGAAATCAAGCCTTGCCATTGAGCCATGGGAAGCCCGGCTTTTCTACGTGCTGATCTCGGCCACGGTCTTTCTGTGCTGTGTTCATTGATTTCTTCGGCGTGAATACGGTGAAGGTCCTTTACTGGTCGCAGGTGCTGGCTGGGATTGTTCTGGTCCCCATCTTTATCTACATTCTGCTGCTCTCCAATAATGAACGCGTCATGCAGACGACGAACTCTCGCTTTGAAAATTTCTGGCTGGGCTGCGCCGCCATGGGAATGTTTGTCTCCAATATCCTTTTCTTTTTGACGCTTTGATTCTGTCGCTGCGCTCCAAACCGCTTTTGCAGCAATTTTTCTGGTCGCGTCGTTTGGCTCCTGCTGTAGCGGGCTCGACGCGCGTGGACGGCGCGAGCCCTTTGGTCGATTCCATTCTTCGCTTCGCTCCAAACCGCTTTAGCCGTTTCTCATGGCCACACCGACGTGCGCTTGTTGCAGCGGGCTCAGCGCGCGTGGACGGCGCGAGCCCTCGGTTAGGTCGTCATCCCGGTTCGTCCTCCCGGATGGTCAGCGTGCAGCGGCAAAAGCCCCGCAGGGGCGAATGACAATAGCCCGGCACGCCGCGAAGCAAGTGCCGGGAAAGCGACAATCACGAGACAAGTCCCGCAGGGACGGCTGACAAAAAGCGAAACGGCAGTTATGTTTCCACGAAAATCTCGAGCCCGCGTTATCCCAATCCCCGTCATCAGCGCGTGCTCGAGAAAACTAGCGTATCCTTACCCTCAGGAGTCTCGCCCATGGACGCGCTCTTACAAGACATTCGCTATGGCATTCGCCAGCTTCGTAAATTGCCGGGTTTTGCCTCATTGGCAATCATTACCCTGGCCCTGGGAATTGGCGCCAACACTGCCATGTTTACCGTGGTCGAGAGTGTGTTGCTGCGGCCGTTGCCGTATACGAATGCAGAGCGTCTGGTGTCCATTGGGCCTGCGGGCACAGGTGGAGCGGAAGATCGGCCGGGGAGCACGTCATGGCTCAATTATCGTGACATCGGCGCTCAGGCGCAGACTTTATCCGCCGTGGCCGGCTACTCAGAAGATCTTGGAGTAGTTCAGGGGCATGATGGATCGCTGAGCGTGGTTACTCCAGGCGTCACCTCAAATCTTTTCACCATGTTGGGTGCTCAGCCGCTGCTGGGCCGCACTTTCTCTGAGGATGAAGGCAAGACAGGCGGCCCGCAATCGGTCATCATTTCTGAAGGTCTGTGGCGACAGGCATTCGGCTCCGATCCTCAGATCATCGGCCGTTCGATTCGTGTCAACGCGCAGCCACGAACTGTGGTCGGCGTAATGCCGCGAAGCTTTCGTTTCCCTGAGACCATCGGACCAGACGACCTGAACAAAGGACTGTGGCTGCCCATTCAGCCCACCCAGGAGATGTTGTCGGAGCGTGGATACTCTTTCTTTCTGATCGTAGGGCAGTTAAAGCCAGGCGCAACCGTTGCCCAACTCCGCAGCGAGCTTAAGCCCATCGCAAAAAGAATTCGCCAGTCTGATCCCAAAGCCACACGTGATATCCCGTTCATTGCGGGATCTTATCAGCGCATTCTCACCGGTGATGTGCGCGGCGTTCTTATTGCGCTGCTTGTGGCCCTCGGACTGGTGTTGCTGATCGCGTGTGCCAACGTTGCCAATCTGCTCATCGCACGCTGCCTCGGCCGGCAACAGGAATTCGCTGTTCGTGCCGCACTCGGCGCAGGACGCATGCGCCTGGTCCGGCAGCTCATTGTTGAAGGCGGATTGCTGAGCATGGCCGGCTGCCTGATTGGTTTTGGACTTGCTGCTTTGGCGATTGCAGCCATCCACAAGCTTCCCTCCGGTACCATTCCGCGCGCGGAAGAAATTGCCATTCACTGGACCGTGATCCTGGTGCTGGCTCTCATTGCCACGCTCACCACGCTGGTCTCATCTTTATTGCCTGCATTCCTGGTGGCGCGAACAGATCCTCAACCGGCTTTGCAATCGGCTTCCCGCGGCGTCGGCGCGCGTTCCGTACGCGGCAAACTCAGCGGATGGCTGGTGGCCGGTGAAGTTGCTCTTTCCACTTTACTGCTGATTTCCACCGGGCTTGCTCTTCCGCACGCTCTGGAACCTGGAGCATGCGCGACTCGGCTTTGATGTCACGCGTGTGACTTCCTTCAGTTCCCAGCCGGCTGACGCCACCGGCTTTGGCAATATGAGTGTTTCAGAGGAAACGCAGCAAAAGGCGCCGAGTATTGCCACCGAGTTCTATCAACCGGTGCTGCAGAGGCTAAAGTCCATGCCCGGTTTTGAAGACGCTGCGCTGATTACTGCGCCGCCGTTTCTCCGGACGTTGGACTGGGTAGCAGCTTCACCATTCTTGGGCAAGCCTGAAGAGTCCCAAAGAGACAATCAGACCAGCATGACTGCCGTCAGCGGCGGCTATACCCATGTGATGAGCACGCCGTCATTCGCGGCACGCATGATTGATGAAAATGACACTGCTTCCACCAGCTACGTGGCCGTGGCGAATGAAGCCTTCGTCCACAAGTATTTTCATGATGAAGAGCCCCTTGGCAGGCAGCTTGATCTGGGCGGCAAGGATACCGGCATGCTAAAGCCATACACCATTGTGGGCGTTATCGGTGACCAGATTGATCACTCCGCTGCTGCTCCGGCCCGGCCGATGCTGTTCCTGTCGTATCAGCAGGTCCCCATGAGTTCGCTCTTTTACCCGGCGTTGCTGAAAACCGTGGTGTTCTTTGTGGTGAAGACGCGGGGTGACATCGCCGTGGCTCCGGTTGCGCGAACCGCTTTCAAACAAGTAGCTCCTGATTTTGCCATTGATAACTTTTCCACCATGCGTGAAAGTCTGGCCCAGAGCAATTTCAATGATCGCCTGGGCCTTTACCTGATCGGAACTTTTGCGGGCTGGCGATTCTGATGGTTGTCGCCGGTCTCTATGGCGTATTGGCTCAGCTTGTCAGTTATCGCCGGCGTGAGATTGGTGTTCGCCTGGCACTGGGCGCAACCCGGCAGAGCATACTTACCATGATCCTTCGCCAGGGATCAGTTCTGGTGGGCGCCGGCCTGGGCGCTGGAATCCTTCTGGCTGCTACTCAGCGGCAAACTGGTCAAAGGCTTTTTGTATGGCGTGAAGCCGCTTGACGTCTGGACTTATGTCGCTGTGGTGGCGGCGCTCCTGCTGGTTGGTCTGTTGGCATCATTTTTGCCGGCCCGGCGCGCCGCGGCTGTGGAGCCGATTCAGGCTTTGCGCGACGAATAATCGCCGCTAACGTTCTAGTTCTGTTTGCTCTGGGCTTTTGCGGCCACCTGGGCCACCAGCTCCTTGAATGCCGGATCATCGCGCAGATTATCAAAATCCTTGTCGTTCAGCGTTTCCGGATTGCTCAGGCCATCCTCCACTGCTTTGCGCAATTCGCTCACCGCCTGCTTGTTGTCTCCCGTCACCGCATATGCGCTGGCCAGGGCACTGTGCGGCGACAACTTCAGGCATGATGATCGTGGCTGCTTGAAACATATTTTCGCACCTCATCGTCTTCAACGTTTAACGGCACGCTTAAGTATCCGATAAAGATAACCTGATTAAGATGGGCAACATCCGGTTACAGCAGTCACAGCCCCCGCTGGTTGGCCCTCGCGCATTTCCGTACACGCTTTGATGGTCACCTTTGGACGGGCGTTTTACAGGCTTCTTGGATCGAGAATCGAAAGCCTCGTAGTAACATCAAAAGCAGTACAACTTAGAGGATCACCTTTGGAAAACAACGGTAACGGTGCGGAATCCATCAGAACTGTTTCTCTGGTCCGCCATTACAAAATGGGGCGCAGTGTTATTCCGGCGGTTGACGGCGTGAGCATCGCCGCCGATCGCGGAGAGTTCATTGCCTTGCTCGGCGCTTCCGGATCCGGCAAATCGACGCTGCTCAACCTTATCGCCGGCCTTGACCGCCCAGACTCCGGCGCCATTGTGGTGGAAGGCCAGGATCTTGCCACCATGTCGCCTTCTGACCTGGCGCAGTATCGCCGCCATGTGGTGGGCATGGTTTTTCAATCGTTCAATCTTGTTCCCACCATGACGGCTTATGAAAATGTTGAGCTGCCCATGCGTTTTGCTGAAGTCCGCCGCAAAGAGCGCCGCGCGCGCGTACAGGAAGCTTTGGCCAAAGTCGGATTGCAGGACCGCGCCAACCATCGTCCCAGTGAAATGTCCGGAGGCGAGCAGCAACGGATCGCGCTGGCACGCGCGCTGGTCAATCAACCAAAAATTCTCCTGGCCGATGAGCCCACCGGTAATCTCGACTCCAAGACCGGAACCGAGATCATGGGCCTGATCACCGAACTGAACCGCTCGCTGGATATGACAGTCATCATGGTCACGCACGAACGCGCACTGGCCGATCGCTACGCAGGCAAGATGGTCTTTCTGGGCGACGGAAAAGTTCTGGGCGAGACCCGCAACAGTAACATCCAAGGAGTTAAAGTTTGAGAGCCTATGATCTGGTAGAGCTGGCCGGACGCAACCTGCGTGAGGCTGTCTTGCGCAATTCACTCACCACTCTGGGCATTGGCGTGGGCGTGGCGTCACTGGTGGCCATGCTGTCATTGGGCGTTGGCCTGCAACGGCTCTTTAATCGTCAATTGGGCCGTTCCGGGCTCTTTGATTCCGTGTATGTCACTTCGCGCCAGGATTTCCGCGGCCGCAGCATGCAAAGTTCTGAGAATTTGACACCGCCCAAGCCGCTGGATGATGCTGCCCGCAAAAACATTGAAGGATGCAGGACGTGGTGGAGGTTTATCCCAATCTGAGTGTCGGTCGGTGAATTCCGCCTGGCTACCGGCAAACCGGAAGAATCGCACTTCACCGTGGTTGGCGGATTGCCGGAATCCGCGCGCTCAGGCGAATCGTTTGACGAGTTTCAGGGAAAGTTCTTCTCCACCGCCCAGTCGCCGCAAGCCATCATCATGGCTGATTTTGGTCGCGTTCTGCTCGGCCTGCCGGACGATCCTAAAGCCTTTGACCAGAAGCTAACCTCTGATCAAGCCAATCAACTGCTTGGCAAAGAAATTATCTTCCGCTACGCGGAGCGCCAATCTGGAAACGCTACGCCATCGCGAAACACGTTCGGGAACTCGGCGTTTGGAAACAAAGATAGCGGCAAAATAATAATAAAGACGCGGCAGTAAAGACGCGGAAGCAAAGACGCGGGCAACAAGAGCGACTCGCCCGATCTGGGTGATTCGTCTGCCTTCAACGTTGTGCGTCGCGAGCAGAAGCTGACCATCGTGGGCATCGTGAACAGTGAGCCCAACCGCGGCATGCGCAACGGACGCACTTCCGTTTTTCTGCCCATTGAATTTGCCGAGTCGCTCAACATGATCCAGCCGGGTGACCTGCGCAACGTAATGCGCGCGGGTGAAGGGAAGTCATACACCGCGCTGATCGTGCGCGTGGCCAAGAGCAAACAGGTTGTGCAGGTGGAAGATCAGATCAAGAAGCTTGGCTTCAATACCTTCTCGATTGTGGATGCCTCCAAAGGCCTTACCCGGGCATTTATCTTCCTCGATCTTTTTCTTGGCATATTTGGCAGCCTCGCGCTGGCCGTGGCCTTTCTGGGCATTGTGAACACGCTGGTGATGGCGATTCTGGAGCGCCGCCGCGAAATCGGCATCATGAAGGCGTCGGCGCCAGTGATGGTGACGTGAAGCGTATCTTCTTTGTGGAAGCCGGATCCATGGGGGCACTGGGAGGCGCACTCGGTGTGGGCCTGGGTTGGCTGATAGGACGCGCCATCAACGTTGGCACGAATATCTATCTCGTTCGCCAGCAGATCAGGCCGGAGAGTTTCTGGTATGTGCCTGTCTGGCTCGTGGTTGGGGCCATTGACTTTTCGATCGTGGTAAGTCTGTTCGCGGGACTCTATCCGGCTTCACGCGCCGCGCGCCTTGATCCAGTTCAGGCCTTGCGTCACGATTAGGGAATGGCTTAGTAACTATTTACTGCTGGTTAAATCTAGGTGCAGGTTAAATCTGACACGAAATCCCAGTCCCCGCAGGGGACGCTAAAACCGTCGCCGGACACGGAAGTGTCCGGATAGAATCGCAAAGGCAAGAAGAGTCCCCTTCAGGGGACGGCACAATTATCGTCTCCCACAGGCATGAGCCCGTGTTTCTGGAGCAAAGTTTACAGTTCGGCGGCAAAATCTCGTCTCTTGTGGTGCTCGCGCTGATTGACAATGTATTTAGTCACCCTGGGAATGTGCGATCGGCTTACGCTACAGGCGAAATACCCTTCCTGCCATTCAAAGTTCGACCTAGGGTGTTCATTGACCCATCGTGAGGAATTAGCCTTCAGAACCTGAACCGCTTTCGCGATGCTTAAGGTCGCAGGAACGGAAATCAACGCGTGGACATGGTCTTCAATCCCGCCGATGGCCAGGCCGTCCATACCGTGGTGAGACAAAATGCCAGCCATATAAGCCCATAATTTCGGTTGAGAGGCAGGTTCAATCAGGGGCAAACGGTCCTTTGTACTGAATACAACATGAATGTGGTTGCTGACGTATGGCATTGTGCCGTCCCTTCGGGACTCCGATTTGTTGTGACGGGATCCGGACACTTCCGTGTCCGGCTACAGATTGTATCGTCCCCTTCGGGGACTGGCGTGCTGACATCTTCATCGTCCAACCCACATCTAACCATTTACACTACAACATCTTGATGAAACTTCTTCCACTTCTACTCCTGATCTTCTCCATCCTCCCGGCCTTCGCCGCAGAGCGCGTGCAATGTGGCTCGGTGAAAAGCCATTTCGTGGCTGGATCCATTGGATATTGCGCCATGCTTCCGCCCAGCTATGACTCACAGACAGCAAAGAAGTTCCCAGTGCTTTATTTTCTGCATGGCCTTGGCGGCGACCAGAGTTTTCTGGTCTCCAGCGGCGGCTGGCAGATTATTGAAGACATGTGGGAGCAGAAGAAGATGGGCGAATTTGTCATCATCACGCCTGAAGCCGACACTTCGTTCTACATCAACTCCAAAGACGGGCGCGTGCATTACGAAGATTTCTTCATCCGCGAATTCATCCCGCAGATGGAAAAGAAATTCCGCCTGAACGGCACGCGCAGCGGCAGGGCCATTGGCGGAGTCTCCATGGGTGGATACGGTGCGCTGCGTTTTGCGTTCAAGTATCCGCGGATGTTTGTGTCGGTGGCTGCGCACATGCCCGCGCTTCTAAAACGGCTGCCCAACGGGGCCGCAAACGCCGGCTTCAATGCCTTCTTCGGTCCGGCGTTCGGTCGGCCCGTTGATGAAGCTTTCTGGAAGGCGAACACTCCGTTCGTTTACGCGCGCAGCAACAACCTGACCGGCTTGAAAATTTATGCCGACTGCGGCTCCAATGACGATTACGGCTTTGATGCCGGTACCCGGCAGCTTGACAAGCTTCTCACCGCTCGTCATGTCCCCCACACCATCGCCATTTACCCCGGCCAGCATGACTGGCAATTCGTAGCGCAGCATCTGCCGGCGTCCCTGCAATTTCAGGCTAAAGCTTTTGGACTAAAATGAATCTTATTCCAACGCATAATCGGAGTCTCGCGTGAGATGGTGGATTGTTTTTCTGGCTTTGGTGGGTGTAGCTGTTGCTTCATTGGCTTTGCGTGAGCACTATCGCGTGGGCACGTCTCCATGCAGCATCAATGACCGCTGGGACTGCGGAACCGTCAATCACAGCCCATACGCTGTCCTGGCCAGAGTCCCGGTTGCGGTGATTGGTATTGGCGGGTATGTGTTGCTTGGACTGCTGGCCGCAATAAAAGCCATAAAGCCGCTGTTCTTTACCGCACTGGCCGGGCTTGCCTTCTCGCTCTATCTCACGCGTATTGAGGCTTACGTTCTTGAGGTCTGGTGCATTTATTGTGTTGCCTCGTTGGCGACGATTACGCTGATCACGATTTCAAGCGGCATAACCCTTGCCATGAAACGCGCCGAAAGCTGAATCATTGCGTTGCCGGCAATGTGTAGTCGAGTTCGTAGAAGTGTTTGCCGCCTTCTTTGATTTTTACATCCATTCTTCCGGCGATACCGGTGAGCTGTCCCGTGCCTGTTCCCGGCACAATGGTAATGGAGAGCTGCTGCGCTCCCTGGGTGAGCGTTCCCGAATGTTGAAGCATGAACGTTCCCGCGCGGCCCTGCAACTTTCCACTCACCTTCTCCATTGCCACGTATCCGGCTGACCCGGTTTTGTAATCGCCTCCGGTCAGCATCTGGCCCGTGCCGGTCGCCTCCAGTTCGCCATGGTAATGCTTGTCAATGGCCATGCGGGCCATCAAAGGGTCATTGGTTGTTTCATCTGCCGGTTGCGGCGCCAGCTTTACGTCAAACGGTCCACTCACATGCATGGTTGCTCCTTTTTCTCGTTTACCAGCAGTCTGGCTGGTTGGTAATTGAGCATGGGATAATTCGCTGTTTACAGGCACCACTAAACCGATTGTAATGACCAGCGCCAAGCGGCAAAGTTTCTTCATCATTTCTCCCTTTAACGTCGCGTTAAGGCGACGATCGCGTCCTGTACTTTTCCCCAAACATTTGATTTTGGGTCCACAATCTCAAAGTGGCCGGTATCCGGCAAGGTGATCAGCTCCACCTTTTCGCCCGCAGCCTTTTTCTGCTCGGCATAAGTTTTGCTGAGCTCATAGGGCACTGAATCATCTGTAGTGCCGTGAACAAGCTTCTGCCTGGCGATGATGTGTTTTTCTGCCGGAGAAGCTTCCCGGTAGTGATCAGGTACTTCCTTAGGCGATCCGCCCAGAAACTCCGCCACGGCATCATTGCTCAAGTGCAACTCCCATCCACGCCGCAGGTCCAACACGCCTGCCAGTGACAGTGCATGTGTGACCGTTGGCTCAAAGGCCGCCAGGGCCAAAGCAAGCTGCCCGCCTGCTGAGTGTCCTGCCACGCATATGCGCTTCAGGTCCAGAGGGGCCAGTCTGCTCTTTTTGAAACCCCGCATGCTTGAGTAAGCGCTGCGAATATCTTCAAACGTGCCGGGCCATCCCCCACCTTTATTGCCCACGCGACGGTACTCCACGTTCCACGTGACAATGCCGATTTTCTTAAGCGCCTGGCACAAGTGTCCGGCGTAGGTGAGGTCGTACTTCGCGCGCCAGTATCCGCCATGTATGAAGAACACGGCAGGAAATGGGCCTTTGCCTTCGGGTACGCGAATATCCGCAAACTGGTTTTCATCGTGACCATAGGGGACGCGAATATCAGCGTCCGGCGGTTTAGTGTTGAGAATGTCTTCGCTTTGCACAGCAGAGAAGTATAACGGGAATCTAGAATTCGAATTTCGATTTTGTCATCTCAAATGTTGAATTTCAAATTTCTGAACTACAATCCCGCCGCGTTATCCTGATCCTGCGAGCGGAACGGACCGCAGGATTTGTAAATTCATAATTCACAAATCACAAATCACAAATCACAAATCACAAATCAGTCTAAATGTACCCGCCGCCTGCGGACTCGCTCACCTTCCCGCGAAACATGCGATAAATAAACACGAAGTAGCCGATCGCCAGCGCCATACCGAATCCCCAGAACACCAGACCCACTCGCAGCGCGTACCACCCAGTGTGCGCGTTCTGGATAGTGATATTGAGGGCCTGGTCCGTGGAGGAGACCAGAAGGTTTGGATAAACGGCGGCAGCCGCCCCCACCAGCATAAAAACAAGGTATGCGGCCGATGAAAGAAACGCGGCGGTGTCATTTTGCTTTCGTCGGAAGCTGAGCATTGCAAACAGCGTCGCCGCCACTGCCACGGGAATGATGTAGAGGACAGGAAACTCTTGTAGTTGTCGAGTAATCCCGGATGGATGGAAAGGGTTGCGAACAGGCTGATCAACGTCAGCAAAACCAGAACAGGCCAAAGGAAAGAAGCAATCCGTCGCGACCGGGCGTTCAACACACCGGCCGTCTTCATGGCAACGTAATGAGCACCGTGCATCGTCAGTGCAACCAGGGCCACCAGGCCGGTAATCACCGTGTACCAATCCAGCACACCGGGACTTGAGCCTACATTCCAGTTGGTCCATAGCGGAAGGAAGAAATACCCGTCTTTTTGCAAGGGAACACCGCGAATCACGTTCCCGAGCGCCGCGCCAAAGAACACGGTCAGCAGAATGCTGGAGATGCCGAAGCAGCCATCGAAAAATCCCCGCCAGACAGGTGAATCCAGATGCGTGCGCAACTCAATGCCAACGCCACGCAGAATCAGTAGCCAGAGCACGATCATCAAGGGCAGATAGAATCCGCTAAACCCGGAAGCGTACAGCAACGGAAAAGCAAAATAGAGAGTTCCACCTCCAGCCACAAGCCAGACCTCATTGCCATCCCAGACCGGCCCGACGGTGCGGAGCACCATGCGCCGCTCCTGATCGGTCTTTGCGATAAACAGGTGGATCACGCCAGCGCCCAGGTCAAACCCATCCAGCACCACGTACCCGGTGATCATGATCGCGACCAGCCAAAACCATGTGAATAGCATCGTTAGTCTCCTGTGCTCGCGGTAATGGGATCGTCGCTGGCTATGCCCGGGTGTGGGCCGCCTTCCGGTCCGTGCGACACCTCTCGATGCACCAGGAAAAGAAACAGAATCGCCAGCACGCTGTACAGTCCCATGAAGCCAAGCAGCGTAAACAGGCCGTTGCTGTCGTTCACGTATTTTGAAAATCCTTCCGTGGTGCGCATGATTCCGTAAACCAGCCACGGCTGCCGTCCCATCTCCGCCGTCATCCATCCGGCGGTATTGGCAATGTAGGGCAGGGGCAGGCACAACATGATGACCCACAACAACCAGCGTGTTTGAAACAGCTTGCCGCGCCACAACTGCAGGACGGCCAGACCCATCACCGCAATGAAGATGGTCCCCAGACCTGCCATGATGTGATAGCTGAAGTAAAGCAGTGGAATATTGGTGGGCCACTGGTCTCTTGGAAATTCATTCAGGCCGCGGACTTCAGCCGCCGTGGTTCCGTAAATAAGGAAGCTGAGGACTTTGTTAACGACCAGCGGGTTATCAATGCGTTCATGTTCCGCGTCCGGCTGCCCTATGATCACAATGGGCGCGCCCTTCTCGGTTTTGAAGAGACCTTCCATTCCAGCCATGGCCGCGGGCTGAATCTTGGCCAGGTATTTGCCGTGCAAATCACCGGTTGGAAATATTTGCAGCGCGGAGAAGATGAATCCAGCGATCACGCCCCATCTTCAGGAAGGCGCGGCCATGCTCCTCAAACTTCTGGTCGAGGATGTAGTAAGCGCCTACCGCGGCCATCACAAATGCGCCGGTAATCACCGCACCGCTCATGTTGTGCGCATATTGGATGAGCGCCCAGGGATTGAGCAAAAGTCCCCAGAAGCTGTTCACCTGAAATTGCCCGTCAGCCGCCCGGTCGAAGGCCACGGGATGTTGCATCCATGCGTCGGTAACAATAATGAAGTAGCCGGACAACCACGAGCCCAGGAAAACCATGAAGGCTGCCCACCAATGTCCTTTGGGACTGAGGCGCTTCTCTCCGTAGAGGAACAGGCCCAGGAAAGCAGATTCAAGGAAGAATGAGAACACGCCTTCCATGACAAGCGGCTGGCCGATCACGCCACCGGTGACGCGCGCGAATTGTGACCAGTTTGTGCCGAACTGAAATTCCATTGGGATACCGGTAACAACGCCCATCAGGAAGTTGATGCCGAAAATCTTGGCCCAGAATCGCGCCGCCTGATTGTAGAACTCGTTATTGGTACGCAGCGCCATGGTCTTGAAAACCAGAATCAGCGGCGCCAGTCCCATGGTGAGTTGAGGAAATAAATAATGGAAGGTTATGGTGAAAGCGAAATGGATCCGGTGAAGTAAGAGTGTGCTTTCCATTATCTCTCCTGAACAACGTGCTCAAGCCTACGGAACAGTGCCGGTTATGCAGCATGCCGGATGGGCGCTGCCTGCCTGAGGACGGACAGGCCTCGGCATCACCTTTATTTAATGCGACTGGAAATTATCAAACACGGCCGCCTGAGCAGGGGTGATCTACCTCACAGCAGTTCTCAACGGCGGCATGTTTTGCCGGAGAGGGCGGATTTAAGGCGCGGGCGTGAATTGCGAAATGTCATAGATGCCCAGTTTCTTTTCGATTTCCGTCACCTGGTCAACCGCCATCTCAAACCCATCGCCGCCAAAGGTCTTGCGTTCAATCTTTTCGAACTCCTCGCCCATGGCGTCATATTCATGACGGCTCACCAGCTTGTGCAGCGCGGGGAAGAGTACGGTGTCTTCACGGGCTTCATGTGGACGGTACATCCTGACAAACGAAGCAATGGAAGAGCTCAGCGTGGGCATGTCTTTCGCTTTCACCGCTTCCTGAATCCGCTCCGTCACCCGCCGACCCATGGCGTGTTGTGCGCGCAGGTTCACGGTAAGTTCCACTAACTGATGCGCCTGCTCAAAACGCGGGAAAAGGTGGTCTTCTTCCAGCTTCTCGTGGTAGTCCTCAATGAAAGACTTGATCAGCCCGGCTGATTTTGTGACCAGCGCCGGATCAAATTCCTGCTTTGCCGCAATGCGGTGATTCACTTCCTCATAGATCAGCAGAATGCGATTGAGAACGCCGTGTTCCCGCATGAGGTCCTCATTGGTGGAAACATCCTCCTCGCCTTCTTCTTCTTTTTTCTTGCTGGCTGACTCAGCTTTTTTAGCTGGTTCAGTTTGCTTCTGGGCGAGTGACGACAAGGGCGAGATCAAGCCCGTGGCGACGAAAGCTGACGTTCCAACAAGAAACTTACGGCGAGGATTATCCATAGTCTTGTCCTTATCTCTTCATTGGTCGATCATGAATCCATCAATCCATCAATCAATGATGCATGTGCATGCTGCTGACCGGACGAACGCGCACAAATACTATAACTCCGGCGGGATGTTCGCCGTAAATGGGAGTGAGGAAACCGGGCTTATGGTAAAACGTGACCTGCGCGCCCAGCGCCGTGGAGAGCTGCGGGATGATCGGAAATTCGCGATCATAGCCAATGCTGTACGCCTGCACTCGGGCCAGGAATGCTTTCGTCAAAACCGGCAGGTTCCGGTTGCTTTCCCAGTAACAGTTCTGTGGTGCGGTCCACATTTTCAATTCGGCTCCACACGGCATTGCGCCGGGCGAAGCGCAGCGTCGATTCCAGCAGGTATCCGTTAAAATTCTCGCCACTCTGGAGGATGTGATTGCGTCCCCACAGCAACAAACTGGACCAGCTTCCGTCTTTTAACAGGCGGTTATACATCACTGACGCCGTCATGCGGCGAACGTCCTCCAGGGGATGGAGCTGTTCCGGACTGGTCAGATGCGCCACGGAATATTGCGCGCTCCAGTTTTGCCCCGGCTGCAAGGTGAGCGCGGGTTGACCATGAATCGATGGCGCCTGAGTCCACGTTCCAGCGAAATTCATCCGGTTCGCGACCATGAAAGCCAGATGCTTCAACTCGTACGGATTTGTATGCAACACCGCCAGTCACAACGTCGTTGGCGATGTGCGTTGAATCTTCCAGATGATGTCCCAGGGCGGCCAGAGGATTTTCAGAAGCACTTACGCGATGTTCAAAGGCTGCCGGCCCCATAGCCGGATCGCCCACCGGCGCAGCATAGAAGGAGAGCAATCCGTGCTCACCGACCTTGTGATCATAGAGCGCGGCAATCTCCATGAAGAAATCATGCGGATGCTGGCCGTCATTGATCGGCTTGCCGAATGCGGTCTCGCCCTGCTGAAAGAGCTCTGGATAGGCGCGTTGTGTCACGGTGGCGGGATCAAGGCTCACCATGGTCCGCAGCGTGAGCTGGCCGCGGCCAATCTTGCGGCGGGCCATTGGCATGAACCAGTTGGTGGAGAATACCTTGTCATAGCCGCGGGGCCCGGACTGCTGTTCGGCATTCAGGAACACAGCTCCGTGGAACATCAGGAGCCAGTTACCGGCTTGACGCATCAGCATGGGTTCTTGCGTGCTGTTGGGTTCCGCGCTGGTTCCGGGGGTGGCATGGTGAAGGATTTCTTCGATGAATGTCTCAGGCTGCGACATATCATCATCGCCATGGTCCATCTTCATGCCTTCCATCTTCATGCCTCCCATGGACGGTTCCGATTGTTGCGGCACAGTCTGAGAGGCGGGGGTTGAGTCCGGGTGATGATGGTGTTCACCTTCGCCGCTTTGCGCAACCCCGGGCGCTACACATATGAATGATGCCAGCAAGAAGATGTACAGGTACTTGTATGGAATTCGCGGGGTCAGTGTCATGAATCTTGGGGTATTCAGGGCTGTAGAAACTTCCAACAGCTCTGCCTGCATCCAATTGTATCGTGCACGTATACTGTTTTCCGCTTACAGTCTTCCCCTGACAACGCTACGGAGGCCCAATTGGCATTTGTCGGAAATATATAACCAGGTGTTTCCTGGTGATCTTCATCGCCACCATCCAGTGCCTGGCCCAGCAGGCTGCACCTTCAGCAACCCAGGCGCCGCTCACGCTTACGCTTCAAGACGCGCTCAAGCAGGCTCGCTCCAACAGCGTCCAGTTTCTTGCTGCGCAAACCGACCGGGCAATTGCGCATGAAGACAAGGTCCAGGCCCGTTCCGCGCTGCTGCCCCAGGTGAACTATCACAATCAATATCTCTATACGGAAGGTACTGGGGTGGTAGTCCAAACCGCCAACGCCACGGGAGCAACCGCGCCCACGCAGCGGTTCATCGGCAACAACGCAGTTCACGAATACGTGAGCCAGGGAATCGTGGAGCAATCTTTCGGTTACACCCAGATTGCCGATTATCGCCGCACGCGGGCGCTGGAAGCAGTGGCCCGGGCCAGGGCGGAAGTTGCGGCCAGAGGACTGGTAGTGGCGGTGGTGCAGGGTTATTACGGGTTGATTGCGGCACAGAGAAAGTATGCCAACGTTCAGCAGGCTGCCACGGAAGCGCAAAATTTCCTGGTTCTCAGCCGCAAGCTGGAAAATGGCGGCGAAGTGGCGCATGCGGACGTGATCAAGGCGCAGATCCAGTCGCAGGACCGGCAGCGTGATCTCCGCGAAGCCCGCCTCACCATGGATAAAGCCCGGCTTGACCTGGCTGTTCTGCTGTTCCCGAATTTCAATGAGAACTTTACCGTGGTGGATGACGCCCAATTGGCGCCGCCGCTGCTGAGTTTTGAAGATTTCGCCAGGATGGCGCAGAAGAGCAACCCTGATATCCGCATTTCCTCGTTGTCAGTTCAGGCAGCTCAATATGAGGCCTCGTCTGCCCGCGGCGGCTATCTACCCACTCTGACGCTCGACTACCTCTATGGCATTGATGCTCCGCAATTCGCCGTGCACGGGCCGGATGGTATCCGCAACCTGGGCTATGCCGCGTCGGCCACGTTGAACATTCCGGTCTGGAACTGGGGCGCATCGCGCAGCAAGGTCATACAGGCTGATCTGAGGCGCAAGCAGGCCCAGCGTGAGCTGTCACTGGCTCAGCGCAAGCTTCTGGCGGACATGCGAACAACTTACGCCGAAGCTGAAGCAGCTCTGGCTGAACTTGAACTGCTGAAGAGTTCAGCCGACCTGGCTGCCGAAAGCCTGCGCCTTACCACGTTGCGTTATCAAGGTGGAGAGTCAACGGTGCTGGAAGTGGTGGACGCGCAAAACACCCTGACGCAGGCGCGCAACGCCTTCAATGACGGCCAGGTCCGGTTCCGCACGGCGCTGGCAAACCTGCAAATGCTCACAGGTACAATGTAATCAACTTTCTTCTATCTTCTTATGCATAAACGAAACTGGTTGGTTTCAATCATTACCCTCGCTATATGTCTCGCATTGGTTGCAGGGTGCAAAAAAGGCGAGAGCGAAGAAAAGCCTGAAGTCTCGGTGCAGGCGGCGCCGGCACGCAAGGGCGACATTGCCCGCGTGGTGAATGCGGAAGCCGTGGTGTTTCCACTTCAGCAATCGGCAATTACTCCCAAAATCAACGCGCCGGTAAAGAAGTTCTACGTGGTCCGCGGGCAGAAGGTCACGCAGGGGCAGTTGCTGGCCGAACTGGAGAACCGCGATCTTGCGGCGGCGGCAACGGACAATCGCGGAGCTTACGATCAGGCGCAGGCACAGTACCAGACCAGCGTTGGCGCCACTTTGCCGGAAGAGATCCAAAAAACTGAGTTGGATGTGCAGACCTCGCAACAAGAGCTTGATGCCCAGCAGAAGCTTTACAGCAGCCGGCAAGACCTCTACAAGCAGGGAGCCTTGCCACGCAAAGACCTTGACGCTTCTGCCGTGTCACTAGCGCAGGCAAAAAGCGCTTACGATATTGCCAAAAAGCATCTTGATTCCCTGAATGCCATTGGCAGGCATGAAGCTTTGCGACTGGCCAATGGGCAGTTGGCGTCCGCCAGGGCCAAATTGACGGGAGCAGAAGCTCAACTCAGCTATTCCGAGATACGCAGCCCGATCTCAGGCGTGATTACTGATCGCCCTCTTTACCCCGGCGAAATGGCGTCATCAGCCGCGCCGCTGCTTACGGTGATGGACATCTCACAGGTCATTGCCAAAGCCCACATTCCGCAATCGGACGCGGCATTGCTCCACAAAGGCGATAAGGCCACGCTTTCCATCAGCGGTGCAGAGACAAAGATGAATGGAACGGTAACGCTGGTGAGCCCGGCGCTTGATCCCAACAGCACCACGGTTGAGATCTGGGTGCAAGCCGCCAATCCTGATCAGCAATTGCGTCCCGGGATGACCACACAACTTGCCATCACGGCGCAGACCATACATGACGCAGTGGTTGTTCCCACAGCGGCCTTGCTCAACGCCAATGGAAGTGAAGCGCAGGTGATGGTGATTGATGGCCAGAGCGTGGCGCAAAGTCGTGACGTGAAGCTTGGCATTCAGGGCCCTCAAGAGGCGCAGATCGTCTCAGGGTTGAAGCCTGGCGAAATGGTGATCAATGAAGGCGCATATGGCCTTCCCGAGAAGACGAAAGTAAAGCTCGAGCAGCCTGAAACCGGGGACAAGAAGCCTCAACCGGCGGAGAAGAAGAAATCCACCGGCAAGGCTGACGACTAGCATGGCAGACGACATCAAGCCACTCCAGCCGCCCAAAGCGTACTGGTTCACCAGAAACTCGCAATCATTGATATTTCTGGTGCTGGTAATTGCCGCCGTGGGCGCGTATCTGGCGTTCACCATTCCAGTATCTGTGTTTCCTTCCACGGACTTTCCCCGCATTGTGATCGGCGTGGATAGCGGCGTAATGCCCATTGACCAGATGATGGTTACGGTCACCCGGCCCGTGGAGCAGGCCGTGAACAGCGTGCAGGGACTGGAATCCGTGCGCTCGATCACCAGCCGTGGCTCGGCCGAGGTTGATCTCTACTTCAACTGGGAAGTGGACATGAACCTGACGCTCCAGCGCGTGGATGCAGCTCTGAGCCGCGTGGAAACAAGTCTGCCGCAAGGCACAAAGATTGATACCCATCGGCTGACGTTTGCGTCATTCCCGATACTCGGTTACAGCCTTACGTCAGACAAGGTGCCACTTACCCAGCTCTGGGAGATGGCGACCTACGATCTCTCTCCGCGCCTGAATCGCCTCAGCGGGGTGGCGACCGTGGTGGTGCAAGGCGGAGAAGAGCCTGAGTTTCAAATTGCGCCCGATCCGGCCAAGCTTTTGCAGACCACCGTAACGGTCACCGACATTCTCAATGCGGTAAAGGGAACCAATCTCATCGATTCGCCCGGACTTTTCGAACGCAATCATCAACTCGTGCTTGGGCTGGTCAGCGGACAGGTCAGGAGTCCGGAAGAGCTCTCCCGCATCGTGGTGAAGAATACCCAGGCGGGGATTCCGATTCGCATTGGTGACGTTGCTTCCGTCCAGCGCTCGGTCAGACCCATCTACACCGCTGTGCGAGCCAATGGAAAGCCTGCTGTCCTGCTCAACCTGAATCGCCAGCCTGATAGCAACACGGTTTCCGTGGCCAGTGAAGTTCACGCGGAGATTGAGCAGATACGCAAAACATTGCCGGCGGGTGTGCAGTTGCAGAGCTTTTATGACCAGTCTGGCATCGTGAATGATTCCATCGCCAGCGTGCGCGATGCGATCCTGATTGGCCTTGTGCTGTCATCACTGGTGCTGATTCTGTTCCTGCGCGACTGGGGTACCTCGATTGTGGCCGGCCTGGTCATTCCGGTTACCCTTGCGGTGGCGCTCATCGCGCTCAAATTGCTGGGGCAAAGCTTCAACCTGATGACGCTGGGCGGACTGGCTGCTGCCGTGGGCCTGGTCATTGATGACGCCATCGTGGTGGTAGAGAACATCTCTTTGCATCGTGACGCCGGCGAAGACAGGCTTGAGGCCATCCACAAAGCATTGTCAGAGATCACCATCCCTCTGATTGGCTCAACGCTTACGCCCATCGTCGTATTCCTTCCCCTCATTTCCATTACGGGCGTGACCGGCTCATTTTTCCGCGCGCTGGCTGTAACCATGTGCGCTGCGCTTCTTGCCTCATTATTTCTGGCCCTGACCTGGACGCCCACGCTCAGCCAGTACTTCATGCGGCATAAGAAGGAAGACGGAAGATCGGAAAGGAAACGCCTTCACCCGTTGCCCCGGAAACTGCCATTGCAGCCATTTCTGACAACCCGGGTATTGATCCGCCGGGCGGCAACAGCAACAGCAATGACGAGATGCGCAAGCTGATGGCCGCCGAAGAGGCATCCATACAAGGGCTTCTTCCGCCACGTAATTGAGTTTTATGAGCGCTGGTTGCGGCGCGCGCTGGAACATCCGTGGTGGTTGCTGGGCGGGGCCGTGGTGCTCATCGCAGTTTCGTTCCTGTGCTACAACGTGCTTGGCTCTGATCTGCTGCCGGAGATGGATGAAGGCGGGTTCATCATCGATTACATCATGCCTGCGGGAAGCTCACTTCAGGAAACAAACCGCGTGCTGGCCCATGTGGAGGATATCCTGCATGACATTCCGGACGTGGAAGGCACTTCACGTCGTACCGGATTGCAGCTTGGCCTGGCGGCAGTCACTGAAGCCAACACCGGCGATATTTCCGTCAAGCTGAAATCCGGCAAGCGTCGCCCGGTTGAGGACGTGATCAAGGACGTGCGTGACACCATCATAAGCAGGAGCCGGCGCTGGACATTGAGATCATCCAGCTTCTGCAGGACATGATCGGCGACCTCA
The DNA here is from genome assembly GCA_963824835.1 of Terriglobia bacterium. GTDB lineage: Bacteria > Acidobacteriota > Terriglobia > Terriglobales > Acidobacteriaceae > Angelobacter. The sequence goes on along the minus strand of CAWGRA010000008.1, from coordinate 52,416 downwards.
GCAATCAGCCTGAGGACGTGGTGATCAAACTCTTTTCGCCGGACGCGAAACTGTTGCAGGCGCAAGCGCCGCGCGTGGCGGAAGCCATCAGCAAAGTGGATGGAGTGGTGGACCTCAAGAACGGCATTGAAAATACGATTAGTGGTCCAGCGACGCAGTTCAACGTGAACCCAACCGTGGCCGCCAAGGCCGGCTTTACGGCAGAAGAAGTCTCCACTGACGCAACCGCCTTGCTGGAGGGCGTTCCCGCCGGCACGCCCTTGATCAGCAATGACCGAGCTTACACCATACGTGTTCGTTTTCCTGACCAGAACCGCGCCTCCATTGAAGCCATGAGCAACACCGTGCTGATGAGTGGCACGGGCAAGATCGCCACGCTGGGCGCTGTGGCTGACGTGGTTGAAATTCCCGGACAGATTGAGATTCGCCGCCAGAACCTGCAACGCGATGTGGAGGTTACCGCGCGTCTTGAGGGCATCAGCCTGTCCAAGGGAATCGCCCAGGTGCAGAAAGTGGTCAATGGGCTGAAGCTGCCTCCTTCTATCCGCGTTGAATACGGCGGAAAATTTCAGGACCAGCAGAAGTCATTTCACGATCTGGTAATCGTGCTGGTGCTGGCCATCATTCTGGTGTTTGCAGTCTTGCTGCTGGAATTCCGCAGCTTCTCCGCTCCTGTGGCAGTCTTGTCATCGGCCTTGCTTTCCACATCCGGCGTATTTCTTGCGCTGCTCATCACCCAGACCACGTTCAATGTTGCGTCATTTATGGGCGTGATCATGGTGATAGGGATCGTGGCCAAGAACGGCATCCTTCTTCTGGATGCCGACCAGAAGTTCACCAAGGCAGGTTTTCCGGCGGAAGAAGCCATGATTCAGGCCGGCAGACGCCGGCTGCGTCCCATCGTCATGACGGCTCTTGCTTCGGTGGCAGGCATGTTGCCACTGGCATTTGCTATCGGCGCAGGCTCACAGATGCTGCAGCCGCTGGCCATTGCCGTGATCGGCGGCATTCTGATCTCCATGGTGCTCTCACTGATCGTTACGCCCGGCTGTGTTCTTCTATATGACCAGAAAGCGTGAAGCCGCGGCAGATCTGTAGCTCAAAAACTATAGTGCACGCTGGTGCTGAATTGGAAATGATTGCTTCTGTACGTTCCGAAATCCCGCACGGGATTATTAAACGTTGGAAGCTCTTCAAAAAGCATGGTATCCCCGGCGTCATAGCGCAGTGACCAATGTTTTGCTGGGTAGTACTCGACGACTCCACCTAAATCCAGTGCCCGCTCAGTGAGACGGGCAAATCGTTGTGTGAAGATAAATTGGTTTGGATCAAAGGTCACTCTTCTCAAGGCGCTCCCAGTGGTGATGAACCCGGGCCTTACCTTGGCGAAAAAACCGAAATGCTGAAACCGCGTACCGACTTTTGCTCCCACGAGCCCCTGGACAATACGTCCGCCGGAAGCCAAACTAAATCGTTCAGGAAGCCAGTTCAGAGTGGCATCAAGGGCTATGTGACGCCCGAAATTAACGTCCGCCTTCGATCCCGGGCCCAAAAGGTCCGCCTCCCGCACCGGATGACTGGATTACCGTAAAACTCCCGCCGGCTTCAAAGCGACCGGGTGAATTCTGTGCGCGTCCTGAAGTCGCCAGCCCAACCAACAGAACAAACAGACAAGCCAGATGGAAAATGCTTTTCATAACGCCGTTACTGGCTAAAGCGATAACTGAAGTAAAAGCGGTTGCTCATGAAGGCTGTCCTCTTTCGTCTAACATGTACTCTGGATAGATCGCAGGTAGCTTCCAAAACTTGCAGGGGATTACCTTGGAGGGGATTATTTGCGGACTGGATAAACGAATCTCATCCGGGAAGTTACTGACGTTACTGCTTAAGTTGCGCAAATTAAACGATTTAATGCGCCGTTGGGTGAAATCCGATTGCCATCGGGATGCGTCAAAGGTTATATTCGGCCCTGGGAATGAAGCGGCTTTTTTCCATTTCGATGATGGTTGTCCTGCTTTACTCCATGTATTTGCCCGCGTGGGCGAGGGACATGGAACCGATGCAGGCTGCCTCCTGCCATCGCATGCCGATGCAGAACGCAGCCGCGAAGCATGCAGGCAAGCATAAGGGCATGCATCACTGTGATGGAATGGAGATGGCGGCAGCAGCAGCGTCCGATCCTGGCTTCTATCGCGGCCAGCCATTCTCATTCATGCCCCATGAACTGCTGTGTGCAGGGAACTACCACATCGGGAGCCGCAGTTACGGCAAGTCCTCTTCTTCCCCTGCCGGCCAATCCGGAGCCGAATTTCATTTCGGTTCCATTGTCTTTGCCAGTGCCGGCTTCTCTTCGCATACTGATCGCGGTCCTCCAGCTCGCATAGTTTCTGCGCTCCGGGCCGGAGCTGCTGAGTCTCTCAACGCTTTTTCCAGAAACCGCAGTCTTCGGGCCCCGTTCGGTTTCCTTTTACCCAAATCTGATTTCGTCAGCTGAATTTCGCCAGCAGCCCTTAACCGCGGAGCAGCCGGCAGACTCAAATCCAGTGATGGTGATGAGGAACCGGCAAACGCTGACCTTGATGCGCCACTATGACAAATACCAGGGAGAAAGAAATGTTTACGCGAGTTCGATTGATTGGCCTGCTGGTCTTACTGTTGCCACTGCAGATATATGCTTCGGTTTTCGGGACAGTAAAGGCGATTGTGCACGATCCGCAGCACCGGCCGGTGAAAGGGCGCGGAGGTGGTGGTGCACAGCCGCACTTCATCGTTCCAGCAAAAGGGCAACCACCGATGAAGATGGCATTGCCGTGGTGATGAAAGTACCGGTCGGCGAATATGACATTACAATCATCGCTCCGGGATTCACCGCGGAAACCCAGTCGGCGACCGTGATCTCTGATGGCGTTCAGGAATTGCATTTTGCATTGACCGTGGCATCGCGGCAGGAGACCGTGGATGTCAGCGCGGAACCGCCAATCGTGAACCCGTCGTCATCAACCCCGGAGACGCTGGTCAGCCGCAATGAGATTGCCCAGTCGCCGGGCTCAGACCGCACCAATTCCATGTCCATGATCACTGACTACGTTCCCGGCGCGACCGTGGTTCATGATCAACTGCATGTGCGCGGCGGCCACCAGGTAACGTGGGCGATTGACGGTGTCCCGGTGCCGAACACGAATATCGCCACTAACGTCGGTCCGCAATTCGATCCCAAAGATATTGACTACATGGAAGTGCAGCGGGGAAGCTTTTCCGCCGACGCGGGCGACCGCACCTATGGCGTGTTCAACGTGATTACTCGCTCAGGCTTTGAACGTTCCCACCAGGGCGAACTGGTGACCAGCTACGGCAGCAACAACACCACCGATAACCAGATCAGCTTCGGCGACCATAGTGACCGCACCGCTTATTACTTCAGCCTGAACGGCAATCGTACCGATCATGGGCTGGAGACTCCGACCGTCGCTAACCTGCACGACCAGGCGGCTGGCGGCGGTGCTTTTACTTCATTGATATTCAACGCCACTCCCAAAGATCAGTTCCGGTTTGTGGGCTCGGCGCGCACTGACTACTTTCAGGTGCCGAACGATCCTGACTTGCAGGCTGCCGGGCGCGCGCGATCGTGAACGCGAGCAGGACATTTTCGGCAACTTTTCCTGGGTGCATACGTTCGGTCCCAGTGTGCTGTTCACCCTGGCTCCGTCTTACCATTTCAATCGCGCCGCCTTTGAAGGGCTGGGTGACGCGGCGGACCGCGTGGTCACCACTGACAATCGGCTGTCGTCTTATCTCGGTGGCACCGCGACTGTAAGCGTGGTGAAGGGCCGCCACAATGCCAAAGTGGGAATGTATGGCTTTGCCCAGCATGACAATACACTGATCGCGCTCGCCGGCAATGATCCCGACACCGGTGCGGTGAATTTTCCTTCAACGCGGCAAAAGGCCAATGGCGATCTGGAAGCTTTCTGGGTGGAAGACCAGTACAAAGCAACTTCCTGGCTTACCCTGAATGCCGGAGTCCGCGTGACGCACTTCGCGGGTTTCGTAAGCGAAACCAACGCCAGCCCACGCCTGGGTGCAGCCATTGAGATTCCGCGGCTGCACTGGGTTATTCGCGGAGCCTACAGCCGCTATTATCAGGCGCCTCCGCTGGATACCGTTTCTACTGCCATTCTTTCCGCCACCGGGACAGGACAGGCTTTTTTGCCTCTTCGGGGCGAGCGTGATGAGCAGCATGAGATCGGCCTGACCATCCCGGTCCGCAACTGGGCGTTTGATTTTGACCAGTTCCGCACCGGCGCTCATAACTACTTTGATCATGATGCCATTGGAAACTCCAGCCTGTTTTTCCCGCTCACCATCCAGAGCGTGCGAATTGTGGGTTATGAAGCCACCGTGCGTTCACCCAAACTCTTTAAGAAGCTGGATTTTCATCTGGCATACTCGCATCAGTCAGTGGAGGGTTCGGGCGGCGTTACTGGTGGTCTCACGGATTTCTCTCCACCCCCAGACGGCTTCTTCTTTCTTGACCATGACCAGCGGAACACTCTGAGCACCGGTTTCAGTACTGCCATGCTCTGGAAAACGTGGTTTTCAGGAAACTTAGCTTACGGTTCAGGGTTTCTGGATGGAGACGGACCGGGCCATCTTCCCAGCTATGCTACGGTTGACCTGGCATTGGGACGCAGTTTCGGCGAGAACTGGTCAGCCAAGCTGACAGCAACCAATCTGGCCGATAAACGTTACTTCATTGACCGGAGCAACACGTTCGGCGGTTCACACGTAAGCGATCCGCGGCAGGTTTCACTACAGCTTCGTTATAAGTTCCATTACTAGGAAGGGAATCATGAAGAGATTTTTTGTTCTACCCGCCCTGTTGTTGATGGTGGTTGCCGTGTTTGCCGGCGACAAAAATCCCGTGGTTGGCGGACAGGAAATGCTGCCGACCAACAATATCATGCAGAATCTGGCCAAATCCGCCGACCACACCACGCTGGTTGCGGCCATCAAGGCCGCTGGAGTGGAAGAGATGCTGAAGGGACCAGGTCCGTTCACAATTTTTGCGCCTACCAACAAGGCCTTTACCGAGCAGCCAGACAACTACATCGGCAACCTGATGAAGCCGGAGAACAAAGAGCAGTTGAAGAAAATGGTGCTGTATCACGTGGTGGCAGGCAAACTGACCACGGAGGAACTGAAGGCGAAACTGAAAGCCGATCCACAGGCCGAGATCACAACGCTTTCCGGCTTGAAGCTTCATGTGGGCGATCACAACGGCAAGCACCTGATGGTCAAGGACGATGACGATGATATGGGCATGTTTGAAGTTTCGGACGCGATGGGATCCAACGGAGTCATTCATGTGATTGATAACGTGATGACGCCTAAACAATGAAAAGAGATATTGCCGCACAAAACCACTCGTAATCGTTATCATCCCCTGGGAGCGTAAGCGAACGATCGCTTTTTTCAGTCCGCACTCATCGGGATCTTAATGACGTCTCGCGACGTTCGCTTAAGTGAACGTCGCTGATAGCACTATGCATCTTTTTCTGTTTCAGGAAGAACATGGCGGTCATGGCAACTGCCTGAGCGATGACGTGAAGCAATCTCAGCTGCACATACGTAATCGCGCGCCTTTCGGATGCGTCACAAGGCAAAATTCATTCTGCTCGATTGTTGGCCTGCTTCACACATCCGTTTACGTTTCTTTTCCGTAATGACTATGAAAGCGAGATTTCGCTGACAAAGGAAAAGGAAAAGAAGATGAAAAACAGAATTCTAGCGATTGCGGCCCTTTTTACATTCGCTTCTGCTGCGCTGATAGCAGGATCCAAGAACCCGATGGTCGGCGGACAAGAAATGTATCCGACAAAAAACATTATCCAGAATGCCGTTAATTCCGCGGACCACACCACGCTGGTTGCCGCCGTGAAGGCCGCTGGATTGGTTGATACCCTCGAAGGCCCGGGACCGTTTACGGTTTTCGCTCCCACCAATGAAGCCTTTGCCAAGCTGCCTGCCGGCACCGTGGACACGCTTCTGAAGCCGGAAAATAAAGAGACGCTGACCAAAGTCCTGACCTATCACGTTGTTCCAGGCAAGCTCAGCGCCAGCGATCTGAAAAAGAAAATCAAGGAAGGCAACGGAACCGCTGAACTGACCACGGTGGAAGGCGGCAAACTGTGGGCCAGCATGAGCGGCAGCAAGATCATGTTGAAGGACGAAAAAGGCGGAACGGCCACTGTGACCATCCCCAATGTCTTCCAGTCCAACGGCGTGATTCATGTGATTGACACGGTGGAGATGCCCAAATAACCCTGTCGCTGCGCTCCAAACCGCGCGAGTGTCGCCTTCGTGGATGCATCAATGGGCGCTCGAATCAGGGCGGCCCAGCACGCAAGCCGGCTGGGCCGCATTGTTATTTACGCGACGTGGACTGTTTTTAACGGCCGACGCGGACGGCTATTTTTTGCGCTGGACCAGGAAATGCGCCAGCTCTTTCAGCGTGTCCGCGCGGTGAACAAACGAGCCCAACGCGTTGCATGCCGAGGCCACCAGCTCATCGGCCATGCGGATGGATTCGTCAATCCCAAAAAGCGAAGGATAGGTGGCTTTTTCTGAAGCAGTATCTTTGCCTGCGGTCTTGCCCAGTTGCTCGGACGATTGTGTGACATCCAGAACGTCATCCACGATCTGGAATGCCAGGCCAATGGAGCGGCCGAAGTCGCGCAGGCGCTGGATCTCGGGCATTGTGCCGTTGGCATAGATCCCGCCGCTGACCAGGCTGGAGGTGATCAGCGCTCCGGTCTTGGAGCGATGAATGTATTCAAGCGTCGCAGCGTCGGCGGGCACGTGCTCGGATTCAATGTCTTTTACCTGTCCGCCAATCATGCCATCAATGGTGCCGGTGCCACGCGCCACTTCTTCAATGATCTTCACGCGCGCTTCCGGCGGGCATTTGAGACGGGCCATGATTTCATAAGCCTGGGTCTGCAGGGCATCGCCGGCCAGGATGGCGATGGCTTCACCGAACACCACATGACAGGTGGGCTTGCCACGGCGAAGATCGTCATTATCCAGGGCAGGCAGATCGTCATGAATCAGTGAATAAGTATGGAGCATCTCCAGAGCGCTGCCCAGTTCTTCAACTCCATCAGGCAGGCGCCCGGCGATCATGCGCGCAGCTTCCATGCACAGAATAGGCCGCAGGCGTTTGCCTCCGGCAAAGACGCTGTGGCGCATCGCCTGATGTATGGAATCAGGGCGCTGGGTGGCCGAAGGCAACAGCTTTTCCAGCGCCATGTCAGTGAGCTTCTGGCCCTGGTCGAGAATGTCTTTGAGCATGAAGCATTGAGTATAAAACACGGGCGTAAAGTAGAGTACGAGCGACGGATTGCAGCCCGGAAGAAGAGCAGGGGACGCTCCGGAACGCTCCCTGCGCTTGAGTGCCTAAGATTGGTAGATAGCGTTCAAATACGCTTATGCTGCGTGGGCGCGCGACATGGGCTGGATGCTGCTGGCTGCCTGCACAATCGCCCGCACGTCAGAGCTATAGCAACAGTCAGAGGCGCCCGCGGAAAGGGCCAGTGTCCACATTTTTTCATCGGGTAATCGATGGGTGCAGACAATGGTGACATTGGGAAACTCTGTTATGAATCTGCTGGATTTCTTTCAAGCCTAGAACTTCAAGATCAACAATGGCCGCATCAGCAGTCCCGGCCAGGAATGGCACTGCAAAATTTCATCCAGGCCGGCAGCCGGTGTTACTACGCGGAAATGGTTGTTCAGCGACTTGGAAAGGGAGTCCAAAGTCTCATTGCTACGCTGTGCGACAACTACGCTGAGAGGTTTCATCGAAGCACTTCCTTGCGGCTGGGGGTAGAACGCCATTCCGGCGGCTACCGGCACTTTCAATCTACAGGGGCGTCCTGCAGGCAAGAGGGGAAAAAGCTATTTTCGGGCCGAACCCTGAGCCCGCTCAGTTGCGGCCTCATACGGTTCCGGCTGTAACTTGCCATTTTGCTTCAGAAGGATCTCAACCTTGCCTTCTGCTTCCTCCAACTCCTTACGGCAATTTGAGGAGAGCTGCATGCCTTCTTCAAAGAGCTTCAACGCCTGCTCCAAAGGGGCGTTCCCCTTTTCGAGCTCATCCACAATCTTTTCCAGACGCTGAAGATAATCTTCAAATTTAGGCACAGGGCCGAGACTCCAAGTAACAGTCTAGACCGAATCCGCGCGGCTGAGTAACAATTTTTGATGAAGATGAAAACAGCAGTTAGGCTGCAGCGCGCGAATCTGAAATTCATCCGCAAAATACCTGATGCACATCTTCCATAATTGGAGTTATCTGATCTGAAAAGAACAGAGCTTATACCTTTGCGGCTGTTGATCCCATGCCGTCAAGCACTTCCACGGCGGATGAATACCTGCCGAGCGGAGCCGCAACCTGTGCGCCCTGGACCAATCCGCGCACCTGGTGCAGCATCTCGCGGGCGATCTCAATGCCTTCCGCGCGCGCGGCCTCTGCATTCGGCGCTTTGCTCATGCGTTCGACGATGGAATCAGGCACTGACACGCGCAGTTCGTTCTTCATGAACTCAGCATTTCTCACGCTGGTCAGCGGCCAGATACCCGCCAGCACCGGCACGCGATAATGCTCAATGCGGCGCAGAAATTGTTCCAGCAATGCAATATCAAACACCGGCTGAGTTACGGCGTAATCCGCGCCTGCCTGGACTTTGTATTCAAAGCGGCGCACTTCCTCGTCAATGTTGACGATGCCCGGATTCGCGCCCACGCCAATCACAAACTTTGTTCCGGTACCTATCGGATTGCTGCCAATATCCAGGCCAAAGTTCAAGTTATGCACGATGTTTACCAGGCCGATTGCATCCACGTCAAAAACCGCTGTGGCATCGGGATAGTTGCCCATTTTTGGCGGATCGCCGGTAATGCAGATCAGGTTGTGGATGCCCATGGTATAGCAGCCCAGCAGCTCTGACTGCATGCTGAGCACATTGCGGTCACGACAGGTAAAGTGCAGCACTGTTTCCATCTGGGCCTGCTGCTGCACCAGCGTGCACAATGCCAGATTGCTCATGCGCGCAGATGCCCGCGGGCTGTCCGGGATATTGATGGCGTCAATGCCGGCGGCTTTGAGAAACTTTGCGCCTTCCACTTCTTTGCGAAAATCAATGCCCTTGGGTGGAACAATTTCCACCAGGGTGACGAACTCACCTGCGGCAAGTTTCCGTCCCAGATTTGAGCGCTGGGCCAAGCGGAGGCGGCGCAACGGTGGCTTCACGCTTACGTTCGCTCACCGGTTGAAAGCTGGCGTTCTTGCCCTTGGCGTCAGCCATCCGCAGGCCGGACTTCATGGACTTGATGTGCTCAGGCGTTGTTCCGCAGCAGCCGCCGATCAGCCCCACTCCGGCCGCGGCAAACTTGCGGGCATAACTGGCCATGTATTCCGGCGAACACAAATAAATGTTGCGGCCTTCAATGCTGCGGGGAATTCCTGCATTCGGCTGCGCGGCCAAAGGCCTGGTGGTCTGGCGGCGGATACGCTCCATGGCTTCCAGCATGGCCACCGGACCCACGCTGCAATTGCAGCCGATTACGTCCGCGCCCCATTCCTCAATTTTGGCCACAAAGGTTTCCGGACTGGCGCCATCCAGGCAATTGCCGTCTTCGTCAATGGTTACCTGGGCCACGATCTGCGTCTGCGGAGAAACTTCCCGCGCAGCCAGAATCGCCTGATGAAGTTCTTCCAGATAACCGAAAGTTTCCAGCATGAAGAAATCCACGCCGCCTTCCAGCAGCGCAGCCATCTGCTGTTTAAACGATTCGCGTGCTTCTTCGCGAGAGGTCTTGCCCAGCGGCTCAATGCGCATGCCCAGTGGCCCCACGGATCCGGCAACCAGCACTTCGGCGGCTACCTTGGCGTTGTAGGCGTCCGCTGCCTGGCGCGCCAGCTTTGCGCCCTGAAAATTGATCTCATGAACTTTGTCCACCAATCCATGGCGGGCAAGCCGGTAGGAGTTACCGCCGAAGGTGTTGGTTTCAATCACCTCGGCGCCGGAGCTCAGATATTCCTGATGGATGCCGCGGATCAGGTCCGGCTGTGTCAGGTTCAACTCGTCATAGCACTTGTTGATGAACACGCCCTTTGCGTAGATCAGCGTACCCATGGCTCCGTCACAAAGTACGGGGCCGCGTTTCAATCGGGATAGAAGGTCTAAAGCCATTTCGGTTCTCTTTCAGAATACCGCAACCCAGCAAAATAGTTGCCACTGCCGCCATTGAAGGGCGAAATTAACCGCATGAAAGGCAGATTTGAGCGTTCTATGCACCGGAAAAGCCTGCTTGAATGCGCATAAGCACGTGGCATCCTCGGTTTTGTGCGCCGGAGTGAAGGTAAGGATCAAAGTCGCTCTGCTATAATCGCGGTTTCATAACAAAGGGTTTAGGTCAATTGAGAAGAGCTCAAAACAGATTTGTTCTGGGAATGGTCCTTGCTGCAATTTCCGTCCTGCTGGCCGGATGTGGCTCAAGCAGTTCCTCCAACACGCAAACCGCTCCGCTTACCAACATCAAAAAGCGCGTGCTGGTATCCAATGAAAATGGCGTTGTGCGGATTGTTGACGCCTCCAATGATACTTTGAGCAACAAGACCATAGGTATTACCGCTCCCACCAAGATGTTGAAAGCGGGAAACTTCACGATCATTGCCCAGAACACCGCCCTGGTCGGGATTTTCGACAATACCACTGAAGCGATTGCTTTCAATACCCCCACGGCGGACGTCGCCAGCGATATTGCGGTCAGCCCGGATGGATCCGTGGCCTGGGTGGCGGAAAGAAATGTTGGTCTGGTGCAGGCCGTCAGCACATCATCAGGCGCGGTGGTGGCGAATATCTCCATTCCAAACGTCGTTCGCTTGCCATGAGCCCCACTGGCACACGGCTTCTGGCTTTTACTGACACGCTCAAGCCGCAGGCCAATGCTGACAATTTCTGGGTGATTGACACCAGCAGCGTGGTCAACACGGCGAACAAGAGCGCCAGCCCGGTAACCGCTCCCCCGCTCGACCAGCCGTTTACCGCTGTCTTCAACGGCAGTGAGACGCAGGCATTTATCCTGAGCTGCGGAAAACCATGTGGCGGAAGCGGCGTGGGCGCGAACGTATCCAAGGTGGACTTTACCACCCCGGCCGCTCCGGCAGTGCTAGCCACTGTTCCGGTTCTGGCGGCGACCACCGGCGTCATCAGCGGCACAAGTCTATTTGTTGCAGGAACGCCTCCGGCAAGCGCGTTTGGGACCTTGCAGGTGATTGATACGGGTTCGCTCGCCGTGGTTGGAGCGCCCAGCCAGATCACAGATGGAATCCACCGCAAGATGTCCCTGGCTTCCAACAACCGGCTTGTATATTGCGTCAGAGGCATGCACGCCGGGACCGGTCAACTCGCAGCAACCAGGTGGCAGGGTGCTTAAGCATCGCCAATATCAGTGGCCCGCCGGGAGCCAGCGGATTGCCAGTCGCGCGACCCGTTGAATCCGCTTTCCGGCAAAATCTTGATGTCACCGGCTTCCAGCCAATTTCCGGACGCAATATCATCTATGTGGTGCAGGGCGGCGAATTGGATATCTTTGATACCGGCCTGGATGCGCCTTCACCGTCCATCACGCAAATCGATATTGTGGGGCGCGCGATAGACGCTATTCAGATCGATCCGTAGATTTCCATTTCCGCTTCGTCGCTATTTTCCCGGCAGCAATTTAAGGCTGTGCATCCTGGCGCTTTGCACTGCCTCGTCCGAGTAAGCCAGCGTAAATGTCTGTGTTGTTGTACCACGCGGGCCAGTGGTCCATGTAATGTGGGCTGAAGATCTGGCCTGATTCTCCAATCACAATGTTGAAAGTGGAAGCGTCCAGATTGGAAAAGTCCACAGTCATGCGCTCGGAAGGCCCAAACCCGCGTCCCACCTGCTTCACTGTGTAGCCGCCGCCGGATTGAGGATGCCGTCCGGGCGCGCTCATTCCGCGTAAAACTGGAACCACGCCGAACAGCGGATGATCGATTACAACAGGGAACTGCTCGCCGTACTTCCACGTTTTCAGGTCAGCAGGCGCATCCTGGATTGCCTTTTCCACCGCAGCCGTCAGCATGTCATCAAAATTGGCGTAACCCGGCGCCAGCCAGCGCTTGCGGCTGGTCTCGGACGATTGTCTCCAGCGCAACCGCCGCTTCTGACCACGTGTATTCCTCCCATGCTTTACCCAGCTTCGGCTGTAGCAATATCTTGCGCAACGCGGTGCGGGCCTTCACTTCAATGGTGGGCGCGGCGGATTCGGCCGCATGCGTCCGTCAAAGTTGCGGAGAAGTTCGCCGGCCTGGCGAAGCCGGTCGTTTGCTTTGCTGCTGTGCTCAATGGCGTAGGCAAAGTGGCTGGCGAAGAAACGGTCGTATTCAGATGTGATGTCAGTTTGCAGGGCCAGCATGTCCGCAGGGCTGAATTTCTTGTCCGGGCTGCTGCAAGACTGTATAGATCCGCTCGGTGCGATACGGCGGGAACCACTGCGTGGCCAGCAGATACGGATAGCCTTCCGGCGTGATTTTGGAATTCGCGGTGGCGATAATTCCGCCCGGCGGATTGTAAACCGCGGGAAGCTTGTCAAAGTCGAGATAGCCGGTCCAGTCATGCTGGCCGTCAGCGCCGGAGACGGGAACAGTTCCATCGCCAGCTGCGCGGACAGGGACAAAGCCCATGGGTTGATAACCGATGTTGCCGTCCACGTCACCATAGACCACGTTCTGTGACGGTGTGGCGAACACCGAGAGCGCCTTGCGGAACTGGTCCCAGTTCTGCGCGGAATCAAGATCAAAGAGTGGAATGCTGATGTTGCGCGAATCGTAGATCACCCATTGCAGCGCGATTTGCACGTGTCTCGCCGGGAAGCAGGCTGGTAATGATGGGCCCATGCCGGGTGACACTGCACGTCAAAAGGAACGTCAGGCGCGCCTTTTACATGGATGGTTTCATGGAACACTTCAGGTTTTTGCCAGCCGGAAGGAGTCTGATATTCGCCCGCTGCGTTGAACTTTTCGATGAACAGGTCCTGCACGTCAGGATTCAGGTTGGTGTAGCCCCAGGCAATGCGCTGGTTGTGACCAACAATCACGAAAGGCATGCCGGGAAGGGTAAAGCCTTCCACGTTGAAACCAGCGGCATGCAGATGCGCTTCATACCACATGCTGGGCTCGCGATGCGGCAGATGCATGTCATTGGAGAGCAGCGGTTTTCCCGTGGTGGTGTGCGCGCCGGAGATGACCCAGTTGTTCGATCCGGGAATGCAGGCTTCGCAATCGTGATTGCGAGGCAGCGGAAGTGGAAGTGAGCTTGAAGTCCTGGTTCGGCTGTTCTCGAAGCGTGATGCTGTCTTCTTGCGCGCAGGCTGTGGCGTTAGCGCTGGCTCCGGGAGCCGCGTCAGATGGCAGGAGCATGATCGCGCGGCGAGCTTGCGGGATAGAGATCAGCCATGAGCTCAGGTGAGAGAAGCTTGGCCATCTTCTCCCGCGTCCATTCCATTTCATATTGCGGATTGAGTAGCTGGCTCATGCCAATGCCGATCAGGACCGAGTCAGAGGGCGTCCAGGGACGGGGTGAGTAGCCAAGCACGTGAAATTCAATTGGCAGCTTGTTGCGGTGCTGTTCGATGTAAGCATTTACGCCGGCGGCATAAGCGGTAAAGAAGGCGCGATCACGGTCACTGAGCTGTGCGGCAACTCGCTCCGCAACCGCGCGCAAACGCAGAATACGCTGCTGCTTGTCATAGTCCACCCACGATGGCGGTGTGCCCTTCAATCGCGATGCAAGGCTGGGTGGAGCACTGGCCGCGGGCAGGATCTCAGCCAGTTCGCCGGCCATGGCGCGCCGCGTCATATCCATTTGCCAGAGCCGGTCCTGCGCGGTGACGTAGCCCTGCGCGAAAAACAGATCTTCATTGCTGAGTGGCGCTGAAATGGGGAACGCCATGCGTATCACGTATGACCTGCACGGGCGCCTTGAGGCCCACGACTGAAATTTCGCCGTCGAGCTGCGCCAGGGAACCGCGAGCCGTTCTGTAAAACCAGAGAGTAAGCCCGGCGACGGCGAAAACAGCCAGCGACACCAGTAACGACACAATCTTCAGCACAGTGCGCAGACCGCCTTCGCGCGACGGAGGAGCAGCAACGGTGGTAGCCATGGTTTGCGATTGTAAGGGAAGGCGGCAATCAGAAGATTGAAGAGAATTGCCAATAATTGCCAAAATCGCCAAATTGCTGACGCTGCATTTGAGCTTCCCTGGCATGCTCTACCCTGCCATTCAGCCATTCGCAGCTAAAATTCCTGCCGAATTGCTCTTATAATGAAAATGAAATTCAATTTCATTTGCCGATAGGCAGGTGTCCGGGCCAACTTAAAGATGCTGCAAAAGCGAATTGACGATCATGCGCCGCCGACGCGGGAAGCCGTGCGCGAAGCCCAGGAAATATTCTTTAAGCATCTGAAGCGCGTGGGACTGAAGCATACCGAGCAGAGAGACACTATTCTGCGGACGTTCCTGGATACGCGCGACCATCTTTCCACCGATGAGCTTTTTCGGCTGGTGCGAAAGAAGGACACCAAGATCGGCTTTACCACCGTTTATCGCACACTGAAACTGCTGGCTGAATGCGGACTGGCCAGTGAAGTGGCGTTCCATGACGGAGTGGCGCGTTACGAGCACCAATTTAACCGTCGCAGCCACCATCACATGGTGTGCACGGACTGCGGAGCATCAGTGGAGTTCTTTTCCCCGGAAGCAGGGAAGCTTCAGGAAGACATTGCGCGTAAACATCGTTTTGACGCCACCCGCCACACGTTCCAGATCTACGGCATTTGCGAAGACTGCCGCAAACGCGTCAATGGCAAAAAGTATCTGATATTGAAATACTCGCCAGGTTTGTTTACGGAGACTTTACAGCCACTGTCCTGGCGTTGTGGTTGAATGTTCTCCAGAGAGTCTTTGCGAGTGACTATGGCCGCGCTCCCCCCACTCAGCAGCGCGGCCTTTTTCTTCTCTACTGAATTGTTGAAATTAGTATTGATTTATTTAAGAGACCAGACCAGAGCCGCTCCGGCCCGCGTGGGGTCAAGCATTGGGTTGCAGATAGTTGAGAAACTGTGCGCCGCGGACGGATTCGATCAAGTCTGCCAACTCGCGTCCAAGCCGCGGTTTGTGAATGAATGCGTGTGCGCCGCTGGCGCTGGCATTGAGCGCGCATTTCAGGCGAGTCGTCGCCGGACATCAGCACCACTGTGGTCTCAGGAAAATGCATGGTGATGAGCGCCGCAGCCGCAATCCCATCCACGTGCGGCATTTGAACATCCATCAGGACCAGGTCGGGCTCCATTGCTGAAACCAGGCCCAGAGCTTCACTGCCGTCGTTGCCACGGGCCATAACGTCCACCTCTTTGTTCGATTGCAGCAAGGCACAAATCACTTCGAGCAGGTCTGGCGAATCATCCACCACAATCATGCGTAATGGGGCTGTGTGGTCGACCAACGATCAAGATCGGAAGTATGAAAATGAAAATATTGACTGCGAGTAGCCATTAAAAAAACCTTTCTCCCCGCGACTGGTTTTTATCTAAACATCTTTGACGCGTGAATCTGGTTAAAGCTGAGTAAGAATTCTGTAAAAGTTTGTAATGCTGGCCTGCGGTTGCAGCATTCACTTGAACGTTTATGCATTAGAAGTTCTTTCATTACAATGATTGGTGCTGAAGCTGCGTCGCTACGTTCCGGAAGATTTTGAGCGGATCATGGAGATTGACCATGCCTGCTTTGCGGAGGGCATCGCTTATCCGGAAGAGGAGATGCGCTATTTTGTGAACATGCCTTCCGCGATCACGCTGGTGGGCATGGAAGGTAAAACCCTGCAAGGTTTTGTGATCGCAGACCATTTTCGGCCCCGCCGTGGCGCAGAGTTCATGGGCCGGATTATCACCATTGACGTTGCGCCGGATGCCAGAAGAGCGGACTGGGCAAGCTGCTGCTGGAAGGCGCGGAAGAAGAATTAATCAAAGCCGGATGTGGATATGTGTCGCTGGAAGTTTCGGTGGACAATCCGGTGGCGCTGCGCTTTTACAAGAAGATGGGATATTCGGTGCTGAAAGTGTTGCCAAGATATTATCTGGGAACCGTGGATGGGCTGCTGATGGGAAAGAAGCTTAACGTGAGTGAAACAAGAGTGAAGATGCAAATGTGAAGCCCGGGCCTTGCTTTGGCGAACCGACGATTTTGCAAAGCACGATTTTGTAAACCATGATTTTCAAACCATGTGATTGCGAAATAGATGAAGCGTTAGCGTGCGGGCGCCGTGTAATATCCCGCGCGATGCCGCACCTGATACGGCCTTCCGTCCGCGTCTTTCTTCGTCACTTCCACCTTGATTCTGCGGAATGGAGAATCAGCCACCTGCCGGCTCGGATAGTAGCCAATCAGGTATTGCGTGCGCAGTTCTTCGCTGATCTGCCGGAACGCCGAGTCCAGTTCGTTGATGCCTTCAGCGTAGTAGTACTTTCCGCCGGTGTCTTTTGAAATCTGAATCAGGGCGTGCTCTCCGCCGGGATTGCGGCCGGCGTCGGCCTCCACCGGCACCACAATAATGCTGTACACAATGGCCTCGGACTGCTGCGCTCGACGCAGCGCAACGTTGTAATCGGCCTTGCTGGTGGTATCACCGCCATCGGTAATCAGCACCAGCACCTTGCGTCCTTCGCGGTCCATCAACGCCTCAGAGCCCAGAAAAATCGCGTCAAAAATGGACGTTCCCGGCCCCACGCGCAGGCTATCAATGCCTCGCTCTATGCGGCGCAGATCAGGGGTAAACGGGGTCAACTGGTCAACCGTCTCGGTCACCTGAAATACCGCCAGCCGGTCCACCGGCCGCATGATCTGCCGGGCGAAACGCTTGGCTGAAACAACTTCCAGCTTGAAGTCGCGTTCAGTGCTGGGACTGGTGTCCACCTCCAGAACAATGCTCAGCGGCAGCTCGGATTCGCGGTCAAATACCCTGATCGATTGCGGAAGGCCGTCTTCAGTGACTTTGAAATCATCTTTTTGGAGATTTGCGATCGGTGCGCCATGTGAGTCTGTGACCGTGGTAAAGACGTTTACCAGGCGCACGTTGACGCGCAGGTCAGGCTGAGGTTGCTGCTCCCGTGTGGGCGATTGCTGTCCGCCCGGCGGCTGTTGTTGAGCGTGCAAATAGCTCACCAGCAGCAGGCTGCCAATGGCAAGCACAATGGCCAAACTGAACCGCTGAGGAACAGCTCGATTCCGCGTCATAGTTTGTTTTATACTCTTGGATAATCTGAAGTGCTTAGATGCAAGTTGCTGAAAAAGGTTTATCGGCCCGGACGAATTTCTTCCGGAAACGGCTCGCCATCCGCCCAAACCGCTCCATCTTCAAAATATTCCTTCTTCCAGATGGGCACAGTTTTCTTCAAGGTATCAATCAACCAGCGGCAGGCGTCAAAGGCCGCGCCACGATGTGCTGATGCCACGGCAATTACTATACTTGACTCGCCAATTTGCAGCCGTCCCAGCCGATGCACCGCCCGCACGTCCCTGATCTTATAGCGCTCCAGGGCCGCCTGGGCCAGCTTTTCCATCTCATTCGAGCGCCATGGTTTCATAGGCTTCATAATCCAGGTAAAGCGTCCGCCGCCCGCGGGTGTTGTTCCTGACCACGCCATCAAACACCACCGCTGCGCCATCTTCAGGATGGGCGATCATCCTGACGGATCTTTTCAATGTCGATTTTTTCGCGGACAATGGCACAGTGTTCTGACCGTAGCTTCGCGTTGTCTCCGACAGACGCTCCGACCGGCGATTTTCCGCCGCTAACCGGCGGCAACAGACCCACTTCGTCGCCCTCTTTCAGCGCCGTGGACGCATGCGCATATTCCTGGTTGACGGAAAGGGCAATCGAGGCGGCAAAGGCACGGAACTGGGAAACTGCTTTGCGTAATGTTCCACCAGGTGAGAAAGCGTGGCGCCCGGATCCAGATCGACGGAGTCTTCAGCCCGGCCCAGCATGTCTTTCAATTGACCAAATAGCAGTACCCGTATGCGCATCCGCTCAAGGATACCGGAACCAGAGTAATCAGCGTTGCGTGATTTTTTACGGGACCCCAGTGAACTTCTTCGCCATGGCCGCCGTCTAATAGTACCTGTCAGCAGTTCATAAAGCTGCAACGCAGTTTACGATTCATCGCCGGAACGGTACGCAGCCGTTCCGGTTTTTTTTTTCTAGCGAAATGCAAGCCCCATATCCTGGGTGAATCGAGTGGTCGCCATCCTGAATTCCTGCGGACCAGACGCAAATGCCGCTACTCCGCCCGTGTAGGAAGCCAGCCTTTGTAATAGCTGTCTTTGGTCCGCGCCATCGGCATTCAGGCCAATGCAGTAATTCTGACGCCCTGGACCTCGGCGCTGATCGGCTGTCCGGTTTCACGGCCGCTGCGTCCATCGGAAATGACCAGCAGGACGCGGTTGGAATTCTTGCCGATTCTCCGCAGATGCCCCGCGGCAAAACCCACGCCGTCCAGCAACGCCCTTCCTGTTCGCGGGCGCAGGCTGCTCATGGCTTGTTCCAGCAGATTGTCATCGGCCGTGAGGTCCTGTTCAAAGTCGAGCTGATTACTGAACACCAGAATGGCCGCCTCATCTTCCGCACGCAGATGACTGATCAGGTCCTTCAATGTGGCGATAATCGCGTCCCGATTCTGGCGCGTCAGCAATGCAGTCTCAATCAATATTCCCAGGGTGAGCGGTGCGATTGGGCGTTGAGACCGCAGGTTGGATGGGCCGAGGCGTCGGCGCCGGCCGTACGTTTACGTCCGGTGGAGAACTGCCGCACGTTCGGTTGCGGATGGCGCCGGCGTTGAAGCCGTGGCTGGCGATCCGCCGGCGACGTTCTGATATTTCCGGGTGCGTTGCATTGGCCGCGGCCGAGTTGGCGATTCGCCGGTGAGACGTTTGTTCTGCTGCGGCAACAGTGCCAGTCGCGGATGCAGCACTGGCAGATGGCGCAGCGCTGGTCCCTGGTGCAGCGCTGGTTGATGGTGCAGCGCCAGTCGTTGGTGCGGATGCTGGTTGCCGGTGCAGCACTGGTTAATGGTGCAGCGCTGGTTATGTCCAGGCTGGTTGAGGCGGTGCGCCGGACGGCGGTGCAGCGTTCCTGGCTGGTGTGCCGGTGGCACTGTTAATGGTTGGCGCTGGCGGCGTGGCGGACGCGTTCAGCGCCGGCTGCCTGCGACGGGTTTCCGGCACCACCGCAGCAGCCAGGTACCCGTTCCAGTCCGCGTCTTTGCCGCCAGCCTTTCGATACTGCTTGTGCGCAAACTCTGCGATCTCCGTTCCTGAAGGCGTACCCCGCGTGAGGTTCACGGCCCGTGCCAGATATAGAAATGCATTCTGCTGGTCCGCCGGATCTTTTCCCATCAGCAACGCCAGCCCCAGCGCGTACGCATACTGCGGATTGGCCGGATCCACCGCCACGGCTTGCTGCAATGGCGTGCGCGCCTGCTGATATTCTTCGCGATCCACATACGCCAGTCCCAGCAATCCGTTCAGGCGCGATTCTACCCGGCGACGCATGGCAGCAAAATCCCCGGCCTGCATCCCTTCCGGCCTGCGTAGCTGTTCCAGCGCCGCCAGCGCTGACTGTGCGGAATCAATACGCTGATTGCGCGCGTCTTTTTCATGCCCATGTTGCTCATGCCCATAGCGCGTGATGGAGCCGCCGGTGCGCCCCCTGGCTGGGTCACGCCCTCTTCCGCCAGCGCTGCCAGGGCAACGGGGTTTCCAGGATCCATCGCGAGCAATTGCTGCGCCCGCTGTTTCACATGCTCAGCGCTGCTCATGCGCATGTAATCCCATGTAAGGACTTCCAGGGCATCGTGTTTGAGGATCCCATTCTCGGCCACGGTGAGATAACGCTCCAGTTCGGCAATCTGATCGGCCACGCGAGGCTGCTTCATGGCATTGGCGTAGATCTCCAGGCTGGTGGGCTGTGCGGCTTGTGAGACGCGCTTTGACCGCCGCGCAAGCCAGCAATGGAAAGAGCGCGATAACAAGGCGATGAGCCATACGCACAGCGCCTAACAATGCTTTCGCCAAAGCGAATTGCGTTTAAGAGATGAACTCTCAAACATTCGCGCACCTCATCCGTCTGAACCATGCCTTCATTCTGCTGTTCTTGTTGGATGCGCCGGGCCAGAGCTACTGCTGGCCGGGGAGGTTGAAGAATTGACAAGCTCGCCCGTTCTTATCATGGGTTTGCCCGAAGGGTTTGCGCGAGCGATCATGCCTCCAGCTTGAGTAGCGGTAAGGGACTTCAGTTTTCTGCTTTGAGAAACCAGGCACAAGATCCCTCCGTCCTACTCACGCGCTGGAGACAGCGCGCGTTCGCTTTACGGACGTCGGGATGACGAAAGTATATTTGTCTTGCGAGAATTGCCCTTTTCATGAATGGTCTTCCACGTAGTCGTTCCATGAATCGGGGTATGAAGGTATTGGCTCGCCTGTCACAAAAACAAAGGGCGCATGTTCAATGTAAAATCTGAATCGATGCGCCCTTAATTTTCCTGTTGTTGCCGGGTCAGCTTACGTTGGTCAGCACGCGTTCCCTGGTTTCTTCATCCTGGCGTTCTTCCTGCTGGCTGGTTGGCAGTGCGATGGCCAGTACTTCTTCAATCGTACTCACGAAGTGTACGGCCACACCGTCAATTTGTTCCGGAGTCAGGTCTTCATCCACGTTCATGCGGTTTTCCGCCGGGAAGATGATGTCTTTCACTCCAGCGCGCTTGGCAGCCAGGAATTTCTCCTTCACGCCACCGATGGGCAGAACGTTGCCGCTCAGCGTGATCTCGCCCGTCATTCCCGTCAGCGGACGCACCGGACGATCGCACAGCAATGACACCAGCGCAGTCGCCATGGTTACACCTGCGGAAGGTCCATCTTTCGGAATTGCTCCCGCCGGCACGTGGATGTGTATGTCAGTATCCTTGAACACATCCTCATTGATGCCCAGCGTTCCCGCGTTGGAACGTACCCACGTGAGCGCCGCCTGCATGGACTCCTGCATCACCTGGCCGAGCTGTCCGGTCATGGTGAAGCCGCCTTTGCCCTTCATCTTATTGGCCTCAATGAAGAGGATGTCACCGCCTGACGGTGTCCATGCCAGACCCACGGCCACGCCGGCGCGTTTTGTGCGCTCGGCGATTTCCGTGTCAATCCTGACCTTGATGCCACCCAGGAATTCCTGAATGATTTCCTTGGTCACCACCAGCTTGTCCGTCTTGCCTTCCGCAATTCGGCGCGCCTGCTTTCGGCAGATGGTGCCGATGTTGCGCTCCAGGTTACGCACACCCGCTTCCCGCGTGTAATGCCGGCTCACATACCGCACTGCATCTTCAGGAAACTCAATCTGCTCCTTGGTCAGGCCGTTCTCTTCAATCTGCTTGGGTACCAGATAACGCTGGGCGATATGCGCCTTGTCGTCTTCCGTGTAGCCTTGCAGTTCGATGATCTCCATGCGATCGCGCAGCGGTTCCGGAATGGTATCCAGCATGTTCGCCGTGCAGATGAACAGGACCTTTGACAGGTCAAACGGAACGTCAAGATAGTTATCGCGGAACGTGCTGTTCTGTTCCGGATCGAGCGTTTCCAGCAGCGCTGAAGACGGATCTCCGCGGAAGTCGCGACCGAGCTTGTCCACTTCGTCCAGCACAAAGACCGGATCGTTGGTTTCAGCGCGGCGGATGCCCTGAATGATCTGCCCAGGCAATGCGCCGATGTATGTACGGCGATGACCGCGAATCTCGGCTTCATCATGCACGCCGCCCAGTGACAGTCGAACGAACTTTCGATCCAGAGCGCGGGCAATGGAACGTCCCAGCGAAGTTTTACCAACTCCCGGAGGTCCCACAAAGCACAGGATCGGACCCTTCATGCTCGGCTTCAACCGGCGCACGGAGAGGTAATCCAGAATGCGGTCTTTGACCTTCTTCAGGTCGTAGTGGTCCGCATCCAGAACTTCATGTGCCTTGGTGATGTCCACCTGAACGCCGCTTGATTTGGCCCACGGCAATATCGCCAGCCACTCAATGTAATTGCGCGTGACGGAATAGTCGGCGGCCATGGGAGACATGCGTCCCAGGCGCGTCAATTCCTTGAGCGCTTCTTTCTTTACATCTTCCGGCATGCCGGCCGCTTCAATCTTCTGCTTAAGCTCGTCCACGTCACGCGCAGCTTCATCCTGCTCACCCAGTTCTTTCTGGATGGCCTTCATCTGCTCGCGCAGATAGTATTCGCGTTGTGACTGCTGCACCTGGTCCTGGACTTCCGTCTGGATCTTGTTGCGCAGTTGCTGCACTTCCAGTTCCTTGGCCAGATGCTGGTTGATTACCTGCAAACGTTTTTGCACGTCCGGCGTTTCCAGGATCTCCTGCTTGTCTTTGGTAGAGAGAAATGGCAGTGACGACGCAACGAAGTCCACCAGCCGGCCCGGCTCTTCAATGTTGATCGCCACCGTCTGGAGTTCGTCTGACAATGTGGGCGATCCCGCCACAATCTGCTGAAACAAGGTCAGTACGTTGCGCTGCAGGGCCTCAACCTCAGGAGCCTGTTCAGGCTCACTGTCATCAATCAGGTCGACGTTCGCGCGCATGAAGGGCGTAAACTGCGTAAATTCGCCCAGCTTGCCGCGCTGCAAGCCTTCGGTAAACACAAAAAGGCTCTGGTTCGGCATCTTGACCACTTTATGGACCGTTGCCAGGGTGCCGATGCTGAATAAATCTGCTGGCTGGGGAGAATCCACGCGGGCTTCTCTCTGGGCCACCACCAGTATGGTCTTTTCATCGCCCAGTGAATTAATGAGCTGGATGGAACTTTCCCGGCCCACGGTCAGGGGTAGAACCGCATGCGGGAACAGGACCGTATCACGTACGGGAAGCACCGGCACACCCTTTTTATGGGTCTCCGTAATGCGGTTTTCCTGTTCAGGCGCCCCTTCTAAATGTATGACTTTATTAAGATCTTCAGACGCCATAATTTATCCTTGATAATAACTCGCTCACATATTGATGACCGTGCCTCGGGGAAAGATGCAGTCATTCCATTTGCTCGCTTCCGCCAATCCCGGCGGATTCTACTCCATGTGTCCGACTGCCCGCAAATTACGGAAAACTAATACCCTTCGGGAGTCTCTGCAAACCTTCCCGCGGCCAGCTTCAGCTTTACGTACTGCCTCGCGAAGTTTTTTCGCCAGCCACTCCGCTTTCACGACCGGGCGCGGGGATAGATGCCCAACACCTTCACCGGACTGGCAATCTCCTCCAGATGGCGAAGCGCGTTTTGCATGGCCTCATCCTGGCCGCGGAGGACGTCGACAAAAAAACGATATTCCCACGGCTTGCCACGCACCGGCCGCGATTGAATCTTGCTCAGGTCCAGGTCGCGGAGCGCAAAAACGCTCAATGCCTTGAACAGCGCTCCGGCAACATTCTTCAGTGAAAAAGCCAAAGAGGTTTTATCCGCATTCGCCGCCACCCTTTCTCTTCTTTTCGATGAGAAAAAAGCGGGTAATGTTTCTATGGTCATCTTCCAGGCCGCTTTGCAGGATCTTGCCGCCATATTCCCTGGCAGCCTGGACGGCGGCAATTCCCGCCGTGTCCCGCAGATTATTCTCTATCACGTGCTTCACGCTGCCCGCCGTGTCATAGAACGGTATTGAGGCGATATTCTTGTTCTTCTCAAAAAATTTTCTGCACTGGTCAAGCGCGACAGGGTGCGACATGACTTTTTTTATGTCCGCCATCTTCACGCCGGGCGCGCTGATCAGGTTATGTTCGATCCGCAACAGCACTTCTCGAGTAACAAAGACATCGCGCTCCACCAGCAGATCAAGATGCTCACCCACGGGACCGGCCAGTGTATTTTCCACGGGAATCATGGCGGCTGCGGCCTCGCCTGAATCCAGTGCGTCAAATACTTCAGAAGACCGGCTGCACGCCAGCACTTGCGCCTTCGGCATCAGCTTCAGCGCTGCCTGATGACTAAAGGCTCCGCGCTCTCCCTGAATGGCAACTTTCATCGCCTAAGATCATAGCGCTTCCGCTGCTGAATAAAGACTTAAGTGAGAGGGAATTGAGTGACCTTGGTCATAGTCACTTAAACAGATTGCGGGATCGCCGCTGATTGCCCAAAAAATCCGAAGTGAATGAACGAATGCACGGGAAGAGCATTGATGCATTCGGTGATAATAAAAGCAAGGCTGTACGCGGGGTTCAATTTGTTCAATCAAGTTATTAAGGTTGCATTTCGCCCAGCTACTCTCGATTACTGACAACCTCACTCTACCTGAGACTCGTCAAAGTGTTGTGACGGGAACGACTGCTTTGAAGGGTGACAAATTATGCTCTGGACAATTTTCGTAGTGCTGCTTGTTCTGTGGTTGCTGGGAGTTGTCAGCAGCTACACCATGGGTGGTTTTATTCACATTCTGCTTGTGTTGGCTTTGGTAGCACTGGTTTTCCAATTGATCTCTGGAAGACGAACGGTTGTGTAAACAAACATTGCAGATGAACATCAACGCAACAAAAGGGAGGATGAAATCATGGACAAGGATCGTATTCAGGGAAAAGCGGAAGACATTGCCGGGCGCGCCAAGCGCCAGGTGGGCGAATGGACAGGCGACAGCAATACCCAGGCGGAGGGTGCTATGGACCAGGCCAAGGGTAAGGCACGAAATGCTCTGGGAAAAGTGAAAGACGCTGTCCGCGATGCCGCTGATGACGTGAAGGGCGAAAACCGGGACGTTGAAACCGATCAGGAAAGAATCTGATCGCAAGGACGAAGACGCAGCCTAGAAATTGTTCAACCAGAATAAGGCGTTCCGAAAGGGACGCCTTTTTGTTTCTGCGGCGGATGACGGCCTTGAAGTGAATGGGTAGAAAAATCGGCAGAGTGTCCTTGGCAGACGCCCTGCCGCTTTCAAACAACTTCAACCAGGAGATTAGCAGCCTTATCGGCCTGGAAAGTTAAACCCAAGGGCACAAAAGTAGTTGCACTGTATTCAGAAATAACCGCGGGGCCTTTTAGCTTTTTGCCGGCTTTCAAACCTTCCCTGGGCAACACCTTGATTTTCAAGTCTTTGTTCCTAGCTCCCCCCTTTGACCTCCGCCGTTTCTTTAGCGAATTTTATTCTGGCGAGATTTTCCGGTGAAGCGATGCGCCCGCGGGCACGCAATGTGACGATCTCCACTTCGCGATCGGGAGTGCTGTATCCATATCTGCGTTTGTGTTCGGCATGAAAGCGATCCAGAAGGTCGGCGCCGTAGGCCAGATTGATTTCATATCCCTGCCCGCGATAACGCAAGTCGGCATTGCGTTCAATTACGGCCTTGCCCTGCCACTGTTCTTTTTTCAATTCCTGTTCAATTTCAGTTCTGCAACTCCCGGTAAATCTCTTCCAATTGTTTTCTGGGCAGGGCCTTCACTCGTAGCAGGACTGTGCGCGAATGGTCTTTGACCACGTCACTGATCAGGATGCCAAGGGCTGACAGCGCTCCCGGATATGCCGGGACGATTACGGTAGGAATCCGCAGTGATTGGGCCAGTTCGCAGGCATGCATTCCGCCCGCGCCGCCAAAGGCCACGAGGGCGAAATCGCGAGGGTCATGCCCGCGCTCAATGGACACCACTCGAATCGCTTTTTCCATATTGGCGTTCACCACGCGCACCACGCCGGCGGCGAATTGTTCCATAGAGAGTTTGCTCCCATGCTGCTTGAGCCATGCCTTGATGATTCGTTGTGTGCGCGCCAGATCGAGTTTGAAGTCGCCGCCCAGAAACTGGTCGGCGGGCAGGCGCCCCAGAAGCAGGTTGGCATCTGTCACCGTGGGCTGTTCACCTTTACCGTAACAAATGGGGCCGGGGTCGGCTCCGGCGGATTCAGGCCCCACCCGCAAAGCGCCGCCGGCGTCAAAGCGCGCAATCGAGCCGCCACCCGCTCCAACCGTATGTATGTCGAGCACTGGCACGCGCACGGGAAGTCCGGCCACTTCGGCTTCATTCGTGGTGGCGAGCTGTCCATCAATCAGCGCGACGTCCGTGGAAGTTCCACCCATATCAAAGGTAATGAGCTTTTCAAAACCGCTGCGCCGGCAAATGGCGGCGGCGCCCACAACTCCGCCCGCCGGGCCGGAGAGCACGGTGCGAACGGGCTGCTCTGCCGCCGTCGCCAGCGCCGTGATGCCGCCGCTGGACTGCATCACAAAGATGCGGGAGCGATTGCGTTCCTCAGCCCGTTGCCGCAGCTTTTCCAGATAAGTCTGCATCACCGGCTGAAGATACGCATTCACCAGGACCGTGCTGGCGCGTTCATACTCGCGGAATTCGGGCAGGATCTTGTGTGAAACAGAAAGAGGAATCTGCAATTTCTCCAGGGCAGCCATGACGGCGCGTTCATTTGCTGGATTCGCGAATGAAAATAAAAGTGACAGCGCAATGGCCTGCGGATTGGCGCGGGCAACTTCCTTGACCAGTGCTTCCAGTTCAGCCGATTCAGGACTGCGCAGGATCTCGCCATCGGCGGCTACGCGCTCATTCACGCCAAAGCGCAAATCCGGCGGCGCAAGGGACGGATCTTTCTCAAAAAAGAAGTCGTACAGCCGCGGACGGTTCTGACGTCCGATTTCAACGGAATCCTCAAAGCCCCTGGTGGTCACAAACGCCACGCGCGCGCCCTTACGCTGCAACAGGGTATTTGTGCCCACAGTTGTGCCGTGCAGGATGGAGACGGTTACGTCCTGGCCCGGTGGCGCTATTTTCTCCACCGCGGCGGCAATGGCCTGCGAAGGATCAGCCGGCGTGGAGAAGACCTTGAGAATGCGCAACGTGGAGTCTTCCAGCCAGACGCAATCGGTAAACGTTCCGCCACTGTCGATGGCAATTCTGGTTTGTGTACGCGGCTTCAGGTGGGCCATGATGGAAAGTGGATTCTAACATTCCCGTTCCGGGGCATCGCTGGAAGGAGCGTGGGCCGCGATGAAGATCAGTTACATTCTGAAGGAGTATGCCCCTTATGTCTGGCCGGTGACGTTTACTTGAGCTTTCGTAATACGGTTAAATTCCTGAGAGCAAAAAACTGGTTTTAAGGCTAGAATGTGCTCATGTCTTTCCGAGCCAGCGCCCCGGCTTTTTCAGGTAAAAAGCCGACTAAAACCCCTCCTCCCGATGAAACCGGCATGGAGCCGTCTTACCTGAAAGGGTTGGGCGAGAAACAGACCCCGGTGATCGTGAAGTTATGTTCCGGCGAAACCTTCCGCGGATGGATTGAGTATTATGACGTGGCGATGGTGCGGCTCACGCGTGAAGGCTCACCCAATCTGTTTATCTTCAAGCACGAAATCATGTACATCGCGGAAGATAACGGGCGCCGTCCCCGTTAATGACGCATCCGTTATCCCCGGATTTTCTCATTCCAATGCAGGACCTTGCTCGTGAAGCCGGGGCCCTGCTCATCTCGTATTTCGGCAAAGTCTCCATTGAATATAAAGGTGACGCTGATCTGGTCACCCAGGCTGACCGCAGCTCTGAAAAGCTGATCGTGGAGCGCATACGCAAGCAGTGGCCGCATCATGACCTGATTGGCGAAGAAGGCAGCCGCACGGAAACCGGCAGTGACTATCGCTGGTATGTGGATCCGCTGGATGGCACCACGAATTTTGCCCATGGCTATCCTGTGTTCTGCGTTTCGATGGGGCTGGAGTACAAGGGCGAGCTGCTGGCCGGAGTTGTGTATGATCCCACGCGGGACGAGATGTTTACGGCCGCGAAGGGAAGCGGCGCGCAAATGAACGGACGCGCGATTCGCGTCTCCAAAACAGCGCGATTGAAAGAGAGCCTGGTGGCGACCGGCTTTCCCAGCCATAAACGCCACAAAAATCCGAATATCAATTTCTATCACCAGATCACGCTGCGCTCGCATGGCGTGCGCCGGGCGGGATCGGCCGCGCTGGATCTCTGCTATGTCGCTTGCGGACGCTATGATGGTTTCTGGGAGTTCAACCTGAATTCATGGGACACGGCGGCGGGCGTGCTGCTGGTACATGAGGCCGGCGGCAAGGTGACGAACTTTACGCGGCGGGCCGTTCTCGATTGATAGCCGCCAGGTGCTGGCGACGAACGGCGTGCTCCATCCGGAAATGCTGCAGGAGTTTGGCGAGATCATGGCCGGGCGAGTGGAAGGGCTACCTTCCGTGGCGGAGTATCTGAAGTCGTAACGCGGCGTGGGTTATTTCTGGGTGGAGTCAACCGCCTGAAGTCTTTTAATGTTCTGCTTCAACGCAGGGTCATCGGGATTTATCTTGAGACCCCGCTGGTATGTGTCCATGGCCTTGTTTTTCATCTGTAGCTGCTCGTAAGTTTCGCCCAAAACGCTGTAGGCAGAGTAGTCCTCGGGATGGGATGAGATATAGCTTTCCAGCATGGAGATGGCCTTGGAGTAATTCTTCTGCTGCAAGGCGAGGCCTACACGCAAGGCATATCCTTGCTGGCCTTCTTTCTGCACCAGTTCCTTGCCCGGCGGCGACGAGCACAACGCGATGTAACCAGAACAGTGGCAAGCTGATAGAGGTGGTGACGTCCGGCGAACGCGCCCATCGGCAATCCCATGAGCAGGCCGGTGATCAACCCGCCCAGATGGCACCAGTTATCAATATTGCCGCCCAGACCGGACATGCCCGCACCCAGCATGAAGTTGATGCCAACGAAAAAGATCATGCTGCTGGTGAGGGCTTTCTTTTCTCCGGCGGAAATAGAGAGGTTGCCGAACTTCACGCCGGCCAGCAATGCACCGGCTATACCAAAGATCGCTCCGGATGCGCCGACTTCAAAAGTTTGCGGATTGCGGGCGATGCTGAGTAACGCGCCACCAACACCCGCCAGCATGTAAATGGCGAAAGTTTGCCATCGCCCGAAAAGCCTTTCCGAGAGCTGGCCCAGGCTCCATAAACACCACATGTTGAAGCCAATATGGATCAGCCCGCCATGAATGAATCCCGCGGTAACCAGCCGCCAGTACTCGCCGCCGATGGTCAGAGGACCAAAGTTCGCTCCCCAGGCGATCAGCGATTGGCCATTGAAATTAAGCAATCCGCGCGCCGGTCAGAACCATGCCAATAAAAACGGCCACGTTGATGGCGGTGAGCAAGGTGGTGGTTGGATATTCCCAAAGCGATCCGGTTCGCGCGGATATACGGGCGCGGCTGGTGGCGCGTCCTGCGCAGCGATCACACAGTACGGGCGCGCCTCCGTCTTCGTTCAGGGGCAGCTCATCGCCGCACTTCAGGCATTTAGGCATGGTGGTTACAGGATAACAAGGGAGCTAAATCGCCGAGATATGGAAGAAGACCTTACCGCTGATGACACTGATACAACGAAACCCAGAATAATGCACAGATAGACAGGAGCACGGGAGGATAGAATTCGAACAGCCGAAGGCGGCTGTGCGGCAGCGCGAGTTTCGCATAGCCAGGAGCGCAGCTGACCGCAGATAACGTGAATGGTCGGATCTAAGGGCGAGGCCGACTTGCGCGCCGAGTCGCCGTAAGTAACAGGAGCCTGATTGAAGCAACCGAGATGAAGAACTCTCGCAGCGGTTTGGAGCGCGAGCGACAAGAAACTAAGAGCGATAAGGGCGAGGCCGACTCACGCGCCGAGCCCGCAGTAACAGGAGCCTTATTCAAGCAACCAGATGAGGAACTCTGCAGCGGTTTGGAGCGGAGCGACAAAAACAAACAGGGGCGAATCAATCGCCCCTGGGTGGATAAAGGATTGGGTTGTTAGACTTTTTTCTTTTTTGGTTTCCTGGTTTCGCGTTTTGGAGCATTTTTGTTTCCCATGGAACCAGCATGACACAACCAGGCTACCAAAAGCGAGAGGGTAAATTGGAGGGCTGTCCACTAACTTGGTTCGGAAACCCAGCACTCAGCACTCAGCTAAATCGGGCAGGTGAAACGGCATGGGCTCAAGCTGAACGGTTATTCCGCCAAATGAGCTTTCAACCAAAGCCAATGGCGGCTTACTGCAAATGGCTGCGGGCTGTTTAAACGGTATGATTGAGGCAGCGAATGTCCCTGACCCCACGACGGTTACGAAGGCTTTTTGCGGCCGGCGCAGTGATCGCAGTGCTGGTCTCTGCGTTCTTCTATCTGCATGGCATTTTGAAGAACCGGACGATGGAAGTGAAGTTGCTGAAGAACATTCCGGCCAATCTGGACAAGACAGGCAAGGGTTTACATTTTCACAATCGGCGGGGCAGAAAACGCTGTTCACCATCCATGCCGCGGGTTTTCAGCAGTACAAAGATGGCGGAAAGGCCGAACTGAATGACGTTAGCATTGTGGTTTACGGGCGCGAAGAGAACCGATCAGACCAGATCTATGGATCGAAATTCAGTTACGATCCCACCAGTGGTGACGTGACCGCCGAAGGCGAAGTCCGTATTGACCTGGACGCCACCACGCCTGCCGGAGCCATGCCCAGCCGGAGTCGATGACCGGGTCAGGCCAACCGGAAGTCAGCCTACCATCTCAGCCCACGCAAACGTCCCGCGCCCGAAACCAAGACTCTGATCCACTTGAAGACCAGTGGGCTTACGTTCAATCAGAAATCAGGGATCGCCAGGACCAGCCAGAAGATTGAGTTCCGGGTGCCCCAGGCCAGCGGAGCGGCCGTGGGGGCCATGTATGACTCGCACAATGGAGTGCTGGCCTTGAAGTCGGGAGTAAAGATTGTCACTACGGACAGGAACAAAGCCACCATCACGGGTGAGAACGCAACCATCAGCAAAGACCCGCGACAAGTGGTGTTACGGATGGCGAAAGTCGAACAGGCGCTGCGCACCATCTCCACAGACAAGCTCACGGTCATCATGGGCGAGAACAACAATATTGACCGGTTGATTGGATCAGGGAATGTTCATGCGACGGCGCAGGGGCCGAAAGGCTTTGATATCACCGCGCCGCAGGGCGAATTGCTGATGGCGGCGCAGAACCAGTTGCGCGCCGGCAGTCTGAGCGGCAGGGTGAATTATGAAAGCCGCGGTGACTCGCCGTCTCACGGCAAGGCGGGCAGGTGCTGCTGAGCTTTGGCCCGAAAGGCCGTGTCAGCAAAGTTCGCATGGAGGATTCAGTGGAGATGACCGCAGGGTCCGGAAGGCAAGTCACAAACAGTGACCGCTAAGACCCTGGATCTGTTTGTGGTCGGACGGAAGAGGTCTGGAGAAAGCCGTGACTTCAGACGGTCCGGCGCAAGTCACAATGGAGCGCGCGGCCGCGATAAGGCTGGTTCAGGCAAGGCACCAGCACCACTGTGGGAGCGGGCAAATTTGTAGCCGGGTTCAATGCCAAGCCAACCGGCTGAGCTCGCTGACGGGCAGTGATGGAGCCAGGCTGGTTTCCAGTACACCAGGACAGCCGGACCGCGTAGCCACGGCAATGATCTGCGCGCCGGATTCAACAGCAAAGGCGAGCTGAGCACGGCGGAGCTGGCCGGCGACTTGCATTACGAGGAAGGCGCACGCACGGCCACCGCGGACCGCGGACGCTATAGCGCGGCTGACGATGTGCTGGTTCTGAGTGGCTCTCCCCGGATCGTTGACAGCGGCTTGACCATTACCGCGGACAGGGTGGAGCTGAATCGCAAGACGGGGAACGCGGTGGCACAGGGCAACGTCAAGACGACTTATCAAGATCTGAAGCCGCAATCGAATAGCGGAGGCATGCTGGGCTCGTCCGAGCCTATCCACGTTACCGGGGCTACAGCTACGGCCAACCGCGGTCCGGGGTGGCCAAATACACCGAAGCCCGGCTGTGGCAGGGTGAGAACATTGTGGAAGCACCCAGCCTTACTTTTGACAAAACGCGCCGCAGTTTGCAGGCCCAGGGAGGGCCGGATGGGCGTGTAACCTCGGTCTTTCTGATGCCGGGCAAAAACGGGAAATCTACCCCGGCAAATATCACCTCTGACCGGCTGTCTTATGTGGATTTGGACCGTAAAGCTGTCTTTTCGGGCAAGGTGATGGTCAAAGGCGACGAGTTCACCCTGAATGCTGATAGCGCCCAGGTGCTGCTGCTGCCGCGCACCGCCGGGGGAGGAAATGAAGCGGAAATCAGCTGGATCGTATTGTGGCGCAAGGAGATATACAGATTCAGCAGGCTGGCAGAAAGGCCTCAGGAAGCCAGTTGGTTTATACCGGAGACGACCAGAAATTCGTGCTGACGGGGGCTCCGGGACATCCTCCCTAGCATTTTTGATGCCGAACACGGCAAAATCACGGGCGATTCGTTGACTTTCTTTTCTCACGATGGTAGGGTGCTGGTAGGTAGCGGAGAAACACCCCACACCTTAACTCAAAACGGGACAAGAGACGCGAGCAAGAAGTAAATGCAGACCCTGGCCACGGACGAAATCGCTAAATCGTACCGCGGAAGACGGGTAGTAAATGGCGTCAGCCTCCACATTAATCAGGCAGAAGTAGTTGGGTTGCTGGGCCCCAATGGCGCCGGCAAAACCACCACGTTCTACATGACAGTTGGCCTCATCCCGCCGGATAGTGGCAGGGTCCTGGTGGACGGCCAGGAAATTACAGATGTTCCCATGTACCTGCGGGCGCGCAATTACGGAATCAGCTACCTTCCCCAGGAACCCTCAGTCTTTCGCAAGCTGACGTGTGGAAGAAAACATCATGGCGGTGCTGGAAGTCCAGCCAATTACCTGGCAGGAACGCCGCCGCAAACGCGACCAGCTGATTGACGAACTGGGGCTGGGACACATCCGCAACAACATGGGTTATGCGCTTTCCGGTGGCGAGCGGCGGCGCGTTGAGATTGCGCGGGCACTCTGCATTGCGCCCAAGTTCATCCTGCTGGATGAGCCTTTCTCGGGCATCGACCCGATTGCAGTTCTGGATTTGCAGAAGATAATCTTTGATCTGAAGGGCAGCGGCATTGGCGTGCTCATTACAGATCACAACGTGCGTGAGACATTGTCAGTCACGGACCGCGCATACATCATCAATGAAGGTCGCATTTTCCGCACAGGAACGCCGGAACAACTGGGCAATGATCCGGAAGTGAAACGGGTGTATCTGGGCGAAAGTTTTTCCTTCGTATAAACGGAACCTTAGTCGTGAATCCACGGGTAAATGGCGAAGCAATGAATTACGAGGGTACTCTTTTGTACCCGCGCTTACGAAGTGAAAGAATAAGGTTGATCAGGGAAGAATGGTTTTACTCCAGAACAAACTGAATTTACGGGTCTCGCAGAAGCAGATCCTCACGCCAGGCCTGGTGCAGATGGTGAGCGTGCTGGCGCTCAATAAGCTTGAGCTGCGCGAAATGATCAACACTGAAATGGTGGAGAACCCTGTTCTGGAAGAGCTTGATTCTTCAGTACCGCTGCTGGATGAAGTGGCAGGCAGGGAAGAAGCCAGGGAACGCGAAGCGGCCCAGGACCTTCAGGACGTAAAGCAGGAGCCCAGCCCCGAGGCCGACAAAAAAGATCCGTTCGACGAAATTGATTTTGGCTCCTTCTTCCGCGACTATCTTGATCCCGGCTATCGCAGTTCCGCGGACATGGAGGAAATTGACCGCCCGTCCTTTGATAATTTTCTTTCCAAGCCGGGAACACTCACTGACCATCTGATGTGGCAGCTTGGGTCCGTCAACCTGAGCCGCGAAGTTCGGGCAGCGGCAGAGCTGGTGATTGGCAATCTGAGTGAAGAAGGCTATCTCTCGGCTTCGGAAGACGAATTGCTGGGGGTAGCACAGGCGCAGGCAGAGACAGTGGTTCAAGCTCCGGAACCGGCTGCTTCAAATGACCATGCTTCAAGCGATCTGGACGAGCGACATCTTGGCAGACGACAGCGGCCATTGAAAGTGCTCCGATGCCGCTGCGCATCGTGACAACTCAAAGATGAAACTGGTCGTCTCCCATGAGCCAGCGCCGAGGCCGCCGGGGAACGGCATGAGCCACATGGTCCCGGTCATCCAGTTTTCGCGCGAGCATCTGCGGGAGGCCACGCAGCTCATGCGGCAATTTGATCCCATGGGCTGCGCTTCACGAAGCTTGCGCGAGTGCCTGATGGCCCAGGTTGAATATCTGCTGAAGATGCGTGACCTGGAAGGATCGGACGATCCGGAAAATGACCAGGTGGTGGAAGACGCTTTCAGCATTGTTGACGGCCAGCTTCACCTTCTCCAGAACAAGCAATACAAGGAAATTGCCAAAGCCATTGGTCGCCCGATGGATTCGGTGATCATGGCCCATGAATTTATCCGTACGCTCGATCCCAAGCCCGGGCTGCGCTATAACAAGGTTGAAGCCAAGCTGATTGAGCCGGATGTGGCGTTTGTAAAGCATGGCGACGAATATCTGGTGTTGATGAATGACGAAGATGT
Source organism: Terriglobia bacterium (assembly GCA_963824835.1). GTDB lineage: Bacteria > Acidobacteriota > Terriglobia > Terriglobales > Acidobacteriaceae > Angelobacter. Next base: position 17,848 of record CAWGRA010000008.1, on the reverse strand, counting down.
GCCGCAACTGCGCGTAAGTCCAACGTACCGCAAACTGCTCAATCAGGGGCAGGGCGTGGAAAAAGACGTGAAGAACTACGTCAAGGAGCGTTACAAATCGGCCGTTCAGTTGATCAAAAACATTGAGCAGCGGCGGCAGACGATCCTGAAAGTCTGCCTCGCCATCATAGGACGGCAGACAGATTTTCTGGACCACGGCATTGACCAGTTGAAGCCGATGATGATCAAGGAAGTGGCGGAAGAGATTGGCGTACATCCTTCCACGGTGAGCCGTGCGGTGGCCAATAAATATGTCCACACAGCGCAAGGCGTGTTTGAGCTGCGTTTCTTTTTCTCTGAGAGCGTGCAGGGGCCGGAAGGCGCGGCCACTTCACTGCTGATCCTGAAACGCAGAGTGAAGAAGCTGATTGAAGAAGAAGATTCGGCGCATCCGTATACGGACGAACAGATCACCAAAATTTTGCAGTCGCAGGGCATCCAGGTCACGCGCCGAACGGTGGCAAAATATCGAGAAGACATGAAGATCCCCAGCACGCATCAAAGGAGGACAAAAAACTAGCCACGCCAAGCGCAGCCGCAAGGGCCCGCGCAAGGAAAAACGTCAAAAAGATGAATTATGAAAAGCCGCCTGCACGGATGCCGTTCTTCCGGGCACCCATCAGACAACTCTCATATCGAAGTTACCCAGGAGGGAGTCAATGAACGTGGAATATACTGGCCGGCAGTTTGAAATCACTCCTCTCACCCGCAAGCAGGTCGAAGCGGGACTTGAAAAACTCACAGAAAATTTTAGGCGACGGGTTTCAGAGTCACGTGATTCTGTCCGTGGAAAAGCATCGTCACACGGCGGAAATTACCGTGAACGTGAACAGCCATCCTGCGATTGTTGGATTGGCGGAAGCGCCTGAGATGAAGGTGGCGATTGGCAATGCGCTGGATAAGATTGAACGCCAGGCCGTGAAGTACAAGACACGATGGAAGAGCAAGAAACAGAACGCCCGTAAACGACAAGTCGCTCCGGTACCGGAAGAGATCTCACTGGCCATTGCCATTGGCGGCGATCTCAAAACGGCTGTCCCCGTTAAAGTGCATTCATTCCCTAATAGCGTGAAGTTTACCGAAGCCCACATTGTTAAAAGTCCGGACTCTGTTTCACATAAGCCATTGACATTGGAAGAGGCCGTGAAAGAAGCGGAATTCCGCGATCGTGAGGTGTTTGTGTTTCGCGATATGGAAGGCCGGGTGAAAGTTCTGCATCGCAAGAAAGACGGCAAAATGGAGTTAATAGAAGCGCCGTAGGTTTTTGTCGCTCCGCGCCAAACCGCTTGACGATGAGGATCGCACGACAAGTTTGTAGGCTCTGTAAAAGCCCGCTCGGCTCGCAAGTCGGCCTCGCGGGCTTGTTTCTTTTACGCAAGGCCCGGTTATACTGACCACGCCCATTATGCCCAAATCTAAAAAATACCTGAGCCCGTTTCTCTGCATTTGTTTCCTGATCCTCATTGCTCCTTACAGCCAGGCTCAGGAGACCCCAGGCCCACTGTTTAAGTTTCAGGAAGTGATGGTGCCGGTGCGCGATGGCGTGCATTTGCAAACAGTGATTCTCACGCCGGTTGACCAGAAAGGCCCGCTGCCGATTCTCTTTCGCCGTACGCCGTATGGCGTTCCCGCATCAGCGCCGACGCGAATACCGCCGGCCTGGAAGGAACTGGCGGCTGATGGCTACATCTTTGTATTTCAGAACCTGCGGGGAAGGTTCAAATCTGAGGGTGTGTTCAATCTGTCTTCCGCTGTCGACCTTAAAGATCCCAAGGCCACCAATGAAACCACAGACGCCTATGACAGCATTGATTGGCTGGTGAAGAACGTTCCTGATAACAATGGCAAAGTAGGGATGTTCGGAGTCTCTTATGACGGCCTGACCACGGCCATGACTCTGCTGCATCCACATCCGGCGCTGAAAGCGATCAGCGAGCAGGCATCGCCCGCAGATCAGTGGATGAATGACGACGATCACCGCTATGGCGCGCTGCGCGAAAGCTATGCCTTCGAGTATTCGGTGCTGGAGCAGGCGGACAAGAACGCGAATACACATTTTGACTTCGATACCTACGATACGTACCAGTGGTATCTAAATCTGGGCCCTTTATCCAATATCAACGCGAAATACATACATGGAAAACTGCCTTTCTGGAATGACACCGTTGATCATCCTGACTATGACGACTTCTGGAAAAAAGAAGCGTGGGTGAACCAGTTGCACGCCTCAACCGTACCGAACTTGAACGTTGCTGGATTCTGGGACCAGGAAGATCCCTGGGGACCATGGCAGATCTTCCGCCACGCCAAAGAGCACGATCCTGAGCATACGGACTTCATGGTTGCGGGGCCGTGGTTTCATGGAGAATGGGCGGGGACGGCGGGCGAAAAAATCGGCATCATCCCCTTCGGCGGACATGAAACTGGTACTGAATTCCGCGCTAATATTCAGGCGCCGTTCTTCCGCTATTACCTGCATGGCCAGGGTGAGAAGCCAGCATGGCAGGCAAGCACTTTCCAGACTGGTTCGAACACCTGGCATACTTACGCTGCGTGGCCGCCGCCAGAATCCAAACCCACTAATCTCTATCTGCTCGGCGACGGGACACTATCTTTCAATGCGCCCTCTTCCGGTGCGCCCGCTGCTTCGCCTGCCAGCAAAACAATATCGCGAATATGTTTCTGATCCTGCCAATCCGGTGCCTTACCGGCAGCGGCCGATCTCGCCAACTTATCCCGGAGGCGACTGGCGCACATGGGAAGTGGCTGATCAGCGTTTTGTTGACGGCCGGCCAGACGTGCTGACCTTCACCAGCGCGCCGCTGGAGCATGACATCACTGTGACAGGCGAAGTCTCGGCAGATTTGTTTGCCTCCACTTCAGGCACAGACAGTGACTTCATCGTAAAGCTGATTGATGTTTATCCGGAGAATGCACAGAAGAACGAGTGGGACGCAAATGCCGGACCCAAGCCGGGTGAGTTTGCCCAGTCGTTGAACGGATACGAGTTGCCCATCGCGATGGAAGTCCGGCGCGGACGATACAACAAGAGTTATGAAAAACCGCAGGCATTGGCGCCGAATCAACCCTCAGAGTGGAGGATTCCTTTGCGCGACCATGATCATGTTTTTCTGAAAGGACACCGCATCATGGTGCAGGTGCAGTCCACGTGGTTTCCGGTGATTGATCGCAACCCGCAGAAATTTGTGCCAAGCATCTACAAGGCAACTGCGGCGGATTATGTTCCGGCAACGCAGCGGGTATATTGCTCACCCAGGATGCCATCTCACATTGTGCTGCCGGTGGTGCCGTAGGAAATGTGGGTTGATTGGCGGACCGGCGCGAATGAATTGCATCGCCGCCCTGTGAAAAACCTGCCTCATCTAAGCGGTATAATCGAAGTTCAGACATGAGCTATCAAGTACTGGCGCGAAAATACCGGCCGCAGCGCTTTTCTGACGTCATTGGACAGGACCACGTAACCCGCACCCTGAAAAATGCCATTGAGCAGCAACGGATTGCGCATGGATATATCTTCAGCGGGCACCGCGGGATCGGCAAGACGACCATCGCTCGCATCCTGGCCATGGCCCTGAACTGCCGTGGGGTGGATGGCAAGGCGGACAAGCCTACGCCGGAGCCATGCGGCGTTTGTGACTCCTGCACTGAAATCCGCGCCGGCGGCGCAGTGGATGTGATTGAAATTGATGCGGCCACCAATCGCGGAATTGATGAGATAAGAGAGTTGCGTGATGCGGCGCGTTATCGTCCGGCGCGTGACCGTTTCAAGATTTATATCCTGGATGAAGCCCACCAGATTACTGACGCCGCTTTTAACGCGCTGCTGAAAACTCTGGAAGAACCGCCCTCGCACATTGTGTTCATGATGGCGACCACGCAGGCTGAGGACATCCCGCAGACCATCCGTTCACGCTGCCAGCATTTCAGCTTTCATGCCGTCAAGTTCGATGAGATTGTGAAGCAGCTTGGCGATATTGCGCGCAAGGAAAATATAAAGACTGACGATGAAGCGCTGGCCGTTCTGGCCGAGGCCGGTGATGGTTCCATGCGCGACGCGCTCTCCATCATGGACCAGGCCATTGCGTGTTGCGGAACAACGCTCAGTGGTGAACTGGTGAGAGGCCTGGCCGGCACAGTTGGATCTGAAGTGATGGAAGAGTTGATGGCAACGGTGGAGCGCAGTTCCAGCCAGGATGCGTTGCGGATTCTCGACCGTCTGATGACCGAAGGCCAGAACCCGGCGCATTTTGCCAGACAGTTTGTGCGATTTCTGCGCAATGCCGTGGTGGCCAGGGTCGCGGGTAGTGATTCCGCGCTGTTGCAGATTTCATCTGATGAACGGGCGCGTGTGTGGCGCGTTGCGCAGCAGTTTACAGAGGAGGACCTGGCGCGTTTTCTGCAGATCATGCTGCGAACTTTTGATGAACTGGGTTACCGGCAAGAGCAGCGCTTTCATCTGGAACTTGGCGTACTCAAGCTGGTGCACGCGCAACGAATACTGCCGCTGGAGCAAATGCTGAGCCAGGTGGCGGCAGATTCGCCTAAATCAGCGGCTACGCCTCGACCGGCGCCTGTGTTATCGCAGGCTTTGACGGGACTCCCGCTGCAGCTCCTTTTGCCTCGCCGAAGAAGCAGGAAAGCTTTGCTTCGCCCTTTGAAGCCGACCGCGCTCGCAAAGGCAGAAGCTTCGATCCGGAGATGTCTGACGGCGCGCCGCGGATAGATTCATCGTCAGGCAGTTCTGTTGTATCGCAAACTTCAACTCTGACATCGGGCGCCATCACGGCCGTGGCCGTCGCTCTCGAAAATGGAGAACCCGACTCCGCCAACTCCACACAGACCAATGATGATCCCGCTGAAATTCTTGGCCAGGTAGCGCAGGCGATGGAAGATGTGGATGCCAACCTTGCCGAGATTATGGCGCAGGGCAGCGCCACGCTACAGGGGAATGAGTTGACGGTTGCGATTGACAAGCCGGCCAGCGTGGTTCCGTTCTTCCTGAATGACAGATATAAGCCGATCTTGAATAAAGCGGCGAGCGATGCAGCGGGGCGCTCGCTGAAAGTGAAACTGGTGGGAGGAGCTCCTGCACGGGCTGTGACAACCAATGTTGTCAGGCCGGCACGCACCAATGGCAACGGAAACGGGCAGAGTGCAAGGAGCCGCGCGGCCAATGATCCCATTGTGCGGCGCATGCAGGAAAAATTCGGCGCCGAGATACGTACGGTTATTGATAAAAGTGAAAAGGATTAGGTGAACGACATGGGCGGTTTTAATTCCAGACAATTTCAAGAGATGCTGGAACAGGCGCAGAAGCAGGCGCAAAGCCTGCAACAGAAGATGCAGCAGACCGTGGTTGAGGCATCGGCGGGCGGCGGCAGCGTGAACGTGAAGATGAATGGACAGAAACATGTGCTGGAAACCCGTATTGATCCGGAAGTGGTGAAGTCCGGAGACGTGGAGATGATCCAGGACCTGGTCACCGCAGCGGTGAACGCCGCGGCCCAGAAAGTGGATGAAGCCATGCAATCCACCGTGGGTGGAATGCTGGGTGGCATGCAGATCCCAGGCATGTAGTGGACGATCTGGAACGCAATCAACGCATTTGATATCAGATGAAGATAAACGCGAGGCCAGTTAATTGAAGGGTGAGGCCGACCACGCGCCGAACCCGCTGCAACGGGCGCACATACAGTCAAGGCAGAACAGCGAACTCCAGCGGTTTGGAGCGAAGCGACAAGGAAAATCGAGTGGCCAAGTTTGCCGAGCCAATGGCTCAACTGATCGATGAATTGAAAAAGCTCCCGGGCATTGGTGGGAAGAGCGCCCAGCGGCTGGCGTTCCACATTCTTCGATCATCAGCGGAGGACGCGGGAGCGCTTGCTCTGGCGATCCAGAACCTGAAAGAGAAGCTGCATCTCTGCTCCGTCTGCAGCAACATCACTGACGTTGATCCATGCAGTTACTGTGCCAACGGCGCGCGCAACCAGCGGCTGGTGTGCGTGGTGGAAGAGCCCACCAACATTGCCGCGGTGGAAAAAACGCGCTTCTATAATGGCGTCTATCATGTGCTGCATGGGGCGATATCGCCATTGCATGGTGTGGGACCGGAGCAGTTACGGATACCTTCACTTCTGAAACGGATCGAAAGCGGCAGTGTGGACGAATTGATTATCGCCACCAACCCTACCATGGAAGGCGAAGCCACCGCCGTGCATCTCACGCATCTGATCAAACCATTCGGCGTGAAGGTAACGCGTATTGCCACGGGAATTCCCGCCGGCAGTGACATTGAGTACGCTGATGAAGTCACGATGCTCAAAGCGATCGAGGGCCGAAGAGAGTTATAGGATCGCATCCAGCCGGCTGATAGCGGCTTCAACTTACGGCAACTTCAACTTGGCAAGAAGGTCCGCGGGGTGTACTGGCTTGGCCAGAATCTCAAATTCGTGCCCCTGTGCGCGCGCTTTTTCGAGTAAATCCGCTGTGGCCGCCTGGCCGGAGAACAATAGGATCTTGCATGCGGGAAGAATCTGGCGAATCCGAATGGCAGCTTCAATACCGTTCATATCCGGCATGATGACGTCACTGATGATGAGTTCCGGCCTGGTTTCGCGTGCCCGATCCACGGCTGCCGTTCCTGTGTACACAGGCGAGGCATCAAATCCGTTCTGGTTGAGGATGATGGAAAGCGTGTCAGCAATGACTCTCTCGTCATCAACTACCAGTACGCGCGGTTTTGCGGGCTGTCCGTTAACTGTTGTCAAAATGAACTCCTAAAGCTGATCGGTGCAACACTGAAATTATACCGAAACCTGAACAGCTACGTTGAGAGATGCTGAATAGCGACGAAAAGTTGAGTCGTCAGGGCCAACCTGCTTGAAATCATCTGCTTCTCACATAGTGAGCTTGTGACGGAGGCAGTTAAGGTGCGCAAATTTTCCGGGCACGTTGTATTTGTCCTGCTGACGGGAGCGCTGGTATTCGGCCAGAACGGAAGTTCCTTTTCACCAGTCAATCCCGCCCCAGACGCAGGTACCCGCGCAAGATAACACTGCTTCGCCAGCCAGCGCCACGAATCCCGCGGCGTCAACGCTCCCAGTTCCACCATCCTCTCGAGTCAACGGAGCGCCTGCTGCCAATTCGGAACCAGTCATCGAATGGCGCGCCGCCGGCAACTTCTCCTGCAAACTCCTCGCCCGCGAATTCATCATCGGCTTCCGCTCCCAACGCTTCGGCAGGCTCGAATCCAGCAATAAACAATGGGCCTGCTGCTTCGCCATCCTCATCATCTTCGGCAACGTATGCTCGTCCGCTCTCACCGATCAATGATGCGGAGCTGCAAATTCCGGCGAATACAGAAATGCGCGCCATATTGGACACTCCGCTCTCCACCAGGACATCCAAGGCGGGCGATCGCTTTTCCGCAACGCTGGTTGATTCAGTCAGAGGGAGCAACGGTTCAATTGCTTTACCCGCGGGCACTCGTGTGGAAGGTGAAGTAACTGAAGCTGAGCCCGGCAAGGTCAAGCCACCAACCACCACCTCCGCCGATTTCCGCGCTCAAGGGCAAAGGCAAGCTGAGCGTGCGTTTTCGTGATGCCATCCTGCCCAATGGCCAAACGCTTCCGCTGAATACCTCTCTTGTATCAGTGAACAGCAGGAACGGCAATCAGCGTGAAACGAATCGGCGACGTGAAAAATTCCGGCGTCATCACAAATGATGGCTCTGCTTTCGGCGGCCCGCTTAAAGGTTTCGCCATTGGAGCGCTCGCCGGAGGCGGTCACATTCTGGCCATCAGAAGCAAAGACGTTGATCTGCCCGCCCAGACCGGCATGGTGATCCGCTTTGACCAGCCGCAGCAGTAGCAACGCGCGTTGATGGAAATCAGCGTTTGCTCCGGACATTGTTTTTCTTTTTCGCAGCTTCTTTTTCTTAAGACCCGCGTTTTGAAGACCCGCGTTTTGACGACCCGCGTTTTGAAGACCCGCGCGCCTTGGCTTTCTTCCGCTTTTGTCGGGCTACCAGTTTTTTCTGGCGCTCAATTTCCTCTTCCGAATACATGGTTCCACGGCAGTTCGCCGAACCGCAGTAACACGGAGCTTCGTCATCCGGCTCTCCGTCCCACAGGCAATAGTCATAGAGCAGTTCTTCGCCCGCCGCCAGATCGCGCAACGCAATGATGTAGATGCGGTTCTCAATCTGGTCGCTTTCGCAGTTCGGATCACAGGAATGGTTCACAAACGCCGCCATGCCAAAACCATCAATCACGGTTTCATTGTCATCCATCGTGAACAGGTAAGTGACTTCGTTGTCAGAGTACATGCCGTCAGTTTGTTTACGAGTCAGGCGCGGCCCGGTGTACTCCAGTACGCGCGTGCCTTTGGCGATGGGCGCTGTGGTGTAAACACCGGCGCCATGCAGGGAAGAGGATTTAACAATGATGCTCATGAAGTGTGCGCGATTTCCATACTCAGATGTGCGCAATAGCCTGGGGCGCACTCCCGTGAGAAGTATTCCAATTCGTGTGAAGTATAGCCGATAGCTGCTAGCGGCTTTCCGTGAGCTACTTGCCTGCTGGCTGGCGTTGCATGGCACGTTGCAGCGTTTTATCCAGAGCGGCTTTGGCCGTCTCGTAATCTTTGCCGTTGATCCTGCCGTTGATTCTGTCAGCCTCAAGCTGAAAAACTTCTTCCTTCATGGCGTCCAGCAGCAGGCCTGAGCGGCCTTTGGATTTCTTGCCCGACGCTGACTTAAGCTGCGGCTCATTAACATTCGCCGTGTAGACGTAAACTGCACCGGCAGCAAGGAAGATAACCAGCACGCCCAGAAATAACCACTGTCCATTTTGCAGCGGATCAGGGCGATCATTGGGCGGCGCCATGCCTCCGCCGGGGCCTTCGCCGCGCGGCGCGCCTGCCGCGTTCGCGGGCGCTTGATCATTCTGCTGCGGAATCACGCCGGTTCCGGTGACCTCAAAGGCAAGTTGCTGTGTCGGCTGCGGAGACTTCACCAGGTAAAGAGTTACGTCTTTGATCTGCGGATCTTTGTTGGGCTGATACACGGACGCGTCAGACGCATTGAAGTTCATTCCGCTGGGAACCACCACCAGAAAGTTTCCGGCCGGCAGCGAAGTCTTCGGGTTGAGCTGTATCTTGCCGTTGTACGGCATGCTGTAGCTCACGCGGAATTGCGTCTGTCCGGGACGAATGGGGAAGCCAAAGAAAAAAGTGTTGGCGGCGGACTTGTCCGGCACAACCGGTGTTTTCAGCGCCATGTTGCCCGCGGGCTGGGCAGACGTTTCTTCCACCTTGGCGCCTTCCGGCAGATATACATCCAGCGTGTGCTGGCCATTCCTGGTCATGGGCGGCGTGGATTTATTGTCCACCGTGAATAGTTCGTCCACCCTCAGCAGGTTGCCGGCAGAGGAAGTCTGGAGCACCATCATATGCTCCGGCATGGAAATATCTTTTACGTTTGGCGATGAGTTGAATACCTGTACGGCGATCAAGCCCGCGCCGGGCTGCGCCACGCGTGTGTACGTAACTTCCTGATGTTTGACCCAGATGAGGTACGGACGTCCCTGTGTGGCTGGCGCATTAAACGTAAATTCGCCTTTGGAATTTGTCTTCGTGGTGCCAACGTCTTCCATGCCGTTGCCAACGCGCTTCAGCACCACTTCGTCGCCCGGCGAAGGTTTGTTGGTGGTGCCATTTTTCACCACGCCGCGGAGGATCTCAGCGTTAGCGGACAGGGTAAGGGCAAAGAGCAGAAACAGCGTCGCGTGCTTCAATCGCATGGGCTCCTTAGGCTTCCAGCGCTTCCAACTGTTCAATTTCAGCCAGAATGCGTGCGGCTTCAGACTCAATGCCGGCTCGCATGCCGTCATAATCCGCCTGGGTAAACTTGCCGGACTTAAATTCAAAATTCAGGTCGCGCAGGTTCTCATAAACAACTTCCTTGCGCTCGTAGAGGTACACCAGCCGTGTCTTGTCCACGCCCGTGTCAGCATCGTTGCTGGGCATGAAGATGTAGATCAGTGTGAGCGCCGCAAAGAAGCTGCAGAATATCTGCACGACGACCAGAAATGTGTCCTGTGTCATATTTCGGTCTCCTGGCGGGCGCGTGCGCGCAGTGCGTCCATATGCGGATCAAGCACAGCGTCAGCGCCGTTCACGGCAACAGGACGCCGCTTCCACTTTGTGACCACGATGACCAGCAGAGATGGTGCCAGCGATCAGCCCGACGAAGGGAAGTATCCACGCCAGCAGTTCAAAGCCATGTTGTGAAGGCTCTACTACGGCCGTCACGCCCCATTCCGTGCGGAAAAAGTTCAATACGTCTTCATCAGATTTCGATTCTGCTTTGGCTGCGCCGACCGGCATCTCCACTGGCCGGCCATCGTCCCAGTTGATCATGCAACTGCGCAATCATCTTCGCTGAATTGGGGCAGCCTACGTGATTGCACTTGAGCAGCATCTGTCCGCAACTGCATGTGCACATGATCTTGTCGCCAAGTTTCTGGAACCGCACAGCCTGCCCATCAGCGCCGACCAGCAGACCAATCGAGAGAGCCAGCAATAGAAGTTGAGATATACGCTTCACTTGCCTGCCCCTGCCGTTGTCAGCCCTTTGGGATCAATGGCCGGCACGCCGACCGTGACCTGCACCGGCGATCTCATCTGCTGAGCGTTGGGAACCAGCGCCAGTCCTGTGCCGAATATGATCACCACCACGCCGATCCATACCCAGGCCACCAGCGGGTTCACAAACGCCTTGATGATCGGATGGCCCGTGTCGGGATTATTGCCTTCGTAGATTACATACAGGTCTTCGCGCAGCGTGGAGTAATTGGCCACAATGTGATTGGGCTGGCGGCTCACCTTGAATACGCGCGTCTCCGGATCAAGCCGTGTGAGATATTTGCCGTCTTTGTAAACATCCAGCAGGGCTGACTGGGATTCGTAATTGGCGTTATCGTCTTGCGAGTATTCCTGGCCGACCAGCGTGTAATGGCCCACCTGGAGCTTATCGCCCATTCCCATCTCCTGCTCTTTTTCCAGATTGAAGGCCTGGCCCGCCACGCCGATCACCACCAGCACCACGCCGAAGTGAACAACATATCCGCCATAGCGACGCATATTGCGCCGTGTCAGGTGATACATGGCGCCAAAGATGTTGGTCTGCAATTTGCCTTGCAGCACGCGTCCGCCGCGTATGAATTCAGACGCAATCGTGCCAATCACCAGCGTGCTTAGAACAAACGTAAGCCAGGAATAGAAGTGTGCCATGTCTCCGCGCGGGCTTACGCCAAGCAGCGGCAGCACAATGGCCATCACCAGCGCCAGTCCTGCGGGGATGGCGAAATTTTTTCTCAGGCTGCCCATTGACGTGTTTCGCCACGCCAGCAATGGCCCAACTCCGGTCAGGAAGATCAGGAACAGGCCAATCGGAATCATGATCTTGTTAAAGAACGGCGCGCCTACCGTGATCTTGTAGCCACGGACCCATTCGGAAAGGATCGGGAACAGCGTTCCGCACAACACGGCGAAGCATGCCGCCAGCAGCACCAGGTTGTTGAACAGGAAGCTGGATTCGCGTGAAACCAGTGACTCCAGCTTGTTTTCTGATTGCAGGTGCTTTCTGTTCTTCAGATAGAACCAGAGGCAGACGGCAAAGATGATCTCGATGAATCCGGGGTAAATGTAAGGAATTGAATGCCACGCATCCCCGGTCCAGCCAAAGTCGCCTGTGAACCATGTTCCAATGCCCGACTGGGCAAAGGCGTGGACTGAAGAGACGATACCGCTGCGCGTCAGCAGCGTGCCAAAAATTGAAAGCATGAACGTGGTAAAGATCAGCCACACGTTCCACACCTTCATCATGCCGCGTTTCTCCTGCATCATCACCGAATGCAGAAAGGCGGTGCCGCTCAGCCAGGGCAGCAGGGAAGCATTTTCCACCGGGTCCCAACCCCAGTATCCGCCCCAGCCTAGAACTGCGTAAGCCCAGTGCGCGCCCAGAAAGATACCGCAGGTCAGGAACAGCCATGTCACCATGGTCCAGCGGCGCGTGATATGGATCCATTTTTCGCCCGGATACTTCATGATCAGCGCTGCCAGGGCAAAAGCGAAGGGCACTGAGAATCCCACATAGCCCAGATAGAGCATGGGCGGATGGATCACCATCTCAGCGTATTGCAGCAGGGGATTCAAGCCGTTACCGTCGGCGGCAACGCGATCCATCATGCCAAACGGCCGCGCGACAAAAGTGACTAATATGAGGAAGAAGATCTGTATGCCCGCCAGAATCATTGACGTGGTAGCTACCAGTCGCTGGTCCACTTTATGGCGAAGCCGTAATACAAAGCCGTAACCTGAAAGCAGCCATGCCCAAAACAGCAGCGAGCCTTCCTGTCCTGACCAGAGCACCGCCACCTTGTACGGTATCGGCAGCGCGCGATTGCTGTGGTGCAGAATGTAGGAGACGGAAAAATCGTTGGTCAGCGCAGCATAAACCAGCGCCAAAGCGGCGCCTGTAACGGCCACAAAACTGGCAATACCGGCGCGCCGCGCCGTCTCTGCCATTCTATAACCGACACGGTCCTTCCTGACCACGCCGAAGATGCCCACAGCGAAGCTATAAAGGCTTAGCGCCAAAGCGAACAAAAGACAAAAACTTCCAAGTAGTGGCATGGTGAGAGCTTAGTATGTTTCCGGGCTAAGTTCAATCGTATTAGGCAGTGGCCCGGTTACCGGAGGCACTCAAAATCGTCCGCAACAAGGCGATCAGCTCTTCGGGATCAAGAGGTTTGGTACGAAAAACCACCCCCAACCCCATGTAATCGTCCTCCGCTTCAGACAGGCCGCTGATCACGATCACCGGCATGGCCGGCGCAAACTTCCGCAGTTCGCGCACAAATTGCGCGCCGTCCATCCCCGGCATCAAATGGTCCGTAATCACGGCCCCAATGTTCTCCTGGCCCACGCTGCTGCGCAGCAGGGCCAGCGCCGCCTTCGCGGATGTTGCGGCATGGCTTTCAATCCCGGCCTTCCGCAACACCAACTCGCGAATGGTTAACTGCGTTGCATTGTCATCCAGCAGCAGTACTTGTCTCATTGGCGAACTTAAGCGCTCTTCTCTCTCTGAAATCTGGACAGCACTTCTGTTTCCGCTCGTGACCAGTCCTGGTCATGAAAGCCGTCCTGCCGGCCGCGCTCTTCATACAATTCATAGGCCCGGTGGCGGATCTCTTCCTGAATTCCTGGTTCCAGATGAGCGTATTTCTTGTTTTCAGCCATGTTCCCATTTCCCTGGCTGCTCGGTTTAGCGCTGATGGGTTTAACGCTGATTGGTGTGCCGCTGATCGGCGTCACGTTGCTTTCAGGGGTTTCATTCTTCCCCTGGCTGATCGGGGTCGCGGACTGTGCCTGCTTGCTTTGCGTCTTTTTGGAACTGCTCTTCCTGGGATTGCCCGGAGTCTTTCCTGCCATGATGCTGATCTACTCCACTTCTGATTCTTATCGCGCGTGGCGATATTCTTCTGACTAAATGCTTTCTAATCGATCTTTTCTGATCGACTCCTTCATGATCAGATTTCTTTCTAACCGATTTCTTATTGACCCGGCTTCTTATCGCCCGGCTTCTTATCGATTGAATGAATTGCGTTTTGCGCTGAATTGCTTTCTAAGAATATTGCTTTCTCTAAGAATATAGGAAAATCCCGCGCTGATGTTTGTGATCCAGCGCACAACGGCCAAAATCGGAGAGAAATTTTCGGCAAAGGGCCGTTTACCCTAATCCTTTTGCCAGCAATAACTCCTAACCACTCTCGATTTTCGCCGCGCGACCTGCTCGCTACATTCGCGACTGCCTTTGGCCTTTCCGATGTCGTGCGATGTCGGCGATGTCGTGCGATGTCGTGCGATGACGGCGATGTCGCGCGATCCCCGCCCCCCAGGCCGCAACTAGGATTCCAAAGCACTTGCCTCACAACATCCCAACCTATCCCTTCCGACGCGACCTGCTTGCTACATTCGCGACTGCATTTAGCCTTTCCGATGTCGGCGATGTCGTTCGATGGCGGCGATGTCGGCGATCCCACCCCACTCATCCCAATATCTACAAATCGCGCCCGAATCACTTTCAATTTTTCGCTGCCGAACGCAGGTCCGTCGCTAGCCAATTACCATTTTTGAACGGACTGGCCCCCCAAGCCTCAACTAGGGTTGCAAAGCACTTGCCTCACAACATCCCAAGCTATCCCTTCCCGACGCGACCTGCTCGCTACATTCGCGACTGCATTTAGCCTTTCCGATGTCGGCGATATCGTGCTTGAATGGACTGGCCCCCAGGCCTCAACTAGGATTCCAAAGCACTTGCCTCACAACATCCCAAGCTATCCCTTCCCGACGCGACCTGCTCGCTACATTCGCGGCTGCCTTCTAGCCTTTCCGATGTCGGCGATGTCGTGCGATGACGGCGATGTCGGCGATGTCCCGCGATTCCCGCCGATGTCGTGCGATCCGTGCCCCACTCATCCCAAGATCTAAAAGACTTACGCGCTCACCCAGAGCGATCCGCGTTTGCGTGGCTTTGCTCAGGGGGTTTGATTTTGATCTTGCTAACGGCTAATGGCTAAAGGCTAACGGCTAATCCCCAATTGCTTTTTTTACCACACTTCCTCAACCCAATCCCCTAATCTTTAGTTTGCTCGGAGGTCGCCGCAATTAGCCTCCGATTTCCGGTGGAAAAAGGTTCCCGGTTTTGGTTTTGGGTTCGGTTCTGGTTTTGATTTTGGCTAATTGCTAAGTGCTAATTGCTAAGTGCTGGTTTGCCTCCGATTTCCGGTGGAAAAAGGTTCCCGGTTTTGATTTTGATTTTTTCCCGTCTTCCGCTAGCCGCTAGGAGCCAGCAGCTAGAAGCTGGTTTGATTGTTTTCCCGTGTTCGCGCTAGCCGCTAGCGGCCAGTAGGTAGTAGCTGTTTTGTTATACTGAAAATCGTTCCCCGCAGGTGTGGCGCTATCGTCTAGGGGTTAGGACGTGAGATTCTCAATCTTAAAACCCGGGTTCGATTCCCGGTAGCGCTACCAACTCCCTCCTCATTTCACCTGATTCTTTCTGCACTTGAAGGAGCACTGTGCTCAGGTCGAATCGGTCAAGGGAACCGGAGCGACCACCGGGAACACGTTGAGAGCAACGCCTACGAACAGGCAGACAACAGGCCGGGTAGTTCCGGTAGTCTCGGTAAAGAGGCCACTATCACCTCCCGAGGGGCGCCCTCGAACAGGGCTTGCGCCTCTCGTCTTTCCGGAAGGAATATCAAGTTTTGTCAGGTTCTCACACTGATAAAGTGATTCGGGAAAAACCGAAAACGTCTGGTGTCTAACACCGGACGTTGTGCTATATTCAGCATGATTTCACCGCAGGTCGCCAATCGTGCTCTGACGGTCTTCTGCCCTGAATGTCTCATTTGCGCCCTGGATCATCCCACTTATTCCAGTCTTGATCGTGACGTAGGTTCCTGAAAACGGTTGTGCCGGAGGCGCTCACGGTTTTTGGAAGAGAAGGGGCAAAATGTCTACCCAAAGCAATAACAGCAGGTCGGTGTCTCAGCCATCCAGCCGTAAGCCTGGGCCAGATTTCATCGAAGCAGCGTCCCTTAAGAAGACAACGCGTGTCGAGGATGTTTGGATTACTGACGAACTGCACCGGCGGCCTCCTCGCGAATTGGACCCACAAAAAGAGCTGTCTTCCTTACAAAATGTCGCAGCAATGGTCGAAGCCTCTCCGAAGGAGATACTGACTGTGCTAATGCAACAGGCTTTACTCTTATGCCCCGCCCATACCTCAGGGCTGAGCCTGTTACACAAGAACGACGGCGGCCAGTTCTTCCACTGGGACGCAATGGCTGGGGTACTGCGCGATAAAGTTGGCGGCACCACGCCGAGAAATTTCAGCCCTTGCGGGTTCACACTCGATCGCTCCAGTACTCAACTTGTCTGCAAACCCGGACGCTACTATAACTATTTTCTCGATGTTGACCCGCAGATTATTGAGTGCTTGATTGTTCCCATTTATGTGGATCGCGTTGGCATCGGCACCCTCTGGATTGCTGCCCATGATGTAAAAACTCATTTCACGCTCACCGATGTCCGCATCATGGAAAGCCTGGCGAGTTTCACATCTGCCGCTATCAGCCTGATGAATCGGTCCGGAAATCTCTCTGATGATTTCGGAAATTTACAGCGATATAGATATTGATGGTTCAAGGTTATCCCACAACAGATGACCCGAGTATCGAGGAGGGCTGAGGGTTACGGGCAGCGCGGAATCCCGCTTAAAGACAATGGATCACCGTTGAGCGGGATTCCGCACTACCCGTAACCCTCAGCCCCGCTCTATCTCGGGTCATCTGTTTGTGGGGTGACCTTTGAACCATCAATATCTAGATCGCTGTAATTTCCGAAATCATCAGAGAATTTCAAAGACCCATTCCATCAGGCTGATAGCGGCAATTGAACTCGCCAGGCTTTCCATGAGATGCGGACATCCGTGAGCGTGAGGAAATGAGTTTTTACATCATGGGCAGCAATCCAGAGGGTGCCGATGCCAACGCGATCCACATAAATGGGAACAATCAAGCGCTCGCTAATATGATAGTCAACGTCATTAAAATAGTTATAGTAGCGTCCCAGGGGTTTTTTGCAGACAAGTTGAGTACTGGAGTACAATAGAGAGCCTGAATTTCGCAAGGGCTGAAATTTCTCGGCGTGGTGCCGCCAACTTTATCGCGCAGTACCCCAGCCATTGCGTCCCAGTGGAAGAACTGGCCGCGGTCGTTCTTGTGTAACAGGCTCAGCCCTGAGGTATGGGCGGGGCATAAGAGTAAAGCCTGTTGCATCAACGCCCTCAGTATCTCCTTTGGGAGGCTTCGACCGTCTCTTCGACATTTTGTAAGGAAGACAGCTCTTTTTGTGGGTCCGATTGGCGGGGTGCACCAGGTGCAGTTCGTCAGTAATCCAAACATCCTCGACACGCGTTGTCTTCTTAAGGGACGCTGCTTCGATGAAATCTGGCCCCCGGGTACGGCTGGATGGCTAAAACACCGACCTGCTGTTAGAGCTTTGGGTAGACATTTTGCCCCTTCTCTTCCAAAAACCGTGAGCGCCTCCGGCACGAACAATTTCAAGAAAAATTATACAGTCACGATCAAGACTGGAATAAGTGGGATGATCCAGGGCGCCGATGAGAACATTCAGGGCAGAAAGACCGTCAGATTATGATTAGCAAGCTTCTGCGGTGAAATCATGCTGAATATAGCACAACGTCCGGTGTTAGACACTAGACGTTTTCGGTTTTTTCCCGAATCACTTTATTGGCGTGAGAACCTGACAAAAGTTGATATTCCTTCCGGAAAGACGAGAGGCGCAAGCCCCGTTCGAGGGCGCCCCTTCGGGAGGGGATCGTGGCCTCTTTTTTTTTTCCTGTTGTCTGCCTGTTCGTAGGCGTTGCTCTCAACGTGTTCCCGGTGGGTTCTCCGGTTCCACTTGACCGATTCGACTAGAGACACAGTGCTCCTTCAAGTGCAGAAAGAATCAGGTGAAATGAGGAGGGAGTTGGTAGCGCTACCGGGAATGTGGACCCCGGGGTTTAAGATTGAGAATCTCACGTCCTAACCCCTAGACGATAGCGCCACACCTGCGGGGAACGATTTTCAGTATAACAAAACCAGCTACTAGCTATTGGCCGCTTGCTTCTAGCGCGAACACGGGAAAAAATCAAAAT
>CAWGRA010000007.1:0-200209 GCA_963824835.1 Terriglobia bacterium | reverse complement strand
TGATTCTTCGCCTCCAGATGGGCTGTGATCAGCAGTGGCCAGCCTTTTGCCTCACTCTGATCTCACGCTGCTTTCACATTGGGCTGCACCTCTAGACGCGCGGTATCCACGTCATAGAAGTATGCGGTGGTCCAGTCCAGCGCGGTCGCAAGTTGGTTACGCATGTTGGTAATGCGCGCCAGATGCACCACACGCCAGGCGAGCCATCCGGCAAAGCCGGTAATCACCTTGCCCCCGAATTGCGCTACTCCAGTGCGCGTGCCCACCGAAACCACATTTCCCAGATTGTGATACTGGAAATTCCTCTCACGGCGGCCACGCAGCCGGCGAATAATATTTTTTGCAGCCGCTTCTCCTTCTTGCATTGCAGTGGCGGCAAGCAGCGGCGCCGGCTTGCTGGTTTTCGCGTTGACGAATTGCGCGTTGTCGCCGATGGCATATGCATTTTCACGACCTTTAATGTGCAAGTACTCATCTACACTGATGCTGCCGGCCCGGCCATGCTCAGTTGGGAGGCTCGCGGCCAGCTCCGCGGCGCGGACTCCGGTGGCCCAGACGACTGTGCGTGTACTGACCCTTTCGCCGGAATCGGTGGCCACATATTCAGAGGTCACTTCGTTTGCTTTGGTGTTCAGCCGAACGTCAACGCCTGCATTCTTTAGCTCGCGAAGGGCAGCGGAAGACATTTCCTGGCTCATGTGCCCCAGCAACTTAGGCGCGGAATCAAGAACAATCACGTTCCAGTGTTGCCCGCGCAAGGTGGGATAATCCGTTGCCAGCACCTGCCGCAGAAGTCCGGCGAGTGCGCCAGCGGTTTCAACTCCGGTTGCCCCGCCTCCCACAACAACGTAGGTGAGAAGTTCCCGGCGTTCCTGCACATCTTTTGTAGCTGCGGCTTTCTCGAGAGTATCGATGATGTGATTTCTGACAACAATCCCGTCTTCAAGTGTCTTGAGGGCAAGTGCGTTGCTTTGCGCGGATTGATTCCCAAAAAAATTTGTGGTGCTGCCAAGAGCCACAATCAGATAATCGTAAGCAAGCTCAACATCTTCGAGGCGGACTACGTTTTTATCGAGATCAATTGCATGGACCGTGCCGTTTCGGAAAGTGATGTGGTTGCGGCCGCTCCAGTTCCTCACTGGAATCGCTGCATCGTAGGGCACAATCCCACATGTGGCTGCCTGGTACAGCATGGGAGTAAATAAATGGTAATTATGCCGATCAACCAGCGTGATCTCCAGATCATTGCCGGATTTTGACAGTGTTGAAGCAGCCGCCAGGCCTCCGAACCCGGCACCCAGGATGACCACCCTGGCGCCGCGGGCATGGGCTGGCAAAGATGGTTTACTAGGCGGTAAGAATCCGGGCGGCGGCATATCCGCTGAGCACGCCCACTCCGAGCGCAACCATGGAGTTTTTGTTCTTCATTTGTTTTCTCCCCAGCTCTGGCTTATAGGGAACCCGTCTGGTGCATGAGCCCACCGTCAATCACAACGGTTGTGCCGGTGATATACGACCCAGCGTCTGAGGCCAGGAAGCACACCAGCTTTGCCACTTCTGAGGGCTCGCCCACCCGGCCCAATGGAATCTCACGTTTCAGGGCGAGTGCCTTCTCAGGGTCACGCATCGTGCGTTCGTTAATGGGAGTGTTGATGGCCCCGGGAGCGACATTGACAACATTGATGTTGTATTTTGCCAATTCCAGCGCCAGGTCACGGCACAGCATCCGCAAGCCGCCCTTCGAGGTGCAATACGCGGCGTAGCCCGGAAACGGAAGATCTTCATGTACGGAAGAGATATTGATGATCGTCCCGCGTTTCTTATTGGCCATTTCGCGCGCGGCGATCTGAGTGCAGAGAAAAGCTCCTTTGAGATTCACCGCGATCACCTTGTCCCATTCGGCTTCGGTCTTTTCAAGAAACGGGCTCTCATGCTCAATACCTGCATTGTTCACGAGTACATCAATGTGTCCCCACTTCTTGATCGTCTGAGATACCATGGCAGCCACATCGGCCTGCTTGGAAATGTCTGCATGGATCGCGATTGCCTCGGCATCAGATTGGGTGATGCTGCTTACAACCTGCTCTGCCGCATCGGATGCTCCAATATAGTTGACGACCACACTGGCCCCCTGATGGCCCATTTCAAGTGCGATCGCCTTGCCAATGCCACTGGACGAGCCTGTAACCAGCGCCACCTTGCCTGCGAGCGCTTTCTGCGGAACGGGTGACGTTGTTCCTGGCCGCATTTGACGCAGAGTACTCATGGATTCCTCCTTCAAATACAAATTATGAATAAATTCGATACACCGCTTCCGGTTGCGCTATGCTGCCCGGAACTATGCTGCCCGGAACTATGCTACTAATGCTGCCCTAAGATGAGCTTCCGGCTCCACTCTGACCTCGACTCCTCCCTTTCGATTGGAAACCTCAACTTCCAGCCCTTTGGCCCCACGGCGGAACTGCAAATCAACTGACCCTCTACCTACCTTGATGCGGCGAAAATGAAGTTCATCAATTGTTTTGGGCAGCACCGGTCGCACCACATGCAGCGTTGTACTGAAAGCATCCGCCTGCAGTCCCAGTAAGTTGGTCAGCAAGAAGGGCACTGATCCAGCAGCCCAAGCCTGGGGATGGCACGCCACCGGATAGCGCATTGGAACGGCAAACTGCTGGTGCGAGAAGCCGGCAAAGACCTCCGGCAGGCGATAGTGCTCAAAGTAACTGGCGGCCTGCACTATTCCTTCCAGCACCTGTACCGCTTCGGCATCAAAACCGTAACGCCGAAAACCCGAAGCAATGATCGAATTGTCATGCGGCCACACGGTTCCGAGGTGATATCCGATCGGATTGGCGCGCTTTTCGCGGCTGGAGAGCGTCCTCACGCCCCATCCGCTGAACATATCTTCCGCGGTGAGGCGATGAACCACCGCGGCCCCTCGCGAATCATCAATGATGCCGGTCCAGAGCGCCTGCCCTGGGTTGGAACTGATTACCGCCGCGGGACGGTTGCTCTTTCTGGAGCGCGATGGCATAGAAGTCTTGCTCTTCAACCCAGAAATCGTGATTGAAGCGCTTCTTCAGATCCTCGGCTTCTTTTCGCAATCGAGATGCCGTGGGCTGATCTCCCGAGCGAGCATACAGTTCAGCCATGAGCAGCTTTGCCCTGTAAACGTATCCCTGTACCTCCACCAGTGCGATGGGAGGCGTGGCCAGCGAGCCGTCGGCATTCATAATGGAATCGCCGGAGTCTTTCCATCCCTGATTGCCTAACCCTTTGCTGGATTTACTTGCATAAGACAAATAGCCGTTTTTCCCTTCGTCTCCGTAATCATCGATCCAGTGAAGTGCGCGCTCAACATTCTGGCGAAGATCGTTGAACAAGCTGAGATCGCCGGTCCAGTTTGCGTGTTCGCCAATCAGAATCAGAAACAGCGGCGTGGAATCTACCGCGCCGTAATATGGGGTCTGCGGAATTTCATTCAAGTTGGCGAGTTCGCCCCGCCGCAGTTCATGAAGAATCTTTCCCGGCTGCTCGTCCCGCCATTCGTCCGTTTTTGTGCCCTGATACCTGGCCAGCAGACGGATTGTTTGCGCCGCAATTTCGGAATCGTAAGCCAGGGTTTCCAGTGCCGCGATAATGCTGTCGCGGCCAAAGAGCGCGCCATACCAGGGCAGGCCGGCCGAGACAAAAGCCAGATTATCCAGAGAGCTTCTGAGCACCAGCAGGTCCAGCAGAGAGCGACGCATCACTTCATTCAGCAAACGAGAATTGCTGGTTACAGATGCATATTTACTCAGCCAATCTTCTGAGCGGCGATCAAGGGCTGCCGCTACGGGACGCTGATCAGAAACATGATGCTTCGTTTTGGGAGCCTGCTCTTTAGTTTCAATGATGCGGAAAGAGAGGTTAATCTCAGTCTTCTCTCCCGGAGCAATGTCAATTTTGAATTCCGCGCCCGAACCCGCGCCCGAATGCCGAATGCGCTTTCGAATGCGCATCAGAAGTCGAGACTTTGTCTGGCTTTGGATCCAGGTGTATCTCCAATTGCCGGTGCACCTTATCCGCGCCGCGATAACTCAAGACGAGGACCCCGTCCTTCCATTCAGCGGGATCTTTGTGGCCAACTGTCTTGGCGTTAATGCCGCGAATCTCGAATACATCTTCAAAATCAGAGTTGAACTTTAACGAGAGCGGCAGTTGGTGCTTACTCAGGCTATAGTTGTGGACGGTCAGCCGGTCATGTACCGCGCATTCAGCACTGTCAATCACGCGTTGGAGAGTGATCCCGAATGTCTGCTCCGGGATGAACTGTCCAGGATGGAGCTGAAGTTTCTGATTCGTGAGTTCGAACTGCGCTATACCCCCGCGTTCCGCCGTGGAGCCCAACGCATTGGGAGAAGTTCCGGCAATCCGTAGCTCGTATCCGTTCAGATACCGGCAATCATGGTAGTACAGGCCGAAGCCATCCTGATTGCCGGGAGGAACACCTCCGTCATGCTCCGCGAGAAAGAAAATCTCTTCATCTTTAATGACAATGGCTCGAGCTACGCTGCGCGGGATGATGGCAGCGGAAGGATCAAGTGACATATCGTGCCCCGATATAGGTTGTGATGCATGGCCGCTGCCATCGGGTGGGATGCCGCGGCAATAGTTACTGGTCATTGATGATTGGCGCGATTGGCATGG
Source organism: Terriglobia bacterium (assembly GCA_963824835.1). Taxonomy (GTDB): domain Bacteria; phylum Acidobacteriota; class Terriglobia; order Terriglobales; family Acidobacteriaceae; genus Angelobacter. Next base: position 195,520 of record CAWGRA010000007.1, on the reverse strand, counting down.
TCAAATATCGCGGGACGGGATTCCGGCGGGGCCGCTGTCCGGCGCCGCAAAGAGTCATTCGATTGATGATCGGCTTTTCCCTTGAAGATCGACCGGTAGCGGACGTCATGGAACAACTTGCCGGTCAACGCTTCGAGCGGCGTGGCGAAACGATGGATGAGAGCGGCCAGAACGGAACCGCTGCACGGCCCCAGGATGTAAATCCAGTACTGATGCCAGTCCCCGGTCACAACTGCCGGGCCGAAGCTGCGGGCCGGATTCAGGCTGGCGCCGGAAAAATTTCCATCCAGCCACACAATAATGCCTACCACTCCCACGAGCGCCAATGGTGTCCATCGCATGAGGGACCGCCGGCTCAACATCGCGAATACGACTGCGGCCAGGGCGAACGTTGCAGCCGCCTCTGCAATGATGGACAGGAACGTGGTGGCGGTCTTGCCAGGTTGATTGAGGGCTTCGTGCACCATCTTCCCGAAAGTGCCAAATACCGCCTGCGCTATCCAGGCGCCGAGTGAGGCCCCGGACAGTTGGGCGGCAATGTATCCGATGAGGTCATGGAATTGCATAGTGCCGGCCATAAAAAAGCCCAGCGACATTGCTGGATTCAGATGAGCACCGGAGATCCGCCCCAGAGGACTGATGGCCACCAGACTTCCGGTTCCGCCCAGCACCAAGCCAGTGAGAAAGAGCCGCAGGGGAGTCAGACGGAATCCAGTGGACCAGGGGCGAGCCAGGCGCAAACATCCAGGCCACCGCTCCGATCACAGCGAACATCAGGAAGGCAGTGCCCGCAAACTCGGCAGCGTACTCAGGAGCATGACTGAGCAATTCACGTTGCCAGAGCTCCGAATATTGGGCCTTCTTCTTTTTGAAGTTGAGCAGTTTGAAGTTGGGCAGCGTAGCTCGATTCACTAGAATCGTATGATGTGAAATTTCCTGCTGCAGAGCTACGCCGGCTGGCGAATGCCACGCGATGGGCTTGGCTCAGCCTCGCTCACCCCGGGGCGCAACAAGTTTTGGATGGATTGTCAGATTCAAGTTTTGGATGGATTGAAATTTATGGTGGCCAGGGACGGAATCGAACCGCCGACGCCAGCCTTTTCAGGGCTGCGCTCTACCGACTGAGCTACCTGGCCATTATTATTTTGCCGCACGCGAAATTCCGTGAGACCTGGAAGGAAATCTTCTTGTGTGAAACTCATGAATTATAACAAGCTACACGGTTTAGCTCAAAACCTGCCCTTATTCCTGTCGCTTCGCTCCACACCGCTTCGAAATCCTCTGACAAATGAGATGGAAACGCCTTGTTGCTGCCGCCTCGGCGCGCAACCCGGCCTCGGCGTTATGGTCTGGGGTTCGATGCGAAAGGGCAGACTTTCAGGGCTGATTGCCGCAAATCGTAAAAAGCCGCGTTCATTGCACCTTGCGCCTTTCATGGACTGCTCACTACCCCGACAGAAAAAAGCCTCTGTCTTGCATCACACCCTATGCTTCTAAGTAATTGGTAGTATTACTGACGGTAAAAAGGGGAGAGCTGTGTTCGAGTTCCATGTGTCCCGGTCAGCTCGCGACCGCTACAAATTCGATGACTCGCTGTTTTCCCTGAGCGGCAACGTTGTCTTTGCTGACCTGCAGGCCAGCCGCGAATTTGCCCATCGTATGAATGAAGCCCGGGTCAATGAAGCCCCGGGTGCGGACCGCAATCCTGAGTCAACCGTCAGTCCGGCGGCGCTGAATGCCATGGCGCTGATAGATGAGGCGTTGCATGCGCTGATCGCGCAGTATCGCCAGAGGGACCCGCAATGCATGCAGGATGCATTGAGCTTTCTTTCGGCACGGCTGGGCGCAGATGGACTGGAAAAAACTCTGCTGGCATTTGCCGATCGCTTTCCCGACTGTAAATGTCTATCGCGGTAAGCTGACCGCGAGTGAATGGTTGCAGCAATCAACCGAGGCCGTTCCCAATCGCGTCATTGCGCTGGAAGAGATGCTGCTGCTCTGGCTGGCCAATATCAATCCCGCGTTTCAGCCATTCAAGGAACTGTTTGACGATTCTTCACTTGCGCGTGACACCGGATACGCCCAGGTTACGGTTGCATTGCCGGAATACTTCGGAAGTCGTCCCGGTTTTGGTCCGCGCAATCAGAACTTGATTGATCTGCTGCGGGCGCCGGCGCTCAAAGTCCCGATTCGCTGGAAGGCCAACTCGCTTTCATTCGCCAGGAATGGACTCCGCTGCTGGGTGATCTTTTCCGCAAGATGCTTACCGCCATGGCGGTGCTCAAGGAAGAAGAGATGGCGGTGTGGATGCGTTTTCATCCGCCCGACCAGCAACGGCGGCGCGGTGGTGTGCAGGCCGGTGGTGACTCCAGCGCCGAGGCCATTCCTTCTTTTGCGCGCACGGAAAGCGAGCACGAGCAGTTCAGTCCGGACCAGGATTGGATGCCGCGCACGGTCATGATGGCCAAGAGCGTTTACGTCTGGCTGCACCAACTGGCAAAGGCTTACAAGCGTCCTGTTGATCGGCTGGACCAGGTACCGGACGAAGAGTTGGACCTGCTGGCGCGCCGCGGATTCAATGGATTGTGGCTGATTGGATTATGGGAGCGCAGCCGAGCTTCACAGCGAATCAAGCAGATGTGCGGCAATCCTGAAGCGGCTGCCTCGGCCTATTCGCTTTATGACTACGTCATTGCGAACGATCTTGGCGGGGAAGCTGCTTATAACAATCTTCGCGACCGTGCATGGCATCGTGGCATTCGCCTGGCCAGTGACATGGTGCCGAACCATATGGGCATTGATTCGCGATGGGTGATCGAGCATCCTGACTGGTTTCTGTCACTGCCATACAGTCCGTATCCGGCTTACAGCTTTAATGGCCCGGACGTTTCCAGCGATGATCGCGTGGAGATCAAGATTGAAGATCATTATTATGACCGTTCAGACGCGGCGGTGGTTTTTCGCCGGCGTGATCGCTGGTCAGGCGATACGCGCTTTATCTATCACGGCAATGACGGCACCAGCTTTCCCTGGAATGACACGGCGCAGCTCAACTATCTGAAAGCCGAGGTGAGGGAAGGCGTGATTCAGACCATCCTTCATGTGGCGCGGATGTTTCCCATCATCCGTTTTGATGCGGCCATGACTCTGGCTAAAAAGCATTACCAGCGCCTCTGGTTTCCTGAACCTGGAACCGGCGGCGGAATACCATCTCGCGCTGAGCATGGCCTGACCAAAGCTGAGTTTGATGCGGCCATGCCGGTGGAGTTCTGGCGTGAGGTGGTGGACCGAGTGGCGGTGGAAGCCCCGAACACGCTTTTGCTGGCGGAAGCTTTCTGGCTGATGGAAGGCTATTTTGTGCGCACGCTGGGCATGCATCGCGTGTACAACAGCGCCTTCATGAACATGATGCGCGATGAAGAGAACGCCAACTACCGCAGCGTGATCAAGAACACTCTCAGCTTTGATCCTGACGTGCTCAAGCGCTATGTGAATTTCATGAACAATCCGGACGAGCGCACGGCGGTGGACCAGTTCGGCAAAGGCGATAAATATTTCGGCGTGTGTACGCTGATGTCCACGCTGCCGGGACTGCCCATGTTCGGCCACGGCCAGATTGAAGGCTATACCGAGCGCTATGGCATGGAGTACCGGCGTTCGTATCATGATGAGGAGCCCGATAGCTGGCTGGTGGCGCGGCATGAGCGGCAGATTTCTCCGCTGCTGCACCGCAGATATCTTTTTGCCGAAGTGAAAGATTTCCTGCTGTATGACCTGTTCACCGACCAGGGCTCAGTGAATGAAGATGTTTTTGCCTATTCCAATCGCAGCGGCGACCAGCGCGCGCTGGTGGTCTTCAACAATCGCTACGCATCCACCAGTGGATGGATCCGGCTATCGTGCGCTTATGCCGAAAAGAATCCTGACGGGTCCAAGCATATCCGCCAGCGTACGCTGGGCGAAACGTTTGCTTTGTCGCATGACCACGCAAGGTTCGCTGCGTGCCGTGATGCTGCCAGCGGCCTGGAATTTCTGCATCGCTCGGCCGAGATAGCGGAGCGCGGTTTGCGGCTGGAACTGCATGCCTACCAGTGCCATGTTTTTGTTGAGTGGCGAGATCTGCATGAAGATGCCACGCATCCCTGGGGCCAGCTATGCGATTCGCTCCGCGGGCAGGGAGTTCCCAGTCTGGATGATGCGTTGCGCGCGTTGCAACTGCGTCCTCTGCATGAGGCGTTGAAGGCGGTTGTAAACGTGGAATTTGCGGGATCACTGGCCAAGTGGTCGCAACAAGCAGAGGGGCACGCAAGGTCACTGGCACTGGATGAGTTGTTCGCCGTGCTTGGCTCGCGAATAGAGGCATTACTCAAGGAAGAACAAAATTATATTTCGAGCCGTGCTGGAGAGTCCGCCGGTCTGGCCGTGCCGCAACAATGGCGGTTGCATCCGGAAATCGCAATCAAGAAATTCATGCAGCGGATTGAAGCCGCGTTCAGCCTGAAAACCGCGAGCGAGCAGGCGGGCATCATCTGGTCGCATACCGCCGAATGTGTAATTCCCGTTTACAGCGGAAAAGATCCTAACGCGCCTGCAATCTGGGCCACCATTCTGGGATGGTGCGCTGTGGATGCAATGGCGGACATCTATGGAGATCCGCTGCGGGAGCGGACTGCTGTACGCCTGTTTGACGGTTTGCGTTTGCGGGAACCGCTGGCGGAAGTATTCCGAGCATGTGGATGGAAAGACGAGGAATGCTGGCGGGCAGCGGCGCGTTTGCGCGCATGCTTTGTGAGGAGCGTGAGCGCATGGCAAACGCTGAGCTGGTTGCGCGATCCTGATATTGCATGGGCCATTGGCGTTCATGAGCACGAAGGAACCAGCTACGTGGTGCAGGAACATTTTGAGCGCTTTCTATGGTTCACATCACTTCCGGCACTGCTCAATCACGCTCTCGATGAAGTTACCGGCGGAGAAGAGATGGTGAAGCTGCAGCAACATATTGAAGGCCACATTGACGAGGTGGCAAGGGCAGGATACAAAGCGGACACACTGGAGGATTTGGGCGCGCCTCCTGCGGAGAGGCCGAAATCAGACGAGAGAAAGAAAGAAGAAGCGAAAATAGAGTGAGCAATGTTGGTAGCAGGGCTGACAGCCGTACCAACTATTCTCTCAGCCATATTTGGTTAAGCCGCATCCAGTGCGGATTTAACTTTGGGTGATATGTTGCCGCCGCAAATCACAATCACAACATTCCTGCCGGCATAACGCTGGATCTCTTTTTCAAATGCCGCCACGGCCACACCGGCCGCGCCTTCAATCTCCCAGCCGTTTACATCACGCACGCGGCGCATGGCAGCCATAATCTCATCTTCGGTCACCAGCACGGACCGGTCGATAACGTTGCGGCAGATATCAAGAGTGATGGATTTCTGTTCCAGACCTCCGGCCGTGCTTTCTGAAACTGTTGGCTGCTCTGGAACAGCAAGGATCTGCCCTGCCTTCATGGATTCATAAAGCACGGGCGAATTCGCGGGCCAGCATCCCACAACTTCGGTCATGGGCGATGCGTATTTCATGTACGCTCCGATTCCGGAAATCAGTCCGCCGCCGCCCACGGTTACAAAGATGGCATCAATTTGTCCTGTCTGGCGCACACACTCGAATGCCACCGTGCCCTGGCCGGCGATGACTTCGGCATCGTTGTATGGAGAGATGAAGGGCTTACCGGAGCTTTCGGCAGCCAAGCGCGCGGCCAGCTCCGCATCAAGCGGATCCGTCCCATGGCGGCGGATGGTTGCTCCCAGTTCCTGAATGCGGGTGGCCTTGGCTTCCGCTACATGTTCTGAAACGTAAACCTCAGCCTGAATGCCGGCAATACGAGCGGCTTCAGCCACGGCCATGCCGTGATTTCCATTGGACGCTGCAATCACTCCACGCTGGGCCGCCACTGGAGTGAGCGATTTGATTTTGTTGGTGGCGCCGCGAAGCTTGAACGATCCAGTCTGTTGCAGGTTCTCCATTTTAAAGAGAACTCTTGCCTGGCCGCCGGGGAATGTTGCGCTCACGTCTTCAACCGGCGTTTTGGTGATGAGCGGTTGAATGCGCCGGTAAGCGGTGTCAATCAGCTCGCCCCAGGTAGCCAGCGAAAAAGGAGATTGCTTACTTATAGTCACGGAACTATTGTGCCATGCCGCGGCTCAATGTGCGCTGGCGTACTATCTTGCCTGGAGAGCGCTTCATTTAGGGCTCGAGCGCCTGCTTCAGGGTAGGATTAACATGGATGGCCTGAAGGCTTGCGGCGTCCCAGCCGCCGCCCAGCGCTTTCACCAGAGAAACTGACGTGACCAGCCGCTGGCCGAGGATTTGCGTTGCCAGACGCTGATTATCCAGAAGGATCTGCTCCGCGGTAACAACGTCAAGGTATGTAACCAGCCCGCCCACGTAACGATCATTGGCAATCTTCAGCGCGCGTTGCGCGGCATCCACCGCAAGCTGCTGGCTCTCCGCGGCTTGTGAGAGCACGTTCAGTCCGGAGATGCCATCTTCCACTTCCTGAAACGCGTTCAGGACGCTCTGGCGATAGCCCGCCACGGACGCGCCATACGCCGATGTAGCGAAATCAACCTGGGCTTTGCGGCGTCCGCCACTCAGGACGGCTTCGGCCACGTTGGCTCCAAGCGCCCAGAAGACGCTGGGTGAGCTCACCAGGCTGGTGATGCTGCGACTATCAAAGCCGGTGCCGCCAGACAGGCCGATGCTCGGGAAGTATGCGCTGCGGGCGACGCCGATCTGGGCATTCTGGGCAGCCATCTGTCGCTCTGATTGCGCCACGTCGGGGCGACGCTCCAGCACGTCAGAGGGTACGCCGAGAGGGACCGCAGGCGGAACAACATTCAGAGGCCGGGCAGCAATGGAGAATGACGAAGCTGGAACTCCAACCAGCGCGGCAATGGCGTGTTCGAACTGCGCACGTTGGCGGAGCAGTAAACGCGCCTGTGTTTTAGTGGAATTGAGCTGCGTTTCCTGCTGGGCCACATCCAATCCGGAAGCCACGCCGCCTGCATGGCGATTCTGTACCAGTTGCAGCGCTTTGTCCTGGTATTCCACGGCGGAATTTACTACCGCGATCTCGGCGTCAAGTTCGCGCAAGCTGAAATAATCAACCGCCAGATCAGAGGTCACTACCAGCCGGACATTTTCCAGCGCCGCAGCCGACGATTGATAGAGCGCATTCGATGACTCGGCACTGCGCCGGAGCCCGCCAAACGCATCGGTTTCCCAGCTTACGTTGAACGGGATGGTGAACGTGTTCTGCGTGATTGCGCCGGTCAGAGGGTTCCCGCTTACAGTGGGCTGATTGGCAGAGGTGCGTGCGCGCTGGGCCGTAAATCCGGCGGCAATTTGCGGTAATAAACCGGCTTGCGTGATTCGTGCTGAGGCCCGTGCCTGTTCAAGCTGGTTACGCGCCACTTCAATCGTCTGATTGGCTTTGATTGAGCTGGCTTCGTAGCGGCTTAACTCATCATCGCCAAAGATCGTCCACCATGCGCCTTTGGGGATTGAGTCTTGCGGATTGGCGGTGCGCCACGGTGCCTGCTCTTTCCACGCATTGGCAAGTGGAGCATCCGGCCGGTGATAGTTAGGACCGACCTTACATGCGGACAATATTAAAAGGCAAAGGACAAGCGGAACTCCGGAAACTCTTTTTATCACGGGTGTTCCGGCCCTCCACTACGAATGTTCACCGCCTGGCCTTCCTGAAGCGAGTCAGCAGGATTCACCACGATCTGATCGTTACCATCAATGCCGTTCAGGATCTCCACGCGCGTGCCAAAGTCACGACCGATGGTGATGGGCTTGAGATGGACCTTGTTATCCGATTCCACCACGGCGATGCGCGGGCCTTCGGCGCGGAACAGAAGAGCATTCACCGGCACTGACATGCGGACGGTCTGTACAGGAACGGCAAAGTGGACCTGCGCGTAAGAACCGGGCATGAGACGACCGTCAGGATTGGGAACATCAATTTCCGTGTACAAGGTGCGAGTCGCCGGGTCAATTACATCCGCTGTGCGGATGACTTTGCCAGTAAATTTTTTGCCCGGATATTCGCTCAGTTCTATGTAGGCCGGCATGCCTTTTTTGATGGAAGGAGCATTGGCCTGTGGAACACTCACGTAAACGCGCAGTGGATCAACCTGGGCGATATCAAAAAGTTCGCGACCCTGTCCCGCGCTGCCGGCATTGATCAGCGCGCCGGTATCCACATTGCGTTTGGTCAGCACGCCTGAGAACGGCGCGTAAATGTGCTTAAAAGATTCAAGCTGCTCCAGTCGCCTTACGTTGGCATCAGCGGCAGCAATATTCGCGCGCGCCTGGGTGTAAGCGCTGGTTTGCTGGTCAGCTTCCTGTTGAGAGACGGAGTCTGTCTTGCGCAGATTGATCCAGCGTTCGGCTGAACTTTTTGCCAGCTCAAGTTGCGCCTGGATCTGCTGGCGAGCCGCTTTGGCCTGGGAGAGTTCCTGGTCCACTTCCGGGGTGTCAATCTCCGCCAGCAATTCTCCCTTGTTCACTTTGCTGCCGATATCTTTGTACCAGCGCACCAGATAGCCGTTGGTGCGCGAGTAGATCGCCGATTCCACATAGGCCTGCAACTGTGCGGGCAGCGTCAATTCTTCATTGCCAGGCTCAGCCGCTGGCTTGAGTACGCTGACGGTGGGAACCGCCAGCCGTTCGGTTTCCTTCGCCAAAGCTTTGCGTTCGGAAAACCTGCGGAGAACAGCCAGCGCTCCGCCTGCCAAAAGGACAATAAGTATGATAACAACCAGACGAGAACCGGCGGACGATCCATCGCGCGGCGGCGTTCCCGCTGTGCTTTTGCCTGATGGTGTTTCAACCGGCTGCTTTTGCGTAAGCTGAGTCATATTCCTCTGAATTTCCTCTACCAACCCCTGAATCGCCCTGAACTACTCTTCATTTACATTTAGACGTTCTGTTCAACATGTAGTATTTCCGGCAATACCGGACGTGTGTGCCGGTGCATGATGCTGAAGATTACCGGAACAAAAAACAACGTAGCCACAGTGGCAAAGAGCAAGCCGCCAATTACGGCCCGGCCCAGCGGGGCGTTCTGTTCGCCGCCTTCACCCAATCCCAGCGCCATCGGCACCATGCCAATCATCATCGCCAGCGCCGTCATCACCACGGGACGCATACGCGTATAGCCCGCTTCCATGGCGGCTTCCACTGAGTTCATGCCTTCCGCCATCTTCTCACGGGCAAAAGAGATCACCAGAATACTATTGGCCGTGGCCACTCCCATGCACATCACTGAACCCGTGAGTGATGGCACATTCAATGTGGTATGCGTGAGCAGCAGCATCCAGCAGATCCCGGCCAGTGCTCCGGGGAGCGCTGTGATGATGATGAAAGGATCCAGCCAGGATTGAAAGTTCACCACAATCAGCAGATAAACCAGCACAATCGACATCACCAGGCCGATCCCCAATCCCATGAACGAGCTGGTCATCGTTTCCACCTGTCCGCGCATGATAATTTCAGTGCCCCTGGGCAGGTGCTTCTCCGCCTCGGCCAGGATCTTGCGCGTATCACGCGCCACGCCTCCAAGATCGCGACCCTGAATGCTGGCGTAAACATCCATCACAGGTTGGATGTCATAGTGAGAAACCAAGGCGGGCGTTACGGCCGGTTTTACGCTGGCAAGATTGGCCAGCACCTGAGGCGCCGGCGCTCCGGGTGCATTCACCGGCGTGTTCATCAGGGCCTGCAGGGAATCCACGCGATACTCCGGCGTTTGCACCGTAACGTTGTAGGTGACGCCATTCTCTTTGTTCAGCCAGAATGTGGGCGCCGTCTGGAAGCTGCCGCTCAGAGATACCAGAAGGTTTTGGGCAACGTCGCGCTGCTGCAGGCCCACCTGTTGCGCGCGCGTGCGATCAACATTTAATTGCAGGGCGGGGCTGTTCATGAGTTGCTGCACATGAACGTCTGCCGCACCCGGCACATGGCGCATCTGGTTCGCCAGTGACTGGGCAATCTGATAATTCTGGTTAGCGTTCTTGCCGACCACCTGGATATCAATGGGCGAAGGAAGCCCGAAATTAAGAATCTGGCTGACAATATCCGCGGGCTGGAAGAAGAATTCCACGCTCGGGAACATCTTCGGCAGGTCCTCGCGAAGTTCCTTTACGTATTCCGCCGTGGGACGATGTTTCTCCTGATTGAGTGACACCAGAATCTCCGCGTCAGAGGTCCCGATGCTGCCCGCGGTGCTGTAAGTATTATTGATGGAGCTGTAAGGAAGCCCGATGTTATCCAGAATCGTCACCAGTTCGCGCTGCGGGATCTTGCCGCGGATCACGTTCTCAATCTGGTCGCAGAGGCGGGCCGTTTCCTCAATGCGAAGCCCGGCGCGGGCGCGGATGTGCATGCGGAATGTGCCCGCATCCACGGAAGGAAAGAAATCCTGCCCCAGAAAAAAGACCAGCCCCAGAGACAGAATGCAGAACGCCAGGAAACAACTGATGAACAAGCGCCGGTGCTCCACGGCGGAATTGAGCATGCGGTAGTAAGAATCGCGCAGGCTTTCAAACCGCCGCTCAAATCCGATCTGCAATCGCTTCAACGGGGCAAAGATTCCCGTACCCACAATGAATTTGTCCTCGTGTTCATGGTTCTTCAGCAGATACATGACCAGCGTGGGTACCAGCGTTCGCGAGAGCAGGTACGAGGCGAGCATGGCGAATACAACAGCCTCAGCCAGCGGCACAAACAGGAACTTGGCCACGCCGGTGAGGAAGAACATGGGAACAAACACGATGCAGATACAAATGGTGGAAACAAATGCCGGGACTGCGATTTGTGAAGCGCCGTCCAGAATGGCCTGTTTCAGCTCCTTGCCCATGGCCAGGTTGCGATCGATGTTTTCGATTTCGACGGTGGCATCGTCAACCAATATGCCCACGGCAAGCGCCAAGCCTCCCAGCGTCATGATGTTCATGCTCTGGCCAAGAGCGCTCATCACGATCACGGAGCACAGGATGGAAAGTGGAATGGAAATGGCAATGATCAGCGTGCTGCGCCAGTTGCCCAGAAACAGCAGGATCATGGCAGCAGTGAGGCATGCCGCCGTGAGAGCCTCCTTGACCACGCCTTGAATTGACGCTCGCACAAAGAGCGACTGATCAAATAAAGGTTTCAGCACCAGATCTTCCGGCAGCGAGGCGGCTGCTTTTTTCAGTGTCGCCTTCATGTTGTCAACAATGTCCAGCGTTGACGCGCCACCGTTGCGCATTACGGTAATCAGAGTGCCGCGGATGCCGTTCTGCCGGACAATGTTGGTCTGCGGAGAGAAACCGTCACGCACGTTAGCTATGTCGCGGATGTAGGTGGTAGCGCCGTTCTGGGTCTTGATCGGAAGGCTGTTGATTTCGGCAATCGTATCCGGGCTGCCGTTCATTTCCACTTGGTATTGCAGTGAGCCGATTTTGGCCGTGCCGGAAGGAAGAATAAGGTTTTGCGCGTTAATGGCGTTTACCACGTCCACCGGCGTTAACCCCTTGGCCTGCATGGCCGAAGTGTTCAGGTCCACGGCCACAACCCGCTGCTTGCCGCCATAGGGATAAGGAATGGCGGCGCCGGGAACGGTGACCATGCGCGGGCGCACAAAATTTACCGAAAGATCATTCAGCGCCTGTTCTGGCAGGCTCTTGCTGCTGATGCCAACCTGCATAATCGGCACGCTGGATGCCGAATAAACAATGATGAGCGGTGGCGTGGTGCCGGGTGGTAGCGAGCGGACTGAAGTCTGTGAGATCGCCGTTACCTGGGAAAGAGCTGTTTGAAGGTTGGCGCCGGGCTGGAAGAATACTTTGGTGATAGCGCGCCCGTCCATGGACTGGGTTTCAATATGCTCAATGTCATTGACCAGGGTGGTCAGGCCGCGTTCCGTGTTGCTGACAATCCGGTCATTCATCTCCTGCGGAGACAGGCCGGCGTATTGCCAGATGATACTGATGACAGGGATGTTGATTTCAGGCAGGATGTCGACAGGCGTACGCAGGATGACAATGGGACTCAGAATCAGAATCAGAAGCGCCATCACAATGAATGTGTAAGGGCGCTGGAGTGCCAGTCGAACGATCCACATCTTTTGGAGTTCCCTCGGTTTGGATTGCCTGTCGGGCCGGTCCCTTTACGAAATCCCTGATCCGGCGCTGCTCTCAGAAAAAAGCATAGAGAACGCGTCAGCGTCATCCCACCATCGTTAAGAACAACTGTTGATTTTGACTCTGAAAACCGCGAAAGGGATTCAGCCGGCTGCGATTATTCTAGCAGCGGAGACGCCGAAGTTTACGGTGTTAACTCTCCGCAACATTTCTTTACCTCAGATTAACCATGGAAAGTTAAAAGCGAGCTAAAAGCATTTCTGGAAACTCAGGTTTGGCCATAGACCGGAATAGCGGCGCCGTGAATTACGCCGGCATCCGGACCGCATAGATACAGGATTACTTTCGCAATATCTTCCGGCTTGGGCCACATGGCAAAGTCCGCGCCAGGCATAGCTTTGCGGTTGGCCTCAGTATCAATGATGCTGGGAAGAATTGAGTTCACCCGAACGCCTGACCCTTTCAAATCCTGGGCAAGACAATCGAAAAGCGCGAGTGAAGCGGCTTTCGAAGCAGCATAGGCAGACGCTCCGGCCGCGTGGTCAAGCGCCGCTTTGGCTGCAATGTTTATGATGGAGCCGCTTTTTTGCTTCAGCATGGCCGAGGCAGCCGCTTTGGCCACCGCGTAACCGGCGTTCAGGTTCAAGTCGATCATCAGGTGGTACGTCTTGCTGTCAGTCTGCCACAGCGGTTTTCCGCCGGCATAGCCGCCAATCGTATTCACCACAAAATCAAGGTGGCCGTGCCGGGCGGTGATCCCGTCCACAAGGGCTTGAGTGGCGGCCTCGTCCGTGGCATTGAGGGGAAGCAGTTCAAGTTTCTGATTGTCTCCCACTGCTGCGCGCAGGGAAGCCGCTTCATCTTCCCTTATATATGTGGCGATCACTGAGGCTCCCTCGTGCAGAAACGCCAAAGTCACTGAGCGCCCGAGCCCGCCGGTTCCGCCGGTGATGAGTGCGACTTTGTTGGAGAAGTTTGCGCCCATGGATTGCTCCTTGCTGCTGATGATTGTCAGCCTTGTACTTTAAACGCACGTGGGGGACCCACGGGAATTTTTTAAACTTTAGATTAATTGACGGAGAGTAGACCAGCTGCTAGCTTCTAGCTCCTAGCTGCTAGCGAAAGCCGGAGCCCGCAGCCGAGGGCGGCTGCGCTATGTGCTGCACCCCAAAAGTGAGACAGAGATAATATCCCCAGCAAACAGGAAAGGAGCTGGGAGTGGCGAATGTAAGAGGAGCAAAGCAGAAAGCTTTGGAGTTCTGGGAAGCGGCGGTGGAGAGGCTGAAGGCTGGAGAGAAGCTGGGGACGGTGGCGGCGGAGTTGGGAGTGGACCGGCGGGGGCTATTGCGCTGGCGGGAGAGGTTAGCGCCGGAACTGGACATACCGGGGCGGCGGCGGGAGAAGGCACTGGCCAAAGAGGTGGAACATCTGAAGAAGGCCTTGGCGGAGAAGGTGCTGGTAGTGGATTTTTTGCGGGGTGCCTTGCACAAGGTCGAGGCACGACGCCGGCAGAGCGAAAGCGGTGGCGAGCCGGGGTCTACGACCAGATCCGGGAAGTAATGCCTGTGCAGGGCAGTGAGAGTGGAGAGAGTAAAAGCCGGTGTGGGTTGAGTGTGGAGAAGATGTGCCAGGTGGCGGCGGTGAGTCGAGCAGGGTACTACCGCAACTATGCTGAACATTGTCCGGTGGAAGAAGAGATGCTGGTGCGATCGGCGATGCAGAAGATCGTGGTGGAGCATCGACGACGATACGGCTACCGCCGGGTATGGTTTGAGCTGAACCAGAAGCTGGGGATGGTGGTGAATCACAAGCGGGTGTTGCGGCTGATGAGGGAAGACAATCTGCTGGCGCTGCAACGGAAGCAGTTTGTAATGACCACAGACTCCAATCACACGCTGGAGATAGCGTTAAACCTGGCTCGGCGCATGAAACTGACGGGAGTCAATCAGCTATGGGTGGCGGACATCACCTACATCCAGGTATGGGGCGAGTTTGTGTTTCTGGCGGTGGTGCTGGACGCGTACTCACGCAAGCTGCTGGGCTGGGAGTTGAGCCGGAGTCTGAGCAGCGGTTTGGCGATCAGGGCGCTGGAGAAGGCGATTGCTCAGCGGCAGCCCTCGCCGGGAGTGGTGCATCACTCGGACCGCGGAGCGCAGTACGCGAGTCGCGCGTATGTAGCGTTGCTGGAGGAACACCAGATGGTGGCGAGCATGAGTCGGCCGGGGAATCCGTATGACAATGCGCGCTGCGAGCGGTTCATGCAGACGCTGAAACGGGAAGAGATTTACGCCAGCGCGTATCGCGATCTGGAACATCTGCGGGAAAACCTGGAAGAGTTCATGGAACAGTACTACAACAGAAAACGGCTGCACTCGGCGCTGGGGTATCGTACTCCGGAAGAGTTTGAGCGAGCGCAGAGCCAGGACCAAAGTCTGAAGCTGGCAACGGTAACGTACACCTTTGGACAGGCTAATACATTACTGGGATCGGGGACGGGGACTCAAACGCCGTCCCCTTCCCCGAACCCCAACCCCCTGCTGGAGAACATCGAGCCTGCACTATGACACTATCGACTGTCTCACTCCAGGGGTTCACCCATCAAAAACACATAACTGGGATGAACTTTCTGTCTCACTCCAAGGGTGCACCTCACTCGCATAAGCCTCGCTTGGGATGTTTCCGTTAAGTCCTTTAGATCTTGGGATGGGGGGCAGGGTGCCCTTGGGGAGCGCAGTCGGGTAATCAGGAAATTGGAAGGCAGGCTTTATCAGTGAGAATCAGTGTGATCTGTGTCATCAGCGGTAAGGTTCTACTTTTCGGTGAACAATCCATACCGTCCCGGTCTTGTATTCTTCCAGACTGAAGCCTAAAATAATACTTGATTGGTATTGTATCCAGCTCCCGCTGATGTCCGGGGCTGGCGGAGCCAGAGATCATGTTTCGACTCAACAAGCTGACCGACTACGGAATTGTGCTGATGGCGCACGTCGCCCGCAGTGCCGAGGACACGCCGCACACGGCGCGCAGCCTCGCCCTGGACACCCATCTTCCGTTGCCCACAGTAGGCAAGTTGATGCGGCAATTGTCTGAGCATGGGCTTTTGACCTCGCATCGCGGAGTCAACGGCGGTTACAACCTGGCGCGCCCGGCCACAAACATCTCCGTGGCAGACATTATTCTGGCCCTGGAAGGGCCCATTGGTTTCACCGAATGCAGCGTGGTCGCCGGTCTGTGTGAGATGGAGCGTTCGTGCTCCATCAAGATCAATTCGCAGATCATTGGTGACGCCCTGCGTGATGCGCTGGAGCGGGTAACGCTGGCGGAACTGAATCATGAGATGCCGCAGCACGATCGGCGCATGAAAGACAAAATTATTTCCATTGAACCAGCCATGGCTGAAGGAGTGCGATGAGCACAGTAGACCAGATACAGGACCTTACTAAACAGGAATACAAGTGGGGGTTCATCACTTCCATTGAAGAAGATCGCCTGCCCAATGGCCTGAATGAGGAGATTGTTCGCGCCATATCGCTCAAGAAGGGCGAGCCGGAATTCATGACGGAATGGCGTCTCAAGGCCTACCGCTACTGGGCGGGCCTGGAACAGAAGCACGCCGAGCCGACCTGGGCGAACGTGAAATATCCGCCCATTGACTATCAGGCGCTCTCCTATTATTCCGCGCCCAAGCAGAAGAAAGAACTGAAGAGCCTGGATGAGGTGGATCCGGAAATTCTCAGCACCTATGCCAAGCTGGGGATTCCTCTGCATGAGCAGAAGTTGCTGGCCGGAGTAGCTGTGGACGCTGTCTTTGATAGCGTGTCCGTGGCCACCACTTTCAAAGCCAAGCTTGCCGAGGCGGGCGTGATTTTCTGCTCCTTCTCAGAAGCGGTGAAAAACCATCCCGAACTGGTGAAAAAGTATCTCGGTTCCGTGGTGCCGTACACTGACAATTTTTTTGCCGCATTGAACTCGGCGGTCTTCAGTGACGGCTCATTCGTCTATGTTCCCAAAGGCGTACGTTGCCCCATGGAACTTTCCACTTATTTCCGCATCAATGCGCAGAACACGGGACAATTTGAGCGCACGCTGATCATCGCCGATGAAGGCGCTTATGTCAGCTATCTGGAAGGCTGCACCGCCCCGGTTCGCGATGAGAACCAGCTTCACGCCGCCGTGGTTGAGCTGATCGCGCATGACAATGCGACCATCAAATACTCGACCGTGCAGAACTGGTATCCGGGCGACAAAGAAGGCAAGGGCGGTATCTACAACTTCGTCACCAAGCGCGGCAA
Organism: Terriglobia bacterium; assembly: GCA_963824835.1. GTDB lineage: Bacteria > Acidobacteriota > Terriglobia > Terriglobales > Acidobacteriaceae > Angelobacter. Next base: position 179,040 of record CAWGRA010000007.1, on the reverse strand, counting down.
ATGCGCCGGCAAGAACTCAAAGATCTCATGGACGCAGGTAGAGACCGGATCCGCCATCACCTGGAAATATCCGAGCTGCATTTTGCAGGGTGAGAATTCAGTGGGCGAATTTTATTCCGTGGCGCTCACCAACAATTATCAGCAGGCCGATACCGGCACCAAGATGATCCATATCGGCAAGAATACAAAGAGCACCATCGTGTCGAAAGGCATCTCCGCCGGTCACGGACAGAACACATACCGCGGCATGGTGAAGATCCTGAAGGGCGCCACCGGCGCCCGCAATTACACGCAGTGCGATTCACTGCTGGTGGGCGATAAGTGCGGCGCGCATACCTTCCCGTATATCGAAGTGAAGAACGCCAGCGCGCGCATGGAGCATGAGGCGTCCACTTCAAAGATCGGTGAAGACCAGATTTTTTATCTGCAACAGCGCGGCATAACCAAGGAAGAAGCGGTTTCCATGATCATCAATGGATTCTGCAAGGCAGTGTTCCGCGAACTGCCGATGGAATTTGCTGTTGAAGCACAGAAATTACTCAGTATCAGCCTTGAGGGGAGTGTTGGATAAACGATGAGTCTGCTCGAAATTAAAAATCTGCATGCCAGCGTGAATGGCAATGAAATTCTCAAAGGGATCAACCTCACCGTGAATGCCGGAGAGGTGCACTCCATCATGGGGCCGAACGGTTCCGGCAAAAGCACCCTGGCGCGGCGTGCTGGCGCGGCGCGAGAGCTATGAGATCACCCAGGGCCAGATTCTTTTCAACGGCAAAGACCTGCTGGAGATGAAGCCGGAAGAAGCTGCCTGTGAAGGACTGTTTCTCGCCTTCCAGTATCCCGTGGAAATTCCGGGCATCAGCAATGCTTACTTTCTGCGCACGGCGCTGAATGCCATTCGCAAGTATCGCGGTGAGGAAGAGTTGGACGCCATGGATTTCCTTCCGCTGCTGCGCGAAAGAATGCGCTTCTGGAAATGGACGAGAAGTTCCTCAATCGCCCGGTGAATGAAGGTTTTTCCGGCGGCGAGAAGAAGCGCAATGAGATTGTGCAGATGGCCATGCTGGAGCCGAAGCTCGCCGTTCTGGATGAAACCGATTCCGGCCTGGATATTGACGCTCTCAAAGTCGTGTCCAAAGGCGTGAATGCCATGCGCGGCAAGGATCGTGCCATGGTGCTGGTCACGCACTATCAGCGATTGCTGAATTACATTGTGCCGGATTTTGTCCACGTCTGGTGAACGGCAAGATCGTGAAATCAGGCGGACCTGAACTGGCGCTGGAATTGGAAGACAAGGGCTATAGCTGGACAGAAGCTGAACCCGTGGGCTCCGGAAGGTAATCAAGGGGAGATGATGAGCGAAACAATTACAGCCACGCAAGCCCCTGAGCGCTATCTGGAACTCTTTGAGCATTTCAGTCGCGGCGCAGCCACCCAGTTGGGATGGCTGAAATCGCTGCGCCAGGAGGGTTTTGCCCGTTTTTCTGAAACCGGCTTTCCCACCACGCACGATGAAGACTGGCGATTTACCAATATCTCGCCCATCTCTCAGACGCCGTTTGAAATGGCTCCGCGTACGCGCATTGATGGCAGCGAAGTGGAAAAGTTGGGGCTTTCTGGATTTCAGTGTCTGCTGGTCTTCGTCAATGGCCGCTATTCGGCCGAGCTATCGAGGATCCCGAACCTTGGCCAGGGCGTGAAGGTTAGCAGCCTGGCGCAGCAGATCAGCACGGACTCAGCCGCCGTGGAAAAGTATCTTGGACAGTATCTTAATTTTCAGCGCGACTCGTTCGCGGCGCTCAACACTGCCTTTATTGAAGATGGCGTGTATGTGCACGTCTCAAAAAACACAGTTGCGCGCACGCCGATCTACGTTCTTTATGTCTCGGCGCCAGGCTCCGCGCCTGCCATGGACCATCCCAGAAACCTGATTGTGGTGGATGAAAACGCGGAAGCCACCGTGGTGGAAGACTACGTTTCACTGGGCGATGGTCCCGCTTTCTCCAATGCTGTGACTGAACTGGTGGCCGGACCCAATGCCGTGGTTTCGCATTACATGCTGGTGCGGGAAGCCGCCAGACATACAACGTCTCCACGCTGAGGATCCAGCAGGAGCGCAGCAGCAACGTCGCCACCCACTCATTGCTTCTGAGCGGGGCCATCCTGCGCAACAATGTGCATCCGGTGCTGGCGGGCGAAGGAGCGGAGTGCCTGATCAACGGTCTGTTCATGGTCAACAGCGGCCAGACCATGGACAATTACATGCTGGTGGAGCATGCTGCTCCGCATTGCGCCAGCCGGCAGTTTTATAACGGCGTTTTGAACGGACAAGGCCACGGCGTTTTTCATGGCCGCATCATTGTCCACAAAGACGCGCAGAAGACTGATGCAAAGCAGACCAACCGCAACCTTCTGCTCTCTGATGACGCGCAGATTGATACCAAGCCACAGCTTGAAATCTATGCGGATGACGTGAAGTGCACGCACGGCGCGACCATTGGACAGGTGGAAGAGAATGCCTTGTTCTACCTGCGTTCGCGCGGATTGGACGAGGCTTCAGCCCAAGCATCTGCTGTTGCTCGCCTTCGCCAATGAGTGCCTTGATCGCATGAACTCAGCGCAGATGCGCGAATACATTGAAGCGCTGGTGATGTCATGGCTTCCTGACGCAACGCGTTACGGCGGGCCGAAGCGCGGACAGAAGTGGAAAGAAGTCTGGAGGAAGTTGGATGAGTACGGTAGCCAAAACGCCGGCAGAGATACACGCGACTGCATCACGTTATGACGTGGAAAAAATACGCCAGGATTTCCCGATCCTGGACCAGAAGGTCCACGGCAAACAACTGGTGTATCTGGATAATGCCGCCACGTCACAGAAACCGTTGCGCGGTGATTGAGGCGATTGAGCACTATTACCGTCACGACAACTCCAATATTCACCGCGGCGTGCACACGCTCTCAGAGCGCGCGACGGAGCATTACGAGAAGACGCGCCGTGCGGCGAAGAAGTTCATCAACGCCGCCGACGTGAAGGAAATCATCTTCGTTCGCGGCACCACGGACGCCATCAATCTTGTCGCCCAGACCTACGGACGGAAGAACGTGGGCGCCGGCGATGAAGTTCTGATCACCGCCATGGAGCACCACTCCAACATTGTGCCCTGGCAGATGCTGTGTGAAGAAAAAGGCGCAAAGCTGCGGGTGGCGCCCATCAATGATCGCGGCGAACTGATGCATGGAGGAGTTCGAGAAGCTTCTCGGTCCCAAAACAAAGTTTGTCTCCGTCGGTCATCTCTCCAACGCGCTTGGCACCATCAACCCGGTCAAGCAGATTGCAGCCATGGCGCACGCCGCGGAACGTTCCCGTGCTGCTGGATGGCGCGCAGGCCATTCCGCGCATGAAGGTTGACGTTCAGGACCTGGATTGCGATTTCTACGCCACCTCCGGCCACAAGATGTATGGGCCCACGGGGATTGGTGTTCTTTATGGCAAAGCCGGCTCTGCTGGAAGCCATGCCGCCGTATCAGGGCGGCGGCGACATGATCGCCTCCGTTACCTTCGACAAAACCATTTACAACCGGCTGCCTTACAAGTTCGAAGCCGGCACGCCGAATATTGCCGGACACCATCGGCCTGGGCGCCGCGATCGATTATCTGAATCAGCTTGGGCTGGACGATATCGAAGCACATGAAGCGGACCTGCTGGAGTATGCGCACCGCAGGAGGTGGAGAAGATCTCCGGCGTGACGCATTGTTGGCACGGCCCGTGAAAAGGCCGGCGTGCTTTCCTTTGTGATGGAGGACATCCATCCCGCACGATATCGGCACGATTCTCGACAGCGAAGGAATCGCCGTCCGCACCGGCCACCACTGCGCTCAACCGGTGATGCAGCGTTACGGCATCCCGGCCACGGCGCGCGCGTCATTCGGGCTGTACAACACGCGGGAGGAAGTTGATGCGCTGGTTGCAGGCATCCGCAAAGTGCAAGAGGTGCTGGGTTAATGTCGGATTCAAGAGAGCTGCGCGATCTCTACCAGGAAGTGATCCTGGAGCACAGCAAAAAGCCGCGCAATTTTGGCGAGCTGGCCACGGCCAATCACAAAGCGGAAGGCTTCAATCCGCTTGTGCGGCGACCATTACACGGTGTTCGTGAATGTGAAAGATGGCGCCATTGATGAGATTGGCTTTCACCGGCGCGGGTTGCGCGATTTCCAAAGCGTCCGCCTCCATGATGACGCAGACCCTGAAAGGCAAGTCCACCGCGGAGGCTGATGCCATCTTCACCAACTTTCATGACCTGGTCACCGGACATGATTCTGACGTGAATGCGCTGGGGAAGCTGGGCGTTTTCGCCGGCGTTTCTGAATATCCGTTGCGCGTGAAGTGCGCCACGCTGGCGTGGCACGCCATGCGGGCCGCGCTTGCGTGGTGATCAAGAGGCAATCTCCACGGAGTAAGATTGCGAACTCAGTAGCAGCGAATTTTGGAGGAATGATTTGAAAACCGGTGAGAACGTTGTTGTTAGCCGCGATCTGCTTGGCATGCAAATCCCGAGCGGTATTCCGCACCCGATAGCCGCCGGCACCAACGTGCGTCTTACGCAGGCGCTCGGCGGCAGCTACACGGTGATGACGGACCAGGGCTATCTGCTGCGAATCGATGCCAAAGATGCTGACGCTATCGGCATTACACATGAAGAAGTTACCGCCTCCGAGCCGCAGGAGTTCGACGAGAAGCTGGTCTGGAACCAGCTCCGCACCATTTACGATCCGGAAATTCCCGGTCAACGTGGTGGATCTTGGCCTGATCTATGGGTGTGAGATTCGTCCGGTTCCGGAAGGCAACCAGATCGACATCAAGATGACCATGACCGCCCCTGGCTGCGGCATGGCCGATGTGCTCAAGGCTGACGTGCAGCGGCGTCTTTCCGCTTTGCCCACTGTTTCAGCGGTCAATGTAGAGGTTGTTTTTGAGCCGCAATGGCACCCGGGCAGAATGTCTGAGGGCGCCCGCCTTCAACTGGGTCTGGATTTGGACAGCACGCCCTTCCAGATGTACGGCAACAATAAGCAACCAGTCACGCCGCAAGCTTCATCAGATTCCGTAGCGGCCTTTTAAAATCCATCGTCGACATGTGAACATTGCACGGTAACGGTGGATCGAAACGTTCTGAAAATATAGAAATTCGAAGTTTGTTAATGATTTCCGCCATCGATTCTAAGAAGCATGGCCTGGGTTTTTATTAGAAATTTTGATAATAGCGGCTCCTCAGCGCCGCCATGCCGACGTGAATACTCACCCTCTAAACTAACTGAAAATAATGAGCTTACTAGTGAGCAATGTTCGCCGCTCGTGAGAATTTAACATTTCCTTTGGGCGCAATGCGATGTCCGGTGTATATATCGGCTTGACCAGGAGAGTAAGACCTTGCTGCACTCGCTCCGAAAAACCGTTCTGCTGCTCATGATGGCGATCACCGTTTTGTCGCCCTTCATGCAGCTTGATAGCTGGGATAACTTCCCCACGTCAACGGACGATCTGGAACTCCAGATCATTTTCGGCCTGTGCATTATTGGAATGTTTCTTGTGTTTGTGGGCGTGGCCAAACTCCTGCCGCAAATACTCCAATTCCTGCTCCTGTTGCCGGCTAAATCTCACTTCACTGGGCCGATCCGGTCACCGTGAAACCACTGAGCGCCGGCGTTAGTGTTTTCCCCACCTCTCCGAATCTGATTTCTCTTCCCATGCCCGAAGTGTGTCTGCTTTAGGAAATTTTCATTTACGGATTTCCGCCAAGGCAGGAAATAGGTCCTAATGCCGCAGATTCTATTTTGCGGCATCAAGGATCCGCGTTCAGCGCAAACATTTAAGGAATGGACCCATGAAATCCCTGGAGTTGACTCACGAATGCCCCGGCTGGCGTTCTGATAAGTGAATTGCCGGAAGAACCCAAAAAGCTTTTGGACGAGGAATGCGTTCCTTGTTGCGCCCGCTGCAAATCTGATGTCGGCAGTGAGGATGAGCGTCTGGTGCAGGGCTGCCTTGAAGGCGACCAGCAGGCCTGGGAATCACTGATTGATAAATACAAGCGGCTCATCTACTCGATCCCTTTCAAGTATGGCGCCAGTCCTGAGGACGCAGCCGACGTTTTTCAGGCTGTCTGCATTGAAGTTTTCAATAGTCTGCCGCAGCTTAAGAATGCTGAATCACTGCGTTCATGGCTGATCACTGTGTCCATTCGCCAATCGTATCGCTGGAAAAAGAAGCAAGCCAATCACGTGGAACTCGATGCCATGGAACCCGAAGCGGCGGAAGAGATCGCCTCTGTTCCCGCCACCATCTACCAGGTCGAACAGGAGCAGGTGGTCAGGGATGTTGTGGAACAACTGCCGCCGCGTTGTGCGGAACTTGTTCGCATGCTCTTTTTCGAGCAGCCTCCGCTGCCTTATGCTGAGGTGGCGCGCCGTCTGGGATTGGCAACCGGATCCATCGGTTTCATACGCGGCCGATGCCTGCTGCGCCTGCGCAAGGCGCTCATGGAATCAGGTTTCAACGGCCCGGAAATGGCGCTGCCGGCTCTTATGGATAGACCAAGATTCCTCTGAAAAGAGGGAAAAAGATGATGCGCCGATTCTTGCGGGTCGGCGCATCAGCTTAAAATTATTTTCGTGCTCGAGTGAGTCTGGGCGAACCAGAAGTGCTGAAGCCATTAACGCCTGTTAATTACTTCCGTGCGCCCTGCTCGCATGCACGTCAGCATGTAAAGCCAGATCGAGCCGGTAGCGTTCGATTGGGATCCAGTCTCTGGAAAGCCTGCGCCTGCGATTGAACTTGAGAAAGCCGCCCGGCCACCCCGGCTATTCGGGACTTCACATCGCGCAAAGACAAGGGCGTGGTCAGGAAATCATTTGCGCCCGCCATATATGCGGCCCGCATGCATTCTGTGGATACCGTTTGGGGTGAGCAGAATCACAAAAGGCTGGGTTGGTGACATCAGTCTGGCGGATGAACTTGCATACCTCCAGGCCGCTGACCCTGGGTATGTCCGTACTCATAATGCAAAGATCAATATTGCCTACGCACAGGGCCAGACATGCTTGCTCACCATCCTGAACCGTGATCACCTCATATCCCCAGCAGCTCAGTGATGTTTTAAGAACACTGTTCAGGAGATCAGAATCACCGGCGATAAGAACACGCAGCTTGCTCATGAGGCCCTCCGGAAGGTGATGTCAAGTTAACAGGCAGTCTTATAGTCGTGCCGCATATCGGTTGCGATTCGCGCGTGGTTTCCGTTCGAAATTGAGGTAATGCAAAAAAGATCGTCCGGGTTGGGCCAGGGGACATGATTGGCGGCATTCCTGCGATAAATGTCCAGGGCTATATGAAGCGAACGAATGTCACTTTCCGACAAGCGAAAAGCGCAGATATTCAATGTCCTGTTCGATTCCAGCAGCCGCTTCAAGCCATTTTTGGTAGTCGTCCATGGTTATCTCCTGCAAGTGAACTATTTACATAACCAGTACGGCAATATTTACCCGGAATAAGACGTTCTGCCTGCGACTGATTCTTACATTTCGTGATCAAAGCTCGCATTTTCTTGAGTATGATCACATCTTCCTATAAGAGTACAAACCGGCTTACAAAATATAGACGTGCACGAGAGTTACCATTCAGGTACTCAGATTTTTAAGAAAATTGTGCGGAGTACCTCTAAAAAGAAAATAGATCGCATCACCGATTCCGACACGACTTAAACACACCTTAAAACATTAATATTGGGATCTCGAATATGGGGTCTCTCGAAATTGGGTCTCTCGAATGTCGGGTCGCTCGAATATTGGGCCACGCCATCCCGCGCGGGTACCCGTTTACAGCCGTTACACGCGATTGAAATCAATGTAACCGCGCTGCGGATCGGTGCTGATCAGCTTTACCCGCAACTTGTCGCCAACGTCAACACCTTGTGCCGTGCATCAGCATGCCTTCCACGTGTGGCTGCAACACGCGAACAAACGTTCCATGATCGTTTGCGCCGGTCACAATGGCATCAAATTGCTGTCCGATGCGGCTGGACATGGCTATCGCGGCAATACGTTTGGTCATGGATCGCTCAACCTTGCGCGCGGCATCTTCTTTCTGGGTGCAGTTCCGGGCAATGCCATCCAGATCATCTTCTGAATATGGCCCTTTGCCTTTTGCCAGGAATCCTTTTACCAGGCGTTGCGTCACAATGTCCGCAAAGCGGCGATTGGGCGCGGTGGAGTGCGTGTAATTCTGTACCGCCAGACCAAAGTGTCCAGGCGAAGGTTCACCCGGGCGTTCCATCACGTACTCGCCGGGACCCATCAGCTTGATCACGGCAAGTGAGAGATCGGCAAAGTGGTCAGGATCGGCGGCTTTCCTTGCCTGCAGAAAATCATTCAGCGCTTTTGAATCCGGTTGCGCCGGCAAGTTTGCCGCCTTGCTGTGCCGCCAGTTCCACAATGCGGTCCCAGCGTTCAGGCGTTTTCACCACGCGCCGGATGGAGGCGATCTTGTTGGTTTCCAGCGTAAGCGCCACTACGCCGTTGCCGGCGATCATGAAATCTTCAATCAGGTCAGTCGCCCGATTTTTTTGCTGCCTCACCAGGTCCACTACTTGTTGGTTAAGCAGCACCGGCTTTACTTCCGTGGTTTCAATGTTGAGAGCCCCATGCCGGTATCGTTCGTTCTTCAGGGCCTGCGCAACCTGGTCCTGAAGCTTGAGCTGTGATTGGAGTTCACTTGACTGCGCCACTTTGGGCGGAGCAGCCGCGCGATTTTCCAGCCACGCTCCCACTGCGTCATACGTGAGCTGGGCCTTATTGCGTACCAGCGCGCGATATAGATTGGGCGCGGTCACCTGTCCCTGTGCATCTACATTGAACTCAATCACAATGCTGAGCGCGTCATTGTTTTCCAGCAGGGAAGTGATGCCGGTGGAAAGCTTTTCCGGCAGCATGGGAAAATTGCGAATGCCGGTGTAAACAGTGGTGGTCTCTTTGGCCGCATGCTGGTCAATGGGCGACGCAAAGGGAACGAAGGCGTCCACGTCAGCAATGCCGATCATCACCTTCGTAAAGCCGTTGGGCAGCTTCTCCGCTACCTCAATCTGGTCAAGATCGCGCGACGTGTCATTGTCAATCGACGACCACAGCAGGTCGCGCAGGTCGCGGACGTCAGTTGACGGCAACTTTGGTTGACCGTTGATCTGCGCGAGTTGCTGCTCCGCGGCCGGCGGAAACTCCGGTTCAAAGCCGTTCTGGATCATCACCTCGCGGGCTATGGCCTGCAGGTCAATGTGTGGCGGATGTGAGTTGTTCATAATTTTGATCGGGACGGGAAAGACTATCACGACGCGGCAATTCCGCCTGCTTATTGTTGCGGAGGCTTGTCTTCGGATTTGGATTTTGATTTTGCCGGACCAGCCTGGGTTGGCGCTGGTGCGGCCGGGGACGTTTGAGTTGAAGACCCTGTACCAGGTCCACTCTCCAGTTGTGGTTGTGGCGGGCCAACATTCAGTGTTCTGGGTACGAACACATTGTTCTTGAGTTCGCCGCGGCCCATGACGAAATCGCCAACCTTGATCTCAGGAAAAGTAATGCTCTGTTGCGATCTGCGGAAGGTGGTATCGCCATCCACTTCAATCTCCTGTGACTTTCCATCTGTGCGGGCAATGGTCAGCCTGGTTTTGTTGATGGCTTTCACCGTGCCGAGTATGTACTTGCTGCCCATTTCCTCAGGCTTGAACGCTCCACCTGCCGCATAGGACCCTTTTCCTCCCCCAGGTGAGCTCTTTCTCATCACCATCTCTGAGGGAAAAACGCCCAGCATAGTGGCTTCCACGGTATTGCCCGCGCGATGGCCCACGGCATAGACCGTATCTCCTTTTTTGATCTCATTCAGCTTGATGGCATCGCGCTGTCGGTGGATGCGTGTCTTATCGCTGACGTTGATGGTGACGGGAGTCTTGAAGTCGTCGTTGGGCTTATTGCCGCCTTGCGGAGAGATAATGACCGAATCTTTGCCCACGGCTGTGACTGTCCCGAAGACACGATCGCCGGGCAGGATTTCCCGTTGCGCCGCCTGATTTGGGGGCTGTGCCGCCACTGCCACTGACAAGAAAGATAAGAACAAAACCCAATGCATGCGTTTCATCACAAGGTCCCTTCAGGAAAACAGCTTCTTTGGATATCTGGCAGAATCATACCGCGAAAATTGCGCGTACATGAAGTGTGAATCGCTCGTCCGCCGGCACAGAGCAGACATACGTCTGCCCGGCGGGTTACAATTCTCAGTTTCCACCAGTCTGTTGATCCAAGCCCTGAATCGCTGGAGGCACTTGTGGACGATCTTCCTGATAAGCATCACGATAAAGACCAACCGGCTGAGTCCCAGACTTCTTCATCCAATTCAAAATCTGGAGTTTCGCGACGCGACTTCCTGAAAATCTCCGGCGTCTCAGCGGCGGCGCCGCTGGTCAGCCATGCCAGCGCGTTGGTGCTTGAAGATCAGGTCGCCGAGCACGGGCCAGGTAAAGTGCCCGTCACCCTTACCGTGAACGGCAAAACGCTTAACGCGCAGTTGGAACCGCGAGTCACTCTGCTGGACGCCCTGCGCGATCGCTTTGAACTGACCGGAGCCAAGCGCGTGTGCGATCGTGGCACCTGCGGCGCCTGCACCATTCATATGGATGGCAAAGCCGTTTATTCCTGCTCCATCCTGGCCATTGATGCCCAGGGCCGGCAGATCACCACCATTGAAGGACTGGGCGAGCCGGGCAAACTTCATCCCATCCAACAGGCATTCGTGGACAATGACGCGCAGCAATGCGGCTTCTGTACACCCGGTTTTGTGATGGCGACCAAAGCTTTCCTTGATCAACATCCCCATGCAACCGCGGATGAGATCAAGACCGGCCTGGGTGGAAACTTCTGCCGGTGTGGAACCTATGCCGGCATCAAAGCGGCAGTCATGCAGGTAACCAAAGGAAGCAAAGGAGCGTAAATCATGGCCGACGAAACTAAATACACATGGCCCGAAGCCGCGCAACGCTCCCTGATTGGCAAGAGCGTTTCCCGTGTGGATGGTCCGGATAAGGTTTCCGGACGCGCAAAATACACCTATGACACGCATCCCCCGGGCATGCTTTACGGCAAGGTGGTGCGTTCCAGTTACGCGCACGCAAAAATCACGGCAGTGGATACCTCCGCGGCGGAAAAGATGCCGGGTGTTGTCGCAGTGCATGTGATTCAAGGGCCCGGGATCTGAGATTCACTGGGCCGGAGACGACCTGGTAGTGATCGCGGCGGTAGATGAAAACGCCGCGGCAGACGCCGCCCGCCTGGTGAAGATCACCTATCGAACCGCTCCCACACTTTGTGGATGACCAGAAACAGCCCGGCGATGTGGCCGAAGACACCAGCCCGCTGAGCCAGGGCGATCTCGTCGGCATGTTCATCAATCAGGTGCCGGAAGCGCAGGTGATTGAGAAGATCAAGAGCCGGTCCGTGAGTTTTAAGGTTGATCCGGGAATGATCGACCAGATGCGGCAGAACCATATCAGTGAAAACGTGATCTCCGCGTTGCAGGCTGCGCCTGTAAAGGAAGCCAGGGCAGTGGCCCGCAATCCAACTACAAGAAGGAAGCCGCGCAGACCACGGGCGATCCGGACGCGGCTTTCAAGGAAGCAGAAGTGGTTTCCGAAGGCGTGTATGGCTGTCCGGTCATCACGCACTGCTGCATGGAAAGCCATGGCTCCATTGCGGAGTGGACCGAGCGACGATCAACTTTTTGTCCATCTTTCCACCCAGAATGTTTCCGGCGTCTCCACCGAGTACGCACAGGCGCTGAAGATTCCTGCCAGCAACGTCCGCATACATCAGGACCACGTTGGTGGAGGATTTGGCAGCAAATTCGGCGCGGATCGCTGGGGCATATACACCGCGGAGGTTTCAAAGAAGGCCGGCGGCAAGCCGGTTCGAGTGATGCTGGAACGCGCTCCGGAACTGGAACTTGCCGGCGCGCAGGCCTTCAGCCTACGCGCATGTAAAAGTCGGCGCAAAAAAAGATGGCACGTTGCTGGCCTGGGAATCTGAATCCTGGGGAACCGGCGGTCCGGGAGGCGGTGGCGCACCGCCAATGCCGTATGTGGTTCGCATACCCAATCAGCGTAAGTCGCACGTGGCGGTGCTGACCAATATCGGTCCGGCACGCGCATGGCGTGCTCCCAATCATCCGCAGGGCTGCCTGATCACCATGGGCGCACTCGATGACATGGCGGCCAAGCTCAACATGGATCCCGTGGATCTGCTGCATCAAGAACATTGCGTTAACGGCGCCACCGGAAGACAAGACCGGCCGCGCGAATACTTATCGTGATGAATTGATGATCGCGTCTGATCTCATGGGCTGGAAGAAGAACTGGCATCCTCGCGGACAAGGCGATTCCGGCGCGGTGAAACGCGGTCTCGGGCGTTGCCATTCACACATGGGGCGGCCGCGGTCACAAGAGCGCCTGCGCTGTCACCATCCGTCCGGATGGTTCCGTTGAACTCAAGATGGGCACGCAGGACCTTGGCACCGGAACGCGCACGGCCATCATGATGATTGCCGCCGATACGCTGGGATTGCCTCTGGAACAGATCAATCTCAAAATCGGCGACACGCAATATCCGCCATCGGGCGGCTCGGGCGGCAGCACCACCATCGGCGGCGTAAGTTCTTCCACGCGCCGCGCAACCGTGGATGCCCGCGAAGCGCTCTTCGCCAGGATCGCTCCGGCCTTGCAGGCACAACCTGAAGACCTGGAAGCGGTGAATGGAACCATCCGCGTGAAAGGCACATCGCGCAGCATGCCGTGGAAAGACGCATGCATGCGACTGGGAACGCAGCCCATTGATGTGACCGTTACCAACCATGTTGGCGGCGGACAGACGGAGGAACTGATCTCCAGCGGCGTTGGCGGCGCCGTGATGGCGGATGTCTCCGTGGACACGGAAACCGGCATCGTCAAGATGAACAAGATGGTCGCCGTGCAGGATTGCGGGCTGATCATCAACATGAAGACGGCACAAAGCCAGGTTACGGCGCGCTCATCATGAGCATTGCCACCGCTCTTTACGAAGAGAAGGTCATGGACCCGACCACCGGACGCATGCTCAATGCCGGCATGGATTTCTACCGCCTTGCCGGTATCGGCGACGTGGGCGAGCTGGTGGTCCACATGATGACCGGCAAAGGCTATGACGAACGCGGACCGATCGGCCTGGGCGAACCGCCCACGGTTGGTCCCATGGCGGCCATTGCCAACGCTGTGACCAACGCCATCGGCGTACGTGTTCCGTTCCTGCCGCATCACGCCGGACCGGGTTGTTGGCGCGCGCTGAATCAGTCGAGATCAAGGAGGCGTCTCATGCGGGCATTTAGTTACGCATCGCCAACCAAGAAAGAAGATGTTGCCGGCCTGCTCGGCAAGAGCTGGGGTGAGGTGGAGATCCTCGCCGGTGGCACTGACCTTCTCGCCTTGATGAAAGATGACATCACCACGCCGCATCGGCTGGTGAACATCAAAGGCATTCAGGATTTTCATGGAGTCACTCCGGGCAAAGACGTTGTTCGCATCGGCGCGCTCACCACGCTGGCGGAAATAGCAGCCGATGCCGGGATCACGGAAATCTCATCCTGTCCTTGCCATGGCGGCAGGAGAAGCCGCCAGCCCGCAGATCCGCAACATGGCCACCATCGGCGGCAATCTCTGCCAGCGTCCGCGCTGCTGGTACTTCCGCAGCGGCTTTGGATTGCTGGGCCAGAAAGACGGCAAGTCGCTGGTGACCGCCGGTGACAATCGCTATCACGCAATTCTCGGCAATGACGGCCCGGCATATTTCGTCAGCCCGTCAACCGTTGCGCCGGTGCTGATTGCCTATAACGCCCAGGTCCAGATTTTTGATGGACGCGGTTTCCGTGAAATTCCCGCGGAAAAATTTTTTGTCATCCCGAAGACGGAGCAGGAACGCGAACACAATCTGCGCCCCAATGAAATGGTGAGCGCCGTGATGGTTCCCGCAGCCAACGGCTTGCGCGCCGGCCACTATGAAGTCCGCCAGAAAGAAGCCTTTGACTGGCCTTATGCCACGGCCGCCGTCGCCCTGCACATGAACGGCAGCACCGTGCAAAGCGCGCGCGTCGTCATGGGGCACGTTGCGCCGGTGCCGTGGATTTCCACCGAAGCCGCGCAAGCGCTCGTCGGCAAGGCTGTTACGCCGGCCACGGCTGATCAGGCCGCGCAGGCTGCCGTATCAAAAGCCAAAAGTCTGGGCCGCAATGAACAGAAAATCCATCTCGCCCGCGTTGCTGTGAAGCGGGCCATACTTGCCGCTGCGGGTTCCACCGCGCACGCCGGCCTTTACCACAGCAACGGATTCCATGGAGGCGCAGCATGAGCAACGTATCTGATCGCTTCAATACCAATCGTCCCGGACTGTGCTCAGCCCTGCACTGGAAAAGCCAATACATATGGTCTGAACCGGACCCGTCCGTGCCCCGCTCCAATGACGGCCTGTTCTGGTGCGCCATGACGCAGACCTGCATCGGTCCCGACGGCAAACTGGCCGAGCCCGGCAACTGCTGCTCCGGCAATCGCGATTGCCATTGCGGAGCCAGCAAGTAAGCTGTTTCTTCATCCTGAGCAAGCCTTGTCTTTATCCCGAGCAAAGCGAGGGATCCCTATGGTCTTTGAGCAATGATGGCGCACCCGGCGAGCAGGAGTTCTCTATGCCGATCAATGCTCGCGACCACATGTCAGCCCAGCGTATTCCCGATTTCCGCAACTCACGAGGATAAACGCTGGGTACGCTGACAGAGACCATTCCGTATGCCGAGGCCGGAGCGTAGCGCCAGCGGAGCGCAAAAAACTCTTATCCCGATGCAAATGCGAGGGACCTGATGGTCCTGTAGCAACGATGAACAAGAACGCGGTTCGAATTCGTAGCGCCGATACTTCTCCGGTCAGCGATGCTCAGAGCGCCGTAGGCGCGACCAAGTTAGCCCAGTGTGTTCCCGAGTTCCGCATCGCGGAACGAGGGATAAACGCTGGGTAAGCTACACAAGAGACCAATACCTTGCTGCCGCAGGCAGGAGCGTAGCGTAGCGGAGCGACAAAGAGTCAATGACGAAGCTCATGGCGAGTTAAAATAAACGCAGGAGTCGTCCCATGCGCACTTTCCTTTTGCCTTGCTCGCCACTCTTTTCGCAATTCCTGCCTTCGCGCAACAATCCGCTTCCCAGATCAAAGGCGAGTACATTGAGACCCGCAGTGCTGATGTTTACACCGGACAATGTTTTGCCAACGGTGAGATGAACCTTGCCGGCGACGAAGCCATCCTGGCGTGGCACGTGACTGAAGGCAAATGGGACGGCGCTGACCTCAGCGGTCTCACCGTTGGCGCAGCCGTGAAAGCGCAAGCGACTTTAGGCGACCCCTACGCCCAGGCTTATCCGGCAAAGGCCGTGTTGTTCGTGGAAAAATCGGCCACGCCACAGCAGCGCCAGGCACTGATCAACTTTGCCCAGGAGATAGGGCGGGGAACTGCTGCGCCACGTTGTAAAAGTCATGGACGTTCCCGGTCAGCATGGAGATTCTTCAACAGCACAGCGGGCGAGCACGTTTACAGGCTGGCGATTTTGTCACCGTCGAAACACGCGGCATCGGCCCCAAAGATCATCTATGCGGGAATGAAGCCACTTTCTATCCGCCGCTGACTGCAGACCACGCACGCTATGCCCGCAGTCGCCATGACCGACGAATATCGCGGCACCGATCTCAAAGTTTCATGGACGCTGCATGACAAGCGCAGCGCGTTTGTAGGAACGTTTGAGAGCAGATCAGCGCAAAGAAGCTTCCGGCCTGTAGCCTAATTGGGATAAACCGGATCTTCGAATTCCTGTCCGTTGAGTTCGTAGACCAGCACTGTTCCCTGCGGCGCTTGCAGGCGGACGAGTTCGCGGCGCAACACAGCGATGCCTTTTTCCACGTCATAAAGCTCCGCGTCAACGCCGGACCATGCCACGCCATCACCTTCTTCATTCTCCATTGATCCCCCGCCCGTGATCGATCCCAATCCATCCTTGGCCAGAGCTGCCTCCAGGGGATCAGCATAGAGCGCCATGCGATCTTCAGGTTCCAGATCGATCGGCAGCTTGATGTAGAGAAATAAAGGATTGTCACGATTGACCTGCTCTGCCGAGGTCTTTGAATCCGGGTCCCAGCCCAGGACTTCTTTGATCTCCTTGAAAAAGCTCATCGTTCTCCCTCCAGGAGCTACTCAGTGCTGCGATCTCTGCAACAACTCCGCCAGATGATTTCCCCAGATCGCCGGCCAGGAATGCGTGCCGTGTCCGCGTGTTTCATCAGTGATCGGCAAGAGAACATATTTGCCGTTCTTCACCTGCTGTATATCTTTGTCAATGATCTTCAGTTCCGGCGGATTGATCTGGTCATCCGCGGAGTTCACGGCCGTGAGCGGGCAGATGATCTTCTCCAGTTGCGGCTCGGGATTGTAATTCCGAGACGCGTCAAAGTAATACAGCATGTCATTGGCATCCGTGGCCTTCACCCGCGCCGCAACGAACTTTTCCAGAAAGTCGTCTGCCTGCTGCCGTGTTGGTTCGTCCTTTTGCATGCGCAGCGGCGCGCTTCCCATGATCAGCAGTACTTCCTGTGCGGGCGCCAGACCCCACGGTTGCTGCTTGTATTCGCCATTGTTCCAGTCGGGCGAATTGCGGATGTCATCCATGATCATGCGCCGCATCATGCGGTTGCGTCCGGCAATCTCCACCGGCTGGCTGGCCAGCGGCATGGCGGCATCCATGAAATCGGGATGCTGTTCCGCCCACAGCCACGAATGCATGCCGCCCATCGACGTGCCCATCACCAGCCGCAGGTGATTCACTCCCAGACCCTGCGTCAGCAGCCGATATTGCAGCTCGATCATGTCGTCATATTCATAATGAGGGAAGCGCATGTGCATGCCGTCACTCGGCTTGCTGGATTCGCCATGGCCGATGTTGTCCGGCAGGATGATGAAATACTTGCTCGCGTCCAGCAGTTGTCCCGGTCCGAACAGAACTCCGCCAAAGTTCGGCGTGAGAAACTGCCTTCCTGATCCGCCTGTTCCATGCAGGATCAACACCGCATTACGCACCTTGCCGCTCGCGTCTTTCTGCGCCGTGCCCAGCGTGTAGTAATGCAGCTTAACTTCCGGCAGCTTCTCGCCTGACTTGAACTGAAAGTCTTTTACTGTAAAGTCGCCTGGAGTGGGTGCAGGGTAATTCTGCGCGTGAACGCCGAGCGCAAACATCGCAAACCAGATCGCGCCTACTGCACGGAACACTTTCATTGGACAGTCTCCCTCAGAGTTGTGGACGAACAGACTAAATCATTCGGGCAAGTCTTACCACTGGTGAGAACAAAACCTTTAACCACAAAGGACACGAAGGAACGCCTTTTACCACGGAGGACACAGAGGAACACTGAGGAAGTCTGGCAAAGTGCTTGGTGAAATCCTGGGCATGTGACATGGCAAGCATGAATGAACAAAATAGAGAATGAAGATCCGGGAGAGTATGTTTTTCGATGGCAAGAATTCGGCAAAAATGCCCTTTGGCCTCCGGTAGTTTCCTGACTGGTCCGTCCGCTAATAGTGTTTCTTTCCTCTGTGTTCCTCTGTGTTCCTCTGTGCCCTCTGTGGTAAAGGCTTGTATCCGCGTTATCCGCGGTAGCTTTTCCTTTGTGTTCCTTCGTGTCCTTTGTGGTTAAAGGTTTTACCAGATCACAGCCACTTCGTCATCAGCTTGCGCGCTTCCACATTGAATCCCAATCGCGAGTAGAGTGACTCCGCAGCCGTGTTGTCCTTGCCGACTTCAAGACGCAGGGCGCTCAGGCCTTCATCCTTGCAGATGGTGGCTGCCAGCGCCTCAGCTCGCCGCCCCAATCCCTGTCCTCGGCATCTTTCCCGAACGTAGAGTTCGTCCAGCAAGCCAAAGCGGCCATGGAATTCCAGGCTGAAACAAAAAGTCAGCGCAAAATATCCGGCCAGATGTCCCCCGCTGTGGATCAGGAAAATCCGGCCGAGAGATTTCGTCCCTCAGCAGAGCGCGCACGGCAGCGGCGGCCACATCCGGATCGAAGATCATGTGCTGGTTCGCATAAAGCTCATGCATCAGGGTGAGAAGGCCGGGCAAATCATTGTCGGTCAGCGGATGAAAAACTGGTTCATTCATTGCGCTGCTTCTTTCGTCTGGCGAAATTGCCTTCGGGCAAATCTCTCCGGCTATAATGCCAACCACCATTGCAACATAATTCCGCGTGCGCTGCTGGTACGGTGCGCCACGGTTCAGGAGATTACATGCTTGATCGCAGGGCTTTTCTTAGCTGTTTGTTCGCGTCTGGGCGTTTCCGCCACATTGTTTCCTGGCGTTCTGTGGGCCATGGCGGATGAAAAAGGCAAAGTCACGCGTGACATGATTGACAGCGCGGCCACCATCGCTGACGTGCCCATTCCGGATGAATACAAAGACATGATGCTGGAATCGCTCAACGACTTTTAAGAAGAGCTTTGACGCGATCGCGGCGCTGCACATCAAGAATGAAGTTGCTCCCGCCATTCTGTTCGATCCCGTGCTGCCCGGCATGAAGTTGGAGACCGCGCGCCGTCCCATGAAGATCTCGGCAGCGCGGGCCACCAGCAGCGCAGTCCCAAAGAACCTGGAAGATGTTGCGTTTTATTCCGTGCGGCAGCTGGCTGAACTGGTGCGCACGAAAAAAGTTTCTTCATCCGCGCTGACGGAAATGTATCTGGAACGCCTCAAGCGTTACGATCCCAAACTGCATTTCGTCATTACGCTCACCGAAGATCGCGCCAAAGCGCAGGCCAAAGAAGCTGACCGTGAGATCGCCGCGGGTAAATATCGCGGCCCGCTGCATGGACTGCCCTGGGGCGCGAAAGATCTTCTCGCCGTGAAAGGCTATCGCACCACCTGGGGCGCCGGCGGATTCGAAGACCAGAAGTTCGATGAAGACGCCACGGTGGTAACGCGGCTTGATGAAGCCGGCGCCGTGCTCGTAGCCAAACTTACGCTTGGCGCGCTGGCGCTGGGCGACAAATGGTTTGGCGGCATGACGCGCAATCCGTGGTACCCGCAGCAGGGCTCCAGCGGATCGTCCGCCGGTTCGGCTTCCGCCACCGCGTCGGGCTGCGTTGCCTTTGCCGTCGGATCGGAAACCCTCGGCTCCATTTCATCGCCGTCCACACGCTGCGGCGTCACCGGCCTGCGTCCCGACATTTGGCTTTGTTCCGCGCACCGGCGCCATGGCCCTTTCCTGGACCATGGACAAGCTGGGCCCCATCTGCCGCGCGGTGGAAGATTGCGCGCTGGTGCTCAACTCCATTCACGGGCCTGATGGTCACGACCGCACGGTGAAGAATGCAGCGTTCAATTGGGACGCCAGTCTTGACTGGCGCAAACTGCGCATTGGATATCTGGCCAAAGATTTTGAACTCCAGCCGCCACAACCTGAGCAGCAGCCCAAAGAAGAAAAAGATCTCACTGAAGCGGAAAAGAAAAAGCGTGCCGATGACGCACAGCAGCAGGCCGCCTTCCGCGCACGCCGCGAGTACGATCACAAATACGATCAGGCCGCGCTGGATAAATTCAAGAGCCTGGGCGTGAATCTTGATTCCGCTTGAATTGCCCAAGCTGCCGTACCAGGCCATGATTTCCATGCTGGAAGCCGAAGCTGCCGCGGCCTTTGATGATCTCACGCGCAGCGGCCGTGACAAGCTGCTGACCAGCCAGAGCAAAGATGATTGGCCAAACTCATTCCGCACTTCGCGATTTATTCCAGCCGTGGAATACATACAGGCCAGCCGCGCCCGGATGCTTGCCATGGAGCAGGTGGCAAAAGTATTTGACAAGTGGATGTAATTGTTGCTCCCACCAACAGCACGCAGCTTCTGGTCACCAACCTCACGGGACATCCCGCGATCATTCTGCCCAACGGCTTCCGCGGCGAAGATGCTCCTAAACCCCGCGTTCGCGATAATGGCGACATTGACGGCGGCGGCCCCGGCACGCCGGTCAGCCTCACCTTCCTTGGGAACCTGTATGGCGAAGCAAAAATGCTGGCGGTGGCAAAAGGCTATCAGGACGCTACGGACTTCCATCTGAAGCATCCCAAACTCGGAGTCGTAGCTAAAGACACGATCGACAGGTAAAAAAATTCGGGCCGACGCTCACGATGAGCGCCGGCCCGATTTATTTCATGAGCGACGATCGAACTAAGGCAATCTACAAATCGTTGTCGTTCGTCATCATCTTCGCTGCTTTGGCTTCGTCCGCCGCGCAGCCGTGCTCGCCCGACTTTGTCAGCACCACCGCCGGAACGTCCAGCTTCTTCACCGCGTCGTTGTAGGCCGGAACATCGGTGGCCACAATCTGCTTCCATTTGGCCATCTGTTCGTCCACCTGCTTGCTCAACATCTCATACACATCCAGTGAAGCCTGCGTCGGCGGCGAATCTGAGCTTTCCACCACGCCACCCAGCGCAACCAGATAATTGTTCAACCGGATAGGATAGTTGAGAACGTCCTGGCTGCTCTTGGCTTTGGTCTGTATGAGGACTTCTTCCATCCTCGGTCATCTTCTTGATCGAGCTGCTTGCCGGCGTCAGCCACGGCCTTGGCTTGCGGCTGGCCTTCCAGCCGTTTGTTCAGGGCCGTGATCTGCGAACGTATGTCGCGGATCTGGTTAACGGTGTCGTGCACCTGCGTGACGCGTTCGCGGATCTTGATCAGCAGATCGAATTGCTTCTGCAAGTCTGCCTGCGTCACTTTCAAGCGAGGATCGGGTTTGATCTCCAGCGGCGCGGTATAGCTCTTACCTTGAACGGTCAGGCGCACCTGATAATTGCCAGGCAGAGCTTCCGGCCCTTCAGTGCTTCCGGCCCATAAAGGCGAATGCGGAACCTTGCTGGCTCCTTCATAGCGCAGGTCCCAGACAAAACGGTTGAGACCAGCGTCGGCAGGCAGACCTTGTTCACGTGGCCGGCCAAAGCCTTCTTCATCGCCTCCACCTTCATCTCCCGGCTGGCGTTTCGCCGGATAATTGCGCACAACCTGCCCTTTGGCGTCCAGAATCTCCAACGTGATCGGCGGCTTCTTTTTTCGCCGCCTCAGCATTCTCGCCGGAAGCTGTTCTGGTTTGGCCGGCACCGGCGCATTTGCTGGCTGTGATTGGCCTGGTTCTTTGCCTTGCGCGGCTTTTTCCGCCTGCGCCAGATTTTCCTGCTGCGGAGCAGAAGAGCTGTGGCCGCCAGGCGAGATTTCTTGTCTGCCGGCTTCAGGGAATTTTTGAGCGAGTAATAAATCACCGCGCCTGCTGGAGGATTCTGCCCGGCAAACTGCCCGCCGAAAAAAGCCGCCACCGAACTGTGTGTGGTTCGTAACGTCAGGAGCGTATAGATGTACATCTTCGCTTGCGATTTCCGGTTTGTATTGCCGCAATGGTGAAAGGTCATCCAGGATCCAGAAGGCGCGGCCATGCGTTGCCACCACCAGATCATTGTCATGCACGATCAGGTCCCAGATGGGCGCGGGAGGAAGATTGCTTTGCAACAGCGGCTGCCAGTTGCGCGCCATCGTCAAAAGAAACGTACACGCCTTTTTCCGTGCCCGCATAGAGCAGGCCCTTTGCGCGCGGTGTCCTCGCGCACTGCATGCACATAATCGTCTGCCGGAATGCCGTTCATGATGCTGGTCCAGCTCTTGCCGAAATCCGTGGTCTTGAAAGCATACGGAGCAAAATCATCCATCTTGTGCCGCTGGACCGCAACGTACGCTGTGCCCGCGTCAAACGGAGACGCTTCAATCATGCTGACTGTGCCCCACTCAGGCATGGCTTTCGGGGTCACGTTCTGCCCAGTTCTTGCCGGCGTCTGTCGTGATGTGAATCAATCCATCGTCGGATCCGGCCCAGATCAGGTCTTTTTGCTTTGGCGATTCCGTCACCGCAAAGATCGTGTCATAAACCTCAATGCCGGTATTGTCTTTTGTGATCGGGCCGCCCGCTGCCACCTGCTTGGTCTTGTCATTGCGCGTCAGGTCCGGACTGATGATTTCCCAGTGCATGCCTTCGTCCGTTGTCTTAAACAAAACCTGCGCCGCGAAGTAAAGCGTCTTCGGATCGTGCGGAGAGAAAGCAATCGGCTCAGTCCACTGGAAGCGATACTTCTGGTCGATGGCCGCCGCGCCAATCGGATTAATGGGCCACGGCGTTACGTTTTTCTCCTGGCCAGTGTGATGGTCATAGCGCGTGATCTCGCCGCCGTATGAGCCTGCGTACACGATTTCCGGATCATTCGGGATCAGGCGCAATGTATCCGCTTTCGCCGCCACCAACCGGCATGCCATTCCGCCGCGATCAATTCCACCCTGCGCAGCCGTGGCAATGCCTACCGACGAGTTGTCCTGCTGCGAACCATAAATCCAGTAGGGAAAACGATTGTCGGCGATCACGTGGTAGAACTGCGCGGTCGGCTGGTTGGCCTGATTGGTCCAGCTTGCGCCGCCGTTGGTGCTTACGTTGGCGCCACCGTCATTGGATTCAATCATGCGGTTCGGATCGTTCGGGTCAATCCACAATCCGTGATTGTCGCCGTGGGGAACGCGAATCGGCTTGAAACTCTTGCCGCCGTCGTTGGAGCGATACATTCCCGTGTTCAGGATGTACACGCCATCCACCGATTGTGGATCGGCAAAGACATGCGTGTAATAAAACGCGCGCTGGCGATATTGGCGGTCACTGTTGACCAGTGTCCAGTTTTCGCCGCCATCATCTGAACGGAACAAGCCGCCTTTCTCCGCTTCAATCAGCGCCCATACACGATTGCCGCTGTACGCTGCCGCCACGCCAATGCGGCCCATGGTTCCATCCGGCAATCCGTGGCCGGTAACTGCTTCCATGTGTTGCCGCCATCCGTGCTGCGATAAAGCCCGCTGCCCGGGCCACCGCTATCCATGCCCCAGGGTGAACGCCGCGCCTGCCACAGTCCGGCATAGATTGTGTTGGCATTCGTGGGATCAAATGAGAGATCAATGCCGCCGGTGTTCTCGTCCTTATAAAGGACTTTGTTCCATGTTTTGCCGCCATCCGTGGTGCGAAAGATGCCGCGCTCGGCATTCGGCGCCAAACGGATGTCCCAGCGCCGCCACGTAGGCAATGTCAGGATTCTTGGGATGAACAATGATGCGGCCAACGGCATGCGTGTCTTTCAAGTCCGACATAGTTCCACGTTTTGCCCGCGTCCGTTGACTTGAACACTCCGTTGCCGGAAACAATGTTGCCGCGTATGCAGGCTTCCCCTGTGGCCGCATAGATCACGTTCGGATCAGAGGGCGCCACGGCGATTGCGCCGATCGAAGGCGACATGTCTTTTGTTTTGTCCGTCATCGGACGCCAGGTCAGCCCGCCGTCTGTGGTTTTCCACACGCCGCCCGCAACGCCGCCGAAATAGTAGGTGTGCGTGTCGCCCACCACGCCACTCACGGCCAGTACGCGCCCGCCGCGATACGGCCCCACCAGTCGCCACGTCAGCCCATGCCACGGGCCTTTGCTTTCTTCCGCGCTCTCATCCTTCGGGCGGGTGAAGGTTCGGCTTTGGCTGCTGCGGCTTCCGTTTTTGCCGGTTGCGACTTCGCCTGCTTGCTTTTGCTCTCCTTTCTTCTGCGCGTTACAGGAGAAGTTCCGAATGAAGCTGCGAACAATGCAAATACGAACATGGCCAGCAAACTGCGCTGGATGATGTTGACGACGGGCGCTCGTGACATTGATTGATCCTCCGGAAATGGCTGTGGGGTCTGTGCAACTGGCACAAAGACGACCCGCAATAGTAAATATCCCGGGGATTTTTGGCGAGAGGGAAGTATGAAACAGCCGCCAAGCACGCTAATCTTGGCGTCCGTGGTCCGGTGATCCGATGATCTGGTGATCGCGTGATCTGGTGATGGTGATTAATTGATCTACGATTCGGTGGTCGGAAGATCGTAAATGAAGATCGTAAAAGAAGATCGTAAAAGAAGATCGCAAAAGAAGATCGCAAAAGAAGATCGTAAAATCAGGCATTCTTCTATTCGAGCCATGCTCTTGTTTCCGATCACCAGATCACCAGATCACCCGATCTCCCGATGCTCATGCTTGACCGTTCATCATCCCTTCGACTATAACTCTCGTACCCCCGTATGGAAGCCTCGGGCGCGCGGTGCAAGTCCGCGACATATAATTCAATTCCCAGTACGATGCTCGGGAAAGCGGTGTGAATCCGCTACTGCCCCGCAACTGTAAGCGACTGTTATAAAGGCCCGGCAATGCCACTGCCGCAAGGTGGGAAGGCGCTGAAGCCAGAAGTCGTAAGTCAGGAGACCGGTCTTGCTGGTTGTTGCCTCTTTCTAGGGGAAGGAGCCTCACCATGAAGTCCGTCTATGGCGCCAGCCTTGCGCTGGTGCTCTGCCTCTCTTTTCTCGCCACATCCTTCGCAGCCGACCGATCCACACTTCGCGGAACCATCAAAGATCCTCTTGGGGCGGTGGTTCCCAACGCCCATGTTGTCACTACTTCAGAGCGGCAAAGTTCTGGCCGCCACAACCACGGATGGAAGCGGCGGCTTACGCATTCAGTTCCGTGCCCGCGGGGCGTTACGTTGTCCGCGCGGAAGCGGCTGGCTTCTCGCCACAACAAAGCGACGTGATTTACGTAAGCGGCGCCACCACGCTTGACCTCACTTTGAAGCTCGGAATTGTTTCACAGGAGATCGTTGTTTCTGCCACGGGAACTCCGGTGCCGGAATCCCAGGTCGGCGCGTCCATCACGGTGCTTACACGCAACCAGCTTGAGGACCGGCTGGACGTGCTTGAGCCTCTTGAACAGGTTCCCGGCGCGCAGGTGGTGCAGTCCGGACAGCGCGGCGCCGCCACTTCTCTGTTTGTGCGCGGGGGCAACAGCAACGCAAACAAAATTCTGCTCGATGGCGTGGCGCTGAATGATATTGGCGGCGTGGTCAACTTCGGCACGCTTGCGACTACAGGAATCGAGCAGGTGGAAGTCCTGCGCGGTCCGAACAGCGTGCTCTACGGTCCGGACGCGATGGCTGGCGTCGTAAGTCTCACCACTCGCCATGGCACTACGCTGACGCCTGAGCTTTCTTACAGCTTTGACGGCGGAAATTTTGCTTCACGCCACCACGATGCTTCGCTTTCCGGAGTCTTCAAACGCATTGATTATCTGGGCGAATTTTCTCGCTTTGACACCAACAACAGTCTGCCGAACAGCACATTCCACAACGGCTCCTATGTTGCGAACTTTGGCCTGGCGATCAACTCCAAAACCGAACTTCGCTTCACCGGACGCTATACCACCACGGCGCTGGGCCAGCCGAATGCGCTGGACTTGTTTGGCATTGCGGATGACTCCTTTCAACGCGATCAGGACGCTTATGCCAGTGTAACCCTGCAAAACCAGACCACGGAGAAATGGCACAACCTGCTTCGCTATGGAGCCACCCGGCTGCGCCTGCAAGATGAGAATCCATCGCCCACGGGCACGCCCTTTGATAATGGATTTGGCTCGGGCATCAACTTCCTCGGCAATCCCGTGGTGATCAAAGGGCGCAAACGGTTTCAGCGTTACGGGACCGGCCATCCTTGATTTCGCGGGAACCTATCCGCTTCTTGACCAGCAGTTCTTCCAAGCGCGACTCGGTGTACTTCCAGTCGGACTACGCGTCTGAACTCGCATATAACCGGGCTGCTGGCTTTTCGCTTTGAGCAGGAGCGGGGATACACGCTTGCCTTTGGTACCAAGACGCCGGCTGATCGCAACAACTTCAGCTATATCGGCGAAGTCCACGGCAACCTGGGCCGTCGCTATGCCACCGCTGGCGGGAGCGTGGAACGCAATACGATCTTTGGGACGGCTGCTGTACCGCGTGCCTCGCTGGCGTATTACCTGGTGCGCCCGAGTTCTGATGGCTGGTTGAGTGGCACCAAACTGAAGGCAAATTACGGGCAGGGAATTAAAGAGCCTTCCATTTTTGAATCCACTTCATCTCTGTTTGACCTGCTGTCCCAGGCCGCGCAGCCGCAATTGATTTCTCAATTCGGGATCCGCGCCCATCGCGGCGGAACGGTCACGCAGCTATGATTTCGGCTTTGAGCAACTGGCAGCGCGGGGCAAGCTGAAGCTTTCAGCCACGTTCTTCCATAACCAGTTCACCAATCAGATTGAGTTTGTTCCGAATACGGCGCTGCCCGCGCTCGGCGTGCCGCAATCGGTGCGTTGATCAAGCTGGCTTTGGCGCCACCATCAACTCCGGCGATGTTCGCGCACTTGGCGCCGAAACGGAAATTGAAGCCCACCTTGGCCACGGACTGACGCTCGTGCTTCCTACACCTATCTCGACGCGGTTGTGCAAAGGTCTTTTACCAGTGATGCATTCTTTTGCTCGCCGCCCAATCCGCAGTCCTTCTGCGGCAATCCAGCCTTTCCCGGAGTGCCCATTGGTGCTTTCGCGCCGTTGGTGGGGGAACGTCCATTCCGCCGCGCTCCGCACACTGGAAATTTTTCCGTCGACTACGTGCGCCGGAAGCTCAACCTTTCCCTCAACGGATATCTGGTCAGCCGTCGTGATGACAGCACTTTCCTGAGTGATCCGTTTTTCGGCAACAGTCTGCTTTTGCCGAACCGGAATCTTGCGGCCGGATATCAGAAGATTGATCTCGCCGGCAGTTACCGGTTTAACTCTCATCTCAAATTCTTTTCTGTCATGGAAAACCTGCGTCAGCCAGCACTATGACCCGGTGTTTGGCTTTCCGGCATTGCCATTCAGTTTCCGCGCGGGTTTCAAAGTGACCCTGGGCGGCGAAAGCTGGAAGTAGTGGCGCCCGAACGGGCCGGGGTTGAATCGTGATGACCAAAGGCCATCAACTTCCGGCCTCGTGTCTCATCTACAAGTTGGACATATGATTACCAGTGGCAGGCTTACGCCTTAACACTCCCCGAATGGAACTTGTACCAGACACACGGGCTTTTGCATCGTACTCGCCCACGTCCACGCCGATACTGGACGTGTTGCGTCCTGCGCCCCGGGCTGCGCCTGGGAAAACTAACCACGGGCGAATACTTCTTTGCCAGCAGCGTCATTATTCTTGCCGTCATCAGCCTGTCAGAAATCCGTCTGGTTCTGGGCTATGAAAACCTCACGCCGGCGGGACTGTTTCTCTTTATAGGGCTCCTGATATCAGGGTCACTTCTGCTGGCCGCGTTGGTGCACGAGCTTGGTCACTTTTTGGGATCGCGCTGGGCCCAGTTCCGTTTGGTTCAAGTGAATATGGGCAGTGATTGGGAAGATTCCCGGCCGGTTGACTCCCGGCTTCATGCCTGCGGCATCATCCACCTGGGAGCAATCACGCTTGCGCCTCGGCATCCCGACAATCTTCGCAAGCGGCTGGTAGCTCTGATATTGAGCGGCCCCCTGGCGAATCTGGTCTTTGCTGCCTTAGTGGTTGCCTGCCCGTACTGGTCAGAAAAAGGCGTGGTCACCGAATTCGTCGCTTATGTCGTCGCCATTTTCAGCGTGTTATATGGTCTTGCCACCTTGCTGCCGGACCTTGATCGCAAAGGCAACTATTCTGATGGCGCGCGCTTGCTCATGCTGCTGAAAAATGATGAATTGGCAGCGCGCTGGCTGTCGATTCTGCAACTTGCAGATGCAGCTTGGACAGGGAATTCACCCGCGTGACTGGGACAAGGCAACGCTTGTGCGCGCCACGATCGCCAATGATGATTCACGTGACGCGGTTACCGGCAACTGGCTGGCCTATCTCTGGGCCTTCGAGTCCCAGGACATTACTTCCGCCACTCGCTATTTGGAAGATGCGCTCGCGGCTCCGCCGTCATCCTCGAAATGGCTGCGGGACCGTCTTTTTGTGGAAGCGGCTGTGTTTCAGGCATGGTTCAGGGACAACCCGGCTAAGGCGCGTTCATGGTCCGCCATGATTCACGATGGAAAACTCTCGGCAGCGCAGCGCCAGCGTTTGAAGATCGTTCTGCTCTGGGCGGAAGGCAAACCCTTTGACGCCTGGGAACAGATCGCGGAATACCTCAGCTTGCTGGAGGCAATTGCCGATCCGAATACGCGTGAACTGGCCAGGAAGAGCGCGCTGGACTGGAAACACCAGATGGAATCGCGCATGCTGACGCGTGCCTGGCGAACCATGTATGCCATGTCCCAGGAAGTGGACCGTTCGATTAGTGCCCACACGGTTTCTTCCTAATAATCTCTCTCAGAAATGTCATGTTAGTATCGCTTTGTGCCATCCCCGGCAAAACCTAAACGTCCACCTAAGGCAAATGCGCGAGTGCATGATGGCGCCAGCAACCTGGTGATCATCACCGGCATGTCCGGATCGGGCAAGGCTTCTGTGCTGAAAGCATTTGAAGATCTGGGCTATTACTGTGTGGACAATCTGCCCATCGGCCTGATTCCTCGCTTTGCCGATCTGGCCAAGCAATCATCTGAAATTGAAAAAGCCGCGCTGGTAGCTGACATCCGCGAGGGCGAGCAACTCAAGCGGCTTCCGGCCATCATCCGCGGCCTCAAGAAACAGGTGAAGACCACGGTGTTGTTCCTGGAAGCGTCAGACGATGTTCTGCTGCGTCGTTTCAGTGAAACGCGCCGCCCACATCCGTTGGGAAAAGACTCGACCGTGAAATCGGCGTTAAGTGAGGAGCGCCAGCGCCTTCAACCCATTCGCGATATGGCAGACTTCGTGGTTGATAGCTCACGGTTCAACGTCCATGAGCTCAGGGCACACATCACCTCGAAATTCACCGCCGGCAGCACTGAAAAAGGTATTCTGATCTCGATTGTGAGTTTTGGGTACAAGACCGGCGTGCCCAGTGACGTGGACCTGGTTTTCGACGTGCGCTTTCTCCCCAACCCGCATTTTGTGCCGGAGTTCAGGCCGCTTACCGGACGCCATCCGCAGGTCGCCAAGTACATACGGTCATTTCCGCAGACACAGGAATTCATTGACCGTATCTCTGATCTGCTCATCTATTTGATTCCGCACTATATCCGCGAAGGCAAGAGCTATTTGACCATTGCATTTGGCTGCACCGGCGGCCAGCACCGCTCCGTGATGATTAGTGAGGACGTCAAGAAGCGTCTGGCCAAGGCGGGTTATCGAGTGAAGGTCGTCCACCGCGATTCACCTGAGTAAACAGGTTAACCAACCACTTACCTCAGAGATATCCCTTCTGCCTCTTTGAGCATTGCTCCTTTAGAATAAGGAGGATGCTCTTACCCCGGACAGGAGAATCATGCGGCAACTAAAACGGTTGTTCGCATTTCTCCGTCCCTATTCATTGCAGTTCTTCGCTTCCGTCGCGCTCATGGCCGTGGTGGGCGCCATGGACGCCTTCCGCATCCTGCTGATCGGCCCGGTTTTTGACGAAGTCCTGAAGCCCACGCGCCCCACAGACGCACCTTACGCTGATTCCAAAGATGCCGATCATTCAGCGGGCGGTGGACCTGCAACAATTTGTGCCAAAGTACTTTCATAATGCCTGGGTGGTTGTGGCCGTGGCCCTGGTCGCCACAACGGTGATCAAGGGAATTTGCGATTATCGTGGGCACATATCTGGTGAATTATGCCGGGTTCGGCATGATTACTGATCTGCGCAACAAGCTGTACAACGCCATCCTGCGCCGGTCAGTCGGGTTCTTTTCCCGGCACACCACCGGCACCGCTGGTTTCCACCGTGATTAATGATGTGGAGAAAGTACAGTTTGCCATCTCCACGGTGATGGCGGAATTCCTCCAGCAGTTCTTCACCCTGATTTTTACCGTCGTTCGTGGTGGTGGCGCTGGGCGGCAAGCTGGCCTGGGTGCTGGTTGTGTTTATTCCTTTCATCGATCGCTTCCGTCACGCAAGATTGGCCGGCGCGTGCGCCAGACCACCCGCAGCGGCCAGGACAAGCTGGCGGAAATCCAGAACATTCTGCATGAGACGGTCACCGGAAATCGCATTGTGAAAGCGTTTGGCATGGAAGGCTGGGAGAGCTCCCGCTTCTATGCCGCAGCCAGAAAGCTATTCAGGGCCAATCTGCGATCAGTGGCGGCGCAAGCCATCAGCTCTCCGCTCATGGACATCATCGGCGCGGTCGCGATTGCGCTGCTACTCTGGGTGGGACGTAACCAGATCAAGGGCGGGGCGTTTACCAACGGAACGTTTCTGGCTTTCATCGTGGCGGTGTTCAAGCTGTACGATCCGGTGCGCAAGTTTGCATCATTCAATAACAGCTTTCAGCAGGCGCTGGGCGCGTCAGAGGAAATGTTTCGCTTTCTCGACGAGCACGATGAGATTCCGGAGAAGCCGGGCGCCATGGACCTGCCTGCGTTCCGCGAGCGTGTCCGCTTTGAAGATGTAAGTTTTTCTTACTGTGGTGATAGCGGTACTGAGCCGGAAATTCTACGCGGTATCAACCTGGAAACCCGCGCGGGAGAAATCATTGCCATTGTGGGATCCAGCGGAGCAGGGAAGAGCACGCTGGTGCACCTGATACCCCGTTTTTTTGACGTGACCTCCGGCGCCATCAAGATTGACGGCCATGATATCCGGGATGTGAACACCAATTCATTGCGGGCGCAGATTGGAATCGTTACCCAGGAGACCATCCTGTTCAATGATTCCGTGCGCAATAACATTGCTTACGGACAGCCGCATGTGACAGCGAAGCGGTGATTGAGGCGGCGAAAGCCGCGCTTGGCTCATGATTTCATTTCTCGCCTGCCTGAAGGCTATGACACCATGATCGGCGAACGCGGATTGCGGCTTTCCGGCGGCGAGCGCCAGCGCATTGCCATTGCGCGCGCAATCCTGAAGAATGCGCCCATCCTGATTCTGGACGAAGCCACCTCAGCCCTGGATACGGAGTCAGAGGCGCTGGTCCAGACCGCCTTGCATAATCTTATGTCAGGGCGCACCGCCTTTGTGATCGCCCACCGGCTTACCACAGTCCGCCATGCAGACAGGATCGTGGTGCTTGAGAATGGCCGCATTGCCGATTCAGGCACGCATGAAGATCTTCTTACCCGCCTGGGGACCTATCGCAAACTGTATGAATTGCAGTTTGTGGAGATAGAGGCCAAAGTGGGCGAAGAAGCCATTAACGGCAAAATTATCTGAGTTCTTCAGAACTCCGGCTGAGTCCAATACAGTTTTGTGCCCGGCTCGGGTAAAATCACTCATTCATGTCAATCCGCTCCATGACCGGGTTCGCGCAAGTGAAGTCCCATGCAGGGGAGAGCATTGCCTTCTCACTTTCCCTGAAATCAGTAAATCATCGCTTTCTTGATCCTCAGCTCAGGCTCCCTCCTGACATGGATGAGTTGGAGATGAAGCTGCGTCGCGTGCTGAAAGAGCGGCTGGCCCGTGGACACGTGGAAGTCACGCTCAATGTTGAACGCCGGGCGGGCGAAGGTTTTGGTTTTAATCGAGAGCTGGTGGGCGGCTACGTGGCTGCTTTTCGAAAAGCCGCGGCTGAGTTCGGCGCCACCGGCGAACCTGATTTGAATGCAGTGTTTCGTTTGCCGGGCGCGCTTGGCGAAATCGCCAGTCTTGATGGTGAATTTCAAAGCGCGGTCCTGGCGGCCATGGACCAGGCCATCGTAAAGCTGAACGTGATGCGCGAGCATGAAGGCGAGGGCATGGAGAAGGAGATGCGCCGCCGTCTCCTTAATCTTGAGCAGGCCACCGAAGAAGTTTCACGCCTGCGTTCCGCGGTTACCCGCGCCGTGATGGAAAAGGTCCAGACAAAAATGCAGGAGCTGCTGGAGAACTTTGATCAGGACCGCATTGTGCAGGAAGCCGCCATCCTGGCCGAGCGCAGTGACATTCAGGAAGAGCTGGTACGCCTGCAAACACACATTGAACACTTCCGGAAACTTCTGGACCAGGGCGGCGAGGTGGGCAAGAAGCTTGACTTCCTGCTTCAGGAGCTCAACCGCGAGGCCAACACACTGCTTTCAAAGACCAGCGGCATCACGGGCGAAGGCCTGCGGATTACCGAGCTGGGATTGCAGATGAAGTCGGAAATTGAAAAATGCCGCGAGCAGGTGCAGAACCTGGAATGAGTGGAATCCTGTTCATTATTTCCGCGCCCTCCGGATCGGGAAAATCCACCCTGGTGAATGAGTTGCGCAAGTTTGTTCCCAACCTGGAGTTTTCCGTTTCCTATACCACGCGTCCGCCGCGAGGAAGCGAACAGGATGGACATGAGTACCACTTCATTGGCCGTGAAGAGTTTGAAGGCATGATCATGCGCGACCAGTTTCTGGAACACGCCGAGGTCTTTGGCAATTACTACGGCACGGCCAAGACCGTACTTCAGGAGGCGGAAGAACGCGGTAATGACGTGCTGCTGGATATTGACGTGCAGGGCGAGCGCCAGGTAAAAGCGAAAATGCCGGATGCCGTCAGCGTCTTTGTCTTGCCGCCCAGCCGCAAAGAACTGGAATCGCGGTTGCGGAAACGCAGCATCACTGAAAACGTGTTACCGGAGGTGATTCGCCGCCGGCTGGATACGGCCCGCCGGGAGATTGTGAACTATCCTAATTACGACTATATTCTTGTGAACGATCACCTGGAACAATCCCTGGACCGGCTGGTCGGCATTGTGATGGGTGAGCGTGTGCGGCGGTCAGGGAAAACTCCATCGGCGGAAGAAGAACGCTACCTAGAGAAGTCTGATAAATGCCTTAAGCCCAAAATGGAAAGCGAAATCAAAGGTATTCTTGCTTCCTTCGATGATTCGGCCCGGAACGCGATCTAATCGAGAGGTGAGTGGTTATGAAGCTGAAAGATGGTTTTGACAGCAATTACCGTTATGTCCTGGTTGCAGCCCGTCGCGCCCGGCAACTCTCAGGCGGCGCCCCCACGCTTGTAAATACCACTTCGAGAAAAGTCTGCAAGATCGCACAGGAAGAGATTGATGCCGGCAAAGTGCAGTTCATCAAAGCCGAAGCAGCAAAAACTGCCGAGCCACTGGATCCAAAGCCGGCCGACAAATAGCCCATTCTGAATAAGTCCACAATTTCCTTGAGGCTTTGCCACTCAGAGGCGGCGTGTGCCTGTTTAGGTCCCAGAGATGGTGCCCCGCCGGTAACTGTTACCTGACCTCCAACCGGCATACAATTATCCATGAAGGTTGGTCTGGGAGTTACGGGAGGCATTGCGGCGTACAAGGCGGCTGAACTGGTACGCCTTTTGCAAGACCGAGGATTGCGTGTGCAGGTGATCATGACACGCGCTGCCCAGGAATTTGTCCGCCCGCTCACCTTTGCCGCTCTCAGCGGAGAAAAGGTCATTACTGACCTGTTTGGCGCCGGAGCTGAAGAACCAAATATAGATTCGGCGGTGGAACACATCGCGGTTGCACAGGCTATTGATGCGCTGGTTGTCGCGCCGGCGACGGCGGATGTGATCGCCAAATTCGCGCATGGCGAAGCCAATGATTTTCTGACCACTCTTTTTCTTGCCACCACCGCGCCGGTGGTTGTGGCTCCGGCCATGAACGTGAACATGTGGGACCATCCGGCAACCAAAGCCAATATTGAGACGCTCAAGAATCGCGGAGTGAACGTAGTTGATCCTGACAGCGGGTATCTTGCATGTGGCATGGTGGGCGCTGGACGGCTCGCCGCTAATGACAAGATTGTTGACGCGACCCTGCGCGCGCTCAATGCGATACCTGATCTGGCGGGCGAAACGGTGCTGATCACCGCTGGTGGAACGCGCGAACCTATCGATCCAGTTCGCTACATTGGGAACCGGTCCAGCGGCAAGATGGGATATGCGCTGGCGGAAGCTGCGTTGCGTCGTGGCGCGAAAGTGATTCTGGTCAGCGGGCCGAGCGCGCTGAAGCCGCCGGCAAATGCCACCTTGATTCCGGTTCAAACCGCCGCGGAAATGCGCAACGCGGTGATGTCATCTCTTCCGCAAGCCACCATCGTCATCAAGGCGGCCGCCGTGTCTGACTTTACCGTTCGTCAGGCTGCCCCGGAGAAGATAAAGCGCAAAGGGCCGATCACTTTGGAACTTGAGCCGACCGTGGACATACTTGCTGAGGTCGCGGCGCAGAAAAATGGCCGCATTGTGATCGGGTTCGCCGCTGAGACCGAACATGTTCTGGAAAATGCGCGTAAAAAACTTCAGGCAAAGTCGCTGGACGCCATCGTGTTGAATGACGTCTCGCGGCCGGGAATTGGCTTTGACTCCGAGCGCAATGCGGTAACCATCTTGACGCCCAATGGCGGCTGAAAACATTCCTGAAACCAGCAAGTGGGAAGTCGCGCATCGTGTGCTGGATGCGGTGGTAAAGATCAAAGCCGAGAACAAGAAGAACTTACCGCTGATTCACGCGGACGAACCCGGAGAAAAGCAAAAACTCTAACCACATCTCCTTTGTGTTCCTTCGTGCCCTTTGTGGTTAGCCTTTCTGGTTTATCAGTGTCATCTGTGCAAATCAGTGGTGAGAATTCTATTACACTAGCCTTCATGCCCAAACAACTTGATCCGGCGATGAAGAAGGCACTGGCGGCTCGCGTGAACTACTATCGCGAAATGGGCATATACGATTTTTATCGCCGACCGGTGGAAGAAGGCGCCGAATCAGCGCTGCCGGGGTAGTCTCACCCGAACTTCAGGAACTGATTCCAGAAAACATTCTCCTATGCCAAAGGCTGCCAGGTCTCCCGCTTTCCCGTCTCTGCCGGCGCTGAATACGCAAGATAAGCCGGCCGCGCTCAAGGCCATTCGTGAAGACATTGGCGACTGCACTCGCTGCCGGTTACACAGGGCCGCACAAGCTCGTTTTCGGAGTAGGCAATCCCAATGCCGACATCATGTTTGTGGGTGAAGGTCCAGGTGCGGATGAAGACGCGCAGGGCGAGCCCTTTGTTGGACGCGCCGGTCAACTGCTCAACAACATGATCTCCGCAATGGGAATCACGCGTGAAGATGTTTACATCGCCAACATGGTGAAGTGCCGGCCGCCGGGAAATCGTGCTCCGGAAAAGGACGAAGCGGATACCTGCTCCCCGTTCCTTATGCAGCAGATCGACGTGGTGAAGCCCAAAGTGATTGTTGCCCTGGGAGCGACCGCAGCCAAGAACCTGCTGGCGATGAATGACAGTATGGCCAACCTGCGCGGACGCTGGTATGACTTCCGTGGAACCAAGCTGGTTGTTACCTACCATCCTGCCTACCTGCTGCGTGATCCGCGGCAGAAAAAGGAAACCTGGAAGGACCTGCAAATGGTCATGAAATTCCTGGGCATGAAAGCGCCGGCAAAGCCGGCCGAACCCTAAGGATTGTCGCTTCTCTACAACCGCTTGAGACCGCGGAGCGGGGCGGAACTCGCTCAGGCTCCTGATGCAGCGGGTTCGGCGCGCCAATCGGCCTCTCCCTAACGCAGCTGCCGCTAAATCTGGTTCTCTCCGCTCTTCCCGTACAATCTGTTTTCACATTTTACATTTCACATGCCTGAATTCTGCGACGTAGCCCTGCCCGTGCCGCTGGACATGGTTTTTACTTACCGTGTTGGCGAACGCCTTCCTTTCGTCGGCGGACGCGTGCTGGTTCCATTCCGGAATGAGCGACTTTCTGGCGTGGTGACTGCCGTCCATGATCGTGAGCCATCCATGAAGGCCAAGACCGTGCTTCAGGTGCTGGATGCCGAGCCAGTGATGGATGAGCCTCTGCTGAAACTGGCGGCATGGATCGGCCAGTACTATCTCGCGCCGATCGGTGAAGTAATCCGCACCATGCTGCCGCTGGCCGCGGAGATCAAGCGAGTCAAGGTATATCGCATTACGGAAACTGGCCACGAAGCGCTGCATGCCTCGGCCACCATCGGATCGTCGCGACGCTCAAAGCAGGATGTTGATTCGCAGATGCAGGAGTATGAGGTGCTCGACTATCTGGCGATGTCGGATACGGTGACGGAATCGACGCTGCGGTCCGCCACTGGCGCCAGCCGCGAGATGCTGGCCAATATGGTCCGCAAGAAATGGGTGCACGCGCGAAGATGCGTCCGGCGCGCGCGATGCCCGCCGCACAGTGCAGATTGCGGTCTTGAAAGAACCAGCGGAAAGCTCAACGCCAACCAGCAGAAGATCATCGCTTTCCTGCAGCAGAATGGCGGACGCGCGCCGGTGGAAATCATTCGCGATCTTGATGTTCCGCGCACCACGCTGCAGAACGCTGGTGAAGCGCGAGATCGTGGAGATCGATGGAAGAAGCCGCCGGATTCAATGTGAGCTCCATGAAGAAGCGCGGGCCTTCGCATCTGGACTTTATTTTCAATGCGCGAACAGAAGGCTGCGTTGACGGCGATCAAAGGTTCGTCTGAAGCCAGAACTTTTTCCGTTTCACTCCTGCATGGAGTGACCGGTTCGGGCAAAACAGCGGTTTACCTGGCGGCGATGCAGTCAGTGCTGGAGTCAGGACGGTCGGCCATTCTGCTGGTACCGGAGATTGGTCTAACGCCCGCAGCGGCGGCGAACCTGCATCAGGTATTCGGCGATGAGGTCGCCATCCTGCATTCCGCGCTTT
The DNA here is from genome assembly GCA_963824835.1 of Terriglobia bacterium. Lineage (GTDB taxonomy): Bacteria > Acidobacteriota > Terriglobia > Terriglobales > Acidobacteriaceae > Angelobacter. The sequence continues at coordinate 142,288 of CAWGRA010000007.1, read as the reverse complement.
CAAAAGATGAGCGCGCGGAACAATGGCATCGCATACGTCGCGGAGAAGCGCGGATCGTCGTGGGAACGCGTTCTGCCGTTTTTGCTCCCGTGCCGGACCTCGCATTGATTGTGGTGGATGAAGAGCATGATTCCTCTTACAAGCAGGAAGAGACGCCTCGCTATAACGGCCGTGATGTGGCGGTGATGCGCGGCAAGATTTCCAATGCTGCAGTGGTGCTGGCCTCGGCCACTCCGTCCATTGAGTCGTATCACAACACGGAGAGCAAAAAATATCGCCTGCTGGAACTTACAGAACGCGTGGAGCGCAGCGCCATTGCCGGAAGTGGAAGTCGTGGACATGAAATTCGACTTCCAGCAGACGGGAGAAGACCGCCTGTTTTCCCGCCAACTGATTGAAGAAGTAACCGAACGTTGAATCGCGGAGAGCAGGCGTTGATCCTGCTGAACCGTCGCGGATATTCGTCCGTGGTGCTGTGCCGCAGTTGCGGCGTGACCATGGAATGCAGGAATTGCAGCATTGCCACTCACGTTTCATAAATCCGGCTAGCGGATGGAATGCCACTACTGCGGATACAAAGAACCAGGTGCCGAAAGTCTGCAAGTCATGCGGCAGCGAGTACATCAACTTTCTGGGAGCGGGATCGGAAAAAGTGGAAGAGCGTCTGCATGAGGCATTTCCCATGGCCCGCATCGGCCGGCTGGATCGTGATACCGTGCGCACGCGCCATGATTTTGAACGCGTGCTCAATCAATTCCATGCCGGCGAAATCAATCTGCTGGTCGGCACGCAGATGATCGCCAAAGGTCATGACGTGCATGGAGTGACGATGGTGGGCGTGGTCGGCGCGGACTATGCGTTGGGCTTCCCCGATTTCCGCGCTGCCGAGCGTACGTTTCAATTGCTGACGCAAGTAGCCGGTCGAGCCGGGCGTGGTGAAACTCCGGGCAAAGTCGTGTTGCAGACCTATCATCCTGACCATTACGCGATCCAGTTTGCCCAGAAGCATGATTATGCCAGCTTCTACGAAAAAGAAGTACGTTTTCGCCGCTGGATGCATTATCCGCCGTTCAACGCTCTGGCCAACGTGCTGGTGCGGAGTGACAAGCTGGAGCAGGCGCTGAAATGGACCGGACAGCTGGGCCGCTGGTTTGAAACTACACGCAATGAAGGTCTGCGCGTTCTGGGGCCGTCCGTTGCGCCGATCATGCGCCTCAAGCGCGATTATCGCTATCACTTCATTGTGAAGGCCGCCAGCCGGGAGAAATTAAACACCGCATTGCGGAAGATGCTGGTCTTTGCGGAAGAACAGAAGATCACGCGAACGCAGATCATTGTGGATGTGGACGCGCTTGTCACTGCTCTAGTTAATTCGGCCTTACTGCGAAGGACAGGGTGTTGGTGTGGGCCGGTGTCTGGTTGTCGTTGGGTTCCATGCGATCTTTCCGAAACTGCTCCAACACATTTTGCAGGCTCTGCGCATCTTCGGGTTTCTGTACCGGAAATGGCTCCGCAACAAACGTCACCGCCAGCATCGCCAACGCTACAGCACCTAATATCCAGCGCTTCTTGCCTGGTTCGGGATAATGAGGCACGTCAGGATGGCGTTCGCCAGTCATGCGCAGGATCACGGCCCAGAGCAGCCAGCCGATCCACAGCTTCCAGCTCATGACCATCATTGCGGCGATGCAGATGAAAGATACTGGCCGATGCCAGCGCGGCCGCAGAGCAAAGACAATGTGTCCACCGTCAAGCTGTCCTCCTGGAATAAGGTTGAGAGCCGTGGCAAACATGCCGAACCACGCGGCAATGGCCGTCGGCGGAAGGTAGAGCCCGTTCACGGAAATTGTGCCGCCACGGCATTGCCAGACGCCGCCAAATCCAGTGCGCGATCTTGAAAACCAAGCGGAAGCCCCAGCATTAAGCCCGTCGTCGGCGGCATCGCCGGTAAGCGGCTTGGCTCCCATCAGCGAATAGAAGAGCACAGGCACAGCCACCAGAAATCCTGCAATCGGCCCGGCAATGCCGATGTCAAATAAATCGGCACGTGTCCGGATGGGCGAACGTATGCGAATGAAAGCGCCCATGGTCCCAACCAAAGTGGGAGCAGGGATGAAATACGGCAGCGTCGCGTACACGCCTCGGCGAACACAATAGATGTAATGGCCGAACTCGTGGGCCGTCAGAATCCCCAGCAGACACGCCGAGAAGGGAATTCCCATGGCCAGACGGTGCCAGTCTTCCAGCACCCAACTCCAGGGCCAGAAGCCGTCATCGCCGGCAAAAGAGCCAAGGTTATGTTCAAAGTTGTATTGCAGTTTGGCGCCGATGCACAGAGTGGTAAAGATCGTGGCAACAAACAGTACAGCGTGTACCCAATATCGCCGCTTGGGCGGGTGTATAACCACAACCCTCAGCTCTTGCCGCTCGGGGTCAAAGACCTGAAATTCCAAAGACGTGGGAGAGTTCTTGTCCGGCATGAAGCTTAAGCAAGCGCAGGCAAAGATGAAGACCGCCTTAATCGATGGACTGCAACTCCTTGCCCGGCTTGAACCGCACGGCCTTCCCAGGCGGGATATTCACTTCCGCGCCGGTGCGGGGATTGCGTCCGATCCCGGTCTTACGCGGCCTGACGTTAAACACGCCGAAGCCGCGGAGTTCAATCCGCTCACCCTGGCCCAAAGCCTTTTTCATGCTTTCAAAGACGGTCTCCACGGCCAGCTCTGCTTTGGTCTTGGTGATACCTGTCTTATTCACCACTTCGTTGATGATATCGAGCTTTATCACTTGGGTCAGCTCTCCTCAATTGATGGAAAGGGACGTAACTTGCAGATATTATTGGACTTTCCCGTTGGTTGTCAATGAGCAATCTGGCAATTAAGATGACTTCTTCGCACCGCACCCTGAAAATCACCCCAAAAAGCTGAGGACCCCTGACCACATGGCGATAAAAAGCGACCGCTGGATCCGCAAAATGGCCCTGGAACACGACATGATCAACCCTTATAACGACCGCCAGATGCGCGAAGGCGTAATCTCTTACGGTGTATCGTCTTACGGGTACGATCTTCGGGTCGCCGACGAATTCAAGATCTTCACCAACGTCAATTCCGCCATCGTGGACCCCAAGAACTTTGACGCCCGGTCGTTTATTGACGTAAAGGGCGCGTCCATCCTCGTCCCGCCCAACTCCTTCGCCCTGGCCCGGTCAGTGGAGTACTTCAAAATTCCCCGTGACGTGCTCACCATTTGCGTCGGCAAATCCACCTACGCCCGCTGTGGCATCATCGTGAACGTAACCCCCTTTGAGCCCGAGTGGGAAGGCTTTGTCACCCTGGAAATCTCCAACACTACTCCTTTGCCGGCCAAGATCTACGCCAATGAGGGTCTCTGCCAGATCCTCTTCTTCCAGGGCGACGAACCCTGTGAAACCAGCTACAAAGACAAAGCCGGCAAGTACCAGAAGCAGCAGGGAATCGTCTTGCCAAAACTGTAAAACATAGCTTCCTGGGCCCCTAGGTTCTAGCACTGGATTTTTTCGACTGGCTTGAACCAGGTTCAACTCACATAACGAGCCTTTGGCTCTCAGACCTTGGCTCTCAGACAATGACCGTTTCGGCGGAAAGTCGAGCCCAAAGCGTGTGATCAGCGATCATCAGATCCATCTGTGTTGATCAGCGGTAAGGGTTTCCTGCCAAACCCAAGGTCCCCAAGCCGGCACTCTCCTCCGTGTTCCTTCGTGCCCTTGATGGTTAAGGCCTTGCTGTGTTGATTTTGCCTTGGCTAATTTGCCAAGCGGTAATTGCTAAGTGCCGGGTTCCAATTACCCGATTACCAAATTATTCAATTACCAAATTCCGGGGGGTACCCCTCCCCCCGGTTTCACCCAATTACACCCAAGGTCACCCAAGGTCACCCAAGCCGGAGCCTCGAAAATCCCGGAGCCCCCGCCACAGCTGGGTTCTCACGTTATGGGGCGTGTGGCGTTTGGGCCTGCACCAAGTACTGATTTCCAAGCACCACTTACCACGTACTCTGTTCTCCTCCACCATACCGCATTTCCTGAGGCGAATAAAGCACGAAAGCGCACCTGCAATAAATATTTCCAGGAGACGTCAGGGAAGAGCGCCGCAGGCGCGAATGAAAATAGCCCGGCACGCTGCGAAGCAAGTGCCGGGTGCGGAAAGCATTTCGGCAAGTCCCGCCAGGGACGGCTGAACGCGTGGTAGCGCAAGCGGAGCGACAATTCCGCTCCACTCATCGCCGCTGCCTGCACCGAAGCGTGCTTGGTATAGCCATCGCAACAAGTTGGTGCGGCTTACGCCCGAGAGCCTTCTGGCATCTTGCGATGGCTGGTTCGATCTGGCGATAATCAATCGCATCGGTACTGGCTTCTACATTCACTACAAACCATGTCGGTAAGCAGTTGCAGATTGTAGCTTGGTACCGTGCAACCCTCGCCGTTACGCATCACGCGTGCTTCGGGACCGGTGCCGGGTGCCCCGCCCGCTCTCCCGTGATAGGCTTCCTGTCTTCGAAGCGGGAACGCGCCCGGAGCTTGTCATGGTGGGCAAGTCCATCAGCCGTCAGGCCGCGGACGGGTCGAACCATCTATGCATTTCTGATTTGTCCCTACGAACACCCGGCATTTAATTTTCCAGCTTCCGGGAAAGGGTGGGAGATAAATCAGCTCGTGACTAGAAGGCTTAGCTAGGTGTGACGCGCGAAGATCGGCGAGTCATTACCGTTTTGTTCCCAAGAAAATCCACCGGTACAATCGCTCTCCGCGATGCAAACTCGCCCAAGTCATAGCGAATCTAATGGTGCGACGGCTTGGGGCTAAGCGGCTTTGCAGGGAGGAGAGATATGAACAAACGAAATCTTGGCAATTGCGGCCTCGAAGTCTCTGCACTCGGCTACGGATGCATGGGGTTGTCGTCTGCCTATGGTCCGCCGATTAAGCGTGAAGACGGCATCGCAATCATTCGTGCAGCATTCGAGCGCGGCGTGACGTTGTTCGACACCGCTGAGGCCTACGGGCCATTTGCAAACGAAGCACTCGTTGGGGAAGCGCTTGCGCCGATCCGCAATCAGGTGGTCATCGCCACGAAGTTCGGTTTTGACATCAACCCGAAAACCGGCGAGCGGGGAAGTGGGCTAAACAGTCACCCCGATCACATCCGAGAAGCTGTTGACGCGATGCTGAAACGACTGAAGACTAACAGTATCGACCTCCTCTATCAGCACCGTGTCGATCCTGAGGTGCCGATCGAGGAGGTAGCCGGCACGGTCAAGCAACTCATTGCTGCTGGAAAGATCAAGCACTTCGGTCTCTCGGAGGCAGGAGCGCAGACGATTCGCCGTGCGCATGGAGTACAGCCCGTTACTGCGGTTCAGAGCGAGTATTCGTTGTGGACGCGAGATGTTGAGCAGAACGGCGTGCTCGCAATTTGTGAAGAACTAGGCATCGGTTTCGTGCCGTTCAGCCCTCTTGGTGCAGGGTTCCTTACGGGCAAGATCGACACGAAGACGACCTTTGATCCAACCGACTTCCGCAACATCTCGCCCCGTTTCACTCCTGAAGCACGCGCTGCAAATCAGGTGGTGGTTGATCTTCTGAAGTCAATCGCGGAAAAGAATGGCGGCACACCCGCGCAAATCGCGCTTGCTTGGTTGTTAGCAGAGAAGCCGTGGATCGTTCCAATCCCCGGTACCACGAAGCTGCACCGCTTGGAAGAAAACCTCGGCGCTGTCAACATACAACTCTCAGCAGAAGACCTCCGCGACATCCGCACCGCAGTCTCGAAAATTCCGATCCGGGGATTGCGGCTGCCCGAAGCTGTACTGAAGATGACGGATCGGTGAGCGGGTGCCCCTCATCATTTATCGGAGTTTTCCCTCTGGGCCGCGGCATACTGTTTGGAATCAGCTTCGCTTAGCAGAGGAATTATCGTGCTGGTACCTTCGCTCGTGCTCATCAACGTCCTAATCTAGCTGAGCTTTAGGGCGAGGTCTGGAAAAATCCTTCGACAAGAACGTGTGAAAAGATCTTGTTAACTAACCTGCCACCGGCATGCTGGCCAGGCTGTCCTTCTTCACCGCCCGTTGCCACTCCACCAGCGCGACCACACACATCGCCAGCATCACCAGATAAAGCCCGGTTGTCAGATAAAGATGCTTGTAAACATACAGTGCAATCACCAGCACGTCGCCCACAATCCAGAACCACCAGTTCTCCACCAGCTTGCGTGACATCATGAACTGCGCGGTCAGAAACAGTGATGTGGTGAGTCCGTCCGCGAAGGGAACTGTGCTCGGAGTGAAGCTGCGCAGCAGCCAATAAAGAATGGCGGTTGACGCCGCGGTGATCCCGCAATAACCAATCAGGCCTTTGGCTGAAGTCCGCGCAACGCTGAGTTCGGAATGGTTCTTGCCGCCGTGCAGCCAGTTCCACCATCCGTAGATGGCGATGATGAGATAGACGAACTGCAGTCCCATGTCGGCAAACAGGCCTGACTTGAAGAAGACGAAAACGTAAAAGATATTGTTCGCGATTCCGATCGGCCAGTTCCAGATGTTCTGCCGCACCAGCAGCCAGACGCAGAGAATTCCCGTCAGCGATCCCAGGAGTTCAGTCCAGTTGGCACTCAGGTATGCAGGGACTGCACTCCGCAAATGTGCCATTCAGTTTTAGGTCTTGCTGCCGGTTTCCTCGCCGGCCTTGTAGATATAGCGGATGGCAGGCTTGTAAATGAGGAGATTGGATCCGCCAGGGCGGTTCACCTTGATGCAGGATTTGTCATACCACTCGATGATGCCCTGGACTTGTTCTCCATCTTTCAGGACCAGCACCACCGGGATTTTGCCCTGGATCTGCTTCTGGTAATAGTAGTTTTCTGCGTGTGTCTGTTCGGAAGGTGTATTCCGACGGGGGCCGTTGGATGGCATACGATCCGTCCGCTCCAGGCGTTCGCGCCGCTCAGACACAGGCTCCGTTCGCGGTGGCGGTGTGCTCAGCGACGGGCGGATCAGCTTTCCGGCTGACGAACTCTTCGCTGGCCGGTTCCTGTGCCTGCCGTGCCGCGGTTGCATCCATGGAGTCTTTCATTGGTTTATTTGCTCCGTCTCGCGTAGCACCAAGAACAATCCGGAAGCCCAATGCAGGGAATCTGAGCTGGCCGGGGAACTTAAGTGCGGGTCGTTGGTTGTTAAATTATCACAGCGGGTGGGTAGATTCAATTGACTGAAAGGACAATGGACGAATCGTCACTTTACATTTGTCTGCCATTCACTATGTTGTTTTTCGACATACAAAATTGCATCTTCAGCTTTATTCCAACGCCGGCCAGAATCAGCGTTCCAGCGAAAGCGCAAATGCGTCCAGTGAAAGTGAGCGCAACACGTTGCGTCGCATACCGCTTTGCACCTGTCCAAGCTGCTGCGTTGCCCTGGCAATCCACTGGAAATCTATATTGGCCGCCAGCGAATTCAGTTCGGAAACAATATCAGTATTGCTGACCAGGTCAGGTGCGCCGGAAATGATCGCCATCAGGTCTTTCAGCAAACCATAGATCGCCGCCAGCAACTGGTCGGTTTTTTCCTTGCCTTCACCGCCCGCGCGATACACCTCAGTGGTGCGAAACAGATCAGAATGTTCGGCGGAGCGGATGGCCGCTGTAAGCAAAGTAAGAGCATCTTTGCGCGCGGCCATGTATTCGGTCAGGTCAATGGAGCGGGCACGGCCCAGAGCTCCGGCACTCAGTCGCGCCGCCAGTTGCCGCTGGCGCGCATTCCATTCAGGACGATGTTTCGCCAGATATTGTTCCACTTCCCGAAGCGGCAAGGCGACTCAGGGTGAAGCTTACGCAACGCGAGCGGATGGTGGGCAGGAGTTCGCCGGCATTGCGCGCCAGAAGAATGATGGTGGCGAAATCCGGCGGCTCTTCCAGTACTTTCAGCAGGGCATTGGCCGCTTCTTTCATAAACGCCGCGTCAGTGAAAATAAAACGCGCCGCTTGGCCTCCGCCGGACGATAACGAATGGTCTCGATTCACATGCCGGACCTGGTCGATCTTCACCATCATCTGCGGAGGATCCGGCGGGATGACCAGCACGTCAGGATGGGGCTGGACAAGAATGCGGGTTTCGCGCTTGTCGGTCTCGCGCAGTCCTTCCCGCGCCTCCACGGCCTCAGCAAAGCGGGCATCCAGATCAAGGGCTTCGCCGATCCCGCCGGCAATTCTCGCAGACTCCGCAAAAATCGGGTAACCCGTCTGTTTCTCTCGGGTTAAGGCAGGTCATGGCGCGCGCCACCATCAACGCCAGCGTGTATTTGCCGGAGCCTTGAGGCCCGGCCAGGATCACGGCATGGGGAAACCGGTCACGGGCCAGCATTTCACGTAACTGGCGGACCACTTCCGGATTGCCATGAAATTCAGAAAAACCCATCGCTTCGATTGTATCGGCTGGAAGCAGTCCTTGGGATGTTGCGGATTCAGGCCAGTGGAATGTTCAGCCGCGTGCAGTGTTCGGCGAGCCAGTATTTCGGTGAATCGCAGCCAATATTAGTGTTTTTAACTGAGTTCTTAAGGAATGGACAAGAAAACAAGACGAAGATAAGTCCAATCCGGTCCCCCAGGGCCTTAACGGAGCCTCACCACCGTGCTCGATCTACTCAAGATGACAGTTTTCATGTTCGTGCGTTGCTGGCACTGGAAGAAGGGTCCGCTCATCACCTTGCGACCCAACCAGCCGCGTAAAGGTGTTCCGGGAATCACCGGAACGTACTTCGTATGTCTTACCTGTGGCAAAGAGTGGGCTTATGACCTGGAACAGGGACGCGTGATTGATCCTGCGCCCAGCCAGATCAAGTTGCTGTTAAGTAAAGCCACTCAGTTATACGCCGGTAAGTAGTAAAGACCAGATGTAAGGGAGGAACATGAAATGGCCACTCTGATCAAGAAAGTGTTCCGCTGCCGGCATGACCTTGGGCGCCACTGCTATGACCTGCGGTAACGGCCAGCGTCCGCCGGCTGCTTTTTATACGGCGCACAAAATCATCTGTCTCGATTGCGGCAAGGAACTGCCATTCGGCTGGAATGAGATTGAGATCATCAGCCTTGAAGTCCCGAACTATGAAGCCATGGCAGTATTCGCTTCCAGCGTGGCGGAATCCTAGCCAACGCTCAACCGCGAAACCACTCGTCTAGAATCAGCAGCATGACAGGAAGATTCTTACTGGCTGTGTTTTTCATTGTTGCCGGATTGCTGCATTTCATTTTTCCGCAAACTTACGTTCGAATGGTGCCGCCATTTTTGCCCTGGCCCGGCACGCTTGTCTGGTTCAGCGGTGCTGCGGAAATCATCGGTGGGACTGGGCTGCTCCTGCCGCCATGGCGTCGCCCTGCCGCGTGGGGATTAGTGCTGTTGTTGATTGCCGTGTTTCCCGCCAATCTCTATATGGCGGTTGCCCACGTGCAATTTGCCGGATTGCTGGGCCAGAGCTGGGCACAATGGCTGCGCGTTGCCGCTGCAGATTCCGCTCATCTACTGGGCGTGGCGTTACACTGGCGATTGACACATCATTGCTTCGACAAATGAGTTGCGTTCCACAGATCGTTGCTTCCACAGGCGGTTGCTTCCACAAAAGGGTTGGTTCCGCTGCTGAGATCTATCCGCTTGCGCGTTGTTTGATTGGCGTTGCAGGTTTCTGCGTCCACGCCCGGCGGATTGCGTCAGCAAGCGCGTCGCTTTCCTTGGGTGGATTGCTGGGAGGCAATTCCGGTTTGGCATCAGGGAAATGAAGAACTCTCACGGATTGGGTCCGATTCTCACGTCTGGGCTGTTTCGCCATGGTTTTCCTCGAAAGAATTGTCGTGCTTCCGATCAGTAAAGTGGAGGGATGTCAGTACGTACGTTCAGGCAACGTTGCCAAGATCAGGGGCATTTTTGTCCGGCTTCGACTCGTTCGCATTCTCTGCCGCGCCGGCGCGAATATTCCTGGGAGAATTGATTGGCCGGGCGCCGGCATTCATTTCCAGCGTCGCACGAATTGTGAACTTCTGATTGCGAAGTTCCTGGGCACGGGCCTTGATCTGATCACGCGTCACTTTCATCTTTACTACCCTTCGCAAAGCACGAATATGGAACAGGATATTGTTGCTGTGTGGTTAGACGCAAAGGGCGGAGAAAGGATGCATTGAGAGAAGCGCTAATCAGCGCCATGGCCACCGGCCTTATTTTCAGCTTCCGCCTGTGTTGATGTAGTAGTTTGCTTGCCGGCAACCATACCTGTGCAGTGGCCAGAAAAAACCTGCATTCGCAGTCGTCTCTAACTCGCGGAGTCAGGAAGCTTTGTAACTGTGAAGACGTTCCGAATCAAACAGCTTAACAATTCCGCAAAACACCGCGAGTGCGAAAAAATAAACCCTGCCGGCAAGAACAATCATAATGACCAGCCTCTACGTGACCTCTTATATGCCCGCGAATCCCGTGCACCGCGCTGCCAAAAAGGTCATTATTAATTTAGTTGCGGAAGAACTCGGGACGGTTGCTACCTTCTTAGTTCGTGCTTAATTCCAACCCTTACACCCTCATTTCCGGGAACAAAAAAGCCAGGCTGCTCGTAATAATGACTCAGCAGGAACGTCTTTATCTGCAAGAAAGAGCAACTCCGGACTGCCGATAACAAATGGTAAAAGGTGCGCACAAACTGGCTCTCATCGCGATTTTGATCTACATGGTTTTGGCCGCCCTGGGCGGCATCTTCGTTGCTGAGGGCAGCCTGCATCTGCGCCGATTGCCTTTGCGCCACCGGCAGCAGTTTGCCGCAATCGTTCATGAAAAATATCAGGCTGAGTTGCAGGACGTGAGCATTACCACAGCGGATTCAACAATGCTGAAAGCCTGGTACGTCCATCCCAAAAACTTTAACGGGAATTCCGTTATCCTGCTCCACGGGATCACTGACAATCGCGAAGGCGTGGCCGGCTATGGAAAACTTTTCCTGGATCACGGATATGCGGTCCTGCTGCCTGACGCACGCGACCACGGCGAAAGCGGCGGAGATATGGCAACCTACGGAATCAAGGAAGCCGGCGATGTCCATGAATGGGTTTCATGGATGTATGCCCATGATCCGCCCGCGTGCGTTTATGGCTTTGGTGAGTCTTACGGCGCAGCCTTGATGCTGCAGTCACTAGCCAGGGAACCGCGGTACTGTGCGGTGGTGGTGGAGAGTTCGTTTTCCACTGCCCGTGAAATGAGCTATGAACGCGTTTCCGGTCCGCTGCATGTAGGTCCATGGTTTGGTCATAGTGTTGGCTGGCCTGTGATTGAGTCGGCTCTGATCTACGCAAAATTTCGCTACCACGTTGATCTGCTGCAACCGAGCCCGCTGGCAGCGGTACAGCAATCTAGGGTGCCGGTACTGCTGATTCATGGAGAAAATGACCGAAGCATCAGCCCGCGGCACGGACTGATACTCGCCAAAGCAGCGCCCGATCGAGTGCAGTTATGGGTCGTCCCGAATGCCGGCCATACCATGGCGTGGGCGGCAGATCATCAGGAATTTGAGCTACGTGTGCTGGGCTGGTTCGCCGTTCACCGCTCGCAACCGGGGGCCTCTTGAGCTAAGTCCGCCTGGATTTTGCGCCGCATCGCGCTCCGATTTACGAATTGGGAACAAAAATCTTTTCCGTCCAAAATGCTGAGTGAGGTTTGGATCTCCGTAGATGCGCCTTCAGTTCTTTGCTTTGGCGGTGGCGAAAAAGCGCTCTTCCACCAGCTTAAGGATCTTCTGCTTTACCTGGGCTATAGGATCACGAGCGTCAATTTGCGCCACGCGATCGGGTTCGCGGCGTGCAATATTCAGGAAGCCATCCAGCACGCGTTGATGGAAGGCACGGCTTTCCTGCTCAAAACGATTTTCATCGTCCGCGGAAAGCCTGGATTGCTCACGGTTTCGCTTGCGCGCGCGCTTGATGCTGTGGTCAAGGTCAGACACCATCAGGATGGTCAGGTCCGGCTTCAGGTCATGGCACAAGTATCTTGTGCAGTTGCAGTACAGAGTCTGTGCCCAACTGGCGGCCGCAGCCCTGATAGGCCTCACTGGAATCCGTAAAACGATCACACAGGACCCACTGGCCCTGCTGGAGCGCCGGCAGGATTTGCTCGTCAATGTGCTGCGCGCGGTCAGCGAACATAAGCCCCATTTCCGCCAGCGGAGACAGTCCGGCTGTCCGGGAACTCAGAAGTACCGTGCGCAGGTTCTGCCCCAGGGCCGTCCCGCCGGGCTCGCGCGTGGTGATTACCTCCAGGCCGCGTTCACGCAGCCAACCGCCAGATTCTCCAGTTGGGTTGACTTGCCAACCCCATCCAGACCTTCAAACGTGATAAATTTTCCGCGTTGCCGGGGCACGCTAGAGATTTAACCACAACACGGCCCAGGATGGTTCCCGGGCGCGAGCTTTTGCCATTTCGCGGCCGCTAATTCTGTTTTCCAGCCGCCTGGCGTTTGCCTTACCATTTGTGGCGGAGGTCCCTATGAGACTAGGTGATGACATTGACGATCACTGCTCCAGTTGCAAACGCACCACTGACCACGCGATAGTCTCGCTTGTCGGGGAAGAGGTGTTGCGGACGCGTTGCCGCACCTGTAACAGCGAGCACAAGTATCGCGGCAACAAAAGTCGTAAGAAAGAAATGACTGCTAAAGACGCTTTTGACACCTTGTTAGCGAGCGTTACTGGGAGCCAGCCGGAAAAGCCCGCCAAGAGCAAAAAGAAGAAGTAGTTCTGGGGCGCGTCACTTGCGCATATGGCGGGAGTGTCATTAAGCTGTCTGCATTTATTTCGGAGCACAATCCACACTATGAACCTTATTCGCACATCCAGTGTCATCGTAGCCTGCCTGATCGTTTCGTTGGCCGGAGTTGCACAAAAGAAAAAAGCAGCCGCACCGGCCTCTCCGTCCACGGCAGTTTCCAGCCAGCCCATCAAGCTGGTGGTTGACGCCACCCATGCGGGCGAAAAAATTCTGCATGCGCAGGAACAGATTCCGGTGACCCCCGGCGCAATTACGGTCGTGTTTCCGAAATGGATTCCGGGCGAGCATGGTCCCACCGGGCCGATTGTGGACCTGACCGGGTTGGAGTTTTTTGCCGGTAACCAGCGGCTTACGTGGCGTCGCGATCTCGTGGAAATGTACGCTTTCCATCTCAATGTGCCCCAGGGAACCAGCACGCTGGACGTGAAGCTGGACCTGGTGATGCCGGCTCCCCCCGAAGGCTTTTCTTCGGGCGCTTCAGCCACCACGCAGTTGCTGGTGCTGAGTTGGAACCAGGTCTTGCTGTATCTGCAAAATACAAAGAGTGATGATGTACAGGTGCAGGCTTCCATGAAGTTGCCATCGGGATGGCATTATGGAACGGCGCTGCCGGTCGAAGGTGAATCTGACGGTCAGACCAGCTTCAAGACTGTTTCGCTCACTACGCTGGTGGATTCGCCGGTACTGGCCAGCGCGCATTTCCGCCGCATTCCGCTATCGCCGCAAGGGCCCATTCAGCATTACCTCGATATGGCTTCCGATGGTGATGCTGCCTTGCAGATCCCGCCCGCTGACTGTGGAAGGCTACAAGCGTCTGGTCAATGAAACCGGCGCACTGTTCGGCGCGCGGCATTACAACGAGTATCACTTCCTGCTCACGTTGAGTGACCACACTGCCCATTTTGGACTGGAGCATCATCAGTCAAGTGATGATCGGGTTGGCGAACGTACGCTGATTGAAGATCCCCCGCGCATGCTGGCTGCGGGCTTGTTGCCGCATGAGATGACGCATTCATGGAACGGAAAATATCGCCGTCCGGCAGGCCTTGCCACCCCTAATTACCAGGAGCCCATGAAGGGCGATCTGCTCTGGGTCTATGAAGGTCTCACCCAATATCTGGGAGAGATATTGACGGCGCGCTCAGGGCTCTGGACGAAGCAGGAGTTTCTGGACGAGGCCGCGGAAACCGCGGCGGCTGCTGGACCACACGCCGGGTCGCAGCTGGCGTCCGCTTCAGGACACCGCTGATGCAGCGCAGATTCTCTATGGCGCTGCGCAGGAATTTGAAAGCTGGCGTCGTAGCGTTGATTACTATCCCGAAGGATTCCTGATCTGGCTGGAAGCTGATACCGTAATTCGCCAGCAGACCAATGGAGCGAAGTCACTCAATGACTTCTGCCGGATATTTCACGGAGGCAAGAACACGCCGCCCAGAGGTCGTCACATACACATTTGACGATATCGTCGCCGGATTGAAACAGGTGGCGCCTTATGACTGGGCCAAATTCCTGCGTGATCGTTTGGATACCTACGGACCGGGCGCGCCGCTGGGTGGTATTACCAACGGTGGCTGGAAGCTGGTTTATGACGATCAGCCCAGCGAGTTCAGCAAAGCCATGGAGAAAGAACGCAATTTTGTGGATGCGCGTTTCTCGGTTGGCCTCTCCCTGGATGATAAAGGCGGAATTCACGATGTGATCGCCGGAAGCCCGGCGTGGAAGGCGGGCATAGCGCCGGGATCAATACTGGCTGCCGTCAATGGACGCAAGTACACTCCGGAAATTCTGCATGATGCGCTTAAGGCAGGAAAACAGTCTGGAGCGAACCTGGAATTAATGACGCTGAATGGCGATTTCTATAAAACCTTCAGCGTGCCCTATCACGATGGCGAAAAATTTGCCCACCTGGTGCGCGATGACAGCTAAGCCGGATGTGCTGGGCGAAATTATCAAGCCGTTGGCGAAATAGCGGTAGTTGGTAGTTGGTTTTTGGTTCTCGGTTTGTTTGATCATTTGGTATCTACCAACTACCAATTACCAACTACCAGATAGCACAATCACAAATCACAACTCGCAAATCACAAATCACAAATCACAAATCCCCGATCCCCTCAAACATATCAGTCTCAATTTTCATTTTCCGCGGCATTGCGGTGGCCGCCAGTTGGAACTGTTCGGTCTTTCCACGCCTGCGGATTGTTTCTTCGAAAAAAGGAAACAGCGGAGCCTGTGATTTGTGGCATTCAAACGCAGCCACTTTGGCTTCGATTTCGTTCAGCGTCAGATTGAGTATCAAGCTTGCAGGCGGCAGGGACACAGGCTGGCGTTCCGGCATTGTGAAGCCCGCCGTAGCGTAATAAATCTTTTGTGTCTGGTGAGGTGAAAGGCCGTTTTTTAACTGGTCGGCAAAACGGTTGGCTGCGGCTGGCCCAATGTACCGCCAGCGTACCGAATACCGACACCATGGAGTGGTCAGGATGGGCCGTGATGGCGCCTTCTGGTCCCATGGTCATCATGACGTCAGGACGAATTTCACGTACTCGGCGGGTCAGGTCTGCCACCACGGCAAACAGATTTTGCTGGTCGAGTTTGCCGTCAGGGTAGTCGAGCACCGCGCCCTGCTTTACTTTGAGTAGTTTGCAGGCAGCAGCGAATTCCTGGCGGCGGATGGCGGAAAGTTCCTCATCAGATTTGGCCCCGCCGCGATGGGTAGCTGCCTGGCCCGGCGTCAGGCAGATTACGTAGGTTTCCACCCCTTTTTCGGCGTAGTGGAGGAGAGATCCGCCGAAACCGCCGGCTTCATCGTCAGGGTGTGCGGTAATACAAAGCAAACGAGGCATCTTCTTTCTTGCTTCACCTTTCTCAACTGTTGGCATCCACTAAAGTACAGATGCCATGGCTGCACGCGCAAATCTACCATCGCTTGAAACAAGGCAGCCCGAGGGAGCAACAGATGCACGGCGCACGCGTGGTTTTTCATGGAACTTTGAGATCGGCTGCCATTGTTGGTCTTGCCGCTGCGGCGCTGGTGGGCGCTCAGCCGGCGTCAGGTCCGATATCGTGCCGCTACTCCGGCAGGCATGAGATTGTCCAGCTCAAACCATCCGGCGCCGTTCTCACGCTGCTGGGTTTGGTGGAGTGTCCGGAGATTGCCGGAGCCCAGCAAGTGGACCAAGGTTTGCGGGCCAGGGTGGTGCTTGCGGATGGCGAGCCGCTGGAGAGTTTTCCAAGGCATTTCAGCTTTCGTGTCACCGCGACATTGCGTAAGACTCTGCTGGAAGAGCCCGGCACTACTCTGAAGACGGAAGAAGATCCGTCACAGATGCTGACAAGTCTCAAGTTCAGGCTGAAAGCCTATGACGGGCTGCAAATGCGGGTGATTGATCCCGAATCCACAAGCATGATCGGAGTTCCGGCAGACGTCCCCTATGATGAGCGGGTTTATCGCGTCAATTTCAATCTTCCCGGCAATGAGCCACCCACAGAGCGCTTTGTTCTGGAAGTGATTGCGCCAGAGGGTGAGCGGCTGGCACGGCTGCATTTTTCGCTACTGTAAAAACTACTTCGCGGTCACTGGTTTCGCGTGTAACCGGTAGTGCTGGTGTCTGGCCAGTGCTGGTGTTGGCCGGCGTGGCTTGCGACTGGGTCACCGTGGATGGCAGCCATGTACGAATCTGCGGCAGGGCGGCGCGGGCAGCAAGTTCTCCTGCTTTGATCAATTCGGGTGCGCGGACGAAATCGTCATAGCCGAATTCCCCGATCTCGGGTTCAAGCACCAGGTCAGAGGCGGCGCGCCATGGTCCGCACATCCGGTCCTGAGCAATGGAAAAACACTGGCCAATCACGTCAAACACATGGCGTGGTCCGCGGGGCTTTACCCAGTGCGCAGCCAAATGAACGGAGATCACGCGCTCCGCGCCCATCTCACGCAAGGGCATGGCCGGCACGGCGTGAGCTAACAGGCCGTCCACCAGCAGGCGCTCGCCAATCTGTACCGGCTGAAACATTCCGGGATAGGCGCAACTGGCGCGCACGGGATCAATGAGATCGCCGCTGGTGAACACGGCGGCTTCGCCGGTGATGATGTCTGTGGCGGCGATGGCCAGCGGGATCCGCAACTGTTCAAAGGTCTTGGCTCGCAGCATCTTCCGCAGGAAGATCGACATCTTGTCATTACTGAAGAGGCCGAAGCGGGAAAATGTCCAACGGGAAAAATCCTTGAAGCGGACCAGTGCCGCCACCTCCTCCAGTTCTTTAGGAGACATGCCGCTGGCGTAAGCGGCGGCAATCACCGAGCCGACGCTGGTGCCGGCGATGAGGTCCACCGGGATTTGTTCTTCCTCCAGGACCTTGAGAATGCCCACGTGGGCCAGACCGCGGGCAAAGCCGCCGCCCAGAGCCAGGCCGATGCGCGGCATGTGCGGCTGAGGTGCGGAGGTTTCAACAACCGTCTGGCGTTTCAGTTCGCGGCCAAATGCCTGGACCGAGCGGACAATCTTGTTCAGCGGATTCTTCACCGGCACTCCCGACCTGCTACCATGAAATGCGATCCCTGCGGCCCGCTTACAACCTGAGATGCTGCATAGATGTAAGATGCGGGCAAGTAAATTAAACGATGCAGAGCGGCTTTAGTTCCTTTATATATTTCGCCCAAACCACGTTATCAGCCAGTGACCTTGGTAACTCCGCTAAATCCATGACATCAATCACCCAAAATGGCTTGATGACCCGTGGGGAAGCCATGCCAAGACCAGCCTGCCCGCTGGCGTGCTCAAATTGGCGTATGGGATTTACATCCCGCAAAGCCTGCTTGGTGAAGCAGAGGAGGGCAGTGTATGTTGCGTGAGTTTTCAGCCGGAGCACTGGTGCTTCGGCATATGCAGGACCGCTGGTGGGCGGCCGTGATTGAGCCGGGCCGCGATGGCGAGCCAGAGGACCGCAAGAATACGATTGCGCTGCCCAAAGGAAACATCGATCCCGGCGAACAGCCGCAGGAAGCAGCCATTCGCGAAGTTTTGGAAGAGACCGGACTCACGGTTGAGCCGGTGACCAAAATCGCCGACATCAAATATGTCTATTCGCGAAAATGGTCAGATAACGCCAAGATCTTCAAGATCGTGAGCTTTTTCCTCATGAAGTACCAGTCCGGCCGCATTGGTGACATCAAGCCGAACATGCAGCATGAAGTCCGGCGGGCCTGGTGGATGCCGCTGGATGAAGTGGCCGCGAGCCTGAGCTATAGCGGAGAAAAGCAAGTGGCCAGGAAAGCGCTGGACTATGTGAACGACGCACAAGGGTCTTTAGTTAAGACCTGAAATTGACCAGTTAAAAACCCGAGCTATGGGGAGGGGCATCCAGCCTTCGGAGCTGAGTGTAACTTGACTGAATGAACGTTCATTCATTACTATTGCGTTGGCGGATATGTGTGCTCGCGACGGTTCTTCTAACTGTCAGGCAGAACACGCATCCCGCCATTGTTTTCATCTGCAATTATTTCCCGGGAGCGTCTAATTGCCATCGCTGATGAGCATCACCGGACTGTGTGCTGAAAGCTGTTATCATTCTCTACGTCTTCGACCAGGCAATCATCTTCTCTCCTTGCCACACCAATTTCAGGAGTCGCTCTCATGAGTCATTCCGCAGTTTCTGATCCAATCCAGGCTAATTCAGTGAAATCCCCAGCGCAGGCCAATGGTCTTGCCGGCAAAGGTCCGCAGCACGCGCATCAACAAAGTGGCCGTGCTGGGCGCCGGCACCATGGGCGCGCGCATTGCCGCTCATTTTGCCAATGCCGGCATACCCTGCGTTCTGCTGGATATTGTTCCTCCCGACGCCGCCCAGAGCACAGACAAAGCCGCCCGCAACAAGATCGTCGAACGCGGGATTTGAAGCGGCCATCAAGTCCAAGCCGGCCGCGTTCTTTGAAAAAGGGCTGGATCGGCTGGTGAAGACCGGCAACTTTGATGACGACATGAAGTTGCTGGCCGATGCCGACTGGATCATTGAAGCCGTCGCCGAGAACCTGGAGATCAAACGGTCGCTGCTGAAGAAGGTGGAAGCCGTCCGCAAGCCCGGCAGCATTGTCACCACCAACACCAGCGGACTGCCGGTGGCCAGCATCGCCGAAGGCTTCAGTGACGACTTCCGCAGGCACTGGTTCGGCACGCACTTCTTCAATCCGCCGCGCTACATGCGCCTGCTGGAGATTATCCCCACGCCGGAAGCCGATCCCGCCGCCATTGCCGCTGTTTCACATTTCGGCGACGTGCGCATGGGCAAGGGAATTGTCACCGCCAAAGATACGCCCAACTTCATCGCCAATCGCATTGGCACCTATGCCGGACTGAACGTCTTCCGCGTAATGCAGGAAATGGATCTGAGCATTGAAGAGGTTGACGCGCTCACCTCCAGCGGTGGCTGGACCAAAAACCCGACGTTCCGGACCATTGATCTGGTTGGGCTTGACGTGCTTGGCAGCGTGGTCAAGAACTTCAGCAAGAACGTGCAGGACGAGCGCTCTGACCTGAAGCTGCCCGGCTTCTTCGAGAAGATGATCGAGCGCAAGCTGCTGGGCGACAAAACCAAAGCCGGCTTCTATAAGAAGGTGAAAGGCCCGCAGGGCGAAGAGCGCCAGGTGCATTGACTGGAAGACGCTGGAATATCGCCCGGCGCAGAAGCCCAAATTCCCGGTGCTGGAGATGGCCAAACCCATTGAGGACATGGGCGAAAAGCTGCGCACCATCCTTGCCGGCAATCCCAAAGACAAAGCCGTGCAGTTTATCTGGACCACCATCTCAGAGATGTGGACCTACTCGGCGAACCGGATTCCTGAAATCGCTGACACCGTGGTTGAGATCGACGCCGCCATGCGCATGGGGTTCAACTGGGAAATCGGTCCG
Source organism: Terriglobia bacterium (assembly GCA_963824835.1). GTDB lineage: Bacteria > Acidobacteriota > Terriglobia > Terriglobales > Acidobacteriaceae > Angelobacter. Next base: position 122,564 of record CAWGRA010000007.1, on the reverse strand, counting down.
TTTGAAGTTTGGGACCTGGCTGGCGTGGAAGCCACTGTCGCCAGGATGAAGAGTGAAGGCAAGCCGGTTTCGCCCAATGTGGAGAAGCTGCTGGCTGCGGGCGCGAAGAGCTGGTATATCGACGATCCCAAAGCGCCGTCTGGACGCGCATACTTTGATCTGCGGACCGGAAAATATCAGCCGGTGCAGGTGGCTGAAGGCGTATGGTCTGTCTCGGTCGCCAAGAAATCCCATGGCGTGGTGAAGAAGAATGCCGGCGCGTCGCTGATTGACCTGGGCGATGGCGTGGGCTGCATTGAATTCCACTCCAAGATGAACGCCCTCGGTGGCGACATTGTTTCCATGGTCACGCAGTCACTGAAGACCGGCGGCATTGGCGACCAGTTTGAAGCCTTTGTGATCAGCGGCGACTCGGCAAACTTTTCCGTCGGCGCAAATTTGATGATGCTGATGCTGGCCGTCCAGGAAGAAGAGTGGGACGAAGTTGATCTGGCCATCAAACAGTTCCAGGGCATGACGCAGGCAATCAAATTCTGTTCGCGCCCCGTGGTCACAGCTTCCTTCGGCATGTGCCTGGGCGGAGGCTGCGAAATCAATCTGCATTCCGCGGCGCGGCAACCTCATTCAGAGCTTTATATGGGGCTGGTGGAAGTTGGCGTTGGCCTGCTGCCCGGCGGTGGCGGCTGCAAAGAGATGCTGCTGCGCGCGCTGGATAATGCCAGGGCGATCCGTCCTGATGGTCGCGGCGAATCGGTAGAGATGATGGAAGGCATGAAGCGCATCTTTGAGACCATCGCCACCGCGAAGGTTTCAACCTCGGCGTACGAGGCACGCACGCTGGGCTTCCTCTCCCCGGGCGACACCATCAGCATGAATCGCGAGCGCATCCTGACTGACGCCAAAGAAAGCGCGCTGGAACTGGCCAAGTCCGGCTACATTGCGCCGGTGCCGAGAACGGACATCGCCGCGCCGGGTGAAAACGTGCTGGCGACTTTAAAGCTCGGCATACATCTAATGAGGCAGGCTGAGTACATCAGTGACCATGATGTGAAGGTCGCAACCAAGGTGGCGGAAGTGATCTGCGGCGGAAACGTCTCGCCGGGAACGCCGGTGAGCGAACAGTACATCCTGGATCTGGAGCGCGAAGGATTTAAGTCTCTCTGCGGCGAAAAGAAAACTCAGGAGAGGATCCAGTTCACGCTGAAGACAGGGAAGCCGTTGCGGAACTGAAGCTTCTAGCTTCTGGCTAGTAGCTTCTAGCGAAAGATGGTTGAGCAAGACGAGCAATTTTGACACAAGGCTAAATCTTGTAAGTTTTCCGAAATGTATCTGTTATTGAAACATCCAGCGCCGTAGGCGCGAAATGAGTTAGCTGTGGAGTCTCAAGAGGTTGTCCTGATAAAGGCCAGCGCGGCTGATGGGTGGAGCGCCTTTGAGACTACCATGAGGGCGATGCCAGTTGTAGTGGTGCAGCCAGGGAAAAAGCCGGGCATTACGCTCCTGGGAGTTGAGATAGGAGCAGGCGTAGATCCACTCGCGGAGAGCAGTCTGGATGAGTCGTTCGGCCTTACCGTTGGTGCGGGGAGTGTAAGGACGAGTGAAGTGATGACGCAATCCGAGCTGCAAGACAGCGGCGCGGAAAGCATGGGAGCGATAACAATGGCCGTTATCGGTAAGCAGGCGGCGAATGGGGATACCGAGAGTGGCGTAGTAATCCACGGCAGCAAAGAGAAAGGCTACCGCATCCGCGGCGGTGAAGGTGGGCAGGATCTGAGCAAAGGCGATGCGGGAATGGTCATCGATGGCGACGTGAAGGTACTCCCAGCGGCAATGATGTTTGCCGCGACGGCGGCCGTCGGGACGAACCTTGACTTCGGAAAAGCGGCCCAGCTGCTTGATATCGAGGTGGAGCAGATCGCCAGGAGCGGCATGTTCATAACGCTGGATGGGAATGGCCGGCTCCAGATCGCGCATGCGGTTCAAGCCAAGGCGGCGGAGAATGCGACTGACGGTGGCCCGGCTCAGACCGGTGAGCTTGGCAATGTGAAGGCCGGAGAAGCGCTGTCGCCGCAGCTGTTCCACGCGCTCTGCCAGCGCTTCTCCGGTGCGACGTGGTGAGCGATGAGGACGCGAGGAACGATCCTGTAAACCAGGCGCTCCTTCGAGTTGATAACGGCGCGTCCACTTGGCTGCGGTTCGAGGGCAAACTTGGAAGACAGTGGCCGCGGCCTGTAACGATAGCTTATGAAACAGGACCTGCTCGACCAACTGCCCTCGACGAATCAGGGTAAGTCGGGCATTCTTATGAATGTCCATTCGGGCCTCCAGGATGAAACTGACTGCTCAACACAATCAGCTTCTCTGGTTTTGCTCGAATGGACAACCTGTTGAAATGTCACAGTTAGCCCAGGCCGGAAGGCCTGGGAAGATAAAACGACGCGAAGCCCCGGAGAGTGTGCGTGAGAACTTACTTGTTTTCCAACGAGAGATGAGCGACAAAGGGGCATGACAAGATTTCGGGCTTATAACCCGGACCAGGCGTACTTGCTACCACCGAACGTGAAGGATATTTTAGGAGAAAACCACCTGGCGTTCTTTATTCATCGGGTCGTGGAGCGACTAGATGTAGAAGAGTTTGAAAGAGCCTACAGCGAGGAAGGAGGAGCGCTGTATGCTCCGACGCTTATGTTGAAAGTTTGGCTATATGGGTATGCGCTGGGCATGACGTCGGGGCGGCGGCTGGAACAACGGATAAGGGAGGATTTGGCATTTCGTTATCTGGCTGGCGGGGAAACGCCAGACAACTGGGCCTTGAGTGCTTTTCGTCGCCGCCACGGGCGGGCGTTGAACGACGTATTTACCCAGGTATTGGAGATGGCCAGAGGTCTGGGCATGGGTCGACTGGGACATGTAGCCATAGATTCCACCCGGGTAAAAGCATCGGCGTCGCGGGAGAGGATGGATACTGAAGAGCGACTGCGGCGAGAGCGGGCGTGGTTGCGACGGAAGATCCGGCAGTGGCAGCAGGCCTGCAATGGAGATGATCCGGATGAGAATGCCGGCATGCAGGTGAAGGTGGCGGAGTTGGAGCGTCGTTTGGAAAATATTCCGCGGCGGCTGGAGCGGCTGCGCAAAAGCGGCTTGCGGCAGCAGTCCAGCAGCGATGGCGACGCGCGGTTTTTGCGCACACGGGAAGGATGGGTGGTGGGATACTCGGCGGAAGTCGCTGTGACCGAGGACCATCTGATCGCGGCGCAACGAGTGACCCAGCAAGCCAGTGACAATGATTCGCTGTTGCCGATGGTGGATGAGGTAGAACGGCAATGCCGGGCAAAAGCTAGCATCGTGACCGCAGATACTGGGTTCTTCTCATTGCGCAACCTGCATGGTCTGCGGGAGCGAGGGATTGATGGTTACGTGCCGGATGCAAACCTAAGTTACGAACTGAAGGGCCGAGGCCGGGCTCAGGGCATGGGCAAGAGTAAGCATCTGCACGACGCGGAGCACCGCCGGATGCGGCAGAAGTTGCGAAGTCCATCCGGCAAACGGATCTACCGTAAGCGGAAGTCGATTGTGGAACCGGTGTTCGGAGTGCTGAAACAACAACGGGGAATGCGGCAGTTCCGATCGCGGGGACTGGAGCGAGTGGCGACTGAGTTTACCCTGGCCGCCGTAGCCTACAACATAACTAGGATGTACAACTCCGCCATTTAGGAAAGAACGACGGACAAGCAAATCGCAACTCAGGAACAACTGCCCGTTTCGTGGCGTAAAAGCTTAGTTCTCACGCACACTCGGAGGGGTGGCACAAACCGAATGAAACAGTTTGCGGTGCTTTACGAAAGGTCGGTGACCGGATGGGGAGCATACGTTCCAGACTTGCAGGGTTTAGGTGTCACAGCGCCCACTATTGAAGAAGTCAAGAAACTGATTCGTGAAGGGATTGAATTCCATTTGGAAGGCATGAAGGCCCAAGGAGACCCCGTGCCTCAACCAAGCGTCCAGGTGGAATATGTTTCTGTTGAAGCCGGTTGAAAGGACTCTCGCAAGCACCACCGTTGTCTCGCGATAGCGAACCAGCGCCGTAGGCGCGTTGAGAAGTTAGCCCAGCGCGTAAGCGCTGGGTCAGTGTAAGAAAGAATTGAGCCCCGCAAGGGGCGGCATAAACGCTGAAAGGGCGGGGCTAGTGGCTGAAGCTAGCAGCCAGGAGCAAATCATGAGCAAAGATGTAGTCATCGTAAGTTCAGTCCGTACGGCGGTCGGCAAGTCAGGTAAAGGCACGTTGCGTGTCACGCGTCCCGATGATCTGGCCGCAACGGCGATCAAAGGCGCGCTGGAGCGCGTGCCGCAGGTTGATACCAAAGAGATTGAAGATGTCATCATCGGCTGCGCCACGCCGGAAGCCGAGCAGGGAATGAACGTGGCCCGCATCGCGTCATTGCGCGCGGGATTGCCGGTGGAAGTTTCCGCCATGACGATCAATCGCTTCTGCTCGTCAGGCTTGCAGGCGATCTCGCTGGCAGCCGATTCCATCATGGCCGGCCGCGCTGAGATCGCCATCGGCGGCGGCGTTGAATCCATGTCAATGATTCCCATGGGCGGCCACAAGGTTTCAGCCAATCCATGGCTGGTGGGCAACTATCCTGACGCATATCTCTCCATGGGACTTACGGCGGAACGTCTGGCCAAGCGCTTTGGCATCACGCGCGAGCAGGCCGATGAGTTTTCGCTGAACAGCCATAAGAAAGCGCTGGCGGCGATCCAGGCCGGCAAGTTCGAAGATGAAATTGTGCCGGTTCCTGTCAGCTTCACCACTCCCAACGGCTCCAAGCCGAAACGGATAGACATCACCTTCAAAGTCGACGAAGGCCCGCGTGCCGATACCACGATGGAAGCTCTCAGCGCGCTGCGGCCGGCATTCCATGCCAAGGGAACGGTGACGGCGGGCAATTCCTCGCAAACCTCTGACGGCGCGGCGGCCAGCGTACTGATGTCAGCTGACAAAGCGAAGCAGCTCGGCATCAAACCTCTGGCGCGTTTTGTGGCTTTTGCTACGGCAGGCTACAAGCCGGAAGAGATGGGACTGGGTCCGGTGTATGCGATTCCAAAAGTTTTGAAAATGGCCGGGCTGAAACTGGAAGATATTTCCGTATTCGAATTGAACGAGGCCTTCGCGGCGCAGGCATTGTCAGTGATCAAGGAAGCCGGACTGGATATCAACAAGATCAATCCGAACGGCGGCGCGGTGGCATTGGGTCATCCGCTGGGCTGCACCGGAGCCAAGCTGACGGCAACGATCATCCGCGAGTTGAAGCGGACGAAACGGCAAATACGGCATTGTGACCATGTGTATTGGTGGCGGCATGGGTGCGGCGGGGATTATTGAGAACGTGCAATGAGTTCTTCACCACAGAGGGCACAGAGGAACACCGAGAGAAGAGCGCGATCAATGTATTTAACAGGCAGGCCATTATCGGGTGCAGCGATGAAGGTGCATTCTGCGCTTGGACCTGGTCTTCTGGAAAGCGCTTATGAAGGCTTGTCTCGCGTATGAATTGCGAAAGAGTGGGTTTCGATGTGCAGGACGCAAGTGGACCTGCCGGTCGTATATGACGGCGTCGCGGATTGATCTTGGTTATCGAATCGATATTCTGGTCAACGATCTGGTAATCGTTGAATTTAAGTGTGTTGAGAAATTGGCGCCGCGTCCATGATGCGCAAGTCATCTCGTATTTGCGGTTAAGCAAGAAAAACGTTGGTCTCATGATTAATTTCCATGTCCGGCACTTGCAGGACGGTATTAAGAGATTCGTGGAAGGAACAGACTGGAAATGACTTCCTCTGTGTTCCTCTGTGTCCTCTGTGGTTAAGTTTTGGTTCCTCAGTGGCTAAAGGAGAAGATTTCATGGCAACAGCAGCAGTCCCAAACAAAACCAGGCTCGTTGGCGGCAGCTTTCTGATTCAAGAGCACACCACCGCAACAGGTGTTCACGCCGGAAGACCTGAGCGAAGAGCACCAGCAGATTGCGCAGACAACGCAGGAGTTCGCCAAAAATGAAATCCTGCCCAACGTGGAAAAGATTGAGCACAAGGATTTCGCCGTCACGCGCGAACTGATCCGCAAAGCCTGTGAGATCGGCATTGGCAACGTGGATATTCCCGAAGCCTACGGCGGATCGGACATGGACAAGATCGCGTCGGCCATCATCGCTGAGCATCTCTCCGTGAACGGCAGCTTCAGCGTGGCCTTTGGCGGACACGTCGGCATTGGCACGCTGCCCATCGTTTATTTCGGTACGCCCGATCAGAAGAAAAAGTATCTGCCCAAGCTGGCCTCCGGCGAGTGGGTGGCGGCGTATGCCCTGTCGGAATCAACCTCGGCTTCAGACGCCATGAACCCGCGCACCAAGGCCGTGCTTTCTCCTGACGGCAAAGAGTGGATCCTGAACGGCGAGAAGATGTGGATCACCAACGGCGGCTTTGCTGACGTGTACATCATCTTCGCCAAGGTTGATGGCGAGAAGTTTTCCGCGTTCATTGTGGAACGCAATTCTCCGGGCTTCCAATCCGGCGCGGAAGAAAAGAAGATGGGCATCCGCGGATCGTCAACCACGCCCATCATTCTGAATGACTGCCGCGTGCCCAAAGAAAACCTGCTGGGCGAAATCGGCAAGGGAGCGGTCATCGCGTTCAACACCCTGAACATTGGTCGTTATAAGCTGGGCGCCGGCGTGGTTGGCGGAGCACGTAACGCTCTGAACAACTCGATTGGCTATGCCAAACAGCGCAAGGCCTTTGGCAAGAGCCTGAGCGAGTTCGGACTGATCAAAGAGAAGCTGGCCAACATGGCTACCTTCATCTATACCGGCGAATCAATGTCATACCGCACCGTCGGGCATGATTGATGCCGCCATGTCGGAGATCGATAAGAATGCTCCTGACGTTTACAAGCAGACCGCGAAGGGTATTGAAGAGTACGCGGTGGAATGCTCCATCCTGAAAGTCTATGGATCGGAGATGCTTGATTACGTGGTGGATGAGACGGTGCAGGTTTACGGCGGCTACGGCTTTGTGGAAGAGTATCCGGCGGAGCGGGCGTATCGCGATTCGCGCGTGAACCGCATCTTCGAAGGCACCAACGAAATCAATCGCATGATCATCACCGGATGGCTGTTGAAGCGTGCCATGAGCGGGCAGCTTGCGCTCATGCCGGCAATCAAAAAGCTGATGGATGAGATCATGAGCGGATCCAGCCCGGAGGCGCCGGAAGGCCATCTCTCAGCGGAACGCCAGATGGTGGCAAATGCCAAAAAAGCCACGCTGATGCTTGCAGGTTCGGCTGCCCAGAAATACATGAATGCCATTGCCGATCAGCAGGAAATCCTGGGCACAATTGCGGACATGGTGATTGAAACATTTGCCATGGACTCAACTGTGCTGCGCACGCAGAAGCTGATTGAGCGTAACGGCGAAGCCAAGTCGCAACATGCCATCGCCATGACGCAAGTGAGCCTTGTGCATTCCATGGACAAGATCGAGTCGGCGGCGAAGAAGGTGCTGGCGGCCATTGCCGAAGGTGACATGATGCGCACTCAACTGGTCATCCTTCGTCGCTTGTTCAAGTACGAGCCATTCAATACCATCGGCCTCACGCAGCAGATCGCGAACCGGGTGCTGGATGCCGGCAAGTACGTGATTGCCTAAAGTCACAATCGAAAGACCAACTTGAGCCCTGCTTGCATGTTGTGAGCGGGGCTTTTCCTTTTTTGCGATTAGTAACGCAGTGAGGAATCTGCTCTATCGCTCGGCGAGCACCAGTTAAGCGCCAGCTTGAAGATTCCCGAACGTCCTGTAATCATGATCGTCATGAGAAACGAGTGCATGCGCATGGGTGACCAGCTTCATCGCGCTTTTGAAGGTAACGCGTGGCACGGACCTGCCGTTGGAGAATTACTTTCGGAAGTAAGTGCAACACAAGCCGCGGCCCGCCCGATCGCTTCCGCGCATTCCATCTGGGAACTGATGCTTCATATTGAGGCATGGGAAAATGTGGCCATCGCCGCGATCTCCGGGATTGCCATGCCAAAGCCCATGCTTCCGGAGCAGGACTTTCCCAGGATCGCCGATCAAACTGAAGCTGCGTTCAAGGCAGCCAAAGAACGGTTATTCCAGGTGAACCAGAAGCTGGCCGAGGCTATCGAGAACTTTGATGCCAAGCGGCTGGAAGATACGGTTCCTGGCCGGGCTTATGATTTCTATCATCTGTTCCACGGGATGACGCAACACGCTCTGTATCACGCAGGACAGATTGCGCTGTTGAAGAAAATGGAACAGGCGGCAGCTTAGGCGTTGTGCAGTGGACGTGTGTGGAGTACATTGCATAGCAATATGTGCCCAGACAATTTACCCAGGGACCTCACTGCCGTTGAGGTTGAATCCGCCGTGCGCGATTACTGGAAGTCTTTCGCCGCCAAAAAATCGCAGCTATGGCAGAGTTATTACGCTGACGTTGCGCTGGTATTCGGAACTGCCAGCAAGCGTCCGGAACCGGCAAGGCTGATTGTGTTGCGCCGCCAGCGTGAATATCTCTCCAGCAGCGCGAAGATGCAGATTGAGGTCGGGAACATTGACGTGGAGATATTGGGGCCAAATTGCGCCGTAGCCGCCTATATTTTAAAGATGCATGCTGAACAGGTGGCAAAGCTTTCCGCCTCGGGCCACACGGACCTGGAAGAACACCTGGAGAATGCGCGGGTAACGCATGTTTTTGTCCGTTATGAGGATGGCAGCCTGCGCATTGTCCACGAGCACATATCATCGCCTGCGTAAAACTCCTGCCTCAACTATAAAACTCACAAAACTGGTTCGGCCGGCAGCTTCAACTAAGCCTTCACGATGATCTCTGAGGTGGTTTCCTGTGCGGGAGCTCCGCCTGTCATCTGCTGGGCCACAATGAGTTCGCGCGCGCGTTGAACGCATACGCGGCCAGCGCAGCCCAAAGAAGATACCGCCGATCACAGAGACGATCCCGCCCATCGCAACCGTCCAGGGTGCGCCGATGTTGTGGGCGATGCTGCCGGCCGTCAACGCGCCAAAAGGCGCCATGCCCATAAACATCATGGAGTAAACCGCCATCACGCGTCCGCGAAGCTGGTCAGGCACCATGCTTTGAATCAGCGTGTTGGATGATGCCATCTGGATCATCACGAAGAACCCGACAGGTACCAACAGGACCGCGGAGAGCCAGAGGGCGCGCGAAAAGGAAAACAAAATCAACGCTACACCGAAGCTGGAACACGCCGCAGCCACCCAGGTGCCAAGGCCTTTAATGGTTTTTCTCATGGCCAGCGTGACCGCTCCACATAATGCCCCCACCCCGGAGCAGCCCATCAGGATTCCCAAAGCTCTTGGGCCACCATGAAGCAGCTGATCCGCAAAAAACGGCATAAGCACCGCGTAAGGCATGGCGGTGAAGCTGACAAGTCCAAGCAGCATCATTAAGGCGCGTACGGGACCTGTGCCGCCCACAAATTTAAAACCTTCAATCACGTTTTGCACCGGCGAGCCTGAGAGTCTGGTGCGGGGACGATCAATCGTCATGATCAGCAGACAAACAATCACGGCGATGAAGCTGATTCCGTTGGCGAAAAAACACCAGCCCTCGCCTATGGCCGCAACCGACTATTCCGCTGGCCGCCGGTCCAATCACGCGAGCGCCGTTAAACATCGAGGATTCAGTGCGATGGCGTTGACCAGGTCCTGGCGTGACACCATGTCCACCACAAAAGCCTGGCGCGCCGGAATGTCAAAGGCATTCACGATTCCACCCAGCGTCGCAGAGCGCGATGATCTGCCACACGGTAACGATGTGGGTAAGATCAGTCCGGCCAGCGCGAGCGCTGATTACCATCTGGCTGGATTGGGTAATCACCAGAATATTGCGCCGGTTATGGCGGTCAGCGATTGTGCCTCCCACTGGAGCCAGCAGGAACACGGGAATCTGGCTGGCGAAGGCCACTGTCCCCAGCAAGCAGAGCTGAACCGGTAAGCCGGGTAAACCAGCCAGGATTCAGCCACTTGGTCCATCCATGTGCCGATTAAGGAGATGAAGTTGGCCAATAAAGAAAAGCTGATAATTACGATCACGAGAGGGCCGCGGAGGATCCGCCAGTTAAAGCTACGGGATGGGTCCAGTGGATGCTTCGCTTGCCATGGCCTAGAACTTGGATGCAATCGCCGTGACGATTGAGCAGCCTCTCTGTTCACCTTAACACAAGCTGCTTAGATCGAAATTCTCTTCTCTCGCTGGATTTGCGCCATCCTTTATTAGGGTAGTGTTGAAGGCATGCTTTTCGGTCCGCGACAACGCGGGCAACCTAAGGAGTTCTTGTGCGCAGTCGAAAAGCATGTCTCGCTATCGGAACGCTCTTCCTCGTTTGCAGCCGCTACCGCCGCTGTTGCCCAAACCGCAAACGATTTTTCCCGCCTTCAGGACGCGCCTTTTACTTCACAGGTCTCGCCCAGATATGAACACGTAACAGCCACTCTCCATTCATGCGCATCCTGATTTTCTCAGCCACCCTGGAGTTCCCATGTCCTCTGTCGCAGGACCGAACCTATCGCCTATCAGTCAGGAATGTGATCTCCGTGCAGAACTTTCAAGGTGCATTTTTTAGCCGCGGAAAAACGTGGCCATTCACCATGATGGGCCATGACCCGGTTGCCGGCGGAACTACAAGCATTCCCGCCCGCATCGTTACCGTTACCCTGCAACTCCAGAACGCTGACCTGGTTACCTTCACCACAGTTTCAGTGCTGCCTTTTGTCGGGCCCACGCTGAGTCGCCCAACTTCCAGATGGCAAACTATACCAGCGGATAGCAAATTCAGTTTGCTGACGCCGTGCAGCGGGCCGAATTCTTTCATTACATGAAACCGTCATGGCATACGGCCCTTTCTCCCTGCGGCGTGGTTGATCATCTTACGATCAGGGTGCCGCGCTTTGTCACCGTGACGCTGAATGGCGTGAAGACCAGGTGAGGACCTACTTCACCAGCACCAGCAGCTAACGGTAAGACGGTCGTATTGCTGCTGGATTCTTTTTTCAATCAGCAGATCTTTAACATAGTGGTGAACGAAATCAATGCCAACCGTTTCAGTACCAACGCTATGAACATGGCGCTGTTCCCGAATACTTTTCTGTTTTCCCTGAACAGCTCCGGCGGTCCCGGCGTCTGCTGCGTTCTCGGCTTCCACACCTACTTTACTGACGGCGGCACGCCCAGAGAGTCCCGCTGGCTCTTTGCTTTGCCAGCTGGATTTCTCCGGGCACATTCGGTGGCGGCTTCCAGGACGTCACCGCACTGAGCCATGAGATCTCTGAGGCATTTGACGATCCCTTTGTCAACAATGCCGTTCCGGCGTGGCAGTTCCCCAACTCTCCAGGGACCTGTCAAGCAAATCTGGAAACCGGCGATCCTGTAGAAGTCCTGAAAAATCCGATTGTCACCATCAGAACCGGGGGACATACCTTCCATCCACAAACCGAGGCTTTGCTGCAATGGTTCGAACAGACGGGAACGTCTGATGCGATTGGGGGAGCGTTCAGCTATCCGAACACTAAAGCCCTTACAACATCCGCGACTCCGTTCGGACCATTGACGTGTCCATAAGCGAAACATAAATGTATTTCCCGCCAACACCTGAAAGGGGCTTTTAACGGCCCCTTTTCTTTTCCGCTTTACAGCAGACATGGCGACGCAAGCCCTGAATTTATTTGCATCCATCTGCCCTGCGCTGGTAATCTAATTAACCGGTTGGTTAATTCCTGCCCCTCTGCCGGACTTCGCACAGCGGTTTCAAAAACATAACCTGAAAACGCCCGTACACGGGGGAGAACCTATATTCACGAGAGCATCTAAACGCCATGAATAATCGGAAGAGAAAGTCGTGAAAGCAAAGAGGCCGTCATTCATTGGTTTATGGAGTTTGTATTTGTCGGTGGTAACCGCTGTAGTAGCTGCCAGCAACCGCGCAAGCACCGGGCCAGGGCGGCGCCACTACAACGAATGAGCAGACAACCTCCACTCAGCCGCAGGCCACGTTCCAGACGCCAGGCATTGGTGTGTTCAGCGGCAGCGCAAAGATTGATAAAGTTACGCCCGGAGTCCTGAAGATTTCGATTCTGGACGCAATTGATCGCGGCATACGGCACAACCTTGGTTTACTGCTCTCACAGGAGCAGACGCAGGCAGCGCGAGCGCAATATCGCCGCAACCTGAGCTCATTGTTGCCGAACATTTCGGGGCGAGCCACGGATTCAATCCAGCAGATCAATCTTGCGGCTTTTGGCATTCCATTGCCCGCGGGGCTGACCTCACCGGTTGTGGGACCCTTCAACGTCATTGACGCGCGGGGCGCTTTTTCACAGACCGTTGTGGACTTTAACGCGATGAACCGGCTGCGGCAGTCGGCGGAGAACGAACGAGCCGCCAAGTTCACCATGGCAGACGCCCGTGAGCTGGTGGTGCTGGTGGTGGGAAACCAATATTTGCAGACGCAGGCTGCTGCATCCCGGCTGCAAACCTCCAGGACACAGCTGGAAACGGCGCAGACCATTTTCAAGCAAACGCAGGACCAGAAGAACGCCGGTGTGGCGGCGGGAATTGATGTTCTGCGCGCGCAGGTGCAGATGCAGACCCAGCAGCAACGAGTGTTATCCGCACAAGATCAATATGAGCAGCAGAAGATGGCGATGGCACGGATCATCGGACTGCCGGTGGCGCAACAATATGAACTCACTGACGCGGTGCCGTATGGGCCTTCCCCGGCGATTGATCTGGAAAGCAGCTTGAAGCGGGCATATCAACAGCGTCCGGAATTTCTGGCCGCGGAAGCGCGCACTCGCGCGCTGGAGCTTGCCGTGAAGGCCGCCAAAGGCGAAATGCTTCCCACGGCACAGATCAACGGCGACTTTGGCGTCCTGGGCAAAACTTTCAATAGCCTGGAAAACACATATACGTTTTCCGCGGGCGTGCGTATTCCCATTTTTCAGGGCGGACGCGCACATGCTGACGTGGCCCAGGCTGAATCCGATCTTCGCCAGAGCAGGTTGCAACTGGAAGATCTGCGGAACCGCATTGAAGTGGATGTCCGTTCGGCGCTGCTGGACGTGAACACGTCAGCCGAGCAGGTGAAGGTGGCGCAATCTTCCATTGGGCTGGCGGCAGAGCAGTTGAAACAATCACAGGACAGATTCGCCGCCGGTGTTGCAGGTACGCTGGACGTGGTCCAGTCGCAGGAAGCCGTGGCCACCGCGAATGAATCTTACATCCAGGCTCTTTATCTAAACAACGTTGCGAAATTGACTTTGGCAAGAGCTCTGGGAGTGGCTGAAGAGCAGACCAAAGCATTCCTTGGAGGGAAATAAGGTGGCTGAACCGGTAAAAACCTCGCCCACTTATGAAGAAGAAGAGGACGTGAAGCGCCCTCATCGCGTGGACCAGGACAGCATTGGCGAGCAGGAGGAGCGTGCGGCGGTGAACGGGCGCCGCAAAAGCAGCCGGGCTTCTTTCGCAAAAATCCGCGCGCTAAATGGGTGCTGCTGGCAATTGCAGTGCTGGTGATCGCGGTGGTTGCGTTTGTCTGGCATTACTATTCGTTGCGCGAATCCACGGATGACGCGCAAGTGGACGGCCATATCATTCCCATCAGCGCCCGCATCACCGGTACCGCGATCCGCGTACTCCATGACGACAATGAATTGGTGCAGGCAGGAACGCTGCTGGTTGAGCTTGATCCCAAGGACTATCAGGTGGCAGTCGATCGCGCCAGGGCCGATCTGGCGAATGCTGAAGCAAGCTCCACGGCTGCGAACGTGGGAATTCCGCTTACCACCACCACCAGTTCCAGCCAGTTGGTTGCGGCCGATGCTGCTGTGCGCTCTGCTGACCGCGAAGTGCAGGCGGCGCAGGCGCGTGTACAGGAAGCTCAGGCCAATTACACCAAGGCCGCTGCCGATTTGAAGCGCATGGAAATGCTGGTGCAACGCGATGAAATTTCCCGCCAGCAATATGACGCGGCGGTGGCCACCGCGGCTTCCGCGAAAGCCACGCTGGACGCGGCCAATGCGGCGGTATCCAGCGCGGAAAGCCGTGTCGCGCAGACACGCGCGCAGGCTGACGCGGCCCACACAGTTCCTGAGCAGATCAGGGTCACGCGTGCCCGCGCCGGAGCTGCCGTTGCTGACGTACAGAAATACAAGGCTGCTCTTGAACAGGCGGAACTCAATCTTCAATACACCAAAGTTTACGCGCCCGTCACCGGTGTGCTCAGCAAGCGCAACGTTGAACCCGGACAGGTTGTTCAGGCAGGCCAGCCGCTGTTTTCCATTGTGAATCTTGATGACATTTGGGTCACCGCCAACTTCAAGGAAACGCAGTTGAAGAATATGCGTCCTGGGCAGCGGGTTGAGATTGAGGTGGATGCGTATGGCAAAAAATTTGAAGGCACGGTGGAATCCATGCCCGGAGCCACGGGTGCACGATTCAGCCTGCTGCCACCGGAGAACGCAACCGGCAACTACGTAAAAGTTGTTCAGCGCCTGCCGGTACGCATCCGCATCAATCCCGGCCAGGACCCGAACCATCTTTTGCGACCGGGTATGTCCGTGGTTCCGGTCGTATTCGTAAAGTAACAGGCCGGCGATCTCACAAGAGTCGTCTCATAAAAGCGATCTCATAAGCATGGCAACGCAGACATTCAATCCAGCGGCAGCAAGGAGTGACGTAAACCCGTGGCTGATTGCCGTCTCGGTGATGCTCGGCACTTTCATGGAGGTGCTGGATACCACCGTGGTCAACGTATCACTCCAGCACATTGCCGGCGATCTTTCCGCCAGCACTGACGAAGCCACCTGGGTCCTCACGTCATATCTTGTTTCCAATGCCATTGTGCTGCCGCTGACCGGATGGCTTTCCAACCAGTTTGGGCGGCGCAACATTCTGCTGATGTCAGTGGGCGGATTCACGCTCTTTTCCTTTCTTTGCGGAATCGCCCCAAACCTGTCCATGCTGATTTTGTTCCGCGTTCTTCAAGGAGCTACCGGCGGAGGTCTGCAACCACTCTCGCAAGCCATCATGATGGAAGCTTTCCCTCCGGAAAAGCGCGGCAAGGCCATGGCATTCTGGGCGCTTGGCATTGTGGTGGCCCCCATGATCGGTCCCGTGCTTGGCGGCTGGATTACTGACAGCTATAGCTGGCGCTGGCTTTTCTATATCAACATTCCGGTTGGCGCGGCTGCGGTCCTCATGGCGCT
Source organism: Terriglobia bacterium (assembly GCA_963824835.1). Classification (GTDB taxonomy): domain Bacteria; phylum Acidobacteriota; class Terriglobia; order Terriglobales; family Acidobacteriaceae; genus Angelobacter. The sequence goes on along the minus strand of CAWGRA010000007.1, from coordinate 107,249 downwards.
GGCCTTCATCCATGATCCTCCATATATCAAGCGCGGTGAAGGCGGCATTGATTACTGGGGCATTGGCCTGCTGGCCGTGGGCATCGGCTCGCTGCAAATCATGCTGGATAAAGGCCAGGAAGAAGACTGGTTCGGTTCGCACTTTATCACCTGGCTGTTCGTATTCTGCGTTCTCGGTCTGGGGCTTTTCATCTTCCGTGAACTTACCGCTGACCATCCCGTGGTCCATCTGCGCGTCTTCAAGGAGCGAACGTACAGCACCGGCGTGTTTCTGATGACGGTGCTGGGCTTTGTGCTCTACGGCAGCACCGTGCTCCTGCCGCTGTGGTTGCAGACTCTGATGGGCTATCCTGCATTGCAGGCGGGCTTCGCCATGCTTCCTCGCGGACTGGGATCATTTCTCTTCATGCCGATCGTCGGCATTCTGATGGGAAAAATCGAGCCGCGTAAACTGCTTGGCGCCGGATTGGTGATCGCAAGCTACAGCATCTATGCTCTGTCACGCCTCAACCTGAACGCCGGATACTGGGACATCTTCTGGCCGCAGCTTCTTCAGGGCGCGTCCATGGGACTGCTCTTTGTTCCGCTCACCACCATCACCAATGACCCAATCCCCAAAGAGGAGATGGGCAACGCCACCAGCCTGTTCAACCTGATGCGCAATATCGGCGCCAGCGTCGGCATTGCCAGCGTGACCACGCTCAACGCGCGCCACATGCAGCAGCACCTCAATGATCTGGGCCGCAACGTTACCCAATACAGCGCTCTCACCCGCCAGATGCTGCAACAGATCATGCAGGGCTTCATGGCCCGAGGCATGGACCAGGCTACGGCCTTGAAACAGGCCTATGCCGCCATTAATGGCATGGTGGAACAACAGGCCTCCATGCTTGCCTATTCTGATGTGTTTTTCATCCTTGCCGTCATGTTCCTTGCCTGCATTCCGCTCATCTTCCTGATGAAGAAGCCCAAGAAAGGGGCGGCGGACCGGGCATGGGAGCGCATTGACGGATTGGGTAATTGGGTAATTGGGTAATTTGGGTAATTGAGTGAATGGGTAATTGAGTAACGGGTAATTGAGTGATTTGAGTAAATTTGAGTAATTGGGTAATTGTTTGATTCCTGAAGCCCTGTTCCGTCCTTCAGCCCCCAACTTCTAAAGAAAAGATTACGCCCCTAACGCGGTGAGGCCGACTTGCGCGCCGAACCGCGTGCCACAGGAGCACGAGGCATCGAGCTGACGATAAAACTGCTCAAGCGGTTTGGAGCGAAGCGACAACAAAAAGGCGCAGCATTGATCGCTACGCCTTTCCCAAAAGGAGACACTACCTTGCAACTGCGCTAGACACTCAGCTCAGACACTACAACATTATCAACCGGCAAATTCATCGGCATGATCCGGGCGGGAACTACCTTTCCCGCCCTGGCAAGTAATTTTGCCGCCCAACAATATCGCGACGAAAGTGCCAGAAGCCCAGCTACCAAAAGAACACTTGGAATCACGGGGATGGGAAATAACAGTATCGCTAACACCAGGAGGGCCCAGCCTATTACTTCTTTCCCGAGCATCTGGACTCTCGTCGCCATGTCAGACTGAGATGCTCTGAGCCACGTATAAGGTTTCTTAGTACTTTGTTCGTAGACGATGTTCAGGCGGGGCGTGGCGAACAAAAAAGAGGCGGAGCTTCTGCCCCGCCTCATCTTGCCGCATGTTGTTTGTTGTTACGCCGCTGGTTTCAACACAACTTTGATGCACTCATCTTGTTTATCCCGGAAAGTTTTATACATCTCAGGAGTATCTTCCAGGGACACACGATGCGTGATCACAAAGCTGGGATCGATTTCCTTTCTTTCAATCCGTTCCAGCAGCGGCTTCATATATTTCATCATGTGGGTTTGCCCCATCTTGAAGGTCAGGCCCTTGTTCATGGCCGCTCCGAACGGAATCTTGTCCAGCAGCCCGCCGTAAACACCGGGGATGGAGACCGTTCCGCCTTTCCGGCATGCCATGATGCATTGGCGCAGGACATTGGGCCGGTCGGTGGCCATGAAGGTCGCTGCTTTCACCTTGTCATAGAGCGCGCCGGCGGTGTGCCCATGCGCTTCCAGGCCTACCGCGTCAATGCACGCATCCGGACCTCGTCCGCCTGTCATGTCACGGAGTACATCCAGAACGTCATCTACTTCCATGTAATTGATGATTTCGGCGCCGCCGTTCGCTGCCATACGCAGGCGTTCCGGGAACCGGTCAATCGCAATCACTCGTTCCGCGCCCAGCAGAAACGCACTGCGGATCGCCATCTGGCCCACAGGTCCGCATCCCCAGATGGCAATAGTGTCACCGGATCGAATGTTGCAGTTCTCCGCGCCCATGTAGCCGGTGGGGAAAATATCGGAGAGGAAAAGTACCTGCTCATCATCCAGGTCGGACTCGATCTTCAGCGGTCCCACATCGGCAAAGGGCACGCGCGCATATTGCGCCTGTCCGCCGGCGTATCCACCCAGCATGTGGGAGTATCCGAAAAGCCCGGAAGGAGAGTAGCCGTACATCTTCTCCGCCACCCAGGCGTTGGGATTGCTGTTATCGCACAGCGACCACAGTTGTTCCTTGCAGAAAAAGCAGTTGCCGCAAGCGATGGTAAAGGGAACCACCACGCGGTCCCCGACTTTCAGGTTCTTAACGTCCGGCCCAAGCTCCACAACTTCGCCCATGAACTCGTGGCCCAGAATGTCGCCGGGTTCCATCGTAGGAATAAATCCATCATAAAGATGAAGGTCTGATCCGCAGATGGCTGAGCTGGTGATCTTCACCACCGCATCACGCTTATTCAGGATCTTCGGATCGGGTACTGTCTCAATTCTCAGGTCGCCGGTGCCATGCCAACAATTCGCTCTCATCTCTCCTCCTTCAGGCTCGTACGCGGCGGCGGAACGCCACCGGTTCGCGGGTTTCAGTTCCTGCGGTTTCCCGATTCACATTGAAGCGACGTTCCACAGCTTCAATCTCCTCGATCGGAGTCTGGCTTGTTGTTTCGCCCAGCATCTTTTCCATGGCCTTGCCTTTCAGCCCGCGTTCACCTGCTGGCTGGCCGTGGGTGGTCGGGATCTCGCCCGCTTCCATCAGTTGTTTAAAATGGCGAAGCTCTTCTCTTACGATCTGCTCCGGATGTTTGCCGAACAGGGAAGACACCACATTGCCGGCTCTGCCCGCGGGCGTCCCATATTCCAGGTTCACTGTCACAATCGTGCCGCGATTGCCCGGCGCGGTTTCGAATTCCACTGAACCACGATGGTCCACCGGACTTCCCGGCAGCGAATGCCAGCGAATCAGCTCATTCGGATGCTCCTGGCTTATTCGGGCGTTCCATTCAATGGTCCTGCGCATCGGCCCCTGTCACCACCCAGTGCGATACTCCATCGCGTTCAGATACTGATTCCAGGTGCTCCATAAAGCTGGGGAGATTTCCCAGGTTGCGCCAGAACTGGTACAGCTCTGTCGCTGGTCGGTTGATGGTGATCGAGCGCTTAATCGAAAATTGTTTTGGTGCGCCGCCATTGCGGACACCCTCATATAAAAGGTAGCCTCCGGCTCCGGCCAGCGCGGCTCCTGTCCAGGATTTGCGGGTTATGCCATAAACGGCGACTGCAGCTCCGCTGATTAGAGCTGCCCATTTTCGTGTGTTCACGGAATTTAGCGGCGACCCGTTAATGAGCTCGCGGGAATTCATAGAGTTCTCCCTTTTTAGGATTCATCAGGTAGGATGGCTCGCCTCCGTGAAGCGATGTATAAATCCATTGCGCAACGCTGCATTCGCAAGCACCACAAACACAGAAATGATGGTTCCAAGTTATTGGTAAATAAGCAGTTCTGCTTCAGCTCCGGAAATCCACAGGCTCCTGCTTCGATTCTGCTTGACTCATATTGCAAATTGAAATATGTTATTGCGATTAGCGATATGAAATTGGGCGAAAAATTACGCTACCTCCGGCTCATGGAAGGCAATCTCCGCGGTCTTGGCCGTGACATGACGCAACTCGAAGTGGTGCGCGCCATCAACAAGGAACTGAAAGACAAAATCAGCCAGAGCTATCTCTCGCAGATTGAAAACGGAGCGCGCCCGCACCTCACTAATAAAACCCGTTTGCTGCTCTCCAGATTTTTTAAAGTCCATCCCGGATACCTCGTGGATGATCCGGAGGGTTTTCACACCGAGCTCCTCTCTGACCTGAGCGCGCAGGAGGACCAGCTTGATCTTTGGTTGATTCAGGGCGCGGAGCGTTTCCGTAATGACCCAACAGTCGGGCGGGCGCTGCTCAACATCGCCAAGCATGATGATTCGCGCCGCTGTCTTCTTCTGATTGACGCCATTCTGGAAACGCCCCAGTTGGCCGATCGTCTATTGCAGGTATTGCGTCCCCAGGCGGACAAGGAGCCTCTTGGGTTTAGCGCACAGGACTTAAGCGAGGCACAAGCATGAACTGGGAACTTTTTTATCTGATCTGTTTCGTTGTTGGCTTTGCCTTTACCGCGGTCTCATTTCTCAGCGGCACATTGCATTTCCACGTTCATCTTCCGCATGGACACTTTCATGGCATCGGCCATGCAGGTCATGTCGGACACGGCGGAGCAGCCGGCCACTCGCACGGCAAGTTTTCCGGTCTTCAATCCCATGACCGTCGCCGTCTTTCTGGCCTGGTTTGGCGGAGCCGGTTATCTGCTGGTCCATTACAGGCACATATGGGCCTTTGCCGGACTGATGATTGCATCGCTGGCTGGACTGGCCGGAGCTTCCATTGTTTTTATCTTCGCGGCCAAATATCTCATGGCGCATGACTACACCATGGACCCTGCTGACTATGAAATGACGGGCGTCCTGGGAAGAATCAGCGGAACCATTCGCAGAGGTGGCACCGGAGAAATCATTTTTGAGCAGGAAGGCGCGCGCAAAGCATGTGCCGCCCGCAGTGAAGAGCAGGAAGAACTTAAGCGCGGGGAAGAAGTAATAGTCACTCGCTTTGATAAAGGCGTGGCTTACGTGCGCCGCTGGAGTGACATGGCTGGCTGCGCCGGCATCCTGCCTGAAGAAGAGGAGAAAAGTTTGTGAAGATCTTAGGAGGCGGTATGGAGATGCAGACAATCTGGATTGTTGTTGGCTTGGGCATTCTGGGAGTGATGCTGACCATCAGCATGTTGGCCCGGTTGTATCGCAAAGTTGGCCCGAATGAAGCTTTGTTGGTTTATGGTCGCGGCAAAACGCCGCGTGTAATCAAGGGCGCTGGCAGCGTGATCTGGCCCTTGATTGAAAGCTGCCGTCTGTTGTCTCTTGAATTAATGTCGTTCGATGTTGCGCCGCAACAGGACCTCTACACCAGCCAGGGCGTGGCCGTCACGGTAGAAGCCGTCGCGCAGATCAAGGTGAAGTCTGACGATATCTCTATCCGTACCGGCGCCGAGCAGTTTCTTACCAAGACGCCGGCGCAGCGTGAAGGCCTGATTCGTCTGGTGATGGAAGGTCACCTGCGCGGCATCATCGGCCAGCTCACGGTTGAGCAGATCGTCAAGGAACCTGAAATGGTAGGCGACCGCATGCGCGCCACCTGCGCGGGTGACATGAGCAAGATGGGCCTGGAAGTGATCTCATTCACCATCAAGGAAGTCCGCGACAAGAACGAATACATCGCCAACATGGGCCGTCCTGATGTTGCCCGCATCAAGCGCGATGCTGACGTCGCGGCCGCTGAAGCCGAGCGTGATACCGCCATCAAGAAAGCGGAAGCGCAGCGTGCCGCCGCTGTCGCCAGGGCGCAGGCCGATCAGGAACGTGTGCTGGCGGAAACCCTTTCACAGGCCAAGCAGGCAGAAGCCCAGCGCGATCTGGAAGTAAAGAAAGCCGAATACCTGCAACTGGTAAAGACGCAGCAGGCGCAGGCCGACAAAGCCTATGAAATCCAGACCAACATTCAGCAGCAGCAGGTCATCGCCGAGCAGGTCAGGATCCAGCAGGTGGAGAAAGAACAGCAGATCAAGGTGCAGGAAGCGGAAATCTCGCGCCATGAAAAAGAACTCATCGCCACGGTGCTGAAGCAGGCGGAAATCGAAAAGCAGCGCGTGCTCAATATCGCCGATGGCGAACGGCAGCGCCTCATCGCTGAAGCCGAAGGTCGCGCCAGCGCCATCCGCGTTCAGGGTGAAGCCGAAGCCGACATCATCTTCAAGAAGGGTGAAGCCGAGGCCCGCGCCATGAACATCAAGGCGGAGGCCTATCAGGAATACAACCAGGCTGCCGTGGTGGATAAGTTGATCAGCAGCCTGCCCGAAGTTGTAAGGGCCATGGCGTCGCCGCTGGCCAACGTGGATAAGATCACCATCGTCTCCACCGGCAACGGCCATTCTGCCGGCATGAGCAAGATCACCGGAGACATGGCGGAGATCGCTGCACAGGTGCCGGCGTTGTTTGAATCGCTCAGCGGCATGCAGATTAAAGACCTGCTCGCAAATGTCCGCCTGATCGGCGACAAATCTCCCAAACCTGGTCCTGGGGACAATGACGCCGCCAAGGCAAAAGGCGCAGGGAAGTAACAGGCAGTTAACTAACTCCGGCGGGAGAATGGCTCTCGCCGGTTGGAGTTGCGAGTTTCACATGAGCTATGAAGAAGTTCTCTCTTCTCGGTGTTGTACTCGGAGTGATCGCAGGCGCGCTGATCGCCGTCGTCTCCGGCGCCTGGATGTTCTGGCTTGCGCTCGGCGTCGCAATCGGGTTGTTGCTTGGCAACGTAAACCGCAGGCGTAACCACCGGCCAGATTTTGGCCAGGGAGCAAGTATATGAATCCCTCAGTGGTGATTGTTTTGATCTGGCTTCTGGCAGCGACGCTGGTGGCGCGGTTGATTGTCACGCCCGGCAAAACTTCACGTGGGCGCCCGGACATTGCCACGAGCGTGCTGATGCCGCTTGCTGTGATTGGACAGGCTGCGCTGTCCAGTTGGCTCGTTGCCCGCGTTGGGGACGTGAGCATCCTCATCGCTATCGTTCAGGTCGCTGTCGCATCGGCATTCTGGCAGTTGATTAATGACAGTCCTGAAGAATCCCGCTTTCAGCCGCTTGGCGTGATTCTTCCCATGCTGCTCTTGTTTGGTCTGATAGCGGCCCTGACCATCGACATTCAAAGTTCGTTCCTGCCCGTGGTGACGTGGCGGGGTTTTATTGGAAGGTAAGCAAAATATTGTCTGGAGGCACTTATGGCATTGCTCGAACGAGTTGCAACTTTACTGAAAGCAAACCTCAATGATCTCATTGACAAAGCGGAGCATCCGGAAAAGATGATCAAGCAGATCATTCTTGACATGGAAAACCAGCTTCTCCAGGTGAAGACACAAGTGGCCATCGCCATTGCCGATCAGCACCTGCTGGAAAAGAAACAAAAAGAGAACGAAGATAAAATCGCCGATTGGGGCGCGCAAGGCCGAACTGGCCCTGGATAAAGGACATGAAGATCTGGCCCGCGCTGCCATTGAGCGCTCTCTCACGGCCCAGCAATTGACGGAAAGCTTTGCCCAGCAGGTGATCGATCAGCGCTCCCAGGTGGATACGCTCAAGACGGCCCTGCACAAGCTTCAGCAGAAGCTGGAGGAAGCCCGCGGCCGCAGCCAGATGCTGATCGCTGAACATCGCCGTGCCCGGACCATGGATCGCGCTGCCGATGCGCACACCGTTATCAACGGCACCGATCGCCGGCGCTGCGTTTGATCGCATGAAGAACAAGGTCATGCGTGAATCAGCTATCGGACAGGCCAAGACAGAAATGCTTGAGAGCGCCACCAGCGTTGAAGATCGTTTTGCCAAACTCGAAAAAGAAGACCAGGTAAACCGCATCCTGGGCGAGTTGAAGGCAAAAAGAGGTGCTTTGACCTCAGGAAGTGGGAGTAATATTTAACCAGCTACATTGCAAGGAGGCACGCCATGGAACGCAGATTTCGCAACGCAAAATGGCATCCTGGTATCACCATGCATAAGATTCAGTTTTATGGTGGTATTGCCGGGACCATTTTTACCATTGGCTTGCTAGCGTTCATTCTTATGAGGCTACCTGAGTTCTGGTCATTCCTGGGAGTGACTGTTGCTCCGGGAATTGTGCTGTCATTTACGATCAATTGGTCCATCACTACCGGCAACACGATATTGAAACCATCGGCTCAGTGACGAAATTGCGAATTGATTGGTGCCGAGCTACAGATGATGAGTTCACGGCGGATACCTCGTTTTGGCGATCGTTTGCTTTCCGGCCTGCGGCATGGTCGCAGTCGAAAGCTGCACCATTCCCGCGCTATTCCTTCCGTCGCTCTTATCTCGACACGTTGTTTCGGGCAGAAAAGCGATCTTCCATCCAAAACGAACAGCGATTGCTTGAACTGGTCAACCAGGAGCGTGAAACCGCGGGTCTGAAGCCGCTCACGTGGGACAAAGAGCCTGGCCGATGCTGCGCGCGCTCATTCCAAACTTCTTGCCCAGCATCACAGCCTCTCACACCAGTTCATGGGCGAACCCGATCTCACAAAACGTGCCGGAGCCGCGGGAGCCGCTTCAGCTCAGTGGGAGAAAACGTCGGCTACGCGCCGGACGTTGACGTGGCGCACAATGGTTTCATGAACTCGCCGCATCATCGCGAGAATATCCTCCGGCCGGACTTTGACGCGGTTGGTATCGCAATCGTTCCGCGTGGTGACGAGCTTTATATCACTCAGGATTTTTCCCGCAAGGTTGAAACCGTCAGCAATGACCAGTTTGATCGCCAGCTCATCGCAGCCTTCAACCAGCTTGGAAGTCAAAAAGGACTTCCGCCCATGAACGTACGCGACTGACGCGCGTTTGCAGAAAGTGGCCTGCACCGCCAACCTGAACGCACAGAAGATTCTCGATGGCACTCCCGGCGCCACTGACCTGGCGGTCTTTACCACTGCGCAACCCGATAAGCTTCCGGTTACCATGCAGCGCGCCGCGGCTGACAAGACTCTTCACCGCATGGATGTTGGTGTCTGCTTCAAGCAAGGCGGCAACGGAGGATTTTCAACCTATTGGGTGGTGGCGGCCTTCTTTCCGGTGTCTAATTGAACGTGCCGGTCCGAATTGAGAAATTGGACATATAGGCACATGCTAGCAGGTCCTTGCTACCAACTGGCAATTAGGGCTGACCAAGCACAAAGCGCCGGAGGCAGCGAAAGGATTTAGCCCCGAGTTGGCCCAGACCGGAAGGTCTGGGGTAAACGGATCGCGAAGACGAGCCTCTGGGGCTTTAGCCCCTGAGGTCATACAATCCGCTCTTTTCATGAAACCCATTTTGCATCCATCATTCTCCTTCTTCTTCCTGCTGGGACTACCCGCGCGCTCAATCGCCGCTACCCCTCGCCTGCCGAGCAAAAACTTCTTCGATCTCCTCAACCATGAACGAGCTGCAGAAAGCTTCCGCCGCTTAAATGGAACGGTCAGGCCGCCGATGGCCGCACGCAAACATTCTCGGCTCCTCGCCCAGCATGGCGACCTGTCGCATCAATTCGAAAGGGAAGAAGCAGTTCCGCAACGCATTGCCGCCACTGGCTTGCGCTTCACTGATTCCGCCGAGAATGTCGCTGTCGCTGACGCCCCGGAAGAAGTCGCACATGGCCCTGATGCTATCTCCCGGACACAGAGCCAACATCATGAACCCGCGCTACAACTCGGTTGGGATTGGCGTGTTTGAAGCGAAAGGCCGGTTGTGGGTCACACAGGATTTTGCCTGGGCCATCCCTGTTTATAACGACGTCGACTTCGGTCAGGCTTTCATTGGCGCGTTTAATCATGCACGCAAGCAGAAGGGAATCAGGCCCCTGGACGCCCACTTTGATTCGCATTTGAGCTCTCTGGCTTGTTCAGCCAAAGGCGATGTGCAGAGCGTGGCTGCGGGAATCAACGGGAATGCCGGTCGTGTGTTTCTGTTTACGCTTTCAGAACCCACTCAGATGCCTGAGCAGCTAAGCGGATCATCTTGTTTTCGAAAACGCCAGCAACGAGTGAATCTGGGCGTCTGTTTCAGTCCAGACCAGCAACACGGCTATGCCAACTTCTGGGTTGTCACCGTTTTCCCGCCTGATCCGTTACTCCTCACGTGGCAGCATTGTGGATCTTCTTCCTGATGTTGCAAGGCGCTCAGCATCTCTTCATCCACATTCCAGTTTTTCAGTATTTTGATGATCACGCCCGCGCTGAATCCGGCTCGCATGAGCGATCGAAATATTCGTGCCGCATCTTTTTCATTCTGCGGCTCTTTCAATCGCTTGCGCCGCAGGAAGGCGCGCGCCTGTTCCTGCTCGTCCACCCCCGCATAGGCCTCACCCACGGCTTTTTCGATCACGTCACCGTGCACGCCTTTGACTTTTAGATCGGTGATCACCCTGCGTGGGCCGAACTTCTCATTTTCTTTGCGGAATGACGTGTAGGCCGCGGCATAGCTGGAGTCATTGAGATACTTCTGTTCTTTCAGGCGCAGAATCACCATCTCAACCAGCACGGTGCCCAGTTCGCCTTGCGGGACGCGTCCGCGCAACAGCCTCTTCAACTCCGCCACGCTGCGCATCCGGCGTCCCAGCGCGCCCACAGCATAGTCGTAGAGCGCTGCTTCATCTTCGATGACCTGCCGCGTTTGAATGCCACGACGAGAAGCATAGCAGAGGGAGAACAAAAGCGAAGGCATTGCATGCAGCAGCGTTGGAAATCGTTTCTACCAGGAGAAGGATGAAAACCCCAAAACATGAGGAAAAGGGCTTCAGCCTTACATCGCGATCTTCAGAATGCGTACTATGCCGCAAGCTTCTGTGTCGTCATAACTCCTCGTGGCCCTTTGTGGTTTGTGGTCGGCGGTTTTATCTTCCCGTGCTGAATCCAGCCTGTTCCATCTGCTCGCGGGCCGCATCGGCCGTGGAGTGTATGCCCTGGACCTTGAGTTTGAAGTCGTCTGGATTGCTGGCGTTTTCAAGCGCTGTTTCATAGCTGACCAGCCCCTGCGAATAAAGATCGTAGAGTGACTGGTCGAACGTCTGCATGCCGTATTGGGAAGTACCGGCGGCAATGGCTTCATGAATCAGTCGTGTCTTTTCCGGGACCATGATGCACTCGCGAACGAATGCCGTAGAGATAAGCACTTCGCAAGCGGGTACGCGGCCGGCGCCGTCGGCGCGTTTTACCAGTCGTTGACTGATAACGGCTCGCAGCGTTGCGCCCAACTGCATACGGACCTGTTTCTGTTCCGGCGGTGGAAACACGGCGATGATACGGTTGATGGTTTCCACGGCGTCCAAGGTGTGCAACGTGGAGAACACCAGGTGACCGGTTTCAGCGGCGTGCAGCGCGGTGGAGATCGTCTCCAGATCGCGCATTTCGCCCACCAGAATTACGTCAGGATCCTGACGCAGACTGGCGCGCAGCGCCGACGCGAATGAGGGCGTATCCACTTCCACTTCGCGCTGATTGACGAAACCTTTTTTATCGCGATGCAGAAATTCGATCGGATCTTCGATCGTCATGATGTGTTCCGGACGGCTCGAATTGATCCTGTCCAGCATGGCGGCCAGCGTGGTTGACTTACCTGAACCGGTCACGCCCGTGACCAGGCACAGTCCGCGGGCTTCTTCGCAGATGTGCTCAATCACCTTGGGCAGGTACAGCTCTTCCAGGGCGCGAATCTTGGTGGGAATCACGCGAAGCACCAGGCCAACGTTGCCGCGCTGCTGGAACACGTTCACACGGAAGCGTCCCAGTCCGGCCACGCCATAGGCCATATCAAGTTCGGCTGATTCCTTGAATTTCTGCTTTTGCCGGTTAGACATCATGCTGAAAGCCATGTTCAACATGTCTTCGGCGGAAATTCTTGGCTGGTCGGTCAGTGGCACGAGTTCGCCGTCCACACGGACATGCGGGTAGTTGCCGACCTTTAAGTGCAAGTCAGAAGACTTGCGCTCCATCGCGATGCGAAGCAAATCATCAATATGCATAATGCGCTCTTACCTTGGAAAATGCCGAATTCTGCCGCTTTTTACCGTGAAACCTGGGTTATTTCGCTGCAACCTATCACGCGGTGCAGGCCAAAGCAATCAGCATTGCTGCTGAATGCAATAAGCGCACTGTTAACGCTTTAGACAACCTGCCCGGTTCGGCTTGGCCCTGAGTCGCTGGGCTAAGCCATTTGCTGTCAGCAGTGTATGGCCGCCCGGGGAAGACTACAATGTTACTGATGACACAGAACCGAGAGTTACCTCGAGTCGTAATCGTGGGCGCCGGTTTTGCCGGAATCAACGCCGCCAAGGCGCTGGCTGGCCTTCCCGTGCGGGTTACGGTGCTGGATCGCCGAAATCACCACACTTTTCAGCCTCTGCTCTATCAGGTCGCATTGGCGGTGCTTTCTCCAGCGGAAATTGCCTCTCCCATCCGCAACGTCCTGCGGGATGACGAAAATACGGAAGTCCTGCTGGGCGAAGTCATGGGATTTGATCTTGACCGTCGCATGGTCAGTTCGTCTGGGCCTGGCGATTCCAGGCCTCTTGACCTGCCATACGATTACCTGATCCTGGCCGCTGGAGCCACGCATGCCTACTTCGGACATCCGGAATGGGCCAAGTTTGCTCCAGGTCTCAAAAGCATTGAAGACGCAATCGAGATTCGCAGTCGTGTACTGCTGGCTTTTGAGCAGGCAGAACGTGAAGGCTATGCCGGACGTCCCGCACCGCCGCTCAACTTTGTCGTGATCGGCGCGGGCGCTACCGGCGTTGAACTTGCCGGAGCCATCTCGGATATTTCGCGCCGCTATCTGGAAGAGGAATTTCGTTCCATTGATCCAACTCGATCGCGAGTCATTCTTCTGGAAGGCGGCCCGCGCGTGCTGCCTACCTATCCCGAAGACCTTTCCGCCAGCGCCGAAAAGCAGCTACGCCAGATGGGCGTTGAAGTCCGCACCAACGCCATGGTTACCAATGTGGAAGATCATGTGGTCACGGTTGGCCAGGAAAAAATTCCTGCTGCGGTGATTCTCTGGGGCGCCGGAGTTTCGGCATCGCCTCTGGGAAAGATGCTGGGTGCTCCCACGGACCGGGCCGGACGAGTGCTTGTGGAACCCGATCTGACCATCCCCGGCCATCCTGAGGTCTTCGTCGTCGGCGATCTGGCAGCTTCCGACATGAAAAATGGCAAGCTTGTTCCCGGCGTGGCGCCGGCCGCCATTCAAATGGGAAAGTACGCCGGCCCATCAGATCAAGCGCATTCTTAAAGGCCAGCCCCGCGAGCCTTTCGAATACTGGGACAAAGGCAGTCTGGCCACCATCGGTCGGTCACACGCCGTCGCCGACTTCGGACGCTTTCACATCTCCGGTTACTTTGCCTGGCTGTCATGGCTCTTCATCCATCTCTTTTTCCTGATCGGCTTCCGCAATCGCCTGCTGGTGATGACGGAATGGGCATGGTCGTATCTGACTTACAACCATAGCGCGCGCTCATCACTGGCGATGCAGAAGCGGAAGCAAGTAAGCCGGCAGAACAACCGAAGGCCCGCGTGGGATAACGCTGGCCGAGGATCAAACGAGGTTATCTGGTGCAACATGAGCTGTACGGAGACGCAGGTTACGCCGAGAGCCAGATGGCCAGATTGGCCGCGGGCAGAGACTGGGAATTTTCAGAACGAAATCTTCAATCATCTGAATGGCGAGAGGGATCCGATTGTCTGGCCCTCGAAGGAAGAATATGATCAGCACAAGGCAAGATGCGAGTATTTTTGCCAAAGGCAAAAGAGTTGAGGCTGCCATGAAGATGGCAGACAGCAATCTGATGACGCCGGAAGGTCGCAACTATTCTGATCAGGTCGCCAAAGCCTTTGTGCATGACTATTCATTTACTGTCCAGCAGTGCGTCTTCGTTACCGGCGACTCAACCTATGTTCCCTTCAAGATGGTGATCCAGATTGGAAAAACCGGCGCCGTCGAAAAAATCTACCCTAGCCTCGACTCCAGCATGAGTGAATGCATGGCGGAGAAGCTCCAGAATGGAAATTTCCCCGTTCCCCCGCAAGCATCATACTGGTCCACGGTAAGCCTGAAATAGCACTTTAGTTGGCCTGATTTGCTGTCTACGCCGCCGCTTCTCTGATCGTCTTTGCGCTCTTCTCCAGCAGCCCGCGTTCTTCATCAGACATCTCCGGCATCAAAATCCTGATTACGCCGTCACGGCCCAGAACGCTGGGGAGGGAAAGAGTTGCGCCGAAATCTTTGTTGAATGAGCCAATCGGGATCACCGTGCGCTCGTCGCGCAGAATTATCTCTGTGATGCGTGCACAAACCATCCCGATGCCGTACACGCTGGCTCCCGTGCCCTCGATGATCGTAATGTTCGCGTAGCGCACTTCCTTCTCAATCTCTGTTTTGAACTGATTGAAGCTCATGCCGTTCTCTTTTGCGATCGCTGAGATCGGCCGGCCTCCAATGCGCGCCGAAGACCACAGGAACACCTGTGACGTGCCATGTTCACCCACCACCATGGCTTCCACGCTTTCCGGATTCACTTGAAATCGCCTGGCCAGATGAAAACGGAAGCGCAGTGAATCAAGATATGTGCCGGTACTCAAAACTGTTTTATGTCCCAGGCCCAGAGTGAGATCGGCCAGTGGGTCCGGAGGGTCGGTCACCACCAGAATCACTGATTTGGGGGCCGCCTGAGTAATCTGCGGAACAATCTCCCCGTAAGCCTTTGCATTCGTCTGAAGCAATTTCAGGCGGCCTTTAGGATCGCTGCGGTCTGTGGCGCCGCCTTCTTTTTCATTCACTCCGGCAGTAATCATCACCAGCGCTGCGCCTTTCAGATCAGCGTAATCGCCTGCCCGCAACCTCACGTGCGGTTGCAGTGACGCTCCATATTGGACGTCTGTGATCAGGCCGTCCGCCCGCTTGCGATTGCGATTCACCATTACCACTTCACATGACACGCCTCGCGTGATCAGTGATGTAAGACATGCGGCTCCAACCGCTCCAGCTCCCACAATCCCAACCTTCATGCTCGCCTCCGGATCACCTCTATTTGATGCTGAGAAGGCAGAGCATGTTTGTGAGGGCGGAAAGCCCAGGAATACAAAACGAGACTGGCAAAAGAAAAGGCGCGCCGAAGCGCGCCTTCCATTGACCCCGAATTCTTTAAACGCCAACCGGCTGCTTGTGCCGGTCTTTTACCGGGACGCGGCTGAACCAGTTGTGGCGGTCCTTTTCTTTGCCATAAACAATGTTGAAGAACTCATGCTGCAGGGCAAGAGTTACCGGCCCGGTCTTTCCACCGTTGACGCTGATCTTGTCGATGGACTTGATGGGAGTTATTTCAGAGGCAGTGCCGCAGAAGAAAACTTCGTCGGCGATATAGAGCATCTCGCGCGGGATTATCTGCTCTGCCACCGGAATTCCCAGATCTTCAGCCAGCGTGAGCAGAGAGTCGCGGGTGATGCCCGGCAGTACTGAATTGCCCAGCGGCGGCGTCATCAGCTTGCCTTTGCGGACCACGAAGATATTCGCGCCTGAGGCCTCGCTGACAAAGCCGTTCACGTCCAGGGCAATGCCTTCCACGTAGCCATTCACAATGGCTTCCATCTTGATGAGCTGTGAATTCATGTAATTGGCGCCTGCCTTTGACATGGCCGGCATGGTATTCGGCGCAATTCGCGACCATGACGATACGCACGCTTCCACGCCTTCGCTCACGTCGCCTTTGCCCAGGTATTTGCCCCAGGGATAGTTGGTCATGTAGACGTCTGTGGGCGAGTTGAACGGGTTTACGCCGGCTTCACCGTAGCCGCGCATGATGATCGGACGCAGGTAGCAGGGCCAGACACCGTTGGTCGCCACCAGGTCACAGGCCGCTTCGCAAAGCTGGTCCAGAGTGTAATCGGTCTCAATGCGATAAATCTTGGCGGAATCCAGCAGCCTCTGCATGTGCTCACGCAACCGGAAAATCGCCGGGCCTTCCGGCTGGTCATAGCAACGGATTCCTTCAAATACTGACGAACCGTAGTTCACCACGTGGGACATCACATGGATCTGGGCGTCTTTCCAGGGAATGAATTTTCCGTTGTGCCAGATCTTCTCGGTTGCTTGAATCGCCATGGGGGCTCCTTCTGCCAGATATGCCGAACTTGCTGCTTCGGATTCAGTTGCTCTAATCCAGAGATATGCCATGCCCGCAGCTGAACGAGGCTAAGACATACCACTTATATTAGATATGATTCCGTGGGCAAACAGCACATTATATCTGACAGAAATTTTCCGGCCAACATTTGAAATATGGGTCGAATATGCAGTCTCGTCACATTACAAATGTCAGCCGGATATGGCGATTTTTACCTGCGCGGCCGCCCGTGGTTGCAGCTCTGTAGGGCCTTTCGCCGGATCTCGCAGCGGCTGCGCCGGATGTGGCGGTACGGTTGTCTGCGCCACACCGTATGCTGGTGCTGGTGTGTGCAGATATTGCTTGCGGGTTCTTCATGATCACCGGCATCGCGGCGAACGGTTTGGAATAGTCGTTGGCGGCATTCCAGAACAGGAAGCCGATTCCGCCATGCTGGCTGGAGGTTCCCACCTGTTTCAGGATGTATTCCGGAGAGTAAGTCTTGGTTCTCCAGTGGAAGGCCTGCAGCCAGGGACGAAGAACCACGCCGGATCCCGCAGTGACCTTCATAAACCGGTCCATGGAAACGCCGATGAAGTGTTCCGGCGCGTCACCCGGGTGGTCATAGCCGTCCATTCCGAAGAAGTGCGAAGGATAGATCATGGGCGAGATCACGTCAGAGTGCTTCGCCATCTTCACGATGTCCTGGCCGGTATGGGCCATGTCAACCTGGCGCTGCCACGCCATCACGCCAAAAACGTCCAGTGAGACCAGTACGCCCATCGGGTGCAACTGGGTCATAGGCGCGCTCCAGGAAATTTGCGATCACGTCATCCCGGTGCAGTTTGGGATCTTTCTGAAAATCGAACTGCGCGTCCGCCTGATTGCCTTCAGCAGGGAAGCGGACATAATCAAACTGAATTTCATCCACTCCGGATGCTGCTACGTACTTTGCCAGGGCGATGTTGTAGTCCTGCACCTCTTTGTTGGATGAGTCAGACCACACCAGCTTGCCGTTCTCCAGCCATGGCTTGTGCATGCTGCGGCTCTGGACGGCCAGTGCGCTGTGGTTCTGGGCAATATTGTCATCCCGGAACAGCGCCTGTCGCGCGATGACGTGCATATCGAGTGAGTGCAGGTAACGCACGTACTTGGGCAGGTTCGTGATCGCGTGGTGAGTGACCTTGCGCGCCAGAGGATGTTCAAAAGGAACGTTGATGCTGCCGTCACTGTCCTTGATATCAAATACCACGGCATTGCCACCCGCTTCATGCCAGTGCTGGACAATCTGCATTCCCTTGGCGCTGCCGGCGGTTCCGCCAGTCAGGTAAATGGCGCGCAGCTCGGTCTCTTTCGGATAGGGCCGGCTCTTCTCCACAATGGGCTGCGGCTCAATCCCCGGGATGAAGACCGTCTCACCCTTTTTGAAACTCGTTTTGCCGTTGTTGGCCTGCGGCGATCGCAGCCACATAATCGGCCACCGTCATGTATTTTGACTCGGTCAGATGCTGGCGTGCCAGAAACGTGGCGGTGGTGAGTGCCTTGGCTTCATGGGTAATCGTTCCGGGCGGCAGTGGCTGGGCTGGTACGGCGCCCGCTGTGGCGGAATTTGCTGATGCCGCTGAAGTTGCGTTTCCTGGCTGGGCTGCGGATGTTCCGTTCTGCGTGGAACCGGTTGTACTTTGGGCTGCTGAAACCTTTGTCTGAGACATCAACTGCGGGTGGCGTGCGAAGAAGATAACCGCAACTGCCAAACCCGCAACGATGATGGTTGCGGAGGAGAAAATTCCTAATTTCTTGGGTGCCATGCCAACTCTTTTCCGGGGTCTGCAACGCATCTTAGCATGACGCCAGCTACTCTGATCAAAATGCCTGCTGGTGCTTGGCCTTTTGTCATCATTGCCGCATCTAACATTCTGATGCTGAGAGCAAGGGTGTTGACAAATCAGTTATTACAACTCTGCACCTCTCATCTCCATCTCAGCTTCTAGGCTTCTTCTAAGGAGGAGTCCTCTTGCGGAAGAGGCGAGGCAATTATGAGGACCGGTCTTAATACAGCACTTGATCCAAGCCGGCGCAGCTCTGATGCGCTGGATTTCGAATCCGCCCTCCGGCGGAAGATCGTTGGCCAGGATGCGGCCATTGATAAAGTAGTGGAGATTTACCAGATGTTCCTGGCATCCCTGAATGCTCCAGGGCGGCCCCTTGGCAATCTATTGTTCCTGGGCCCCACCGGCTCCGGCAAGACCCGGGTGGTGGAAGCGATGGCGGAGGCGCTGTTCGGCGATCCGCGGGCCGTCATCAAGATTGATTGTGCCGAATTTCAGCATAGCCATGAAATCGCCAAGTTGATCGGTTCGCCGCCCGGCTATCTTGGCCATCGCGAGACGCACCCTCTGCTGACGCAGGAAGCCCTCAACCAATGGCATACGGAAAAGCGCAAGCTCACGCTGCTGCTTTTCGACGAGATCGAAAAGGCCAGTGACGCTCTCTGGCAGTTGCTGCTGGGCATTCTGGATAAAGCCACGCTCACGCTTGGCGATAACCGCCGCGTGGACCTCTCACAATGTCTCATCGTAATGACTTCGAACCTCGGCGCCGGCGAAATGAGTGACATACTCACCGGCGGGCTCGGGTTTGCCAAGTCAAAGAACAGTGAGAAAGTGGTGGATACCCGGCTGGATGAGAAGATCACCCGCACTGCTCAAGAAGCGGCGCGACGCAAATTCTCGCCTGAATTCATGAACCGCATTGATAAGATGGTGGTCTTCAAGACCCTCAAGCCGGAACATCTTGAGCACATCCTGGAAATAGAATTAGGCATGGTGCAGCAAAGGATTCTTCAAGCCACCGGAAACCAGCAGTTTGTCTTCAGTTGCACCGGCATCGTCAAGAAGTTCCTGCTGAGCGAGGGTACTGATCCCAAGTATGGCGCGCGGCATTTGAAACGGTCCATTGAGAAGAACATTGTCTTTCCCTTGGCAAACCTTGTTGCCACCGGCCAGATCAAGCTGGGCGACTTCATCCGCATTGACATGAAGGACAGCCGTTTGACCTTTACCAAGGAAGCCGAAGGTGCATTGGTGCCGGTGCTTCTTGAACGATATGGAGACTCCAGCGGCAATACCATGACAGCCCGTGCCAGCCGAGGAATGTCAAAGGGCCGTGACCTGGGGGGATCAGCCTCCATCGACCACAAATAGTGACCTGTAACTGCCAGTAAAAAGGCCGCTTGCGAGCGGCCTTTTTCAATTGCGAAAAGTGATAATGAGCCCGAAATACCGCCAGGTTAAGGCTTTGGGCTGAAATACCCTCGCGGGGATCGAACCTTAAGTTTGGGGTCATTGACCTTGATCTCCACGTTATGGAATTCTGCATTGGTGGCTGGCGTGGCTCGTGTGTAGGTGACCAGGTACTGATTTTCAAGGTCACTTTCAATATGGTTCACCGCTGCGGCCCACTCCGCAGGTTTTGTCGGAAAAAACGCTTCTCCACCAGTGCTTGCTGCCATCTTCCTGAGAGTGTCTTCTGCTTTGTGTGCTTCCGGAGCAACAATGTAGACGGTGACCCCGGCGCGCAATGCCATGTTGAAGGCTTCATTGTGTGTGACATGGCTCATGTTGTCATTGCCGTCGGAAAACAGAATGATGGCGCGCCTGACCGGACCATCAGTCGGCTGTTCTTTTAGTTTTTCCCGGCAGGCGTAATACATCACATCCCAGACGGCTGTCCCGCCTCCGGGCTTGATGCCATCGATTTTTTGGGTAAGGCTGCCTGCATCATTGGTGAAATCCTGAACAACATCCCAAACCTCATCAAAAGCCGCTACAAAAGTATGGTCGGTTGCAGAGTGAACAACGTGTTCTGCAAGGAAGCTCGCAGCTCTTTTCTCGTTTGCCAGATATCCGCCGCTCGACTTGCTGCTGTCAATCAGGATTCCCAGACGCAAAGGAATTTTCGTGGATGACTCAAACCCCATGATTTCGGCTGGCTGGCCATCGTCCGTGATGCTGAACTGTTCCTTTCTCAGACCCGGCATTGGTTCGTCGCTTTTATCGAACACGCCAAACACGAACGAGAGCCTAGGTTTCTGCTCGCTTACGGGAACTTGAGCCTGGGGAACAACGGCAGGAACCAGAAATAGGAGGGTTAGAACGTGGAGAAAGTTAGCCATTCCGCCAATCCCTTATCCCTTCTTCAACTCCACCAGAACCAGCCTGGCTATTTCTTTCAGGGTCTCAAAAACACCTTGTCCCTGAAAGGCGACGGCCTCAAATACCGGTTCACCCTTGCGCACCAGTTCTTTAGTCAGTTCTTCCACGGCCAGGGCATTGGGCAGGTCGCGCTTGTTCAGTTGCAGAACATAGGGAATCTTCTTGAACTCGTATCCGTGTTCCTTCAGGTTTTCGTAAAGATTATCAAGGGCTTCCATGTTGGCGTCCTGGCGCTCTTCCTGCGAGTCAGCCACAAACACCACGCCATCCACGCCGCGAAGGATCAGCTTGCGGCTGGCATCATAAAAAACCTGGCCAGGAACGGTATAGAGGTGAAAGCGGGTTTTAAAGCCCCGCACAGTGCCGAGATCAAGAGGCAGGAAGTCAAAAAACAGCGTTCGGTCCGTCTCGGTTGCCAGCGAGATCATCTTGCTTTTCTGCTTGTCGGCTGTTTTATCAAAGATGAATTGCAGGTTCGTCGTCTTACCGCCCAGACCGGCGCCGTAATAGACGATCTTGCAGTTGATCTCCCTGGCCGCGAAATTGATGAAACTCAAGGGCTGTCCTCAGTCACCGCTCGTTGACATGGTTGCCGGGCGAGCGGTTAAGACCTTCTATGCTGCTGAAAGCATTGTTTATATCACATCGGGCACAAAACGTGGTGCGTGGCCGTTTACAACGCGGAACCATGCATGGCGAATGGGCATTGACCATGCAAGCGTGCATAAAGCCTATTGTGGTTGTGACTGTGGCTGCGCCGGCTGCTGCGCCTGTGGGTTCGGTGAAGGCGATGGCGGCAGCGGATAATATCCCTGTTTGGCCAAAACGGTTAAACCCGCCCGATGTACCTTGACCTCCACCGCGCGATAGCTGCTCGATTGCGTGGCTCGCGTGGTGTAACCCAGCGTGTACTGATTTCTCGCTGTGTCCGTCAGCTTGGCGTATGCCGCTTCCACCGCGTTGCGATCAAAAGCCGTTAACACTTCGCCGGCTGTATCGGAAGCGTACTTGGGCAGAATGTTGCCGTACCCAAAGCCCGGCACGCGCACGCGGTTCAGACGGTCATAAATGGGGATTGCCGCTGTATCCACTCCCAGCGCGTACACCGCTATGTTTTGTGCCAGAAGCAGTTTCTTGACTTCGTCATAGTGGGCTGTGCTGCCTAACTCACGGCCATCGCTCACCACAAAGATGATCCGCCGCCGCGTCTTGTCCCTGCGACTCAAATCCTGGGCCGCGCGCAGAATGGCGTCATTCAAAACATAGGATTCCTGCACCGGCGCTGGCACTGACTGTGGCTTAACGCTTGGGTCGGCTTCATGCCCATTGAGTGAAGGTCCGTTATGAGAAAAAGGGCCGCCGCCGACCATCGGCGGTCCGCCTTCACGCCCTGGGCGCTTTAGTTTCGCGATGGTGGTCGTGGAAACGTTCGTCGCGCCGGAGTAATTAGAAACCAGTTGCACGGTGTGCCCGTAACGATACAGCGCAACCTCATCGAATTCACTGAATGCGCTGATTAAAGCCGGCAGGCTGTCATTCACCTTTTTCATGGTGGTGGACGGCAGATCAGTATCCAGAACAATCGCGGCCGACAGCGGAAAAGGATCGCTGGTGAAAAACTTGAGCTGCTGCGGAGTGCCATCTTCAAGCACGGTGAAATCATTCGGAGTAAGTCCGGAAACAAGATGGCCTGACCTGTCCTTGACCGTCACCGGTATTTGCACGAAATTTACGGCAATGTTGATCTTGTAAAGATCGTCCCTGCTGCTGACAATGCCTGGCTGAGGACGCGGTTCTCCTGGGCGTGGGAGTCGCCACCGGCACTGCCCCATCATTCCCTGTGTCCGCAGGATGATCATTCTTGGGTGCGGGCGGTGCGTCGTCTGGAAACTGGCTTTGTTGCGCCTGGGGTCTGGGCTTTGGCGCGTCCGGAATATTCTGAGGCTGTTGTTGCTGCGCCCATAGCGAGACCACCAATAAGGCGAACACACCCACCAGCTTTGTAGTACCAGACCCGAATCCTGACATTTTTTCCAAGCCTCCACTCAATAAGACGACCTTATGATGCAAAACGACGCTTTGGACCCTGATATCTGATCGATCTTTTCAGCTTATCTTGCACAATTCCGGCATATAAGACCGTCTCTGGATCCGGCCCACCGGCCCTTCCATTCTGCTGCGGTGTAATCTAGCTAACATTGTAAGCTTTTCCAGGCATTCAGGACGCAAGCAGAGCGCATCCAATAGAATGTCCATACCCTAATAGCCATATTTAGAAAGGCAGCGTAATGCGGACTTTTATGTTCGTCTTCGTTCTCGCACTGCTTTGGCAGGTGCCGGGATTTGCCCAGCAGCCGTCCGGCCAGGGCCAGTCCTCGCCTACCCAGCAGCAGGGCGAACCGCCGGTATTTCGCAAGAATGTTAACCTGGTCACCGTCTACTTCAATGTCAAGGACAAGCACGGTGCTCTGGTGCCGAATCTCACCAAGGACGCATTTCAGATTACCGAAGAAGGCAAACCGCAAACCATCAAGTACTTCTCCGCGGAAAGCAATCAGCCTCTGACGCTGGGAATCCTGATTGACTCCAGCGGCTCCATGCAAAACATGCTTCCGGAGGAGAAAATTGTCGGTAGCGATTTCCTGCGCAGCGTAATCACTGACAAAGATCTGGCCTTTGTCCTTAGCTTCGATATCAGCGTGGATTTATTGCAGGACCTTACTTCGGACGTCCACCAGCTCAGCCGTGGTCTGGATAAAGCAAAGATCAACGTGGGCAGTGGCGGTGGTGGCGGCGTACCCGGAATCGGTCAGGGCCCCATTCCCATCTCTCATCCCAAAGGCACCCTTCTGTATGACGGCATCTTTCTGGCTTCTGACGAAATGCTGAGCAAGCAGGTTGGTCGCAAGGCGATTGTCGTGATGACGGACGGCGTTGATCAGGGCAGCCGCGAAAAATTGAAGGATTCCATTGAAGCCGCCCAGAAGGCTGACACCATCTGCTACGTCCTGTTGATCAGCGATCCTCGTTATGGTTCTGATCCGCATGATATGAGCCAATTGGCCGAGCAGACCGGCGGACGCATGATCACCGTGAACAATCCCAATAAGCTGGGTGATGCATTCAGGCAGATTTCAAATGAACTGCGCAGCCAGTACAGTATCGGCTATTCTCCCACTGATCCAAGACATGACGGCAGCTTCCGCAAGATCGAGATCAAGGCGAAAGACTTGAAAATCCAGGCCCGCAAAGGCTATTACGCGCCCAGTGAATAAAACGCGGAGTGAATAAAAGCCTCTGCTTTCCATCCCGAGCGGAGCGAGGGACAGCCCTACCGTGGTCTTGTTCTTTATCCCGAGCAGAGCGAGGGAACCCTACCGTCTTCGAAGATGATGGCAAGTCAAGGTCCGGTAAGGGCGAGGCCGGGCACGCGCCGAGCCCGCTGCAACAGGAGCACGTGAACTCTATGCAGGAAAAGCAATGACCGGCGGTTTGCGCGAAGCGCAACGATGAAGGTTCCGAGCCCGCCGCAACAGGAGCACGCGAACTCTAGCTGGCAAAACAATGACAGCGGTTTGCGCGAAGCGCAAGATCAAAAGCGCTGAAGCGACATTATTCTTTAGGAACGTAGTAACCCTTCTTCGCGCGGACGCGAAACTTCTTTTCTGACATGCTGATCTGGATCGGGCGATACTGGCCATTGGCGATGAACTGATCAGGCTTGTATGACACCGAATACTGGCTGCGCAACTCTTCCCGAATATCATGAAACGCGTCCGCCAGGTCCTGGAGTTTGAAAGGGAAAAACGCCCTGCCGCCCGTGGCATCCGCCAGCATCTTCAGGTTCTTATCGCCCTGGTCCTGAATGTTGCTGAGATTCGTGCTGATGGTATAAACAATCACTTCCGCTCGCTGGGCCATATCCAGCGCTTCCTGCCTCAACACGCGGCTCTGGTTGTCATCACCGTCTGAAACCAGGATGATCGCCTTGCGCACCGGACCGGCATCGTGCTCCTTCATCAGCTTATCGCGACACGCGAAATACACCGCGTCCCACAACGCCGTTCCACCGCCCGGACGAATCACCTGTATTCCCTTGGAGAGCTTGTCCAGATCGCCGGTGAAATCCTGAGTGAGGTCCCAGACTTCGTCAAACGCAAGCACAAAGGCGCGATCGCTTTTGGGCCGTATGATCTGTTGCAGAAACTCAGTGGCCGCTTGTTGCTCGAACAGAAAACGATCGCGAATGGAGTTGCTGGCGTCTATCAAAAGTCCTACGCGCAATGGCAAGTCAGTTTCGGCTTCAAAATTCATTACTTGCCGGGGAGGAAGATTGTTGTCCAGGATCTTGATATCGCTCTGCTTCAGGTCTTTGATGAACCGGCCATGCTTGTCCGTGACGGTAAAAATTACGTTAACCAGGTCCGTGCGTACGCCGAATTTGTAGGGAGAATCGTCCGGCCCCGGCGTGGCCAACGGAGCCGCTGCTCCAGATGCCGGTGTTGCGGCCGGCGCCGCTCCAGGTTGAGGCGCGGCAGCCGGAGTAGGTGACGATGTCTGGCTTTGCGCCGTGGCAGCCGCCAGGAACGCACAGGCTATTAAAACAATCAGGGCTTTGTGGGCAGGCATGATGGGTGTTCTCCGGAACATTATATGCTGCTGGCCCCCAATTCTTAACCTTTCCCCCACACTGAGCCGGCAGACTATCCGATTTTTTGCGAGCAGAAAAAAGCCCAGCACCATGGCTGGGCTTCTTTGAAGATGTACTCGATTACTGGCGAGGAACAAAGTAGCCCTTTTTCGCCCGTACGTGGAATTTCTTGTTCTCTGCCATAATCTGAATCGGACGGTATCTGCCGCTGCCGTCAAACTGATCAGGCTTATACGAAACTGAGTACTGGCTGCGTAGCTCTTCCTGAATCGATTTGAACGCACCGGTCAGATCATGAAGTTTCGACGGGAAAAATGCACGCCCGCCGGTGGCTTCCGCCAGCATCTTCAGGTTGCGGTCGCCGTTATCGTAAATGTTGCTCAGGTTGGTGCTGATGGCGTAGATGATCACACCGGAACGCTGGGCCATGTCATAAGCTTCCTGGCGCGTCATGCGGCTCTGGTTGTCATCACCGTCAGAAACCAGGATGATGGCCTTGCGCACCGTACCGTTGGTTCCTTCAGCGCGCTCGTTCATCAGCTTGTCCCGGCATGATGTGAATACAGCATCCCACAGCGCGGTTCCGCCGCCGGGATGAATCACGTTCACACCGTGGGTCAACTGGTTCATGTCAGAAGTGAAGTCCTGCGTAAGATCGGTCACCTCATCAAAGGCCAGGATGAACGCTTTGTCTGTCCGCGGACGGATAATCTGGCGCAGAAACTCGATGGACGCCTGCTGCTCAAAACTAAAGCGGTCTTTGATGGAATTGCTGGCATCAATCAGCAGCCCCACGCGCAAAGGCAGATCGGTTTCCGATTCAAAGTTTGTTACCTGGCGCGGCGGCATGTTGTTGTCCAGGATCGTGAACTGCGCCTGCTTCAGGTCTTTTACAAATCTGTTGTGCTTGTCGGTCACTGTAAAGATGACGTTGACCTCATCCGTTCTGGACCGGAATACCGGCATCGGCGGGTCATCTGCCGAAATCGCACTGCCCAATGGGACTACGTTTGCACTGACGCCCGTACCGGACGGAAGTAGTGACTGGGCATGTCCACTCGCCCCTGTCGCCAATCACGAGGGCTGCGGCACAAAACAGGGCCAAGACCCTCAAAATCGACAAAAAAGCTACTCTTGATTCGGTCATCATAAAAACCGGGTCCTTAATCCCCCACTCTGTCCAGAAACTCTTTGAGTTCCGCCGGCAGGGGCTGTTCGAACGACAGTGGCTTGTTACTTATTGGATGCCGAAATTGTAGCGCGAAAGAGTGCAGATAGTGCCTGCCCATAGATGCTGCCTTTGATGCTGTACCTACGTAACCTGGAAGAGCACGTGGCGCGCCATAAAGAGCATCGCCGGCCACTGGGTGACCAAGAGAGGCAAGATGCACGCGAATCTGGTGCGTGCGTCCGGTTTCAATCTTTATTTCAAGCAGGGAAAACTTTCCGTGCTTTCCTTCTATTGATTTCAATACTTTCCAGTGCGTCACCGCCGCTCGACCATCAGAACGTCTGGTTGTCATGCGTTCGCGGCGCTTCAGGTCTCGGCTGATAGGAGTGTTCACCGTGCCCTGTGGCTTGGGCAGCCATCCATGCACCAGCGCCAGGTATGTCTTTTTTACCTCGCGATGCAAAAACTGCGCCGCCAGCTTGCGATGCGCTATGTCATTCTTCGCCACCACCATTAGCCCGCTCGTGTCTTTGTCCAGGCGATGCACAATGCCGGGACGCAACGGATCGTCCACTTGCGAGAGATTGCCGAAGCGATGCAGCAGGGCATTGACCAGCGTTCCCTTGCTGCCGGCCTCGCCCTTTCCCGATCCCGCATGCACCGTCATGCCGGCTGGCTTGTTGATCACGGCAATGTCATCATCTTCGTAAACCACATCCAGCGGAATATCTTCAGCGTAAGCATGCAAAGGCGGAAGAGCTACGCGTCCGGTGATCAAGATTTCTTCGCCGCCTTTGAGCCGCATGGAAGCTTTGGGCTGGCTCCGTTCACCGTGATCTTCTCCTGCTCAATCAATTGCTGCACACGCACACGGCTTACGTCTGGAATTTTCAAGGCGAGCCATTGGTCCAGGCGCTGGCCTGCAGCATCCGCAGGGACGACATGTGTCTGTGTGGAAAAAGCTTCAGGCATTCAGGTGGATTGTATACTGCGAAGGCGGAATTTCGGAGTCGGAACAAATATCTGTTTCGGCAGAACGAACGTGGATTTTACGCAACCGACCCGCGAGGCCGTGAGACTGGGCCGTTCTGAACCCATCCTAAGATGGTGGGAACCCGCCGCGGCTCTTTAGGCATTTCCGTACTGGCGGAACCTCGCACACCGAGCCGTTATTATACGAGTCAGGCCCCCTGTTCATTGAATGTTGGTTCATGAACGGTTACCATTCGCACCTGCTGTGCAGGCCGGTTGACAGTGTTGATGCTAAAGAAAAGCCCGTTAGATAGCAAGGGTACCAACGCGCATGTCTTGCGTCTTTTCTATGCAGCTTTCTCTTCTTTACTGAAATTTGACTGGACTTTCTGATCGGCAGCTGCCGAGTGTTAGAAACGAAATTCCTGAATCAGCGGCGGGTTTGCATCGAAGTCACTGTAGCGGATCCACGTGGGTCGCACGCAGAAATACACAATCCCCGGCCATGTCATGCGCGATGGCCCGTCAGGCCATGCCTGAAAGTAGGTTCGCTGGCAACGCTGCAACTCAGCCCCCTGCAACTCAGTTGCGACACCCTCATATTGCACGGTCTGCTCACCCGCCCAGCCGGCAACCAGTGAACATGCAGGGTTGCTGATCAGGTTGGAATATTTGCGGGAACTCTTGACCGTGTCAAAGATGATTTCAAGATCCTGGGTGACGGCGATGCCGACCAGTGCCGATTGGACACTTCCAGAAGAGGACAGGGTGGAGATCACTCCGAGTTTGCAGCCTGCGATGAAGGCGTAAAGATCGCTGTTCAGTCATTTTCGATGTTGCTGTTCAAATGACCCGAATGCCAGAGAGATTCAGCCTGCGCGGCGCTGCTCTTCCAATACTTCATCCAGCGCGCCTGAGAGAGCGCCGGTGCGTTCACGGAATTGCGAGGCCAGCAGATCATACTTCTTCTTCAGGACCTGATATTCGTCAGCGATATTGAGTGCCGCCAGCACCGCCACGCGAAGGGAATCCACCGTGGAAGTCTGGTCGGCAACATGACGCATCTTCTTGTCCACGAAGTCGGCCAGCTTCAGGATGTACTCTGCATCCACACCTCGAAGGTTGTAGGCCTGATCATAGATCTCAACCCGGATCGGGGCCGCGGTCGTTTGTGAAGCCACGCTGAACTCCTTAAAGAAACACTTCTATCTGATGATTATCGTTCCCTGGCCGTTCCGGTCAAGTAGATTCGTGAACTTCAGCCGAGATTTTTCAGCCACTTGCCGGCTTTCAAGTATTGCTTTAACTCGCCTTTGGCTGGACGATCACCGCAGTCCCATACGCCAGGACTTCACTGACGCCCTGCATGATTTCAGTAGCGTCATAGCGTACTCCCACCACGGCATTGGCTCCCAGCTGGGCTGCATGTTGCAGCATGAGATCAAACGAATCCTCGCGGGCTTTCTCGCACAGGTTGGTGAGGAGCGTGATATTGCCTCCGACGAGCGTCTGCAGGCCCGCGCCGATGGTTCCGAAGATGGAGCGTGAACGCACAATGATTCCGCGCACAATCCCCAGTGACCGGACTACCTGAAAGCCATCCAGCTCAAACTGCGTCGTCGTCATCGCATGCGAGATCATGAGTCAGCTCTCCTCGAAATCGGATCAAAGCGCAACAAATTAGTACAGATACCCGGCCCGCACAACTTTAGGTCTTTACTGCCACATGCTCTGTGCCTCGTTGAATTCGCCTGACCGGATCTCGTCCACGCCTGCACCATCAGCTTTGCTCCACTTCAACCAAAGCATCAATCTGCTTCAGCATCTTCTCCACGCGGCCGCGCACGTCTTCGCGCTCCTTGCGCAGAGACAATACCTCGCCGCGCAATACTTCAACCTCTTCTTCACGTTGTTCAAGCTGCTCGCGCAGACGGCTGGCGTCGCGCTCCGCGGCTGCTTTGCCTTCGCGAGCCGACTTCAACAGCTCGATTGCCTTGTAGATCTTTTCTTCCAGTGCGGGAAAATCGTCTGCCGCGCGTTCCACTTCAGGTTCAGTTTCTCGTGCCATATGTAGTGCCATAAATATTCACCGCTCCATTCAGGATGAGCGAAGTATATCGCATGCAAATGTGGAAATGGCGGGATTAACTGCAAAGATCGAGCCATGACCTTTAGGCCCGAATCAACGCGACAACCGCGAATCAGAAACAAGTCGGTGAAACGAGAAGCGCGCGCTTATCCAGAGACATCTCACGTCACCGAGTGGCTGCTCTGGTGTTTTCTTACGCCGCGCGCTCGTCCAGTTTCTCCAGTTGACGTGCTTTGCCGGTTCCAGTGAAGTCGGTGAGACCCGAGACCGTGCCATGGCGAGCCCTTGCAGGCGGAAGAAAGTAGTCTCACGATCATCACTGAACCTCAGCATGTCAGGCATGCTGGCTGCCATGCCGCTCAATCCAAAATCGATGGAGCCATGCGTCTCAAAGCTGATCTCGCGTGCCACGCCGCCGGGGTAGTCCGTCATCAGTGCGGTTACCACTTCAGCTCCACCACAGATGAGTGAGCTGATGGCGGCGCGCTTATTTCGGTTCCAGAAGAAAACTCCCATGGCGAGAAAAGAAGCCGCCATGGCGTAGTCAATGATCGCGTGAGCTGTGGGATTGATAACTTTGGGAAGACGATTGGTAACGAATTTGGCGCTCTGGTCCAGCAGTGGCATAGCTCTCCTTCAAGTCGGCGATTGCCTTTGAGAAGATGGAGCTAAACCGAACGAAGTTGTCCGGCTCGGGCGGCCTGCCACGATCAAAATCAGCAACTCACTTTACCCGAGTTGCCCGCCTTGCACTTACGTCAACCTGGGCAGCTTGTCCCACACTGCCCAGAATGCTTTCATCTGGTCTGGTTTGCCCAGTGATATGCGCGCGAAGGTATCCATGGGAGGGAACGGCCGGCCAATGCGAATATTGTTTTTCGTGAAGTGATCAATCACGGTCTTGCACCGGACGTTGCGTGTTGATCATGACAAAATTTGTCCAGGAAGGAATTGCCATGATCCTGCGCACAGCCGCCTCATGCATGAAAGTCTCGCGATCATTGTTGTTGCGTTGGGCGGCGAACTGGTGTTCATCAGCATCATCCAGAGATGTAACCGCGCACCGGAGCGCGAAGATGTTGATGCTGTCCTGCTGCTGGTAGTGCGAAGCAGCTTTGCCGTGGCCGGTGATGCCACCGCATAACCCAGCCGCAAGCCTGCCATGCCAAAAATCTTGGAGAAAGTACGGGCCACGATCACGCGATCATCGTTCACCGGATGATCGATGAATGACGAGTAGTCCGCTGAGACGGTCACAAAGTCGTGATACGCCTCATCCATGAGCACGTAGCAGTTCTTCGGCAGCTCGCGAATGAAGTTTTCCAGGCTGCGCCGCGGCGTGACGCTTCCCGTCGGATTATTGGGATTGCAGATGTAAACCAGCCCGGGATTTTTCTGCGCCTCAGTGCCCATGGCTACAAGCTGGTGCGCGTAACTTGCAGCCAGCGGAACCTTAACCACCTCGGCCTTGGTGGCATTGGCGTAAAAACCTACCGCTTCAAACGTAGGCGACGCCATCACCAGCTTCTTGCCCGGCCCGGTGAACGCGTCTCACGCACAGCTTCAGAACCTCCGTTGATCCGCATCCGACAATAATCTGCTCGGCGCTGACGTTGTGCATCTTCGCCAGCCTCTTCGTGAGTTGTTCCACGCTGAAGTCGGGATAGCGATTGGCGTCGTTAAACGGATTCGGCATTGCCAAAACGCTGGGAAACGGACCGTAGGCATTCTCGTTGCTGTTCAGAAGGATGGGTCCGCCTGGCTGCACTTCTCGCAAGGGTTCCGCCCAGGTAAGCAGTCCATCAGGAAATCCGGAGGTTGCGGCGACCGCAGCGGAAACGCCTGCGGCTTTGAAGAGCGAGCGACGAGAGATCATGGCGCGGCATTGTACTGCAATTCAGCCGTTGATTTAAATCAGTTTTCACTTGATTACGTGGAATCGGTCTTAAAGCCGCGTTGAGGGCCTGAGGATCTTGATTTTCAGATCATTTGATTTTCAGATCAGTGTTATCAGTGAAAATCAGTGGTAAGAATTACCGTGAAATTCATCTCGCAGAATCGACCACACCAGCACGTCTTCAAATACGTCCCATTTCTTGATCATCTGGCGCAAACGGCCTTCCTGTCTCATGCCCAGGCGGGCCAGCACATTCCCGGAAGCGTTATTGCGGACCATGTGATAGGCGCAAATGCGATTGAGGCCTTCCATGTTGAAGCCATAGTCAAGCATGGCGCGCGCTGCTTCCGTGACCAGTCCGCGGCCCGGTGTAGGCCTCGTCAATCCAGTAACCAAGCTCGCCCTGCTCATGGGGCCGGTCAATCGTCTTGATCAGAATGCCCCCAATCAGGTCCTGTGGGGTCTCGCGCAAAGCGATGGCAAAATATGCTCCTGTGCCAGAGACAAATTCTTCGCTGTACTTCTGAATGTCATCCAGTGCCTGGTCGGGGCTGTAAGGATGTGGGATGGATACGGTGGTGTCTGCAATGCGATGTTTGCCGGCCAGTTCGGAGAGCCGCACCGCATCCGCGGCGACAAAGGGCCGCAGCACCAGTCGTTCTGTCTGCAGAGTCGGTTGCAAACGGGCTCGCAGCGGCGTTTTGGCAGAATCTGGACCGACGTCTTGCCTGACTTGCGAACTGCCGACAACCAACGCATTCACTAACTCCGATTTACGAACTCCGGCTTACGAACTCCGAAGACTTCCGCCCATGGCTTGCACCATGCCTTGACGATCTCCGCCGACCACTGCGCCACTTCGTCATCGCGCAAGGTCCGGTCTGGCGATTGGAACTCCGCTCGCAACAGAATCGAGTAGCTGCCTGCCGGAACCGCGCCGCCGCGAAAGATCTCAGCCGGGACAAAGCTTTGCAGTTCCGCTAATGTTCAGCGCGTGGACGGCTGAGGAGATTTGAGCGAATGTGACACTGTCAGCAAACACGAAGGAGAAATCACGTCCTACGGCAGGGAACTTTGACAGCGGTTCATAGCGCGGAACGCGTAATTCGAATTTGAGCAGCCGGTCGAGATCAATCTCTGCCAGATAGACTTCCTGCTTGAGCTTCCGCGCCGTGGCAACGTCAGGGTGTATCTGCCCGAACTGGGCAATTACCTGGCCGCCGGCTTTGAACTGCGCTGAGCGGCCGGGGTGGTAGTAGCTTGCAGCTCCGGCATCCAGCTGAACCTTCCCAAGCTCAAAGCCGGCCAGCAGGGTTTCAACGTCGCCCTTGAGATCGAAGAAGGTATAAGGACGCGCCTTGGTGTGTACGTCCTGATCGAGCGCATTGCCTGTTGCTCCAACGCTGAGCATCTTTCGTTCTTCTGATTTGTCGCCGGCCATCTCAAAGACGTGGCCGGATTCGAACAACCGGACGTCCGATGTTCCGCGATTCAGGTTCCAGGCAATCATGCCCAGCATCCCGGGAACCAGAGAGCTTCGCATGACGGACTGTTCAGCGCTTAAAGGATTGGCCAGCATGACCGTTTGCCTGTTGGAGAACGCCTGCGCATCGGCCGGAGAGATGAACGTGGAGGAAACAGCTTCGTCATATCCCAGCGCGAGCAGTTCATTGCGCAGGCGGGCTTCCTTGGCTGCTCCCGGCAGCTCAATCACCCCTCCGGAGAAGGAAGGAAGCGTGTTGGGAAATTTGTTGTAGCCGTAAATGCGCGCGATCTCTTCAATCAGGTCAATCTCGCGTTCAATATCCAATCGCCAGGTAGGCAGGTCAACAATCCAGCAGGTCTGTCCGCCAAGCTGCTGGAGCAGGTCGGCCGCGTATTTCTTGAGCCGCTCTCGTAATCGCCTGCCTTGGCATTACTCGGAATTAGTTCTGACGGTGGCAGCAACCACGGCGAAGCTGCCTTCCGGCAGGCCTTCTGCCATGCGCTTGCATGATTTCTTCGCCCTTGACCAGCTTCAAGGTGAAGCCCAGCCGGGTGAGCATGCGTGTGACTTGCGCTTCGGGAATGTCCTGGCCCAGAATCCGCAGTATTTCCGGAGCGCGCAGAATCAGCGAGTAGCGCGGAACGTGTCCTGCAATGGCGTCCACGGTATCGCCTTCCAGTTCTCCGCCGGCGGTGGACAGAATCAATTCAGCCACGCGATTGCAGGCCAGCGGCGTTGCTCCCCAGTCCGCGCCGCGTTCGAAAATGTGCGAAGCGTCAGTGTGCATGCCCAGCCGGCGGGCCGTCTTGCGCACCGTGGCGGGATCAAACCAGGCTGATTCGATCAGAATATTTTTTGTCGAGGCCGAGATCGCGGTATCAAAGCCGCCCATGATGCCCGCCAGCGCTACGGGCTTTGAGGCATCGGCGATGACCAGGTCTTCGGCCTCAAGCTTGCGATCAACGCCATCAAGAGTCTTTAGCGTTTCTCCGGCGCGTGCGCGACGGACGATAATCTTTCCGCCTTCCAGTTTGTCCAGATCGAAGGCGTGCGTGGGATGGCCCATTTCCATCAGCGTGTAATTACTGGCGTCCACGGCATTGCTGACCCCGCCATGATCGTCAATCTTCAGGCGATCAAGCATTTTCTGGGGTGAAGGGCCGATCTTGACATTGCGAATCACGCGCGCGGTGTAACGCTTGCAGCCTTCTTTGTCCTGGATCTCGATAGGGAATGCGCGGCGGCTGCCTTGGCTTTCGGCAGCTTCGGCGCGATCGGCTTCAGATCAATGTCATAGATGGCCGAGCATTCGCGGGCCACGCCGTAGTGGCACATGGCGTCGGGACGGTTGGTGCCAATCTCCATTTCGAAGAGCGTCTGCCCGTCAATTTGTTTGACGGACTCCACCGCCACACCGGCAAGGGTGAGATCGTCGGCGAGTTGAGCGTCGCCGACTTTGAGATCAACGAATTCGCGGAGCCAGATTGGGGAGAAATTCTCATTTTGTCCGAGGTCAGACTATGATTTCTCATCTTAGACGTCTGTTCGCCTGATCGTGAACTCAGCATTCAGCACTCAGCATTCAGCCCAGTCATCTCACTCGGATGTTAACTTCGCGAATGCAGGTAGCTGAGCATGCGTTTGCTTCAACAAGGCTGTCGTGGATGGCTTTGTGCCGCTCGGCGTTCAATATTCTAAATCCGGCGCACGCACTGAAACGACACTCAATTCGCTAGCAGACGCCCATTGCCATTTGCAAGAACCGATGAAGCTCGGCATCTGCTTTGCCGTCCACAATCATTCAGAACCGGAGTCCGCCGAACGACAAGCTTACCTGCTGATGTATTTCCCTGATCGCATGAGTCACGGGATGAGAGCTCTTCCCGACGCTAGGTCGTTGAATTCGTAGCAGCCAGCGCCACTTCGTGGTGCACTTCGTCCCAGACCTTCGAAATCTCTAATTAGTTCCGCATCGATTCGAACCTGTTAGTCCGTGTCGGAATGGACTGACTGCTGACTTCTCCAAGGCTTCTTACGCAAATTGCTCCAAAAACCTCACATCGCCCTGATAAAACAACTGAATGTCGTCGATCCCGTACTTCAGCATGGTGATGCGTTCCACGCCCATACCGAAGGCGAAGCCGCTGATCTTTTGCGAGTCGTAGCCGTTTTGCTCGACCGATTTGAAGACATTGGGATCGACCATGCCGCAACCCAGCAGCTCAATCCATCCGCTCATCTTGCACAGACGGCATCCCTTGCCGCCGCACTTGAAGCAGGTAATCTGCACGTCAGCGCTCGGCTCAGTGAAAGGGAAGAACGAAGGATAAAAACGCGTCTTCACGCTCGATCCGAACAGCGACTTCATGGCGTGGTCCAGCGTGCCTTTGAGATCGCTGAAAGTGATGTTGGTGTCCACGGCCAGCCCTTCCACCTGATGGAAAATCGGCGAATGCGTGGCGTCGGCGGTGTCCGCACGATGAACTTTGCCCGGAATCACCACGCGCAACGGCGGCGGTGTTCTTCAGCATGGAGCGAATCTGTACCGGCGACGTATGCGTGCGCAGCAGCAGACGGTCGCGCTGCGGCTTCTTCTCCTGTCCGGCGACAAACAATGTGTCCTGCGTATCGCGTGCCGGATGGTTAGGAGGAAAGTTCAGCGCTTCAAAATTGAAGTAGTCGGTTTCAATCTCAGGACCGTCGGCGACGGAGTAGCCCATGGCGCGGAAAACGCTAACTACTTCATTCATCGTCTTGAGCATGGGATGTTCGGCGCCAATGGTCTTGCGAGTGCCGGGCAGAGTCACGTCAATGCGTTCGGCTTCGAAGCGCGCTGCCGAGGAGGACGCCGGCAAGGCGCGATTGCGCGGCGTCCACGATCTGTTCGACTTCCGTCTTCAATTGATTGACGCGTGCGCCGACCTCGCGCTTCGCAGGGCCCGGGCGCAGCTTTCAGCCAAAGATCGTTGATCTGCGTGAGAATGCCGTTCTTGCGCGCCATCCAGCGATCGCGAAATTCTTTCCCGGCGTTCTCGCCCGTGATGGCGTCAGCTTCCTGGCGAGCGGCCGCCAGCAACTCCTGGACGGCTTTGTCCAGTGCCGCAGGCGAGAAATCTTCGAGTTTGGGAACTGTATAGGCCATCGTGGCTTTCTGTGCCGCCCCTCCGGGCTCATTTTCTATCTTTACGCTTACCCAGCCTTCCGGCTTCGCTTTCGCTCGCCTTTACGCTGGGCTAACTGTGACATTTCAACAGGTTGTCCATTCGAGCAAAACCAGAGAAGCTGATTGTGTTGAGCAGTCAGTTTCATCCTGGAGGCCCGAATGGACATTCATAAGAATGCCCGACTTACCCTGATTCGTCGAGGGCAGTTGGTCGAGCAGGTCCTGTTTCATAAGCTATCGTTACAGGCCGCGGCCACTGTCTTCCAATTTGCCCTCGAACCGCAGCCAATGGACGCGCCGTTATCAACTCGAAGGAGCGCCTGGTTTACAGGATCGTTCCTCGCGTCCTCATCGCTCACCACGTCGCACCGGAGAAGCGCTGGCAGAGCGCGTGGAACAGCTGCGGCGACAGCGCTTCTCCGGCCTTCACATTGCCAAGCTCACCGGTCTGAGCCGGGCCACCGTCAGTCGCATTCTCCGCCGCCTTGGCTTGAACCGCATGCGCGATCTGGAGCCGGCCATTCCCATCCAGCGTTATGAACATGCCGCTCCTGGCGATCTGCTCCACCTCGATATCAAGCAGCTGGGCCGCTTTTCCGAAGTCAAGGTTCGTCCCGACGGCCGCCGTCGCGGCAAACATCATTGCCGCTGGGAGTACCTTCACGTCGCCATCGATGACCATTCCCGCATCGCCTTTGCTCAGATCCTGCCCACCTTCACCGCCGCGGATGCGGTAGCCTTTCTCTTTGCTGCCGTGGATTACTACGCCACTCTCGGTATCCCCATTCGCCGCCTGCTTACCGATAACGGCCATTGTTATCGCTCCCATGCTTTCCGCGCCGCTGATTGCCATTTGCCAATTGCCATTTGCCATTGCTGCTAAACCACAAAAGGACACTCCGGAACACAAAGAGGAAAGCTGTAAAATTCCTTCGTGAACCTTTGTGTCCTTTGTGGTTGATGGGTTTGGTTAAGCTGCCGTCTTGGCGCTCGCATTCGCCCGCTTGGCGGTTTCTGCCAGCGCCGCAAATCCCGTGGGATCATTGGTGGCGATGTCAGCCAGTATCTTGCGGTCAAGCTCTACGCCGGCTTTTTTCAATCCGCTGATGAACAGGTTGTAGCTGATGCCGTTCATTTTGGAAGCAGCGCCGATACGCACAATCCAGATGGAACGATACTGCCGTTTCTTCTGTTTGCGTCCGGAGTAGGCGAACTTCAGTCCGCGTTCTACCGATTGCTGCGCCTGGCGATAGAGTTTTGATTTTGTGAGGAAGTAGCCACTCGCGCGCTCTAATATCTTTTTACGGCGCTGGCGGCGTTTTGTACCACGTTTTACCCGAGGCATGATGCTCCTTTTTGCTTCATGCCGGATTTCCCGGCGGTTAGGCGGCTGGAGGGAGGTTGTCCCGTTTCGCACGCTTGAGCCAGGCTTTTACGCCGGCTCTTTATTTCAGGTTCCACCTCTGCACCGGCCTAGCTTCAATTCAAAGCTAACCAGGCGGGCTGAACTCTGTCCCCGTATTCTAGCGCTCTCAGCTTGTCAACCTTTAGCCCAAATGTGTTTCGGGGCTGAATGCTGACTGCTGATGCTAGCTAGTAGGGGATCATCCTCGCGACTTTGGCGTGATCGGCATCGCTTACCATGGTGGTTCCACCCAGTTGCCGTTTACGCTTCGTGTCTTTCGAGGTAAGAATATGGCGCTTATAAGCCATGGCCCGTTTGATCTTTCCGGTCCCGGTCTTTTTAAACCGTTTGGCTGCGCCGCTGTGTGTCTTCATTTTAGGCATAATCTGTTTTCCGACGCCCTTGTTTCCCATGGGCCAGACTTTCCGTTTCGCAAAAATACTTCACCCATTGACGCTGGCCGGAGCTTCGCTCGGCTTATGCGTCAAACTTGCCGCCGTGCTGCAATCGGCGGCACGGTTTCAAGTTTGTTCAGGATCCTGTCCGGGTGCCGCCAGCGGGCGCCGTTTGCTGTGACGACTGTGCTGTTGCTGCGGCTTTCTGCTCAGGCTTCTTTGATCCGCCACCACCCGTACTCTGCTTCGGCAGGCGCCATGATCACGTGCATGGTATTGCCTTCCATGCGCGGCCTGAATTCCACAATCCCTTTTTCACCGACTTCTTTTACCAGCCGGTCCAATACTGCGCGGCCCAGGTTCTGGTGCGCCATTTCTCTGCCCCGGAAGCGCAGGCTGGCTTTTACCTTGTCGCCTTCGCCCAGGAAGCGGAGAACATGGTTCCGCTTGGTCACATAATCGTGCTCGTCCACGTTTACGCTGAACTTTACTTCTTTCAGGACGATCTGCTTCTGGTTCTTCTTCGCCGCCCGTTCCTTCTTTTCGTTCTCGTAGAGAAACTTGCCGTAGTCCATAATGCGGCAAACAGGGGGCACCGCATTGGGCGAAATCTCTACCAGGTCAAGGTTCTGTTCCCGGGCTTTTTTAAGAGCGTCAAAGGGCGTTATCACACCCAACTGACTACCATCGGCATCAATCACGCGGATTTCCCGCGCCCGGATGCGATCATTCATGCGAATAAAACGCTTATCGATTCGATCCTCCTATGCCCGTTCCCATGAACGGGAGGCAAAACCAATCTCTTTGGGGGAGTGCCACGGCGCCTACACGCAGCAAGGAAAAGTATAGCATGCTCTGCTTCTGGGCTTGTTTCCAGAGTGGCCAACGTGCCAGACTGCCGAAGGTCTCAGATGTGGTCGTGTGGTGAATTCTTCTGCGCCACGGCCAGCAGACCTTCATCACTCGTTTCCGTCACCTGCACTCTTATCATCTCGTTCGCTGCACGCCGCCCGGCTACGCGGATTTTCAGGTAGTTATCGCTCAGCGCTTCGGTCCAGCCATCTCCTCCAGCATGCAAGGTGATTACGTCCAGTTGGCGGCCGATGAAGCTTTTCCGGAATGCCAGGTTTTTGGCCGCCGCCAGATCACGCAGTACGCGGTTCCGCTCGCGGGCAATCTGCACCGGCACCTGGTCCGCCATGGCAGCCGACGCTGTTCCCGGTCGGGATGAATACGTAAACACATGCAGATAGGTGAAAGGCAGATGCTCAATAAAGCTGCGGCTTTCTTCAAACAGTTCGTCGGTTTCACCGGGGAAGCCGACCATCACGTCAGCGCCAATGGCGGCGTCCGGCATGGCTTCACGTATCTTCCTGATCTTCTCCGCGTAGTGCCACGGCCGGTATTTGCGATGCATGCGGCGCAATATGCGGTCACTGCCGGACTGCAACGGCAGGTGCGCATGTTTGGCAATTCGCGGCGACCCGGCGACCAGCGCGATCAGTTCGTCGCTCCAGTCCATCGGTTCCACCGAGCTGATGCGGATCTTCTGCACGTCGGTATGCTCCAGCAGCGCCCGCAGCAGAGATTCAAAGCTCTGCTGCTTGGCTTCAAGATCGCGACCCCACCGGCCCAGATTGATCCCGCTCAGCACGATCTCGCGATATCCAGCCGCCGACCATAGCATTGGCTTCCTCGATGACACGGTCAAGCTTCATGGAGCGGCTTTGGCCGCGGACGCTGGGAATGATGCAGAATGAGCAGCGATTATTACAGCCGTCCTGGACCTTCAGGTTCGGCCTTGTCTTCTCGGCGATACTTTCGCCCTCGAACACCGGCGCAGCGATCAGTTCGGTGTGGGCAAAAATGTCACTGATCACGGTAAAGGCTGGGGCAGAGAGCTGGACAGTTTCCAGACCAACGAAATTTGCGGGCAACACGGGAACAAAATGCAGAAACAATATCCGGGATCAGGTGTTTATGGGAATTGCCGACCACGCAGGAGACGCCGGTGAAGCGCGGCGATTTCTTCCGGAGCGCGCTGGGCGTAGCAGCCGGTAACCAAAATCTTGCTGTTCGGGTTTTCCCGGTGGTTACGTCTGATGGCAGACCGTGCGTCAATGTCTGCTGCCGCCGTGACGGTGCAGGTGTTTAGGATTACAATGTCTGCATGTGCCCGGAGAATCGCAGCGATCGTATCCCCTGGCTTGTAATTGGCGTTCCAGAGACGGCCCCGTCGGCCTGCGTGGCACGACAACCGAAATTTTCAAGATAGTACCCGGGCACGGCAACATTATAAAACGCCCACGCAGAACCAATGAATTCGGCCAGCAGCTCACAACCTTGTATGTTGCTGGTTGCATCTTAAAACCGCCGAACGTGCTTGCTGCACCGGAGATATCTTCAATGAAAAGACGCATCCTTCTTGTGGACGATGAACTTGCCATTCTGCTTACGCTAAAAGCGATCCTGGAAATCCATGGATTTGAGGTTGAAACCGCTGCTTCAGGCAAGGAAGCCATCTCCAAGCTGAAAGCGGCAAGCTATCACATGGTTATTACGGACATGAAGATGGAACATGATCGCGCCGGCTATGACGTGATCCGCGCCGCCAAGAGGACGGATTACGATCCGGCCGTGGCGATTCTGACAGCCTACCCGCTTCTGGGCGGTGACTGGAAGGACGAAGGCGCCCAGTCCATGCTGGTGAAGCCCATGAACACTGATGATCTGCTGCGTCAGATTGAAGCGCTCCTGGTCCAGCATGAAGACTTCAGGCAGCAGCGGGCGAACGGCAAAGGAATCCCCAGCAAAAACACCAAAAGCCAGGCAGCCAAGAAACCTGCTTAAGGTCTCAACAGGGCATGTTTACGGGACACACGAATAGCGTGAATTTCTGAAGCCCTGAAATTCTGAGAAGATATTTAGGCTGTTGCAGCAGTTGTTTTACGCTGCTGAAAGCACTCGCGGCAAAATACGGGACGGCCTTGCGTGGGTTTGAACGGGACGGTGGTTTCACGCTGGCACCCGGAGCAGATTGCCTTGGTTTCAACCCTTTGATAATTGCCGCCGGTAGGCGGAATTCCTAATGCCTGGGCGCGCTTGCCTTTACAGTTTTTGCAGCGTTTAGGTTCATTTTTGAACTGCTTATCATGGAAGAAAAGCTGTTCCCCAGATGTAAAAATGAAGTCAGCGCCACAATCCACACATTTGAGAACCTTATCCTGGAACTCCATTTGAGAGTGTCCCCCTTATTACTGCTCACTCCCGGAACCAGGGCAAGAAGCTTCACTTCAAACCACATTTTCCCGGAGAGAGACCTACCACGGGTTCGGCCCAGACACGAATTTCTTCGTGCCTTACTGCGTATATAACTCCAGTGTTCGGACAACGCTTATGAAATTCGAAATTAAAGCCTATGGCACATGACCGTTCAAATCGAGCCAGGGAGGGTCCGCCAGTCCGAGATGAACACCGTGAGTCTTGCAGTACTGATAAAGCAAGTCAAGCGCGAAGTTAACAAAAATTCACAAAATCGCGTCATCCAGCGAATCGGGTTTGCTGCCCCGACTTCGCCTTCCGGCGAATTCCACTTTTCCGCAAAATTGTGCGCACAGTCTGATGTGACGACAACATAAATCCAGCCCAGTGAGCGCCGCCCATTTATCTGGTTCCTCCATAGAGCGCTGCACCATAGAGCCTGGCCGCATTGTCATGCAATACCATGTGCGCGAGTTGCAAGGCGCGTTCGCGGTAATCTCCTTGTCTTCCATCATGCCGGTTAGGGCGATCGCTAGGGCCTCGCGCGAGGATTGCGTGGTTTGCCAGCCAATTTCCTCCCAATCGATCTCCGGCGTATTGGAATAAAGATCTGTTCCGAACATTACTTTCTCGGGATACCACTCCAGCCATTCGCGGATCACCTGGCTCAAAGCGCGTGTGGAGATGAGCCATGTCTGCTCGGAGAAATCAGCATAGACATTGGGTTTCATCAGCAGATAGGAGGTCTGCTTGCTGAACGTGTAGGCGCCACCGTGGACCAGGACAAAGGTGGTCTTACGCAGGTCCGCCTCATTCAGGACCGATTCGAGCAAGGCGGGATTTGATCCGGAAAGATGGAAATACGTTCCGCAGCCGCCGCCTGTGTGTAGATGGACGGGCATCCCCAGATTTCCGGCTTGGCGCGCAATATAGCGAAACAGGGCATTTTGCAGGCGAAGGTAATCCGCATGCGGCGGAATGCCTTCTTTTACAAACTGCTGGTAGATATGGGCCAGGACTTCAATGGGTTCGTTCGGACCGAAGTCGAGTGATCGCAGGTAAGCTGCCTCAAATTTAATGGCGATGGCGCCATTCTTTTTCTGCGCTTCCAACGTTGGTTTCACAACTTTGTTGAGGTATTCAGGCAGGGTGGAAGGCAGCGCTTCCAGGCCCAGGTCATTGAGGTAGCGGCGCAACAGGCCGCTTTCGCGCGAAAAGAAAAACTTACGGTCTGGCGATTCGCTGGCCAGTTCGGAATTTTTCAGGGGGAACAAAAGAGCGTCGTCAAACGGTACCCAGCGAAACCTTGGCGGTTGAAGCCCCCGGCCCAGTGCAATGCGATTCGCCAGCTCAGTTTCAATGCCAAGCTGGTCCAGCACCCAGTTGGGAAAATTATCACCCTGCTCGTCTCGTGACTTTTTTCTTGGCGGCCAGCAGTTCGCGGACGTGCTCAGGCTTGGCGTCGTCATACTGGTAGCCGTAAAGTGCTTTCCATGCAGCAAGGTATTGCGGATTCTCTGGCCGCGAGATGGTGGTTGGAGTACTGGGCTCAAGCGGATCGCAGGGAAGCGCGTCAAAGTCATCGTCTTTTTCGCCCGCGGCCACCAGCTTGGGAGGATGCGAGTGGTTGTCGATGGCCTTGATCTTCTGGATTTCCGCCAGCAACTGGGGATCGGCGTTCTGTGCGTGCGACGAAAGAGAAATGCCGGCACAACAGGCGGCAATCAAAATGTACTTGAGCATCCTGAGCACCCCTTTTTAAAAGTGGGCTGGCGATCGTGCGCAAAAGGTTAAACCTGCGGCAGGGATTTGCGCAAAGGGATTGTATTCTTCAGCGCCCGCCGGAAACGTCAAGAATGGTTCCAGTCATGTACGAAGATTCATCAGAGAGCAGCCAAAGGATCGCCGCCGCAACTTCTTCGGGTGATCCGCCGCGCTTCATGGGAACCAGCGTCTTTACCCGGTCCACGCGTTGGGGTTCGCCGCCTTTGGCATGAATGTCAGTGTAGATGACGCCGGGCCGCACGGCATTTACGCGAATGCCTTCTTCTGCCACCTCGCCGGCCAGACCGAGGGTAAAACTGTCAATCGCTCCTTTGCTGGCCGCGTAATCAACATATTCTCCGGCGGCTCCATATAACGCGGCGATCGATGAAATATTGACGATACCGCCTCCTGTCCCACCATGCCTGGTTGACATGCGTTTC
Source organism: Terriglobia bacterium (assembly GCA_963824835.1). Classification (GTDB taxonomy): domain Bacteria; phylum Acidobacteriota; class Terriglobia; order Terriglobales; family Acidobacteriaceae; genus Angelobacter. The sequence goes on along the minus strand of CAWGRA010000007.1, from coordinate 64,183 downwards.
ACGGCCTCCCGTGCGCAGAGAAAGCTGCCCACCACGTTGGTATTGAAGATGCGATGCAGACGCGCCGCATCAATGGCCTCCACGCGCGCTTGTTTTTCCAGCGTGCCGGCGTTATTCACCAGAGCTGTAACGCGGCCAAGTTCCCCATCCACGGTGGCGAAGAGCCGTATCACATCGTGCATCATTGCCAACGTCGGCTTGCACTGCGATTGCGGTCCCGCCTGCGTCACGAATGCTCTTTACAACGGTTTCCGCCGCTGCGGACTGCTCAAGATAACTGATGCAGACTTTGTAGCCGCGCTTTGCAGCCAGCAGAGCGGTGGCTGCCCCAATACCGCGGCCTCCGCCGGTGATGATGATTACTTTTCCAAGGCCGCTATGGGCGGCGTATATTTCGTTCATGTCTCCTGCTGTGACGCGGCAAAGTAACCGGCGGTCACGACCAAATACTTCTGCATGTGGGCCGGACGGCAAGCCGGAATGGGTTGGCTTTTTCAGGCGGCAGAAACGCCCAGGGAACCATTGATCGCCAGGAAGCCTGCCTCGTGATCAATCCGCAGCGCTGCTGACATTCGCTCGCAGAGTCTGTTTGCGCACCGTGAGTTTTTCGATCAAATCGGGTCTCAACTTGAAACCACGTCCCGGCGTATCTGGAACTTTGATAAATCCCTGGGCTGAGACTTCCACTTCAGGTTCGATGATGTCTTCTTTCCAATAACGTTTGGAAGCGGAGACATCTCCAGGTAGCGTGAAATTGGGGAGCGTAGAGAGCGCGATGTTGTGTGACCTGCCAATGCCTGCTTCCAGCATGCCGCCACACCATACCGGCAACTTTGCCTTGTGCGCCACGTGATGGATCGCGATGGCTTCACTGAACCCGCCCACGCGGCCAACCTTGATGTTGATGATGCGGCATGAGCCAAGTTCCACGGCAGCCTGCGCATCCCTGCGCCCGTGGATGGCCTCATCCAGACAGATGGCGCTCTTGATCTGCTTCTGCAATTGCGCATGGAAGTAAAAGTCATCATGCCAGAGCGGCTGTTCAATCATCAGCAGGTTGAATTGATCGAACTTCTTGAGATGATCGATCTGCTCCAGCGTGTAGGCAGAGTTCGCGTCACAGCTTAAAACGATATTGGGCCAGCGGGCACGAATCTTCTCGAACACCTCCACATCCCAACCCGGCTTGCATTTGACTTTAATGCGACGATATCCGGCCTTGAGTTCGGTATCGATTTTTTCCAGAAGCTGCTCGTGCGAGTTTTGAATCCCAATCGAGACGCCGCAGGCAATTTCCTCATGCGTGCCGCCAAGTAGTTTCCATAAGGGAATTTGCCGTTCTTGTGCTTCGGCGTCCCAAAGCGCATTTTCAACCGCGCCTTTGGCCATGCGGTGGCCACGAATTTTTCCCAGCAGGGCAGGCGCGTCAGCCCCATGATCAACATTTTTGCCGAGCAGTGCCGGCGCCAGATACCGTTCCGCGGCATACCACGCTGTATCAATGGATTCCTCGCTGTAGAACGGATCTTCCCCGGCCACGCATTCGCCCCAGCCTTCCGGGCCATTGGTGTGCACGTGTTACCAGAAGGATGCGGCGTTCGGTGGTGCGCCCAAAGCTGGTCTCAAAGAAATGCACCAGCGGCATGCGTATTTCGCGCAGAGTGATGGCTTCAATCTTCATGATTTCCTTCATCGCCGTTGGAGGCATAGGTTAGATTTTCATCCCATCGTCCCAGTAGAAACGCTCCGTTGCCCTGGTCATCGCGTTCATAGCTCAAAACCGAGAGCCCATCATGAAACGCGGGCAGGAATTCTTCGCGATTCCGCTTCTGCACTTCAGCCGCTTTATCGCGATTGATGTCTGAGGCTTTCCATGCGTAAATTTCAGCCGGCACGTAAATTTTTTTTTCAATGGTGAATTGCGGCGGCCGGTTTTTCTCCAGCAGATTGACCACGCGATTTGATTTCAGCCACCATTCGGCGACCAGACGGTCAGTCGGCAGTCCGCCCTGCAATGGCGAGGATGAAAGCCCGTAGTGATTCACGCTATAGCGGCGCGTGATGGCCCCAAGCTTCACCAGATTAAGATAGGCGTTCTTAATTTCAAGCGGATCAAACGTCCATTCCAGCAGCTCAAAGCCTTTGTCGATCGCATCATCGCGCTGCGCCAGTTTGAGTTTGCGGCCGAGCCCGTAATTGCGGAAGGCCTCACGCACGGCCAGCATGTGCGAATGGAGGTAGGAATGTCCATTGCGGGATCCAGGAATGGAGAAAGCGAAACCCACGAGATGGTCGCCGGAGAACGCTCCAATCACCTGTCCGCCGATCTTCTGGCTTACAACGAACAGGCGAAGCGGAACAATGTCCACATCATCAAAGTTCCATACTTCTTTTTGTAATTCCACGCAGGCCTTGAGTTCGTCCAAGCCGGTACATTTGCGGATCACGATGTGGTCAGGCCCGGGTGTGACGGCGCTCAATGGCGGCCCTCCTCAGATAATTTGGCCCGCTGCCAGAGTTCTTCCATCAGTTCCAGAGGCGCGTCTTCCAGAGATGTGCCGCGTTCTTGCAGTTTCTGCTCCAGCCAGCCGAATCGGCTGCGAAATTTCCGGTTGGTACGGCGGAGCGCGGATTCAGGATCAACTGATAGTCTGCGGGCCAGGTTCACCATGACAAAGAAAAGATCTCCAATCTCATCTTCGATACGCGCATGCAGCTCGACAGGAAGTTTTGCTTTTGAGTCCAGCCTTGAGGGAATCAGAGGGAAGCTGTTCCAGTTGCTCACGCAATTCCCCGGTTTCTTCGGTGAGCTTCTCAAAGAGACCATTGATTTCCGGCCAGTCAAAGCCAACGTGGGCTGCCTTGGAACTAATCTTGTGGGCTTCCATCAGGGCCGGCATCCTGGATGAGACAGCGTCGAGCAGCCCGCCAGCCGAGTCATCCGGCTTACCATTGCCGGCCGCGCGTACTTGTTTTTCCTCTTCTTGATGGCTTCCCAGTTTTGCAGGACAGCCTGAGAGTCCTCAGCCTTGACGTCGCCAAACACGTGAGGATGGCGTCCGATCAGTTTTTCGCTGAGCGCATCAAGCACGTCATTGATATTAAAGACTCCAATCTCACGCGCCATTTCCGCGTAGAACAGTACTTGTAACAAAAGATCACCTAGCTCGCTTGTGAGTTCCGGCCAGTCACGATTCTCAATGGCTTCCAGTACCTCGTAAGTCTCTTCTAATGTGTACTTTTTGATGGTATCGAAGGTCTGTTCCCGGTCCCAGGGGCATCCGCCGGGGGCCCGCAGGCGAGCCATGATGGCGACGGTTTTCTCGAATTTCTCTCCAGTGGACACGGAATTAGGGTATCATTGCGCGGCTCAAACACTGCACAACAGATGAACTTCCGGAGCTTTAATTTCAATGTACCTGAACATTTTTTGGGCGGATTAAACGAATCACCATGAGCGCGCTGGAAGCCCGCACGCTCCTGCCATTTGCTTTCCTGCTCATGCTGGCTTTTCTGGTCGCCCTGGCATGGGACGGTTTTTCCCGCACCCGTGAACTGCTGAACTCCCAGGCCTATGTGGAGCATACGCACCAGGTGCTGCATGAAATGGAAGGCATTGAAGACGGACTTCAGGATGCCCGCGAAGCGTGGCTGCACTACATTCTCACGCCGGAAAAACAGGATCTTGATACGTTTGAAGGCGCGGTGGCCAAGGTCTGGATGCAGGTGGACCGCGTGTCTTACCTGACGCAGGATGACCCTGTCCACCAGGCGAAAATTAAAGAACTTCGCAACTGGATCAGTGATGAATTGCTGCAACTGCGCGACAACCTGCGTACGTCAAAAACGCTGCTGATTTACCACAGCCAGGATACTGACTTCCGGCGTGACCGCGTGCGCGACGCCATTCAGAAATTCAAAGATGAAGAAGAACTGCTGCTGCGCGAGCGCAATCTGGCGTCGCAATTGCGCGCGAAAGAAGTGGAGCGCAGCCGTTTCTGTCCGCATTGGCGGATTTGTGCTGGTCATGGCTGTACTGTTCATGCTGGTGATGCGCGAATCGAAAAAGTTGCGCATCGCGGAACGCTCCGCACTGCATGCGCAGGCCCGTCTGGAAGGATCACTGGAACGTCTGCAAAGCGAGACGGAAAGCAGCAAATGCCTGAACGAACTCCAGGCTGACCTGCAGATATGCGTGAATGCCAGTGAAGCGTTTGATGTTCTGAGTGGATACTCGCAGCGTCTTTTACCGGCAAGCGCCGGCGCGGTGTTTGCCATTGATAATACGCATAACCTGATGGGCACCATGGCAAGCTGGGGCGAATCGGACAGCCCTTCACAGAATCTGCTGGCGCCGGAAGACTGCTGCGCCATGCGCGGCAGCCGCCTGCATGTGCGCTTACAGGACCCCAAGGCGCTTTCCTGCCACCATTTCAGTGGAACTATCCCACCCGCTTACATTTGCCTGCCGCTTTCAGCCTTGGGAGAGACTCTGGGTATTCTGCACATCAGTGGAGAAAGCGCTGAGCTATTTACCGCACCACGCCTGAGCCTTATCCAACAGTTAGGCGAATATGCGGCTCTGCGACTGGCCAATCTGAAGCTGCGCGAAAAGCTTCATGATCAATCGATCCGTGACCCGCTGACCTCGCTTTATAACCGTCGTTTCCTGCAAGCGACCATGGAGCAGGAAGTAAGACGTTCAGCCCGTCGCCACAGCGGCTTGGGCGTGATGATGGTTGATATCGACAAGTTCAAAATACTTCAATGACACTTTTGGGCATGAAGCCGGTGACATGGTGCTGAAGGAAGTGGCTTTCCTCTTGCGGCGCGCGGTGAGGACCGAAGACATCGTCTGCCGGTTCGGCGGCGAAGAATTTGTTGTTGTCATGCCAGATAGTTCGCCGGATAGCCTGCAGGAGCGCGCCGAACTGGTCCGCAGCACAATCGCGAACCTGAAAATCGAGCACAATAGCGTGGCTATGGGAAAGATCACCGTATCCATTGGCATATCCTTTTCCCACGGCGGCGACCTTACCCCGGACATGCTGCTGCGCTATGCCGATGAGGCGCTCTATCACGCCAAAAAGATGGGTGCGGACCGCGTAAGTCTGAGCTCGTCTGTGCCGGCATTTCGGGGATCGTCACCCGACAGCCCGCAAATCGGCGATAAGAGCATGAGAAAGAGCGTTTAAAGCCGTTTATTAGACCAGAACTGCTAAAGTTTAAGCCGCTCTTAGCAAAACGGGGCGGCTTTTCCCCATTTTGGGAGTCTTTTCCACAAACCTGCACCCAAATCGGCATTCTCCTTAAACTGCAAATACCTGCACTTTATTGGAAAGTCTTGCTCCGAAGTAATGTTGCTGGAATCGCAGAAAGCATCTAATGATTAATGAACGTGAGTAGCTCCATTCCATTGCAGGGCAGGGGATTTGAGGTCCTGATAATTGGCGGCGGCATCAACGGCGTGGCCATTGCGCGCGAGTGTGCCCGCCGCGGAATGAGCACTCTACTGGTTGAACAGAACGATTTCGGTTCTGGCACCACCAGTCGATCGACAAGAATTATCCATGGCGGACTGCGCTATCTGGAGCATGGCGAAATTTCCCTGGTTCGTGAATCGCTGCACGAACGCGAGCGCCTGCTGAGTGAATCACCGCACCTGGTACGGCCAATGCAATTTCTTCTCGCCCTGCCCGCGAAACCAAGGTCCTTCATGCGCAGCAGCCTTGCCATCAAGACCGGGCTATGGCTTTACCATCATTGGGCAGGCGGCAAACGCACGGCATTTGCGAGCGTCCGCGACTTTGAGCAGCAGTTGGATGCCGGCCGGAATTGGTCTATCTATTCCTACGAAGATGCGCAGTGTGAATTTCCCGAGAGACTGGTAGCGGAATGGCTGGCGGAAAGCATGGACGCCGGAGCCGTGGTGCGGAACCACACACAGCTTCTTGAGATTACGCGCAGCAACGGCCGTGTTACCGGCGCTCGTCTGCGCGATGCCATCTCCGGCCAGGAGTATTCGGTTTCAGCCGGCAAGATCGTGAATGCAACCGGCCCCTGGGCGGATATTGTGGTGGGGTCTTCAGGAATCAAAACCCCAAGAATGATTGGCGGAGTGCGGGGCACGCATCTGGTGCTCCCCAGATTCGCAGGCGCTCCGGCGCAGGCGGTCTATACCGAAGCCCTGGATGGCCGGCAGATCTTTGTGCTGCCATGGAACGACCAGATCTTGCTCGGCACCACGGAGGTCACTGACGATGGCGCACCGGAGTGTGCGCAACCATCACCCGAGGAAGTGGATTATCTTTTTGAAAATTTTTCCCGGCTCCTGCCGCGGACGGGGCTCACCAAGGCCGATATCCGTTACAGCTTTGCCGGGATTCGCCCGCTGCCGTACGAGCCGGGCAAAAAGTATTCGGCCATCACGCGTCGCCATGTTCTGCACGACCATGCCGCGGAGGGTGCTGAAGGATTACTTTCGGTGATCGGCGGCAAGCTGACCACGGCCGCCAGCCTGGCACGCGATGTTGGGCGCTCTCTGGGCCTCAATATTCCGCGGCCTGCATGTATTTTTGGCGCCGTTGTGCAGGAAGAAGGCGTTGAAGCCGTGGTTCGCCTGTGGGCGCGCACTGTGGCCTGCAAAGCCCGTATCTCAGAAGACTGCGCGCAACAATTGCCGAGTGGCACGGGCGCCACGCCCTGGCCATCGCGCATGCTGCGTCACTTGATGATCGCATGCGTGAGCCGATCTGTGATCACAGCTCACATCTGGTGGCGGAAGCTGTGGAAGCCGTGGTGCATGAATCAGCCATAACGCTCGGCGATATTCTGTTGCGCCGCGTCCCTGTAGCTCTGGGCGCTTGCTGGTCCCAGTGAGTGCACATGTGATGCTGCTGAGAGAATCGGCGCGGCGGTGGGCTGGGACCACGTGCGGATTGGGAATGAGATTGAATCCATGGAAGAAGAGCGGGAGAAATTCCTGCACCCGAAATCAGTATCGCCGAATCCTTCGGCTGTTATTCCCTTGCGCGCTTAAGCGATTAACTTAGGCAGAGAACCCCATTCGGTCCGCACCTATTTCAGCCGGCACTGTCTCCGCAATCCATCCGCCGCCGACTACTACGTCATCTTGATAAAACACAACGGCCTGTCCGGGCGTGATGGCGCGCTGTGGAGCGTCAAAGGCGACCAGTGTCTCGCCGTTTGCTGCAGGCTCAATGGTTGCGGCCGCGGGCTCATGACGATGACGAATCTTCGCCTGCACGCGCACAGGCTCGCGCAACTCATCAAACGCAATCCAGTTCATGCGGTGGGCAAGCAACCTGGTGGCGAGCAGTTCTTCTGGGTTGCCGACCGTGACTTGCCCCTTGCTGCCGTTGATATTGATCACATAGAGCGGAGATCCAGTCGCCACGCCGAGGCCCTTGCGCTGTCCGACAGTGAAATTGTGTATGCCCTCGTGGTGGCCAAGCACCTTGCCGCCCGTGGTGACCAGTTCGCCTGATGTATCCGGCAGGGACTCACCCTGCTCGCCCAGATACGCGTCAATAAACTTCTTGTAGTCACCGCCGGGAACAAAGCAGATTTCCTGCGAGTCAGGCTTCTCCGCCAAGGCCAAGTCCATGCTGCCGCGCCAGATCGCGAACTTGTGGCTTGTTCATGTGGCCAAGCGGGAAGCGCGTGCGGCTGAGCTGCTCCTGCGTGAGGCCGAAGAGAAAATATGTCTGGTCCTTGGCTGCGTCAGCGGCACGAAGCAGCAACCAGCGATTGCGCTCGGGAGAAAATTCGCAGCGGGCGTAATGTCCGGTGGCCAGCAGGTCAGCGCCAATCTGCCGCGCCGTGATCAGGAGCTGGTCAAACTTCAAATGATTGTTGCAGAGGCTGCATGGAATCGGCGTGCGCCCGGAGAGATACTCATCAACGAACGGACGGACAACATCACGCTCAAACCGATCTTCCTGATTCACCACGTAGTAGGGAATGCCCAGGTCTTCCGCCACGCGACGGGCATCATAAACGTCGTCAATAGAGCAGCAGCGTCCCTGCATCTTCTCCGGCATGCCTTCGCGGCCGGCAAGGCGGCGCTGGTTCCACAACTGCATGGTCAGCCCGACCACCTGATGGCCTTCCGCGCGCAGCATGGCCGCAACGGTGGAGGAATCCACACCGCCGGACATGGCAACGGCTATGGTCTGCTCAGGCATAAAAATAAAAGCGGCTGCCGCGCTGATGCTCAGCAACCGCTAGATAGATTATAAACGACTCGCCCTAGACGCGCATCGCGGCACGCAACTTCGGAGTGCGCAGCTTAATGAGACGTTGCAGCGGCAGCTTCTGCCGCGAACTTTTGCAGGTCCCGTGCCTGCATTTCCTCGTGGATGGTGCGGGCACGCTCCAGGGCCTCGGCCACGTTGTCACAGATATTCTCCCGGCCGACATGGTCCTTGAATTCGGCACGCTGCAGCAATCGCTCAGGCTGTTCAGGCGCCCCGCATAGGATCAGTCCACGACCTGACGCTTTTACCCTGTCCGCGAGATGTTCCAATGCGTGAATTCCCGTGGCATCAATGGCAGTCATGTTGCGCAAGCGGAGAACAAGAACCGGCGGCAGTTCAGGAATCATCCGGATCAATTCTTCAATTTTGTCTGCCGCGCCAAAGAGAAACGGGCCGTGAATTCGATAGATCGTTACGTAGTCGGGAATGTCCTTGTCCTGGAGAATATGTACGCGGCCTTCTTCCACATATTCCGGAGTGACCGGGCTGATGGTGGTGGTGAGAGTGACTTTGCGGATGAAAATGAGCGCTGCCATGATCATGCCGGCTTCCACCGCCACGGTGAGATCGGCGAAAACGGTGAGCATGAAGGTGGCGAACCATGTCCCCGCTTCCAGGCGAGAGAGCTTGAGCAATTCCGGAATCTCGCCCCATTCGCCCATGTTGTAAGCCACTACCAGCAGAATGGCCGATAGAACGCACAGCGGAATGAACTTGGCAATGGGCGCGGCAAATAGCAGGATCACCAGGAGCGTGAGTGCGTGAATAATACCGGCAACAGGAGTCCTTGCGCCGGAGCGGATGTTTGTGGCCGTACGGGCGATTGCGCCTGTGGCAGGCAATCCGCCAAGCAGCGGAGAAAAGAAGTTGGCGATGCCCTGGCCAATCAACTCAACGTTGGGATTATGTTTTTCGCCTTCGCCGAACATCCTGTCCGCCACCACGGCCGACATCAGTGATTCAATCGCACCCAGCATCGCCACCGTGATCGCAGGATTGATCAAAGGCAGAATCAGGTCAAAGTGAAACGAAGGAGCACGCAACGGCGGCAATCCTGAAGGAATTCCGCCAAAGCGCGTTCCAATGGTTTCAACCGGCAGATGGAAGAGCCAGACCAGGGCCGTTCCCGCAAACAGCGCCACTATGTATCCGGGCACGCGGGGAACATATTTACGGAAAAAGAGAATCAATGCCAGCGAAAGAACGCCAAGCGAAGTTTCCCAGGGAGAAATCGTGCGGAAGTTGTGAAAGATCGCCTGCATGCGCCCCAGGAAATCACCGGGAACATGGGGTATCTGGAGGCCGAAGAAGTCTTTGATCTGCGTGCTGGCGATTACGGCGGCAATTCCGTTCGTAAAACCCACCATCACGGGCCGGGGAATATATTTCACCGCACTACCCAGGCCAGTAGCGCCCAGCAGGATCAGCAGGATTCCGGCAATACCAGTGCAGGTAAAAAGGCCTTCAATGCCGTACTTGGTCACAATGCCGGAGACAACAATCACGAACGCGCCGGTAGGACCACCAATCTGCACGCGTGAACCGCCCAGAGCGGAGATCATGAATCCGGCGATCACTGCGCAATAGAGTCCAGCCTGCGGTGGAACACCGGACGCAATGGCAAAGGCCATCGCCAAAGGCAAGCGCCACCAGCCCAACTGTAACGCCGGCGATCAGATCGGCAGAGAAATCACTGCGCGAATAATTTCTAAGTACGATGAAAGTTTGGGAACCCACTTCTGGCTCATGTGGATCCGCCTGGGCTTATGCGCGCAGGTGTGTTCAGGAGCGGGCTTCGGTTGTGGTGGGATCATTCCGGTATGCCCAGCTTACCTCAATCCACGACAGTTACGAGTTCAAACAAATCCTCAATTTGCGTAACGAAGGTACTTAAGTTTTAGGCGGTAAGGCAAGGAACGCGTTCTTAGCTGGCGGTCACTGTTTTCTTTTCCACGTTACTTCTGGACGACTTGTGCAGCGGTGATATCTCGCGCAAACGCGCGACCGTCTCCGGCAACGACCTTGATGGCGAATTCAATGTCTTCGTTGGTCGTCTGCTTGCCCAGGCTGATGCGAACGCTGGAGCGGGCCCGCTCATGCGATAGACCCATCGCCAGCAGCACGTGGGAAGGCTCAATGGCGCCGGATGAACACGCTGCTCCGCTGGAGACAGCCAGGCCTTTCAGATCAAGCGCAATGACCAGCGCCTCGCCTTCAATGTAATCGAACCAGAGATTGGTGGTGTTGGGAACGCGCCTGGCTCCATCGCCATTGATGCCGGCGTCAGTCGATTGCGTTGAGAACGGTATTCTGCAGACGGTCGCGGATGGCGCCATTTCCGCCGGGACCATTGCCTTCCAGCCACGCCTTTGCCAGCTCAGCCGCCTTGCCCAGGCCAACAATGCCAGGAAGATTTTCCGTGCCGGCCCGGCGCTGGCGCTCATGGCTTCCCCCGTAAATCAATGGGCTGAATCAGCGTGCCGCGCTTGATGTAAACCGCGCCTGTTCCTTGTGGCGCATGGATTTTGTGGCCGGAGATGGTGAGCACGTCGCAGCCAATCTGCTGTACGTCGATCGGAATCTTCCCGGCGGCCTGTACGGCGTCCGTATGAAAGAAAACGTCGGCTTCGCGGGCGATCCGGCTGATCTCCTCCACCGGCTGCACCACGCCGGTTTCATTGTTGGCCATCATGATGCTGATCAGCCGGGTGTTGGGCCGCAAAGCTTTGCGAATCTCTTCCGGATCAACTTCACAGCGTCCGTTCACCGGAACAAACGTCACTTCACAGCCCATCTGCTCCAGCCGCTTGCAGGTGTTCATCACCGCGCTGTGCTCAATGGTGGAAGTAATGATGTGGTCGCCTTTGCTTGCCAGGCCGAATATTGCTGCGTTGTCGCCTTCCGTACCGCCGCTGGTAAAAACAATCTCCGCCGGACGCGCATTCAGCAGGGCCGCAACCGAGCCGCGCGCCTTTTCCACCGCACTGCGCGCGCGCTGCCCGTAATGGTGGATGGACGAGGCATTGCCGAATTCCTCCAGATAGAAAGGCTTCATGGCCTCAAAAACTTCGGGGAGGACGGGCGTGGTGGCGTTATTGTCGAGATACACGCGGCGCATATTTCTATCCTACGCTTTAAACACAAAGGGCACGAAGGAACACGAAGTTAGAGCTAAGTCTTCGCGCAGCTTCGTGCCCTCAATTTCGCAAAAGCTTATGTCTCTAGTCGTCTGCCTTTTACCGTTGATCCATCGGCACATACTTTGCCGGATACTTTGGGCCGATATAGTCGGCGCGCGGACGAATCAGGCGGTTGTCATCCAGTTGTTCGATTACATGCGCTGTCCAGCCGCTGATGCGTGACACGGCAAACACCGGCGTGAACAGGTCAACGTCCAGCCCCAGCGTGGTATAAGTTGACGCTGAGTAGAAATCTACGTTGGCGTTCAGGCCTTTTTCTTTCTTGATGTACTGCTCGATCTTGGCTGACATGTCATACCACTTTGGATTCGCATCCTTTCCCAGATCCTGTGACATTTTGCGCAGGTGCGTGGCGCGCGGATCTTCCGTGGTGTACACGCGATGGCCGAAGCCGGAGATTTTTTTCTTGGCCGCCAGCATGGCTTTCACATGCTCGACCGGGTCCTCGCCTTTTTTATCGATCTCGAAAAGCAGGCGCATCACGGCTTCATTGGCGCCGCCGTGGAGCGGACCTTTCAGTGCGCCGATTCCGCCGACAATCGCCGAATGCATGTCAGCCAGCGTTGCGGCAATTACGCGGGCCGCAAAAGTGGAGGCATTCAATTCATGGTCGGCATGCAGAATCAGGGCAACGTCCAGCGCCTTCCCAGCGGTCCTGGATGGCTTCTCGCCATTCAGCAGGAGAAGGAAATTTGCTGCGTGTGAGAGTGACGGATCAGGCTGAACAATGTTTTTGCCTTTTCGGATGCGATCATAGCCGGCCACAATCATGGCGATCTGCGAAGTCAGGCGGATGGCTTTGCGCACGTTGGCATCATGGTCCATCTTCTCGGCGTCGGCATCGTACGGCGAAAGTGCGGAAACTGCCGTGCGCAGCACTTCCATCGGGATGGCCGTCCTGGGCAGACTGCGCATCAGGTCGAAGACTGCCGGATCAATTTTGCGCTCGGCTGCAAGTTTCTTTGAAAAATCAGCGAGCTCCGCTTTGTTCGGCAGCTTGCCGAACCAAAGCAGGTAGCAGGTTTCTTCAAACGTTGAGTGCTGAGCAAGCTCGTGAATATCAATGCCGCGATAAGCCAGAATTCCGGCGTCGCCGTCGATGTAGCAAATGGACGAACTCGCCGCCACAACTCCTTCAAGCCCTTTTGTGGGCGTCACTGTGCTGGTTGACATAGTGTTCCTTTTACCGTTTTCTGCCTTCTCTTGTATGGGGAGTGTCTCAGTGCGCAACATTTCTTTATACTCCAAACTCAAGAGACTTTCCAATCACCTCAGGTTCGGCGCAACCTCTTGTGCCGCTCAGGCCAGCAAACAAAATAAGCCGCAAAAGGCTCAATTTAGCCTATTTCCACGTGGTGGTCGCGTCTGTGCGCTGCATCACTCATGCTGTCCAACTATTACTAACGTTACGTCTTTTAGATTCGCGCCGGCCCCCCAAAGATACCTGTTCTTCATTTCAATATGCGGCATCTTCAGGACGCGCCTCAGCGCTGCATCCATTTCACAACTCCCATTACAAAAAAGGGAAGCAACACGGCCAATACCCACAACTTCGCTGTTCCTCGAATCTTTTCTTCCTTCTCCCAGCGAAAAAGATTTGTCCCCACCACGAACCCAACCATCAGCGTAATGATCAGCGCTCCGGCCGGCTTCCACACATCCGTCAATGACGCGCTTTTCAGCATAATGGCATTCATTCCATTCACCAGATATGTAGCGGGAACGAATCCGGAGATAATCCTCAGAACCCTGGGCCCTTGTTCCACCGGAAACGTAGCGCCGCTGAGGAAGAGCATGGGAAAATAGAGGAGCTGCACCAGAATCGTCCCTTCCTGCATGGTATTGGCAACCGAGGCAATCACCAGGCCAATGGCGCGAAACGCGATCAGGCCGATGGAGATGAAAACCACCAGCGCCAGCGCATGGCCCGGCCACGGCATGTGGTACCAGTAATGAGAAACCATCAGCAGCAGCAGAATGTACGGCATGAAGATGATCCAGCCCGTCACCATGGATGAAACCAGAATCGGTCCCGGTGTGATGGGCGTGACCTTATAGCGACGCAGGATATTCATCTCGCGTTCCTGCAAAGCGCGTATCCCGGCGCCGAACAGGCCATTGCCCAGTATGCCGAGCGTGGTTGACATGTTCAGAACCAGCGTTGCCTTTGCCGCGTTGCCATTGGCGCCAAGAAACACGCCAAAGGTAAAGAAGAAGATCAGCGGGAACAGGTAGTTGAAAAAGATGACGGTGCGCTGTCGAAGGGCCAGGCGCAAATCAATTGCTATTAATGCCAGGTATGATTTCATTCGTCTCTGGTGATCTTCCTTGTCTCAGTCCCGCAGTTTCTTGCCCGTTAGTTCCACGAACACGTCTTCCAATGTTGGACGTTTCAAATGCACGTCATCCAGTTGCAGTCCCTGATGGTCGAGCCATTTCATGATCTCAAAAAGCGTTCGTGCCGGGCGGTTGGAATAAACAGTCATTTCGCGCCCGTCGGAGTTAAGGGAAGTTTCAATCGCATCCGGCCACTGGGGAAGGCCATCATGCTGCAAGGGAGCCGCCACGTTGATCTGTATGCGCGATTGTCCCTTGCTCTGCTGCTGTAATTCTTTTGGCGTTCCCATGGCTACGATCTTGCCTTCATCCATGATCGCCACGCGATCGCACAAACGCTCGGCTTCTTCAATATAGTGAGTGGTCAACACCACGGTGCGCTTTTCCGCCTTCATCTCCTCAATTAACCGGTGGATCTCAAGGCGTATCTGGGGATCAAGACCGGTGGTTGGTTCATCCAGAAAAAGCAATTGCGGATCGTTGACCAATGACATGGCGAGTGCAAGCCTCTGCTTCTGTCCGCCGGAAAGCGTTTCATAGAATGAGTTGCGCTTGTCCCAAAGTTGCAGGCGTTGCAACAGATGGTCTGAACTGATGCTGCGCGAATAAAAAGATGCAAACAGGTCCAACGCCTCATGCGTTCTCATCTTGGCCGGTAGATTTGTCGCCTGCAGACACACGCCGATGCGGTCTTTCAGTTGCTTAGTCTGCCGATCAGGATCAAGGCCCAGCACCCGTGCCTCACCACTCGAGCGCGGCCGCAAGCCTTCCAGAATCTCCACCGTGCTGGTCTTGCCCGCGCCGTTCGGCCCGAGTAACCCGAAGACCTCGCCGGCGCCAACTTCAAACTCAATACCCTTTACTGCCTCCAGCTTGTCATAACTCTTCCGCAGGTCGCGTACCGCGATCACTTCCGCCATTCAGCCTCATTTCTTGTTTCTATTCCCGACTGCAACGAGCGCTTTTTTATCCCGAGTGTTACGAGGGATCCCTACCATCTAGACTGCTCTGATTTCGAGTAGTTTTGAAAGGGTACGGCTTCGTCGGTCCCCACTCAGCTTAACTTACTGATCCACGTTCATCCGCGGGAAGCATTTTGCTGTGCTTCTCTTTGTACTCGGTGGTAAAAACCTCACCGCAATGCTTCCGTGGGATTCACCGTGATCGCCCGGCGCGCCGGCAGATAACTGGCCAGTATTCCGATTGCAAGAAACACCAATGGCGCAATCAGGAATGTAATCGGGTCCCATGTTCCCACCTTATACAGCAGGCTGGACATGAGTCGCGTAAGCACTGCCGCTGCCAGCAGTCCTATCACCACGCCGATTGCAGTCAAACGGAGTCCCTGCCGTACCACGAGTTGAAGAACATCTGATTTTTTCGCGCCTAGCGCCATCCTGATCCCCAACTCATGCCGCCTCTGTGCCACTGAATACGCCAGCACGCCATAGATTCCCACCACCGCCAGCACCAGCGCCGTGGCCGAGAACATGCTCAGCAGAAACATGGCAAAGCGTGGCTGCGCCCGCGAGCCATTCATCAGTTCGTCCACGGTCAGAACGCCCGTGACCGGCTGGTCAGGATCGGCGGCTGAAATCTGCGCGCGAATGCTTGCCACCATGTTATGTGGATCGCCTGCCGTGCGAACCAGAAGGTTCATGTTTCCCCACGGCAACTGCGCGAAGGGAAAATACAATTGCACCTGCGGATCCTGTGCCAGGCCTGAATTTTTTATGTCGCCTGCCACCCCCACAATTTCAGACGCCGGCTGGCGGCCCATTACGATGTGTCGGCCAATCGGATTCTGACCGGGGAAGAAGCGCCGCGCCAGGGCCTCATTGATGATGACCACGTTGGGCGAACCAATCTTGTCCCCTGCGTTGAAGTCACGGCCTCTGTGCATGGGAACATGCAGGGTCGCGAACCATCCTGGACTGATCGCCTCAATGATGATGAACGGCCTCTCCGCGAGAGGCTTTTCCGGCTGGCCTTCCGGCAGGATGGGAGTGATGCGTTTGGGGGTCAGCGGTAACGCAGCCGAAGTCGCCACCGCCTGCACGCCGGGCAAGGTGGAAATGCGGCGTATGACATCTTCAAAGAACGCAACCTGCTGCTCCGGCTTTGAGTACTTCACCGTGGGAAGGGAAACATTCATGGTGATGACGTTGTGCGGATCAAAGCCCGGATCAACATTCAGCAGGTGGGAGAAGCTCCTTATCAGCAGGCCGGCGCAGACGAGCAACAGCATGGAGATGGCTACCTGGAGTATCACCAGCAGGCTTTTCAGCTCTGTGCGACGTGTGCCCACCGGTGCTCCCGCGGCCTTCATCACGCAGCGTCTGAATTACATTTGTCTGCGCAAGCTGCAATGCGGGGAAGATGCCGAACGCCAGTCCGGTGAGCAGTGAAATACCCAGCATGAAAACCAGCACGCGCCCATCCATGCTGAGCGCAAATCCCTGCGCAAAACCCTGGGGAAGATTAGACGCGCCGAGCGTGGCCAGATAACGCGTGGCAATATAACTGATTCCCAGTCCCACCAGGCCTCCGGCGATAGCCAGAAGCACGCTTTCAGTCAGCAGTTGCCGGATGATGACGCCGGCGCTGCGCTCCCAGCGCGGTTCGTACGGCGATCTCCTTGCGCCGCGCCAGCGCACGCGATAGCAACAGGCTGGCAACGTTGGCGCAGGCAATCAGCAATACCAGTCCTACAGCGCCGGATAGCACAAGCAATCCCGGACGGATATTGGCTACCGTCAGCTCCTGTAAATTGCCCACCACCACGGAGACATTCGGTCCCACATCGGGCGCTTTGGGATTCTCACGGCTGTACTGCTGGCTCAAGAGGTCCAATTCCGCCTTGGCCGATTTCAACGTTGCTTCCGGTTTCAAACGCGCAATGGCCGTAAGGTAGCCAACTCCCATGCGCAAACGCTGCGTGGGAAGCAGGCTATGCTCAAAGTAGCGCGGCGTGAATACCTCCGCCGGCGCCAGGAAAGGGAACTGCGCATCGGGACGCAGTACGCCGATAACGGTGTAGGGCGAAGAATCCAGATTGATGGTCTGTCCCACGATCGTGGGATCGCCACCAAAGCGCGTATGCCATAGCGAATCCGAAATGATGATTACCGGTTTACCTTCGGCATGATCATCGTCACCCGCGAACGTGCGACCGAGTTGCGGTTTTACTCCCAGAACATCAAAGAAGTTGCCCGGAGACCCGCATGATGGGAGCCTGTTCAGGTTCGCCTCGTCCCGTCAGGTTCAAAGTGTCATTAGCCGCCACAGCTACACCGCTGAAGGACTTGCTATGCTCCCGGATCATGTCAAAACGGTTGAGTGAGAAACCTCCCGGCGTGAACTGGCCTTCGTCCTGGCGTTGCGTATCGATCTCCACCAGGCGCTGCGGGTCCTGATATGGCAATGACTTCAGCAGCAGCGCATTAGTGATGGTGAATATGGACGTGTTCCCACCAATGCCGAGCGCCAGCGTAACGATTGCCGCCAGGCTGAACCCCGGGTTCTTGATCAGCATGCGAACGCCATAACGAAGGTCTTGAAGGAAGGAGTTCATCGTAAGGAATTATAGAAGAATTGCCAAAATTGCCAGGATTGAAAATCAGAAGAGTGAGATCCGCGTATTCCGCGTTGGTCAGCGGTAAGGTTTTTTTGCGACGTTACGGCTGCAAATCTTTCCTCAGATACAAAGACAGCCGGTTTCCCGGACGCAGATCATATTCGCCGATCAACCGGTACTTGTCGCCGAACTTCTCTTCCACCTCGGCTTTCTGCGTTTGCAAGGCGATGATGATCGGCTCTGTGGTCGGCACCACGTGTCCCCAGAATCCAGTATGCGTGTAATCGCGCAGATACCACGGCATGGGCCAGTACTCTGGCGACATCACCGTGATGCCAATTTCTTTTCCCGCCGGATTACCCGCCGCAATCTTCTCGATCTCATGGATCAGGTTGAGGAAATCGCGGTTGGTGTGAGCATAGCTGTAGGTCTCGCCGGTATCGTCATAGCGAAGGAAGCTGATCTCGATTGCCTGGCTGGTTTCTACAACCGCCGCGACCGCCAGGGCGATGTAGGCAACCACCCGCAGTGACCGTCGGCTGGCGAGTTGCTCAAGCAAATATCCTGAAATGATCACGAATGGCAGGATGATGCTCAGCGCCAGCCATGGCGTTTTATATGGAATCAGTGAGTACGCGGCAAAGATTCCCATCGCCCAGAACGCCGTGAACACCGCAAAACGGCTGCGCGCCAGCGCCAGCGCCGTCACGATTCCGCATGCGCCCAGAACCAGAATCGGAAGCTCAGCCCGGCCCAGCCAGTCAAAGTACTTTGTCCAGTCATAAACATTGCTGGCTGAGCTGGTTTTGGTCCAGATGGTGTAGGTTTTCACCGAATCAATCACGCCCTGGGGAAAGTTGGTGAAAAACGACGAATAGAAGATGACCCAGATACCTGCAAACACGCCCGCGGCCACCATCGCCAGGCGCGCTCGTGCTCCAGGGCGTCACCGCGCCTCCGGCCTGCGGCTTTATGGCTGCGGTATTGTTCTCGATCGACCAGAAGCGGGTTGAGTCACGTCCGCGCAGCTTCATCCAGAGCCATGTGCAAGGCAACGCGATCACCCACACGCCCCCGGTGATGATCCAGGTTTCCTTGGTGGCTCCCAGCAATCGCCAGTGACGCGGCCGCCAGCACCGCATATCGCGGACGCCGTGTCTCTGAAAATTTCAGCAGCGCCACCAGCACTCCCAGCGTAAAAAAGACAAAAAGAATTTCGTGGATGAAGTAGCGAGAGAAGAACACGAAGCCGGCTGAAACCGCCGCCAGCGCTGCAGCCGCGAGTGCGCCAAAGCCGCCCAGCCATTTCTTCATGCACAGAAGCAGCCACACCACGCCCATGCCGAAGATCACCGTCACCAGACGGAGGGTGAAATCATTCAGGCCGGATTTTCCCACGAAAATACTGGCGATGGAGCTTATGAGCAGCGCCGCGTAATACAGCGTTGGGCCGTGATAGTTGGCGGGATCGTAATGGTAGTAGCCGGTGCGGAACAGTGAGACCATGAAGTTTCCATTCACGCCCTCGTCGTGATGGAATACCTTGTCAGTGAGCAGGTAAAGACGCAGAATCGCCGCCACCAGAAGAATGACCAGCGCGGCCACCTGCCACAAGGTCAGCGGTCCTAACCGGCGCTGCTCAAACCAGTTTTGTTCCTGGCCGGAAAGACGCGCGGCCTGAACGCCGGATTTTTTCCTTGTCCCTGGGCTTCAGCCGGGGTTCTTTTTTCGCAACAGATTTTTCACGGGCGCGTGCCATGGTAAGAGCCAGCCACACGGGCTAGCGGGAAATCGCGTCCTCCGTCTGTTTATCGCTCAAGCTCCAGGCCACATCAATCAGGTCCTGTGACACGGTACGCGTCTTTGAGATGGCGTCCGCGATCGGCACTGAAGAAATCACGTTACCTTTTAGCGCCACCATGCGCCCGAATGATCCCTGGTGCACCAGGTCAATCGCTCCCACGCCATAACGCGTGGCCAGCATGCGATCAAACGCAGTTGGCGATCCGCCCCGCTGCGTATGTCCCAGCACCACGGCGCGCGTTTCAAATCCGGTGCGCGATTCAATTTCTGCCGCCAATGAAATTCCCAATGCCGCCCAGGCGCACGTGGCCGAACTCATCCGTCTTGCGGCGCTCGTCAGAAATGACTTTGTTGGCCAGTTTGGCGCCCTCCGCAACCACAACAATGCTGAAATAACTTCCCCGATCGTGGCGGCGTTTGATGGTCTCCGCCACTTCGTTGATGTCGAACGGGCGCTCCGGGATCAGAATCACGTCGGCCCCGCCGGCAATACCGCTGTAAAGGGCAATCCATCCTGAATCGCGTCCCATCACCTCCACCACGATCACGCGATTGTGCGCCTCCGCCGTGGTGTGCACGCGGTCAATGGCTTCCGTGGCAATGCTCACCGCGGTATCAAAGCCGAAGCAAAGATCGGTGCCGCTCAGGTCATTGTCAATCGTCTTCGGCACGGCAATCATTTTCACGCCACGCTCGAAAAGCTTCAATGAGACTGACTGCGTATCATCGCCGCCCAGTGCAATCAAGGCATCCAGGCCGTTTTTTGTCAGCGTCTCCATGCACTTTTCCAGCCCGCCGTCTTTCTTGGCCGGATTGGTGCGTGACGTGCGAAGAATGGTCCCACCGCGTGGCAGAATTCCGGAAACCGCTTTCAGGTCAAGATCAATTGTGTTGTTTTCCAAAACACCGCGCCAGCCTTCCATAAAGCCAACGAACTGGTCGTTGTAGTGGAAAATGCCTTTGCGCACAATGGCCCGTATGACTGCGTTCAGCCCCGGACAATCTCCCCCGCCGGTGAGTATGCCGATCTTCATTGACTAATCCCTTTCTTGCACCTTGCTCTGGTATAGCCGGTAGGGACCTGACTCGCTGACCTTGTGTTGCTGCGCCCAGAAGGATTCATTTACCTTGCCCGTTGCCAGCTCAGCCGGACCTACCAGCACATATTCAATATGATATTGCCTGATAAGCCTCTCTGCGTCAGGGCTGCCGGAATAAATGCTTTGTATGTCCGCCGACCGCTGCGGATACTTGAGCCCGCGCGACCACATCCATCCTTCATAACCCAGTAATGACCGCCTGCCGGTGAGGAAGACCGGAGTGTTGTACGTGGGCGCATGCAGCACCACGGCATGCGGTGGCGTTTGCTGGGAAATATACCTGGCGATTTCGATTCCCTGAGGATCAAACTCCTGATACTCAGAAGCTTCTTCCACCACCCGCAGTACGTCCAGCATCCCGGAAAGCATCATGGACGCCAATAGACCGGCGGCCGCCCATCGCCATGATGACTTTCGCTGCTGCCATGCGCGCGCCAGCAGCCACGCAACCAGTGGGACAGACGCGATGTACCAGTAGAAAAGAACTTTGATGTTGTCCCACACCCAGGGCGCCACCTTGATCAGGTTAGGCAGCAATAAAACAGAAAAGAAACGGCACATAGAAGAGAAGTAGCTTGCGCGGGACCTTGAACCATGTGCCTCGCCACAGCAAGGCTGCGAGCAAAACGGGAATAAAAACCCGGTATTGACGAACCAGAACCAGAGAATGTTGGCGTCGCCATGGTCCCAGCCAACGTGCCAGCCAAGATAACTTTCAGTGTGGATGGTTCCGCTACCGGAAAGCCAAACTACCTGCGGTAAAGCCAGCGCTGAGGCCGCTGCGAAAAACCACAACCACTCACGCCACAAGGATCGAAACAGCAGCGCCAGGCATGCGCCCACTCCCATGACCACCAGGAATGTGTGGGCATGAATCAGCGGCAGCATGCCGGCAATCAGCCCGGCGCTGACGAGGCTTTTACGGGCCTCCGCCGTAATTGCCTGAGTTGCGGGTTGGGTCCCGAGGGATGTTGTTTCCGAAGCCCTGTCGCTGATGGTATTCCACCACTGAACAAAAATAACGATCGCCAGCGGCATGCCGAACAGGATACTGCGCTGGGGAACGAACAAGGTGGTCAGGGAATTTCCCCAGCGAAACAGCGGGCTCATGCCAATGCTGTAGTCGTGAGAAATCTGGCTGAGCAGCGTCAGCAATCCACCTTCACTGTTATGCAACTCCATCAATACCCACGTCCATCCCAGCCCTCCGCTGAACAAAACCAGCAGCGGCGCGATCAAACCGGCAAGACGGCTGCGGGTGAGCCGCCACGTCCAGTAGTGCATCAGTCCGGTGAGTGACAGGGCCAGCGCCATGTTCTGCAACCACATGGCAGTGATCACGTCTGCTCCGGCGCGTACCAGCATGGCCGTCAGCAGATCGCATAAGAAAGGATAAGCAAAGCGCGCGCCCGCGAACGTGGGGTCCTGCGGCGGAAAGTTATTGCCCTTGTGCAAAGCTGGCAATCACCTGCATGTGCAAGGGAAGATCGCCCAGATTATTCATGACGCCGGTGTAAATGCCGCCGGATTTTTCAAATGCCGCCCGGCCAAATACCAGACCCAGAATGAATCGTGATGACCAGGTAGAAGATGATGGAAGCGATTGTGGCGCGATCGCGTGAGCGCAGCGCTGACGCCACTCTCTGGTTCGCGATGCGCACGCTGTTTGCGGACATGTTGCGAAAATCTGCTTCTTAGCAAAAGGAACGCCGGCGAAATCGTGACGATTACCGAACAGCGCCAATGAAGCCGCCGACATGCCAAAAGCCAACGAGAAAAGAAATCCTGTCCACGCCAGAATCGCCAGCCCGATGCATGCGCCCATGCACAGCCGCGCAGAGAGATTCGCAGCCTTGATCAAAAACAAATGTGAGGAGAGTACCGCTGAGGATCGCGATGACTGAGAAGAACGCAGGCAAGAAACATGGGTCAGTGTGACCCCTGGCCATCGTTAGCCTGCAGGGAGATTACTGTCGAGTTTCGTCGCAGAAACATCGGCTTCACCGAGCTGCGATTTTAAACTATCTGGTCCGCAAGGGCCGGAACAGCTCAATCATGCAGACCGAACAGGACATAGGCAACACCATTGAGCAGAATGAACCAGTAGTACTTCAGGGGCATCGCTCGTCCCAGCAGGGAAGCCGGAGCAGTAATGGCCAAAATGCTTGAGCGGCCCAGGTTGTACATGTAACTGAGGTGGGAGTATTAAGCTGATCAAGAACCAGCAGCACCCTACAGCAAGACCCATCAAACCCACAAGCCAAGTCTGCGTTTCATGGGATTGGCCTTTAGTCCCAAATTCTACGCCTTTCGGCACTTGGAAGCCCTCTATTTCTTTGTGAAGTGCCCTGATATATTGGCAGGAATGCGAATCTTGCTTGCCATGCTTTTATTAGCCATTTTGGCCGCGAATATTTACGGCCAAAATCCCACGCCAACGCCGGATTCCGCACCGGCGGCCTCGCCTTCTGCCCCGCCAAAGATGGATTTGCTGGATCTGCAAGGCCGCCATCACACGCTGGACGAATACAAAGGCAAAGTCGTGGTCGTGAATTTCTGGGCGACCTATTGCGTTCCCTGCGCCACGGAAATGCCCATGCTCGCCCAGATGCAGAAGCATTACAAAGACAAGCTCGTCGTCCTGGCCGTTTCCGTGGATGACGAACTTGATCGCGCCAAGCTCCAGCCTTTCCTGCACAAGCATCAGGCGGATGACCTTACCTTGCTCGTGGGACCGTCCGTCGTTGATCTTTCCGACTGGAAGATGGGTGATGCGTTGCCTGCCACTCTGTTCATTGACGCGGAAGGAAAAATCGCCGGCAAAGTAGCGGGCGCGCTGAAACGTCATGATCTGGAGAAACGTCTGTCAGAAATGACTGGGATCCCCCCGGAGAAGCCCATTAAGAAGGTCGCGCACAAGAAGTCATCGGAAAAATAGAGTCACATGGCGTAGAGACGTGGCACTGCCACGTCTCCTAGCGAAAACAAAAACTCCTTCGTCCGCAACTCTCTCACCGTATCCCGCAAAGCGGCGGCTTTTTCAAACTCAAACCGTTTCGCCGCCTCGCGCATATCGCTTTCCAGGTTGCCAATGTAAATATCCAGCTCTTCCTGGTTCTTGAATTCAGGAATGCCATCGGCCTCCTGCGTCAGGTCCACATAATCGGACTCGGCGATTCCGGCCAGGGACATTGACAATGGACGAACGATGCTTTGCGGCGTGATGTCATGCTCTTCGTTATACGCGCGCTGAATGGCGCGGCGACGGTCGGTTTCATCGATGGCGCGCTTCATGGAATCCGTCATTCGGTCGGCATAAAGAATGGCGCGGCCATGCAGATTTCGCGCACAGCGGCCAATGGTCTGGATCAGCGAGCCGCCGGAACGCAGAAAGCCTTCTTTATCGGCATCCAGAATTGCCACCAGAGAAACCTCCGGCAGATCCAGCCCTTCGCGCAGCAGGTTGATGCCGATCAACACGTCATACTCGCCTTTGCGCAGGTCGCGCAAAATCTTGATGCGCTCCAGCGTCTCAATTTCAGAATGCATGTAACGGCATCGTACGCCGACCTCAGAGTAATACTCGGCCAGGTCTTCTGCCATGCGTTTGGTCAGCGTGGTCACCAGCACGCGCTCGCCTTTGCTGACGCGTTCGCGGATCTCATGCAGCAGGTCATCAATCTGGCCCTTCACCGGACGAATCTCCACCTCCGGATCCACCAATCCCGTTGGCCGGATGATCTGTTCCACCACCACGCCGGCCGACTTGGTGAGCTCATACGGCCCAGGCGTGGCGGAAACATAAATGACCTGGTTGGCGCGCTCTTCAAATTCCTCAAATTTCAGCGGACGATTATCCAGCGCCGAAGGCAGGCGGAAGCCATAGTGAATCAGGTTCTCTTTGCGGGAGCGGTCGCCGTGCCACATGGCATGCAACTGCGGCACAGTCTGGTGCGATTCGTCAATGAACATGACGAAGTCACGCGGCACATAGTCCAGCAGCGTTGGCGGCGGCTCACCCGGCTTGCGCCCGGAAAAATGGCGCGAGTAGTTCTCAATGCCATGGCAGTAGCCCACCGACTTCATCATCTCCAGATCAAAGCGTGTGCGCTGGTGTACCCGCTGCGACTCCACCAGCCGTCCTTCCTTCTCCAGTTCCTTCTCCCACCACGCCAGCTCTTCCAGGATCGTGTGCATGGCCTGGTTCTTGGTGGTGTTCGACATTACATAATGGCTCTTCGGATAAATGGGAAGGCGCGTGTACTTCTGCTTCACTGTGCCGAACAGCGGATCAATCTGCGAAAGCGAATCCACCTCGTCTCCGAACAGCTCAATGCGATACGCATTATCGTCATACGTGGGGAAGACCTCAATGGTGTCGCCCCGGACGCGAAAAGTGCCGCGCTTGAAATCCGAATCGTTGCGCTCGTAGAGAATCTCCACCAGCTTGCTCAGGATGTCGCGCCGAGAAATCTTCTGGCCTTTTTCCAGAAACAGCAGCATGCCGTAATAGGCTTCCGGCGATCCCAGGCCGTAAATGCAACTCACTGACGCCACAATCACGCAATCGCGGCGCTCAAACAACGATCGAGTGGCGGAAAGCCGCAGCTTGTCCAGCTCGTCATTGATGGTGGATTCTTTTTCGATATAAACGTCACCGGCGGGAATGTAGGCTTCCGGCTGGTAATAGTCGTAATACGATACGAAGTACTCCACCGCGTTCTGCGGGAAGAACTGCTTGAATTCGTGATAAAGCTGCGCCGCCAGCGTCTTGTTGTGCGCCAGCACGATGGCCGGCCGGTTAAGCGTCTCAATCACCTTGGCCATGGTGTAGGTTTTGCCTGAGCCGGTAACGCCCAGCAGTACCTGGTGCTTCTCGCCGGCGTATGTGCCATGCAGCAGCTCTTCAATGGCGCGGCCCTGGTCGCCCTTGGGCTTGTAGTCCGACACAATTCTGAAATCCATATGAGTTTTCACCGCAGAGACACGGAGGCACGCAGAAGAACGAAAATATTCAACGGGCCTCCCAGTCGCAATTTTGGGTCATGCAAATCTATTTATCGTGACACAGGATTGGTAGGCGGGGCAAGCGGGTGCTTTCCATCGGAAGAGGATAAAGAGGATGAAGGTAGAGAGGATGGTCGTAACCGATCAGTCGCTGGCCCCTTGGCGATCAGGAAAGTCGATTAGCATTCCCGAATTCCGCATCATTTCCCACTGACCCCGACGCGTGCGCCGCCCGCGGTCCGGGCATTGCTGCCGGTTGCGGTAACGGATAGGGAAGTCTCATTGCCCGCATGAGCAGAGCGTCTATCGCCGGCCGGTCCGTCATTCAACCATGAGCGCCTTCAAATCTACTCGCAAAATAGCCGTAATGTTTCTTTCTCGCGGTCGATGTCCGTGGAAAGATCTTTGAACTGGCCCAGGAATTCGTCCGCACTTTCCGTATTCAACTTGCTCACATCGAAAGCGAGCGTATGCGTTCCCAACGCGATCGTCATTTGACCTCGTCTTGTTGCAGGCAATGATTGCGCAATTTGCAGGCCGCTACGCAGCACACCCAGGGGTACGCGAATGTCCACCTTGCGCTCGCTGCCGCAGCCGGGTTTCGGTTCAAGCATCAGGCGTAGAAATTTTGGCGCGCAGTCACCTGCCTTTGCTGTAGCAGAAGACCCTAGCAACTCATCCGCCTCATCCACTGAAAGCTCTCCCGCGAAAACCATCTCTAAAATCTTGCGGCGCTCTTTTTTCATATTCATCTCCATCTCTATTCGCAGAACACCCGCACTTTGGCATGCTTGTCATCCACGTCCACGGTCAGCTCGCTGAGCTGGTCCACAAGCTCTTCCAGGTTTTCCGGCTTGATCTGCGTCAGGTCAATCCGCATGCCTTTTTCGCGCAGGGCGTCGTTCACCTGATCACGCGCCTGTACGGGAATCAGGCTGGTCAGCCGCACGCCTGCACGCAACAGTTGCATGGGAATGCGCACGTTCACCTCGGTGGGGGAGTTGCCTTTTGATTCATCATGCACCACCACCCTCAGGTATTTCGGCCGGGGCTTCACCGCTGTTGCTGTCGCGCCATTTGTGCCAGTGTTCGCTGCGCTCGGTGCTTCAACTGCGCTCATCAGGCGTTCTGCTTCATCGGCCGTGATCTTGCCTGCGGCCAGCATCTCCAGAATTTGGCGATGATTTTCAGTCATATAAGCCCTCCTCGGCGTTTTCCTGCGCGTTCTCTAAACCAGGCGCAGCAAAATGTAATGTTTCGGGTCATTTACCTCTACATGCGTGCCCCGCAATCCGGTGACAAGGTTCCAGCCGGCTGCAATCGCCCTGAAGGCATTGAGGTCCAGCAGCAGGCATCCGACCAGGAAAAAGGGAAAGAGCACGAAAACCAACGGAAAGAGCAGCAGCCAAACCAGGAACAAGGGAAGCCATAACCGGAATATCCGCCGGCGGGAAGTACGAAAACCGATGACGGCAAATAATGGAATCATTTCAGTGCCTCCAGTTCGCGGATGGCCTGCTGCGCATTGATCTCGCCGCGTTTGAGCCGGTCCAGAATCTCCGTGCGCGAAGGCGCCGGGTCAGTATCGATAAATTTCAGGCTGCCAGCTATCCGGGTCAGCCGGGCTTTGATGGTGGGATAGCTCACGCCAAAGACCTGTTCCATCTCCTTGATGGATCCATGTGACCGCACAAAGGCCGCGATGAACACCTGGTCTTCCCAGGCAAGCCGGGCCAGTTCAGGAAGCTCAAAGCTGCCTTCAATGGCGATGTCCTTCTCGGTCAGGCGAACCCGCTCCACCACGATTGGTTCGCCTTTGGTGAGTAGGGTTAATTCCTGCCAGTCGCGCGTTTTGCGGTCAGGGTGCATTGATTTAATTGATTTATAGATTAATTAAATACATATGTCAATGAGAAAAATTGATTTTATTGATTTTGCGTGGAAGGATCTGAAATCAAAGGAGAAGATTTGAAGAGGTTGCACATTCGGACGAAAAGCAACATGTAGGCATGAATGCGTGCTTCACCCCGAGCAAGCAAGGACCCTACATTGTCATGGGAATGATCAGGATATCGGTAGGCGCATTAGCACCTTCGCTTATTGGGAAGCCGGCCATAGGCGTGAGACTCCCTGTCGCGGAATTCAAAGCGAAGCCGGAGATGGTGTTGTCGGCCTTGTTTACGACATAAAGAAAGTGTCCGGTGGGATCAACGGCCACGCCGAATGGATGCGCTCCTGTAGAGACCTCGGCAATCGAGGTGAGATTGCCGGAATTGATGTTGAATACCGAAACGGTTCCGGCCAGCCACGTTCGTGGAAAAGAGAAATTTATCAGCAGGATCCACGGCAAGACGAACGGGTTATTGTGGCACGAAGTTCCGCAGGCGGCGGCAGGCGTTGGCAGCGCTGATGCCGGAGTAAGCGCGGCGCTGGCCGGATTCACGGTGAAAGGAACAACGCTTTCCGCCATGTGATCGCCGACGAAGACAAACTTGCCGCTGGGGTCGGCGAGGATGCTGATGGCCGCGGCGAATCCCGAAGTTGAGTTGGCGTCCACAAAAGGAGAGCCGGGGACCGCGGTGAGAGTTCCATTACCCGCGATGGAAAAGGCGGAAACGGTGTTCAGGTCAGATACTTGAGAGTCAGGAAAATTGGTGGCGTACAAAACATTCCCTGCGGGATTCACTGACAGGCCATACGGACTGCTTGCTGGAAACGGCGATCCCGCCACGGGTGTAAGAACGCCGTTTGTACCGATAGTGAATACGGCAATGCTGTTTCCTGCCTGGTTGGCGACGAAAACGAATCTGCCTGCGCCATCCACAGCCACCGCGGTTGGCCGCGCCCCAGTGGCGAAAGGCGATCCGGAAACGGCAGTCAACGTACCAGTCGCGGTATTCACGGAAAAGGCGGACAAGCTGTTCGCGGTCTGGTTGCTCACCAGCAGTAGCTTGTGCATTGGATCAAAAGCCATGAACTCAGCGCCGGCGCCGGCAGCAAATGGTGAGCCGGTGATCGCAGAAAGGGTGCCGTTGCTGTTGATCATAAAAGCGGAAACGGTACCCGAGCCGGAATTGGTGACGAAGGCCAGGCTGGTGCTCTGGGCCGTGGGAGTCGTAGTATTTTTCATGGAGCCGCAGCCGGACAAGCCCAGAGCTAGAATCACAAAGAGAAGTATGGAGCGCGGGGTTGTGGGCGAGATCATACGAACAATCTCCGGCGGGTACAAGCGACATTATATCGCCATTGTCCACTCGCTTCTTCCAACCCGCTGGAGCGCGAATTGTTTTACTCCGCTTTAAATGCCAACCGGCTTTGCTCGCGTTCGCCCAGCACATCACCCAGTTCCCGGGGATGGTCAACCAGCACGTCAGGCGGAGCGTCATCCAGAGTGTGGGGCGCCAGTCCATAAGTCACGCCCACGGAATAAATTCCAGCGTTGCGCGCCGTGATCACGTCAACGTCTGAATCGCCGATGATGGCTGTTTCTTCCGCTCGGGCGCCCGCTTCTTCCAGCAAGGCCGCAACGCCTGCCGGGTCAGGCTTCTTGGTGTGGAAGCTGTTGCCACCGTAAACCTGAAAGAAATATTTGCCCAGGCCCAGTGATTCCACAATGCCTCGCGAGGGTACCACCGGCTTATTGCTCAGCACCGCCATTTTCACGGCGCCTGTTGCCGTTTCTGCTGGCTACAATCGCGTCCAGGCAGTGAAAGATGCCGTCATAAACATAGGTGGTATCAAGCTTGTGCTCGCGGTAATAGCTCATGAAATAGAGCAAGGCTTCCTGTACGAATGTTTCATCGTCGGGATCACCCAGTGCCCTTCGCACCAACATTGGTGCACCATTCCCGATATAGCTGCCAATCATCTCATTGGCCAGTTCCGGCTTCTTGTAATGGCGAAGCATGGCATTGACGGAGTTGGCCAGGTCCAGGCGGGAATCAACCAGGGTGCCATCCAGGTCAAAAATCAGGAGTTTTAGATCAGGGGCGGGTATCGCGCGGTTTTTTCGAATCATCCTTCTAAAGTATATCCCTCATCTCATGAGTCGATTTAAAATGGAAGGTACTCCCAAGTACTTTCTAAAGACCCATCCTGTCCGGAACCGATGTTGAAGGAGACCCATGCCCGTAACCAAGGCTGATACAAAAAAGAACGCCAGTGCTGTGGAAGAAGCTCCCACCAGGGCCGCGGCCAAAACCTATGAGGGGCTCACGCGCGAGCAGCTGATTGAGATTTATCGTCTCATGTATCTTTCGCGCAAGCTTGATGATCGCGAGATCCTGCTCAAGCGGCAGCAAAAGATTTTCTTCCAGATCTCGGGCGCGGGACATGAAGCCTTGAACGTTGCGTCGGCGATGGCGTTGAAATCGGGCTATGACTGGTTCTATCCCTACTATCGTGACCGGGCCCTCTGTCTGGCTTTGGGCGTGACGCCCTATGAAATGCTGGCGCAAGCCGTGGGCGCCGCCGATGATCCGGCATCGGGCGGCCGCCAGATGCCCTCGCACTGGGGACACAAGAAGTACAACATTGTCACGCAGTCATCACCTACCGGCACGCAGTTCCTGCAGTCGGTGGGCTGTGCGGAAGCGGGACGCTATTTCAGCACGCATCCTGATGCAGCCAAGAAGCAGAATGGCGACTATCGCCAGTTCAAGAATGTGACTTTTCAGGGCGATGAAGTGGTTTACTGCTCCGCCGGTGACGGCACCACCAGTGAAGGTGAGTTCTGGGAAGCCATGAATACGGCCTGCAATGAGAAGTTGCCGGTGATGTTTGTGATTGAAGATAACGGCTACGCCATTTCCGTTCCGGTGGAAGTGCAGACGGCCGGTGGCAGTATCTCGCAAGTCGTAAAAATTTCCCGAATCTGCTGGTTGCCGAGTGCGATGGCACTGATCCCGTGGCTGCCTACGCGGCCTGCAAGCGCGCTGCCGATTATTGCCGTAGCGGCAAAGGACCGGCGCTGGTTCACGGCCATGTGATCCGTCCGTATTCACATTCGCTTTCTGACGATGAAAAGCTTTACCGTCCGGACGCCGAGCGCCAGAAAGATGCGCAGCGTGATCCCATCACCCGCATGCAGCTTTTCCTGGTGCGCGAAAATATTCTGGATGAAGCGGGCCTGAACAAGCTGGAGAAATCGGTTGAGAATGAAATCGCGGAAGCCTCTGAGCACGCGGAAAAGGCTACGCTGCCCGCTACAGATTCCATTTACAACCACGTCTATTCGCAAGACCTTGATCCCCGCAGCATGGCTCCGAGCCAAAGTTTGAAGGCAATGACAAGACCATGGCTGATCTCATCAACGTCTGCTTGAAAGATGAGATGAAGCGTGACGAGCGCATTGTGATGTTTGGCGAAGACGTGGCCGATTGCAGCCGCGAAGAATATCTGAGCGACAAGCAGGTCAAGGGCAAAGGCGGCGTCTTTAAGCTGACCGCCGGACTGCAATGCGAATACGGTGGCGACCGTGTATTCAACTCGCCGCTGGCGGAAGCCAATATTGTTGGTCGCGCGATTGGCATGGCGACGCGCGGATTGAAGCCGGTGGTCGAGATCCAGTTCTTTGATTACATATGGCCGGCGATGCAGCAGCTTCGCAACGAACTGCCGCTGATGCGCTGGAGATCGAACGGCAACTTCTCGTCGCGCGGCGGTGATGCGCGTTGCCATCGGCGGATATCTGACCGGCGGCGCGATCTATCACTCGCAATGCGGTGAGAGCACCTTCACGCATATTCCCGGACTGCGCGTATGTTTCCCCTCCAACGCGCTGGATGCCAATGGCCTGTTGCGTACGGCGATTCGCTGCGATGATCCGGTGTTGTTCCTGGAACACAAGCGTCTTTACCGCGAAACCTATGGCCGCTCGCCTTATCCCGGGCCCGGACTACATGATTCCGTTCGGCAAAGCGAAGACCGTGAAGCAGGGAACGGACATGACGGTGATCACTTATGGCGCCGTGGTGCCGCGCGCTCTGCAGGCCGCGCAGCGCATTGAGCGCGAACAGAACGTCAGCGTGGAGTTGATCGACCTGCGCACCCTGAGCCCGTATGACTGGGAGGCGATTGCAACGTCCGTGCGCAAGACCAATCGCGTGATCGTGGCGCATGAAGACACGCTGAGCTGGGGCTACGGCGCGGAGATCGCCGCACGCATTGCAGACGAACTCTTCGAAGATCTGGACGCGCCGGTTCGCCGCGTGGCCGCCACGGATACCTTCGTCGCCTATCAGCCGCTGCTGGAAGACGTGATCCTTCCCCAGGCGGAAGATCTCTACAAGGCGATGGAGAAACTGGCGAAGTTTTAGCCCCGGGAAAGCCTCACGCTGCATGATCGAAACTCACAAACTCGCAATGTTTCTGACCGCATCCCTGGTTCTGGCGGCGACGCCGGGACCGGGCATGCTCTATGTGCTGACCCGGACCCTGGCCGGTGGACGTCGCGAGGGCATT
Organism: Terriglobia bacterium; assembly: GCA_963824835.1. Lineage (GTDB taxonomy): Bacteria > Acidobacteriota > Terriglobia > Terriglobales > Acidobacteriaceae > Angelobacter. Next base: position 32,418 of record CAWGRA010000007.1, on the reverse strand, counting down.
CTTTCCTCATTGGGAACGTTTGTGGGAGGCACAGTGCATGTGCTGGCCGCGGCCGCCGGACTTTCCGTTGTGCTGGCCACATCGGCATTGGCGTTTTCAATAGTGAAGTTTGCCGGAGCAGCGTACCTGATTTTTCTCGGCGTACGAATGCTATTGTTCGCCGACCGCGAATCTTCGGCCCATGTAACTGCCGTACCGCCGCGCCATTCTCCCTTCATTCAAGGGATTTGGACGGAAGTGCTGAATCCCAAAACAGCCCTGTTTTTTCTGGCTTTCATTCCCCAATTTGTTTCCAGGCAAGGCAGCCACGTATTCATCGCGTTTCTGGTCCTGGGTACAATTTCAGTTTTGCTGAACACGGCAGGCGACATCTGCGCGGTCTTGCTGGCGTCACCCTTACAAAAGCTCTTTAAACGCTCCCAACGCGCTCAGGTCAATCAACGGCGGGCTAGCGGGGCGGCGATGGTTGCGCTGGGGGCGTACGTGGCCGTCTCCGATTCACGCTGAGCCAAAATCAGCGCTTCTCTCCCACGCGTCCCAGAACAAATCTGATCCAGCGCCATCAGCAGTTCTTCGCGATTGGAATAAGGTCCGGGCTGGTAGCCTTTGGAACTGATTCCGATCTGCGCCATCTCTGAAAGCTCCCAATCCTGCTTATTGGTGATGTCCCAGAACTCCACGGCATCTTTGGCGCTGAATCCAGCCTTATTGATCTCGTCGGGATGGAAATGCCATTCGCAGATGATCTCCGTAAGGTCCGCCGCGCGCGGCCACATGGTGAACGTCAGCATGTAGTCAGGATGCAGGTTGAGGAAGAAGTTGGGCAGGATGCAGTAATAGTAAACGTGTCGCTGGTCGTCGCTGCTGAGCCCCGGAAGATTGCAGCGCGATGAGGTTCCGTCCATGGTCAGGCTCTGCACGCCGTCGCGCAGGTCCATGCGGCCGCCAAGGTATGTCGGCTGCGGCGGCTCATTGTCGCCGCTCATGTAATGCGATTGTTTATTGAGCAGCGGATGGACGATCGGACAGTGCAGACATTCCGAATAATTCTGGATGATCAGCTTCCAGTTGGCCTTCAACTGGTAAACGCGGCGTTCCACCATTTGCAGCTCGTTCATGCGCCAGGGAGCAAACTTTTTATCCAGTCCGGCAAGATGCTCAGAGAAGGGAACAGGCCGCGCGGAAAGATTGATAAAGATGTGTCCATCCCAGACTGCGCTGGCTACGGTGTTCAGCGGATAGTCAGCTTCGCGGAAGCCCTGGACTTTTTCCATATGCGGCGCATTGGCCAGCGTACCGTCAAGCCTGTATGTCCAGGCGTGATATTGGCATTGAATCCGTCCGTTGAACTTGCCTTCATCATGCTGGCAAAGCAATGTGCCGCGATGCCGGCAGACGTTGTGAAACGCGCGGACGTTCCCTTGCTCATCGCGAGTGATGATGACGCTGGCATTGCCCACCCGACGGACAAAGTAATCCCCCGCATTCGGGAATTTGTTCCGTGCGTCCTGCGCAGAGCCACATATCAAAATGGATGGCTTCCATCTCACGCTGAAACCATGCCGGATCAGTGTAGTAGCTCTGCGGAAGCGTCATGGCTTCGCCGGCGGCGACGGCAGGGCGGGTGTTGGAATAAGACGTGGACATCAGGGAACCTCAACTAGATTGCCAGAATTGCCAAAATCGGGTGATTGCCAAAATTAAAAATCAAGCCAATCGGCAGTCTTGATCTCACACGCTCCTGACATTGGCAACCCAGGCGTGCCGGTAGCTCTGGCTATTCTAACTATCTCCGTGTCTCTGTGTCTCCGTGGTAGGTTCTTAAGTGCCTGCAACTGCTTTCACAATCTCTCGCGCCGCATTCGCTCCCGAGCCGCCGGTCAACCCTGCTCCCGGATGTGTACCTGAGCCGCACAAATAGAGATTCCTGATGGGCGTGCCATACCGCGCCCAGTCCAGCAGCGGACGCATGGTGAAGAACTGGTCCAGCGCGAGTTCGCCGTGGAAGATGTGTCCGTTGGTCAGGCCGTAAGTGTCTTCAAGATCTTTGGGCGTGATGATCTGGCCTTCTTCAATCAACTCGGCGATGCCTGGCGCATACTCGCCAGCTTCTTCACCACGGTTTCGCCCAGGTTGCCGCGCTGCGCGTCCCAGTCCGTTCCTTTGAGTTTGAAGGGCGCGTACTGCATATACACTGACATCACATGCTTGCCTGCCGGAGCGAGCGACGGATCACTCAACGAAGGGATCGCCACTTCGAGATAAGGATGCGGCGAGAAGTTGCCGTACTTTGATTCATCGAAAGCCCGCTCCAGGTAGTCGATCTCAGGGCCGATGTGTAAGCGTCCCTTGAGGGCTTCCGTATCACCTTTCAGAGCAGTAAATTCAGGCAGGGCAGAGAGCGCGAGATTTACTTTGGCCACGGTTCCCGGCATGCGATAGTGCTGCAACTTCATCACAAAGTCGGGCGTGAGATGCGTGGGATCAACCAGCTTGAGCAGCGTGCGCCGCGGATCAGCATTGGAGATCACTGCCTTGGCGGTGATCTCTTCACCATTCGCGAGCGCTACTCCGGTCGCTGACCCATCTTTCACCCGGATCTCTTTTACCTCTGCGTCGGTGCGGATCTCTACACCAGCCTCTCGCGCTGCTTTCGCCATCGCCTGCGTGACGGCCCCGATTCCGCCGATCGCGAAATTCGCCGAGCCCGCCGGATGTGGATCGCCCGCTCCGCGAATCAGCAGTACCAGGCTGGTGCCCGCCGACCACGGCCCCATGGCTGTGCCAAAAATTCCTCGCGCGGCCACCGTGGCGCGAAGCAGTTCTGTTTCAAAGAACTCTGCCACCAGGTCGGCAACCGCCATCGGCCCCCAGCGTAGGAGGCGATACATATCTTTCTTGCCCAGCTTTCGCAGGCTGCGGCCGGTTTGCAGCATGGCCCACAAATCGGCGCGGCTGGGATCGTCAATGTTCGGCGGAGCCAGCTTGAGCGCCTCACCAATCACTCGTCCTATTTTCTGCAGCGCTTCCTGCAGCGCCGGATACTGCGTTGCGTCTTTCGCGGAAAACTTGCTGATCTCTTCACTCGCGCGCTTCACGTCGTTATAAAGCCGCAGCGCACGGCCGTCTGGCGAGAGCGCCGTGGTCCCAATCTCTGGTGTCACCAGCTTCAGTCCATGCTTCGCAAGCTGCATGTCGCTGGCGATCTCGGGAAGGATTGGCCCGGCAGAATGTGCCAGCGTGGAGCAGCGAAAGCCGGGATGAAATTCTTCAGTGATGGCCGCGCCTCCTGTTTGTGCGCGGCGTTCCAGCACCAGCGGTTTGAATCCCGCTTTCGCCAGATAGAAAGCGGTGACAAGTCCGTTGTGTCCGCCTCCTACAATGATGACGTCGCGAGTCTCAGCCATTCGCTAGCTCGCTCTCCCGGGTCCCGGCGCTCGCCGGCTTTGTGCGCGATGGAGTACTTTTCACATCTTTAAGAATTTCCAGCGCTGCCAGACGGCCGGGTGCGCCCATGATTCCGCCGCCGGGGTGCGTCGCTGATCCGCACATGTAGAGATTTTTGATAGGCGTGCGGAACGCCGCATAACCCGGCACCGGCCGCAGAAAGAAAAGTTGTTCGAGAGAAAGTTCGCCCTGAAAGATATTGCCTTCGCTCAGGCCGAAGTCGCGCTCAAGATCAAGTGGCGTGAGCACCTGTTTGTTGATAATCAGGTTCTTGATGTTGGGCGCGTAGTCGGCGATGGTATCAATTACGTTGTTGCCGAAGGCGTCACGTTGCTCATCCCAGTTCAAGCCCGGACGCAGCTTGTACGGAGCATACTGCACAAAGCATGACATCACATGCTTGCCCGGCGGCGCCACGGAAGGATCAGTCAGCGAAGGAATTACCATGTCAATGTAAGGACGCCGGGAGAAATTGCCATACTTGGCGTCATCATAAGCGCGTTCCATATATTCGACGCTGGGCGAGATGGAGATTGCGCCACGCAGATGCGCTCCCGGTCCGGGAAGACATTTAAAGTCAGGCAGGCCATCCAGGGCGATGTTCACCTTGCCGGACGATCCACGGAATTTATAGCGCTTCACTTCATCCAGAAATTCTCCGGGAAGCTGGCTCTCTTCCAGGAACTTGATGAACGTGAGCCGGGGATCCACGCTGGATGAAATCACATCGCCCAGGATCTCATCACCATTCTGCAATACGACTCCGTAAGCGCAATTGCCTTTCACCAGAATCTTTGCAATCGGCGCCTGTGTGCGAATCTCAACGCCGGCTTCGCGCGCTGCATCGGCAATGGCATTGGAGATTGCTCCGGTACCGCCGCGGGCGAAGCCCCAGGAGCGGAACGCGCCGTCAATTTCTCCCATATAGTGATGGAGCAGAACGTAAGCGGTACCGGGCGAGCGCACGCCCAGAAAGGTGCCAATGATTCCCGATGCGGACATGGTGGCTTTGAGTACATCGGTCTCAAACCACTGGTCAAGGAAGTCAATGGCGCTCATGGTCATCAACTGCACCTGGTTGTATTTGTCGTCACTGGTCAGGCCCTGGAACCGGCGTCCCAGGAAGAGCATCTTCATCAGTTCGCGCGGATTGAGCGTTGCCGGGTCTGGCGGCACCATGCTCAGGATCGGCTTCACGAAGCGGCACATGGCCTGCATGGCCTTGCCGAACTCGTCATAAGCTTCCGCGTCAACCTTGGAATGGCGGGCAATCTCGCGATGCGTCTTGCCATGGTCGTTCACCCGCCACAGGTAATCGCCATCGGGCATGGGCGTGAATGTGCCGTCGAGTGGAAGAATCTCCAGGCCATGGCGGGGCAGGTCGAGATCGCGGATAATTTCCGGCCTTAACAGCGAGACAACATACGAGCAGACCGAGAACTTGAAGCCCGGAAAGATTTCTTCCGTCACGGCCGCTCCGCCGAGCACGTGGCGGCGCTCCAGCACCAGCACTTTCTTGCCCGCACGCGCAAGATAGGCGGCATTGGTCAGGCCATTGTGCCCGCCGCCGATGACGATCACGTCATATTTGTTTTTCGAGCCGTTGGATACAGATGGCATAAATTGATGGCACATGCGTCAGGGAAGTGACCTGCCATTCTAGCGGAGGGAAGTTGATTTTGTCGCGGCGGGAGATGTGCCTTGCTGGGCGGGTAAGGAAGGTTGACGAATAGATGTTTAGAGTTCCAGCACGAGCTTCAATCCGGCGTCGACCTGAGCCAGCAGTTTTGCCGGAAGCTTGCCGACCTCTTCCGTCAAAAATGAGCGATCCAGAGTAAAAAGTTGAGAAACATTCGCCGCCGAATCCCGTGACAACCCGGTGAACTGCGAAGGCAGAAAAACATTTGCAGGGGCGTCAGCCCGACCTAAATTGCTGGTAATGACTGCCACGATCACCGTTTGAATTTGGCTGCGATTGAAGGAATTTGCCTGAATGATCAAGACGGGCCTTCGATACCCAGGCTCCGAACCTCTGGGCTCCGGTAAATCTGCCCACCAGATTTCGCCACGAGTCACCTGGCTTACCAGCTCTCACGATCAATAGATTGTAGCTGAGCTGAAATCAGCGCCGAATCCACTTTGGCAGGCTCTTTCGAATAAATATCATTCAGGCGTGCGGTTATCTTTCTGCTTTCACGCCGTTCAAGGAACTCTGAGAGCGCAGCGGCATAGAACTGGCTACGCGACATCTTTAATTTGCGGGCCGCTGTTTCAGCCATGCGAAACAGATCATCAGGAAGAGAAATGGCTGTTTTCATAACAATAGTATAACACTAGTAATACTTCCGTTATACCAAGGAAGCTTAACGCTGTCCGAGAAACTTCCCAATATTCTCATTCAAAAATCTACTGTCCGCCGGATTCGGCGCGGCGCCGGCGGTGTGTCCCCACAATGATGGGATCGGCATGAGCGTTACCCCGGGTATAAATGCAGATTCGTACTTCGCATCGCCCACCGGGAAATACAGGTCCGTTTCCGACGGCATGTAGAGAATCGGCGTCTTAATGGAACGAAGCGCCTTCTCCACGTCTCCATTGAATCCGGGCGTGGTTCCGACATCGTGCTTCTCCCACGTACGCATTTGCAGGATCAGGTCGTTGGCGTCAGCGCCGGGAATGAAATCCTTGTGGAAGTTATTCACCACTTCCTCAAACGTTTTCCCCATGGACGGATCTTCACGCCACAGTTCCTTGCGCCACCACTCCTGCGAAAACAGCCATGCTGTCCAGACAAGACCGAAGGTCTGGAGTCCACTCTTTGGTTGCGTCTTGTAGTCACCATTCGCGAACACGGGATCGGCGGTGATGGCGGCGATTTGGCTTTCCAGCCGCACAATACCGTGGGGATAACATTTGGCCGTGCCGGAAGTGGCGACAATCTTGTCCGCGAACTGGGGATAGCTTACCGCCCACTGGAACGCCTGCTCAGCGCCCATTGAGAATCCCACGATCGCGCGCACATGCGTAACTTTCAACTCTTCAGTGAGCAGGCGATGCACGGCTTCCACGTTGTCACGAATGGTGGTCACAGGGAAGCGCGGACCGTGAAACGGTTCCGGCGTGTTGCTCGGCGACGATGAATGTCCATTGCCAAAAAGCTCCGTCGCCACCAGAAACAGCTTTGAAGGATCGAGCGCCAGCTCCGGGCCGATCAGCCATTCGTAGCCGTGGAAATCCGCCATGTAGTGCGATGGCAGGAGCACGACATTATCTTTGGCGGCATTCAAATGCCCATAGGTTCCGTATACCACAAGGGCTTTGGGTAAGGTGACGCCGCTTTCGGTCTTGAAGTTAGTGATGACGAACTCATGGCGCTCGCCCTGCGGCTTTAGCTGTTCGGCAGCGGCTTTTTCCTTCTGGGTTTCGTTCTGGGCAAAGGACGTAAGCACGAAGGTGGCTTGTAAAACCAGCAGCAGGGCGATCTTGCGAATCTTCATGGACGTTAGTTCTCTTTCGTATTTCGGATTCAGGCGTTTGAGATTCATGAATTCTGGCGGCTGACATCCTAACACCGCTGATCTCGATTGCTACGCCGATTTGAGGGAGCATTGTATTGCTGGGCATGTGAATTGCTGCGTCCGGAATGCCCGAATATAATCAAGCTTCGCTCAAGTCCTGTTTCCGAGGTTTTCCTTTGCCAGTTGGTACTGCATTTCACGATCGCACCTTCGCGCTCTGCCAAAGCCTGAATTATCGCGAGTGGTCAGGCTACTATACGGTGAGCGTGTATGAAGTCCATCATGAGCACGAATACAACGCCATCCGCAATGCCGCCGCGCTCATTGATATTTCGCCGTTGTACAAATACCTGATCACCGGCAAAGACGCCACCAAGCTGGTGAACCGCGTGATTACCCGTGACATCAACAAAGTAAAAGTTGGACAGGTGATCTACTGCTGCTGGTGTGACGAGCAGGGCAAAGTCATTGATGACGGCACCATCACGCGCCTGGAGGAAAACAAATATCGCTGGACGGCGGCCGATCCCAGCCTGCGCTGGTTTCGCCAGAACGGCCTCAATATGGACGTTCAGATTGAAGACATCTCTGAAAATACCGCCGCTCTGGCGCTGCAAGGCCCCACTTCCGGCGCGTTGCTCAAGAGCGTTGCTGAAGCAGACATCGCCAACCTGAAATATTTCCGCATGACCAGCGGAAAAATTGCCGGCATCCCAGTTGATATTTCGCGCACCGGATACACCGGCGACCTGGGCTATGAAATCTGGATTCCATGGGACAAAGCTCTTACCGTCTGGGACGCCCTCATGGATGCTGGACGTGGTTTTGATATTCATGCAGCCGGCATGCTGGCTCTGGATGTTGCCCGCGTTGAAGCCGGGCTGTTGCTGATCGAAGTCGATTACATCAGCAGCAAGAAAGCTTTGGTGCCGTCGCAGACGTATTCGCCTTACGAACTTGGGTTTGGCAAGATGGTTCATCTCGATAAAGAGAATTTCGTCGGTAAGGCAGCCCTTGCGCAGCAGCAGAAGCAGGGCGTACCGCGGCAACTCGTTGGCTTGGAAATGGATTGGGTGGAGATCGAAGAACGATATGAGAAATTCGGACTCACTCCGGCGGCCCCATCACAGGCATCCCGTGTCCATGTTCCTGTCTATCACGGGGCAAAGCAGGTGGGCAAAGCCACCACAACCACTTGGTCGCCAATTTTGAAGAAGATGATTGCCCTGGCCAGTATCGAAACCGCCCATGCCACACCGGGAACAAAGTTGCAGATGGAGATCACCATTGAGGCAGTGCGGCAGAAAGTTACAGCGCACGTGGTGAAGATCCCGTTTTTTAATCCCGAGCGCAAGACGAAGAGCCCAGTCTAGAGAAACGTTGAATTTGAAATCTAAAATGTCAAATTTCAAATCGGAACATCATGCGGGATGGGGAACTGTCATCGAATTCACAATTCAAAATTCACAATTCACAATTTCAAATTAGCTTCACCACTTCTTGAAAATGAAGAACGCGGCCAGCACGATGAAGAAAAATCCCACCGCGTGGTTCCACTTGATATCGTCGCCCAGATAGAAGATGGAGAACACTGAGAACACGATCAGGGTAATGACTTCCTGAATTGTTTTCAACTGTGCCGGATTGAAGCTGTGGCTGCCAATGCGATTGGCCGGGACTTGAAAGCAATACTCAAAAAAAGCGATGCCCCAGCTTACCAGCGTGACTTTCCACAGCGGCACATTCTGGTACTTCAAGTGGCCGTACCATGCGAAAGTCATAAACACATTGGAAATTGTCAAAAGAATAATCGTGGTCATGCTGGCGGCTCCTATCCCATTCCCAGATCGGCAGCGGATTCAAGCGGTGTGCCGCATGTGCGGCAGATGATGGCGGAGCAATCGCCACAGGTGAGCGGGTCCTTTATCTCTCGAGCGCATGTTGGACAATAAAAAACGTCTGCGGCAGGTTGCGGGCGATTCTCAGGATTCGTCATAAATTCTTCATAAAGATATTGCTGGTACAAAGCTGCATGGGTTGACTCTAAAGCTCACAAATGTAGCATAGACAGATGGAAACCAAAGCCGACGCTCTCAATTCTGCCGCCGACCAGAAGCTCCAGCAGGAATTTAACCAGTGGGCCGCCGCCGGTCGTGGTGATGAGATGGAAGACCACCACTCTGATATCACTGACCAGACGATTGCGCTCATGAACATCCAGCCAACAGATCGAATTCTAGACCTTGGTTGCGGCACCGGGTGGGCGTCGCGGCGCCTGGCCCGCATGGCAACAGCGGGCGAAGTCGTGGGCCTGGACGTTGCAGATGAGATGCTGCATCGTGCTGAGGAAGCTTCGTCTGAATTTAATAACATTCGCTATGTGTGGGGATCGGCTGAAAACATTCCTGCACTCGACGGCCTTTTCACCAGGGTCCTTTCGGTCGAATCATTCTATTATTACGCTGACCAGAACAAGGCACTTCGAGAGTTAAAGCGGGTGATGGCGCCCGAGGGCCAGCTTTTTATCCTGATCAACCTTTACAAAGACAATCATTATTCATTGCGCTGGGTTGGCGAACTGAAGGTGCCGGTGCAGGCGCTTTCAGAAGCGGAGTACGTTTCGCTTCTGGAAAAACATGGATTTAGCAATGTGAAAGCGCAGCGCATTCCTGATCGAAGCCCCTCGCCCGATGTCTATTCCGGCAAGTGGTTTAAAGATGCCGACGAACTGAAAGACTTCAAGCGCATCGGCGCGCTCTTGCTGATTGCCACCAAATGACTCATAAGCAGATGGCAATAGGAGCTTTGTCCGGCATCATGGAAGTGGTAACCTATTGCAATCTGCTTGTGCGCCCGTAGCTCAGTTGGATAGAGCGTTCGCCTCCGAAGCGAAAGGTCGCAGGTTCGACTCCTGCCGGGCGCACCATAAAACACGCATAACGAACAACACATTCGCCATTTTGCACCTGGCAGATTACCCGATGCACCTTTCGAGCCTTGCTGCGTGTTAATGCCGCAAGCACGCGCTAATTTGCGACCAAACGCGTGGACCGGCATCCAATCTGCCTACCGCGTTCCCGCGGAACTATTTTCTGGACTGACTGGTTATGGCAAAGCCGATCTTACTCAGCGTGGATGATGATCTGGATGTTTTGCGCGCGGTGGAACGCGATTTGCGTTCTCATTACGGCGCAAATTATCGCGTGCTGGCGAGTGATTCGCCCACCGGCGCTCTCGATTTGCTGAAGCAGCTCAAGGTGCGGAATGAAAGTGTGGCGCTGTTATTGGCGGACCAGCGCATGCCCAAACTGGACGGCGTCAACTTCCTCCAGGCAGCCCGCGAGCTGTTCCCTGACGCCAAGCGCGCTTTGCTTACCGCTTACGCTGACACCAACGCCGCCATCAGCGCCATCAATGAAGCCAACATCAATTATTTCTTCATGAAGCCGTGGGACCCGCCGGAAGAGCACCTCTATCCGCAACTGGACGATCTGCTGGATGACTGGCAGGCTTCCTACCGCCCTGGATTTGAAGGCATACGCGTGCTGGGCACGCGCTGGTCGCCGCGATCGTATGAACTCCGCGATTTCCTCGCCCGCAATCATGTCCCGTACCAGTGGATTGATGTTGAGCTCTCCGCGAATGACAAAGAAACCAAGCAGCTTCTGGAAGCGCTGGGCGCAGAGGCCGCGAGTCTTCCGGTTGTGCTTTTCCCGGATGGGACCAGGCTGCTGGAAAGCGTGCCGGCTGATGTCGCCCAGAAAGTGGGCTTACGCACACGCGCGCAAACCAGCTTTTATGATCTGGCCATCGTTGGCGGAGGTCCTGCGGGACTTGCCGCCGCGGTCTATGGCGCGTCGGAAGGCCTGCATACGGTCATCATTGAGAAGGAAGCTCCCGGCGGCCAGGCGGGCATGAGTTCGCGCATTGAAAACTATCTTGGCTTTCCCACCGGGCTGAGCGGTGGTGATCTTGCGCGTCGTGCGGTGGTGCAGGCGCAACGCTTCGGCGTGGAAATCCTGTCGCCACAGCAAGCTGTGGGCATGCGGACGGAAGGATCGTATCGCATTCTGAAGCTGGCGGATGGCAGCGAGATATCGTGTCATGCGCTGATGATTGCTTCCGGCGTGCAGTGGCGAAGATTGGAAGCTCCCGGAATTGATCGTCTTCAGGGCGCGGGCATTTATTATGGCGGCGGATCCACGGAAGCGCTTTCCTGCAAGGGAGAAACGGTTTACATCATTGGCGGCGCAAACTCCGCCGGACAGGCGGCCATGAATTTTGCCCGCTTTGCCGAGCGCGTGGTGATTCTTGTCCGCGGTGACTCACTTTCCAGCACCATGTCACAGTACCTGATTGAGCAGATAAAGCACACGCCCAACATCAGCCTGTGGAAACATGCCAGCGTGGTTGAAGCGCATGGCGATTCTCATCTGGAAGAAATTTCCGTCCTTTGCTCAGACACAAGCAAAGTAGAGAGGGTGCCGGCCAGCGCTATGTTCATCTTCATAGGTGCTTTGCCCAGCACCAACTGGCTGAAAGATGTTGTGGAGCGGGATGAACGAGGCTTTATTCTGACCGGGCCTGATCTTCTCTGGGAAGGCAATCGCCCCAGGGGCTGGACGCTGGAGCGTGATCCGTTTCTTCTTGAAACCAATATCCCCGGTCTTTTTGCGGTAGGCGACGTTCGCCATGGGTCGGTCAAGCGCGTGGCTTCCGGCGTGGGTGAAGGTTCCGTGGCTGTTCAATTTATCCATCAGTACTTGAGCAAGGTGTAGGCATGGTGGAAAAATCCGAATTACTTGGCGTCCCGGTTTTTGAAGGACCTGCCTGATGACCAGATCACGTGGTTTCTCAGTCATGCGGAAGAAATTGTCTGAAGCCGGAGGATACCTATCTCAGCAGGGCGCTCCGGCAGATGCAATGTTTGTCGTGCTGGAAGGACAGCTGCAGGCACGGGGAGAGCTGGGCGGTGAAGTTTCTCCTTCATGGCCAAAACAGGCGATGTGACCGGAGTGCTGCCTTTTTCCCGCATGAAGCAGTTCCCGCTCACCGGACGCGCCATCACAAATGGCCGCGTGTTGCGCTTTCCCGCATCATTGTTTCCGGAACTCGTGCAGAAAATGCCGGAACTGGCGAGCAGGCTCGTAGGCCTGATGTCTGATCGCATTCGTGAAACCACGCGAAGAGAACAGCAGCGTGATCGATTTGCCGCCCTGGGAAAATTATCGGCCGGCCTGGCGCATGAGTTGAATAATCCTGCCTCAGCGGCCAGGCGCGCCACCAGCCAGCTTCGCAAAACGGTCAAGCAAATCAAAGACGCAAGCCATCAATTGGGAGCACAGGAGCTCACAGCTTCACAAAAAGCCGAGATCGACAACTGGAAACCGCGTTGATCCAGCGTGATGGTCCACCGCCGGACACGTTGACCATCAGCACGCTGGAAGACCAGCTTGATACCGTGCTGCGCAGCCATGGACAGAATGATCTTGTGGCAGCTTGCCGGCGACCTGGCGCGCAAAGGCGCGCAGCCGGAAGTGCTGGAATCATTGTTTGCGCTGCTGGATGCAGGCACGGCACGCGCGGCTCTGGTGAGAATCGCCGCGGTGCTGGAGGTCGCCAGCCTGCTGGATGAGATCGAAAGCAGCACAGCGAGAATTTCCGATCTGGTAGGCGCCATCAAGGAATACACGTACATGGACCAGTCGCCGGTGCAGAATGTGGACATTGCCAAGAGCCTGGAGACGACGCTGACAATTATGAATCACAAACTCAAACACGGCGTGACGGTCAGCGTGAATACCATCCCGTCCCGTTTCTGGTGAACTCCTTTGGCAGCGAATTGAACCAGGTGTGGACCAATATCATCGACAATGCGATTGATGCCATGGACGGCAAAGGTAAACTGCAGATACGCACTTTTCGCGATGACAATTGTGTTGTGGTGGAGATCAGTGACGATGGTCCGGGAATTCCGCCCGACGTACTGCCGCATATCTTTGAACCGTTTTTTACCACCAAAGGCGTTGGGCAGGGTACGGGCCTGGGACTGGATACGGTTCAACGCATCGTGAAGAAGCACCATGGCGACATCAACGTGAACTCCAAGCCGGGGCAGACTGTGTTTCAGGTCTTCCTGCCGCTGGCGGAGCCAGAAGTGATGAGCTGAAGTTGTCCAAAATAAAAAAGGCCCGCGCGAGCGGGCCTTTTTCAGATGCAAGTCAGGTGCTTAGCGAGGCGACGGAAAAATCCCTGATCACAAATGCTGTACGTGAGGCCGTTGGGCGCCGCACTGCGCAGATCAGGCAGACCCGAACGTGGTAACTCCATCGCCGCCATAGGTCGTTGCAGGTACCGAAACAGAGAGAGGATTCTGGGCGATCGAAAGCAATTGACCATTAGCGGGAATGCCTACTGCGTTGGGACCGGCGGAAAGTATTATTTGGCCGATGGTGCAGGTGACGCCAAAAGCCGACACTCCCTTTTGCGTGTTGGTGCCAAATTGGGTATCAGGGGGTCCTGGAGGTCCCGCGGGTCCAACAGGTCCAACAGGTCCTTGAATGCCGGTTGGTCCGGTTGGTCCGGCTGGTCCAGTCGGACCCAGTGGTCCAGTCAGACCAATAGGGCCGGCAGGCCCAGCCAGCACCTGTAGCTCCTTGCGGTCCAGTCGCTCCGGTAATGCCGATAGGTCCGGCAGGTCCAGTCGCTCCGGTAATGCCGATAGGTCCGGCAGGTCCAGTCGCTCCAGTAAGGCCGATAGGTCCGGCAGGACCGGTTGCTCCGGTAAGGCCGATAGGTCCGGCAGGTCCAGTTGCTCCAGTAAGGCCGATAGGTCCGGCAGGTCCAGTCGCTCCGGTTAGGCCGATAGATCCGGCAGCTCCAGTCGCTCCGGTCAGGCCGATGGGTCCGGCAGGTCCAGTTGCTCCGGTAAGGCCGGTGCCGCCTTGAGGTCCAGCGGGACCAGCGACTCCGGGAAGACCTTGAGGACCCGGAGGTCCTTGGGGACCTTGCACCCCAGCACCGCTGGTGGCGCCCGCAAGTGTCACTTCAAAGCTGACGCTTCTCCGTTCGCTGTCATTCTTGGGCGAACGTGTGAGACGCAGGAGATAAGAGCCTGCGTTGAGTGCGGAGGGCGTGATGCTGACGTGAGTATCGCTCCATGAGCTCACGTTTTGCGAAGTTCCCGCAAGAGTCACGCCAGCGGCGCCGTCCCCGAAGCCGTGGCCAAAGATGTCCATTTGCACAGGGTTAGGATTTCCGGAAGCAAAGGTAAAAGTCACCTTTTCAATCACGGGCCAGGAGTTTTTGCTGTCTTCCGCTCGCACCTGCATCGGGGTGAAAGTGGCCAGCAAAAGGAAAACTCCCAGAAACGTCGCGGACAAATGTCCGCGGGAAGTGCCAGTTAGCTGCTTCATACGTGTCCTATTCCGGGGAGGTAACTTAACTACTGACCGGATACTAGCATGAAGGGCACAGCGTTTTACCTTAAGCCGGAACGCCGAAGTACACTAACTTTCGATTACCGCCCGTGCATGGAACCGGAAATTCAGTATTTCCGTATCATTTTCAGAGGGTTACATGCTCAGCTTCCTATTGTGGTGCTTGCTGTTGATTGTCTGCTGGCCACTGGCTCTTCTGGCTTTGGTGTTATATCCGTTCGTCTGGTTGTTGCTTTTGCCCTTCCGAATTGTGGGCATCGCGGTGGGCGGAGTTCTGGAGTTGCTGAAGGCGATCCTGTTTCTTCCAGCGCGCGTACTTCGCGGTCCCAGAGCCTAAACCTAGCGTTTAGACCAGCGCCGCGCCGGTATTGTGTCTAGAAGGAAGATTCAGAAGAAGAGATGACCTTGAAAGGCAAAGCATTGAATGCCATGTCAATGGCGTCACAGCTATATGAGATGCGGAAGCCCGTCGATTGATAAGGTGACGTGCCTGAGCCGGTTCCGGTACTTGTCTGAACGATGCCGGCTGTTCCCGATGTGGGCTGAAGCATAAGTGATCCGTTGATAAAGCCGGTTGCTCCGGCTCCGACCACAAATTTCGCCGCTCCGCCTCGCACCAGAACCACGCCAGTCCAATTGAAGGCGACGCCCGCGCCAATCTCAAAGTCGTTGGGAACCACGAGTATGCCGTATCCGGTGAGGGACTGCTGAAGCACCAGGCTTGGGCTTGGATTGGATTGATCAGTGATGACGACGATCGCAGGATTACTCTGGCTCCCGTATGTAGGGGAAAGGTTCGCGGGTGTAGGTGTAAAGTGATTCGCCTGTCCGTTGTTCATGTCAACCAGGGCGCTCAATGTCCTGACCTCATTGGGCAACGTGTTGGGAAGGCTGGTTTGGGTTTGATAGATGGCTGTATCGAGTGAGTTTCCGGCGCCACCCACAAACGGCGAACTGGGATTGTCTGGAAGCACAACTGTCGGCACGTGAGGTGTCGATCCCAAAGTGGCTGACACGGCCAGCAGTTCCGGCGCAGTCAAATCAAGGTTGGCATAGCAGCTTGCAACGGAAGGATCGCAAGAGGCAGTGATGCCTCCTGCAAGAGTCGTTGTCGTTGTTGTCGGCGTGGTGCTTCCTGACCCGCCACTGGAGCCGCCGTGGTGCTCGCCATTGTCGCCGCTGCCGCTCGTTCCCGTACTACCGCTCGTTCCACTCGTCGGACTGGTGGTGAAGCGGAAGGGGGAGGGATCAGTGCCACGGCACCCACCAGAGTCCGGGAGTGCAGGCGCCTGAACTTGTGCTGGTACCGTCAGCATTGCAGTTTGCGTTGGCAGTCAGCACGATTCCCTTGCGAAGATCGTAGAGATCTTGTGCCAGTTGGGCCGAAGTCTGGGTGCTGTCCGTGGCCACGGCTGCAACAGCGGAACACCGCGTTGGCACTGCGGGCAATTGGTATATGTCAGTGAGTTTTACGTTTGTGGGCGCGAGTGTTCCGTCAATTTTGTGAACGCGTCCGTCAATCGCTGTGGTCGGAATTGTCGGGGTTGCGCCACCACTTAAGAGAATGGACGCAGATGCGGCGTCGATGGTGATTGCTCCCGGAGGACGAATAGAAGGCGCTACCAGCTCAGAGCGCAGCAGCTTGCGTGAAGCGTTTTGCGCAACTCCAGGCGTGACCGCCAGAGACGTGAGCATGAAGACTGTCCGCATGCCGTTGGCGTCGCACGCGGGATTGGTTCCCCCGGGTGAGAGTTGTTCATTGAACCCGTCCCAGCAAATAGGTGTATCAAGAGTCGAGGATGAGCCGACTCCATCCACGAAATACGGATCGGAAATGCGGTTCGTCTTGATATTCACGCGCACCCATTTGTAGGGAAGAGCGGTGCCGGCCACGGCCACGGAAGTGACCGGGGGCAGGTTCCAGCCGCCAACCGCTGGCGTCACGGTGCAATTGGTTCCATGTGGCACGCCGGAGTTGAAATCATGGCAAAGCTGATTATCGAAATATCTGTTGTTGATATCAGTGGGATCAACGTTCTCGCCATTGGCCGGGTTCAAAATGTAAAGCACGCCGTTCGGATTTCCGGCTATGTCAGTCGGTAGCAACTCGGCAATGCCCCCGGCGGATACGTCGCCGAAGGCTGAATACCTTGCCCGGTCGCGCACCTCTTCCAGGCCAAAGCGGGCGGCGTAGTAGGCATTCAGGCCCCCGCCATAGTTAGCATCAATGCGTGACTCGGTCCCGGAAGAGAAGTACATGAGAACGCCAAGACCTGACACCAGCATGATGGCGAACATCACCAGCAAAAGCGCCGCGCCGCGCTCGGTTTTCCTTCTCGAACTGTGCTTTCGCTTCACTGATTCAGCCTCACGGTGCTCGAAAGAGAAGTGCGTACCGGGTTTCCCGTTGCGGGATCAACCAGGGGTGAAAGCAGACTTAAGTTGATTTTTACCGTGCTGATTCCCGCGATAAATACAGGGTCGGTTACGGTCCCCGCCACGTGGAATTTGATTTCCGTTCCGGTCATAGTAGGCAAAAAGATCTTCGCCGGATTGCCCATTGCCTTGTCCTGGAGGCATCACATGTTCGGTTTCAACGTAATTGGTGGATATGGGCTGGTCAGAAGGGGCAATACCCTGCAATTTGGCGGCAACGTGACGTCGAATGCAGGGACAATTGGGATCAGCCGGGTCCGAAGGAACATAAACCAATTGCACGCTATATACCTGGCCATCGTTGTTGATATCGCCTTCAAAGACCAGTTGCGTGGCCGAAACATTCACGATTCCCGCCGCCACCCTTCGGTCGGTTAGCGGGATCGCGGCTGCAAACATGGAAGCATTGGGATAACCGGCAAGATGCAGGTCATGGACCGTCTGATCGATGAATTCGCGCGCTTCCTGGCTCATGTCCAGGCGTGAAGACTCAGACGCGGCTTTCTTCTGCAATTGCATGATCTGATCGAATGCCACCGAGATCACAAGCACGAGGATAAACATGCTGAACATCAATTCCACCAGCGAGAAGCCGCCCTGCACGTTAATGCGGGCACAGCCGGAGACACGGCTGTTGCCGGCCTGTCTCGGTCCTCTCGGTGTTGAAGAATCTGCTCAACCTAGTTTCCTCTCAGCGTTCTTAACGTGATGGGGCGTGCCAGCGCCGCGGCCGGACCTGCTCCATTCTGGCTGCGAACGCTCACGGTAACTAATTCGGTGGAAGGCGTTGGTCCGTTATCCACTCGCCAACGGACGTCATACGTTATGCCCTGGCCCCCACTACACATAACGTATTGCATGGAGTAATTCAGCACCGGCGGCTGGCGAAAGTCGATCACGCCTGGGTTTGGCGCGTTATTCACCACGGAAGTATCCATGGTGAAAGTGTTGCCCTGGCAATCTGTAAGGCTGGTCAAAGCGCCATTCCCAACCGCGCTCTGGGGCACGGCCACAATTCTCTCGATGGTGCTTTCCGCAAGCGTGGCTGCCGTGGTGTTGAGCTTGGAGCCGCCATTACTGGCCGCTGCCACGCAAATCATCCCGATACTGCCCATCAACCCAACCCCAAGCACCAGCATGGCCACCATGACTTCAATGAGGCTGAAGCCGGTTTCACCGGCGCGCGCTGCCATGATCCGGATTGGATGCTGTTGCGTCATATCTTCCTGAATGCTCAATGCCCGTTCTTTGCTGGTCTTAGTGCCAGCTCACACCGGTTCCATCCGACGGTGCATAATTCCAGATTTTTATTCTGCCGCTCGGGCTTACAACCACGGCAGCGATTTGAGTTCCCGAAGGACGTTGCAGTTGCACATACTGAACCCACCCAACCGGTCCGACTCCGCCAGAAGCAACCCAGTTCGAACACGGCGACGTGGACGAGAGCTTCTGGCAGGGAAGGCCGCGTGAATTCCAGCCCAGGGCGGAGACCGTGGTGCCCTGGGGCGTGTACGTGGTCGAACTTTCCGCAGTGAGAGGAGTGAAGCCCAGAACTGTTGAATCCAACTGGACCGGAATGCCGGCGTTGCTTAAAACAGCCCCGCTCCCTACGGTGGTGATTGGATCATTGCCGCCGCATGTGCCGTCCCCATCCAGATCCAGGCATAAGCTGCTGTTTCCATTTGCCAGTAACACGTTGTAATAGGCATCGTCCTGAGTGGCCCGAATGCGTGCCTGCTGGTAAATAGAAGCCGCCTGCTGTGCCGCGGTCTTCACGCGCACGGTATCAATGACCCGGCTAAGGCTTGGCAATGACAAGCCGCTGACGATCAGGATGATCGCCACTACCACCGTCAATTCAGTCAGGCTGAAACCCGCTTTTGACCTCACGGTCATTCACCTTTCACTTGACACCAACAAAGATTAAAAGGAGAGCCCGGTATCCAAGGTATAAGCGCTCAAAACGGTGGCAAAGGGGGTTGTTGCCATTCGCTGAGCTTTCGCTTAATCCATTGAATTTTTTGCGATTACTTTAGTACCCAACACATACTACCCCAGACGCAAGCGCAATCCAGCCACTTTGGTTGTAAGTAGCTGAATCTAAGTCAATTATTTTTATTTCAGAATGTGCTCCTCAAAGCGAAAAATCAATGGCCCTAAAATAGCCAGCTTGGTGTATTGGTCTTAAGGACATGTACCTTTGGGCACTGCCCTAAGAGCGCCACGCCCTCAACATTAAAGCCTTTCGGGAAAGGAAGGAGTTTTCTCGCCATGCTGGCTCTTTTGCCATGAGAAATGGGGATGGCTGCCGACCAGTTGCTAGTTTCGGAAGGTGGTCAGGAAACGGCAGTGAAATCGGCGGCTGGATTGGCCTGATTGCTGCAAATCCGGCGCCATGTCCAAAATATATTTTTACGCCGTGACGAACTTTCCTCATTTTCAACTAATCACAATGCCAGAATATCTCTTCGATCGGCGATCAGCCTAACGTGCTGATACTAGTTTTGAATGTCGCTTAACCGGCATCTTTCGCACGGATCACATGACAGTGATGCCTGCAATCGATGACAAGCATCGACGGTGTTGACAATACTTATTGAATGGTTCTGCCTTTTCAATAGCTCACAAGCAGCCACATTGCTATAATCGCCATCGCCAACTCCCACTCAATCTGGAGATTTAGTTCCTTATGTCAATCATTCGTAATCTATTTCACCTATTCATCGTCTTTATCGCATGCTCACCTTTGCTCTTGCCCAGGGCGATGCCTGCAAGATCAGCGCAAGTTCCGGTGGGAGTAGTAAACCCAAATGGTGAAACTTATATCGGCTTGAATGCCTCATCGTTTAGCGGCCATGCCGGCAAAATCGCGGTACCAGTGAATTCGATGAGCTATGACGATGGTCCGCGTCGCATTCTTCTGGTGGTGGATCAGGGCAAGAAAGTGAATGCCGATAGTCGGAAGGCCGAACAGGAGATGCTGGCTGTTTTGCTGGGAGCGGCGCGGCAACAGGATTCATTTGCGCTGATCACGGCGCGTGGACCATCCCATGTGGTCAAATTTGGCGAAGAGCGTTCCGCTTTAACCGCGGCTATCAACGATGAAGGCTTTGGACGGCACGACAAGGAACTCGGCGTGATGGATGCGATTCTTCAGGGCGTGGACCTGTTTGGTGAAAGCAAGCCTGGTGATGCCATGATCGTGATGGCCTACGATCTGGAAGGCAATCATGGAGCAAATGCAAAGAAGGTGGCCAAAGCATTGGAAGATCATCACGTGCGCATGTTTGGTCTGGCGCTGGGCCTCGTTGGCATGAAGAACATGTCAGTCTCCGGCCAGTCTACCACCGCATGGGGCCTGTCCACCGCGACGTCGGCGGTGGGTGACGTGATTTACGAGACAGGCGATGAGAACTTCTATCCTCTCACCCGCAACAGCGGCGGGGTTGTAGTTTCGGTGATGAACTATGATCCCAAGCGCACATTCAGCATGAAGGATCCTGCCTTGCAGGCGAGGGTCAAGCAGCAGGCCCATACCATCTTCAACATGGTTTCCACCTTACTATCGCATGCAGATAGATCCTCCCCGCCTGGGGCACAACGAAGAGTGGAACATTGAAGTCGCCGATTCCGTGAAAAAATCTGTGCCGCACATGTTCCTGCTTTACCCCCATCAGATCGGCGCCTGCCAGACCCCGGTCTCGGCGACGGCGAAGTAAGCGCGCCCCGGCCGATGTCGAACGTAACCTCGCTTCAGGCGAAAGCTGAATGCAACTAATCCGGCAACCCGGGTTAGTATCCGCAGACAGCTTTTCAACCTTGGAGGGAATGAAAGGAGTTTCAAACTTTTCTATGCGACGACATTTGATGTTACTGCTGACTCTCACTGTGCTTTGGCCTGGGAAGCGCCATGTACGCTCAAGGCACTGGCGATAACTCTGCCGACACTAACAATGACCGCAAGGATCTCCGCAAAGACAACCGCGATCTGCGCAAAGATAATCGCGATATCAACGCCGACAGGCAGGATGTGAACAAGGACCGTGCTGATGCCGCAAAAGATCGCCGCGACATTAACAAGGACCAACGCGATATCAACCAGGACCGCCGGGAGCGCAATGCCGACCTGCGCAAGGGCGATACCACCGATGCAAAGAAAGAGCAGCGTGATATCAATCGTGATAAGCGCGACGTCAACAAGGACAAGCGCGATTTACGTGCAGACCGTCGTGATATCCATCATGACCAGAAAGACCTGGCGCATGACCGCAAGGACCGGCGACATGACCGTAAGGACATCCACAAGGACAAGAAAGACATTCGTAAGGACAAGGCAGGCAAGTAATACGCAATCAGCAGAACGAAGCCCCGGTAAGTTCGGGGCTTTTTCTGTTTTTAGAAAAATGCTGCGGCGGGCCCTGCGAAATGATAGTTGCAGGCCAGGCTCTCTAGTGCTGAAGGCCAACATCTACTCACTCCGCCGCTTGAATCGAAGGTGACAGCAAAATAGACTGGAACCTGAAATGACATTCCTCAAAAGTGTTCTTTTCTTTTTCCTGGCTGCGGCATTGGCGTCCGCGCAAAACTACAACGGACTCTGAGTTGAAACAGCGCATTGAGCGCCAGGTGCGCGCCTATACGGAAGCCCCGCCCAACGCGCAAATCACGCTTGGGGCACGCAGTCCCAGGGAACTTCGCCGGCTATGACAATCTTCCTGTCACCATTGAGGCCAACGGCATCAGGAAAACCATCAATTTCCTGATGGCGAAAGACGGCAGCAAGCTGCTGTACGTTACTGAGATCGACCTTCGTGAAGATCCTTATACGGCAATCATGCGCAAGATTGACACCCGCGGCCGTCCATTCCGTGGGGCTGAAAATGCTCCTGTCTCGCTGGTGATCTATGACGATTTTGAGTGTCCCTTCTGTGCCCGCATGTACATCACGGTGGTGAATGAGGTCATGAATAAGTACCGCGACCGGGTAAAGATCGTGATGAAGGACTTTCCCATTCTTGACGCGCATCCCTGGGCGATGCGCGCTGCCGTGGATGCCCACTGTCTCGCCGACCAGGACCTGGCTGCGTACTGGGAATTTTCTGACTACGTCCACACTCGCCAGCCGGAAGTGGGCGCCAAAGTCCTGAAGCAGGGAGTGGTGGATACGGCGGCGATGGATGCCATTGCCAAAGATTCAGCGGCGAAGCATCCGGTGAAAGCGGATGTCTTGCAGGCTTGCATCGCCGCACAGGACCAGAGCAAGGTGCTTGCATCGCTGGCGGAAGGCAAGTCCCTGGGCGTGAGCGCAACCCCAACCATGTTCGTCAATGGACAGGAAGTGGAAGGGATACAGACCGTGGAGACTCTGCGCCTGGTGCTCGACCGCGCCTTAAGCGAGGCGAAAGCGGTTTCCGCGCGGTAGCCATTCTTTTGAAACGGCAAAGGTCAAAGGCAAATCCCGGCTGCGCTCTGAAGACCGCGCTCTGAAGACTTCGCTCTCAACATAAAGCTCCACTTTGAATTCTCTGCCCGGCAAGCAAAAGAATTTTACGGATGGAACACGTCTGCCATGGGCGCGGCGCCGGCCGCCGCTCCCGGAAAAGTCCGGGCGCCCAGTGCAACTAATATCGTGCGCAGCACATTCTGGTGCTGGTAAAACCTGGTTGATTTAAAACCCCGCCGCACCCTGGGGCCAATGATGAGCGCGGCAACATGGCCTCCACCATGCGCATTGTCTCCGCCGCTTCCTTCGTCGAAAACAATGATCAGGATGCCATCCGTTTTGAATGCCGGATTCGCGATCAATGGAGCGATATGTAATTTGAGCCAATTGTCGGCCGCATGCAGGATTTGTGCGTCAGAGCAGGTGACCAGACCGGCGGGGCAGTTGTGCGCGTCGTCTTGAACGTTGGGAATCACCAGCGAGAAATCTGGCAATCGGCCGTTCGCCAGGTCCGATGGGAAATGCGAAAACGGAACCAGGTTCAGCCGCTCCACGCTGCTATGGACCACATCAGAAAAGAAGGAAACCGGGAAGTGGCGCCGAACATAGGGAAACACGTCGGGTCCCAGATACCCGGTCGCGGGGAGATTTTCCGCGTACCCTTTCCAGGTTTTGCCGGCGCTCAGCAGGTGACGAACAATATTGTCAGCGGTCACGGTAGCCGTGGTGGAGTCATTGTTGGTGATGAGGTTCCCGGTCGTCAGCATGAAGTAATTGCCGATGGAGGGATGCGTGTTGGCATAGAACTGCGTCGCCTGCGCGTATGTGGAGGCCAGGGAATTGAAATACGGCATGGCCGGATTGCCGATGACTTGCGAAAGGCTGTGGTTTTCTTCCACCACCAGAACTACATGATTGGAGCGCGGCACCTGCGCCATGACGAGCGTGGATAAGCTGAAAAGCAAAACTGACGGGATGAGCTTGTTCACTTTAAGACTCCAGGGGAAAGCTGATTGAACTCTTTTGCCGGGTGCGCAATGCACAGAGGATCGGGTTCAGCAGAAATAGAAGCGGTGATCGCGAGTGTGGGATGGTCAGAGGTAAAAACTTTCGACCTTGGTTGCGAGCCATCACGCAGAAGCCAAGGGCAAGAATGCGCGCTTCAAGGTTATTTTACGGGTACATTCCCAGCACCCGTTTTGCCATGAAGACGAACCCCGGCGGTAAACACCATATCTAGGGCCGTGGCTTTGATCACAGCACAATTGGCGGCCAGGGCCGTGGACAAAGAAAAAATTCCCTGAGTACCTTGAAAATAACTATTGACACACAACCTCTTAGGCGTAAGATGTGGTCAAAAGTGGTAGAAAGTGGTGAGAAACGGTTCGAACGAGGGGTCAGTGGTCCAAAGTAGAGCAAAGGATCGAATGAACCAGAAAAACCTCGATAACGCTGTGATCGAACCCCAAAAGCTTCAATTATTCACCATTTTTACCTCTTTAAAGCCGGCAAGGGCCGGAGCAGTAGACCAAAAACAAAATGTTCCGCGGCAATCACCCAACTCGGGTCGACGAGAAGGGGCGACTCAAAGTCCCTGCGGAATTCAAGCGCCTGATCGACGAGAAGTACGGTCAGCAATTTTACATCACTTCTCTGGATGGGAAGGTTGCTCAAGTGTATCCCTTCGAAGAGTGGCAGAGGATCGAGGAAAAGCTGGCAAGGCTTTCAAACTTCAATCCCACGAAGAAGAAGTTTTTGAACCGCACCAATTATTACGGCCAGTTGGTGGAGATCGACGCGCAGGGAAGGGTTCTGATTCCGGCAATACTGCGCGAGACAGCGGACATCAAGGGCGAAGTGGCCGTGGTTGGGAATCTGACGTACCTCGAAGTGCAAAGTATCGAGGCATACAAGAAGGACATAGAAGAGAACCCGTTTACGTCTGACGATGAGAAAACTCTCGACGAACTGGGCATCTAGTGGCGCGGAAGACGAAGAAGACGATTTTGGTTGGGAAAAAGCTCCCGAGGGAGCGCATGGCAGTGGGCAGGTTGGCCATGTATCAGTTCTTTTAAAAGAAGCGATCGACTTTTTAGCAATCCGTCGCGACGGAACTTATATCGACGCGACCCTGGGGTTGGGCGGGCACAGTTTAGAAATCGCAAGTCGCCTGGGCGCACAGGGTCATTTGATTGGCTTCGATAAAGATACCAACGCGCTGGAGTTGGCACGGCAGAGGCTTTCCCGGGTCGGAGGTGATAGCCATCCTGGGGTTAGTCCAAAGATTACTTTGCTGCACGCCAGTTACGCCGAGATCGCCAGCATGTTCCGCCCGCAATCGCGGACGGATTGCTGGCTGACCTGGGCGTAAGTTCACTCCAGTTCGGTGATCCGGCGCGGGGATTCAGTTTTCAGGCGGAAGGGCCCCTTGATATGCGGATGGACCCGCACGAGGAGCTCACTGCCGATCAAGTGGTAAACCACATGGGCGAAGAAGAACTTGCCAATGTGATTTACGAATTCGGTGAGGAAAGGAGGTCGCGGAGAATCGCCAGAGCCATTGTCCGGGCGCGGCCGATAAGAAGTACCGCTCATCTGGCACAAGTCATATCGGCTGCGCTCCGGTCAATGAAAAAAGACCATGGAGCTCGGGAAAAGATTCATCCTGCGACGCGTACCTTCCAGGCAATCCGAATATTCGTAAACCGTGAGTTGGACGATCTGAAGGCGTTGCTTGAAGCAGCGCCAAAGCTTCTGAAGCCGGGTGGAAGGCTGGTGGTGATCAGCTTTCACTCGCTGGAAGACCGGATCGTCAAAGACGCCATCAGGGCCGGCAGGGAAGCAGGCATTTATACCGTGCTTACCAAAAAGCCGGTGACGGCGACGGAAGAAGAGATTGATCGCAATCCAAGGTCACGCAGCGCGAAACTGCGGGCCGCGGAAAAAGTTTGAGTTTGTAAACTCGCCTGACCGTGGTAGGCAGGCGGGAGCAGCAAGATTCCGGGGAGGCGTTGCTTTCCTCCTTACTTGGGTACAAGAACTTCGGGTCCTGTCTTAACGGCGCCGCCCCGGAATTTAAAAACAAAGCTCCCTCGAGAAAATGAGGACAAAGAAATGTTTCAAGGTCTGACGATTGAAGAACTGATCAACAGCGTAGAACGCGTGGAACAGAAGACACGTCAGCAGCAGACTTCTGCGGAAACAAAGTTTGAGAGATATCCGCTGCACCAGATGCAGTGGCGGGAAGCGATTGAGGTGGCGTAAATGTCGGCTGGGGCAATGAGCATTACGGGAATGATTACACCGGTGGACGCGCGCGGAAGCGTGCGGCGGTCGGTGGCGGGAATCACGCCTGAATTTTATTTTCATAAGACGATTGATAATTCCCGCGTGGTGAAAGTGGCTGATCCCCGTCGCAAGCGAGAGATACGCATGTTCTCCGTCAGCGTGGCAGCGCTTTTCCTGTTCGTACTGTTCTATGCCTGGCAACATTTCAGCGCCATTGAATACGGCTACAAAATCGAAGCCCAGAAGACGGAGCATGATCGCCTGGTGGAGGTGAACCGCTCACTGAAACTGGAAGAAGCCGGATTGCGTGATCCTGGTCGGATTGACACGCTGGCCCGCCAGATGGGGCTGGATTCTCCCGCTCCCGGACAGGTCCAGCGACTGGATAACGTGAACGCGGATTCGAGTTCGGTGATGGCGCGTGTTTCACCTGTGGCCGTGATACCGGCCCAGTAGTTTTCGGCTTGCAGGTTTGTTCGTTCGAAGTGCAGCAGGCCTTCAGGCCAGTCGCAGAAATCAGGAACCGCGGGGCTTTAGCCACTGAGCTTGTTGGGTTAAGGGATTGGGTGCGGATAAGTCCGGCCCATAATGGCGGAATCTGGAAAACCTGCTGGATCCGCCATACGTTTCTCGTGTCGGGGGCTCATGGGCGATCGCGATTCAGGTATCCGCCAACTTCATTTCCGGCGCAGTCGGCGAGCTCATTCCTCTTTGATCAAACTTCAGCATCACAAACACTTGCGGACTGCGCCTCCGCAGACCATGACTGATCATAACGAAATGGTAAGAATCTCTCGCGATGAAGCGCAGGCAGCCACCGCCAAAGTCTCCCGAAGTTAAAGCCAATCATCGCCTCTTTTATCTGGCTGCGTTCCTTGGGCTCTGGTTGATTGCCATCTGCGTTCGGCTGGTCTGGCTGCAACTGGTTGACTATGGCGACCTGACCCAGCGCGCCAACAAACAACAGCAGCGCAGCATTGAAGTCTCGCCCGTCCGCGGCAATATCTTTGATCGCAACGGCAACGAGCTTGCGATGACCGTCAGCGTGGATTCCATTTTTGCCGTCCCTTCTGAAATCCCGGACATTCATTCCACCTCGCGGCTTCTGGCCCACGTGCTTGATGCTGATCAATCTGAAATAGAAGACCGCATGCGCGCGTCGCATGCCTTTGCCTGGGTGGCGCGCAAGGTTGATAACAGCGTCAGCAATCGCGTCCGGTCCATGAATCTGAAAGGCATCTACTTCCAGAAAGAATCCAAGCGCTTTTATCCCAAGCAGGGCCTGGCGGCGCAGGTGCTTGGTTACGTGGGACTCGACGATGCGGGCCTGGGCGGCGTGGAACGCGTTTTTCAGCCAAGGTTGTCGGGCAAGCCCGGCAAGATGCTGATCACCATGGACGCCCGCCGGCGCTGGTTCGGACGCGTGGAGAAAAATCCTGAGCCTGGCGAAAACGTTGTCCTCACCATTGACGAGAAGATCCAATACATTGCCGAACGCGAACTGCAAAAGGCAATTGATGAAACCAGGGCCGAATCCGGCACCGTGATCGTGGAAAATCCGCGTACAGGTGAAGTGCTGGCACTGGCGAACCGGCCAACCTTTAATGCCGAACCTGTTGAGTGAGGCGGATCCAAAATCACTGAAGAACCGGGCCGTGAGCGACATCTATGAGCCCGGATCCACTTTCAAAATCGTTACGCTCGCAGCAGCGCTGGAAGAGAAGCTGACGAATCCTGATGAAGTGATCGATTGCCAGATGGGGTCCATCGTCGTGAATGGCCTGCGTATTCATGATCACAAAGCGTACGGCGACCTTACGGTGACGCAGATCCTGGAAAACTCCAGTGACGTTGGCGCCATCAAGCTGGCGTTGCGTCTGGGCGAAGAGAGATTTGACCGTTACATACGGGCTTTTGGCTTTGGCGGACAGACAGGCGTGGAACTGCCCGGAGAAACCCGCGGCATTACCAAACCTGTGAGCCGCTGGTCCAAGGTCAGCATCGGCGCCATTTCCATGGGACAGGAGATTGGCGTTTCTCCGCTGCAACTGATTTCTCTGATTTCCACCATCGCCAATGACGGCGTGGCTGTTCCGCCGCGTGTGATCGCCGGAACAACGGCGCCGCGCAGCACGCCGCAACTGATCTCATATCAGACGCCGATTGGCCGTCGCGTGATTTCGCCCATGACCGCGGCCGAAATGAAGCGCATGCTGGAAGGCGTGGTGCTTCGCGGAACCGGGAAAAAAGCCATTCTTGACGGTTACAGCTCCGCCGGCAAAACCGGCACTGCGCAAAAAATTGATGCCGCCACAGGACGTTACTCGCACAAGCTGCACATTGCCTCGTTCGCCGGCTTTGCTCCCATTAATAATCCTGCGATGAGCGTGCTGGTGGTGCTGGATTCTCCCCAAACCGGCATTCGCGATGGCGGCGGTGACGTGGCTGCTCCGGTATTCCAGCGGGTTGCGCAACAGGTGCTCGGCTATCTCAACGTGCCACATGACGTTGAGTTGCAGGACAAGCGGCGTCTGCAATTGCGCGCCAAGGCTAGAGACGAAGTGATGACGGAAGCTGCGCCGGACCACATTGCTGACCAATCAGTTCCGGCTGACGTGCCACGCGCCAGCGGGCGCGGATCAAATGCATGCTGCAACCACAACTAAAATGGCATCCGCAAACATTCATTCCGTGCCGGACCTGACGGCCAATCCTGCGCCGGTGCCGCCGGCTCGATCAGCGAAGATCCCACTGTAACCAGACGCGCCAACAAATCGCATCGCGCCATCATGGCACCGGTATCAGCGCCTGTGCGCGGAACCCTTGTCTTCGATACGGCAGGAGGTGCTCTGGTTCCCGACTTTCGCGGTCTGCCTGTGCGTTCAGCACTGGAACAGGCTCAGGCCGCGGGAATCGAGTTGGAAATTTCCGGAAGCGGAGTTGGCAGAGAACAAAGCCCTGAAGCCGGCGCTAAATTGCCTCCCGGGGGCCATGTGGTGGTCAGGTTCAGCCGAGTGACCAACGTATCAGATAAACATCTCTTCGTCTTCTTCCACACCATGGCGTGGCGCTCTGCTCCGGGTACCTTTGGCGGCTTTCAGGATATCGAGGCCGGCGCTTACCGCGGCAATAATCCCCTGAACACGGCGCACCGGCGTGAGGACTTTGTGTTCCAGAATCTCGCTGGCGTTTTCGATCTTGCCCATGGCGCTGCCCACAAACTCATCCATACGCGCCGCGTGATTGCGGGCGCGTTCCACAATCTCGCCGGAGGCCTCGGTCACGTGCGCAACGTGCGCCCGTACCGTGGCGGTGGATTCGGCAAGGTTGGTGGTAATTTCGGCGATCTTGGGCTGGGCATCTTCCAGGATGGCCGTCGCCGTGGTCAGCAGCGGTCCAGTCTGCTGTTCCAGACGTCCGGCGATGCCTTCCATGCGGTTGGCAGTCTGCCGCATCGCCATGTAGAGGGCAAGCAGTATGCCCATCTGCACAACAATGGCGACGGCGGCAACGATCACGAACACGGCAACGACAGTAGTCACTGGTTTCCTTTATCGAAGGGACTTCCTGCTGCGGCCTGTTGAGAAGCTTATTGCCTTCGTCCTGAACAGGCCTTTCTCTGCGTGCTGATTTAGGACTTCTTGCCTTCCGCGGTTTCACGGTAAGCCTGGCGTCCGGCATCAATGGCGGAGTTGATCTGCTCCTTGCTGCGGCCCACAACTTCCTTGCCACGATCAACCCATTCGCTCATTGTTTCTTTGGCGTCACGGCTGCGCGTCTTCAGGTATTCGCGTCCTTCTGTTGCCGTGCTTTTCAGTGAATCACGGGTCTCGCGTCCGGAACGCGGAGCATACAGAACACCCATCAGCGCGCCAAAACCCAGGCCCGCAAGGAACCACATGAAATTATTGCCACCGTCTCTGTCAGACATTTACCAACCTCCAGTGAAAGCCGATGTTAACACCCGCTCAGGGTGAATTCAAACTCCAAAGGCCACCTCACCGTGTCAATACAGTTTGCACGGTCGTTGTCGCCTTTAATCGGCACATCCTCAGTTGAGCCTCAGTTAGCGTTCGTTGACCATGGTCCGATTCATGCTCTTTCTTTTTTCCTGAATCCGGTTTTGCCTGGTCGGCAGGCCCAGCATGGTGCGGGCATAAGTAATGGATTCAATCGTGCGAATGTCCGGGTCCTTGATCTCTTTCAGCAGGCGCAAGCGTCTGCTGGCGAGAGATTTTGGTCTGCGCTTCCACAAAGCTGCGATACGCATTGGCTGAGGGCCACCATGCTTTCAGGGCCTTGTTAGGATCGTCAGGATTCAGGTCTTTTTCCAGCAGTTTCTCGGCTACTTTTATGCCTTCGCTGATCGCGCTTTCAGCGGCATCATTGTCGCCCATCGCAATGTAAGTGGTAATCGCGGACTGCAATGACTGTGCCTGCATGTTCAGTGGCATGTCCGGCACAATCTTGCGCAGATCGGCCAACGCCTGCTTGGCGATCGCCGGATTGTTCTTGGCCGCAGCCTTGGCTATCGCCGTAAGAGCATTGCCCCGCGGCGACATCGCAATCATTCCGTCCAAGCTAACCGGAAGCGTGGTTGCGTGGGCCAGCGCCTGCGCCGGGATCGGTTTCGGCTTCATCCACAATCTTTTGTGTCCTGTTCATTGCGTCCTGCACGGCCTGCATCCTGGCCGCCATGGCAGCGTCACCGGAGAATACGGCGGTGTGTATCACGTTGCGGTTTCTTTTTCTGGGTTGTTTCAGTCGTCGCCGTGTCTTTGGCCGGTGCTTCGGCTGGTTGCGGCGGCGCAGGAGGATTGATGGACGTCGCGCCTTGCGGGAACTGCTGCAACTTGGCCTGGAGCGCCTGATTTTCCTGTAGCAGGGAATTGGCGCGACTCTCGTCCAGCCGCTCCAGAACCGGCATCAGGCTGAACAACTCATATTCGTACTGTGACGTAAAGCTCACCGTGCCGCCAGTTCCGCCAATGGAAATATTGTTGTTGTGGCTGTTTTCGTCACTGGCTTTGGCCTGGCTCAAAATTTCATCAATCGCCTGCAGCACCAGTTTCGGATTCATCGACGCCATAGTTCCGCACGATCATGCCCGTGAGCGAACCTTCGCCAAAGCTCATGCCTTTATGCGTGTGGTTCTTGTAGCTGTTCACCGCCTGCACCAGCAGGCCCTGCTTTTCCGCCGTCATGTCAGCCGGCAGCGCATCAATCAGACCGCTTGCGCTGGCATAAGGGAACTCATCCCATGAGGTGACCTGGTTCACCAGATCAATGGCCTTCTCAAATTGCTTCTTGCTCGTGTATGTCCGGATCATCTGCTCAGACGTTACCTTGCGGACCTTTGGTTCCGCCTGGGATAGCAGCTCTTCCACGTCATCCTGCGATAGCGGCAGCAGAGCGCGGAAAATTTCCGTCTGCAGTTCCTGCTTCGTCTCATTGTCATCGTGTATTTCCAGAGACGATGTGAACGCATCGCGCAGCAGCTCCCGCGTCTTTTTCGTTTCACTTCCGGTCGTCGGATAGGCCGTGGCAATCTGCATCAGGCCATAGGTGCGCATGGGCGCTTCCAGGCCCCTGGAACTCGCTTCAGAGGTCTCCAGCAATGCGTATCCCTGCTTCTGTTCGTCAGTCAGTTTGGGAGTTGTTTTGGCCGATGCCGATACCGGCTTCGCTTTAGGTTGTGCAGGCGGCATTTTGGTAGCCTGCGCCTGTGAGTCCGCCTGAGCGAAACCAGTATGTGAAAACCCAATCACTCCCCAGCACAGAACCCCTGCCATCAACAGCACCTGCGAAGCTGTGCGTTAGACATTCTTGATACCTTCCTGCTCCTGAACGCGCTTCCAGCAGAAGCTTGCGATTCAGGCTATGTGTTGTTTCGGAAAAGCTCCCATTAGACGGAGAAAGCAAGCCATTGTAACCAGATAGTGTCCAACTGGTTAAGACAATTGTCGTGAAGGAGGCCCAATTTTATTCCATGCTTTCATCCCTGGTTGCCAGGTGCCGGCTTCCATCCTTGAATCCAGGTGCCAGCTGTGAGCCACGTCATGGCTACGTGCTAATGGCTAAGTGCTGGTCTCATTGGCGGAGCAGGCGTTCAGGGCTGCGATCAATGCTCTCTCTCCCCTTCATCTTGAGCGAAGTCGGAGCGCATGCGACGACGCAGTCGAAACATCCCGGTGCAGCCGGTTGTAACGAACAATGGGGCCGGGGAAGGCGTTTCCGGGGACAGTCTCGAGAAAATTCCCTGAATCTGCATTTTTGGAGTCAGCATCCTCGGGATGTTTCGACTCGGAGACGCGGCTTTTTGCGCGTTTCTCCGCTCAACATGATAAGACTTTAGGGGCATCTGCTCAGTGGAGCAGGCCTTCAGGGCTGCGGAGAGCGGTGAATGCTCTCTCCCTCTGTCATGTTGAGCGAAGTCGGAGCGCATGCGACGACGCAGTCGAAACATCCCGGTGCAGCCGGTTGTAACGAAAAACAATGGGGCCCCGGGGAAGGCGTTTCCGGGGACAGTCTCTCAGAAAAATCCCCTAATCCGCATTTTTGGAGTCAGCATCCTCGGGATGTTTCGACTCCGAGACGCGGCTTTCCGCGCGCCTCCCCGCTCAACATGACAAGACTTTAAGGGCATCGGCTCAGTGGAGCAGGCCTTTGTCATGTTGAGCGAAGTCGGAGCGCAAACAAACTCCCCCCGATCACCAGATCACCCGATCAGCAGATCTTCTCTGTGCCCGCGTGTCTCCGTATTGGTGTTTACAAGCTGTCAGCTCCATTTTGCTCTTTTCTTCGCCCCCACTTCATAATAATTTCTAAATGGCTATTAACGGCAGCT
>CAWGRA010000006.1:0-55259 GCA_963824835.1 Terriglobia bacterium | reverse complement strand
ACGCGCTGAACATCACCCACGCGCAGGTCCTATTCAACACGTTCCTCGATGGAAATTCTGCGTGCTATCTCGGCTATGTTCGGGCGGACAACGCGTTGTACCTGGTCAACGATGTTTCTCCTGGCTTGACCGGTCCGGTAGTTCCGACTTCGGGTTCCGGCAGCATGCAAAACAGTCAGTGCATCGTGGACGGAGTAGATTAAGCTCGGCGGTTTGGGGACGGAGCCTACGCTCACCGATCAAAGTGACCCTTAAACCTGCTTTTGCCGGGACTAAGGTCGTTCACGCCGCGGCGCGACCAGCGGCAATTCAGGATGGCAGGCCCGCGGCGTCTGGACTGTACCGTAAGCCATTACGTGTAACTGTCCGGGCTAAGCAGAATAGGTTAGCGACCGTAACAGTACCAATGGCTCAGTCAAAATCGGTACCGATGACCGTCATGGAAGTACTTCGAACTATTGTGCTAATGCGATGAATACCGCAATGATTAAGAGTGAGTTTAACCGTGTTGTTTCTAACTCCAGGCGTTTTCATACCAAATCCACAATGACCCGATTCAAAGCTCTGTTTGCACTTACAACGTCTTTCCCGCTGCTAGCGGTTTTGTTGCTTGCGGCGAGTGGTAGCGCGTATGCTTCGGGACTGGCGGATCGAGCGCCAGCACCGTGAATTTCACAGCGCCGTCCGGGGGATCTCGACAGACGCGTACGATCAGGTGACGTCGAATACACCCGGCGAGCAGTTCGAAGTCTATAGTGACGGCGGCCTCTGGATTGGATTCGATCAAGATTTCGGGACTACGCTGCCCACCATAACGATCGCCACAGCTCCCGCTCTGCCCTTGACTGTGGGTACGCACACAGGATTTGTCACCATTGCAACGGCGGCGTCAAACGCATCACTATCACGTTTACGGTTTCTGAAAGTAATGGTGGCGGTGGGAGCGGTGGATCGGCGATAACCGCTACTCCCAACGAATGGACGTTTAACTACACGGTCGGCGGCGAAGTCCCGGGCCCCAAAGTCATCCAGTTGAGTTCTGAATGTCACTGCGTTCACGCGACTGCTGGAGATTCGTGGGTGTCTGTCACGCCAACGACAGGAAGCGCGCCTGGCTCCATAGCGGTGTCGGTAAATCCCGCCGGTCTGGCTGCCGATACCTATCAAAGCATTCAATAGACGCGGCCAGTACAATCGTCACCATACCGATCACACTCAACATTTCATCGTTGGCGGATCCGATACAGTCACGGCCTCGCCCTTATGATCTTTGAATTTTGTACAGATATTACACGGACTGACGCGAAAACAAATCAATCCCGAGTCGATTGATAGCCCTGGAGCCAAGTCGTTCACCGCCAGTTCGAACAAGCCTTGGCTGCTCGTGTCGCCGACGACCGGAACGACACCACCAGCCGCCTTAATAATGTCGGTGTTAAGCCGGATGGGCTGGAACCAACAGCTATTCCGGCATTATTACGTTAAATACTGGCAGCTCCATCACGACCATCAACGTTACCTACGACATCGTTTCCACCGGCGGCGAGAGTTCGGTTGACTCCGACTTCGCTCGCCTTCACGCAGAAGCAAGGTGGACCGCTACCCGACGCGCAGACGCTCGCTATCACCAGTCCGACCCCAGGATTGCCCTACCAGGCCGTTTGGAACGGCGGCTGGCTGCGCGCTCTCCCTTCCACTGGTATCGCCCCGGCGGACGTGGTCGTGACGGCCAATGCCACGTTGTTGACTCCAGGAACATACGAGGGCGAAGTTGTTGTGACAGCCGGTGGAACGAAAGTGACTGTGCCGGTGACTTTCACGGTGACCGAAAACATCGTGGATCCTCCGACGGTCTCGCCGACGTCGTTATCTTTTTCGTACAACACCAACGGAGCCTTGCCGGCGGCGAAGACCGTGCATGTGGATAATCCGACATCGCCCAAGCCATACCGCCGCCAGCGCCGACTTCGGTCGGCAATTGGCTCAGCGTCATGCTGGCCGTCCGTGGCCGGGTGGGCAGGCCCCGGGGTCCGCGCGTGAGCCGCCGCGCGGCCACCCGCCATGACTAGTTCCGCCTGCAGGCTGGCCGCGATGCGCTCGTCGGCCTCACGGCGAGTCCGGGCGCCGGAACCGCTCCCCGGCGATCAGGATGACGCCGTTGACGGCCAGGAACACCGCCGCGAGCGCCGGCTTGCCGAACAGGACCCGGAACGGTCCTCGGCAACGTGCCCGCGATGCCGACGGGAATCGTGCCCAGGACGATCATCCAGGCGAGCCTCTCATCGGCGGTTTACACCCCGCGATAGCGGATCGAGGTTATGAGGCCGCGGATGATCCTGACCCAGTCCCGCCAGAAGTAGACGAGCAGCGCCGTGCGGTCGCCACGTGCAGCCCGACGATGAACGCCAGGTAGGCGACTCCGCCTTGGCCACGTTCAGGTCGGCTTCCCACCGCCGCCGACCACCGCGGGGATGAGCACGTTATGGCCGAGGCTGGAGACCGGGAACATTTCGGACACGCCCTGGATCAGGCCGACGACCGCGGCCTGCAGGTAGGTCAAATGCGTCATGCCAGGTCCCCTTTAGGTGAGGGTACGACCGGCGTGCCGTAATGTCATAATCGAATCCGCCGTTGTTCTACAGGACACTGTAGAACATTTACAGGACTGTAGAAGCTATTCGGTAAGGGAGGGGCCGTGGAATGGCCGCCGACGGCGGCCGGACGCGCCCCGGGTCGCCCGGCGCCCCGCGGGGGCGCTGGAGCCCGAGGCGATGGCCGTGCTGCGGGCCGCGGAAGCGCCGCTGACCCCGGGCCAGGTACGCGAGCGCCTGCCGCCCGCGCCAGCTGGTGGACCTGTCCTACAGCACGGTGGTCACCATCGTGTCCCGGCTGCACGCCAAGGGCCTGCTGGAGCGCGAGCCAGACCGGCCGGGCCTTTGATGAAGATGAAGGCACATTGATCCTGATGGTTGCCACCGAGCGTAGCCGCGTTTGGGACGGCTTCTGGGAGCCGGTGGAGTCGCGACTGGTAAGCGCTTCGACCAACGCCACGGCGTAGGTTGGCGCACGATTTTTTGTGGAAAGGCGTAGCGGTCGTTTTGCGTTCTCTGCGTGATTGACTTCAGGCCGAAACTGACCGGCCGCGACGCTTCCCCGCATAATACGCGCAGTGCGCGGAAACTGGACATTGGTCGCACTTAGGCTTGGTGCGCTTGCATAGCGTCTGCCCATGATGCTTCACTACTAGATACGCTCGAACCCGGGCATCTGCCTTCGGCGCAGTTTCGTTCTCGATCGCTTCCTGCGCTTCGCGATAAGTCACTCCATAATTCTCACGCT
Source organism: Terriglobia bacterium (assembly GCA_963824835.1). Taxonomy (GTDB): domain Bacteria; phylum Acidobacteriota; class Terriglobia; order Terriglobales; family Acidobacteriaceae; genus Angelobacter. Next base: position 51,920 of record CAWGRA010000006.1, on the reverse strand, counting down.
CCAGACCATGAATAATCCTGACCAGGACGTGCGGACAGTTTGACGGCACGGCGGCAATGGGAGCAATACCGGAAAAGAGAAGAATACGGTCCGCGCCCGGATCCGCGATGTTGGGAAACTTCTTCAGCATCTTGCGCACACTTTCCAGCGACCCGATCAGTGCAGAGCGTAAGTCGCCTCCATACTCATGTTGAACGCGTGCCGCAATTTCTTTCAGACGGGTGGCGCGAACTTCAGGCACCATTCCCCCGGCTTTGAGCGCCGAACAAAGCACGTCCGTGGGAGCGGCCAGAAGTTGTTTCGGTTCCATCCCAATGCTTGTAGTAAGTGATTTCCAGCCTTTTGCGCACGCAGTGTCGCTCGCCGGATATCCGCAATGCCACCAGACAAGAAAATCGTACGGTTCAGTGGGCCAGGTGACCTGTTGCGGTCCGTAATGAGCCTCGAGTTTATCCAGTATGGCCGGCAACGCAAGCGTGTCTTTGCCCATGGCGAGGAATGTTATCGCGGCCTTTACACTTGCGCAATTCTCAATATTTGCGGCGCAAGATGCACATAGAAGCTGCCCGTTGCAATGGGCTTTGCTAATTGCCATTTGCAAATTGCTGGCTGCTTAGCAGCCCGCGAGACATCTTCTATATTTCAGGGTTGCATCTTAATAGTGCAACGTAGTCGGCCCCTGCATACCTGCACAAGTTAAAAAGGACCATTATGAACGCACGCAATTTTCTTGCCCGGCCGCTGGCCATTCTTCTAGCCATACTCATGGCGATTCCGGCTCAGGCATCCACCCAGAGTTCGACCCCAACGCTGCCCGATCCCGGCCAGCCCGGCATGAGCCGCCAGCAGCAGGAGCAACTTGGATTGCAGGCTGCCGGTGAGGTCTATCAACAGATGCCGGTGCTGCCCGATTCCAATCCGGCAACGCGGTACGTTCAGGAACTGGGAAAGAAGTTGGCAGCCGTTATTCCTGCCGATCGTTCCTGGCCCTATCAGTTCCATGTGGTGCCCGCCGCGGACATCAACGCTTTTGCTCTACCTGGAGGGCCGATATTTGTAAATCTCGGCACCATCCAGGCTGCCGATAATGAAGCTGAGTTGGCTGGCGTGCTGGCCCATGAAATGTCGCACGTCTACATGCAGCATTCGGCAAAGCAGGCCCCAAAAGCCACAGTCGCGCAGATTGTTGCCGGTCTGGCGGGAGCCGTCCTGGGTGGAAGCGTAGCGGGGAACCTGGCGCGCATGGGAATCCAGTTCGGCGCGGGCACCCTGCTGATGAAATATTCTCGCCACGATGAAGCGCAGGCGGATTCCGTGGGCGCCATCATCATGTACAAGGCCGGCTACAATCCCAAGGCCATGGCGGACTTTTTCACCAAGCTGGAGCAGAAGTACGGCAATGGCGGACCGCAGTTGCTCAGCGATCACCCGAATCCCGGAAATCGCCAGGAAGCCATCCAAAAGGAGATTGCACCATGGCCCCCCAAGAGCTACACCGCGAACACCAATGATTTTGTGAGCGCCAAACAATTTGCGGCATCACAGAAAACCTACACTGCACAGGAGATTGACGCTGGAGCCAAGCAGAAAATCTGGGCCCAGCAGAACCAGAAGAACCGCGCCATTCCTCCCAGCGTTGCCAATGCGCCCAACGGTCAGAACAGCAGCAGCCCCGGTGAAGCGCAATCGCCCGGCAATTTGAGCAACGTTTCCTATAAGCAGGTCCAGCCAAGCAGCAGGTTTACGCAGTTTCAGCAATCGGGCCTGAGTATCGCTTACCCTGATAACTGGAAAGCTGGCGCCACTCAGAACTCGGTCACCATCGCACCCCAGCAAGGGGTTGCTCAAAACGGGATCGCTTACGGAGCAATGATATCGGCGGCAAATCTTGATGCCAGTCAGCTTGACCAGGCGACTGATCAACTGGTGCAGCAACTGCAAAAAGACAACCCAGGCATGAAGGTTTACTCATCGCCTTCCAATATTCAGGTGAATGGTCAGCAGGGCCGTTCCGTTTATCTCTCCGGCACTTCTCCAATTCAGCAAAACGGACAGGCTGTTCCGGAAAGAGATTGGCTGGTAACTTTGCCGGGTCCAAAAGGCGAGCTGATGTATGTGGTATTTGTTGCGCCGGAGCGCGATTTTAATCAGCTTCGTCCCACGTATCAGAAAATGCTCGATAGCCTGCAGATCAGGTAAGAGCGCGTAGCGGTTTCTTAGTCATTTTTGCCGCTCTCCTCTGAGCCGGCTTCGATCAGCTTTTTCGTCAACACCACCAGACCCAGCGCCTGCGTCCACTCTGAGACAATGTTGCCCACCACCTGGCCCCATTTTCCCTGAGGATTGGAATGAGCAAACAGCGCAACCCAGCCTGCGCCGGTGACGATCAGAAAAATGCTGAGAGAGTGCTCGCGAATAAGCTTCACCGCCTTGCTGGCATGCTTCTCCCGTGGCTCCTTCTTGCTTTCCGCTGAGTGCTTCTCATACAGATGCTTGGTCGCCAGCACCATCAGCAGGACGCCGGACCAATCGGCTATCGCATTGCCAAAGAACGATCCCCAGTGCCCCTGCTCATCACTGAAGTGGTACATCACGATCCAAAACAGCAGGATTGCCATCACTACCAGTGACAAGCCGTGTCGTTTTGAGAACTTCCATCTTCTCCGCGGCGCTTTTTGGGCCACATCAACTCCTTCGCGCCGCCAATTCGGCAACGCTGCATCCATAGGATGCGGCCGCGTCGCTCGCCATTGCTGCCACCCCTTATAATTGCTGCCTTGCACGCCAATTAATTCCCCGAGGGGTCCACTCGCATGAAGACGTCCACACGGATGAAGTTCAAGATGCTGGTCGTATGTTTGTTTTGCGCTTTCACTGCCTGCTGCGCGCGCGCACAACAGAACACTCTCACTCCCAACCAGCAAATGGCCCGTGACATCTTCAAGGCATTGATTGAGATCAACACCACTGACTCGCCCGCCGGCAACGTGACCACTGCCGCGGAAGCGGTGGCGGCTCGCTTCCGTGCTGCTGGATTTTCCAATGACGATATCCACGTGGCTGGTCCATTGCCGAACAAGCACAACATCGTGGTGCGATATCGTGGCCGTGGAACAGGGAAACCGGTCCTTCTTTTGGCCCACCTGGACGTGGTCCAGGCGTTGAAGCAGGACTGGTCCAACAATCTGGATCCCTTCAAATTCAATGAGATTGATGGCTACTTTTATGGTCGCGGTACCAGTGACGACAAGGACGGTGATACTGAGCTGATCGCGAACCTCCTCCGGCTCAAGAAAGAAGGCTGGGTCCCCTCACGCGATTTCATCATGGCGCTCACCGCGGACGAAGAAAGCGGCGAATCCAACGGTGTGCAATGGCTGCTGAAAGAACATCGTGACTGGATTGATGCCGAGTATTGCATCAACACGGATGCCGGCGATTTTGAACTGCAAAAAGGGAAAAAAGTGTTAATGGGCGTGGAAACCAGCGAAAAAAATTATGTGGACTTCACCCTGGAAGTGAAGAGCGCCGGCGGACATAGCTCGCGCCCGATAAAGGACAACGCCATTTACAGACTGGCCGAGGGATTGGAGAAGTTGTCACAATTTGATTTTCCGGTCGAGCTCAATGAGACTACGCGCAGCTTCTTCGCGCAAACCGCGCGGCTTCAGGAACCCAAAGTCGCGGCAGACTTTACTGCCGTGGCCCAGACGCCACCCGATCCCGCGGCGGTAACTCGACTTTCGCAATCGCCCTACTATAACGCCCTTCTCCGCACCACATGCGTGGCAACACTCCTTCAAGGCGGCCACGCGCCCAACGCCTTGCCGCAGACCGCGCGCGCAAATGTGAATTGCCGCATGCTGCCCACCGATTCCATCCAAAACGTTCAGGCAACGCTGAAGAAAGTTGTGGCGGATGATCGGATAAGCGTTACGGTGGCCAATGAGTCAGGCGCCGCACCGCCTTCGCCCATCAATCCCTCAGTCATGCATCAATTGGAATCTCTCAGCAGCAAGCTTGAGGGCGGCATCCCAGTGGTTCCGACCATGGACACCGGCGCCAGCGATGGAAAATTCCTCCGCCTGGCCGGCATTCCTACTTACGGCGTGCCCGGCGTGTTCGAAGATATTGACGATATGCGCGCTCACGGCCGCGATGAGCGCATCGGCGTGAAAGATTTCTTTGCAGGCGTGGACTTCTACTATCTGTTCATCAAGAGCCTGGGCAGCCAGTAGCTCTCAGCATCTAAATGAAAAAGTGCTAAGCTATCCAACCAGAATGACTGATAACAAGGCCAAGGTTGCCATCATCGGCGCGGGGTCCTCCGGGATCGCCGCCTGCAAGGTGCTTAAACAACATGGCGTGCCCTTCGAGTGCTTTGAGGCCGGTGATCGCGTTGGTGGAAACTGGGTGTATGGCAATTCCAACGGCATGTCCAGCGCCTACCGGTCACTACATATCAATACGTCACGGCCCAGAATGCAGTATTCAGACTTCCCCATGCCCGCGCACTATCCTGATTTTCCTCATCACGCGCAGATTGCTGAATATTTTGACCAGTACGCCGGACATTTTGGCATCAAGCCGCATATCAACTTTGGTGCCAGGGTCACCAGCGCTGAGCCACTTTCCGGTGGTGGATGGGAACTCACGATCGAGGGTGGAAGGCGTGAGCGTTACCGCGCATTGATTGTCGCCAACGGCCACCATTGGTCACGACGCTGGCCTGAGCCTCCCTTCCCGGGAGAATTCACCGGCCAGACCATGCATGCACACGACTATCGCACGCCGGAAGAATTCGCCGGCAAAAATATCTTGGTGGTCGGCTTCGGTAACTCCGCAATCGATATCGCGGTTGAGCTCTCGCGTGTTGCCCGCGGCAGCATGCTCTCCGTCCGGCGCGGCTTCCATGTGATCCCAAAATATATTCTCGGCCGGCCGCTGGACCAATCCATTGTGCCTGAATGGTTTCCCTTTAAGCTTCAGCGCACAATCCTTAACTTCGTGCTTCGCCTGCAACAGGGTGAGGTCACTCAATATGGCCTGCCCAGGCCTGATCACGCACTGCTGCACGCGCATCCCACCGTGAGCGCTGACCTGCTCACGCGGCTCTCTCACGGCGATATCAAGGTGAAAACCAACATCAGGCAGTTGGTTGGCAACGAAGTAGTCTTTGCTGACGATTCTCGCGAGCCGGTTGATGTAATTATTTATTGCACCGGATACAAAGTGGATTTTCCCTTCTTCCGCAAAGACCTGATCTCCGCCCCGAACAATGATCTACCACTCTTCTGCCGGGTGTTTCATCCCCAATTCAGTGATCTCTTCTTCATCGGACTGCTGCAACCGCTGGGCGCGATCATGCCGCTGGCTGAATTGCAGAGTGAGTGGATTGCCGATTATCTGGTCGGAGATTACGCTTTGCCAACCCTTACGGAAATGCAGCACGCCATCAGCAGAGATCGCCAGGCCATGCGCCAGCGCTATGGCGATGCTCCTCGTCACACCATGCAGGTGGATTTCGCTCCTTACGTTTCCATGGTGAAGAGAGAACGCAAGCGTGGCGCGGCGCGGGCCAGGAAAATACCTTCGTCACAAAAAGCTAAGGTCGCGGCAACCGGCAACATCTAACCGTAACCCGTTGGGAAATGTCTCGCGCGTCCCATACAATCTTCCTGATATCAGCATCCAAAGATTTCTGGAGAAATGTAATGCGTTGGACGCCCGGTGGTGACAGCAATGACGTTGAAGATCGCCGCGATGGTCAGTAGTGGCGGCGGTTTCGGGGGCTTTGGTGGGGGCGGCTTTGGCGGATTTCACATCGGCCTGGGCGGACTGCTCATCCTTCTTGTTCTCAGCCTGGTGTTTCACCGCAACTTCTTTGCTCTCCTGGGTGTTGGAGGAGGAGGCGCGGCGCCCACAGCCGTTTTCGTCCTGATCCCGATCGCGATGCCAAAGAGCAGCCCGAAGTGCAGTTCGTTACCTTTGTCCTGAATGACACGCAGAAGACCTGGCAGCAGATTCTGCAGGAACAAGGGGTTCCTTATCGCCATGCCAAGCTGGTGCTTTTCCGCAATGCCACCTTCTCTGGTTGCGGAAGGGCGCAATCGGCCAGCGGGCCATTCTACTGCCCGGTTGACGAAAAAGTTTATATCGATCTCGCTTTCTATGACGAGTTGCAGCGCCGTTTCGGCGCGCCGGGACAGTTCGCGCAGGCTTACGTTCTGGCCCATGAAATGGGACATCACGTTCAGAAACTGCTGGGGATCGAAGGTAAGGTACATGCCTTGGAAGAACAAAATCCCGGCTCGGCCAACGGATTATCAGTAAAGCTGGAATTGCAGGCGGACTGCCTGGCCGGAGTATGGGCACATTCCACTGAAGAAAGAAAGTTGCTGGAGGCCGGTGACGTGGAGAGCGCCTTGGGCGCAGCTTCCGCGGTTGGCGATGATCACATACAGAGCATGACTCGCGGCCGCGTTAGTCCTGAAACCTTCACGCACGGCAGCTCTGCCCAGCGCATGGACTGGTTCAAGCGCGGAATGTCACAAGGCACGGTGGCGGCCTGCAATACGTTCCAGCAATAAGCAGCAATGCGCCGTTGAGAATGAATGCATTCAGAACAGATGGTGGTCAACAATCCGCAGAAACGCCAGTTTGAAATCAAACTGGGGCAGGAAATCGGCCTGCTTGCGTACAGACAACGACCTGGTCAAATTGAACTGATGCATACCGAAGTGCCAATCAGCCAACGCGGAAAAGGTGTCGGTGAACAAATTGTGAAGTTTGCCCTGGAGTACGCCCGGCAAAATCAGCTGGAAGTAATTCCCTCTTGCAAGTTTGTGCAGGCTTACCTGAAGCGGCATTCCGATGCGCTGTGAATGGCAGGTTCTGGTTTAATTGACCAGATCGTCGCAAAGATGCCGGCGTTCGGCGAAATCACTCCTGGATCTGCCACGCTCGTGTGGCACAGCCGCCCTCGGCTGTGCAAGTTTTGCCGACGGCTCTAATCGAAACGTAGCATGCTGCGTCTTCAGGCGCTGCAATCTCACATAATCTACAGGGCTGCCTATGCACTAAGCGCCGTAGGCGCGACAGAAGTTAGCCCAGTCCGCTCCCGAGGCGCGCTGGCGCGCTGAGGGATAAGGGCTGGGTTAGGCGCGGGGGCAGACACTACCTTGCTGCCGGCAGGCCGGAGCGTAGCGTTAGCGGAGCGACATAAAAAATTTCCAGCCTCGTCATCGTGAGCGAAGTCGGAGCGCATGACATGTCGCTCATCGTGGCGTCCATTGGGGATGCCCGGTGAACAAGCCGTTGCCAAAGCCAATTTGATAAACCAGGAACACACCGAAGGCGAGGCTCAGTAATCCTGATGCCAGCCCCAGCATCCGCGGGAAGCTCTTGTGTCTTGATCCAAAGAAATTGAATGCCGATGCGATGCTCATGGTAATCAGCATCATACCCGCCACCGTGCCCACTCCGAAAACCAGCAGGTATGCCACGGCCCAGCGCGGGTCGCGGATAGTGGTGAGCACCAGCAGCGCGACGGCGGCCGAGCCGGCGAGCCCGTGGACAATCCCGATAATCAGCGGTCGCAGTTGCTGGTAGAGGCCAATGCGGCCAAACAGGCGATCAAGCAACGCCAGCGGCGTGCGATCATTGCGGTGCGGATGCGCTTCCGGTGAGTGTCCGTGGGGATGGGTATGAATGTAGTCACCGTGCGCGTGCGGATGTGCATGAACGATCTCTGATTTGGTCGAGCGCTGATTGTCAGGCGAGATATTCTTCGCGGTTCGCCAGAATGAAATCAGGTTCATCAGCCCCAGAATGACCAGCATTAAGGCAACGGACAATTCCATGCTCAGCCCGAGCCGGGCAGGTATCACAACACCAAACAGAATAATCGCGCTGCCAACCACGAGGATGGTGAGCGTATGGCCCACGCCCCAGAAAGCGCCGGTCAGGGCAGCGCGGCCCAGCCTGCGTTGGCGACTGAGGATTGTGGTAACGGCGATCACGTGGTCGGGATCAGTAGCGTGACGCATGCCCAGAAAAAAGCCGATCGCGAGAATGGAAAAAAAAGCCACCATGGACTTAGGCCAGTTCGAGCTCAATTTTCTTTGATGCTGGATCCAGGCGCGAGATGCGGAAGCTACGAATTTGCCCAGGCTGGAAACCGCTCGGCTTCTTACTGGTGGCGGTGTCACCCGTCTTCCAGCGCGACTGCAACATGGAGCTGAGCGAAGACAGATCCGCCTTCCCGCTGCCGGCTTGGGGCTTTTCTTCTGCTGCCTGCGCCATGGCGGAGATCTTGCAGTTGCCCTGCACGCCTTCACCCAGCTCAACCCGGGCCCAGTCGCCGGAGACATCAACCATGCGGCCCGTGACCACGTCACCTTCCTTATGTTCCACAATGTATTCGTCCAGGCTGCTGGGCACCATCTGCTTCATGCCGAGACGAACACGCCGTTTTGCCGTATCCACTTCGAGCACCTGCGCCTTCACCATCTGGCCTACCCGAAGTTCATCGGAAGGATGGTTGATGCGCTTCTCTGCACTGATATCGCCCACGTGGATCATTCCTTCCACGCCTTCGGCCAACTGCACGAACGCGCCAAACTTCATGAGGCTCGTCACGGTTCCTTCCGCCACCGATCCCACCGGAAACTTCTGCTGCACTTCACTCCACGGATCGCCCAGGGCCTGCTTCAGTCCCAGCGAAATACGCTTTTCACCGATGTTCACGCCCAGCACCACCACTTCCACGGTCTCGCCGGGCTTCACGGCATCACTCGGCTTTACGGACTTTTTTGGCCCAGGACATCTCAGAAATATGAATCAGGCCTTCCAATCCCGATTCCAACTCAACGAAAGCGCCAAAATCCATGATGCGTGTAACCGTGCCGCGAACGCGCTCGCCCGGTTTGTACTTTTCGCCGGCAGTATCCCAGGGATCGGGCTGAAGCTGCTTCATGCCCACGGAAATCCGTTGCTTATCGGTATCAACACGCAGGACCTTCACTTCAACCTGCTGCCCGGCGGTCAAAACATCCGCCGCCTTATTGATGCGCGCCCAGGCAATATCGCCGATGTGCAAGAGTGCGTCCACGCCGCCAATGTCCACGAAAGCGCCGTAATCAGTAAGGCTGCGTACCGTGCCTTGCACAATGTCTCCCGCCCGCACTTCCGAATAACGCCGCTCTTTGATCCCAAGGGCTTCTTCTTCCGCCACCACTCGACGATCTACCACAACGTCTTCTTCCGTTACATCGAGCTTGATGATGCGGCAACGAATTTCCTGGCCCACAAGCTTTTCCAGGTCGCCCGCCTCACGTGCACCGCTGCGCGAAGCCGGCATGAATGCGCGCACCCCAACATCCACACTGAGTCCGCCTTTGATGACGCCGGTAACAGTGCCGATAATTGCTTCTTTATCAGCAAACGCCCGCTCCAGTGACGACCAGTCTTTTGGCCGCGCGACTTTAAAGCGTGACAGCGTGTAATAGCCCTCCGGATCACGGCCTTTCACTGAGACGGCAAGCTTATCGCCAGGTTTAACGGTTTCTCCCGCCGCCTGAAAATCGGCCAGGGGGAGAATGCCTTCCGTCTTGTAGCCGATATCAAGGAGCACGGAATCAGCCGTGATGCTGACCACGGTGCCCTCCATGCGGCGGCTGCCATCATCGGCTTTATGCTGATGGCTCTTCTCAAACTGCGAGAGGATCTCGTTGAAGGATTCGTTGCTATCGGCGGCGTTCTCGCCGGGTGAAGGAGGCGTTGGCATACTGGAATTGGGCATGGGACGAAGCATCAATTATGGCACAGGCCGGCCACTGCATGTCCGTTGAAGGTGGCAAAAGGTGAGAAGCTGCCGGAGATATGTTCCAGAGACATTTCCAGCCAAAGAAAACGACATGAAGCCCGTCTTGATTACTGGCGCCCCATGCCGCCCATTTCTCGTTTGTAACGCTTTATTGTGTCGCTGCCACGGTTTCGGCCTCAGCCTTCTGCAGGTCCAGTGCCACACGCTCTCCGTTGATCAGCACAATGCTGCGGTTGATCAGTTCCTGGCCGGTGCATTCATATTTTTCATAGCACAGCAAAGCGGGAAAGTTGACCACGTACTCAACTGACCGGCTGTTCGCCTGCCCGGGCTGGCGCACCGTGGTGCTGAAATCCACGCCTTCGAATTGCGGATTGTCATGGAAGTATTTTGAGACCGCCCGCAGGATATGCGAGATGTGCGTGTCAAAGGCCAGCGCAGCCGCCCGGTATTGTGACGGACCTGCCGGCTGGTCCAGATTCCGTATTCATGCTGAGTTGGAGGTAGGCGCCGTCATGGAAAGCGATAAAGGCCGGCGGCGCGTAATCCACAAAATGCGCCTGCGGCTTCAGATCATCACTCAGGCTGCGCACGGTGCCGTCATATTTAGTCTGCAGCTTCTCCAGTTGCAGTGGTGAGACGTCCCGCGGAGCATTCTTGTGTTCGCGTATTTTCGTCAGCAGCTCGGATTCCGGAACCAGCTTGGCGCTTACCAGTGTCCCGGGTTCAACCGGCTCGGCTAAAGTTTTCTTTGCCGCATTCTTATCCTTATTATGACGTGCCAGGTACCGGTCTGTTACTGCAACGGGAGCGCTTCATCGGTCAGCCAGAGAGAGAGCGGTTCCCCGTTGAGATAGACTTCGCTGTCAAGCAGGGCTGCCTGCTGGCTTTCAGTGTCTTTGCCCTGCACCAGCCGTTCGGCCACGGTGCGGGGGAACATGATCATCAGGTTCTCAGCGCCTTCCGTATCCACCTTCAGCACCTGGCCGCGCACATGGTGAGCAATCTCAAAGGCGTAACCGTCAATGGGGACGTTGCGATCGATCTTCCCTACCGCGACTTTCAGAAGAGGCAGGACCACGTCTTCATACGTTCTGCGGGCGCGCTGGTTGGGCGTGACCATGTCAGTGGAGTATGAAATGTAATAGTTGCCGGTGATGGCGATCACGGATTGTCCGTTGAAGTTGTCGAAGTGGATTGAACCTTTGGGAAGCAGCTTCTGCTTCGCCTCGTCAACGTCCAGCGCCTGGCTGAAGTAAAAAGGAAACGGGAAGCGCAACGTTGACGCGGCGGAAGAGAGCTGCTGCAGTTGGGAAATGTATTGCTGCTGCAGGAGCCGGGCAGCCGGATCGCTCACTTTTCCCAAAGGCAACACCTGGGCAGCGCAGGACAAGCTCAACAGAATAAAACGCGGAACTGCGGCATATTGCGCATAAAACAGCGGACTTATTTCCCATATTTCACTCCAGACGTTTGATACGGCGGATCAGCAATGGTGCGGATGTAAGCAATCACGGCGTGAATCTCCGCCGGCTTGAGAGTGGCGGCATAACCGGGCATCTGCGGCGACTTGCCCAGTGCCGGCCCGCCATGAGCAATCATGTTATTCAAATCGGCGTCAGAAATTCGATTCAAAGTCGCGCCGTCAACGAATTGATGCGGCGCGGGAGAAAGATTGTCCAGATTGGATACGCGCTCGGCCGTGGATTCAGAATCGTGACAGCGTATGCAGTATTGGTCATTCACTGTCTTGCCCAGCGTTTCTTCATAACCAAGAGCAATTTCGCGGAGAGTAAGCGCGCTGGCTCCTCCACCTGCTTTGGGCGTTTCGGCAATCATTTGATAATCCCCATTATCGAAACCCATCTGCACGCTGGTGGAGACCTGGCCGCTTGAATCAGTGAGCGCCTGGGCCGGCGTAAACTGCATCCCTTCACCGTGAAAGGTAACCAGGGCTCCGGTAACGCCATTTCCGTCAGCGCCGTTCACCTGCACAACCACCGGCTGAGGCAGCGCCGATCCTACCTGCGCTGTCTGCTTGCTGCCGCTCACTTCCGTGATCTGCGCCCCGAACTGCGCAGGCTTCTGCGTTTGTTTAGCGGTATGCGAGCATCCCGCCAGCAGCGCCATCACAGCCGCGAAAGACGCTATGCGGAGAAGTTTCATTTGCCACCTCCCTGCTTTGCTTTCAACGTCATCAGGAACGCCGTGAGATCGCGCGCTTCATCATCTTTCAGCGCGAAGTTCGGCATAATGGTTCCGGGGCGAAGTGATGCGGGATTCTTGAGCCACTTGTACGTCCATCCCGGCGTGAGGCGATTGCCGACTGCAGCCAAGGCCGGGCCGACATAACCTTTGTCATTCTTGTAATCGGCAATGTGGCATGAGTTGCAGCCGTATCGCGAGTAGAACAACTGCTTGCCTCGACCCGCGGCATCGGCGGTGAGGGTGTGAGGATCAACAGTCTGCGAATCCAGGCCCGGGGCCAGGTAGGCGGAGCCGATATAGTCAGAAAGCGTCTTGATCTCAGCCGGTGTGAGATTGAACTTCGGCATGCGACGGATGAGCGCGGGCCGCAGCGTGTTCGGGTTATTAAGGAAATCTTCCAGCCACGCTCGTTGCACGGCGCTGCCCTCTTTGGAGAGATCAGGAGCCATGTCACCGCCATTGCCATTGATGGCGTGGCAGCTCATGCAGCGAAGATCTTCGATCAGGCGTCCCGCATCGCCTCCTGCGTGATAATCAGATCCATGTTGGGCGGCAAGAAGCAGCTCTTTGGGAAAGCTGGCTGCTCGATCGGTCTGGGCCAGCAGTGCGGTTGTAAGCGAATCAATCTGCGGATCAGCCAGGGTAAACTTCGGCATCTTCAATCCCGGGCCGAATGAGCGCGGATCATGGATTTTGGCGGCAATGTAATCCGGCAGATTGTGTTGCATGCCGGGAGCGAAGACGATTTGCGCCAGCGCCCGGCTGCCAACCTTGGTGAGGTCAGGAGCAAAATTCTGTGGCGGATTCACGCCGTTGATCTTGTGGCATGCGGCGCATCCGCTTTCGGTAACCAGCTTCTTTCCTCGCGCCACGGCGTCGGCATCGGCGGCGGACAGATGAACATTCGCCAGGAAATCAGCATCCTTCTTATTCAGCAGGAATCCTGATAACAGGCTGAGCTGCTTATCATCCAGCCGGTAGTGCGGCATGAGCGTTTCCGCATAGTAGTCATGCGGGTTGTTCAACCAGCGGCGAAGCCAGTCTGGATTGACTTTGCTTCCTACCCTCGTCAACTCAGGGCCAAGCGTTGCCGCCCACCAGATTGCCCGCTTCATTCTGCACGGCATGGCAGGAAGAGCAGAAGGAAGTGCCATACAACGTGGCGCCCTGGGTAGCATCAGGCGCTGAGGTTTCCGCCGCCTGCTTCAAAGTTACGCGTGAAGCCGGAGAAGGCTTGCTCTGCGCGACCAGAAAAGCTGAGATATCGCTGGCGTCCTGGTCACTCAACTGGAAGTTGGGCATGGTGGCCGAGGCCGCATAAGCCTGCGGATTCTTGATCCAGGCAAAAATCCATTCACGGCCGGTCTTTTCCGCAATGTGCTCAAGCGATGGCGGATCGTCGGTTGCCTTCAACCTGGTTCCGTCCGGCTGCGTAACTGTGTGGCAACGTACGCATCCCTGGCTGGCCAGCAGCTTGCGGCCTTCGTTCAATCGCGGCGCGCCCTCTAAAGGTCCCAGATGGCATTGTCCGCAGCCTGATTCAACGTACCGTGCCGGCAACAGCGGCTGTTCCCAGGCTTCGGTGGTATGGTGCGCTTCTTCCACTGAGGTGGCCGGCCCCTGTCCGCGATGACAAATAACGCAGCCAAACTCGTCCAGAGTATGCGGGATCGGCGGATGTTTCCTGAAGGGTTGCGCGCTCGCGCCCACCAGCGCGCCATTCATGTTGACGTGGCAGCTTTCACAGCGATCCACCACGCCGAGTTTTGCTATCCATGTCTGGCGCACGCCGCTATGAAAGCTCTTCACCAGCGTTCCGCTCTGCCGCTGGCTGGCAAGCTTCAGGTAAGTCTTTTGGTAATGCCGCCAGTCACTGAAATAGTTCTTCGCGGGAGCAACCGCCAAAGAAGCCAGCAAGGCAACGCTGACCACGCCAAACATCGCAACTTCTCGAAGCGATGGGCGGCTGCGTAACGGTCCGGGTTTGTTTTCATCAGTCACTAGCTTCTCCGAATATCAATAACTTTCAACTGTTCCTGGGCATCACCCATGACCATCCGGGTCCGCGGAAGAATGTCCCGATTGCGGTAAGCACAATCAGCTCCACCAGAAACCAGGTCATGATCCAGAATGAGAGTGGGCGCGCTGCCAGCCAGCGCTGTACCGCTTTCGGCGACGCTGCTGAATATCGTGACGAGAGCAGAAGAACGCCGCCCACCAGCAAAGTGGGAACAATCGGCATAATCAGGTCCAACACCTTGTCCAGCCTGGCTCCGGCAACCGCGCTGTGACCGAACTGTCCCATGCTGAATAAGACGAAGATGATCACCGCGAAACCGATCACAGAGCCGATAATTGTGCGGCGCTGCTCAGGGCGCGCCCACAGGCCATCGGCTTCAATGTTGATGTTGAAGTATGGAATCACCACCAGCGCACCCACAACCAGTCCGGGGATCAGCACCCCGGCAACCATGGGCGGGAAATAATGCAACAACTCCTGTAGGCCCAGAAAATACCAGGGCGCCTTGGCTGGATTCGGCGTGTGCATGGGATCGGCAAGCCCTTCCAGGGGAGCATTGCCGATGAGCGAAACCCACACCAGCAGCGAGGAACACAACTTCCATGGCGATAACGAAGTGCGATAAAGCCGCCGGATACGTCATTACGCGTTCGTCATCCTGCGTTCTCACCTGCGGCGACGTGCGGCGAAGAATAAAGGCAATGCGCCGCGGATTCTTGCGCACGTCGGACTGCACTTCAGCCTGCCTCTTTACATCCGGCGCCTTGGCGTCTGGTGACTTCGCTTCCGCTGGCTTCGCGGCTTCGGGTTGAGTTTTGGTTGCGTCTTTCACTGCTTCTTCTCCGGAACGTAAAGACCGCCATCCTTGCGAATGCGCCAGAAGTGGACCGCGATCAGCAGCACGGCCACCAATGGCAGAATCACGCAATGCAGAACATAAAAACGCAGCAGAGCGTTGGCATTTACTTCATTGCCGCCCAGCATCAAAAATCTGATCTGCTTGCCCATGAGCTGGCACGGCCTTCGCGATGTTTGAGCCAACCGTCACGGCCCAGTACGCCAACTGGTCCCAGGGCAGAAGATAGCCGGTATAGCTGAGCAGCAAAGTGATCAGCAGCAGCAATACGCCGATGACCCAGTTAAACTGGCGTGGCGGACGGTACGCACCGCGATAGAAAACTTTGAACATGTGCGCGAACACCAGAAAAACCATGGCGTGGGCTGACCAGCGATGCAGATTGCGCAGGAACACGCCGGACGCCACCACGAACTGCAGGTCTTTCATGTCGGCATAAGCCTGCGGCACGGATGGATGGTAATAAAACATCAGCAGAATGCCGGTGCCGACAAGGATGAAGAACGTGCTCAGTGTGGCGCGCCCAGATACCATGTGGGACTGAAGTCCAGTACGCGCGAGCGCACCTTCACCGAGAAAAGGTGCAGGAAGACATTCTGCTGAACAGCCTGGGAGCGATGCAGATTGCTGGAGCCGCTGCCGCTGCGGAATATCGTCCTCCACGCTTCGCGTGTTCCGATCGCGCTCGAATTCTGCTTTGACTGTGTTGCCATGCTTTATACCTTCACGAATTCCTGTTCTTTCAAGGTGGTGGAGCGGTCCACCATGAGGTAGCCATCTTCGCTGAGCCAGACCTTCAGCCACGGAAGCGGTTGCGGCGCAGGCCCGGCCACCTTTACACCGTCACGATTGAAGCGGCTGCCATGGCATGGGCAGGCAATCAAATCCAAGCTCCGGCTTCCACGCAGTGAGGCAGCCGAGATGCGTGCAGATGGCTCCCAGCGCATAAAACCCTTTGGCGCCATTGATCAGATAAATTCCGCTCTGCGGATCAAGCGTAACCGTGTTGGCTGGAAACTGGTCGGGCTTGCCGGCTTTGATAATGGGAGAAGCCTCAAACAACACGTTGGGCGAGAAATATTCGTAAGAGAACAACCCGGTCCCTGCGGCCGCCACAATCAGTGACCCCATGCCCACCTTGGCAAAGAACTCTCTGCGGCTGCTGTCTTTCAGCTCGCCGTCGCGTGGCGCGTGCGCGTCGGGCGAAGCCTGGGAATTTACGTTGCTCATTTGCTGCTCCTTGATCACTGGTTCACGGGTGAAAATCAAATGACTGGATCGGAATCAGGCCGGTGCTGCTGGCCGATTTGAAATGAAACGCTTCCATGGTGATTTCATTCACGGGACAACGAAGCGCGCACAGTCCGCAGCGGATGCAGCGAGTTTCGTCCTTCACCATCACCGAGCCGATGACGTTCCTGTCCGCCAAGTTCCTGCACGGCAACGCCGCGCAGCTCGACTCCATATGCAGCTTCATTTTGTCTCAAGGTGGGCAAATCACCGGCTCGGGAAATTCAAATTCCTGCAGCGGCACCAGCTCCAGGCACTGCTCGGGACAAACATCAACGCATCCGCCACAAAGAATGCATTCGCTGCCGTCCACTTCGGTGCCTTCAAAAACTGTATTGATCCAGCAGCGCAGGCAGCGCTGGGCTTCCTGCAATGGCTGTCTGCTCGTCAAAGCCGATTTCAACTTCCGTCATGCCGGTGCGCCGTTCCAGCGGCAGCATGGGAACAGATTGCCGCGCGATCTCCATGTAGTTGGTGATCATCTGGTGGCGGTCCAGAACTTCCACTTCAAGCATAGGATCGGCGGGCTTCTGTGCCGCGCAGAAATTCGTCAATGCCCGCGGCGGCGCGTTTGCCGTCAGCAACGCTGTCAATGATCAGGCGCGGGCCAAAAACACAATCGCCGCCGGCAAAGATGCCGGGGACTGACGTCATCAGGTTTTCGCGATTCACGGCGATGAGTCCCGCGATTGGTGATTTCCACCTTGCTCGATGCGCCCAGAAAATCCAGATTGGGCGACTGGCCAATCGCCATGATGACCGTGTCACATTCGATGAGCGATTCGCTTCCGGGAGCAAACTGCGGGCTGAATCTTCCGTTTTCGTCAAACACCCGGCTGGTGCTGCACGGTTTCAAGAGCAGTCACGCGGCCGTTTTGGCCGATCATCTTGTTGGGTCCGAAGCCTGCATGGATGATCACGCCTTCGGTTTCAGCTTCTTCCACTTCTTCCAGCGCTGCCGGCATCTCGTCCCGGCGTTCAATGCAGACGATATGCACTTCACTGGCGCCCATACGCAGAGCGGAAAGCGAAATATCCACCATTTCGTGCGACGCAACCGCGTCTATATTCTTTGTCCAGTCGTCGGTTGGGATTTCATGCTGGCGGACAACTTCACGCGCGGCAGAGCGGGCCACGTCCATGGCGACGTTGCCGCCGCCGATCACCACTACTTTCTTGCCGATGGTGAATTTGTATCCGAGATTTACGTTGAGAAGAAAATCAATGCCTTTGTACACGCCGTCCAGATCGACGCCGGGAATGGAAAGATCGCGGCTGCGGTGCGCACCCACGGCGATCAGCACAGCATCAAAGCCCTGTGAGCGAAGATCTTCAATGCTGAAAGTCTTTGCCGGCGCGCTGATTCAATTTCAGCGTAACGTCGCCGGTCTCAAGGATTTCCCGCACCTGCGCTTCCACAACGTCGCGCGGCAGGCGATATTCCGGAATGCCCAGATAGAGCATTCCGCCCGGAACGGCCGCGGCTTCAAAGATCGTGACGGAATATCCCATCAAGGCCAGATCATGCGCGGCTGAGAGCCCCACCGGCCCGGCGCCGACCACGGCAACCTTGAATGGCAGCGCGGGCTGTTTTTCCGCTGGATGAAGGCTTGAAGTTCTTTGATTCCGGACCGTGGCGCTCGGTAAGAAAGCGCTTGAGTGCGCGGATCTGAATCGGACGATCAATTTCGCCGCGACGGCAGGCGGTCTCACAAGGATGAGCGCAGACGCGTCCGCAGATGCTGGCCAGAGGGTTGGGATCGCGGGCGAAGCGGTAAGCTTCCTCAAAACGGCCTTCCGCAATCAGCGCAACGTACCGCCCGGCATTGGTATGAGCGGGACAAGCCATCATGCAGGGGAAATTGGTATTGAGCCAGTCCCGATCCACCGTTTTATTGATGAAATCTTTCTTGCATGATGACTTGCCCGCCGTCACTTGGATTGCAGATGCAGGACGGCCGAAGCCATCCTGCTGATGGCTTTACTGCAAAGTGAAGTCGGCGGTGGTGTCACCAGTGACGGTTATTTTTTTGGACTGCGTCTTTTTGCCTTCGTGCCAGGCCGTTACCGTGTATTGGCCGTCAGGAACGTTGGCGATCGTGAAAGTGCCATCAGCGGCCGTTTCAGCATAATGGCTGTTCGGAACAACAACGATGTAGCCGGCCATCTCAGGATGAACGTTGCAAAGCAGTGAGACCACGCCGGGATCATTGAACTTGAACGCCTTCTTTTGCCCCTGCGGCCAGGTTCCCATGTTGTGGCCCTTCTTTTTGTCGCCGGAAATCGACGGCCAAAAGACGTTGTGCTGCACCTGATCACTGTTCAGAAACTCCACCGTTGTCCCAACCTGCACAACCATCACATGGGGTTGAAAAAGCAGGCCCTTCTGGTCCATGACGACGGTCTTTGTCCGTGGCTGCCGGTCCGGCGTTCCGCCTTCCAGGTAAACAACCGACTTTCCTGGAGTAACTTTGCCCTTAACGCTGCCGGCAAGGCAGACCTGCGTGGCCATCAGAGCGAGTGCGACGATTGCGAAAATGTATTTAGTTTTCATTTCATTTCCTCCTTTCTCTTTATAAAACTGTTTAGAACACCCACTCCAGGGCGGCGACCGCGGTGTTGGTGCGGAATGGTTGAACCGCCGTTGGCAGTCCGGTAATGGGGTTGGTTATGACGGTCACGTATTGCTGCGGCCGGATCTGATATTCGAATGAAGCCTTGATGTTGGCGTGAATCAGGAACTGTACGCCCGGCGTAAAGCGGTTGCGGGTGCCGTTAAAGGGCAGCGCGAACGGGGTTGAGGTGTTAAATGCCAGTCCGTTCACACGATCTTCCCAGGAGTTCACCGCGTCCCAACGCATGATGGCCATCAGCCAGGGATGAACCATGTAGTCGGCCTGCATAAATCCGCCGGCGAAAGTTGCGGGCGTACCGTGGACAAAGCCGACAGGAACTGGGCCAGGAGTGGCGATCGGCAGCGGAACCAGAGCTGCCGGCTGACATCAACTGGGAGCCGGTTGGTGTCATGCCCGTACATGAAGACACCATACATGTTGAAGTTGCGATAGTTGAAGTTGAAATCGCCGCCTGTGCGATAAAAAGGTTCACGAGCCGTCAACACCACCGGCGCCGTGGTGAGGTCTTCACCGCTGAAGCGCTGCACGGAGCGTCCGTAGAAATCGAAAGTGCCAAGGCTGATGTATGTGTGGTCGCGCGGGCCGGTTGCTCCGGCTGCCTGCACGGCATTACGGCTGGCCGGATCGCGCTCCAGATTGAAGCGATAGGAAAAGCGTCCATAAATATCTTTGAAGTTTGAGTCTGAGGCAAAGCCCGTCGGGCGAAGGAACAAAAGTGCTGCTATTGGAGGACTGGCTCACGCCGCTGGTGTTCTGGTCAACCAAAGCCAGCGAGTAATGGTAGCCGCCATATTGATGGCCGCCGCTGATCTCCATGCCGTTCATGGCGTCCGCCATGGTGAACTGATTGTTTACGTTGTGCTGGGCAAATGCAGGATTCTGGTTGCCGATGTTGGCCTGGTCCCATATGTCATAACCGCTGATGTTGATGTTGCGGGCCTGGCTGACGGGCAGATCAAGTTCGAATCGGCCCACACGCAAGACTCAGAGCAGTCCTTGGGCAGCTTGATCAATCTGCCAATGTTAACGAATTTCAAATAGCCATCGCCCAGGCCGCCGGACGCGTTGTCACCGGCCACGCTCAGGTCTTCGTCCACCCAGAACGCGATATCGCTGCCAAAATTTCCGGCGGTAAAGATGCTGAACAAGCCCGGTACTGAAGTCCGTCTTGGGGATGAACGGCGCAACGGTGCCAGGCAGGGACCAACGCATCAAAATTGCCGCGATTGCCGGCGGTCTTCTGGAAAAACGTGTTCATCCGAAGACCGATGGGCGGCAGCCCGGGAATGCTTCCCGGCCAGATCGTGTGGGGGAAAAGTTCTTTTTGCGCCGGCGCACCCAGAAGACGTGGTGGGATTTTCATGAAGCCGGCATCATCTGTGGGAAACTTAAAACCTGCGTCTTTAAATGCCTTCCCGAAATCGTTCAATTTGGGAAAATCAGAGTGGCAGGTGCTGCATGAGGTTCCGTACTGGCGGGCAAAAGCAGGGATGGCGCTGCTTACTTGAGGTAAAAAAAGAAAAATGGCAACGCATAGGGACCATATCGCGCTTTGCAGCTTATGTGCATGTAGTTTCATCAGGTGCTCCTTGCTCTTACAACCTGTTGGTTGCGATTTATCAACAACATCCGGCGCAGCGTCACACCGGGCTTGTGACAATTGTCTGGAAACAATGGCAGATGCTAATGTGTTGTGGACACGGAAGATGTGATAAGCATCACGCTCTGATGATTCGGCCCGTGCATCAGAGCGCATAGGCCAAAGCCATTAGATTTATCAGGACACTGCGATCGTGGTCAGCGGGAATTTAATAACAAGTGCTGCAAGCGCAAGGCGGCCGCATGCTGGTCGCTGGTCAGAAGTCGCATGCTGGTCAGAAATCTAGGAACGTCTATGAAGTGAACATACGCGGCCTGTTAGGGCCGCTTTTAGCATCGAGGATCTAGCTGTGACAGAAGCTTACGCCACCCTCGCCAACCTCGTCCGTCAGTTCCACGTCTTGCTTAGAACCGGCTTTGGACAGCAGTGATTTCACCACCACGTAAAGCACCGGAATAAAGATCAGATTGAGCACGGTGGAAAACAACATGCCTCCCACAATCGCCGTACCCACAGAATGGCGGCCGAGTTTGCCGGCTCCAGCTGGCGAAGTAGAGCGGTAAGACACCGAGGATGAACGCAAAAGAAGTCATCAGGATGGGCCGCAAGCGCAGTTCAGCCGCCTCAATGGCCGCGTCTGCAATTGAACGCCCCTGTTCCATCAACTGCTCGGCAAATTCCACAATCAGAATCGAGTTCTTGGCGGAAAGTCCAATGAGCATGACCAGGCCAATCTGCACGTAAACGTCATTCACCAGCCCACGCATGAAGATGAACAGCAACGCACCCAACACAGCCGTGGGCACTGCCAGCAGGATGATAAAGGGCAGTGCGAAACTCTCATATTGCGCGGAGAGCGTCAGATACACCACAAAATTCCGAGTGCAAAAATAATGAGCGCCTTGCCGCCGGACTCCACTTGTTCCAGCGCCAGCCCCGTCCACTGGAATGACATGCCTTGCAGCATGTTCTTCTTGGCCAGATTTTCCATGTCTCTCAAACCTTGTGACGAACTGCGGCCGGGCGCTGCTGCGCCATCGATTTCCGCCGAACGGAAGAGGTTGTAATGGTTGATGACCTGCGGCCCGAGGTGTCCTGCAGCGAAACGATATTTCCCAGCGGCACCAATCCATTGGTCGTAGAGCGCACATAATATTGCCGCAGGTCCTGCGCCTTCATGCGGAAGGGCTGGTCTGCCTGAACGTAAACCCGATACGACCGGTTGTTGAAATCAAAATCATTGACGTATTGCGAACCCATGTAAACGCCCAGTGCCGATGTAATCTGGCTGATGGGCACCCCGATAGCCTTGGCCTTTTCCCGGTCAATCCGCACCAGCGTCTGCGGGTCGTTCGCGGTGAAGCTGGTGAACAGCCCGGTGAGTTCTTTGCCCTGCCGGCCGGCTGCCACGATCTTATGCGCCACTGTGTCCAGGTCTGCCAGGGTATTGCGGCCCTGGTCCTGCAAAATAAACTGGAATCCACCAAAGCTGCCGATGCCATTGATGGCGGGAGGCTCGAAAGGCACAACAATCGCCCCCGGAATGCCAAACAGCTTTGGTCCTACGCGCGCCACAATGTCACTCGCGGAATGTCCTTTGCCTTCTCGCTCGCCAATCGGCTTGAGCGGCGCGAAAACAACGCCGGCATTCGACGAACTACCACTACCCAGCGAAAATCCGGGTACCGCGAAAGTGCCGAAAACATCCGGATCAGCTCGCAAAATCTGCTCCGCCTGTTTCGCAATTTCAGTGGTATACGCAAGTGACGCGCCCTGCGGGGCTTGAACCAGCACGATGAAATAGTTCTGGTCTTCCTGCGGCACAAAGCCGGTGGGAACGCGTAAATACATGAACCCCGTGGCGACCAGGGCCAGCAGGAACAAGCACAATCATGGCGTAGCGAAATTTCAACGCCTTGCTCACCACTTTTCCGTAAGCATTCCCCAGGCCGTGAATGGCATTGTCTATGCCGTGCGCGGCTTTTGCGTAGCCTTGTGAGAGCCAATGAATGCCCGTCCAATCCAGGACCGAGTATTTGTGTTCCTCACCGCGAAGCAGAATGGCAGCCAGTGCCGGCGATAACGTAAGAGCGTTGAACAAAGAGATGGCAATCGAGAATGCGATCGTCAATGAGAATTGCCGGTAAAGAATGCCAGTGGTGCCCGGGAAAAATGACACCGGCACAAACACTGAGATCAATACCAGTGACGTTGCCACGACCGCGCTGGATACTTCAGCCATTGCGGCCGAGGTCGCCCGATGCGGATCAGTACCGTCATTGGTGATATGTCGCTGGGCATTTTCAATCACCACGATGGCATCATCCACCACCAGTCCGGTTGCCAGCGTAATTCCAAACAGCGTCAGGGAATTAATGGAAAATCCAAAGGCGTTAATGAAGGCAAAGGTTCCGATCAATGAAACTGGGATGGTCACCGCTGGAATGATGGTGGCGCGCCAGTCCAGCAGGAATAAAAAGATCACCAGGATCACGATGATGATGGCTTCTTCCAGGGTGGTGACCACTTCCCGCACGGAATCGCCGACCACGGTTGTGGTATCAAAGGCGACCACGTACTTCATTCCCGGTGGAAATGATTTCGAGAGCTCGATAAGAGCTGCCTTCGCCAACTTGTCCACCTGCAACGCGTTGGCATTGGAAAGCTGCTGCACGCCTATACCGATTGCCTGATGGCCGCTATAAAGAAGATTGGAATCGTAGCTTTCCGCGCCGATTTCAGCCCGGCCGACGTCCTTTACCTGGACAATTCCGTTGGGCGTGTTCTTCAGGATAATGTTTTCGAACTCTTTCGGCTCCGTGAGTCTGCCCACAACACGCAGGGTGATCTGGAAATTCTGTTTCTGGTCTGACGGTGGCCGCCCCAGCTGTCCAGCGGGAATCTCAACGTTCTGCTCCTGGAGTGCGGAAACGACGTCAGCCGCCGTTAACTGCCGCGCTGCCAGCTTTGTGGGATCCAGCCAGATACGCATGGCATATTTGCGTTCGCCGAAGATGATAACGTCGCCCACTCCAGGAATGCGCTTCAGCGCATCCTTCACATATACGTCAAGATAATTGGAGATGTACTGGTTGGAAAGGCTGTTGTCGGGAGAGAAAAAACCGGCAGCAAAGACGAAATTTGGATTCGCCTTGGTGATGGTCACGCCGGTGTTCTTGATCTCCTGCGGGAGCCGGCCCTGCGCAGTCGCCACGCGATTCTGCACATCCACGGCGGCAATGTTTAGATCATATCCCGTGCGGAAGGTCACGTTGATGCTGCTGGTGCCGTCATTCGAACTGGTGGAGGAGATGTAATGCATCCCCTCTACGCCGTTGATCTGTTGCTCCAGCGGAATTGTCACCGCTGATTCCACCACCTGCGCGTTCGCGCCCACGTAGTTGCTGGTTACGGTAACCTGCGGCGGCGCCAGTGTCGGGTAGAGCGAAATCGGCAAACCGGGGATACTGACTGCACCTGCAAGTATGATAAGCAAGCGCACAAACAGTGGCAAAAATAGGGCGCTTAATGAAAAAATCTACCAACCTGTCACTTCCTCTTCTAGACGCGAAAATCGCGCCTTGACCTGCTTCAACACGGCAGACTAGCTGATGGGTTGGACGGGAACACCGTCAACGAGAAACTGGATACCTGAAACGATCACCTTGTCACCCGGCTGCAGACCGCCCAGCACTGCGTAATCGTTCCCAATGGTGTCACCAAGAGTAATCGCGCGTTGTTTGGCCACGCTTCCCTGATCACTCTGGGCCACAACGTAAACAAATGATTGGCCGCCAATGCGGCTGACGGCCAATACCGGAACTGTAGGCGCCGGCGCCGTGCTCCATACCACGCGTGCCTTGACCAGTTGTGAATTCCGGAACCGGTCAAGTGAGCTCTTGATGGGCGCCTTTACCAGAATTCCCTGTAATGCGTTGTCCACTTGCCGGGAAACAAAATCTATCTGGGTGCTTTCAATCAACTTTCCCTGGCTGTTAACGATCTGGATGGGCAGGCCCATCTTAATGTCGGCGGCTTTTTCAGTAGGGATGTAAACGTATGCTTCCAGTTGGGCGTTCTCATCCACGGTAGTCAAAAGTGTGGTGGGTGAAACGTGATCGCCTACGCGCACCGGAATGTCTTCAACCACGCCGGCAAACGGAGCGGTAAGGTTGTAATAAGCCAACTCGCGTTGTTGCGTTACGCGAGCCGCGATAGAAGCCTGCCAATCGGCTTTGGCATTTTCATAGGCCTGCTCAGCAGCATCGAAATCATGTTTGCTGGTTACGCCGGACTGGTAGAGTGCCCTCTGCCTTTCCACTTCCCGCTGATTAAAATCCAGCACCGCCTTCTTCTGGGCTTCCGTGCTCTGCTGCTGGTCAACCGTTGCCTGCTGCTTCAGCGGATCAATGGTCATTAATACCTGCCCGGCTCGCACGTGGTCGCCTGATTTCACCAGGATTCGGGTCAGCGTGCCATCCACCTGCGGCTGAATGCTTGCCGAGCGGCGTGACTTAATGGTCGCCACGTATTCATCCACGCGAGGCACCCTGGACAGATTCACAGTGCTTGTCTTCACAGGCATGGGCTTTGGCGCTGGCTGATTGGCTTGGGTCGTATTGCACGCAGAGATCACTGCAATTACAGAAGCTAAAAGCGCTGACAACAAAACCGACTTCCTCAAAGTTGACCATCCTTAATAAAGACGTTACGAGTACTACAGATGACGCGAAGGGCTGGTTAGATTCAGTTGTGACGGACGCAGGCGCAGAAAGATAGCAGCCGATATTCAAGATCCATTAAAGACGCGTCTCTTCCCTGGCCGCCCAAGAGGCCGGCTCCTGTATTTAACATTTTAAGCTGTAAGGAGAACGCTTGCTGCTTAAGGACTAGTCTTTTCTGGAGCTTACAGATTCTTAAGCTCTTGCGGAAATTCGGACAAGCTTAGGCAAACATGTCTTTCTTTGACGGGTGGTGTTGGGAATTGCAGAGGGGCCGCTGATAGAGGGTTTTACAGTCGAGAAAGGCTTCGCACAACATCACATTTTCAATTCACCATTCTCACGCTGATATCTGTGGTTTCCGGCTTGAAAGTTGGCAATTCTCCGGCTTGGATCGGCAAACGTGCCCGTATGGTGGTGCCATCTTTGTTGCTTTGAATGGTCAGTTTGCCCTGGAGCAGTCTGACCCGTTCCAGCATGCCCCCAAGCCCTACGCCGCGCGCATCTTTGCCGCCGGCAATACCCCGTCCCTGATCGGCGATTTCAATCGTCAGTTCGTTTTTATCTCTGGTCACCATGACCAGCGCGGTTGGGCTGCCGGAGTGCTTTAACACATTCGAGAGCGCCTCCTGAACGATACGGAAAACCGTCAGCTCCACTTCGAAGTTTAATCCACTGAGTTCCCGGGGCGCCTGCAGGACCGCGTCAATTCCGCTGCGCTTTCTGAAGCCTTCAACATATCCTCGCAGGGCCCGGCCCAAACCAAGTTCTTCCAGCATGGGTGGATGCAGGAGGTAAGAAATGGTGCGCAGTTCGCTGGTGCATTGCTCAAGGAATTGCAGCGATTCATCCAGACGGGTGATCTCAACACTATTGCCGGCAAGGGCCTTGCGAAGCTGGTGCAGGTTCAAGCGCAACAGGCACAAGATTCTGGGCCGCTCCGTCATGCAATTCGCGCGCCAGCCGCCTGCGTTCTTCATCTTCCACCCGCATGAGCTTGGTGGAAAGCTGCAGCACTTCTTCCTGGGCCGCCTTGCGCTCTTCAATCTCCAGTTCCAGCGCCGCGTTGGAGTCACTGAGTTCTTCAGTGCGCTTCAGGACTCGCATTTCCAATTGATCATGCGCGGCCAGCAATGCTTCTTCGGCCCGCACCTGGCGTGTCACGTCAGTGCAAAGAATGGTGAACATCTCTTCCCCGCCCAGTTCCAGCTTGGAAGAAGCGGTTCCCATGGGGAACTCCGTGCCATTTTTGCGGCGGCCGAATACCAGCCAGTGTTCCGCCAGAAGGCAGTTGTTTTCTACCGCGTCAGCCGAGTTCTTGGGATGATGGCAATGTACCTCGCGAAATTCTTCAGGGATCAGCAGATTGAGCGGCTGCCCAAGAACCTCCTCCACGGCATAGCCAAACATCTTTTCTGCCGTCTGATTGAATAGCGTAATGCGCTGCGCCTGGTCGGTTGAAATAACGGCTGCCGGTGAAATTTCCAGGATTCCGGCAAAGCGTGCCTGGGAATCACGCATCGCTTCTTCTGCCAGGCGTTTTTCACCAATCTCTTGCGCAGCCGGACAAAGGTGTAGGTCAGCCATGCGATCAGCAAGCTGAACAGAATGCCGCTGAGCAAGGGTGTAAAAAGGGCAGATTGGAACGCATCTCCGCCAGGGCTTCCGGCAATGACCAGACGCGCAACTGCCAGGTCGTGCCAGGAAGTTGAAATCCGCGCTCTGGCTCAAGTGGCGTTGTTGGTCATTGCTTCCGCCAATCCGGAAAATTCTGCGTCCATCCTCTTCCACTTCAACCGCGAAATGCTGTCCCTTGATGTCAGTCAGCATTTCCTCCAGAGATTGATCCACGTTGAATACGGCAAGCACAAATCCGCGAAACGACTGTTTCTGAAAGATGGGAACGGCAATCAGCCATTGCTTTCACCATTAGAGCCCAGAAAAATCTTTGAGATTCTGGCTTGCCTGGTTTCCAGAGCGGCACGGAATACCGGCTCGGCAACGGGCATGTTCAATGGATTTTTGGCAATGGCTTCACCATCAGGGCCGGTCACCCATCGCTTGCTCGTAATCGGCCCTACCCACGCCAATGCCTGCATCCCGGATGGCGCTGGATGTAGATGGTGGTCAGCAGTTCCCATTGTTTATAGGAGGGCTCTTCGGATTGCCAGATCTTGGCAAGATTTGCTTCGTCCTGAATGACTCCGTTCATGTCAGACGTCAGATCAGCGTGTACTGCTGATGTTGCCACTGAGGTGACTCGATCGATGTGGTCGCGATCGAAATTTGGAAACAACCAGCCATCCAATCACTGTGATGACCAGACTCGCCATGAGCACAATAACTGCCGGCCAGGATGAACTGGCTGTGCTGTGCTCCGTTGTTCCTTCATGCCTGCCCCCATCCCGAAGCGTAAATCGTTCCAGGATTAAGAATGTTGAGCGGAATGAACCTCAAGGTCTCTTTTTGGCAGGCCGCTAATTACGCTGCGCATTGTGGACCTTCTCATTCATGGGCTGGGAAGTTACGTTTAACTTCATTTGCCCCGGAAGTCATTTCGTTGTTTTTTAACCCTGTGCCCCGTGCATTGTTTAGATTAAAAAAACATTAAATTTTCTAATCTTTGGCTCCGCATATACTTTTCGGGGCTTCCGTGACACGCATTGCAGATTCCTTTAAGACTACAGCGTGCTGGCTGTTCGCAGGCCAGGCACGTGAGTCGCAGTCCTTGTGGTGCTTAGTTGGAAATCTGTAAGTCTAAGAGAAAGTATGGTTTAATCCAGCTACAATGGCTTTGAAAATACTGCTTGCGGATGATCACGCCGTGGTCCGTGAAGGACTGCGGGTACTGCTGGAACGTGAAGGATTTACGTTCAGCGCTGAAGCGTCCGATGGCCGCGAGGCTATTCAACTATGCGAGAAACATAAGCCTGACATCGCGGTGCTTGACCTGGCCATGCCGCTCCTGAATGGAATTGATGCGGCAAGGGAAATCATCAAGGCCAATTCGAAAATTAAAGTCATTCTTCTCACCATGCACACCGAAGATCATCTCGTGCTGGAGAGTCTTCGCGCCGGTGTTACCGGCTACGTCTTGAAAACCAGAGCGTCCAGCGAACTCGTCCAGGCAATTCGCGCGGTCAGCAAAGGCGAGATGTACCTCACGCAAAGTATCTCCCGCACCATTGTGCAGGCTTTTCTGAATAAGGACGATGTTCCGGACCGCTTCCTGAGCGACCGGGAGCGCCAGGTCCTGCAACTGGTGGCTGAAGGCAAGACTACAAAAGAACTCGCGACCATCCTTGGGATCAGTGCCAAGACCGCGGAATCTCACCGCTCCAACATCATGGACAAGCTGGACATCCATGATGTTGCAGGCCTGGTTCGCTACGCAATCCGCACCGGCATCATTCAGTCATAGGCTTTGTTCATTCCCGTTTCAGCCTGCGCAACAGCCGGATCAGGCGCTCAACACCGACGAACTACAAGCGCATTGATGGATGAAGACTTGGCCATGCCATGTCTCTTCGCTCCTCTATAGCTAGATCCTCTTCCATCCTCTATCTAAGAATTTACCAATCTCCCTAGTTGCGCCCGATCAGGGTTTCCCCCCTCAAAGAATACCGAACCATCCGGATTGGAAGATTTCCACAACGGCCTCATCCTGCTTGCATAGGGAAGCACCAAAGTCTTCGGCCTTGTGTGCGTCAGCCACGGAATCAGGCGTGAACAGGGCTGAAGAATGTTCCATCGCCAGAATTTTGTGATGGAGCCGCTTCCCGGACATAAAGCTCGACGGAACGAACTTATGCCTGCGGTATCGCGCAGATTCTTTAGACGGTTGATGCACGATGCCGCGGCACTTTGAGCCGGATGTCTTGTAGAGGTTACCCAAGCCGGAGTCAGATAGGTCGAGTCCCGGCGGGCGTAGTTCGGTAGCGGATCAGCACGATTTTAGGAGATGAACAATGAGACGGTCTTCCGGGATGGCAGTAGTTGTACGTTTTTGTGCGTGTGTAACTGTGGTCATGGTGGCCCTGGGATATTACGGCCACGTAAAAGCCCAGGGTGGAACTGCAACGGGAACCGTTGTAATACCACTTCGGCCTCTCGCTTCCCTCTCCAGTGTTCCAGTCCCACCCGTCTTCGGTCTTGAAGGAATCGTTGCGGACAAGACGGCCGCGGTCCAGTTGGGCAAAGCATTGTTTTGGGACATGCAAGCGGGCAGCGACGACGTCCAGGCTTGTGCCAGTTGCCATTTCAACGCCGGCGCTGATAGCCGCCCCAATAACGAAGTTAATCCCGGGCAAGCCTGGCGGCGACAACACTTTTCAAATCGGCACGCCTTTTGACGGGAAAATCGGCCCGAACCATCATTACAACCCAGGCACATCAGGCGCGGGTTTCGGCGGATTTCACGATGGCGATTTCCCCTTCCACAAACTCTCTGACGTCAACAACGCCAACAGCAACGTGATCTCAGACGTAAATGACGTTTCGGGATCACAGGGTGTCTTTTCCTCCAAGATGGGACAAATCGTTGTCGGGCACGTCCAACGGCCAGGGCGGAATCGCTATTGAGCCCGTGGATGACGGTAAGCCAGGCGGCAGTGACGATGATGGCGACGCAGGATTCACGCGTGATGGCCACAGCGTAAGAAATCCGAATCCGAAGAACGTCAGCAGCAACAGCAGCAATCATCAGAAATCACCGCACAGTACTTCAACCGCCCAGCGTAGGGACGGCGGCAGGCCAGCTCACCAGCGTAGAAACAGGAATCTCCACGCCTGATCCGGTTTTCTCTTATCCAGATTTCGCCGACGCCAACCAAGCTGATCAACACACGCAAAACTACGGGACGCAACACCCCCAGCGTGGTGGATGCGGTTTTCAACTTTCGCAATTTCTGGGATGGTCGCGCACAGAACGTTTGCAACGGCGGCAATCCTTTTGGTTCACGCGATAAGCAGTCTCACGTGCTGGTAGGTGACAGCCTTAACAACAAGCTTGGACCGGCGATGATCGCCATGCAGAACTCCGCGTTGTGCTCGCAGGCGCTGGGACCGATTCTCAGCAGCACTGAAATGTCTGCTGACGGCCGTGACTTGCGCCAGGTGGGAAAGAAATTATTGACGCGCGTACCGCTTGCCAAACAGAATGTTGATCCAACTGACAGTGTTCTTGGCGCATTCTCTAATTCACCTCATAAGGGACTGAATACCACCTATGCCGCTCTGATCCAGAAGGCGTTTCTTCCGGAGTGGTGGCAGTTCACACAGCACGCGTGCGTTGCCGCCGATGGCAGCACACCTAAAACCGTGGATCCGGCAAAAGGCGAAGTCTGTCCCGCAGGCACCACGGACTACAGCCAGATGGAATACAACTTCTCGCTTTTCTGGGGAGTTGCCATTCAGGCGTACGAAAGCACCTTGATTGCTGACCAGACACCGCTGGACAAGTTTCTGGAACAGCAGCAGACTTACACCCTCATCGGCGATAACCAGGCAAACTCATACACCATTCAACTAAAGCCGGGCATTGATCCTTACACGGTTTCAGTGGTGGGATTGAACCCGAACTTTGACATGAGTGACCAGGACACCTTCGCCTTTGACGATGGGCAGGGTCGCTTCACCGGCACCGGACTGGACGGCACCATCGACTATGCCAGCAGGCGTGCTGGTTCTCAACTTTGAAGATCCGCCGGTTTCAACCGTGCCGATCCGAATCAGCTATTCGGTGGGACCTACCACGATGACTGCGGGAGAACTGCGCGGTCTCCTCATTTTTGAAACCAAAGGCCGCTGCATTGTCTGCCATGGTGGGCCTGAACTTTCCAATGCGGCCGTTGACACGGTTGCTCCCGTTCCGCTTGAGCGCATGGTCATGGCAGACCTCAGTGTCCGCATTTATGACACCGGCTTCTATCACATTGGAGTTCGTCCCGGCGCTGAAGACGCGGGACTGGCCGGGTCTGATCCTGTAGCCGGCAAGCCGCTTTCTCTGGGCGAAGAGTTGAGGCAGCGCGTTTGCGACGATCCTTCGCTTTCCATCATGATCGCGGGACGTCCGGGCGACGGAATCACCCAAGCTCCTCTGAGTTGTCGCGATGACATCGCGCGCACCGGATTCTTCAAGGCTCCACAATTGCGCAACGTTGCCCTGACAGCGCCGTACTTCCACAACGGCAGCCAACTGACGCTCGAGCAGGTGGTCGAGTTCTACAACCGCGGAGCAGATTTCAACGTGGTTTCCGAACTCGCCATCATGGATCCCGATATCGAACCCCTCGGTCTGGGATTGACGCTTCAGGAAAAGCAGGACCTGGTGGATTTTCTCCGCAATGGTCTCACCGATCCCCGAACGGTCAAACAGTCCGCACCGTTTGATCACCCGCAGTTGCTTACGCCTAACGGACATCCGCGAGGGGCCGAATGGTTACCCGGTGGCAAAAGATCCCAGGCATCCGGGACAGGCCAAAGACCAGTACATGGAGATTCCCGCAGTGGGAGCGGCTGGCGGCGCAGCCTTTGCCAACGTTCCTGGACAACCTGTTGGGCATTAAGACAGCCCTGCCCAACTAGGGAACGGCAAACATTCAGGAATGCAGTCGAGAAGCAGCACAAATTTCAAAGCGAGAAGTAGCAGATTGACGGAAGGAGTTTCACTAACATGAGTTTCTATACACAAGCCAAAGAATTATTCCGGAGCGCAGTTGCAGGTCTGCTGCTGATTCTCGGCCTGGCTGTCGGAATGGGAGCACAATCGCTTCCCAAACCGGCGGTTCCCCCCACGCCGGCAAAGTTGCCGCCACACAAACGGTTTCGCCAGGATTCGACGATCTCGGTTTCATCCAGTACGCATCGGTGGACACGATGTGCGATGCCGCACCGGCCGCACCGCCGCTGGATACAACACCAGGTGCGGTGGTTGCACCGGTTGCGCCGCCGCCGCCGCCGACGCCGGCAGGCTGCAAGACTTCCGGCGGATGGCTGCAGATCAACAATGACATTATTCGCGTTCCGGCGAATACCGTTGTCTTCTTCCCCAACACGTACCAGACGTGGGAAGAGATTTTTGAAAACAATCCGGGCGCAGTGATGTGCTCAGGTCCGGGAACTTGCAGCTTCACGGCTCCGGTAGCGGGCGAGTCCGGGCTCGCCCTATCGGATGCTTCACATTCCATCTTCACCACGGAAGCGCATGTGCAGGGTCAGATCGTGAACGGCACCTACATGGCCGGCATTATCCAGATTGCACAGCAATCGGTGAACGGCATGCAGGGCTTCATTGAGTCCCTGAACTATGCCGACGGCAGCATGACGATCAACGGAATCAGGGTCCAGATCAACGACCCTGCTCTCCAGATCACTGACATGAACGGCAACCTGTTCAACAAGGGCCGTTACTCATTGGCCAGACGCCTGACATTCGCTTCACCGCGGACCAGGGCAACACGACCATTCGCTCCACTCACCGGCTATCCGATGTGCATTCCACGCATGGCGCCGGGCACGTATCCTGCCGGCCCAGGAACTCCGGGCACGGCTGATCCATATTTCCCAGGCACCACGGGGCTTGATGATCCGCAGTGCCCTGAGCTCAACCGCCCGCGCGACCAATCCGGCAACATGATCAACATCTACACCATGAACGTGCCCGGCGACGCGCCGACCGTTGACAACCCGTTCCCTCAGGATCCGTATACGGAAGTTCCTTTTGAAGTGGGCGATTTTGTCACCATCAAAGGCACGCAGTTCCTGGATGCAGACAACGTTCCAGCCATTTGTCTCAGCCACGGAAATCGTGACAAACCTGGGCGTGTACACATTCCCGAACGTTGATCCTGCTTACATCCTGGTGGAAGTACTCCTGCAAGGCACGGGCGGCAGCCCTGATCCCGGCGTTCCCGCAGGAAGCTGCACGACGCACGCGCGTAGAAGGCTTCTCCACAGATCCTCTGCGCAACGTGGATATTTCCGCCATCGACATTGATGCTTGCGGCAATCTGACTTTCCGCCTGCCCACATGGGTTTCGAACTTCCCGGTGGAGCAAGGCTTGCCGCTGATCGGAAAGAAGGGCCGCTGGCGCTTCCGTCCGAACGGTGGAACGTTCCTGCCGCCGGTACAGAACGTTGGCGCACAGGTAAGCGGTGGACGTGTTGATGTCCAGAACAACGGCCTGGTCTATGGCTATTACCAGTTGCCTGAGCCCGAGTTCATCTTCCCTGAAGATCTGGTCCCGGGTAATTCACCGCCAGCATATAACTTCCAGGACCTGCCATTCCTGGTAAGTGGCACCGGCGCATGGCCGTTCCCAGGATCGATCTATGACAGCCAGTTGATCCAGCTCGGCTTCAAGCGTGCGGAAGTTCCGCAGCCTCAGTCTAACCAGATCATCGGCCAGCTCAGCCCGTGGCCGGATCAGGTCGCCGCACCGCCAGCACAAGCTTGCGTTCCGGGCGATCCGACTGCTTCACATGCGGTTGCCAGTTATAAAGCTCCTGTGAAGCCGATCATTGCCGGCACCGCTGGTCACGCTCAGTTCACAGGGCAGCTTCCCGCTGGCTGGTCCGTTTGTCTGGACGCAAATTGTGAATGCGGGCGATCCAATCGTCACGATTAACAATCCAACCGGCGCCACTGCGAACTTTGTAGCGCCGGTTGTAGCCAGCCCGCTGAGCCTGACGTTCCAGCTCACGGTGGGCACGCCGGGAATTAACACTCCTTCCACGGCCAATGTTGCCGTGCCGATCGCTCTCACGCCGCCGGATTCGGCTCCGGGAGTATCCGCCAGCGCCAACCCGAACCCGGCGATCGGTGACGGCACATCCATCATCACGCTGAACGCTACTGGCGTTGATCCGAATGGTGGAACCATCACCTATAATTGGACTGCTCCGGCCGGAATCACGTTCATTGAAACCGGCACCGGAACAGGTACGGACCAACGCTTACCTTCATCGCACCCAGCGTGCCGCCATTCCGCGCCACTGGTGTTGAACTTCACTGTGGTTGCCACCAGCTCAGTTGCCGGTGTGCCGGCAAGTGCACCTTCACTGTGGCCGTTACGGTGAATCCGACAATGGACCTGATCACGATTCTCACGTGCGCTATCTCAAGAAGATTGCCCGACTGGTTATTAACGCCAATGACTTCACGCCTGGCGTGGTCCTCACGGTAACGCTGGCCGGCGCGAATGGAGAAAGCCCGACCATCAACCCTGCTACGGGATCACCGTACATGGGAGCCATGGGACCGGTGATCCCGTTCGCACCGGGTGTCTTCACCATCCGCTTCACTAACGTTCCTCCGCCTGACCTGACAACCATCAGATCGAGCGCCGGTGGAATAGCAACTCAGGTGTCACGATCACGCGCTAGTAGCACACAGGGGCTGCCGGGCAGAAATCCGGCAGCCTGCTTTACAAGTTTCAAACCCAAGCTTTCAAACCAAGAATTGCAAACCAAAATTTCAAACCGCTCCAGCCTGTAGCTCAAAAAAAGTGTTCGGCAGGATGGCAGACAAGGAAAAAAAAGGAAGAGAGGAACCGAACATGAACTTCAAACCTTTGCGGGCCCATAGCCGCGGCTGGAAGCACTTGCTGGTAATAGCGGTGACGACCCTGATCACGGCCGTGAGCGCCTATGCATGACCTAGTACCAATATCGCCCCAGCCAGCATGTTTCGTCCACGCGGCGTGGTCCGAGTGCAGTTAATCCCCGGGGGACCGGTGGATTACTGGGTGGGTGACGGCGCAAGGCTTCTGCCGTATCGACAATGGAGTACTCAACGTCTCAACGTGCACTCTGAACGGCACGTCAGAGCCGTTCGACGATCGTCCCAACAGCCCCTATGTTTTCCTGGCTGATGTAGCCGGCACCGGCGTTAATCGGTGACGTTTAAGCCGATCCGAACAATCCTGGACATAGCATTATCGCCACTCGAGGAAAACGTCTTGGGCAAAGCCTCAGGTGTCAGTTTCATTGGCGCCGCCGGACCCAAGTTCCGCGCAGAAGCCGCCAAAATCGGCCCGGATGGTCTCCTCTATGTGGTGTTCCAGGACGATGGCAATGTTGTTCGTGTCACCAATCCTCGCGACCCGCGGCCGCTTTCTCCGCTGATTCAAAAAGCTTCCGTGGTGGCGTCTTCCTATGATGGTAAACGGCTGGTGAGCATGGCGTTTATTGGCAATGATCTCTGGGCGGTACAAGCCGGGTTTGCCAACCGTATTCAGAACATCACTGCCTGTACGCGCATCACGATTACGTGCACGGGCCGTCTGCAATATCAGAATATTCAATTCCCGATGGGCATGGCCTCCGATGGAGTCCGCTATATCTATTTCTCCAGCCGGCAGTTCATCGTTCGCCTGGATACAAGCTTGAATGGGGACTTCACCGGGATCCCGCCATGATGGAAGTATGGTCACAAAACGGCCTGCTGAACGGCAAATCTCACGGCTTACTCGCTTGCTCGCGGATTAAATATCCATCCGGCGAACGCCAACTTTCCTGGCGATCCTGGCGGAGACATTTTCATTACGGATGACCTCCTGATCGAAGCGGCAGCTACCCGGAGTACCCGTGTTTACGTCAAGGACCGGACGCGCGTGGCTGCTTCCGTAACGCCGCCTGTAACACCCGAAGTTTGCCCAACCGCGAAAAATCCAGCTGCGCTCTGCACATGAACAGCCCGGTAGGAACCGGAAATCCCCTCGCTCCCGAACGCTCGCCAAGCCACCGCCGCTACCATGGGTATCTGCGTGCCACGGGCGTCACACATCCCAGAGGATTGGTGTTTCTTGGAACGCATTTCTGGGTTGCTGATGAAGTGAAAGGTCTCTGCCGCATCGATCCAACCGCTTGGGCGCTGCTGCGCTGACGAATTGTTTCAAACCGACCCCAGGTTTCATTCCAGGTCAGCCCGCCGCAGACAAGAACAATGTGGTTTACGTTCCTGATATCAACAATACCCTGAACGGAATTGCCAGGCTGGCGTTCAATTCTGTGACGCAAACACTATCCCAGACGGGTGTGCTCAGCCAGGGACGCGGATCCATCGCCGCAGCCGTAGCTGTCAACAACAACCCGGTGACTGGTCTTACCGATCTCTATATCGGCCCGACGACCGGAGCCTCAGTTCACCAAATTATGTCCGCGGCAACTAGTCCGACTTCCGCACAGGTTGTAGCTTCCACCTTCCTGGGTCTCGGCGTCGTAGCATGGCCTTCAATGACATGAACCTCTACTTGATGAGAACGGACTGCCCGACAAAGACAGTTTGTTCCAGACGGGCAGCGGTCAACCAACGGTAATCGTTAACGCGGCGCCGGATCTGACCCGTGGACGCGCGGACTTTTTCAGCGGTGTGGGGAAATTCATCACCCTGCCCCGCGGGACACCAGCTCCGACCGACATCGACACTCCTTCAGCGCTGGCAAACGGCCCCACCAGCCAGGTGCCTTGCAATACCATCGTCAGGACCTTTGACCCGGCCACTCCGTCACTGTTTCTCGGCGGCGCGGC
Organism: Terriglobia bacterium; assembly: GCA_963824835.1. Taxonomy (GTDB): domain Bacteria; phylum Acidobacteriota; class Terriglobia; order Terriglobales; family Acidobacteriaceae; genus Angelobacter. The sequence continues at coordinate 15,234 of CAWGRA010000006.1, read as the reverse complement.
AGAAGTTGATCAGTGGAGTTTCCTCTGCTCCAAAGACACTTTGTGGACGGCTGAAGGTGAATTCTCTGCGAACTTGAATCTAAAGGCTGCAATCGGTGTGGTCACTGCGCTTGGCTTCGCTCCAGATGGAACGCTTGCGATTGGCGACGATCCCAGCCTGCTAACCCTCACACCGAACCTCACTTCAACCACGCTGGCTCCGTCCCCCGGTCAGGGCCACGTGTATGTCGTGATGGCTCAATAACAACAAAACTGTTTCTCATGGCTGGCGGAAAGACTTTCCGCCAGCAACATGAGCGCTCAGAAAAGATGCCCAGGAGCTGACGCTCCTTGAACGGGAAAGGCGTAATAATGAACTCCCCAATTTTAACGAAGGCCGCTGCACACGTTGAGAACAACAAGTGGAGAACCACCGCGGCTTACTTTTGCATTTTGACTCTGGTGCTGCTGGCGTCCTTTGTGGCTGGCGCACAAACGACGACAACCGTACAGACTGGCGGCACCCCGAACGCCGCTGTTCCTGAGGCGATTAGCAATTTCACCATTCCCCGGGCCGCCATCGTATTAAGCGGTACAGCTCTCAATGCCAGGGCTTCCCGGTTCGCCACTTGTGGGTTGGCGACAACGTATTTGGAATGTGCCGTCTTGATCCCGATCTGGACACACCGGGAATCAAAATCGTGAATTTCAATACCTGCCCGTTCAAAATTCTTGGTTTATCCGTGACTGGTGGACCAATGAGCTACGATCCTGTCAATAAGTTCATCTACCTGTCTGACGTTCGAAAGTCACTTGGTATTTTCCGCATCAAGTATGATCCCACCGCTGATAGCGGGCAGGGTAACGTGGACCTCACAAGCATCTTCGCCATGGCCGGCAATCAGTCAGGCGCGCGCTTCCAGGGTGGTCAAACAGGTTGCCCGTTTCCAAATGGCGTTGGAGTGGGTTCGGTCTCACTCGGCCCTGACGGCAACCTGTGGGTTACGGGCGCAAAAGGCGGACAGATCATCCGAATCAATAATCCGGCAACTGCTGCCGACACCGGTTTCGGCACATGCGCAGATTTTGTCCAGGTAGTTGCCAGTTCTCCGGACGGAGCCACAACCGGTGATATGGCCTGGATTGGCCACGACCTGTGGTCGGCTGATGGGACGAGTCCATTTGTGATTTCCAACGCGGACACGACCTGCCAGGCTCTGGCTCCAGGGATGACTCCCACTTGCGCGGCAACAAGCAGTCTGGCAGCAATAGGCGCAGCCACAACCTCGGCGAGCGATCAGATGTATCCGCAACTCAATGGCAACAATCTTTATTTCGGACTTCCCGCAGTCCCCGGTCCTCCGCTGGTACCTGGAATTATCTTCTGGGTGGCTGATGCTCATGGCGCTCAGACGATCGATGCCGCGTTCATTAACCCTGCGGACATCGCTGCTTCACTTCCTGCGTCATTTCCTCCGCCAAATCCATATCCACTTGGCATCCCGGGCCAGCCGGGCGTTGATTACAACGATCCCGCCAACCTGGTGGTGTACAGCGATGACGATTCGAGTAACAACGGCGTGACGATTCCTCCGCCTGTGGTAGGCTCACCTGCTGGATTTGGCCTTGGACGTTTCTGGGAAACCTGTCAAGGCAATCCGCCCGCGGTTGCCGCGCCATTCTCGTTGAACGTTCTCTCTGTCAACGATTGCCCTACACCGGCTGCCACTGCAATTCCGGGGGCTCCGAAAGTCGCCAGAGCGAAGGCGGGTAATGCGCAGGCGATTGTGAGCTGGAGCGCGGCACAGTCAAACCAGCCGGTCACCTCTTATCGAGTGCGCACGTTCATCAACGGCAACCCGCTATCGGATACGATTGTCAATCCCGCAGCTGGTTCCGCGTTCCCACCAACCACCGTAACCATTCCGTTGGCTAATTCGACGAGCAACACGTATACGTTCAGCGTTGCCGCAAGAAATAACCTTGGTGAAAGCGCTCTGTCTGCTGCCAGCAATGGCGTGAAGCTACCGGGCATTGACCCGCCTGGAATACCCACGCAGTTGAGTGCCGTTGCAGGTAACGCTTCGGCCTTGGTGAGCTGGAGTGCTCCAGCACAGATTGGTGGCGCTCCTATTTCGAGCTACACCGTCACAATGATCCGGCAAAGCATCCGCACCAACACTACCTTTACGGTTCTGGCGCCGGATACCACTGCTGTGATCACCGGCCTCACCAATGCGAACGATTACAGCTTCAGCGTGCACGCAACCAATGCCGGCGGCAATGGCATGGAATCCACACCAACCAACCTGGTTACCCCGGCGGCAACTCCGGGCGCAATCACGGTCAGCGTGACTGGACCGTCATTACCAGTTCTACAGTTCCTGCCTGCAAACCTGACGTTTGCGGTGAACGTAACCAACAACACGCCTAACGCGGTAAGCGCAGGGAATATTCTGGCCACACTCACACAGGCTGCTCCAGATGGGGCTTTCCTCTTCTTTGCTCAACCGACGCAGGGAAGCTGCTCTGCCGGGGGTAACGGCGTTCTTTCGGTCACCTGCCCGCTGGGTACGATTGCGGCTTTGACCACGGTCACAATCAACGTAACGGCTACCATCCAGTCAAATGTGGCTACGCTCGATGCAACATTTACCGGACTGGATATAAACACCAACCCGGTCAGCTCGTTTGGCACCTTCACGCTCACGCCTCCTGCGCCGCCGGCGCTGGCAACTGACATCCAGATCACCGGATCGGCCCAGAACGGAGGCCCAACGGTAACTGGGACTCTGCCCACGGGCGCGCCTGATACTTACACGTGGCAAGTCAAGAATTCCCAGAATGTTCAGGCTCCGAACGTTGGTTTCAAGAACACCATGCCGGGCAGCCTGAGGTTCGATTCGGTCACCTTGAATCCCGCCGCGGTTGGCACATGTACAGGCCCTGCGCCAGGAACTCTCGGAGGAACGATCACGTGCAGCATTCCTAACCTGGCAGGTGCAGGCCAATTCACGGTGGTTGCCAATGTACATGTCGTGCAGACCGGCACTATTCAGAACACGGCGACTGTGACATACGCCGGGGATACGAATAACGCCAACAACACAACAACCGTCACGATCAAGGCGAAGTAAGCGCGAGCTAGCGGCAAAGTGCAAGATTGGCTTTGCCGCACAGCGCAACCTGCTGACGGTAAACCGGCAAGCTTTCCCGAACGTTTGGGACAAAATCAAAAGGCGCAGAATCGCTGAAAGGAGGCGGTCCATCGAAAAAAACATCTCCTAAATGTTAGCCTTCTTTTAGCCTTTTTAGGCGGCCGGGCTTACAAGCCCGGTCCTTTTTTGGAAATGTTCGCTGAGACGCCTGCAAGTACAAAGCAGGCTCGAGGGTAGCCGCAAAGCCAATAGCGCTGAAATAAGTAGTTAAGAAAGAATAGAAAAATAAATTAGATTCGATAAAGCCAAGGAGCCGACACAGGATGTTTCCCTATAACTTCCGGTCAAAGCATTTATTCCCATGCGCAAAAATCATTCTGCTGGGCGGCATGCTCGCGTGTCAGCCCGCGATCTGCCAGTCACCTCTGCCAACCCCGAACGCTCCACAGCGCCTGACAGACAATAGAGCAGCAAGCCCCGCCTTGCCGGTGAACCCCGATCAACTGGCTCCTGATGCCGCCGTCATAACAATTAAGGGATTCTGCCCGGGCAGCGCCAGTAAGGATGCTGCTGCATGTTCCACCACAATCACCAGGCAGCAATTTTCAGACATGATTTCAGCCATGAGCTTCAACCCTCAACTGGCAAACAATCCAGTGGCCGTGAAGGCCTTTGCTGAAAGCTACGTGCAGGCGCTGCTGATTGCTGACGCCGCGGAAAAATCCGGCATGGACAAAGATCCACAATTCCAGGAATTGATGAGAATCATCCGGGTAAGGACCCTGGCTGACAGCTATCGACGCCGCCTGCAGCAAAAGAACAGCAATCCCTCCAGCGAGCAGATAGAGAGTTACTACAAACAAAATACCGCCCGGTTTGACCAAGTTGAGTTGGACCGCGTCACAATTCCATTGTCGAACCCTAAGCTGGCGAAGGAAGCGCAGTCGGACTTTCGCCAAAAAGCCCAGACTTTGGCAACAGAGGCGCGGCTTAAACTGGTGAGTGGTGACGATCCGGGCAAAGTGCAGGCTGAAACCTATCGCACTCTGGGCCTCACACCGCCTCTGACCACGGACCTGGGAGCAAAACGGCGAGGCAATCTGCCCGGTGCCTTGGAACAGGAACTCTTTGCTCTCAAGGCCGGAGACGTGAGCAAGGTAGAGACGGATCCATCCTCACTCACTATATATAAGATACGAACTCGTTCCACTCTGCCCCTGGAAAGAGTACACGCGGAAATTGCGCAGGTGATTCAGCAACAGGAGATTCAGTCAGCCCTGCAGGCAGTGACCGGAGGGGTGAAGGCTGATTTCAATGATCAATATTTCAAGGTGCGAACAACACCTGCTTCTATTCGGCCAAATCCTGGGACAGGGCCGAAAATTCTGCCTCCGCAGTAACGGCGTGTGATTTTTAACCAGAATTTCGGGCTGGTATCCTATGAACGTAGCAATTATTAATCAGCCCATCGGACTACACGTCCGCCTGGCTGAACCAAGGAACCCATGGCCGCACTGATTGACGCCATTGATATCAAGCGCAAGATGTTTTTTGAATTGGACGGCACGCCGTTCCACTGCCTTGACGTGGAAGTGAACACCCCGACCGCCCGCGGAGGCCAGACGCTGGTCCGCCTGAAGATGCGTAACCTGCTCACGCGTGCAGTATTTGATAAAACATTCAAAGCCAGCGATAAGTTCAAGGAACCGGACCTGGAAATGGTCCCGGCATCCTTTCTTTATAGCGACCCGGACGGCTTCCACTTTATGGACCAGGAGAGCTATGAAACCCTCACACTCTCCCAGGAGATGATTGGAGACGCCCAGGACTTCCTTGGCGAAGGCCTTGTAATCCAATTGCACAAATATAACGGCAACCCCATTGGGCTGCAGTTGCCGACCGCATGTGGAACTGGTGGTCAAGCACACAGAGCCGGGTGTCCGTGGCGACTCTTCAGGGGGCAACGTAACCAAACCAGCCACGTTAGAGACCGGGGTCGAAATCCGCGTTCCACTCTTTATTAAAGAGGGCGAAAAGGTGAAGGTTTCCACTGAAACCCGCGAGTTCGCCGGCCGCGCCTGACCACTTTCTGGAAAAAAAGTTCCAATGGCATGCAAAAATCGAGCAACTCTGTCCGGCATCGGACGCATCAAACTTCCTGCTATGGCAGAGCCTCGCCTGATTCCGGAATTCAAGCCCCAAGCGGACGCGTATCGTGATCTTGCAAGAGAAGCGATTGAGAGCGTTGCCGTCTATAACGCGCGCGCTCAATGGTTTGAACTAAGTGGGAACAGACGGCTCGCCGAAGAATACCGCCAGCTTTCCCAGGAAGCTCTTGCCCGGGCACAAAGGTATAAGGAACTTGGCCGATCGCGCGGATAAAACCGCCTAGCTCCCGAACCGGCCCGCAGCTTACCAAAGCTCCTGAAATGCTATAAAACCCAACAATTTAGTCCTCTGCAGCAGCTTGCTCCGCATGCCACTGGCATGTAATGTAAAACGACGATGGGCGAACATTACTCCAGGCTTTTGCCGGATTCACAGTCTCGGTCACGGGGCGGAGCGTGCGCTCTGGCCGTAATGGCCAAGGCCCCTCGCATCGGTGAAGTAAAAACCAGGTTGGTTCCTCCGCTGGATCCTGCACAGGCGGCCAAGTTGAGCATATGTTTTCTCCGCGACGTGACCACGTTGATCGCAGACCTTGTTCACCCATATTCCAGCCTGCCAGGTTGACGGGTTCGTGGCGTACACGCCTGTTGGTTCGGAACAAATGTTTGATGGTCTTTTACCCAACGGCTTCGGTCTGCTCGCGCAGCGGGGTGAAAATCTGGGTGAGCGCCTGTTTCATGCCGCTTATGATTTTCTGAATGCAGGCTATGGCGCGATGTGCCTCATCAACTCTGATAGTCCGACGCTGCCTAAATCGGTGCTCGAAGAAGCGGTAAAGGCATTGCAATTGCCTGGAGACCGCGTGGTGCTGGGACCGGCAGACGATGGCGGTTATTACCTGATTGGCCTGAAAAAAGCGCACCCACGGCTCTTTGCTGATATCGAGTGGAGCACGGAGAAGGTGCTGACCCAGACACTGGAACGCGCGGCGCAGGTGAAGCTGGAGGTTGTGTTATTGCCGGTATGGTATGACGTTGATGACGGCGAGCAGCCTGGAGCGGCTTCGTAATGAGTTGTTTGCTGTCGAGGCTGCTGTTCCCGCGACTCCTTGCGGATATCACGCGCCACACACACGCGCGTACCTGACGCAATTGAACATCGAAAACGATGGTCGCGCCCGGCGGCAAGCGGCCGGAGAGCCTGGTCTGTGAAGTTGCGCGCATTCCTTCCCGAGTGGCACGCCCCATCTGTCACGAACACTGTTTTAATTGCTCTTGGCGCCCTCATGCTCGGGTTCAGCATCATTGCCATCCGTGAGCCAACGCATTACGTGATGTCATTTAACAGCGTTCTGCTGGTCCAATCCATACTGTATCTTTTTGCCTGCTGGATCATCCTGGTGGGGAAAGCGGGCAAATCAACTCTGGTTCTGATCATCTTTTTCGCCGATTGTTTTTCGTGTGGCCCTGGTGTTTACCGTGCCGCGTTTTTCCACTGATATTTACCGCTATGTCTGGGACGGACGCGTGCAGGGAGCGGGCATCAATCCTTATCGCTACGTGCCGGCTGATCGCTCGCTCTCTGGGCTGAGAGATGCCGCGATCTATCCGAACATAAACCGGCGCGATTACGCGCGGACCATTTACCCTCCTGCCGCTGAAGGGATATTTTTCGCAATCACGCGCGTGAGCGAATCTGTGACGTGGATGAAGGCGGCGATCACCGGCTTTGAGGCCCTGACAATCTGGGCCATCGTAATGCTTCTGACCCAACTGGGAATGCCGAAGGAACGAGCGCTGCTGTACGCGTGGCATCCGCTGGTGATCTGGGAATTTTCAGGCGAAGGGCATATTGATGCCGCCGCCATCGCCTTTATTGCCCTGGCGCTTTGGACGCGCTCCCGGCGCTTTCAGGCTCTCACCGGCTTGGCTTTGGGCTGTGCCACGCTGGTAAAGTTTTTTCCATTGATCCTGTTTCCTGCCCTGTATAAAAGATGGGGATGGAAAATGCCTGCCGCCTTTGTCGCCACCATCGCCTTGGGATACCTTCCTTACCTGAGTGTAGGCTCCAGAGTGCTGGGATTTTTGCCCGGTTATGCCAATGAAGAGGGATTGGTCAGCGGCAGCCGGTTTTTTCTGCTAAGCCTGCTGCACCGCCTTGGATATTCGATGCCAGCGAATCTATTCATTGCTATTTCGGTTGTCTTACTGCTGGCGATTGGCGTCTGGTCCCTGTGGAAACCCGAACGTGACAGCCTTAGCTATGCCCGGCGCTGTCTTTTGATCGCAACCGTATTCACCGCTCTGCTGACGCCCCATTACGTATGGTATTTCGCATGGCTGGTGCCGTTTCTGTGTTTTGTTCCATCCATTCCGGTCTTACTCCTGACCTTAACGTGCAGTTTTCTTTTTGGAGCACTGGACGGAAGTTGGTTTGGCACGCCAGATGAGATGTTCAGGATCAACCTGTTTGTCTATGTTCCCGCCGCGCTTCTGGCCATTGCGGACGTAGTACGTCAAAGTTTTGGGAATCACAAGGCGCACAGAATGAGTGCGTCATAAATTTCCGGGAAGCAGCAGGAGTTCAGCGTTAATTACAATTGGGACGCTGCATCAACTATGCCGAGCGAAAACAAATCGCAATATTTCGAACGTGCAGACCCGCTGCTGCCACGCATCGTAGAGGCTGATCCCGTGTGCCTGTATCTGGAGACTACCAACCGCTGCAATCTGCTGTGCGAGACATGTCCACGAACGTTTGAAGAACTGGAACCGCCCGCGGACATGAGTTGGGAACTTTTCACTGGGATTGTGGACCAGTATCCCAACATCGAACGCGTGGTCCTGCACGGGATCGGCGAACCTATGATGGTGCGTGATCTGCCGCGCATGGTCCGTTATCTCAAAGACCGCGGCACATACGTTCTCTTCAACACCAATGGCACGCTGCTGAATAAGCGGAAAGGGCTGGAGTTGATTGAGTCTGGGCTGGATGAATTGAGGGTCTCGCTGGATGCGGCGGAACCAGCAACTTTCAAGATTGTACGCGGGCTTGATATGTTCGACCGCATCGTAGCCAATGTGCGCGCATTTACCAGGATGCAGATGGAAATGAAGTTGGCACTGCCGCGGGTTTCACTATGGCTCACCGGACTGAAAGAAACCATGGCGCAACTGCCGGCCTTCGTGAAAGTAGCGCATGCTATCGGCGTGAACGAGGTGTACCTGCAACGACTGGTTTACTTTCAGGATGGGCAGGGGCTGGCGCGGCCAGAGTCGGCGCTTTTCGAACAGCTAAGTTCGGATGAATCACGGCTGATTCGCGAGGCCGAAGAAGTCGCGGCAAACCTGGGCATTCGATTTAACGCATCCGGCGCAACTGAACCCGGCGCCAGCCTGAAAAAGAAAGATTCAACGCAGCCCTGGGCCTTGTGCCGCCGGCCCTGGACGCTGATGTACTTTACAGCACACGGCCGCGCCATCCCGTGCTGCATCGCGCCGTTTTCCATGCGAGGCTATGACAGCTTCACGCTGGGCGATGCCACGCAGCAGACGCTCAAGGAAATATGGAACGGAGAGAAATACCAGGACTTCCGCCGCGCGCTGGTGACGGACACGCCCCCGAAGGCATGCGCCAACTGCGGATTGCGCTGGAGCCTTTAACCGGTGAGCGTGAATTCGCGATGCGCCGCAAGTTCCAAAAGCGAGCATCTTCTGCCCATGCAAGTCTCGGTAGTCATTCCCGCGCTGAATGAAGAAGCGCCCATCGCCGGCGTGGTGCGCGGCATTTCGCGTGACTGGGTGAACGAGATCCTGGTAGTAGATAACGGCAGCAGTGACCGTACTGCCGAATGCGCAAGGAACGCCGGGGCGCGCGTGATTTCAGAGCCGAAACGCGGTTATGGACGCGCCTGCCGCGCAGGCGTACAGGCCGTGGCCGCCGGCTGCGAAATCATCGTGTTCCTCGATGGCGACGGCAGCGATTGCCCTGAACTGATCCCCTTGCTCCTGCAACCGATTTTGGCCGGTACGCACGACTTTGTCATTGGATCACGGCTGCGAGGCAAGCGTGAACCGGGCAGCATGAACGCGACGCAAATTATCGCCGGACGTTTTGCCGGGGCCTTGCTTCAACTTCTATACGGCGTGCGCTACACGGACATGTGTCCTTTCCGGGCGATTCGCCGCGACCGGCTAGCGGAATTAAATTTGCAGGAAAAAACCTATGGATGGAATCTGGAGATGCAGATGCGGGCGGCCAGGGCCGGTTTAAGGATTTTGGAGTTGCCGGTGGATCACCGTCGCCGCTCTGGAGGCGAATCAAAGGTTTCCGGGAACTTGTGGGGAACCATGAAGGCGGCCAGCCGCATCCTTTTCACGATTGGACGCGTTGCCCTGGAGCGAACTGAGGGCACTGGCCGAAAATAACCAGTCGTACCGTGGCCTTTTTATGGATGGCTTTTATCGGGACCAAATACCAGAAAGTAATCCTGCCCGTCGCCCTTCACGAAATCATGTTGCTCCAGCAGTGAATAGCCCGCCCTGGACATCTCCTGAATGACCACATCACGCCCGATGCCGTGATCTGCTCCATTGCCATTTTTATCAATGATGCCGATGCGCGCGCCGTCACGCAGGGATTTTTTCAGCTTCTGCAGCAGAAGCACCGGCCGCGCGATCTCATGATAGGTTTTCATGATGAGGACGGCATCAATGGTGCTTTCCGGCAGCTTCGGATCGTCTTCACTGCCCTGGATGGTTTTGACGTTGGGGATATTTTCGCGATGAACACGGTTGTTGATGTAAGCAATTGAGTCCGGATTGATGTCCTCTGCATAAACCGTGCCGCCTGGCGCAGCCCGCTTCGCGGCCCGCACGGAAAACCATCCTGAACCGGCGCCGATGTCGGCCACGTTGGCGCCCGGCTGGATGTGAAGAATATCCATCACACGTTGCACCTGCAATTTTTCGTCGCGATCTTTGTTTTCGAAAATGGAGAGATCGCCCTTGTAGGGCTGACTGGTCTTGCGCGCAGGCTGCGGCTGAGTTTTCGTGCCCGTCTGCGCTGCTAAAGCACGCGGCAGGGTTGGCGAATGAAAGTTTAGAGAATGGAAGTTTTGAGGATGAAAGACAAATAACGGCGCAACAGCGAGCGCAAAAATGAATGAGAGGCGCGTTTTTTTGAATGGGGAGATCGTAGGTTGCATGCTCAGTTCCGGGCCATCACAATGGTGGTGCAGGAGCTCTCGCCTTTGGGAAGGTCTCTGGCATCGGCCATGGTGATATTCAGTTTTTGTTCCTGTCCGCGCACAATGGGACAGTAGAAATCAGGTTCCAGAAGCGCGCCTTGCAGTTGGCGCCTACCGGCGCAGCCGCCATGGCAGGCTTCACGAAAATCGCAGGGGATGCATGCGGCAGGCAACGATCTTGCGCCAACGAATGGGGCGGTTTGCAATACTTCCGCTCCCAACGCCTCAAGTTCAGAGAGCGGTTCCCCTGCTCCCGGCCAATAGACGCACGGCTGGGTGGTGGCCCGGGGCGTCACGCGCACAGTACCCACGCCGCATCCGCCGGTTCTCGGCGGCAATCCCGCCATCGCGCGCACCAGCGGTTCGCCAATCGCAATCACATCGGTTTCCGCAAACAGCGCACGAAACCCGTCCCAGTACTGCTCATAGGTGAGGGCGTAAACATCTGAGCGCACCGATTGATAAACGTTCACGCGCAGCGGAGCGCCAAAGCGCCTGGCCACCCGCGCAACTTCCGCCATGCGCAGGTAGTTGGACTTCATCATCACCGCAATGATAGTGACGGGTATTCCCAATCGCAAGCAGCGCTCCGCCTGTTCATGAATAAGCTGCCAGTTGCCCGGCCCGCGCTGCGCGTCCTGTTCAGTCTGGTTGGGGTAATCGAGAGAAAACTCAACGTCATGAAATGCCTGTAAATCTTCGTCTGCCAGCACCGCCACGCTGTGCCCGTTTGAAGTGATGGTGATCTTGACCGGCTGCGAGCGCAGGTATTCCAGAATTGTCTTGAACTCTGGATGCATTCCATTCTCGCCCGTTCCCAGATTCACTGAACGCACGGGCAAGCGTTCCATCACGGATTTCACCTGCGGCAGCGTGAGCCGATCCACGCGGCTGGGATCTCGATAACAGAACGAACAAGCCAGGTTGCATTCATTGGTCAGGCCGAGGCCGAGGGAAAATTTAACCGCTCTCGGCTTGCTCGGTACCCACAAGGGCTAGATGCTGACTCTTTCATAAAATTGGTACTCTCTCACTTCCCTGCCGGACGGGCAAGCAGTTGGGTGTACCGGGCGATAGCGGCAAATTCGGGCTTCTCAGCCAGGCGCTGCTCCAATGCCAGCACACGCGCGTAACCTGCATCAGCCTGGAAAAGCGGTGCAGGCAGGTAGTCAGACATCACTCGCACACCACGCTCGGCGATGGTGTCCAGCCGCTCATGAGACAGACTGTCGCGCAGATCGCGAGAATCAAACAAGCGCGCCTCGCCCCCATAAAGAGATTCTACGACTGTTTCCGCTGTAAGATTTTTTGCAGACTGGTCCAGGTCTCCCGATTTAATGCCGGCCTTCAACACTTCCCCGGCGCGATTCCGCACCAGAATGGAAACGATACCGCTGATCAGGATTGATGAGACGCTTAATGTCTCGAAGTATCGCCTGAACGTTGTCCACATATTCCAGGAGGTTATGGCAAACAATCACGGCGAAAGAGGAAGGTTCAAGTTTTGCGTATGCGCCGGCGTGCAGGTTAGCCACATCGCCCAGAATCATGGAAATTCGATGAGAGCACCCCGCCTGAGCTGCGGCGGATTCAGCCATTGCAAGCATGGCTTGGGATTTATCCAGGACGGTTACATGAAATCCCGCACCTGCCAACTTCAGTGCCATTGCTCCGGTTCCGCCGCCAATGTCCAGGGCCTTGAGGTTATTCCCTGCCGATGGGCTGGGCAGAAATGGCTGGAGATTCGACCATGCCAGGTCGAGGCGCAACCTTCCTTCCGGGGTCTGCAAATAGGCAGCGTATTCCTGTGCGCTTTCGAAACGGCTTTCGGTGTCAGCCTTCATATAATTCCTGTGCGGTAGCCGTACGGCCGCGAAGGCGATCACTCAACAGGTCACTACTGATCACTAATAAATAAATGATGATCACCAGCGTGGCCACGCGTGGATAAAATCCGAGTTGAACGTTGTTGTAAATCGCTTGTCCCAGTCCGCCTCCCCCGACCAGACCCAGAATGGTGGAGGCCCTCAGGTTCATCTCCCAACGCAGAACGGTATAGCTGCCCAACAAGGGTTTAGCTTGCGGCCATACTCCCCATAGCAGGATCTGCAACGGGCTTGCGCCGGTGGAGCGCAATGCGTCAATGGGACGCCTGGGCGCTTCTTCCATTGTCTCCGCATAGAGTTTGCCCAGAACTCCTGCGGTATGCAGACCAATGGCAACGGTTCCCGCGAACGGGCCAATCCCCACTGCCAATATGCAGACCAGCACCCATACTAGTTCTGGTATTGAGCGCAACGTGTTCAGTATGAGGCGCGCAGTCCAAAATACGATCCATTGCCAGATGCGTGCGATGGCGGAAATGCGTCCGGGAGAATCGGCGGGCGGAAAAATAAGGCTGGAGGTTGCGGGCAACGCTAACAAAGCGCCCAGGGCAATCCCTATCCATGTGCCTGTGATGGAGATGGCAATCGTCTGCAATATCAGGCGGCCTAAACCATGATGAATTTAAGATCGAAGTCAGGCGGAAACATCGCCATAACAAAACGGCCGATATGCGCCAGCATGTTGCCTTGCGTCAGAGCATCGGCGGTGAAACCTGAAAACACAAAACTCGCCATCAGGACCATGGTCAGCACCGGCCATGAGAAAAGACGTTCCAACCGGCCTGATGAAAATCCCTGCTTCCCTATGGCGACCGCCTGCCGTTCATGAGAATCGTCACCATTGCGTGAATTGGGCTGCAAGCGCCTGCGGAGGAATTTGCTGGCCGCGTCCGCCAGGCTGAGAAGCGCCAGAAAGGTAAAGATCAACGTGAGCACTTGACCATATTCAAACAATCGCATGGAGAGACTGATCTCATATCCGATGCCACCCGCTCCCACAAAACCCATGACCGCGGCAGCGCGCACGCAGCATTCGAAGGAGTAAAGAGTGTAAGACGTGAGGTGAGGCAACGCCTGGGGCCAGATGCCTCGGAGGAATACCTGCATGCGCGTGGCGCCGGTAGCCTGTAGAGCTTCCAATGGCTGCACGTCAACGTTTTCAAAGACGTCAGCATAGACGCGGCCGAGGACGCCACTATAAGCCACAGCGACGGCGAGAGTTCCGGCCAAAGAACCCAGACCAACGGCTGCTACAAATAACAAAGCCCACACCAGCTCTGGAATCGAACGCAAAAAACCGAGCAGTGCGCGCACCAACCAACTCGCGGCGCCAATCAAGGTGCGCCTGTAGTCATTCGGCTCGGCGCTGACCAGCGCGCCACGCCGCCAAAGAGTGGAAGTGGACAGCACGCCCAAAGGTAACGCGATCAAGATGGAGAGGATGGTACCCGCCGTGGCGGTAGCAATGGTTTTTCCAGCCGCTTTAAAAACAACTGCAGAGGAAATCAAATGAAACATCAGGAGGAAAGGCGGCGGAGAGGAAAACCCGGATGGCATGCATGGTCTCCGGATGGAAGAACACGCCGGGCCGCACCTCCGCCGCTTGCCAGGAGATGACTATCACGGCGCCCAGACAAGCGCGCCCACCACGCGCCGAGCGCCCAGCCAATGCCGGGATGATCGTGCCTGGTCAGCGAGAGCAGCCGAGTTCGCGCCGAAAATCGCTCCCATGCTTCTCCTGTTCAGTTCCGTTTGTATCTTTGGCGTACAACGATTCCAAAATCTGTTTGTTCACATCGCGGGAGAGAGAGTTGAAGGAAATGGCGCCATTCTTCAGCGCCACCACGCGGGGAAAGTGTTCAAGCGCCAGTTCCACTCGATGGAGTGAAACAATCAAGGTCCGCTTGCCTTCTGATGCCACGCGCTTGAGCAGAGCCATGATTTCCTCTGATAGCGCGGGATCCAGCGAAGCCACGGGTTCATCCGCAAGAATTACCTCCGGATCCTGCATCAGCACACGTCCAATAGCCAGGCGCTGCTGCTGCCCGCCGGAAAGCTCGTCAGCACGCGCATACCTTTTATGGCTGAGGCCAACAAGTTCGAGTGCGTGCATCGCCTGTTCCACGTCCCCCTTGGCCGGCCGAAAGATACTGCGAACTGTCTGAAGCAGGGTCCATCTGCCCAGACTTCCGCATAGCGTATTTTCCAGAGCGGTGAGCGACGGGACCAGATTGTGTTGCTGGTAAATGGTGCCGATGCGGCGGCGCATGGTTCGCAAGCCGGGTGCAGAATCTGGCCAAGGTCCTGTCCGTCAAAATGCACATGGCCACTGGTGGCGCGAATGCTGGCATTGAGCAGACGGAACAGCGTTGTTTTACCCGCGCCGGACTGGCCCAGCAATGCCAGATGCTCACCCCGTGGCACTTGCAAAGAAATCCCCTCTACAGCAGGCACTGGGCCCTGCCGCGAAGGAAACTTTTTGGTGACAGCATCCAGCGAGTAAATCACTTCAATAGCCCGGAATCCTTTGCTGCCTGACGCAGCTTGTCATAATTGGAATCTTGCGCCCGTACGTATCGAGTGGCGCTCAAGAAATCCAGCAGCTTCTTCTGCTCAGAATTGCCTGCATCCAGCTTAAGTAAAGCGACGGCAAATGCTTCAGCCAGCTTTGGCTCAAGCCCCTTGCGGGAGGCCCATACATAATCAAAGAAAGGCGGCGTGGTGTAAAAGACCCTTATCTGCGAACTCGCTGAGCTTGCCGTCTTTCATCATCCCGCGGAAAACCAGCTCGTCCATGGCGCCGGCATCCACCTTCTTATTGGCTACCGCCAGTGCGGTAGCATCGTGTCCACCG
>CAWGRA010000005.1:0-254510 GCA_963824835.1 Terriglobia bacterium | reverse complement strand
AAGCAAAGCCGTAAACGCCCGTCGGGTCGCTTACCTGCTTGATCTTGCCGGCCAGATCATAGACGTAATCCACGCCCGTTGCATCCGGATAGCCCTTATGCGTGAGCCGGTTCAGCGCGTCATAGATATAAAGGATGGTCTGGTTCTTGCGGTCAGTCTTGCCGGTGAGATTGCCCAGGGCGTTATACGCATAGTTTTCGGTCAGAGTTGAGGGGAAGGCCGTCTGCGTGACGCGTCCAAACGCGTCATAGACAAACGAGGTTGTGTGCAGCGCAGCGTCAGTGATGCTGCTCAGGTTGTTTTCCGTATCATAGGCGTAGCTGGTGACGTTCTGTGCGGGCATCGGTCACACTGGTTAGGCGGTCCGCGTCATCGTACGCGTACATTGTGGTTTTCTGGTTCTGGATCTGTGACCGATGTCCGCCGTCCGCGGGAATCGTATGCAAAGCTCACAAACGTGCTGTCAGTATAGGTGATCTTCGTCACCCGGTTACCCAGATCGTAATCAAATACGGTGCGGTTGTGAGCCGCGTCAATCACCGCCGTGCGGTTCCCCCGCAGGTCATACTCATATGTGGTCACGTTGCCAACATCGTCAGTAATTGTGTTGATCAGGCCCGTCGGATAATACGCGAGTGTGGTGTGGTGCTGGAGCGGATCAGTTATCAGAGTTAGCTGCCCTTTGGCGTCATAGGTAAACGACGTCACGCTCGCAGCGGTATTCGCATCTGGCTGCGGCGACGTAACAGTGGTGAGGTTGCCACTCGCGTCATACCCGTTGGTTGTCTTGTTGCCCAAGGTATCAATCACCGTGAGCGGCTCGCCAAAGCTGTTGTAGGTATATGAAGTCGTGACCGTGTTGTTGGAATCCAGTTGTGCCGATTGAGAAGCAAGATTGTTCAACGTGTCATAACTGAAGTTTGTGGTGTGACCAAGTTCATCGGTAACCGCCGAGACCAGACCAGTACTGGGGTCAATATCCTGATGAACGTTGCCACGGACGGTGCAACTTGAACATCCGGAGCCCTGCGCATCCGTTGTGATCCAGCTACCTCCGATATCTGTTGAGGTGTAGGAAGAGATGTGCCCGAGAGAATCTGTGACTTGAACCGTGGTATTGAGAGTGAAGGTGGATGTCGGCCCCCCGATGCCGGCCACGGTGACACTGACAGGCCCGGTGCTGGCGCCAGCGGGTACGACAGCACTGATGGAAGTGTCACTCCAGGAGTTGACGACAAACGCCGGAACCCCATTGAAGGAAAGAGTGCTTCCACTTTGAATTGCGCCCCGAAGCCGCTACCGTTTACGATGACGGTTGAGCCCACAGGACCTTTGGCAGGAGAAAGTGAAGCGACTGTTGGCGCACCTTCAATGGTGAATGGCTGCCCGTTACTGACGGCGTCGTATTTGAGGATTGTGATTGGACCGCTGAGGGCCGTCTCAGGCACACGGACCGTGAGGCTGGTATCACTCCACGACAGGGCCTCGACCTGGGCTCCATTGAATTGAACAAATCCAGTGAAGACTACGGAGACGCCATCGGGCGAGTACGCGCCACTCGCTCCAAACCCGGTGCCGGTGATGGTAATGATTCCGGTTTGGGGAGCTTCCGGCGGATTGACTGAGGTGATGGTCGGGGTCGGCACCTCAAAAGAGTTCCATGAGGGACTGGCCGTCGCATTCACATTTACCTGCAAAGCACCGGTGGATGCCGTGGCGGGAACAGTTGCGACAATTTGCGTGTCGCTCCAAGAGCTAATGGCGCCGGCCACACCGTTGAACGTGACAGTGCTGTTGCGTTGGTTGGTTGGAATCCCGTGCCGTTGATTGTGACCTGGGTGCCGGGAACCCCGCCGTGAGGAAAATAGTTGCTGATGTTAGGGGGTGGAACAGTGAACACGGCCGTAGCGTTGCTGTTGACGCCATTCGCCGTGATTACTGCTGGACCGGTTGCTGCCGTTACGGGAACACTGGCCACGAATCTGCGTATCACTCCGGGCTGTTAACCGAGGCTACTTGTCCATTGAACGTGAGAAGACTGGTTCCCTGTGATGCGCCAAACGCCGTCCAGTCAAGGTGACCGAGGTGCCCACTGGCCCCTGGTCGGGCGTGAGACTGCAGATAAACGTGTCCGGGATGGTGTAATTGGCGTAATTACTAAAGATGCCGTTTGCCGTGACATGACAAATCCCGTCACCGTGGTGTTGGGGACCACGGCGACAATCTGTGTGTCACTCCGGCCTGTTTGATGGTGGCTTGTCCGCCCCCGCCTGCGAACTGAACCAGACTGCTCCCCACTGGCGAGGAATGAAATCCTGTTCCCGGTAATAGTCACAAGATTTCCCTGGCCGCCAATGCTGGGCGAGATACTTGTGATGGTAGGCGCAGGCACGTTAAATAACACACTTCGGTTGCTGCCAATTCCACCTTGCGTAACCTGGACCGCACCGGTAAACGCGGTGGGAGGAACTACTGCAATAATCTGCGTGTCTGACCAGCTCACGACCGAGGCCGAGACATAGTTGAATGTAATGGCACTGCTTCCCTGAGTCGCGCCAAAGCCGGTGCCGTTGATTTGAACCTGCGTGCCCGTATTGGCCACTTGCTGGTACAAGGCCGGTCACGATTGGGTTTGGCATGGTGAACACGACGTCGGCATTGCTGACAGTGTTGTTTGCCGGAAGTACCATAACGGCGCCGCCGGTGGCATTGACAGGAACTGCCGCCACAATCTGAGTGTCACTCCAGCTTACAAACGAAAGCGGGTGAGCTCCGTTAAATGCAACAGCTCCCGGAGATGATTCAAAGCCGCTCCCGCTGATGGTGACCACCGTCCCAACCTGTCCGCTTGTCGGCGAGATGCTGGTAATGTGCGCCGCAGGTACGGTGAAGTTGATGTTTGTATTGCTGCTCATTCCGGCGATTCGAAAACGACTACTGATCCGCTTTTTGAAGACGAAGGAACCGTCGCAATAATCTGCGTGTCTGACCAACTGGAAACTGAAGCCACGTTCCCGCCGATTTGAACAGTACTGCTCCCCTGGGAGGCGCCGAACCCGCTGCCGTTGATCTGAACCTGGGTTCCAACCGGGCCGCTTGTAGGTGCCAAACCGGAAATTCTCGGATTGATAAGCACAAAGTCAACATCCGAGTTGCTCCACTCGTTTTGGTGGACCGCAATAGCCGATCCGGCAGCATTTGATGGCACGGTTGCCACAATCTGGGTATCACTCCAACTAGTGACTGGAGCGGATGTAGAGTTATAAAAAAACAGCACTGAGCCAGGGCCCTGCAGGGCATGAAATCCCGAGCCAGTTAAGGTTATCTGGGTGCCGGGCGTGCCGGTGGAAGGATTAATTGCGCTCACGTGAGGTGCAGGGACATTAAAGACAAGAGTCGACGAAGATGGCACACCACCTACAGTGACAGACACAGCGCCACTCGTGGCCGTGGATGGAACGGTAGCATTGATCAGCCCATCAGACCAATTCACAACTGAGGCTAAGACACCGTTGAATGTGACTGTACTGCTTCCCTGGGAGGCGCCGAACCCGCTACCAGTAATTTGAACTTGTGTATTCATCGGTCCGGACGAGGGCAACAACGAGTTCACCTTGGGATTGGGCAAGGTGAATACAACGTCTTGGTTGCTGCTGATGGTGCCGCTAATAGTGACCGGGCCGGTCTTCGCCGAGGCTGGAACAGTTGCAACAATCTGCGTGTCACTCCAGGTGGTAATCGATGCGGTGTTCCCGTTGAAGGTCACTGAATTGGAGGCCTGAGCAGCACGGAAACCAGATCCGTTGATTGTCACCTGTGTCCCGACGATCCCAGTTGCGGGCGTAATGGAAACAATTTGTGGATCAGGAACAGTAAAATTCAGAGAGTGAGGGGACGATACTCCATTCACGGTAGCCGAGATCGTGCCACTGGTTGCGGTTGCCGGAACTGTGACCGTGAGCAAGGTATCAGTCCAGCTCACAACGCTTGCGCTGACTCCGTTGAAGCTGAGTGTGCTGGTGCCCTGGGTTCCACCAAACCCGCTGCCGCTAACCTGGACCTGCGTTCCCGCTGCGCCTCTGGAAGGCGTAAACCCGTTGATGACGGGAGTCAACACGTTGAAATTTACGGTAGAGTTGCTGCTTGCAGCGCCAACGTTGACTCTTACAGTTCCTGTTACAGCGGAAGCAGGAACGGTTGCCGTGATTAACGTGTCCGACCAGTTGACGATGGCCGCGTTCCAACCTCCCCCGAAAGTGACGGAACTTGTACCCTGCGTCCCTCCGAAGCCAGAACCTATGATCTGAACCTGGCTGCCATTCGTTCCGCTTGCCGGGTTGATACTTGAAAGCACAATCGACCCAAGGGTAAACGTCGGGTTGAAAGCGGTACTGTTCGGGCTGACGGTTACTTTGACCGGGCCGGTTGTTGCTCCGGCAGGAACGTTGGCAACAATCTGCGTATCAGTCCAGCTTGAGAAGGTTGCCGCGACGTTGTTGAAGGAAACATTACTGCTACCACCGGGCGCTCCAAATCCTTTTCCGGTAAGCGTTACTGGTGTGCCAACCGGGCCAGCCGCAGGCGAAATTGCGTTCAACACAAGATTTCCGACGGTGAATTGTGGCGTCGCCGCGCTGGTCGCTCCTCCGGCTGTCACTCTCACCACTCCCGTTGTGATGCCGCTGGCCACCGTAGCTGTTATGAGCGTGTCAGACCAGCTGACGACCGGGGCATTGACGAAACTAATGGCCACTGTCCCCTGCGTAGTGGTGAAGCCGCTTCCGCTGATCTGAATCTGCGAGCCAACCGGACCTCCCACAGGAGAGATTCCGCTGACGATGGGGTTTGGGGAAGTGAACGTCATGTCCCTATTGCTATCTCCACCATTGACGGTAACGCGCACCGCATTTGGACCGAATGCAGCCGGGACGGTTGCTACTATCTGCGTATCACTCCAGCTGACGATTGTGAAAGCCGTTCCGCTGGGATAAAAGCTCAGACTGCTGGTTCCCCTGGTGGCCTGAAACCCTGAACCGCTCACCGTGACCTGCGTACCCGCACCTCCGCTAGAGGGGACAATGCTGGTGATCTGTGGCGGAGGTATGGTGAAAATGATGTTGCTGTTACTGGTAATGCTCGAGGTCGTAACACTTACACCACCACTGCGCACCGTGGTTGGAACAGTTGCAACAATCTGCGTATCACTCCAGCTGACGATTGCGGCGGCAACAGTTGAAAAGTTTGCTATCCCGGTGGTGGCGCCAAAGCCGCTACCGTTAATTGATACCTGAGTTCCGGCAGGGCCGCTCGACGGAGACAATGAGGTGACTATGGGATTGGCGGTGGTGAAAACAAAGTTCGCATTGCTGGTACCCGGCACTCCAGCTACGATAACCGGCCCAGTGGTTGCACTCGCCGGCAGGGTTGCCACAATTTGTGTATCACTCCAACTGGTGATCGGTGCACCGAATCCATTGAATTTGACTGAGCTCGTATTCTGCCCCACAGTTTGGGTGGATCGAAAGCCCGAGCCATTGATCGTGACCGGAATTCCCGGGGCTCCGCTACTGGGTACAACGCTTGTAATCTGCGGTCCGGGAATCGTGAAGTAGACACCGTCAGGGCTGGTAACTCCCGCGACTGTGACTCTAACGTACCCGGTAATTGCAGCGAGCGGCACAGTGGCAACGATCTGAGTGTTTGACCAACTCGTAACGCTCGCCGTCACCCCCTGAATTTGAAGCGTACTCGTACCCTGTGTCGCTCCAAAGCCGAAACCATTGACAGCGATCTGGGTGTTCACCTGTCCACTGCTGGGAGATACGGATGTAATAATTGGATTGGGCCGGGTGAATAAAATGTCCTGATTGCTGGGGATAGCGTTCACCGTGACAGACACTGGTCCCGTGGTGGCGCTGGACGGTACCGTGGCTACAATCTGGGAATCATTCCAACTGGTTGTCGTTGCAGTAGATCCATTTATGGCAAGTGTGCTGGAGCCTTTAGCGGCCTGAAAGCCGGAGCCGCTTACCGTGATCTGAGTGCCAGAAACACCCGTGACGGGAGTGACGCTACTCACTCTGGGCGTAGGTATGGTGAATTGAACGTTGTTGCTGCTGGGGATACCACCAACAACGACGGCAACTAATCCGCTAACCGCAGTGGCTGGCACCGTGGCGGTGATGCTAGTGTCCGTCCATGACGTGACCGTGGCATTCACAGTGCTGGCGGACGTCTTGAATTGAAACGTGCTGGTGCCCTGAGATGCTCCAAAGCCGCTGCCGCTGATCTGCACTACCGTTCCAATAGGCCCATTCGTAGGGACCACTCCAACAATCAGCGGGTTGGGAAGAGTGAAAAGTTGATCCTGATTGCTGATCACGCCGTTCACGCTGACACTGACAGCTCCGCTGGTGGCGCTGACCGGGACGCTGGCAACAATTTGGGTATCACTCCAGGTGATGATCGTTGCCGTGAAGCCGTTGAATGAGATGGAGGAATTTGCTCCCCTGGTCGCCTGAAAGCCGGAACCAGTCACGGTGACCTGTGTCCCGATGATGCCGCTCGCCGGAGAAATGGAGGTAATTCGCGGCTCCGGCACGTTGAAATAGACTGACTGGTTACTGCTGACTCCGCCGACAGTTACTAGCACTGGGCCAGTGTATGCCGCAGACGGAACAGCAGCTACTATCTGCGTGTCAGACCAGCTCACGATGGAAGCCGTAAATGCCGCTGTGAACTTGACGGTACTAGCGCCCTGCGTGGCGCCGAATCCAGTACCGTTGATTTGCACCTGAGTTCCAGTTGCCCCAATGGCAGGGCTAGTATTGTTCACTACTGGACCGGCCGCCTGAGCAAAGCAACTCAATACTAGAACAGCCAACAGAACCAAGACATTTCTGCGAAACACTCTACCCTCCAGGGCGTTAAGGTGCACTGCAGACCGCCAGCGCATATGGGCGGCAACTATTTGGTTTTGGAGCTTATTGAGGGTAGGAGACTGTCACGCTATCAATGCCATTCGCGCGAGATCCACTAAAGCCTCTTCCGACTGCGTCATACGTGTGCGATTCAAGGATCTTTCCTTCTGAATCCTTTACGGCCGTAATCTTCGACAATGGGTCATACTCGAAGGAGATCGTCGTCGCGTCCGGATTCGTGACTTGCGCGAGTCGCCCCTGGGCGTCGTATGAATATGAGAGAGTTATCCCAATGTCGGATGTGACTGCTGAGACTGTGGTGCTCGTCGGGCTTGTATAGACAAAGTAAAGATGGCGGCCTGCTGGATCGGTGGCGGTGGTCAATCGATGGGTGCTGTCATAGCCAAGGCTAGTGGTGTTGCCGTTACGGTCGCTGATCGACATCAGCTGACCTGTTGTGCCATCGAAGACTCTCTTTTCACCACGCTTCATGAGTAGGGTGTAGTTGGGGTCTGTACTGGTGGTAGTAATCGTGCTGACATCACTGGCTGGAGCGGCAGTTTGATAAACGACGCTCGAATCATCACTCTTGACACCGTATGACCAAACGCTTCCGTCGCTACGCGCATATTTCAGATATCCGTCAGCGCTCTGGAAGATGAGGCGTTCCTCGTAGCTGGAACGCCAGTTCATGCCGAACATGCCAGATATCGTGTTTTGAATCGAGGGCAACATGCTATTCCATGTGCGCGTAAGCGATAAGCCACCCCCCAAACCGGGCACCGAAAGATCGGATTGGATTATGTAAGTGTTCCCGGTGGCAAAATCAATTGGCTTTCCACCTTTGGCAGTCTTAGCGAGATTACAAGCGATGCAAGTCTCCGACGCCGAATTTGCTGGCGAGCACTGGTAGTTCTTGACGGTTCCAGTCGAACATTGGCCGGCTGAAGGGAACCAAATAGCCGTGACAGGAGGAAGCGGATACGAACTAACTGTACCAAAGCCGGTAGATGCCAGACAGGTATAGATCGATGTAACGCATGCGTTTTGGGCGATGGCGGTTTTCGGACTGAAAATCAGTAATAGTAAGAGAACAATGGAGAGACAAAGCGACCTCTTGTAATTATTCATTTGTTCCTTCAAATGGCAATCTGCTTATCGAATTTTTCAACCTAGAAAGTGATGGCGGTACGTTAAATGAAGAACTCTGCTCGGAGCAAGAACAAATTCGACCGTTCTAGAATATTTTCACAACAACTTACCTAGATCCGGAGGATAACAAGCTAGGTTGGTACACTGCGAGATATGCCGTAGGGGACCCTTGGAAACTAAAGATTAGTTGCTATCGCGGCGGGTACTTGGTATTTAGTAGTTGGAATGAGCAAATGGCAATTAGCAAATAGCAATAGCCAAGGGCAACAGCAAAAGCGCTGATGCTGGGATATCCCAAGGTAAGTGGTTTAGATTCCTAATTGAGGGTGCCGGGGAGGGACGGGATAGCCGTCATCGCGCAACATCGCCGAGATCGGAACGGCAAAACCAGAACGCCGCAACCAGCTACTAGCGGGTAGCGAAAACCCGGGCCCGCACAGCCGAGGGCGGCTGTGCCACACGATCATCGATTGGGATGTTTTCGCTAACTCCTTTAGATCTTGGGATGGCGAGGGGGGTAGGCATCGGCTGATCGTCGGGTGATCTGGGACGCCGTCATCGCCGGATCGCGCGACACCGCCAAGATTTGAACGACGAAGCCAGCCGCGAATTTACGCGAATGAAACCAATCGAAGGAGCGTTTTGGGATAACACGTGCAAGTCCTTTAGACGTTGGGATGACACGGGGGGCCTGGGGCCGCGATCTTCGACATCGCACGAGAGCGGAAAGACAACACCTACCGCGGAGGCACGGAGACGCGGAGAACGATGAAGGCTTACCTGGAAAGCGCGCTTGTCCCAAGGAGTTCACGTTCCGCAGCTCCCGTGCATCCAACTAAAGCAGGAGGAGCACATGAGCGCAGAACAAGGAGCGGAAAGAGGAGCGCAACCTGAACTGGTGGCCGTGTTCGATACACAACAGGAAAGCGAAGCCCAGGTGGTCCATGGTTTGCTGACCTCGGCGGGGATTGAATCCGTGGTGGCCAGCCTGGATGCTACTCAGTCGGTATGGCCGGGAGTTGGCGGGGTAGTGGTGCGGGTGAATGCCGACCAGGCGGACGAGGCGCGCAAAATGATTGAGGACTACAAGAATGCGCCTGTGCTGACTGAAGACATGCAGCCCGGTGACGAGCCTGCCGCGTAGTATCGCCGAGAGCGCCGTCATTGCACGACATCGCCGGGATCGGAAAACCGTACCGGTGATTCACACTGATGACACTGATTCACCGTGATCGGTCAGCGGGAACGCAGAAAAATGTAAAGCCGCCCGAATCTTAAATCGGGCGGCTTTGTTGAGCGTGCGATGGCGTAACTTTGACTTCGTTCCTTAGACTGCGACTTCGTTCCTTAGGCTTTGACTTCGTTCCTTAGACTGCGTTACCTGGACGGCATTACGTCGAGGGGCTCTACTTCGAAGACAACAGCACGCGAATGACTCCTGTGCCCTGGGGCAAAGGATCAAGAGCCTTGCCAATGATGGCGCCCAGCATCTTGTTTTTGTCAGTACCTTTCATGGCGTAACCGGGAGTGGCTGCGGAGACCAGCAGGTCGCCACGGCTGATGGCGCCATTTTCCGCGGAGACTTTGCAGGGCACGATTCCGAACATTGCCAGGGGGACTTCCGCGGCAAACTTTTCCGGCTCCATGGGATGTGTGCTGGCCAGCATGCCTGGCTGCGTGGAATAGACACCAGCCACCAGGGTGGAATAAGCAGTGTGCGTGAGAGAAAAGCCGTCAGGAGCTTTATCGTCGATGGCCATCACGTCACCCGGCGTGTATCCGACGCGCTCACCGGTAACGGCGACTGATTCAGCGTAATCAACTCCGCCGGTGAAGAAGCCTTTGGCGGCGAAGACGGAGCCCTGATCATCCACGCGGAACACGCGGGTGTGATAGCGGCCCAGGCCGAGGATGACATCTTCATCGCCATAGCCGCGGTTTCTGTCTGCATTTGCGTCACGGTCACGCTCCCAGTCAGAGCGGTTACGATTACGATCACGGTCGCGATCACGGTCCTGTTCCATACGGAGGCTGACTATCAAAAACTCCAGCATTGGCAAAAAGAGCGCCGACGGCGCGGATGTTGCCATTCACGTCAAGGCGCTCACGTGGGGTCAGCGTACCGATACCCACATTGCTGGCATTGCCTCCCAGAGAGATATTGCGCCAGGCGACGCCCTCTTCCACAAAGCTGATCTGGGCCACTGGAGGAGAGAGTTCAGTCCGGACGCCAAGATGGAGCTTGAGGTTGGGGTTGGTGCGGCCGGCAATTACGAATTGAACGGGCCGGTCCTGAGCGCTGCTGTTATCCGCCGAAATCTGGAAGTTTCCCAGTGGAGTGCTGGTGCCAAGGCCCAATGCGCCTGTAGGAGTCATGGTCAGCCATTCGACGCCCGGAGTCGTGAGGTTCGGCTGGCTGAAGATACGAAACCGTCCGCCAAAGTTATCAATGTTCCATGTAGGCGAGGAAGGGCCGCGGTCCTGAAGAAGAGAAAGCCTGCTGGCAACGGTCTCCTGATCGCGACGCACCATTGCACCCTGTTGTGAAACGCAGGGCAAGGCGCCTAGAAGAAACATCGAGAAAACAATAAGTTTTTTGGAAACCAAGATTTACTCCCTGTGAAGAAGGTTCCGTTGCAGTTTGAGGCGACGGTTATTGGATATATGTGCTGGTAGCTGGTGTCATTCTGCCGCAGATGGGGCAGAACTGGTTGTTTCTTCAGGACATGTACTGTTGTTGGGGCGGGAGGCACCTGGAACGCAAGTAGCCGTCAAGGGATCAAAGAACCGAGCAAGGCTGGCTGCGCGGATGACCTGATTGCCGTCCAACCAGAAGCTTACAACCCCCAGCATGTCAGTACGATAGGTGCGGACATGGGCATTCTGAAGGCGCTGCAAGACGATCATGCGCGGATGCCCGAAAGGATTCCGAAAGCCATCAGAGATGATGGCGAATTTGGGTTGTACCGCGGCCAGCAACTCAGGCGTTGTGGAGGTTGCGCTGCCATGATGTGCCACTTTTAGGAGATCAGCATGCACCCCTTCAGCAGCGACGAATTTTTCCATCTTGCGCTCCAGATCGCCGGTGAGGAGAGCGCTTGTGTGCCCGAAGGAAAGCAGGAGGCTAAGCGAATCGTCATTTTTGGGCTGCGGCTTGGGCTGCCAGTCAGGAGGAGGAGAGAGTACGCGAATGTCAGCGCCGCCCCAGGTGAAGTGATCACCCATGACATGCTTTTGCACATACACGTGATGGCGGCCCGCGACTTCCCGCAGCTTCTTTATTGCCGGAGTCTCCGGATTGATGCCGAGCCAGAGCTCATCTGGAGAAAAATTTTCCACGATGCGCGGGAGCCCTCCAATATGGTCACCGTGCGCATGCGTGAGCACAACAACATCCAGATGGTAGATCCCACGCGACCAGAGATACGGCGAGACAACATCTTCACCATAATCAAATTCGCTGTGCAGCGGCCCAATGCTTCCGCCGGCATCAATCAGCATGGTTTGTCCCTGGGGCGATACCACCAGAAGCGAATCGCCCTGGCCCACGTCAATGGCCGTAATCTCAAGCTTGCCGGCTTGTATCTCAGGCTGCGGGACGCGCGATGGCCACCAGCAAGGCCGTGGCAAAGAGCGCCATCAAGCCTGCCAGCGTGCGAATACTTGCGAGTCTGCCGGACAGCGAAGTAACCGGCAAGAATGCCCGCGGCGGCCACGAGCCACAGGAACACGTTAAGATCAGGAGTTCGCCACTGAGCCACGGGAAAATGCGCCAGCCAGTTCAGGCATACCAGCAGTCCAATGCAGACACGCGGAAGCCACCTGGGCAGCAACTCGCGCGAATGGCATGAAGACGTAGCTCAGCGCGATGGCCAGCACGCCTGCGTTCAGCATTACACCGGCCAGCGGCAAGACAAGAATATTGGCCGGCATGCCGATCAAGGTGGCGCGATGAAAGTAAGATCGCATGGGCGCAACCAGCACGGCCTGCGTAATGGTGGAAACCACCATCAACTCGTAAGCTGCCAGCTGGTCTGCGCCAGGCCCAGCACAAGCCAGCGGGCTATGAGCATTCCCAGGAAAGCGCGCGAGCCGCCCAATGATCAACCGCATATCCAGACGAAGCTGCGCGATGCTGGGGATCAAGGTTGAGGTCGTAAGCGGTGGAATCGAAGTTAACCAGGGCTGCACGATAACGATTGGACGTTCGCTCCAGCACAGGCAAGCTGATGCCGGCAATGGCAAGAAGCGCCAGAAACGTAAGTTGGAAGCCAGCTTCAAACAGCGCATGCGGGCGACCAAAGCAGTACGGCCAGTGCGGCAAAACCAGTGGCGTTCAGTGCAGCACGTTGGCGGAACAACAGGCGCGCCAGCAGGAACACTGAAAGCATCAAGACCGCACGCTGGATTGGTATGCCCATTCCCGCGATGAAGGCGTAGAAGACCGAGGACGCGATAGTAAGGAGAGACGCGGCCCACTCCGGCACTGGCAACCAGCGCGCCAGAAAGAAGATGGCAAAAGCCAGAATGCCCACGTTCATTCCGGAGACAACCAGCAAATGGTAAACGCCAGTTTGCTGAAACTCCTCGCGAACATTGCGCCCGATGAGCGAGTCTTCGCCAATAATCATGGCGGCGAACAGGGCTGCGTCTTCTGGTTTCCAGAGCGCGTGAGCCGGGCTGTTGATGTGTTCGAGAATGCTGCGGCGAATCCGGCTGCGGCAGCGGCCCAGCGTGCTCCCGGATTGGCCGGGAAGGACGGTGATGGAATCGGCGTCGGCGGAGCCAAGCGCTGCAATACCGATACCTCGCAGATAGCCTTCATAGTCAAAGGCGCCCGGATTACGAAAATTGCGAGGCGGGCGAAGCTTTGCGGTCAGGCGTATGCGGTCGCCATAGTTGAGCAGCGGGAATGGCTCAGTCAAAGTAACATCAGCTTCTTCTTCCGGTGCGTTTGCTGTTTGGGAGAACCCCGCGCCACGAACAAACACCGATATGCGGATACCGGTGGACTGATTTAGCTGAGTATCGCCAAGCTGGATGGCGTCAGTTTGCAAGTCAAAGCGTTCACGGGAACCGCCAGCCAGTAATGAACCGTCATTGATCACATGCCCGGTGATGATGACGCGGGCACCGCTTAGAAATTCATCGGGCAATCTTGTAATGCGTGGCGGCGGTGTGGCCGAAGCAGTAAAAGCGCCGGCACAAACCAGGGCAAGAATAACCGCAACGCGAGCCAGACGTTGCTGTTCTGGCTGATAGAGCGCAGCCAGCGTGCATGCAACCAGCAGTCCTGCGCAACAGCCCCAGAGGTTTGCCGGACGCTGCAAGTGATGAGCCAGAAAAATACCGGAGGCAACGGCAACGGCCGCCAGCCCGAGCGGCGCTTGCAGGTGGTACGGATTGGCCTGCGGTGTTCAAGATGAAGCAGAATAGCTGATTGAGAGTGCGTGGTGGAAATGAATTAATTTCGAACCAGTGTGGAACGCGCATGCAACAAATACATACATTCTTTGACTGCGTCGTCGCATTCACGCCGACTGCACCCAGAATGAGAAGTGTGGAAATCAGCGTAGCGACAATGATTCAAGAGCCGTAGGGATCCCTCGTTTGCACTCGGGATCGAATGGTCAAGCCGGAGTAGGAGCAGAAAAGCTGGGAATCGAAAAACTAGCGTGCCAGCCTGACCACGCTTTCAATATGGAAAGTCTGGGGAAAGAGATCAACCAGATGAACTTCCTCCACATGGTAGCCGGTTTCCAGCAGCAAGCGAACGTCGCGAGCGAGTGTGGCCGGGTCGCAGGAGACGTAAGAAATTCGTTTCACGCGCAAAGCGGCGAGCAGTTGCGTCACTTTGGGGCCAAGCCCGGCGCGGGGAGGATCCACCACCACAATGTCAGGATTCATATTCAGGCATCGCGGCAGGAATTGTTCAGTGCCGGTCTTCACTGCAACCACGTTCTTGAGCACATTGGTCTGGAGATCGGCCGGAGAAGCCGGCGCGGATTCCACGGCGAACACCTGGGTAAATCGCTTGGCCAGATGGTTGGCGAACAGGCCCACGCCCGAGTAAAGGTCAAGTGCGATATTGCCGAAATAGTCGGAAACAACGGTCTTGACCAGTTCGTTGGTGAGATGGCGATTGGTCTGGAAGAAACTTCCGGCTGTCACGCGAAAAGCTTTTTCACCCACCTGATAAAGCAGGCTTGGATTGCCAACGCTTTCCTTGAACTCAGGCGGAGCTGCGCCGCCACCGGGCGCTTCAGAAAATATCGCGACACCCTGAATGTTGGAGATGCGATTTTGCAGCTCGCCGGCGAACTCTCTGATCCCCGTCGCATTCGGCTTCTGCATAACTTCCAGGACCAGCCGGGAATCCGCATGATCAGCGAAAAATTCAATCTCGCTTACACCCGCGGGAATGCCGCCCGCAAGTCCGATGTCCCAGAGCTGCTCAATCACCCGGTTCACCGCTGGAGAGCTGATAGGGCATTGCTTGATCGGCAGGAGGTCATGCGAGCCCAGACGATGGTATCCCAGTGCGAAATCCGCGCCGGTACGGACCTTGAGCCGTGTGCGATTGCGATAATTAAACGGCTCAGCGGAATGCGTGGTGATTTCACCGGTCCAATCCAGTTTACCGTTGCGCAACAAGGTTTCCCGCAGGATGGCGCTCTTGATTTCCAGCTGGGTCTGATAGTCAGTGTGCTGGTAGTGGCAGCCGCCGCATTCACCAAAGTACGGGCACGGCGCCTTTACGCGCTTCTCTGAGGCCTTGAGGACCTGGGTCACAATCGCGCGGGCAAAGCTGCTCTTTTCCCGGGCAATGGAGGCGTCAACCTCCTCACCGGGAAGCACAAAGGGCAAAAACACGGCCTTTCGATCCGGGAGGCGGGCCAGACCATCTCCCCCGTAGACCATCTTTTCGATTGTTAGATTCACATGTAAAACAGACTGAGTCTGGGCATTTTAGCTTGTTCCAGCAGACGCTTGTGAACAAATTGTTTCAATAGCTGATCAATTTGAGATGCCGGGCATTTTGCTGCGATATGGTGCAATTTCACGGTCCGCCTCAGTACGCAACTTTACAAGCTGGTCCTCCGGAGCGGCAACCGTAAGAACCGCCATGAGTTTTTCCTCAAGTATCGTCATACGACGCTCCAGATCTTCCAGTTTTATCGGAACTGATCCGGAGTTCAATGCATCAGCCAGATCCGTAAGGGAAACGGCACATTCGCCCGCAATCGGCTTTCACCTGCGCCGAACTTTCGATCTCTCGCAGCTTCTCTGCATTCGCCGATCAGGTAATTGACAATTTCCGACGCACCCAATCCGGGAATAGCGTCAGTCTTCTCTCGG
Organism: Terriglobia bacterium; assembly: GCA_963824835.1. Classification (GTDB taxonomy): domain Bacteria; phylum Acidobacteriota; class Terriglobia; order Terriglobales; family Acidobacteriaceae; genus Angelobacter. Next base: position 239,079 of record CAWGRA010000005.1, on the reverse strand, counting down.
GTGGCGCCCACTGCGGCTTCCTGCATATCTTCCGCAGCGCCCAGCACTTCCTGCGCACAATACGCCAGACTGTTGATCTTCTTTGTCTTGGATGGACGCCGCTCATATTTGTCAAAAGTTTCGTCAATGCCACGCAGCACCGCATCCAGCGGAATGCCAGCGTCCTTCCAGGTTTCAATCAACGCCCAATCAATCGTGGATAGAAGCAGACCGGAGCCGCGCCGCTTCAGGTAACGCTCTTCGATTTCAGTGAAGTAGTTGAAATAATTGTTCACGGATGAATACTTGGTTTAGTTGAGCAAAGCTCACGCCTTATGCTTTGCCGGCGTGTTGTTGCGCTCCCAGATGATGCGAAGGCCGTCCAGGGTCAGAAGGTCGTCAACGGTCTTGATGTGTTTTGAATTATCGCCGATTAAACGCGCCAGGCCACCCGTCGCCACAACTCTGGTATCCGGACCAAGTTCACCGATCATGCGTTCGAGAATCCCGTCAACCAATCCAAGATAGCCGAAAAACATCCCTGACTGTATGCTGCCCACCGTATTGGTGCCGATCAGCTTGGAAGGGCGGCGAATATCCACCAGCGGCAGTCTGGCTGTGTGCTCAAACAGCGCCTGCGCCGATATACCGATTCCCGGGGCGATGACTCCGCCCATATACTCGCCTTTGCGCGAGACAGCATCAAAGGTTGTCGCAGTGCCGAAGTCAACCACTACGCATGGCCCGCCAAATTTTTCAAAGGCGGCCACCCCGTTCACAATGCGGTCCGCCCCAACTTCCTGCGGATTGTCATACTGGACCGGCATCCCGGTCTTGACGCCCGGTTCAATAAAGAGCGGCTTGAGATGAAAGTAACGCTCACAGACTTCGCGCAAAGTGGAATCCATGGAAGGAACCACGGAAGAGATGATGATGCCGCGAACGTCCCCGGCTTCTATCCTGGCGAAGGCGAACAGGTTGCGGAAGAGAACACCGTATTCGTCCACGGTGTGTGTCTTGATGGTGGCTACGCGCCAGTGAGCCACAAGCTTTCCGCCGTCCTTGCCTGGTGCGAGATCATAAACGCCAAGGACCGTATTGGTGTTGCCAACATCAAGCACCAGAAGCATCGCTTCTCCTGGAAACCGGGCGCACACTGCCTGAGATCACAATCCGCAGACCCTGGTCTGTACGGACACGAAGAAAGCCGCGCGGATCAAGCCCATCTGTTATTCCGGTATAGCCGCCGTTTTCGTCCACGTGGACAAGTTTACCTGTTGCATAAGATGAGCGCGACTCCATACGCCGCATGATGGGCTCGAAGCGAAGCGCGGGAGTGCGGATTGGGCTCTCCATGGCGCGTAGAAGAGCGCGGTATTCACGATCGATGGCGCGAATGAGCGCAGCGGTCATCTCCAGACGGGAACATTCCTTGCCCGCCTCCAGACGCAATGAAGTGGCCGTGGTGGCGAAATCATCCGGAAAACTTTCCTGGTTCACATTGATGCCGATGCCAATCACCGCATGATGCACTCGCGATGAGTCAGAGCTCATTTCCGTCAGGATGCCGGCGAATTTTTTTTCACGGATGAGAAGGTCGTTCGGCCAGCGGATGTCCGCGTGAAGACCCGTGACTTCGCGCGTGGCGTCCTGCACCGCCACACCCGAGATCAGCGAGAGCCAGAGTGTCTCAGCCGGAGACATAGGCGGATGGAGAAGAAACGAGCAGTAAATCCCCACTCCTGGTTGGGAACTCCATGTGTGGACACCGCGTCCGCGCCCGGCCGTTTGCTCCTCGGCCAGAAACACAGAACCTTCAGGGGCAGTTTCCGGGGCATGCCCGGCGCGCGCTCCTGCCGCCATGGCCACTAAATTGGTGGATTGCACCTGCTCCTGATGAAAAATGTTGCCGGAAAAGATCGTGTTCCGCACCAGCGGAGCAAGCTTTTCCGGCACTAAGAAATCAGAAGGAGCCATGGATGTAATGTCCCAGTTTATTTTGTTCCGCCCGCCGCCGCAGCCGCCGGCTTTGCCTGCTTGGCTTCAACGTTCAGGTCGATCTTTACGTCATTGGAAACAACCATTCCGCCATTGTCCAATGCCTTGCTCCAGGAGACGCCATAATCCTGGCGGTTGATGGTAAGAGTGGCTTCCGCGCCTAAGATCTGGCTGCCCATGGCAGAAATGGGACCGCTTACCTTGAAAGGCAGATCCACATCTTTGCTTACGCCGCGGATGGTGAGCGCGCCGTGCGCCACGAAGCCATCAGCCTTTTTCTCAATGGATTTACTCTGGAAAGTAATATCCGGGAATTTCTGCGCATCCAGGAAATCGGGGGACTTCAGGTGCCCATCGCGTTGAGCATTATCCGTATTAATGCTGGCTGATTTGATGGTGACATTGACCGTGGACTTGGTGATGTCCTTCTCGTCATAAACGATGGTCCCACTGTAATCGCCGAAGCGACCATGGACTGTATTGATCACCATGTGTTTCACGGCAAAGCCGACGTTCGAATGAACGGGATCGATCTTGTACTCGTCAGCCGCCAGAGCGGAACCGCAGAGCGCTAAAACACCAAGCAAAAGCCCAAAAACTTTATTTCGCATACGAACAAATGTCTCCTTCAAAGATTTGCTACTTTGGAGCAGTTACAAGCAGCAAACGATACAAAAAATTTGCCGGATGGAATACTTTAATGTCAAAGTATCTGATTATCAGCCACTTCGCAGGCATATGCCTGGGAGGAAGAGACACGAAGGGCCGGAGACTTTCTTGATGTTTTCCCTCCAGAAAATTACTTCTTTCATTGCCGGCGGCTCTGCGGCCGCCTTGATAGGGATCAAATTTCGGACATACAGCTTACGCGGGAACTATCCTCATGCTCAAGTCCACAGCCTGGGGCGAGTGAGTCAGGGCGCCCACGGAGATGTAATCCACCCCTGTTTCCGCGTAGGCGCGGACATTATCGAGCTGAATGCCGCCGGAAACTTCCACCGGGAATGGTCCGGGGCTGTTCCTTGATTTTGACCAGCGCCGCGCGAACGTTTTCCACGCTCATATTATCGAGCAGAAGCCTTTCCGCGCCGTTTGATAAGGCTTCATCCAGCTCTGAAAGATTACGGACTTCAATCACAATGGGCAGTTCACCGCGACGATTGCGGATCGCCCGCTGCAGGGCTGCCGCCGCGCTTCCCGCCAGAGTAATGTGATTGTTCTTGATCAGTATGCCGTCTGAGAGATCAAGACGATGATTGTGGCCGCCGCCACAGCGGACCGCATATTTATCCAGCACGCGCAGCCCAGGGGCGGTCTTACGGGTATCAAGGATTCGGGACGGCGTGCCGTGGATGGCGTCCACAAATTTCGTGTGAAGGTGGCAATGCCACTGAGGCGCTGCAATACGTTCAGGATCACGCGTTCGCAGGACAGCAAACACCCGCGCATTGTGCCTTACCACCGCGATCACCTGCCCTTTGCGCAGGCGCACACCATCAAAAATTTCGCCATGGCTGATGACTTCCGCGTGGCCGATGGCGTTGGGATCAAGCTGCTCATAAATTTCCAGAATGCGCGCAACCGCGCCCACGCCGGAAAGGATGCAATCCTGCTTGGCCAGAACGGTGGCAGTGGCGCGCTGCTGCGGATCAATGCAGGCGCGTGAGGTGGCGTCACTGGTGGCTTTGTCTTCCAGCAGTGCGTTCTCAAGAATGGCGCTGATTCTTCGGCTATGCCAATCCATAAGTTTGTATCAGTGTAAACAACGTACTGAATTCAAAATTGCAAAGCATTATTTCAAAGCATCCAGCGCTTTGCGGGTTTATCAATCAAAATCTGTAACTCTCTCTCCTGTCTTTTTAACCCTTCCACCACGTGGGGCGGAGCCTTGGAGAGAAATTGTTCGTTGCCAAGCTGTTTTTGCGTATTCGCCAGTTGGCCTTCCTGTCTCGCCAGCTCTTTCGTCAGGCGCGCGCGCTCGGCGGCTACGTCAATCTGTCTTTTTGTACACCACGGCCACTTCAAATTTAGACGTGGTGCGGGCGCCAGCTTCCTTGTGTCAGGGATTCCGTGACAAAGCTAATGTCGGCAACGTTCGCCAGGCGCTCCAGCATGGAGCCGATTTTCTGTCACCAGCGTCTGCACCGCGGCCCTCGTATGGATCCGAACCGGAGTCTTGATTTTGGGCTCAACCTGCAATTCTGCCCGCAGGTTGCGGATCTCGCCGATGAGGCTCTGCAGAATCGCCATCTCGTTCTTCGGCCTGATATGTCGAGCCATTTCTCGCCACCTTCCGGAAAACTCAGCCAGCGCAATGGATTTCCGCGGGCGTATTGCCTTCATACATTGGCATGCCAGATCTCTTCGGTGATGAATGGCATAAAAGGCGATAGCAGCCGCAACGATCCTTCAAACACATCGCCCAAAAAAGCTACTCGCCGGACGTGCGTCTTTCTCTTCGCCGAGAAGGCGAGGCTTGATAATTTCCAGATACCAGTCACAAAATTCGTTCCAGAAAAACTTATAGACAGCGTTGGCCGCCTCATCAAAGCGATAAGCATTCAGGCTTTGATTTACCTCCCCGGCGACGCGATAAAAGCGCGAGTAAATCCAGCGGTTCTCCAGATATTTAAAATCGTTCTGGATTGGCGCCTTGAGTAAGGCTTGCTGCCCGGGACGCGATCCAGCGTTCATGAACATGAAGCGGGCGGCGTTCCAGATTTTGTTGGCGAAGGCGCGGTAGCCTTCCGTACGGCCTTCACTAGAAGGCGATGTCCGTGCCGGGGAAGCCATGGCGGCCAGCGTGAAGCGCACCGCGTCCGTGCCGAATTGTTCGACGATCTCGATCGGGTCGATCACGTTGCCCTTGGTCTTGGACATCTTCTGGCGGTCGGCATCGCGCACCAGAGCGTGGATGTAAACCTCGCCGAATGGCACGCTGCGCCTGCGGCATGGCCCTCCATGAAGTGGCAGCCCAGCATGATCATGCGGGCCACCCAGAAAAACAGGATGTCAAAGCCGGTAACCAGCAGCGACGTGGGATAGAACACGTCGAGATCGCGCGTGTTCTCCGGCCAGCCGAAGACCGTAAACGGCAGCAGGCCGGAGGAGAACCAGGTGTCCAGCACGTCAGTTTCCTGCTCCATGCTTGGTGCTGTTGCAGTGTTGCGCAGGCTGGGGGCCGTCCGCGCGACAGTGATCTTCCGCATGTGGCGCAATGCCATGCCGGAATGCGATGTCCCCACCAGAGCTGGCGCGAGATGCACCAGTCGTGGATGTTGCGCATCCACTCGAAATAGGTCTTGGAATATTCTCGGCGTGAAGCCGATGTCACGCCTTTCCACGGCCTGCGATGGCCTTGTCCGCCAGCGGCTGAATCTTGATGAACCATTGCGTGGAGAGGCGCGGCTCAACGACCGTCTTGCAGCGGTCGCACTTGCCGATGGCATACGCGTGGTCCTTGATCCCGACCAGCAGGCCTTGCTCCTTGAGATCGTGCACGATCTTTTGCGCGCCTCGTAGCGATCAAGTCCGGCATAGGGCCCGCCGTTTTCATTGATGCGCGCCTGATCGTCCATGACGTTGATCTGACGGCAGGTTGTGGCGCTGACCGCTGCGAAATCGTTGGGATCGTGCGCGGGCGTTACCTTCACCGCGCCGGTGCCAAATTCCGGATCGCCAGCTCGTCGGCGATGATGGGAATCTCGCGGTCCAGCAAGGGCAGCAGCAGCTTCTTGCCATGCAGGTGCTTGTAACGCTCATCACGCGGATTGACCGCAACGGCCGTATCGCCCAGCATGGTCTCGGGCCGCGTGGTCGCAATCGTGAGCGACTGTTCGGATCACCGGCCACTGGATAGCGGATCTGATAGAGCTTGCCCTGCGTATCTTCGTGGACGACTTCGAGGTCAGAGATGGCGGTCATGGCAGCGCGGGCACCAGTTGACGATGTACTTGCCGCGATAGATCAGCCCCTGCTCATGCAGGCGAACGAAGACCTCCGTCACCGCGCGCGACAGGCTTTCATCCATGGTGAAGTACTCGCGGTCCCAGTCAACGGACGCGCCCAGCCGCTTCATCTGCGCCTGGATGGCGCCACCGTAGTGCTTCTTCCACTCCCACACGCGCTGGACAAATGCCTCGCGGCCCAGCTTCTGGCGGCTATTCCCTTCAGCGGCCAGTTGGCGCTCCACCATCATTTGCGTGGCGATTCCGGCGTGGTCAGTGCCGGGCAGCCATAGCGTGGTGAATCGCCGCGCATGCGCTGCCAGCGGATGAGGATGTCCATCTCCGTCTGGTTGAGCATGTGGCCCATGTGCAGACGTCCGGTGACGTTGGGAGGTGGCAAAAGCAGCGTAAATACAGGCTTATTCGCCGCTTCCGACCCTGGCTCCGGCGTCTTCACCGAGAACAGCTTCTCGTTGACCCAGTATTCCGCCCAGCGGACCTCTATGGCGCTTGGGTCATATGTTTTTGGAAGTTCGTGTGGCATGCAAAGCGAAGTGGCTAAGACAAGAGTTTACAGGCGGAAAGTGGATGGGAGCAAACGTCAGCAGGTAATTGCCACGTGAAAATAAGATCGCGCGACTGATGTTACTCAATCGCGCGAAGTATTGCGAAATGCACTATCGAAAATGTCTTTTTATTTCTGGCAGCGAAGATTGCCATCATCATTGATGATGTCGCTATGGCATTTGCGATAGTCATCCAGCTTGGTGTCATGCACCTGGCCCGAGTTGGTCTGGCAACGCGCGTGAAGGTCGTCGCCCTTAGTATTTATATCCATGCAGGTTCGGGTATATGACCCGCCGGACCATTCACCGCCGCATTCGGACCGTAGTAGCCGCCGTTACCAGCGTTGTTGTACGGAGCATTGCCGTAATAACCGCCTCCCACTGGAGAGCCGGCAACGCAGCGTAGATGCCCATCGTCATTCATGATATCGCCATGGCATTTCTTGAAGTCATCAAGTTTGGTCTCAGCCCAATCGCCGTTACGCGTCTGGCAGCGGGCGTGTAGATCGTCGCCACCAACGTGAATGTCGCGGCAAGTCTGTCCGTAAGATCCCGCGGGTCCATTTACGTTCTGGTTATAACCTCCCGGATAACCTCCGCCGTAACCTCCGGGACCATAGGCTCCCACGGGGCGCGCCCGCCACGCAACGCAGCTTACCATTGTCATTCATGATGTCGCCCTTGCATTTGCGAAAATCGTCGAGCTTGGCATCACGCCATGCGCCGTCAGTGTCTGGCAGCGTGCATGCAGGTCATCCCCGCCCACTTTCACATCACGGCAGGTCTGCAGATACGATCCGCCAGGGCCGTTTCCACGCCAGGTCTGGGCGGGTCCATAGCCTGCATTCGCGCAACGCAGGTTTCCGTTGTCGTTGCTGATCTCACTGGTGCAGCTCTGGAACCCTGGCAGCTGCGTCGTACGCCATGTGCCATTTGCATCCTGGCAGTTGGCGATAAGCGTGTCTCCACTGACCGAGACATTGTTACAAGTCTGTTGATATGTTCCCTGCGGAATTCCCTGAGCACTGCTCGTCGTCCCCCAGAATGCGGCGATACAGGCGAATGCGGCCACCGCTAAGAAGCGTCGCATAACCATAGTTCCTCCTTCGAAATCCGGAGCGTCCCGACAAAATTCCGCCCCAACTACTTTGATTCCAGATTGGGAAGAGCAGGTTGTGAACTACTGTGAGTGGCTGGCCGAAGGTGCGGCTTTCCGGCTGATTTTGTCCGGGCCAGCATCTCTGAATTACGAGTTGGCGTACGAATCAGCGCGAGAAAAAGAGTGCTCGTCGTTCGGTTTTCCCGAGGTAAAGCCTTGATGGTAAAACTTGATGGTTACTTCTTGGATTTCAGTTCCCTGACAATTTCTTCCACCAGGTCGCCCTTCATGCGCTCCATGACTCGATGGACAACCTGTGCGATATGGTGATGTTCCCTACCGCTGGCTTCCGCAGCCTCAGCCACGGCGCTGATCGCCGCAGGCAGCTCTGCTTCAACTCTGGCCGTCACAGCTTCCGCGGTTGCGGTTGCCGCCATTTCAGAGTGAGCCTCAGCTTGGATGTGGGCAGGTGCACTGGAAACTGCTTCGGGCACGTGCTCAATATCAGCAGCCTGCGAAGCGTGAATGACAGGTGTGGTAACCGCCAGTTCTTCAATGGCCGGTGCAGAAGCTGATGCTGCTGCGCTGGCCGGCATTTCGCTCAAACCATTTTTGTTGACGCTGGCGCACACTCTGCCCCGGTGATGCTGGCTGAGCATGGCTGTAGGCGGCCATGGCTGCGGCAACGCGAGCTTCAAAATCGTCATTGGTAAGTGTTGGCGAGAGTATTGCCGGCGCGGCTGCGGTTGGTTCCTGCGCCTCATGCGTTTCCATTGCCGAAGCTTCTATCGCCATTTCCGGTGATTGACTCTCTATCATCGCTGGCTCAACAGCAGAATTCGCCGGATCAAGCTCGGCTGGTGCTTCAACCGCCATTTCAGTCACATTCGGCTGGAAGCAGCGTGCTCTGGGGCAGCAGAAGTGGCGTCATGGATCGCGTGGCTGGTTGGAACCAGGTCGGCCTCACGGGCATCAGCCACTGTGGAGCGCGTGATCTCTTCTGCCGATTCCTGCAACTCCGGTTCACGAGCAACATCAATGTCACCGGTCGGTGCTGATGCCGTAGGCATAAAATCTGACGGCTCCGAATCCTGGTACACGGGGATCTGTACAGGACGCGGCATGCTAGTCCCCTCATCCCGCATCTCTGGCGATGGTGGCGCGTCCGCTGCCGCTTCTGTCACAGGCAAGCTGTCCGGCCCAGGTGTTGCCTCTGCCTCCGGTTCTGATAACGGCTTCCAAAGCAGAAGTTTCGTCGGGTGCGGGGACCGCAGTCACTGGTGGCTGCGGTTCAGCGTCTTGCCTCCAGGACAAAGGCACGTCATTCTCGGGAACGGCAGAAAGTTTGGTTGTTTCATCCGCCTGCGGAACGGCAGCCGTAGGGGCCGCGAAATGCGGCATCGAGTGGCTTGAATCGCCACCCAGCAGATCGCTGAAGGCAGACGATGAGGCCATGTGGTCCGGCACTTCCACCATTGGCTGCATCACCTTGGCACGCGCGGGTTCCGGATGCTCCGGTTCGGGGTAAAGATCCACGGCCTTGCGTGCTGGCGCTGGCGCGGCCATCACCGCTGGAGCAGGCATGGACTTGATACGCTCTTCAAACTTCTTGATGATGGCCAGGAGGTCGCTTGCCTCAAACGGTTTAATAATCACGCCGTCAGCCCTGACGCGATTGGCATCTTCGGGTTTGTACGGCTCCATCTTACCCACGGTCAAAAGCACCGGCGTTTTGATGGTGGCGATGTTTGAGCGCACCTTTTCGCACACTTCCAGGCCGCTATAGCCCGGCATGTAAACGTCCAGGATAATGATGTCCGGCTTCTGCTCGGCAATTTTCTTAACTGCAGCAGCGCCGTTGCTGACAGCAATCACCTCATATCCAGCTTCGGTGAGGATCTTCTTGCCCATATTCTGGGCAGTCACGCTGTCATCGGCAAATAAAATTCTTAGCGACACGTCTATACCTTCGTTCAGGCAGGAAACGAGCTCACGTTACTGGTAAACGCCTTTGAAGTCAATGGAAAGACCACCTCAGTACCTAGTGAGGTATATTCCTTACTCCATCAGAAGTGCTAGTCCTCTGGAGCAATTTCCGGACTTCTAAAACGGGATCAGCTTGCGCAGCCCCTTCTTGGTTTTCTTCTTGCTGGTTGATTCGTCTTTCGCATCATCTTTACTTGTCATTGGCCTTTTTATCGGCTGTAACAGCGGCCCCGTCCGCCGGTGCGGCTGTCTGGCCGCTCGCCTGCGGATTCTGCGTTGTTGGAGCGCTGTTCGCCGGCGATGACGTACCTTGCACCTCATTCACCTGGGCTGGAGCCGGCTTCGCTGGCGCACCTTCGGCAGGTTTGTCCGGAGTCGAACTGCTTGGCGGGGGCTCGTTGGCTCCTGGAGCGGCTCCATTCCCCTTCACCGGCTGAAGTCCAACCTTTGTACTTGGCCCGGAGACGCCGCTGAGTTGTTTGTTCAGGTCATTCACCATGGCGGGCGCGCTGGCCACTTTTTCCTCTTCCAGGCTTGGTTCCCCGACCTTGGGGGCATGCGTAACGTCAGGATGTTTCTTGAAGTTGCTGGTCAGGCTCTCCATATGCGTCAAGCTGCCACGGCTTTCCTCTTCTGCCTTGCTTTCCGCCATTGCCTCTGCCGTGGGCGTAGGGATCGGGGCATTCAGCGCCTTTAGCCGTTGCCGTGCGCTATCTGCACGGCCCATCGCCGGATATCGCGTGATGATTCTGGTATAGGCGTCTATGGCCCTCTGCTGGAACTTCGCCGCCAGTTTCTCTTTGGCTGCCTCGCTCACTCTCTGTTTGCGCATGGTGGCAGCTTCTTTTTCGTACAAAGCGCCCAGCTCATACAGAGCTTCGTCTATCTGGCTGTAGAGCGGGTAGGAATCAATCAAAGATTCCATGCGTGCCTGTGATGCCGCCAGATTGTCCCGCAGAAAATAGAAATGAGCGATCCGGTACTGCCTCTCCGCCAGCAATTCCTGAACTTCGCGAAGCCTCTGCTTCGCTTCCGGAACCAGCGGGCTATCCGGGTAAGTGGTGATCAGTGATTTGTATTCTTCCGCGGCGCGCATTGCCTGGGCGTAATCACGGTCCGGCTTCTCCATCTGGCGATAATGGATTTTCGCGACCTTTAGCTGCGCCTCTGAAGCTTCCGGCAGGTTCGGATAAAACGTCTGGAAATCCTTATATTCCACTTCAGCCTGCTGCCACGCCGCCGTGCCGCCTTCGTTGTACCAGGAATCACCCACCGCCAGTTTGGCGCGGGCCAGATACTCTGAATCCGTGATAGGTATTCAGCAGCGTTTCCAGCAGGGTACGTGCTTCCTGATAACGGCCATGTTTCATGGAGTCCATGGCACGATCGTAAAGTCCCTTGTCAGGCTGCTTGGAGTCGATATTAGCGAGAGGATTCTGTACTTTATGATGGCATCCGGCAGCCAGCAGCAACGTGCAGGCAAGCGCCAGAGATAAGACGAGTTTACGAACCATTACGACCTCAAATACTGAACGGATTTTGTTCCTATACCCTTTGCAGGGTAGCTTCCTGAGCGAGCTTCAAAAGACGCTGCGTATTTTCCTTGGGATTGCCCTTGTCCAAACACCGCATTCCCGGCAACCAGAATTTCCACGCCCGCCCGTACGGCTTCAGCAACCGTGTCATGCCAATACCGCCATCAATCTCAATGCGGAAATTGGCCCGGCGCAGGGCACGCATCTCCACCAGTTGCCGCACCTTGTGCAGCACCATGGGGATAAATTTCTGCCCCCCAAAGCCCGGGTTCACTGACATCACCAGAACGTGGTCCACCATGTCCAATATGTTCTCCAGCATCTCCACCGGAGTGGCGGGATTGATCACCACGCCAGGATTCACATTGTGGCTGCGGATCAACTCCAGAGTGCGATGCAGATGAATACATGCCTCCTGATGGACAGAGATCCAGTCGGCGCCCGCATCCACAAACGCCGGAATGAACAGATCAGGGTTTTCAATCATCAGATGGACGTCCAGCGGAAGGCGCGTAACTTTCCGTAATGATGCAACCACGGGCGGCCCAATCGTGAGATTCGGCACAAAGTGCCCGTCCATCACGTCCACATGCAGGACCGTAGCCCCACCTTCGGCCACAGCGTGAACTTGGTCGGCCAGGTGCGCAAAATCAGCGGACAATATGGAAGGCGCTAGCTCAATCACAAGTGAATTCTTTCGCCTGGATTCTGGATTAAAGATCAAATCCTGATGTACTGCCTAGAGTTATCGAAATTCTAACATGCTGGCCTTCAGCGTTTTACTGGAAACACACTGCTTTTCTAAGGTATTTCAGCCCCTGTGCGGCTCAGTAACTTAGAACGCTTCTGGCCTTATTCTTTTGCGCTACTTCTGCCGAGCTGATCCGCGAGTTGAGCCTGAATGCCGGTTTGCCACCGATTCCAGAGATCCCAATCCGAGACGGGGCCCCCCGCTCATCCCAAGTTCTAAAGCAGTTAGCGGATTCGTTCCAAGGGATCCCGATTGGCAGCGATTGCAGCTTCGCGGCTCCGCAGTAGCTTTCGGATTCTGATCCGCGTTTATCCCCGTTCATCAGCGGTAAGGCTTTCCTTCCGATCACCCGATTTTCAGATCACCCGATTACCCGATCCGAACGGACTGGCCCCCCCAGGCCTCAACTAGGATTCCAAAGCACTTGCCTTGGAACATCCCAGCTATCCCACTTTGCCTTTCTCCGTGTCTCAGTGCCTCCGTGGTGGGGGTTCGGCTTTGCCTTTACGATGTCGGCGATGTCGTGCGATGACGTCGATCTCGGCGATCCCTCCCCGCTGCTATTTCGGTTAGCAGCTAGTAGCCAGTAGCTGTATTTGCCAATCTGCTAATTGCTAAGTGCTACATTACTAACTGCGAATTCAAGGCACGTCAATTAATCTAAAGTTTACGGCTTCCTCCCCTCTTCAGGTCCATTCGCGTGAATTCTCGGCTATCATTCACGCTGCAACATTTATAGTGAAGCCCATGCCGCTGATGGAAATCCGCGACCTCGTCAAGGTCTATAAAACCGAAGGCGCCTTCGGCCAGGCCCAGCGTGAGGTCCGGGCCGTGAATGGCGTGTCCCTGGAGATTGAAGCCGGAGAGACTCTCGGCCTGGTAGGCGAATCCGGCTGCGGCAAGAGCACCCTCGGACGCATGCTCCTCCGCCTCATCGAACCCACCTCCGGCAGTATCCGTTTCCAGCAGCGAGATGTTCTTCACGCCTCGGCCGCCGAACTGCGCAGGTTGCGTAAGGAAATGCAGATCATCTTTCAGGACCCCTTTGCGTCATTGAATCCGCGTATGAGGATCCTGGAAATAGTGGCCGAGCCGCTGGTGATCCACGAGTCCGGCCAGCACAGCACGGCGCAACTGGCTCAAGCCGCCGCTGAGATGATGCGCGCCGTCGGGCTTGACGAATCAGCGCTCCGCCGGTATCCGCATGAGTTCTCCGGGGGACAGCGCCAGCGCATCGGCATCGCCCGCGCTCTTATGCTGCGCCCCAAACTCATTGTCTGTGATGAGCCGGTTTCCGCCCTGGACGTAAGCGTCGGCGCCCAGATCATCAACCTGCTCAAGCAACTCCAGCGCGACTTCGGCCTGACCTATCTCTTCATCTCCCACTCCATGCCGGTGGTGCGCTACCTGTGCGACCGCATCGCCGTAATGCGCGCCGGAGAAATCGTGGAACTCGGCTCATCCGAGCAAATCACCTCCGCGCCCAATCACCCTTATACGCGTACGCTGCTGGAAGCGACACCGGAATTCAGCATTCAGCCCTCAGCATTGAGCCTCAGCATTCAGCCCTGAAACATTCTTATTATCGCGGATAGCGCGGATTAACGCGCCGTCTCGCAGAACACACAGTCACGGCATCATGCATGAAACAGCGAACTCCGATTCACTTTAAGCTCTCAAATTGGCAACGATGTTTCGGGAGCTGTTACTGGCACCCGCTTGCTCCCTACAATCCGCGCTCATCCGCGCTGATCCGCGGTAAAGATTCTTGATGTTGATTCTTTTGCTTCTGGCTAAGTGCTAAGTGCCAAGCGGCTAATGGCTTGTTTTTACTGTTTCCCCAAAAACCTGATCCGGCCATTCAACGTCCTGTGCGCCTGCCCGAAGAACGTCAGGAACGTAGGCGAGTTCACGTTGTTATCCACCACGTTGGCGTTGGGATTGTTCGTGATGTTTTCAATCGCCACGCGTGCTGCCCAGAGATAGCCATGAAACGCAAACTTCTTCTCAATCGCCGGACTGAATGAGAGGTACGCGGGGAAGCGGAATTTGCCGGTGCCGTTCACAAGCTGCCCAAAATCGTTCACCGTAATGAAAGGGAAACCCGGTGCGATACAGCAACGAATAGGAAAAGTCGAATTTGCGAAATTTCCAGATGGAGGGCAGCGGATAAGATCCCCAGGACGTCACCTGGTTGGGCGCGTCCCATTGCAGCGGACCGCCCTGCTGAGTGCCGGTGGTGAAGTTGTCAATATTGAAATCCAGGCTCTCATTCGACCGCGCCTTGGAATGTGTGTACGCCACCATGGCCGGATAGCCCCGCTTCAGTTCTTTGCGCAGCGTGATCTGCTCGGCCTCATAGCGGTCTTCCTTGTGTGTTTGCAGCAAAAACTGCCATCGGCCTGCTGTTCATACGCCCACACGTGTGTGCCATGACGATTCAGGTAGTCAACTCGCGCGTAAAGGTCCCAGGGCAGCCTGCGCTCCAGGCCCACACTCCAGTTGATGAATCGCGGCATGGTAAGCAGGTTGGGATCAACAACAAACCGGGCCGGAATCACCTTCGGCGTGGGAGAGAAGAACGTATCCGTTCGATACCCTGAAACGCCTGGCTGACCATGGAGAGATTGGTGCGGTCGTAATATACGCCTATGCCGGCGGTGAACTTGGTTTCATGGGCGCGTTCCAGCAAGGCGCTTCCGGCAATCCGCGGCGAATAAAAATCGCGCTGCAAAAAGCTGTCATGGTCCCACCGTACGCCGGGTTCAATCACCACGCGCTGCACCGGCATCCAGCGGTCCTGGACGTAAGCGCTCGATTCCATTGTGTTCAGGCTGAACTGGCCATCATTGGTAAACATGGTCTTGCGCAGAAGGTTATTGGCCTGGTCCACAAAGTCCAGCGGCGTGCGCACATTGTCGCCGCTGAACACAATGCGATCAACGCGTCCTCCCACGGTGAACTGGTGCGTTCCCAAAAAGTTCATCGGACGAAGAAACAGGTTACTGAACGCCTGCGCGCGCGAAGATGCGTTATGGCTGGTGAAATAAAAATTCCCCTCACGTCCGGTGGGCGTAAAGATGTAATCGCCGGTTCCCTGGGGAAGCGTGGCGTTTTTTGTCCGATGGTAGCCCCCGCCAAACTCCAGCAGCGTGTTCCGCGCGATTGTGAACTGGTCTTTGAGCGTCAGCACGTACAACGATGAATGCGCACTGGTGGAAACTGACACTGGATCAAATGCAGAAATACCGGTGTTATCGGAATTGAAAAGATTCACCAGGGCGCTGAAGGTGATCACGTTGCTGGGCGTCAGGTTCATCCGCAAACGCGCCAGATCGTCCGTGCGCCAGATTGTGTTCTGGTCAGCGCCGTCAGGCAGTTGCTTGATAATATTCAGGTCGTTCTCGCCTTCATGCGAGATGTTGAACCAGATCTTGTCCTTCACCAGCGGGCCAGAAAAATAAGCCCGAGGGGTCCAGTTGTTGAAGTGCAGGCCTTTCACGTTCTGGAACGTGGGAATAAAATCCGTGGCGTTGAATCTCAGATGGTTGTCGCCATCCTGAATCTCCAGGTCCGTTAGACCGCCCGACCCTTTGCCAAACCGCGGTGAATAGCGGCTGCTTTGTACGTCAATCTTCCGCAGCGAATCAGGATTCACGCGCACGGAGAGCGCTCCACCAGCCGGCTGGCTCACTTCAAACCCGTCGAGATAATCCTGTATTTCCTGGGTACTGCTGCCGGCCACATGGATTTGTCCGGCACTGTCAGCCAGAACGCCCGGAATGTAGGGCAGCACATTGCGGTAATCGCGCGTGGTGGGATAAGGGATAATCGAAATGTCGGCTGCGGTGATCGCCTGTGAACTGGCGCTCTGCTCCGGGTCAATCGGCGAAGGTTGCGCCATCACCTCAACCTCTTCGCGATACTCCCGTACCGGCTGCATCTTTACTTCCACCGCTTGTTTTGTTCCTGCCGCCAGTTCCAGCTTGTCCAGCACGGCGGCGTAGAAGCCCTGCTTTTCCACTGATAATTTTGTAGGTGCCTCCCGCAAGATTCCGCGCCACGGCATTGCCGGATGGCGTTGTCCGCTCGCGTGCGAGCTGCTTTCCGTTTTGCTCGATGCTGATTTGTGCCGCAACCAGTGGCCGCCCATTCTGGTCAGTTACCGTGATTTCAACCTGTGCCGTCGCCTGCCTACGCCTGCCATAACAACAGATGCCGGCGATTGCTTCCCCACGCCAGGGCGGAGAAAAGCAAGAGCAGGCTGAACAGGCGAAGCTGAAAGAGAGATGACACTTTCTATTGACCCGGTGGGCCCGCCTCGCCTCAGAGGGATGCGGCGCGGCCTCGTCCACTCCCCGATCAGGTCGGGGTGAGTGGGTGAACTCGATTCTATGCGACTTGAAGGCTGTCTGCTAGCGCGGGTTGTACATGGCCTGCGGAGTTATCTCATTTCCAATCAATAAGGTTATTCGATAATGAATAGTTCACTCGGTGGTCGTCTGCGGAGTTTCCACCACAATTGGCTGTGACTTTCGCAGATCTGCCTTACTGGGCTCCAGTCGTGGCTCTGTCGGGCGCACACGTTCATCAAACTTGCCAAAAATCATCTTTCCCGCGGTGGTTTGCAGCACAGACGTTACGGCAATGTCCACATTCTTGCCGATCAGCTTTCGGGCATTATCCACCACCACCATGGTGCCGTCATCCAGATACGCCACACCCTGGTTGTACTCTTTGCCTTCCTTCAGGATGAACACGCGCATGCTCTCGCCCGGCAGCACAATCGGCTTCAGCGCGTTGGCCAGTTCGTTGATGTTCAGCACTTCCACGCCTTGCAGCTGCGCCACCTTGTTCAGGTTGAAGTCATTGGTAATGATCTTGGCTTCATAGACCTTCGCCAGCTCAATCAGCTTCAAATCAACTTCACGGATGGTGGGAAAATCGTCTTCCACAATCTGGACGTTCACCGTCACGATCTTTTGCACCCGCTGAAGCACGTCCAGGCCGCGCCGCCCGCGATTGCGTTTCAGCGAGTCCGCTGAATCAGCCACCAATTGCAGTTCACGAAGCACAAATTGAGGGATCACCAGCACGCCATCCAGAAATCCGGTATCAGCTATATCGGCGATACGGCCGTCAATGATCACGCTGGTATCCAGCAGCTTAAAGCTTTTGCGGCCTTGCTTCTCTGATCCGAACACTCCGCCCAGAGCGGCCAGGTTCAGCAGATCACCCTTATTGGCGCCCACCACCAGGCCCACGTAGGACATCAGCAGCATGACCATCAGCTGCATGAATCTCTGAGTTTCAGGATGAGTAATGCTGTTTTTCAGGACCACGCTGAACAGGTAGGCGCCCAGGATCCCGAGAATGCTTCCGATCACGGCCCCGATCAGCCGCTTCAGGCTAACCACCCGCAGCCTTATCTCAAACGCCACTACCATGGCGCTCATCAGTATTCCCGCGCCAACCGCAGGCAGTCCGTAAAGGCCAAAGGGATGCAAGAACCAGCAGGTAGTAGTTACAACAACGATAAAGACAAGACGAATGAGTAACAGGTCCATAATGGGACCCTCCCGACGAGGGGACAGTGCTGCCAATGAAAGCTAATGAGACGTCAAATAAACCCGCAGTATCCTAATGGTAAATCGCTGCCCCCGCAGCTTTATCCGGAGCTATGAAAGTTAATATGAACGGCTCCGTCTTTTTATTCCGGCTCAGTATACATCAGTGTGCCAGCCCCGGCGCGCCCATATTGGTTATCCCTGCAGTAAACATGAAGCCGCCATTTGTTGTTGACCTGAATAACAGGTTGAGTCCATCTTGATTCAGAGTAGAAGTTTTCTTGTTATTACCAGGATTCGCAGCAGCCCCCAGCACACGCGAACAAGTTGGCCGAAAGCAGATGAGCGGCCTGGTCAACCCTTGGAAGAGGGAAGACTCCAAAGCCGGCGCTGAAAATCTCGGGGGAGAATAAGCGCCGGTTTTTTATTTTTTTGGGATTCGCGGCTGTCTTGCCGAAAGTAACGTGCACAACTTAGGCCCTTACCTGCGCCTGCACAACGGTAATGTTGCCCAAAGTGCATCCAATATGCGACAGTAACGGTTCTAATCCTTCAATCCAAGGGAATGATACGCAGGTCACATCAGCAGGGACGCTGTGACCGGGACAGGTGGGGGCATGGCAAAGAAAGACCAGCAGCGCACATATGAAGACGCCGTAAACTGGCTTCGCGAACACGGCTTTGAAATCCTTGAGCCCACCGGCACGCAGAACCGCGCCTTCGCCAAGAAATATGGCGCTTCCGCGGCCATTGAGCGGGATGCAGCCACCGGCGGCGCTCGCCTGTTTGCCAAACCGGGTTATCTGATCGGCGGCGAAATTGCGCGCCTGGTTGATAAGGGCTACCAGAAATTCCTGAAAACCACCAAGACCGAAGTACCTGCTTCAGCCGACCACCTCAAGGCCATCCACGAGTTTTCTGAAGAGCTGCGCGAAGCCATGGGCAGCGTCAGCTTGTACAACGAGTCTCTCGGAACCGTGAGTGACAGCTACATGTATGACAGGGTAACGAACCGTGATTTGCCTGAATCCAAGCGGCCTCAGCGTGCCTGGGAAAAACCCGCGCCGGTCGGCGGCAAAAAAGCCTGATTCCGTCTCTCTGGAATTTTTAAAGCTCTGCGCTCCTCCTTTTAACGCGGGCCTTAGCACCCGCTTAGAATTGCCCCCTCCTCGCCACTCTTGTATTATCCTCGCAGCCAAATCCTTTGGCTCATTAGGGTTCTCAACAGGCTTTATTTGTAGGCTCTCGATTTGCAGGTTTAGGCTAATGATCAGCGGCTAATGATCAGCCCTCTTCTAAATTCAATCTCTCTTGCTGATCGTTGCGCCCATGGCGCGCGGGTTCACGCAAGACCAACTCAAAGGAGATATAGGAATGAAAACAGCAAGATTCTATATGTGGCTTACCGCGTTCTTTCTGACGCTGGGCCTGGTCGCTTCGTACCCGGCACATGCGCTGCAAGCGACAACCGGTGGATCCACGGCCCAGGCTGACAAGAAAGACGACAGCACATCAACCAAAAAGAAGAAGAAAAAGAAAAAAGGGTGATGACGCCGCGACAACGGCAGCACCGGACGCTTCAGCGCAAGCCTCGCCCAGCCCGGAAGCTGGCGCACAAAAGCCAAAAAATCGCGCAAGAAGAAGGGTGAAGACGCCGGGACCGGCGCCACCACCACAGCGCCTGCCGCCGCCAGCCCTCAAGTTCTCCCGCGGCCGATACCAGCGCAGCAAAGCCAAAAAGTCTCGCAAGAAAAAGGTGAAGACACCAACGCACCAGCGGCTCCCGCGGCTGCCGCCAGTCCGGCCAGCTCGGCTGCTCCCTCTGCCCCAGCTGCCGAGGCATCCAGCAGCCCAGCCGCCGCAAGTAGCAAGAAAAAATCCGCAGGGGCAACTCAGGCGCAAACGCCTCCGCAGCCCGGAATGGTCTGGGTGAACACAGACACGGGTGTTTATCACAAGAGCGGCAGATGGTACGGCAAAACCAAGAACGGCAAATGGATGACCGAAGAAGACGCCATTAAAGCCGGATACAAGGATGCCAAAAAGGGCGGCTAAATGCTGAACGGGAGTTGCCGGCACCGCTACTCGGAATGCTGAAAAACTGAAAAATACGATGTAAGCGCATCAAATGTTTCGGTCGTGGGTTCCTAGTATGCAACCGTTGGAAAAAAGGAGAATGACTTTATGGTTCGTAATGCTATCCGGGTGATGATTGCCCTGTGCGCTCTCGCTCTCACCACTGGGCTCATCCAGCCGCAAATGGCCGATGCGTTCCAGGCTAAGAAGAAAACCACGGCAGATGCCGGAACCAAAAAATCCACCAAGCTGGTTGACATCAACTCCGCCAGCAAGGAGCAGCTCGACGCGTTGCCGGGCATCGGGCGATGCCTACTCCCAGAAAATCATCGATGGCCGTCCTTACAGCGGAAAAGATGATCTGGTGAACAAAAAAGTATTGCCCCAGGCCACTTACGACAAGATCAAAGACATGATCATCGCCAAGCAGCCGAAAACGACCAAGAAGAAAAAGAGTAACCACCATTTCTGAAATTCCACGCTGCCATCTCGAAGGAGATGGCAGTTTTTTTGAAGCGGCCTTGGATACCACTTGCATATAAAAATTGATTTGTCGCCGTCGACGCTGTAACTTTTCCCCGCACGGCCGCTCGAGCGCCGCTAAAGCGCCGCCCCTTGTCATGTTGAGCGAAGTCGGAGCACATGCGACGACGTAGTCGAAACATCCCGGTGCAGCCGCTTGTAACAATGCCGATACATGGAGTTTGACCCAGGCCGCGGTGCTGACGTACCCCGCCTATCGCAAGAAATAAATCAATCGCCGGCGACACGAAAGAACATAAACCTAACCCGAACTTTTCACGCTGCGTGCGCGCTTTTTCTTTTTACCAGTCTTCTCGGCCCACCCTACCCGAAAAATACTCACCCGTTCCTTGCGGCCTTTCAATCGCAACGCAGGCAGCGCGGCCAGAGAAAATTTTTCGCCCAGCTCCGCTGCCGTGGACTGTGAAATGAATATCTGTCCGGCCGGCGCGTGTGCAACCAGACGAGAAGCAATGTTCACGCTGTCACCCATCACGGTGTAGTCGAGTCGCCTGGGCGATCCAATATTGCCGGCCGTCACCACGCCGGTATTGATGCCTATACCCACGGCGAGTTCGGGCCAGTGCCTGGCTTCTGCGTCCAGGTTCATCTCAGCCATGATGCGTTGAATCTGGATGGCAGATTCCACCGCGTTCGCTGCATCATTCCCTTTGCTGATGGGCGCGCCAAACACGGCCATCACTGCATCGCCAATATACTTATCGATCATGCCGCCGTGATCAAAGATCAAATCTGTTACCCGCGTAAAGAACTCATTGAGCACCTCAACCACGCGGCCCAGGATCCAGCTTCTCACTCATGGCCGTGAAGTCGCGGATATCGGCGAACATCACTGTCACTTTCTGGTTGCTGCCGCCCAGCCTTATATCCGGATTAGCCGCCACCATTTCCGCTACTTCCGGAGCCAGGAAGCGTTCCAGCGCCAGACGTTGTTCCGCCTGCAACGCAATCTGCCGGTGGGCTTCCGCATTGTCAATGGCCGCTCCTGCCTGCGCCGCCACCAGAGCGAAAACATTCAGTTCTTCCTGGGTAAAGGCAGAAGCTTTTTCCATGTTGTCCACATAGACCACGCCAAAGAGCCGGTTGGTGCCGATGAGCGGCGCGCACATGGCGGACCGCAAGCCGGAAATTTTCAGGCTTTCACTGGCATTGAATCGTTCGTCCACGCTCAGATCATCAATGAGAATCGGCTGGCGCTCTTTGCGGATGAGGTCCAGTACTTTCTGGCTGAGAATGATCTGCGGTTGCGGCCCCGGCTGCTCAGTATTTCGATAAAGCACTTCACTCTGCTGTACCACCTGGCCCTCACCGTCAAACAGCATCACAAAGCCGCGCTCCACGCCTTCAATGAGTGACGCCAGCGTGATTACCTGGCGGCTGATGTCATCCATTGACAGCTTGGCGTTCAGCGCTTTGCCTGCCTCGTACAGAACAGTCAACAGGTAGTTTTCGCGCTCCAGCTTACGCACGCGGCTGGCAAGATCAGAAACCGCGCTGCTGGCAATCTCTGTACCTGCCCAAAGAGCTGCCTGCCCGGTGCGGCCGCGCATGATCTGGTTCAGCGTGGACGGCCATTCTGCCTGGCGAACCTGTATATCTTTTTCATCCACACGTTCCAGGCGAAGCTCATATTGCCCAAGATGCATTACGTCGCCGTTCTGCAACTCTCGCTCATGGTCAATGCGCTCGCCATTGATCACAACGCCGTTGGTGCTGCCGCGGTCGTCAACCAGCACCGCATCCTGATGAAGTTTTACTACGGCATGAAAACGGCTGACACTGGCATCATTGAGCACCAGGTCATTGGCGTTGCCGCGGCCCAGAGTGGTCACCGCCTTGGTAAGTTCCAGTACGCCTTTTTTTCCGTCAGGTGAAGAGATGATGAGACGGGCCATAAACAAAAGAACAGTGCATGAACAGTCTGATTTCAGCTTCACTGTTTCTCTAGTATCTCATCCAGGTCAGCGATCTTGCCCTGTTGTACTCGGATATTTCGATGGATCGGCTTGTACCCATCCATTTGCAGGACAATGCTGTACACGCCCGGGTCCGCCGGCCAGCGTGCATTCGATTTCTTGGGCGCTACCTTGCCATCCACCACGATGGTGGCGCCTTCCGGGGCCGTGCGGATATGGACCAGACCTTTACCGTCAGGCACTCCGTCTGCCCCAAACATGCGGCGGAAGATACCGCTATTAGGTGTTTTGTCGCCCTCGCCGTTTACACTCAGCAGGATCGGCGAAAAGCTGATCGTCTGAGCTTCATTCAGCGTTTCATCCACGGCGGCATCTTTAAATCCTGCCTTGCGCACAATGAGGCGATGGATTCCTTTTTCAACCGTCAACTGTGACGGCGTGGTCTGCCCTGTGTCTTTTCCGTCCAGATAAATGTTTGCTCCCGCCGGGTTGCTGGTCACCACCATGGTGGAGACAGCCGGAACCAGCTCCGCCGAGGCCTGCACGCTCTTGCCTGCCACTGATTCCACCGCTTGCGCCTTCTGCAAATATCCAGCCTTGGTGAAATTCACGGTATGAAAACCCGCCGCCAGATGCGACGCGCTGAAAGGAGTCACCCAATTGGGTTCGCTCCAGCCATCAATCTCAACTTTGGCCCCGGCAGGCGTTGACGTGAATTGAATTTCGCTTTGCTGCGCATAAACCTGGTTCGGTGAACTGAGGGCTTTCTGTGCCCGCGCTGCCGCGGGATCCGTCTTTGGCTGGAACCGGCGCCGCGATTGGCACGGAGCTTGCACGAATTGTTTTTACGAACTTTACAGTCGTGTCATGGGCGATGAAATCGCTATCCGCCGATTTAAGCGGAGGAGCAGGCACGGCCATCTGTTCCAGCGGCGCCTGCTGCACATGGACCAGCGGTTTCTGTGCCTCTTCGCGCGCCCTGGCTTCAGCGGCAAGCTGGCTCGCGCGGGCTCGCGCATGCCGGACGGCATAGCCGCCCCAGCCGGCTGTGACCAGCACCACCACAATCAGCGCGGCAATGTAATTGTATTTTTTGTTCGAGTGCACACCGATTTTCGGCATTCGCATCGGTATGGGCACTCGCTGCGGTTTGGGCTTATTTTCCGGCGCCCGCACAGCCGCTCCGGCCACAACTTTCATCGGCAGGACCATGGTTTTCTCGTGCGAGGTAAATGAACTGGACGTCGCTGCTCCAGCAGCAAGCGTGGCGGCGGGCAACACTGAAGTGGCGTGCATCGGTGCGCCTGTTACTTTGTAACTTTCAAGGTCATGGACCAGGTCCGCTCCGGATTGATAACGCTCGTCGGGTGACTTGGCCAGTGCCCGCACTACAATTGCGCTCAATCCAGGATGAACAGTAACGTCAAGGTCGCGTGGCGCGATCGGGTTTTCATTCACGATCTTGTAAATGATCGTGGTGACGTTCTGGCCCACAAAGGGTTTCTCTCCGGTGAGCATCTCGTACAGAATCACACCGAAGCTGAACAGGTCTGAACGGCCATCCAGCGGACGGCCCTTTCACCTGCTCGGGAGACATATAGTTTGGCGTGCCCAGTACCTGTCCGGTGCTGGTCATGCTGCCACCGGACTTGGCAATGCCGAAATCCATGATCTTCACCGTACCGTTCGCGGTGATCATGATATTGGCCGGCTTTATGTCCCGATGGACGATGCCGTGCGATTGCGCATAGTCCAGCCCGCGGCAGATCTGCCGTGAATACTGGATCACATCATCAACCGGCAGAATGTGCTGTTCCGCCAGCAGTTCATGAAGCGTAGTACCCTCAATGAACTCCATGGCGATATAGAAAATGCCGTCCTGCTCGCCGGCGTCATAAATGGTAACGATATTCGGGTGGCTCAGTACGCCCGCGGCGCGCGCTTCATTCTGAAAACGGCGCACCATCTCCGCGGCGTCCAGCCCATGGACGTCCAGACGCAAGGTCTTGAGCGCAACGGTTCGGCCAATGGTCGGGTCTTTTGCTTTATAGACCACGCCCATGGCCCCGCGGCCAAGTTCACCAATAATCTCGTATCTGCCGACCGTTTCTACGGGCATAAAAAGGGCTTCTGCTTCCTTCGACTATGTGGCGCCCTTGCTTTAAGTGGCCTTTTGCAAAATAAAGACTTAGCTCCGCTGGAAGACAGCACTGCTTGTCCTTCGACCTTAACTCGCTCTTCGTACCGGGGTCAATGTACCTTTTCACCTGATAGATGACTTTAGTAAGCACTAAAAACAGCTCGGGCATGTACCGCCCAGCAGCTTAGAATATGCGCCATGCGCAAATTACAGCTTCTGCTGCTGCTTGTTTCTATCCTGCTGAATCCCCTGTGTCTGGGCCTGCCCTGGCATGGAGTTCTTTACGCCCAGACCCCGGCGCCGGAACAGAAAGAGTCAGTCGAACCCCTGAGTTTTGAAGACCAGCGCGCGGAACTGGAACAGGGAATCAAACACGTGCTGGTTTCCCAGGTGGAAGCCTGGAACAAAGGCGACATTGAAGGCTTCATGCAGGGATATTGGAATTCGCCTGATCTGACTTTCATCTCCGGCTCAGATATCACCAAAGGCTGGCAGCCAACGCTGGAACGATATCGCAAGAATTATCAGCAGGGCGGCCATGAAATGGGGCATCTCGAGTTTCAGGACCTGACCATAGATCTGCTCAGCCGGCGCGCCGCCATGGTGACTGGAAAATGGGGCCTGACCATGTCATCCGGCCAGCACCCTCACGGCGTCTTCACGCTGCTTTTTAAACGTATGCCGGGAGGCTGGAAGATTGTTCAGGACCACACTTCATCGGCAGCGCAGTAGGAAGGTAACTAAAGCCAAGAACCAAAGCTTACCGCTGATTTCACTGATGACACTGATCTGCACTGATCTTTTTGATTGAGTAAAGTCACCGAATTCTTTCTCTGATTGTGAAGGGGCGATTTAGGGGCGAAAAACCAATATAACCTGGCGCGACTAATGGCATGTTAGCGTTACAAGTCTTAGCCGTTTAATCGCGCTTCTTCCTGCTCTGTTCGCGTTGCAGCTCGCGGTAAATCTCACTCTTCGATGTACCCTGCTCTCGCGCCAGAATCTTCATGGCTGCCTTTTCATCCACGTTCTGCTCGCGAATAATCGCTGCCAGCCGCTCCTGCAGCCCTTCTCCGCGGCCAGTGGCTTGATCCAGAAGGAGCCTTCCCTATCAGAAGCGTGATCTCCCCTTTTAGTTCGCGCGATTTCAGCAGCTCCATCAACTCACCTGCTGTTCCACGGATGAACTCTTCGTGCACTTTGGTCAGCTCACGGGCAATCACCACGGGACGTTCGGGGCCAAGAACTGCCACCAGATCGGCAATGGAGTCATGTATGCGGTGCGGAGCTTCATAAAAGATAAGCGTATGTTGGACATCACGCACAGCTTCAAACGCTGTCTTACGCTGGCCCGACTTCGCCGGCAGAAAGCCAAGAAACTGGAAATTATCTGACGCCAATCCGCTTCCCACCAATGCCGTAATCAGCGCCGAAGGCCCAGGGATGGGCACCACCTCAATACCGCTGGCAATGGCGCCGGTAATCAGTCTGTATCCGGGATCAGAGATTCCCGGCATGCCTGCATCCGAAATTTGCGCAATGTTTGTTCCGGAAAGCAGTTTGCCCACCAGCTCTTCTGCCTGCTCCGCTTCATTGTGCTCGTGATAGCTCACTGTTTTGGCAGCGATGGAGTAATGGTCCAGCAGTTTGCGGCTCTGGCGCGTGTCTTCGCATGCCACCAGTTCCACTTCTTTCAAAATGCGTACCGCGCGATATGTTATGTCCTCCAGATTGCCAATCGGAGTCGCCACCACATACAGCACGCCTTTTTTTACGACTGTCAGACATTAATACATCTTGTCAGCCGCTTGATGGCGTTCAAAGGCATAGCATTCACTGAAGCGGGTCAGCGAAGCAACGACAACTAGCAGTAAGGCCTCGCGCCGTCCACGCGCGCCGAGGCCGCTGCAACAAGTGCCTTCACGTGCAACGGAAGATGCACTGAAGCGGTGTGGAGCGAAGCGACAAAAATTGACGGTCTTCTTCCCTCGCCCTAGAATCAGGGCAGAAACATCCGTTGCATAAGGTGGCGCGTGCCAATTTACGAATACCTCTGTCAAAAATGTGGTCATAAGTTTGAAAAGATCCAGAAGTTCTCTGACCGCCTGATCAAGAAGTGTCCAGAATGCGGTGGGCCTGTAGAGCAAACCATTACCGCTCCGGCCGTTCAATTCAAAGGCACTGGCTGGTATGTGACCGACTACGCCAATAAGGATGGCAGAGACAAATCGTCTTCGGGATCAAAGGAATCAGTTCGTCCCCGGAGAAAGCCGAATCAAAGGAGAAGGGCGATTCCAGGGATTCCCATTCCAAGGAGACCAAAGAAGCTAAAGACACTAAAGAGTCTGCTGGGCAAAAGAATCAAAGGAATCAAAAGAAGCGAAGGAATCCAAAACCATCAAGCCGGGAAGCAAGAAGAGATAGGAATTGCCGCACCTTCAACGATGACGCTAGTAGGAGTGGCAGCAGGCCTATCAGGCCTGCGTTGGAAGCAAAATAAAACGGGCTTCAGCCCCTGAGGTGTAATGCCTTCACGCCGCCTTCTTCACCCTCGCCAACGGCGACTCTTCAAACCTTGCATAGAGATCGGCTGGGCCGCGAAATACGGCCATGCATCCGGCTTCGCGCAGGCTTGCTCTGTCCATCCCCCACTCAACACGCCAATGCATGCAATGGATATTTGCGCCGTGGCCTGCGCGTCATAAGGCGTATCGCCAATGGCAATCACCTGCTCGGCGGGTGGGTTTCCCAGCCGATCCATGGCCGCAACAAAGATGTCAGGATGCGGCTTGCTTTTGTCGGCATCGTCGGATGAAGTTTTGTGTTCCACCAGATCGGTTACGCCCAGCAGCTTCTCATAGGCCTTCACCTCGTCTTCTTTCGCCGACGAGGCCAGAACAATCTTCGCGCCCGTCTCCTCTTTGACTCTTCGAAATAACTCCGGCACCATGGAGAGAGGCCGGATCAGATGCTGGTATTTCTTCTTGAAAAGCTCGCCGCGGAATTGATCCATGTCCTCTCCGTGCGCCGCCAGGTCATCGCGTGAGAGGAGCGCCTTCAGCAGCTGATCACCGCCTTTGCCAATCTGGCTCCGCACGCGCTCATACGCCACTTCATGTCCGAAATGGCGTAGCGCCTCCTGCCAGGCAAGCGCATGCACGTCAACCGAATCAGTTAACGTTCCATCAATGTCAAAGATCGCGGCTGACAATTGAGTCATGTGCGGTTCAGGCGGCTTTTGCAGGGACCTTCTCGCCTTTTTGTCTTGCCTTTGACAATCCAATGGCGATGGCTTGCTTGCGGTTCTTCACCGGATGTTTCCCCGAGCGCATGTGCTTCATTTCCGTTTCTACTTCTTTACCCGCTTTGGGGCTGTACCGGCGCTTGCTTGATTTCTTCTTGCTCGATTTTGTCTTGCTGCGGCTGGAACTCGACCTCTTGCTGCTGGAGCGTTTCTTTGAACTCGATTTCTTCTTTGAACCTCTTTTTGTTGCCATAATTATTCTCCCTTCCTATTTGAGACGTATGAAGGTGAGCGTGGGTTGGCAGCGAAAGTTCGCGTATGGTCGGCAGCAAGCGATCAAACAAAACGGGTGACTCGTTGTGCCGCTTGGTAAGCATAACGACAACGAATCACCCGCTGAGCTTAACTCGAAAATTACTTTTTCGTTTTTCTTCCCGCCGGCTGCCGCTCGACTTGGCTCAGGCGTTCTTCCACTGACGGTAAAGATCATTCGCCGGTTTGGAACATCGGCTTCCACCACCACATGGTCGCCATGATGGACCTCGCCCTCCAGGATCTTCAGCGCCAGCGGGTCCTGAATCATGCGCTGGATCGCACGCTTCAGCGGACGCGCGCCATACGCCCGGTCATAGCCTTCCATGAACAGCAGCTCTTTGGCCGGCTGTGACAACTCAATGGTGATCTTGCGATCAGCCAGCAGCTTCCGCAGATCGTCCAGCCGCAGCTCAATGATGCGCGTAAGCTGCGCTTCACCCAGCGGCTTGAACACAATGATGTCATCCACGCGGTTCAGGAACTCCGGACGGAAGTGCTGCCGCAGTGCTTCCATCACCTGAACGCTTGCTTCCGCAAACGACTCGTCCGACGCCACGCCTTCTGCCTGCAGATAACTGGCGCCAATATTCGACGTCATGATGATGACCGTATTCTTGAATGACACCGTGCGACCGCGCGAGTCAGTCAAGCGGCCGTCATCCAGTATTTGCAGCAGGATGTTGAACACATCCGGATGCGCCTTCTCAATCTCATCGAACAGAATCACCGAGTAGGGCCGCCGCCGCACTGCTTCTGTAAGCTGCCCGCCTTCGTCATAACCAACGTATCCCGGAGGCGCGCCAATCAGCCGCGCCACGGCATGCTTCTCCATGTATTCAGACATATCAATCCGCACCATGGAATGCTCGTCATCAAACAGGAATTCCGCCAGCGCGCGCGCCAATTCGGTTTTGCCGACGCCCGTGGGTCCCAGAAAGATGAATGAGCCAATCGGCTTGTTGGGATCGCTCAACCCGGCACGCGATCTGCGCACCGCATTCGCAACCCGCACCAACGCATCATCCTGCCCTACCACACGCTGGCGCAGCCGGTCTTCCATGCTCACCAGCTTGCGGACTTCGCCTTCCAGCATCTTCGATACCGGAATGCCCGTCCACTTGGCGACGATTTTCGCCACGTCTTCCTCGTCAACTTCTTCCTTCAGCATGCGGCTGCGGCCGGCTTTGCTCCTGTTCCGCCGAAAGCCTGGCCAATTCCGTTTCCGCCTGCCGCAAATCGCCATAACGGATGGCCGCCACGCGCTCCAGATTGCCTTTGCGCTCCGCCTGCTGCTCTTCCAGCTTGAGCTGCTCAATCTGCTCTTTCGAGCGTGCGTATGCGTCCGATCTCTTCCTTCTCCTGCTTCCAGCGCGCCTTCAGGCGGTTGGAAGTCTCGCGGATCTCGGCCAGCTCCCGCTCAACCGCAGCCAGACGCTCGCGCGAGTTCGCATCGCTTTCCTTCTTCAGCGCCTGCCGCTCGATTTCCAGTTGCATGGCCTTGCGTTCAAGCTGGTCAATCTCCGTAGGCATGGAATCAATCTGTATGCGCAGCGACGAAGCCGCTTCATCGATCAGGTCAATTGCCTTGTCCGGCAGAAAGCGGTCCGTGATATAGCGATGCGAAAGCGTTGCCGCCGCCACAATCGCAGAGTCCTTGATTCGCACTCCGTGATGGACTTCATACTTCTCTTTCAGCCCACGGAGAATGGAGATGGTATCTTCCACGCTCGGCTCGCCCACCAGCACGATCTGGAAGCGCCGCTCCAGTGCCGCATCCTTCTCAATGTACTTGCGATATTCGTTCAGCGTGGTGGCGCCGATGGCGCGCAGTTCACCGCGGGCCAGCGCCGGCTTCAGCATGTTGCTGGCGTCAATGGCGCCTTCGGCCGCGCCTGCGCCCACCAGCGTATGCAACTCATCAATAAACAGAATGATCTGGCCGTTGGAATCTTCAATCTCCTTCAGCACGGCCTTCAGGCGGTCTTCAAACTCGCCACGATACTTCGCTCCCGCCAGCATTGAACCCAGATCAAGTGAGACCACGCGCTTGTTCTTCAGAATCTCCGGAACGTCGCCCGAGACCACGCGCTGCGCCAGGCCTTCCACAATGGCCGTCTTACCCACTCCCGGTTCGCCGATCAGCACCGGATTGTTCTTGGTCCTGCGCGAAAGCACCTGCACCACGCGACGAATCTCGTCATCGCGGCCAATGACCGGATCAAGCTTTCCGCGACGCGCCAGCTCGGTCAGGTCCTTGGCATAGCGCTCCAATGCCTGGAACTTGCCTTCGGGATTCTGGTCCGTCACGCGTTGTGATCCACGAATAGTCGTCAGCGCCTTGAGAATACCGTCATAGGTCACGCCAGCCTGCGCCAGAATCTGCCTGGCTTCGTTGGCTCTTGTCTTTGTCTTCGGCAATGGCGAGCAGTAGATGTTCCGTGGAGACGTATTCGTCTTTGAACTTATCGGCCTCCTTGAAATGCCTGTTCGAGAATCTTCTGGGCGGAAGCGGAAAGCCGTGCATCCACCACGCCACCGCCAGAGACTTTGGGCAGACGCGCAATGCGCTCCGTTAACTGTGACAGCACATTCGCCGGGATTGGCGCCAAGCCGTGTGATGCACAGGCGTGATAATGCCTTCGCGGTCCTGAAGCAGCGCCGCCAGGATATGAATCGGCAGCAACTCAGGATTTCCGTTCTGCGAAGCCAGCTCCGTCGCCTGTTGAATTGCTTCCTGTGACTTGACTGTAAATTTGTCCCAACGAATTGCCATGATCTTTACTCCTGCTGCTTCTTACTTTACTTTAGATTCGACAGGCAATTGAAAATTGCCGAATATTTTGAGCGTGAGCGCGTCTGCCATCTAGTTTCGATCCGCTACGCCTCAAGATCTACTCCCTCTTACCTGGCCGCGAAAACAGAATGGGAAGGCCGGTGCCTTCCCATCACTTTCCTGCGTCACCGGATTGTTGACCTGCATTATCCCTGCAAGGTCTTGCTGGCCATTGCCGACCTTGATCTGTTTCGGTTTGGCTTCAGCCCGCTTGCCGATCGTGATCTTCAGCAGGCCCTTGTCATAGCCGGCCTCCACCTTCTCAGCGTCAACCGTGTTGGGCAGCCGGAAGGTCCGCGCAAACGAACCATAGCGGCGCTCAATGCGATGGAAATTCTCTTCTTTCTCTTCCTTTTCGAACTTGCGCTCACCGCTTACGGTCAGCAGGTTGTTCTCCAGGCTCACGTTCAGGTCTTCTTCATTCACGCCCGGGACTTCCAGCTTGAGCACCAGATTGTGCTCGTCTTCATAAACGTCCACGGCGGGAACAAACGAACCGGCGGTCAACTGCTCTTTGCCGGGCGTCTCAGCAAAGTTCTCAAACAGGCTGGTGAAACGGTCCTGCAGTGTTGCCAACTCACGGAAGGGGTCAATTCGGGTAATCATTGTCATGGTGTTCACTCCAAATGAATGTATCTAAAATTGCTCACACTGACTTAGATTCAGTAGCTGATTACAAAAGAAGCATAAAATGTGAGTGTGTTATTGTCAATATCATGGATAGAAAATATATTTAGCTTTGTTTTCAATTAGTTTAGCTGATGCTACAGATCACGCATTTCAGGTAAAAAGTCTCAGGAACGCCCAGAAGGATGGGATGGTCCTTGGCCTGAGTGCGCTTTTCGATGATCTTGGCCGAGCGATGGGCGTCCTGGGCTGCCTCTCCCAGCATGGTCAGGAACTCGTCTTCGCTCACGGCAAAGGAGCACGAACAGGTGACCAGAATGCCTCCCGGCCGCAGCATTTTCATCGCCCGCAGGTTCATCTCTTTGTAGCCGCGGAGAGCGGCAGGCAGGTTCTTCTTGCTCCGGGCAAACGCCGGCGGATCCAGAACAATGGTGTCATATTGCCGGCCGGCGTCAGCATAGTCGCGCAGCAGATCAAAGGCATTGGCTTCCATCCACTCAATTTCATTCTTTGCGCCTGGATTCAGCTTTTCATTCTGCTCCGCGATCTCCAGCGCTTCGCGTGACATGTCAATGGCCGTCACGTGCTCGCAGACGCGGGCCAGATGCAAGGCGAACCCACCGTGATAGGTGCAGACGTCCAGGGCCTCGCCCCGGGCGTAAACCGCCGCAGCAGCATAGTTTTCCCGCTGATCAAGAAAGGCGCCGGTCTTCTGTCCGCTCAGGCCGTCATAATGAAAGCTGACTCCATTCATGGTGATGGTAGTGGCGCTTTTGCTTCCTTGAAGCAGGCTGGACTCCAGTGCTGGAAGTTGCTCCAGGCGTGCGAATGCGGTCATCCACCCGCTCAATGATATTTTCCACTCCGGTAAATTCGCGCAGGGCCGCCACAATTGCACCGCGGCGCTCCGGCCGGTCCCACGCCTGCGTGAGGATCTGCAGGCTAATCACGTCGTTGTAGCGGTCCACCACCAGGCCGGGCAATACGGTCGGCTTCACTGAACACCAGCCGATAGGCATTGGAATCACTGACGATCTGCCGGCGATAGCTCACCGCCTCACGCAAGCGCGCGGCCAGCAACTCCAGCAACTCAGCTTCCGAATCAATCGCATGATCTGAAATCATCCGCAGCTTGATTTGTGAGCTGGAACTGAATACGGCCGATCCCTGCAACCTGCCCTTGGTATTCACTACGTGCACCAGCGCGCCGGGTAAGGCGGTGCCGTCATTCATTACGTCTGAGGCATAAACCCAGGCGTGTCCGGCACGAAGGCGGGCAGCGGAACGGTCATTAATGATCACTTTGGGAATGATGCACTTTGGGAATAAATGTTTTTGGATGCCGAGCTGTTGGCCATTGCCTAACAGCATATAGGAATGAACTTACTGTGCGGGTGTTGGTTCTGAAGTGGTTTCCGGTGCCGGCTCTGGGCTGGCTTCAGCTTCCGCCTCGGCTTGGGTTGCGCGGGCTTTCTTCTTCTTCGGCGCAGCCTCAGGAGGGATTGCGGGCTCGTGCGCGGGATCGTAAAACAGAATTCGTCCGCAAGAGCTGCATGTAATGATCTGTTCGTTAGTCGTGAGTTCCTGCCATGTCTGGGGACGGATCATCACAAAGCAGGCCTGGCATTTGGAATCCCGGGCTTCAGCAATGGCGAATTTACGGGCCCGTAGCACGCGGTCGTAATGCGCCAGATTGCTGTCACCTACGCCGGCGCGAAGCTCATCGCGTTTCTGGTTCAGCCCCTGCAGCAGCTTTTCGTCTTCAGCGGTACGGGCGCGGGCTTCATTCTTTTCCTTCTCCACTGCCGCG
Source organism: Terriglobia bacterium (assembly GCA_963824835.1). Lineage (GTDB taxonomy): Bacteria > Acidobacteriota > Terriglobia > Terriglobales > Acidobacteriaceae > Angelobacter. The sequence continues at coordinate 206,147 of CAWGRA010000005.1, read as the reverse complement.
ACTTCAGCTTTCAGGTCAATTTCAGCGGCCTTCAGGCTTTTCTCTTCCGATTCCAGAGAGACCATCAGCTCCAGGATCTTATCTTCAGCGCCGCTGATCTCTTTTTCCGCGAACTCCACCTCGTGCATGAGAGCACGGTATTCATCATTGGTCTTTACGCTGGTGGACTGTCCGCGATACTTGATGATCTTCTGCTGAGAAACCCTGAATATCGGCTTCATACTTGCGCCGGTTGGCCTCATTATTCTTGATGGCGGCTTTGGCCTGCTCGACTTTGGCTTTGTCTCCGGCCAGCTTTTCCTCGATCAGGGCCACCCTTTTGGGCAAAGCGGCTACCTCATCGCTCAGGCGACCGATCTCGCGATCAATTTTTTCCAGCTCGATCAGCTTTTCAAGATCAGCATTCATGAGTAGGTGTAGCTTTGATTTTAACACCGGAAACCGTCCCTTCACCCCGCGTTTTAGGCCCTTAACTAGGTTTTTCTACCGATTGCCGGGCAAGACCTGCCAAACTTACATTCACAGCTCAATGATTGTGGAACTCACAAGGTTACTTCTAGGCGTATCAATTACGCTCTTTCATCGTCCTCTAGCGGCTTTGATTATGCGCCACGAACGCACGCTGGACGGTTTCTTCCGCAGCCGCGGCGTGAACTTTCCGCCCCCACCCAGTGACGCGACTGCGCAAAACATCTACTTTGTTGTGGGTGTATTCATCTGCCTGCTGGAAGCCGGCAAGATCTGGTTCGGCATAACCTCTTAAAGCCCAGCGACCCCAAAAACAAAAACCGCCGGAACATCTCTGTTCCAGCGGCTCAATTCGTACTCAGAAACTTGTTTATGCGTCGGCTGTGACTTCCGGGAACTTCAGTTTGCTTTTGGCCAGCGCCTTGGTAAGCAGGTCTTCGATCTCCGGCTCAGGAATATTGCGCGCCATGGCCAGTTCAGTCACCAGCAGGTAGCGGGCACGTTCCATCATCTTCTTTTCGCGGAAGGAGAGAGGCTTTTCCTTGCCCAGAAGGAGAAGACTCTTTAAAACGATGGCCACTTCCAGCAGTGACCCGGTCCGCATTTTGTCAGAATTCTCTTTGAAACGGAATTTCCAGTCCTGGTGATTGTCACACTTGCCGTCAGTCAGGAAGTTGATGATTTTTGTGACTTCGCCGTTTTTTACCACCGGGCGGAGCCCTACCATTCCAACGTTGTTAAAGGGGACCTCAACTTTCAGGCTGCTCGCTTTAATCTTTAGCAGGTAAAACTTCTGCACGTTAAGGCCTATGGTCCGGCTGCTGATCTGTTCGATCACGCCAACACCATGATTCGGATAAACTACTGCGTCACCGATTTGAAAGCTCGAGGATTGACCATTCATGAGGACACCAGATGGGGCTTCTTTCTGCGGGGGAACGGCTCAGACTAGACTATTATAGTCGGATAAGGTTCATTAAGCAATTTTTTGCCTCTAATCCACTCTAACTCCATCCTTTCAACTATTTAGCAATCAACGACGGCGCTGTAGTCGCGCATGCGCCTTCCGGGTTTATAATTCGACGCTTGTACCAACGGCTGGGAACGTCCAGGATCACAGGAGTAGTTCTTCCGCAAATGCCAGAGCACATCAGGAAGAAACTGGAAGAAGAAATCAAGGCTCTGGAACACGAGCTGACCACCGATCTTCCCCGGGAAATCAAAAAAGCCGCCGCTCTGGGCGATCTTAGCGAGAACGCCGAATATCACATGGCCAAGCAGCGGCAGGAACTGGTGAATGCCCGGCTTGGACAACTCAAGAGACGTATGGGCGAACTCGCGCTAGTCAACCTGGCCAACATTCCTCAGGGACCGCGTGGCTTTTGGTTCGCGCATCAAGGTATTTGACAACACCAAGGAAGAAGAGATCGAATACAAGCTCGTGACCAGCGAAGAATCCGACGTAAGCAAAGGTTTGATCTCATCAACCTCTCCCATTGGGAAGGCTTTGATCGGGAAAAAAGTGGGCGATACGGCTACGGTGGTCACGCCTAACGGCAACCGGGAGATGGAGATACTGCACCTGACCACCATCCACGACGAGGCGCAATGACCTGGACCGGAGCATTTGGACGATCCTGCCGGGTCCTGCTGAACGCCATCGTCCGCGGTCTGGCCCTTACCCGGATCTCTCCCAACGTACTCACCTTCATCGGGCTGGTCATTAACATCATTGCCGCCATACTTTTCGGTTACGCCAATGCCCACAATTATCAGCGGCTTTTCCTTTATGCCGGACTGGTGATCATCGGCGCCGGCATCTTTGACATGGTGGATGGCCGCGTAGCCCGCGCCACCAACCAGGTCACCACCTTCGGCGGCTTTTTTGACTCAGTGATTGACCGCTATAGTGACGTGGCCCTTTTCTTCGGCCTGCTGGTTTATTACGCCCGGGCGAATCACTTCTTTTATCTGGTACTGGTCGCCGTGGTGATGGTCAGCTCCGTGATGGTGAGCTACACACGTGCCCGCGCCGAATCTCTGATCGGGTCCTGCAAGGTGGGCTTCATGGAGCGCCCGGAGCGAATCGTGCTGGTCATCATCGGCGCGCTCTTTGCCCGCTGGGGAGCCATGGCTCCGGTACTCTGGGTACTGGCTGTTCTTTCCACGATCACGATCATTCATCGCATCGCCTACACCTACCAGCAGACACGCATCCTGGACGAGAAAGCAGCCGCCCAGGCAGCAACTGCAGCCCAGCCCTCAGCCGCACTGGCCGACGCCGCAAATCCCAGCAGGTCAAAAGCCGACCCAGCAAATACCGTCGTTTAATTAAAAACCGCCGCGAAGCATTTTCCGGAGACGAGCCTCTGGCGCTCGTAGCAAACACGCTCAGCGCGTGGACGGCTTCGCGTGTTTTCGGCTTAGATCCCGAGCAGGAGCGAGGGAATCCCTACAATCTTTAAAGATCGCGGGCACGCATTGCAGTATATTTGCTTGCATGCCAGGAAGCTCACGTTCCGGACGTCTCGCTGGGCCGATAACAATCGCATTATTGGTCGTTGCCTTGGTCATTCTGCTTTGGGTAATGTTTAATCGCCGTTGACGGTCTTTTCGAATTGCGGGGCCGCGTTTTGAGGAAGGAACCACCGCCATGCATAATTCACGCAGAGATGTATTGAAGGGAGCCAGCGCTATGGTGGCACTTGCAGCTACCGGAAGTTTCGCCCACGCCGATACCAAAGCCAGCACAGATCCAAAGCGCGAAAACGCGGCATGGCCAAAGGCCTGACGCTGCTCACCTTTCGCAGCCGGGTTCCAACCAGGCGAACTAAAGCTCGGCGTGAAAACAGATAAAGGCATTCTCGACGTACAGCATGCAGCGAAGCTCCTGAATATGCATGCGCCCGCAACGATGGATGACCTTTGCAACAGGAAGACGGTCCCAGTCTTCAGGCATTGGTCGCGGCCGCGGAAAAATCAAAGATGCATCGGCTGCCGCCTGGTTGAAAGAAGACGGCATGGAATACGGGCCGCTGGTGAGCCGTCCGGAGAAAATTGTTTGCGTGGGCCTGAACTATCGCCATCACGCGGAAGAAATTGGCGCGCCCATTCCCAAACAGCCGGTGCTCTTCAACAAGTTCAACAACACACTGAATCATCACAATGGCACGGTAAAGCTCCCGGTGGATCACGCCAAGAAATTCGACTATGAAGTTGAGCTGGTCATGGTGATGGGCAAACAGGCCCACAACGTGAGCGAAGCCGACGCGCTCAACTACGTTGCCGGATACGCCACAGGCAATGATTTCACTGCGCGCGATCTTCAACTTGAAACCGGCGGCCAGTGGATGGTGGGCAAGACTCCTGACCAGTTCGCGCCGCTTGGCCCATACATGGTCACCGCCGATCAGATCGATCCGGACAAACTCAAGCTGGAATGCCGCGTGAACGGCGAGACGCGCCAGTCTTCCACCACCAGCGACTTCATCTTCAACAGCCGCCAGATCATCAGCTACATCACGAAGTTCATCACGCTGCGTCCCGGCGACATCATCTTTACCGGCACACCCGAAGGCGTGATTCAGGGCAAGCCCAAAGATAAACAGGTCTGGCTCAAGCCCGGAGACAAAATTGCCTGCAGCGTGGAGAAGCTGGGTGAGTTGAAGTTTGAGTTGGTGTGAGGAGAAGCAGTCAGCGCTCAGAAAACCTTACCGCTGATGACACGGATTCCATGGATTTTCGTTGATAAACGCATCTTTGTTGAATTGATATCAATACGACGATGCTACCGATCGTGAGCATAAGCCGGAAGGCTTTTATCAGCGTAAATCCGTCCGATCAGTGTTATCAGCGGTAAGGTTTTTCTGACCGCTATTTCCCCACCGCCGCTCGCTGCCCCTTATCCACCACCATCTTCGCAATCCGCTCACGATGAAACGTCGCGTCGCCCAGCATCGTCTCACTCGCCTTGGCCCGGCGATAGTAAAGATGAACGTCGTTTTCCCAGGTGAATCCCATGCCGCCATGCACCTGTATGCCGCGATTGCCGACATTTCTTGCCGCATCACTGGCATACATCTTGGCGATTGAGACGGCCGTTGCTGCATCCGGCATATTCTCTTCCAGCGCCCACGCCGAATAATAAGCGGCTGACCGTGAGCTCTCCGTTTCCAGATACATCTCCGCACACATGTGCTGCACGGCCTGGAAGCTGCCAATCGGCTTGCCGAACTGCTTGCGCGTTTTCGCATAAGCAACGGCCAGCTCCATCACGCGCTGCATTCCGCCGGTCATCTCCGCGGTGAGTGCAGCGGTGGCCACTTGCAATGCATCGCTCGATGGAAGTTCTGTCAGCCAGCAAGCTGCTCCGCCGGCGTGCTGCTGAACTTCACCGAATAAATCTTTCGGCCCAGATCCAGGCCCTTCATAGGCTCGATCTTCAGTCCCGGCGCCTTGGCCTCCACCACATACGCAGCGTCATTGCGCGATCACGATGATTATGTCCGCGACCTGCGCATCCGTGACAAAAATTTTTGTGCCATTCAATTTGCCGGAGGCGCCGGAGATGCGCAGGTCCGCCATGTCCCAGCTTGTTCCTGCTTCAAGGAACGCAACCGTGGCCCGCGCGTCCCCCGAGGCAATGCGTGGCAAAAACTTCTGCTTCTGTGCCGGCTGATCCGCAACTGTTCAGCACCGCTCCCGCCATCAGCGTGGAAAACAGCGGGCCTGGCAGCAAAGCGTAGCCGGCTTCTTCCATCAGCAAAATCAGCTCCACCATTCCCAAGCCCATGCCGCCGAATTCTTCAGGAATAATGATGCCGGTGAATCCCTGGTCGGCCAGCTTGCGCCACAAGCCCGCGTCATACGGCGGTATCTGTTTCCATGAGCTTGCGCGTTTCCGCCATGGCGCACTCGCCGGCAAAAAACTTCCGGGCCGTGTCTTTCAATATCTGCTGGCTTTCACTGAGGCCAAATTGCATTTTGCTTCTCCTGAACTGATCTTACGTTCCTAAAATCAAAATCTCACCACGGAGGCACGGAGAAAGCAAAAAACTTAGCCGCGAATTTGCGCGAATAAGATGCCCACTTTTTTGCGAAATTGTCGCGGTGAACGTCGGTAATCACAGCCGAGTCAAATCAATCTGTTCTTCGCTTAGTCGCTTATCAGTGCTCCGCTATCTCCGCTTCTCATCTGCCACTGCTTCTTAATCTGCGTTCATCTGCGTAAATCTGCGGCAAGTCCTTTGCTCGATCTATTCGCGTCAATTCGCGGCAAAATCTTTGGCTCTTCTCCGTGTCTCCGCGTCTCCGTGGTGAATGGTGTGCGTGCTGCTTCAATAACTTTTCGGCAACCCCAGCACAAAATGCCCAATGATATTGCGCTGGATCTCTGACGTGCCGGCTTCAATCGTGTTGCCCCGAGCACCGCAGGTAGCCGTACGACCATGCGCCGTTGTCGATGGCCAGCGGATCGCCCGCTTCCAGTTGCGCGTATGGACCAAGAATTTCCTGCGCGATCTGCTGGAAGCGCTGGTTCAGCTCGCTCCAGAAGATCTTCTGGATCGAGCCTTCCGGTCCCGGCACTCCAGTGGCTGATATCCGGCTGAAAGCGCGCCCCTGGTTCCAGCGCATGATTTCAATTTCCGCATAGCATTGCGCCAGCTTCTGCCGCACCACCGGATCATCTGCCGCTTTGCCGCCGTTGCGTTCCGTCTTTTTCGCCAGTTCGATCAGCCGCTCCATATTGCGCTGGTACATCACCTGAATGCCTGCGCCCAATGTGCCGCGTTCGTGCATCAGGGTGCCCATGGCCACTTCCCAGCCTTCATTCACCTTGCCGACCACGTTCTCCACCGGCACCAGCACATCATGGAAAAAGATTTCGTTGAATTCGGTTTCGCCGGTCATCTGGCGCAGCGGACGCACGTCCACGCCTTTGGTTTTCATGTCCACCAGCAGCGTGGTCAGCCCTTTATGCTTGGCTACCGTAGGATCGGTGCGGACGACCAGTTGGCACCAGTGCGCCGCCCAGCCATAGCTGTTCCAGACTTTCTGTCCGTTGACGATGTAATGATCGCCGGCCTCGTTTAACTTCGCCTCGCAGCGGACGTTGGCGAGGTCCGATCCTGCGTCGGGCTCGGAGAATCCCTGGCACCAGATTTCTTCCGCGCTCAGAATTTTTGCCAGATAGCGTTTCTTCTGCGCGTCACTGCCGAAGGCGATCAGCGTTGGACCAACCAGCCCCACACCCAGCACATTGGCCAGCGGCGGAGCCCCGGCCCGCGCCAGTTCCTGCCAGAAGATCACCTGCTGCATCAGGCTGGCGCCGCGGCCGCCATATTCCTTGGGCCATGACACGCCTGCCCATCCCGCTTCATACATACGCCGCTGCCATTGCTTCAGGAACTCAAAACGCGCTTCCATTGATTCTTCGCCGCGTTTCGTCTCCCAGCCTTTGGGGACGTTCGCAGACAGCCACGCGCGCAGCTCGTCTCGGAATGAAAGTTCTGAGGGGCTTAAATTCAGGTCCATAAGTCTCCTCGCAATGAATGGTGATTCATTCAGCGCAGTACAGTGTACAGGAGTTGCGCGAATAGATGCGGATGATAAGCCGAACATCTACCACGGAGGCACGGAGACACGGAGAAAACAAAAATGTGGATGAAATTCAGCGCGGATGAACGATGATTGGAAAAGGAACTTAGACCGAAGAGATCGCAAAAGCGCACGCGACACAGGCGAAGACCACATTGGCGCGGAAAGAGCACACTCAGACGCCGAGCACGCATACTCCATGCGCCGACAGTCTCAGATTGTCCTCTGTGGTCCTGAGTGGTCTTGGAGCGAAGCGACAGTGATCAAACATCGAGAAGCAGAAAAATGTAACATCGTCTTCTTCGGCTTTTGCTTCTGCAGAAATGGCCGGTTCAGGAATTCCACAAACGGCGCCATCAACTTGAAGTGGCGCACCATCTCCGGAATCAGCTTGGGGCCGGTGAGGATCTTTACGTCGATGGTGGCTTCCAGATACCACTGGCGGTGCCGCAGAAGTTCTTCTGCCGGATGGTCCACGGGAAAGCCTTTGGGCATGCGGCTGAGCTGCTCTCCCTGCAATCCGCCCAGCGTGCCTTTTTCAGCTTCGGCGTCTTTAAGAATGGCCTGAAATTCTTCGTGTGATCGCGCAGCAGTGCGCGGTATTGCAGAAGCTCTTCGCGCTCCGGCGAGTACACGCCGCCGAAGAACAGCAGCTCTTTTTCCGTGAAATGAAAATAAAAGACCGAGCCTTCGCGCTTCACCGCCGTGTGCCGCGGAAAGATGGCCGAGACGTGCGTTTTGTATGGCGTTTTGTCTTTGGCGAACCGCGTGTCGCGATAAATGCGATAGACCGCTTTCTGCGGCGGCGTCACATACTCCGGCGCAAACTGCGCCAGCTCTTCGTTGAGCGCATTCACCAGCTCCAGCATGGGAGCCTTGATCAGCTTGTCATATTTCTCTTTGCGCGGCTGAAACCATTCGCGACGGTTATTGCGCTTGAGTGAACGCAGAAAGGCGAGTGCATCGGGGGAGAAACCTGGAAAAGAACTACGCATCAGGATGATTTTATCGGAGCATCTCGAAGTCGCTTCGGCCCGAGATTAGATGGTCGAAGCATTCTCCTTTTTCGCGACCGTTCTTCTGTGTTCACCTGCTCACAATGAGGCCCTAAGAGTGACACTTCACAGACTAATTAAATTAAAATTAGCTTAAATTATACACTTATGTATTATTAATATTGGCAAGTTGAATTAAGTGGTGTTTTAATCCTATTGAGGTTAAGCTTAAACACAGGAGAAATGCACGTATGGCTCGTTTAATTATCTATGAGGGCTCCGACGAGGAAATCCGAAGGTATCTATCCTCCATGCCGCAGCAATCCAATTCTGCACATCCCGCCCCCAACGTTCCAAATGCTATGCAAAACGGAAAAGGTTCTTCGCAATTCGACGCAATTGCCCAGGGTTTCCGCAAGAGACTTGATGAAGCCGCCGCTGAAGGGCGCAAGGGGCAAAAGGAAGCGATTCTTGCTTGGCTGCGGCGCGATGGTGTTATCGATCTGACCGATCTTTGGAAAGCATCTTTGGTTAAAAATCAGCACGACTATGGTGGCATTGGCTCATCACTGACCAGGAACATGCTTAAAGTGGGAGGGATGAAGGAGTGGTATACGTATGAACCTCATCCCACTAAGTCCGGTGAATGGCAATATAAGATCATGGCCGAATTAATCGAACCTCTAAAGAGGGCATTTGGCGCGTGATGATGTATCGAAATACCTAGGCGGCGTGGAATCGCCGCCTTTACTTTTAAACCTAACCGAAATGCATTAAATGAGATTTACTGCCTTCGTCGCGATCAGCTTCTTCACCCGCTCCACGAACTCCGTTGCCGGATAAGTGCCTTCGGGTTGCTGCTGGCCGCGCACGCGAACATTCACCGTCCCGGCCTCCGCTTCTTTCTCCCCGACAACCAACAGGAACGGCACTTTCTGCATGGTCTGTTCGCGAACCTTGGCATTCATCTTTTCATTGCGATCGTCCACATGGACGCGCACGCCGGCGGCCTTAAGCTGATCGGCCACTTTGTTCGCGTAATCCACATGTTTTTCACTGATCGGGATCACCGCCACCTGCACCGGCGACAGCCATACCGGGAACGCGCCGGCGAAGTGCTCAATCAGCACGCCGAAGAAGCGCTCCATCGATCCAAACAATGCGCGATGCACCATGACGCGGCTGTTTGCGGGTTCCATCTTCCGCAACATACTCCAGGTTGAAGCGCGCCGGCAGGTTGAAATCAAACTGCACGGTGGAAAGCTGCCACAGGCGGCCGATGGCATCCACCAGCTTCACGTCGATCTTGGGCCCGTAGAACGCCGCTTCGCCCACAATGGTCTTGTAGGGAATGTTCATCTTCTTGAGAACTTTTTCCAGCGAATTGATGGCCAGGTTCCAGTTCTCTTCGCCGCCCACAAAGCTCTTCTTGTCGTTCGGGTCCCAGATGCTCAGCTCGACCTGATATTCATCAAAGCCAAACGTCTTCAGCACCGCAATGGCGAAATCGACGCAACCCTCAATCTCACCTTCAATCTGCTCCTGCGTGCAGAAGATGTGCGCGTCGTCCTGGGTAAAGCCACGCACGCGAAGCAGGCCGTGCATCACGCCCGATTTCTCGTAGCGATAGACCGTACCCAGTTCGCCGTAGCGCTGCGGCAGATCGCGATAGGACTTCAGCGAATCGGCATAGATAAGAATGTGTCCCGGACAGTTCATGGGCTTCACGCGATAATCGGCGTCATCCAGCTTCATGGGCGTGAACATGTTCTGCGCGTAATAGCCTTCATGTCCGCTGGTCTGCCACAGGTTCACGCGGAAGATATGCGGCGTGTACACCAGCGAGTATCCGCGCTTGAGATACTCTTCGCGCATCCAGTCTTCCATCTCTTTGCGGATGATGCCGCCCTTGGGATGCCAGAAGATCAGCCCTGGTCCGGCCAGTTCCTGAATGCTGAACAGGTCAAGCTGCTGGCCCAGCACGCGATGGTCGCGCTTCTTGGCCTCTTCAATGGCATGCAGATGCTGCTCAAGGTCCTTCTTGTTGAAGAATGAAGTGCCGTAGATGCGCTGAAGCTGCGGGTTCTTTTCATCGCCCAGCCAGTAGGCGCCGGCGATGTTGAGCAGCTTGAATGCCTTGATTTTCCCCGTAGAAGGCACATGCGGACCGCGGCAGAAATCCACAAACTTGCCGTTGCGATACGTGGATATCGGCTCGCCCGGTTTGGTGAACTGCTCCACAAAGTGGACCTTCATGAAGTCGCCTTCGGAGCGAAAGCGATTCAGCCCTTCTTCGCGGGGAAGGAACTCACGCTGGAATTTCTCGTCGCGCTGCACCACTTCCTGCATGCGCTTTTCAATCTTCTCCAGGTCTTCGGGCGTGAAAGGCGTGGGCCGGTAAAAATCGTAAAAGAAACCGGTTTCAGTAAACGGACCGTGGCCCAGCTTGGTTTCCGGGAACAACTCCAGCAACCGCCGTCGCCAGCACGTGTGCGGAAGAGTGGCGATATACGTCCAGCGCTTCCGGGTCTTTATCGGTCAGCAGGCGCAGCTCAACGTCTTCTTCCAGCGGCTTGCTCAGATCAGCAAAAGCCCATCCGTCGTTTGATTGCTGGGCATGCATGCTGGCCGGCGATTTTTCATCCCCAGGCTGGCCGTTGCCGGTTGGGGCAGCGGCGTCCAGGATGACGGCTTGATCTTTGCAGCCAATGCGGCATCAGCCAGGCGCGGGCTGATCCCCTTGGCGATATCAAGCGGCGTGGTGCCTTTGGGAACTTCCTTCTTGCTGCCGTCAGGGAGCGTTACGCTGATCATGCTGGTGGTTGCGGTTTGAGACATAGATTTGTGTGATGATCTTTCGGCGGATTGGGCCCGTTGCGGTCCCGCGATCCGCGAATCTTGAGTCTAACATTTTCAGCGGTTTGGCTTGAATCCCAGTAAAACCTTCTTACCGCGGATTTGCGCGGATAAACGCGGATATCAAAGTAAACCACAGAGAACACAGAGGAACACAGAGTAAAGCTCCCAGACTACAAGGGTTGGGGCGTAGCTTGAGGTTTTATATCCGCGAACATCCACGTTCATCCGCGGTAAAGCGCTCTTGCGGTTCTCTGGTGCAAGCGCTGAAACTGACGCTACAATCTCTGCAACAATCCAACAATTTGACAAAGGGAGTCTTAAACCAGTGAAAGCACTGAGATGGCTGGCTCTGCTGGCCGGTCTGGTCCTGTTTGCCGCCAGCTTTAACATGGTCGCGGTCAAGGAAGCTTCCAACAAGGGCAATACCGCCGGACTGCTGGGTTATAAGTGCGCCACGCTCAGTCTTTCCGCTCCATGGGGCGGCAAGGATTCCGTCCAAATGCGAAGGCAGACGCCGCTGTTGTGGTTCTCTCTTCTCATCAGCGGATGGATCAATCCAGCATTTCTTCTAGGCCTGGTCATTATGCTTGCTGCGCCAAACCGGCGTTGGTCGTTAGCCTTGCGATGTCTGATCGCTCTTATGTTCATTGGCTGCTGGATCTTCTTCTATAAAGTCCATCTTGTTCCAGCCCAGGGCTATTACGTCTGGATGGCGGGGATACTCCTGGGACTCCTCTCTAATCCTCGGGCCAAGGCATGAAATTTCCTCGCAAGCCATTGACATCAAATGTGATATCTTCCTAGCAGCATCCTCTCAATTTCGGAGATAATGAGTTCTATGGAAGTACAAACCAATACCGTTCTGCCTACCCGGGCAGAAATGAGGATTCTCCAGGTACTGTGGGAGATCAACCAGGGTACGGTGGAGGATGTGATCAGTCATCCCAGCCTGAACCCTCGTCCGAACTACAAGACTACCCAGACCATTCTTCGCATCATGGAAGAAAAAGGCCTGGTGCGCCATGTCAGCCGCGGCCGGGTGTTTGTTTTTGAACCGTGTGTTTCCCGTGACCACGTGGGAAGGCTTTCAGTACAGACTTTGCTGGAGCAGAATTTTGGCGGTTCGCCCGCGGAATTGCTGGTCAATTTGCTGGAAGCAGGTCCTGTGAACGAAGCGGAACTGAACGAACTGGAAAATTTGATCCGGAATTACCGCATCCAAAAGGGTGATTTCACAAAATAACACAGGCAAGCCGTTGAAGGCCTTCATGGTGCCGAATGGAACCTTCTCATTATTTACATTTCGCCGGAACATTGCTGACGTATTTCCTCCAGGTGTCAGCAGGGTTCGTGGTGTGCGCCATTGTGGTTCGCCTGTTGTCAGGCCCTCATCTCCGTTTCAGGGTCTGGTTTGGTTTTCTGATTGTTTCAGCCCTTTACTGGTGCGCATCGCTGGCGAGCTATGTCATCGGATTCTCCACGCCGCGCTTTCGCCTATTCGGCGGAGCTGCCACAAATGTTGTAGCTCATGGTAGTCACCACCTGCTGATTCCGGCCCGCTGGAGTGCTTACGTTGTCACGGCTGGGACCCTGATCACCTGGGGTTATGTCCTGGGCGTGGGCATTCTACTGATCACCAAAGCCTGGAAGCACGTGCGTCTGCGGCTTTTGGTGAGTCACGGCATTGAGCCTTCGCCTGCGTTGCGGGCTTTGTTCGGCAATCTCTGCCGCGACTTCGGTGTACGCCGCTGCTCATTGGTTGTGCTTCCCGGCATGATTTCACCCGCCACCGCATATTGGTGGCGTCCAAGAATTCTTATTCCCCAGATATGCCAGCAGATGGATGATTATTCGCAACTGGCTGACATTCTGAGTCACGAACTCACGCATATCGTGCGTCGCGATTATCTGTGGGCGCTGATCAGTGATGTATTCTGCACACTGCTTTTCTTCCATCCTGCTGCATGGCAGGCCCGGAAAAATATGCGTCGAGAACGCGAGCTGGCGTGTGACAGAGCGGTTGTGCAGGCCAGACCCGAACATCGGGCTGATTACGCCACCAGCCTTGCCCGCTTTGTTCGCCTGCGCATGCTGCAACAGGTTGCGTCTTACGGCGTGGATTTCGCGTCTTCTCCCTCTCTGCTGGGTCTGCGGATCCGCTGTATCCTGGCCGAGCCGGTGAAAACGCCGTTGTGGAAGAAGCTTGCTGCTGCCTCAGCCTGTTTTGTTTTCATTTTGATGTTTGGCGTGATGTGTCCTGCTCTTTCCGTTCTCATGGATTTCGCCGGCCAGCCACAGACTGTGGCTGATGCGGTTTCGTCTGTTTCCGTCCAGCCTGTAAAACACCAGGCCGCGCGTAAGCCAAAGCTCATGGCTAAAGCCGCCGCGGAGGCGGAACCCGGCGCGCCTCAATACCCGGATGACCTCACATCCCTGCGGGTCGGCCGATGGCTTCCGGAAAGCTCTGTGTACCGTTTCACTGCGAACCCTCCCAGCACTGGTTCGGGTGAGTATCAGCAGAATGACAAACCGGCATGGCACGATTCGTCTCCGGCGTCACCCACTTATGAACCGCCGTCGGTGCGGAGCGTAGTTCTTTCCACCATCGGTGGCATCGCCGTGGAGCGGGGAGAGCATGGTGGACGCGGACGTGATCGCGACGACCGATAGTCGTACGACTGCTGATCACTTGCCATCAAGCAGGTAAGACCCGCTCTTCTCAAGCATCAAGCCTCTGAATACAATCCCTGCATGCGTTTGGCCCAAAAAGTTGCCATCGTGACCGGTGGTGGAAGCGGTATTGGCAAGGCCATTGCCCAGGCTTTTGTTCGCGAAGGCGCACAGGTGGTCATCAGCGGACGCAATGGAAAAAAGCTGGAAAGTGCCGCAATGGAAATTGGACCGGGCTGTTTCCCAATTGCATGTGATGTTGCCGACCAGAGCGATATCATTGCGCTGGTCAAAGCCACGGTGGAGAAACTCAAGCGGATTGACATTCTGGTGAACAATGCCGGGGTGCTTCTGCCGGGGAATGCCGAATCTCTCTCCGAAGAAATCTGGGAACAGACTTTCAACACCAACGTGCGCGGCGTATGGATGCTTTCCCGGGCCGTTTTGCCCCACATGCGAGCCTCGGGTGGAGGATCAATTATCAATCTGGGCTCGGTCTTGAGCAGCCTGGGAGCGCGCAACCGGGTAGCTTACGCCGCCTCCAAGGGTGCGGTGCTGGCCATGACCAAGGCCATGGCTCTGGACCACGCCGCTGAGCGAATTCGTGTGAACTGCATCTGCCCGGGCATTGTGGAAACAGAGATGGTGGCGGCATTTGGTATGGACGAAGCCGCGCGCAAGCAGAGAATCGCGATGCATCCAGTGGGACGTTTTGGCCAGCCGGATGACGTTGCCGGAATGGCCGTTCTTCTGGCAAGCGACGAATCACAGTGGATTACCGGATCGGCGTTTACGGTGGATGGCGGGTATTCGGCGCAATGACGACTCCACTATGTCTCGAGAGAATTCCCTGACGCAACCTGGTTACAATCTGCATCCTCGGGATCCTTCGACTTCATCGTCGCATTCGCTCCGATTCCGCTCAGGATGACAGATATCCGTGAGTGCCAATTGTGAGTGGATGAACCAAAACGAATCGTCATCCCGACGGCCGTGAGCGAACGTGCGCTTTCTTAAGCGCGTGAGCAGGACGGAGGGATCTTGTGCTTTGTTGTTCAAAAGCAGGCGCAAGATCCCTCACCCCTATTCGGCAGCTGAAGAAAGCGCTGCCTCATTGACGGGGATTCGGGATGACGAATCTATTTTGGTCTCGACGAAAATTCCCTGTTGCTGCATGCAGAAATAAAAAAGGGGACGCGTTCCCGCGTCCCCTCGTTGTTATCAATATTGAGATCAATTTACGACATTTAGTTATTCGGCCTTGGTGTTGGAGTAGGTTTTGCTTGCTGCGCCGGACGCTGTTCCGCCGGTTTCGGCTGCTGCGGACGATCCGCTGCCGCCGGGTTGGTCACTGGCGAAGCTGCATTTTCTTCGTCATCTTGCAGCGGTGGGGTTGGCGGCAATTCTTTTTCTACCGGCTTGCGTGGGAACATCTGATCACGCTGCGAGGCCATATAGACAAATGACGCCACGATCACCGCCGCCTGTTTCAGGTCTTCCGGTTGCAGCCGGTCATATACGTCCATGTTGGAGTGGTGAGTGCGCGTATCGTACTCCACCGGATCCTGTATGAACTGGAACCCGGGAATGCCAACCGCGTCGAAGGACAGATGATCGGTACCGCCGGTAGTGCGCATGGTCAACGTGTCCATGCCAAGATCGCGGAAAGGCTTCATCCAGGCTTCAAAGATCGGCTCCACCGCTGCGTTTTCCTGCATATAGACACCACGCAGCTTGCCGGTACCGTTATCCACATTGAAGTACGCCGAGACCTTGGCTGCTTCCGGCTTCACCGTCATTGGGCCAGCATCACGACGAATCACAGTTGGGTCGCCTTTGCGGTCAGGATCTTTTGATTCCGGCCGCGTACCAAAGTGATGCGCCACGTACCATTGCGATCCCAGCAATCCCTGCTCTTCGCCGGTCCACAGGCCAATGCGGATGGTCCGCCGCGGCTTGATTCCCAGAGCGTTGATGATGCGGACTGCCTCCATCATCACCACCGTGCCTGCGCCGTTGTCCGTGGCGCCGGTACCGGTGTGCCAGGAATCCAGGTGCGCGCCAAGCATGACCACTTCATCTTTTTTATCAGTGCCGGGAATTTCAGCAATGGTGTCCCACTGTGTATTGGCGTCATCGTAGAAGGTGTTCTTGACGTTGAGCTCAAGCTCAACTTCTTTCTTCGCGGCCAGAATGCGGGCAATGCGGTTCCAATGCTCCTGCGCCATGGTGAGTTGGGGTGTTCCTGCCGTGAGCCCGACTTTGTAAGAGCCGCCTTGCTGCACGAACACGGTGCCGCCAC
This sequence comes from Terriglobia bacterium, assembly GCA_963824835.1. GTDB lineage: Bacteria > Acidobacteriota > Terriglobia > Terriglobales > Acidobacteriaceae > Angelobacter. Next base: position 190,256 of record CAWGRA010000005.1, on the reverse strand, counting down.
CGATTGCACCCCGGCTGTGATCAATCACGGCCAGGACCTTTTCCTCATCGAAGAATTTATTGACCTCGCGTTGGAAGCGGGCGCGCCGCTGAAACTCGCGGATGCGGGGATCATTGCGTTCACCGGGAATCTGGTATTGCGCCACGTCCGCCAGAGATTTATCGGTATAACGTTCTGACAGCGCCTCTACGGATGGCTTGATTTCAGGATCATCGCCCAGAAGCAGAATCTTTCCAGCCAGCTTGCCTTTGTATTTCGCCATGTCTTGGGGCGTGCGAATGTTCACACGCAACACCTTGCCGCTAACGGGACCGTTTGTTCCGGGTGTCCAGGCCTTGGCATAAGCAATGAGCGCGGCGGTGTCCGGCGACGTCATGCGTACGTTGACATATTCATTCGACCAGCCACGACCAAATGGTCCCCAGGGCTCAAGGTGCGAATTGGTGAGGCCGAACTCGGTGAGCTTGTCACGCGTCCATTCATTGGCTTTTTTTACATTCGGCGAGCCGGTAAGCCTTGCGCCGATCTCATCGATGAGTCCGCTGGCAATCTCCATGACTTTGGAGTTTCGGAAGCCTTCATAACGAATACGTGAAATGGTTTCCAGATCAACTTTTTCCTGGGCAAACGCAGTGCTCATTCCGAACAGGCATGCTGCGGTCAGAAGCAGGGCGGTAATCCGCCGGGACATGTTCATTGTTACTCCTTGGTGGCTCTTGACGATTACTTTGGCGAGGCAGAGCAGTGTAAATCCAGAGGCAGACAGGGTCAAACTTGCTTTTCATGAAACCAGCTTTTCATGAAAAGATTTGTAAAGAAGATTCGAGCGAGGAGCCGAGTTCTTTCCAGATTTTTTCCCAATTCCACAAATCAGATGTCACTTTGTTCGGCAACGGGAAGCCCATTTGATGGGCAAGCATACATACCTGTCCGCGATGGTGAGCTTCATGCGAGATCATGTAGCACAGCATTTCCGGACCTGCCGGCCATGGCTTTGCCCAGGCGTCGCGGCGAAACTTGCTTGCCGCGCGGGTTTTCATCGCTCGAGAGCGTCAGCCAGCATCTTCGAGCACAAAGCTGCGCTTTTGGCGAGTCCGGCGCGAGCCTGCCTGGGCGTGCAATGGGACCGGCTAAGCCGCGGTGGAACTTTCAGATGCGGAGCGGTTAACCTGATCCACTTTGCGCGAACATTGTGCATGTGCGTGAAGATGGCAGCGATGGTACGAGTGCTCCCAGGCGGCTTGGCTTTCCACGCCGCGGGATCCAGGTGCTCGATCAACATCTGGTTAATACGATCATTGGCGGCAAAAATCCGGGCAGCGGCTTGGCCGAGCTGAGGGTGCACTTGGTGTTGAGCTGCGGCAGGTTGTTGAGCTTTCGTCACTTCAGTTCCTGGGAGCCGCTTGAGTTGACCAGGTTTACTGCGCCCGGTTTGACCTCAGGCCCGCGCGAATGGAACGCACCAGCGTGATGGTGAACCCGGTGATGGCTGCCAGCAGTCCGACCGGAGCGGCCACCTTATACGTGAGAGTCATATCCGGACGGGTATGCTGAATGGCGCCCAGAATCAGCAGAACAAAACATAGAAAAGCCACGGAAAGAAAAAAGCAGATCACGCCTGAGGCCAGGCCGATTCCGGCGCTGAGGAAGAATTTACGCATAAGTCTTTGGCAGTTGGTTCTGAACCAATTGCCCTCATTTAGAATAATACAGTGAACCCGGTGAGCAATGCTGAGATGAGAACGGCCCAGGACATCATACGTGATGTCCGGGTGAACCAGTCGCCCAACGGCGTCTGCTATGCAACTGCGGGCGAGATCACCCTCCCTTCAAATGACATTGAGCGGATGATCCAGGCCATTCCACGGACAATTGCGGCAGCGCTCACCCGCAAGGCTTTCTACTTTGTTCCCCTCACCATCGGCGATGGCGATAAAACTCTGATCGCCGAGCGTTTTGATCAGAATCTAATTGACTCAGCCATCTGCCATCGCAACATAGACTCCGGCGACTCCCAGTGCGTGTTCATCTCCACGCGTTTGCTCGATGACCGTTTTTCCATTGCCTTTGAGCTCTATATCAACGTGGGACATGCCTTCGTTGACAAAGCAGGGCTTTCCGCGGAATTTGGCGAACTGGTGTGGGGGCAGGCGGTCAGCGGTGTCCGCGGCGAGACCAGCCTGGACGCTCATGAATTCCGCAAGCAGGCGCTCGGAGAAGGCACTACGCGGGGCGGGAACGAAAAGGCCAAATCAGAATACCTGGCGGCCGCGTTCTCTGACAGTATTGCCATTTATCTTCTCTCTCTTTACCTGGATGTGGAATACCGTGACCTTCGTGAGCGGGAATATCCGCTGCTGGCCCCTGCGGCCATGGCTGAACGCTTGAAAAAAATTGCGGCGCTGTTTCCACCCAATCCGGAATTTCAGTTCAACATTTTTTACCGGCGAAGAACGTGATTGCACACCTTACGGGCAAATTAATCTTCAAGCATCCCAACCAGGCCATCATCGAGGCCGGCGGCGTCGGCTATGAAGTGATCATCAGCATCCCTACGTTCTCTGATCTGCCACAGCTTGGATCGGAAGTCTCTGTTTTTGTGCACACGCATGTCCGTGAAGATGCGCTGGCGTTGTTTGGATTTATTCGCGCCGAAGAGAAGCAGCTTTTCGAAAAATTGATCAGCGTGAGCGGAATCGGCCCCAAGCTGGCTATCACCATCCTCAGCGGCATGCAATCAGACGCGATTGTAGGAGCCATCCGAGGTAATAATCTGGCTGCGCTCACGCGTATTCCTGGCATCGGCAAAAAGACCGCTGAGCGCATGGTCCTGGAACTACGAGACAAGCTGGATTCATTCGGCGTAACGCCTGTGGTTTCAACCGCCACGCCGGTGGAAGAAGATGTGATTTCAGCGCTGGTCAACCTGGGTTATCAGCGGCCTGTGGCTGAACGCGCACTGGCCAAGCTGGGCGCTGGCAGGCCGGCGAATCGTTTGATTCGCTATTTCGTAAGACCATGGCCGCCATTGGCCAGGTAGCTGGTCAGCGTTACTGATGAAAGCCCTCCGGCAAAAGCTCTATCTCTTAATCCAACATTGAGCCTTACACTTTCATTCATGAAACGTGTGCTGCTGCCTGTGTGCGCTATGGTGCTCCTGCTGAGCGTGTGTGGTTATGCCGGCGACAAGAAGAAACAAGCACAGAGCTATAAACTCAAGCCCGATCAGACGGCTGATATTGCCGTGGGCAAGCTCAGCACAGCCAGGCAGGAATGCGAGAACTGGGCGGTAGCTGCCGGTTTGGAAACCATGCTGCATCAGCAGAACGTACAACTGGACCAGAGCTACTGGATCATGCGCTTGAATGGTGGCGAGCTATGCGTACCGGGCATGCCCTCGGTTGACGTGCTGGCGAAGCTGGTCAACAGAGAAGTTGTGCTGGCTGACGGCCGCCATGCCACGCTGGAGTTGCAATACATTCCGGGCGCGCCCACCAACATTGACGGACTTATCTTCGGCCTGCAAAGCCAGAACATTTCTTTGCTCATTTTCCGCGGACACACCTATTATCTGGCCGGCGTCGACCTATGACGAATACATCGGTCTGGATGGAGGCCGCATGCTTCAAGTAAAAGAACTGCGCCTGGCGAATACTTTTGCTGGCAAGCCGGGAATTGCATTTGTGCGCGGACGCGATAATCCTGACGATATTCAGGGAACGATGACGGTCAGCGTTGTGTTTCCTTAAGCCACTTACGTTATTTGCCGATACAGAAGCTGCTGAAGATCAGATTCAGAATGTCATCCGTGGTGGTTTCGCCGGTGATGGCATCCAGTGGTCGCAGGGCGCCGTAAAGATCGAGCATGATCATCTCGTGCGGGACGTGGCGGTCAGCGGCTTCGCGTGCCGTTCCAGACAGCTGATGGCTTCCAGTACCAGTCGCTGATGGCGGACATTGGTGAGAAATCCTGTTTCCTGCTCACCGCCGGACTGGCCTGAAATCTGATTGAGAATTTCCTGGCGCAGTTCATCAATTCCCGGCGCCGGTCAGCGCCGAGGTCGGGAAAACTTTCAAGCATCGTCAGCATCAGTTCAGGCAAGGCATGCGATGCCGTTCAAATCAATTTTGTTCGCCACGGCCAGAGCGCGGCGGCCGGAGACAGAGCTCATCAGCTTCTCGTCTTCTGCTGGTGAGGTCCTGCGAGCTATCAAGAACAACCAGCACCATGTCAGCTTCGCCCAGCGCTTCATAAGATTTACGTATGCCAATGCTTTCGGCTTCGTCGCTGGATTCGCGGATGCCGGCGGTATCAATCAACTTGAGAGGAATGCCGCCGAGCGCGACTGTCTCAGTTACCAGATCACGGGTGGTGCCCGGAGTGGCGGTCACGATGGCGCGCTCGCGCTCCACCAGTTGGTTGAACAGACTGGATTTCCCAACGTTAGGCCGGCCGACAATCGCAAGGGTAAAGCCTTCATGCACAATTTTTCCGTACGCGAATGTGGCCTGCAACTGCTCCAGTGGCTTCACGATGGCATTGAGGCGCTGGCGGATTTCGAAGCGCGGGAAGCACTGAAACGTCGTCTTCGGCGAAATCGATGCCGGCTTCCATCACTGCCATCAGGTCGACCAGCCGCTTTTTGATCGGCTGCAAGCGTTTGGAGAGCGCGCCTTCCAGTTGCTGCGCGGCAATCTTGGCCTGAAACAGCGTCTGCGATTCGATGAGGTCGCGCACCGCTTCCGCCTGCGTAAGATCGATGCGGCCGTTCAGGAAAGCACGCATGGTAAACTCGCCCGGCTCTGCCATGCGCGCGCCGCGCGCCGTGGCCAGTTCCACAATGTGCCGCAGAACCACCGGTGAGCCGTGGGCTGAGATTTCGATGACATCATCTGCAGTGTAGGAATGGGGCTTGGCGAAGTAGGTGGTTACGGCTTCATCCATGCGATCACTGCTGTCTGGATCCAGAAGCTCGCCAAAAATGGCGCGGCCCGGCTCCATCTGCGACTTCAGGCGCAGCATGCTTTCGGCGATCACCCGCGCCTCCGGGCCGGAGAGACGCACAACACCAATGCCTCCGCGTCCGGGTGGTGTGGCTATGGCAACGATGGTGTCATCTAGATTCAACTTGTTAGACATCTTTCATTAGTGGCGATTAGGGTTCTGCACGTGCAGCCTGGCAAAGTGTTCTTCCAGGCGCTCATACATATTGTCAACTTTGCGATGGAGTTGCGCCACTTCCAGTTCGGCTTTCAGGTTAACTTCATAATCCAGGTCAGACTTGAGCCGGTCTTTGGATGACTGCCGATTTTGCGACATCATGATCACCGGCGCCTGAATGGCGGCAGTCATGGAGAGGAACAGATTCAGCAGGATGAAGGGATAAGGATCAAAGTGGTCGCGCAGCAGGGCCGTGGTGTTCATCAGGACCCAGATGAGCATGACCACGCCGAAGATGATAATGAAAGTCCAGGAGCCGCCGAAGGAAGCCACTTTGTCCGCGATGCGCTGGCCCACGCGTCATGCGCTCTTCGGCTTCCACGTTCACGTTGCGGGAGACACGCGTGCGCAGAAGATCGTCTGTGGTGCGCAGGCGGCGGCCTACCACCGTGAGCAGGTCCATGGCGGCATGAGGATGCTTATCAATGAATTCAAGCAGCCGGTCGCGATGCATGGTGAGCGTCTCCGTATCCTCACGCGCGAGCGCCGTGGCCGTCCTGAGGCCACCGTCAAGGAACGAGAGTTCGCCGATCACGTCGCCGTGCTCGTTCTCAGCGAGAATAATTTTTTCGCCGTCATCGGCTTCCACATAGAGTTCCACACGCCCGTTGCGCAAAATGAAGATTTCGCCGCCCTGTTCGCCATATCTGAAGATTGTTTCACCTGACTTGAAGTCCCGCGCATCCATCATTTGTGAAAGCGCCTCGCGTTCTTCATCATCCAGAAGTTCGAATATCGGGACTTCACCCATCATGGCGACATTGGTTGACATTGGTCCTGCAACTCCCTGCGGCGGTATTAATCCGGCCAGGCACAGCCATGCCGGATTGTTGGCAGGGATCATAAGGCCGGAAGCGCCGAATCTTAAAAAGATTTGCTTAATGCCGGGCCGGGCGGGATGGCTTGTAATTGCGCGGATAGAGGACCACATAACGGCGTCCACCTTCACCTTCACTCTGCGTCATCAGGGATTCATGGTCGCGAAAAGCCAGATGAAGCAGGCGGCGTTCACGCGAAGACATGGGAGCGAAGGAGAATGGGATGCCGGTGCGCTGGACTTTTTCCGCCGCCACGTCGGCCGCCATTTTCAGTTCATTTTGGCGGGCTGCACGGTAGCCTTTGCAGTCGAATACCACGCGATCATGCTCTTCCGCGTGAAGATGGAGAGCTTCATGCGAAATAAGCTCCAGAGAACGAAGCAGTTCAGCCCCACGTTCCAGGACCAGATCACTGTCAGGCCCGGCAAGTTCAACCAGTATCTCCGGGGGAGCCATGGCAAGACCAGCTCCGGCCGTAGGGTTTACGGTGATTCGGTATTTTAGTTTGAAGCCGCCGGAAGCAATTACGCCCTTCAGCAGAGCGTCAATCTTCTTTGCTGCTGAAACTTTGTCCTGAAGCATCTTTATGTTTCCCAGGTGGCAGCCGTCTTCAAGAAAAGACCCGGACCGCCATAAGAATTATTTCTTGCGTGTTGCGCGTCTTTCCCTGCTCTTGCGAACCTGCTGACCCAATTCGGAACGATTAATGAAGAACTGCTGGGCGTAACCCAGAAGATTACTTATAGCCCAATAGACGCAAAGTCCGGAAGCAACTCCCCAACTGATGCCCCCGATCATGAGCGGGCCCATCAGGTTCATCATCTTCTGCTGGGCGGGATCCATGCCGGTTTGTGGCGTGCTGCGCTGGGTCAGGAACATGGTAATCACGATAAGAATAGGCAGCAGGTGCCAGGGATCCGGCGCTGAAAGGTCCCTGATCCAGAGGAAGTTGGCCTGGCGCAGTTCAATGGCATTCCCCAGCATGGAGTAGAACGCAAACAGAAAAGGCATTTGCAGCAGCATGGGGAAACAACCGCCCACTGGATTCACGCCCTCTCGCTTGTACAGCTCAGACATTTCCTTCTGCATGTCCGCGCGACGGGGATCCGTGATGCTGAAACGCTTGTATTTTTCCGTAATGGCTTTGATCTGCGGCTGAATCTTGGCCATTTTCAGCGATGACTTCATGCTGGAAACACGCAGCGGCAGCAAAGCCATGGTGATGACCAGGGTCAGAAAAGCAATGGCCCAGCCCCAGTTGGGAATCCAGTGCTCGTGTGTCCATTTAAGCCACAGGAAAAGCGGCTTGGAGATGAAGCCAAAAGTGCCAAAATCGAGAATGCCGCGAAGGTCCGGTCCGCCCGGGCGGGCTTGCGTTGCTTCCAGTAGATCAACCGCTTTGGGGCCGGCAAAGATGCGCTGATGCATGGCGCCGTTGGTGTGTCCAAAAGCGGTACCCAGAACCGAGACCTTATCTTTCACGTTCGGGTTCGCCGGGTTGCGCGGTACCTCGACCTGATTGTGTTGAGTGACCAGCGCCGTACCTGCGGGAGAATCCGGCATCAAGGCCACCGTGAAGTACTGGTCAACGATGGCGACCCAGTCAAATGGCCCGTTAAAGGTCTGGCCGTTGGCAATCCATTTTCTGCCGGTAATGAAGTTGCCGGACGTGGGGCTCTTGCGCTCAATGCTGCCGTTCTGGTCCCAATCAATGCGCGCCTGGGAAAACGAACCCAGGCTGGCCTGGTCACCAAGTCCAGCGGGCCACTGCGGAAGAGCGGTTACGCCTTGCCCATTGCGTGTGACCTGCGTATCTACGTCAATCACGTACATCTTTTCCGGGCGGAAGCTCTTGCGCGACGGAGATCTCGCCGTCAGAATATTCGAAAGTGATGGCTTCAGGAGCGCTGGAAGGCCCGGTGACCGTCATCTGGTAGAGCGATTCATTGAGCTTCTTTTCAAGATCTTTGTCATAGGAAAAGAAGGACAGCGGGTACCCGAGAGTGGGGGCGGAGGCGTCATTTACCAGATCAAGTGGCTTGCCTTTATCGTCATGATACTTCTTCAGGATCCATGATTTCACCAGGCCGCCCTGGTTGGTGAAGGTGATGCGATAGTATTCGTTTTCCAGAACGCTCTCAGCCGGTGCAGTTCCCTGTTTCACGGGGACTCTGGGTGCGGCAGCCTGGGCTGAATGAGACGTGGATTTGCCCGGAGTCGCGGTGGCTACGGGAGCGGCCTGGGACGCCTGTTGCTGCTCATTATTCTGGACAGCTTGCTTTTGCTGAGCCTGCTGTTCAGCCGTCTTTTCCGGTTGAGGCTTGGGCTTGGGCAGAAAGAATTGCATGGCCGCGATGGCGACAAATACCAGAAGGAAGGCCAGCATGAGCCGCTTCTGAGCGCCGGGGTCGTCTTGGGGATTGTGATATTCGGTCAAGTGTTGATCTCAGTCAATTTCTTTTGGGCACGGGGTCATAGCCACCGCGCGCCAGAGGGTTGCAACGAAGTATCCGCCACACAGCAAGAGCAGCTCCATGAACTGCCCCGTGACGGGCCACTGCTTCCGCCGCGTACTCAGAGCAAGTGGGCACATAGCGGCAAGAGGCGGGTAGAAGAGGCGAAATCAGCCGCTTATAAAGCATGAGCAGCGTGTTCACCAGGGTCGTCATTTTACTTACTTCCTCTCGCCTCTCTGAATCGCGGCAAAAAGCTGCTGAATTTCAGCATCAAGTCTGGCAAACTCCAGGGTAAGCACTGACTTACGCGGGTGCAATACGACGTCCAGGGGTCGGGTCAACAGGGGAAGCCTCTCTCTTACCACAGCCCGCATGCGGCGACGAATGCGGTTACGGACTACAGCTTCGCCCAAAACTTTACCCACCGTGAATCCGACCCGGGGACCGGAAGAGTCATCCCGGTCGCGGAAAAACAAAGTCACGTTACCGGAGAAACGCTTTTTGCCATTCTTGTATACGGACTGAAAGTCTGCATGTTTCAAGAGCCGGGAGCTTTTCAACATTCGGCGCGAGGATTTTGCTGGATCTTCCGGTGTCACGGGTATTGCATTTTCTGAAGCCACTTACAGGAACCAACTTTGGGCGGCACGGGCAAGTCACGCTACGCAGTTTTAATCGCGATAGCCCGGCTTAACGGCAACCCTTTTACGTCCTTTGGCGCGGCGGCGGGAAAGTACAGCCTGGCCGCTTTTGGTTTTCATACGGGTACGGAAGCCGTGCGTCTTGGATCGGTGACGGCGGTTAGGTTGAAACGTGCGCTTAGGCATTGAAGTAGGGCGCTCCTGCTGAAAATATTTTTGCTCGGGGGCAAACGAAAAGTATAAAGGAAATTGCCCTTTTTAGGCTACACCCAACTGTTTGCAACCCAGGGAAAGGGATTTCAGGCAGAACGGTTGTTTGATGCGGCCGGAGACATCGCGCATTGTTGATCGGAAATCCATCCTTCCGATTTTTGCACGGCACGAATTGATTAAGAATTGCATGATTCGAAAAATTTTTTTGCACCATGCTCGCGACAAATTTGAATTTCATTTCGATGAAAAAAGGTTTTAGGAGTGAATGTGAAAAGTTTTTGAAAAAAACTTCTTCGCGCATGGTTCCAGCGGTATAGCGTTGTGCTAGTATGCCCTCCAGTCAAGAAATTAGTGTTGCACAATGATGTGTTCAACTGCTCTGCGCAGCCCATGCGGAGCATCTTAGCTTCGGTTCTTAATTAAGTCGGGCCCCTGGCCAGCTCGCAATAGGAAACACAACAGGCAATGTCATTATCCACTGCGACCATCACCGCAACAGCGAACCCGTGGCTGCGAATCCTCGCCGCAGTTGAAAAGAAAATAAGCCGCCACTCATTTGATACCTGGTTGAAACCGACGCGCTTCAGCCATGCCAACGGCGATATCCTTTTCGTCCGTGTACCGACACCGGAATTCCGTCTCATCGGGGAGAAATTCGGAGACCTGATTCAGGAGGCCATGGACACGCTGTCACCGGAATATCAGGACGTTAAATTTGTCACCGCGGAGGAAGATCCTTCAGCTCCGCCGGTACGTCCGGATGGAGGTTTTGCGCCAGTTTCAGTCACCAATGCGTCCGCCAGCGGCGGCAAACAACAGCGTTTTGACTGGGACTCCGCGGCGCAACTCAATCCCCGGTACACCTTTGACGCGTTTGTTATCGGCGCCGGCAATCAGTTTGCTCACGCGGCGGCACAGGCTGTGGCAGAGCGTCCATCCAAGGCTTATAACCCTCTGTTCCTGTATGGCGGAGTGGGTATGGGCAAAACGCATCTGATGCAGGCCATTGGTCATGAGGTCCGGCGCCGGCAACCCCAGGCTGCCATCTGCTATGTCTCCAGTGAGAAGTTCACCAATGAAATGATCAACTCGCTGCGCTACGATCGCATGACCAGCTTCCGTGATAAGTTCCGCAACGTGGACGTCCTGCTGATTGATGACATCCAGTTCCTCGCCCAGAAAGAACGCACCCAGGAAGAGTTCTTCCATACTTTCAACGCGCTGCATGAGTCGATGAAGCAAATCGTCATCGCCAGTGATCGTCCGCCGAAAGAATTGGCTGAAGTTGAAGATCGCCTGCGTTCACGTTTTGAGTGGGGCCTCATCGCTGACATTCAGCCGCCGGACCTGGAGACCAAGGTCGCCATTCTGCAAAAGAAAGCTGAGTCTGAGAAGGTAATCCTCACCACGGACCTGGCACTTTACATCGCTTCGAACGTGCGGACGAATGTGCGTGAACTGGAAGGCGCGCTGATCCGCCTGATTGCGTACTGCTCGTTGACCGGCGCGGAGGTCAACCTCAGCACGGCGCAGCAGGTATTGAAAAACTTCATTGACTCGCAGGCGCGCAAGATAACCATTGACGCAATCCAGAAAGCGGTTGCCGAACAATTCGGCTTGCGTGTGGCTGAGATCAAAGCCAGGAGCAACTCGCGCGCGATTGTGTTTCCGCGCCAGATTGCCATGTACCTGGCCAAGCAGATGACTGAAGCTTCACTGCCGGAAATCGGCAGGCAGTTTGGCGGCAAGCACCACACAACGGTGATGCACTCAGTGGATAAAATTGATGATCAGCGGCAATCAGACAAAGATTTGAACCGACTTCTCAACAAGCTGACTGAAACATTGAACGGCTGATGGCGTAGACTTGGTCTGACTGAAGACGCGATTTCCACTTTTTTACCTGGTTTTCTTTGTGTTCTCATGTGGATGAAATGTGGAAAGCGTGCAATACATGTAGATGAGGCAAATACCGTGGCCTGATTTGCAGCGTTGCTGCGGTGGAGAAGGGTTAGAATTACAAAGAGCGTTTCCGGGGGAAGAGCAGGCTGACCATTAACTTAGGCTGATTTCCCACTTTTCCGCAGGCATCTACTGCTACTACTGTATATATATTTAGTTTTAGTGATTTAGTAAGAACCGATATTATGAGGGGGGCCACACATATGCCTTCTGCCGTGGCGACTGAGGTGGGAACCACAATGGAAATCACCGTCAGCAAAGCTGATCTACTCAAAGAATTAACGGCAACCCAGGGAGTGGTGGAGCGGAAGACTACCATTCCAATCCTGTCAAACTTCCTGTTTGAAGCCGCCGATGACAGGCTGTCCATTACCGCCACGGACCTGGACTTAAGCCTGCGGACCTCGTGTGCCGCCAAGGTGAAGAAGGACGGCTCGTGCACCATTCCCGCGCGCAAGCTGTATGACTATGTGAAACTGCTGGGCGATGGTGAAATCAGCATCAAGTTGCTGGAAAACCACTGGGTCCAGATTCGCAGCGGCCGGTCCAATACGAAGATGGTCGGCATGGCGCGGGCCAACTTTCCGGCGCTGCCGGCGTTTCCCGCTGAATCAGCCATCTCTTTGCCCGCACAAGTCCTGCGAAATTTGATTGGCAAAACGATTTTCTCCATCTCCAGCGAAGAATCCCGGTACACACTGAATGGCGCCCTGATGGTGCTGAAACCGGAATCAATCACCATGGTGGCCACTGACGGACACCGCCTGGCGCACGTGGAGCACACAAACTCAAAGTTGCCGGTGAGCGGCGAACTAAAAGTCCTGGTACCGAAAAAAGCCATGGCTGAGCTGAATACACTGCTGAATGGAAGTGATGCTCCCGTGGTGGAATTCGCGCGAGACGAGTCGACTTTGTTTTTCCGCATCGGCGGCCGTCTCCTGACCTCGCGGCAGCTTACAGGGCAATTTCCGAACTATGAAGCGGTATTGCCGCGGGACAATAACAAGTCAGTGGCGATCCATTGCGATGAACTGTCTTCTGCCATTCAACGCGTAGCGCAGTTTGCCGACGAGCGCTCCAACGCGATCCGTATGCGCGTGGAAAAGAATGAGCTTAAGATCTCCTCTTCGAACACCGAGACTGGCGAGTCAGAAGATTCGATTGAAACCACTTACACCGGCGATCCGGTGGTGATCGGCTTCAACTCGCAATATCTCCTGGAGTTCCTCAAGGTGGTCAATTCAGGCGACGTGCGGTTTGAGTTTAAGGACGCCCAATCGGCCGGCCAGTTGCGACCTGACGAGGCTCCTGACAGCGAGTATCGCTATCGCTACATTGTTATGCCAATGCGCATCTGAGCTGATTTAGGTTTTGGAAAATGTAAAGGCCGGACTTGGGTGTCCGGCCTTTTTATGTGATCAGGATTTTGTTAGATGTTGCTGGATCCTACTTATTGGGTCATCTTGCGAGCCATCACGCGCTCAACGGTCCGTTCCACATTGGGAAAGAAGGAATCGGTGGCGGCAAAATCTCCGAATCCGGAGGATCCAAGAGATTCGTTCCAGCGCTGGAAAACTAAGCGGCTTGGCGTTTCCATGATGCTGATCTGGGCGCGTTGCGGCTTGTAAAGCAGCGAATATGCCCAGAAAGACATAACGCCCAGGAAAACCAGACTGTATAAGCAATCGATCTGGTTCGTTTGGTGGGGAAGCCGGGTTCTGACGTAGGAGCTGATCAAATCAACGGCTGATGTGAGGCCGAGACCCAAGGCCAGGCTCACGCTCCAATTGCGCCAAGGCAACTGAAGCCGCTTCTCAAAGAAAAAGAACAGCATCAAGATGCCACACTCGATAAGCCGCAGGCTCCGTTCAATCACGGCAGCAGCCGCTTCCATTCTGGATTGGTGTGTTCCAACCGTGCTCAGGGCTGTAATAGCGGCGACTATCGTCAGAAAGACGAGTGCCCAGGTGAAAAGCATCTTCCCGAGATCGATGAGGGCTGAATATGACTTGAGCGCGCTGACTACGAGTTCGTAAATGACAAAGAACTCGAGCCCGAGATAGAGGATTCCCAAAACCCAACAGACATAAAAGTACTGCTGGCAGCTTGTCCAGAAGAGGGCAGGCAGGCTCAAAAGCACCGCCAAGCTGCCAAAAATACTCCACGTGTTGAAGTATGAGAACTCGCCGGCTGGCTTTTTCTTAACGAGAAAAGCCACCATCACCAAACGAGCAACTCCGATTACTGCACCCAACCCGACCGATAAGCCAAAGAATGATAGATGCACAGAACCAGCCCTCCAAGAGAGAGCAAGGATACCCTGCGCGCCACAATCCTGCAATGCGCACCGGGCACCAAGGTACATGTGCAAAGTAGTAAACAGGACAAATTATGCCCTGATTTCATTTGGCTGCCGACAGGAGTCAGCCTTGGTCCGGTACTACTGTACGCAGAACGAAGCGTTCGTATGGTTCTTTGGGCAGCTTGTGGTGCCAGGGATCGTGAATGACGTGGACTCAGCGGAAATTGCGGCAATTCCGGCGAAAACAACCAGGGCGAGGATGGACGAACGAAGTAGCGTTTTCATGGGGAGGTCTCCTATTTTTCTCTCTAAAGGGGTTTTGGTGGTTTGCGTCTTAGTTAACGCGGGCTAAGTATACAAATCATGCCAGGTATTTCCAAGAGGAATTTTGGGCAGTTCCGAATTTGTAAATTACCCGATTTACGGCCTGTGCAGATGGGCCCTAAACTACTCTGCCATGGTACAATTAAGGAGAGCCCGAATAGCCAATAAACTATTGAATTTCAGTAACTTGAGTGTTTATCCGGGGATTGAAATTCTAGTCCTAAAGTGATCTGCATTCGTGCCCGCAAAACAGGAGTCGAAATTTGTCCTCAAAAGAGCCAGCAACAGCAACAGCGAAAGCCGCGGCGGAGCAAAGTAAAAGCAAAAAGACCGTCGGCAACGGAAACGGGAACTACACCGCTGACGATATCAAAGTGCTGGAAGGCATGGAGGCGGTCAGGTTACGTCCGGCCATGTACATCGGATCGAATGGTGAGATGGGTTTGCACCACCTGGTTTACGAAGTAGTAGACAACTCCGTGGATGAAGCGCTGGCGCGGACACGCAACAAAAATCGATGTAACAATTCACATCGATAATTCCGTCACCGTGGTTGACGATGGCCGCGGCATTCCCGTGGACGACATGCTGATTGACGGTGAGAAAATTCCAGCCGCGCAGGTAGTGCTGACCAAGCTGCATGCGGGCGGAAAATTTGATTCTTCAAACTACAAAGTTTCTGGCGGACTGCACGGCGTTGGCGTTTCCTGCGTAAACGCGCTGAGCCATCAACTGGACCTGGAGATCTGGCGCGATAATCACGTTTGGGAGCAGACCTATTCCAAAGGCGTGCCGCAGACCAAATTAAAAAAAACCGGCACCACCAAAAAGCGCGGAACCAAGGTGCACTTTCTGCCGGACAAGGAAATTTTCACCACCACGGAATACAACTTTGACACGCTGGCACAGCGGCTGCGCGAACTGGCCTTCCTCAACAAAGGCCTGCAAATCACGCTGACTGACGAGCGCCAGACGGACCCGAAGAGCGGCGAAGCCAAGAGCCTGGAATTTAAGTACAGCGGCGGCATTGCGGAATTCATCAAGCATCTGAATCGCGGAAAATCCGTGCTGCATGAAAAACCGATTTACATGGAAGCGGAACGCGATGGCGTTGCCATGGAGATCGCTCTGCAATACAACGACGGCTACTCGGAAACCGTATTCAGCTTTGCCAACAACATCAACACTGTTGACGGCGGTACGCACCTCTCGGGCTTCCGCACCTCTTTAACCCGCACCATCAATTACGCGGGGCAGCAGCTTGGGCTGTTCAAAGACGTGAAAGAAAACCTTACCGGTGACGACGTCCGCGAAGGCCTGGTGGCTGTAATCAGCGTGAAGTTGTCACAGCCTCAATTCGAAGGCCAGACCAAGGGCAAGCTGAATTCAGATATCGCCGGCATTGTGCAGGCATTCCTGAATGAACGTCTGGGAGCATTCTTTGAGCAGAACCCGCCCGTGGCACGCGAAGATAATCAATAAGGCGATTGAAGCATCACGCGCGCGCGAAGCGGCCCGCAAAGCGCGCGATCTTACGCGTCGTAAAGGCGCGCTGGATGGGGCGGCCTGCCCGGCAAGCTGGCAGACTGCTCAGAGCGCGATCCTAACCGTTGCGAACTGTTCCTGGTGGAGGGCGAATCCGCAGGTGGGACAGCGAAACAGGGCCGCGATCGCCGGTTCCAGGCGATTCTTCCGCTCAAGGGAAAGATTCTGAACGTGGAAAAAGCCCGTTACGACAAGATGCTGAGCCACGAGGAAATCCGCGCCATGATTACGGCGCTGGGCACCGGCATCGGCAAAGATGACTTTGATGTTGCGCGGCTGCGTTACGGGAAGATCATCCTGATGACAGACGCTGACGTGGATGGTTCCCACATCCGCACGCTGCTGCTCACGTTCTTCTTCCGCCATATGGGCGAGCTCATCAAGCGCGGCAACGTGTACATTGCCCAGCCGCCGCTGTACGGCATCAAGAAAGGCAAGACGCAGCAATACATCAAAGACGATCGTGAATTTGTGCGCGTGATGGTGAAGCGCGCTTCAGAAGGAATGATTGTCCGCTATGGCGAAGGCGCAGCCAAGCTGGACGGCGCAACCCTGGCGAAATTCATGACCACGCTCAAAGATTATCTCGACTTCTTTGACAAAGTGGATAAACGCACTCGCAACGAGAAGATCACGGCATTGCTGCCGCAACTCGGGTTCGCGCAGCGCACCGATTTTGAAGGCGATAAGAAGAATCCGCCCAAGAAGATTGAGAAGCTGGAAAAGGAAATCAACAAGCTGGCCAAAGAACACCAGCTCAAGAATATTGCCGAGCTACTTCGACGAAGAACACAATCTCTGGGGCGTGAAGTTTACTGACTCACAGGGGGCGGAACGCCATGATCAACTGGGGCCTGGTGTCCACGGCGGAATACCGGCAGATGGTGGCGAAATTCAAGCTCATTGAGGAATACATGCAGCCGCCGTTTGTTGTGGAAATAGCCGGCAAAGGCGCCGCGGATGACTCAACCGCTGACCTGAGCGACGCTGAACGCGAGGACCTGGAGAAGGCGGCCAAGAAAACTTCGAAAGCTGCGGTACGGCGCACCAAGACAGAAGCCGAAGTGGTGGAAAAGCAAACACCGCGAGACCTCTTCGACTATGTGCTGGCGGAAGGAAAGAAAGATTACAGCGTACAGCGCTACAAAGGCCTGGGCGAGATGAGCTCAGAGCAATTGTGGCAGACCACCATGGATCCGGAAAGGCGCACGCTGCTGGTGGTGAAAGCGAAGACATTGAAGCCTGCGAATTGATCTTTACCACGCTGATGGGTGAAGACGTTGAAGCACGGCGCAAGTTCATTGAAGAGAATGCGCTGGACGTGAAAAATTTGGATATATATCAGCCTCATTTCGAAAGCTCAACACCACGCTCGATGTGGGAAACACGGGCTCCGGCCGTGGACGGCCGCAGCCCTTATTTCTGCCGGACAGCCTGTGTTTGGTCACGCGTTAGTCGCGGGCGCAGAAAACACTTCAGAAGCGATCGCTGGTGGGACTTGCGTTCAGAGTAGCCGACCAACTCCGGTTCGTTCGTTTCGCGATAGATGACAAGGAACAGCCACAAACATCACAGCCCAAAGTATCAGCGTGAGCACGCTGCCTTCCGGTCCCACGCTTCCGCCGCTCAGCCAGGCTGGGCCGCTTTGCGAAGGATTGAGCAGGTGTCCCGGGGCTTGCAGGCCGCTATCATTCACACCGAAAAAATATGTCTGGCCCCAATCCCAGCCGGCATGGGCGCCCACAGCCAGCCAAAGATCTGCCGGTGCGGCGGAGAATTGCCGCGCAAACATAGCGAAAACAGCGGTGGCAATGATTCCTACACTTTGGTTTCTCCGCCGTTGCCCATATGCACAGAGAGCGAATGCCAAAGACATGATGAGAGCCGGCCGGCCAGAAACCGATGCCTTCCGCCAGAGTATGCAAGGCGTACCCGCGAAAGGAGTACTCCTCAAAGAAGCCGACCATCAGGAACATGAATCCCCAGAGCAGACCCCAGATCACAATGATCTGTGTTCCATGCAGGCTCAGGTTTCCGAAATAAAAGACGCCGAGCAATCGCATGATGACCAGCAGGATCACCAGAGGAAGAAATCCCCAGAAATGCGTAGCCGGTAAGGAACTTTGAGAATGCAGGCTTTCTACAGGGAGACCATATTCGCCGACGCTGCGATGCTCGATCCGGCTCATGATCCAGCTGAACAAGAGGATCACTAGAAAAAGAACGAGCTCCGCGATTCCGTTTCCGAGGGGAATCAAATAAGGCGAAGAGGCACGGGAGCCAGGGCGGCGGAAGTTGGTCCAGCCCAGGCGAACGAGGAACTGCGCCACGCCGCGGTGCCGAAGACCATGAGCAAAAAGATTGCCAGACGCCAACCAGGCCGCAAGCCACGGCTGTTATAGAAGACATCATGAACCGTATTGGGCAAAGGTCCCTCCGTATGAAAAACTCTACCAGACACGCCGGTTTGCGGGTTTTCAAAACCCTTTAACCACAAGAAAGGACACGAAGGGGCGTCAGAGATGGCTCCATTTAGGTGTGTTTTCACCACAGAAAGCACAGAGGAGTAGGGAGGAAAGCAACCGCCCCTGTCTTCGAACAACGTGTTCAGTTCGGGAAGATGAAACCCCGCTAACCATAAGGACGTGAAGAAGCACAAAGGGACTTCGGAGATGAGCTCCTTTTTGCGCCTGCCTGCATGATACAAATTAGCAGTCCATGTTCAACGCGATGAAATCATTTCAAATTGGCCGACCGCAGGTGTTGGCGGGCTTGATGCTGCTGGTTTTTCTGGCCCAGTGCGCTTTGGGTGGCGAACAGCCGCAAATTTTCTGAACTGGAATATCAATATATAGGTGCCGGGCTGCCGAAGAAGCCCGGGATGGAATATCGGGTAACGTCGCCGTTGACCTCGTGCTTGGCGGCGGCGCCTTTTCGGCTGGCGCGGCAGGCATCAGGCGGGAATTTGACGCCAGTCATTATTGATCCCGCGGACCGTGGCTGGTGCGAGTGCCGTTTGTCATTTTTGGCGTCTGGCTGGGCGCAGCCGTTGTGGTGGGTAGCGCGACGTTTGTTTGACGACGCGGGCGGCTATATTGCTCTTGGACTGTATTGCTCGTCACCTGCCATGGTGATGATCAGCACCAATATCGGGCCGGAGATTATTCTGGCCTGGAGCGGCTTTGGGCTGATCTATACGGCCATCGGCGTGGCGCATACATTGTTGGCTCCGCCGAAGAAGTGGATGCCGCGAATCCTTCTGCTGGGGCTGGCGATTGGATTCAGCCTGTCTGCCCAACTGTGGTCATTCACTGTGGTCCTGCTGGCGCTGGGATTTATGGTCTATCTGGCTCCAGGCCGGCGTCGCGAAGTGTTTATGGTTTTGGGCGGAGCTTCTGTCATTGGCCTGGCGGTTTACACATTCTTTACCGTGATGACCGGTGGCTCACTGGATTCCCATTCACACGGTCTGGCAGCCACGGTTCAGTAAAGATTTGTTACAGATCCTG
This sequence comes from Terriglobia bacterium, assembly GCA_963824835.1. GTDB lineage: Bacteria > Acidobacteriota > Terriglobia > Terriglobales > Acidobacteriaceae > Angelobacter. The sequence goes on along the minus strand of CAWGRA010000005.1, from coordinate 171,265 downwards.
AACTTTGCTTTTGCCGACGGCTTTCTCAAGCCCAACAGCTATCTCTTTGTGGCTCTGTTCATTGCGGCCTTAACAGCCTACGGAAGCTGGCGCCGGGCGCGTTACTTTGGAAACACGGCTCCCTTGCTGACCGCCTTTATCGTGGTGATGCTATTTGCCCTGGTTCCCGGATCTTATCTTTGGAGCGCAACTCTGGGGCTAAGCTTTGTGTTCTTATTTATTGGTGGAATTGCCGCCGACCTGCTGGAAACGAAGGCTTTCAGGCTGGTGACCTGGATTTTACTTGCAGGTTTTCTGCTTCGCGCCGTTCTTGGCGTGTGGTCACTGAGTCACTGGGTCACGATTCCTGTGTAATGGCTGGTTGCCGCGGGGTTATCATAGTAAGTAGCTCGTATCCGCATTTGAGCAGGTGTCCTATGTCCAGACTGGCAATGTTCGCGGTCGCTCTCATCGTCATTCTTCAATTGACGATATCTTCGGCGCAAGCCCAAACCTTCAGTCGTGGTGTACCAGCCAGTGCCATGTCGCCGGAGCCGGATGGCAGGCAGCATGGAGTTGCCGGCGAGTGCGCTTTCGCCTGTGCCTCTGCCGCCCGGCGTGCATCCGCAATTTCAGTTTGGCAACCACTTTGGGAATCATGGTCCGCGACGCCGGTTCGTAACGCATCGAGATCACGGCAATATCTTTGTCCCAGTACCGGTCTTCTATCCAATCTATGGTTATGGCGACCCAGCATATCCGGTAGCTGATCCCTATATTCCAGCGATCACAGGATCCGGCGGCGGATTCTTACACCAACGCCGCCGCACGGATGATCCGCGCCAGCTTCCAGCGACCATGAACTTCAGGCAGCTTATCTGCAAGGCGCGCGAGATGCCCTGGCCCATGAACGCGACAGTGCTCGCTATGGCGACCACTATATGGACTCTCGCGAGCGCGTGCGCAGCCACAAAGAAGAGAACCTCTGCTCCGCCGGCAGCCGTAGAGCCCGCGCCGCAGCCGGCCAGGGAAAATAATTCGCCGAAAACGGTTTTCATCTTCAAAGATGGTCATCAGATTGAAACCCGCAACTTCGCCATTGTCGGGCAAACGCTCTATGACTTTTCCGATAGCGGCCTGAAAAAAGTACAGCTTTCTGAAATGGACAAAGACGCCACCGTGAAAGCGAACGATGATCGCGGGATACAAGTTAAATTGCCCTAGTTTGTCGCTACGCTCCACACCGCTGGAGGATTTCTATTCAGCGGTGGCCGCGGAGGCTCCTGATGCAGCGGGCTGACGGCGCGTGGATGGCCGCAGCCCTTGCCTTTCATTGTGGCTCACGCTAAAGTCGTTTTCAGTGACCTCGAACTCCTGATACAGCCGTCACGGTGCGTTGCGGCGCAGCCCTTGTTCATAGCACCTTTTCATGCCTTCCTTGTGGTATAATTTCCTGTATTCCTTTAGACATAACTAGCTGAAAACGCAAGAGCTTAGCTGAGTTTAGGCCCGGTTCAAAAACGCTTATCGAAGGCTTCCGAAGCGGGTGTTTCAGTGAGATTTGTTTGCGCCGAATGTTCGCTCCTGATTTGTGCGTACGTGAAGCGAAACGGAAGTAGTTTAGTTGTGGCAAGGTGAAGAAAAACAATTTATGGCAGATGATCAAAATCCCCAATTGCCTTTAAATCCCCCGGGCGGCGGAGTGCCTCCGAACTCGGGCAACATTGTGCCGATCAACATTGAAGATGAGATGCGGCGATCGTATCTCGACTACTCAATGTCAGTGATCATTGGCCGCGCGCTCCCAGATGTGCGTGATGGATTGAAGCCCGTGCATCGCCGTGTGCTCTACACCATGCAGGAGATGGGTCTTCAGTTCAACAAGAAGCACACCAAGTGCGCCAAGGTGGTTGGACAGGCAATGGGTCAATACCATCCGCACGGTGACAGCGCAATCTATGACACGCTGGTCCGCATGGCGCAGGATTTCTCTCTGCGTTATCCGCTGGTGGATGGACAAGGCAACTTCGGATCCGTGGATGGCGATCCGCCGGCGGCCATGCGATACACCGAGTGTCGCCTGAAGCGCATTGCCGGCTCGCTGATGGAAGACATCGACAAAGAGACAGTCGACTTCGTTCCCAACTATGACGAATCAACGGTTGAACCAACGGTTCTGCCGACGCGTGTTCCGAATCTTCTGGTCAATGGATCGAACGGAATCGCCGTGGGCATGGCGACCAACATTCCGCCGCACAATCTCACTGAAATCGTGAATGCGGCCATCATGCTGGTGAATAATCCGGCCACCACGCTGAAAGAAGTTCTGAAAGTGGTGAAAGGCCCTGACTTTCCTACGGGCGCATACATCTACGGCAAGAGCGGCATTGAAGCGGCTTACACCAATGGTCGCGGACGCTTCATGATGCGCGCCAAAGCCGGCATTGAAGACATGGCGCAGGGCCGCAAGGCGATCATCGTCAAGGAAATTCCCTACCAGGTCAACAAGACGGTTCTGATCAAGCGCATTGCGCAACTGGTGAATGACAAGATCATTGATGACATCAGTGACATTCGCGATGAATCCGATCGTGACGGCATGCGCATTGTTGTTGAGCTGAAGCGCGGCGCCGAAGAGCAGATCATCCTGAACCAGCTTTACAAGCACACCTCCATGCAGGAAAGCTTCAGCATGATCCTGCTGGCTGTGGTGAACGGACAGCCCAAGGAAATGGGCCTGGTGCAGGCGATCCAGCATTTCATTGATCACCGCATTGATGTGGTGCGCCGGCGCACGGTTTACCTGCTGCAAAAAGCGCGTGAACGCGAACACATCCTGGTTGGCTACAAGATCGCCCTTGACAATCTGGATGAGGTCATCAAGTTGATCCGCGGATCGGCCAACCGCGCGGAAGCCAAAGAGAAATTGATCGCCGCCAAGCTGAAAGTGACAGACCGCGCGTGGGTAAAGACTCTTACCGAATCCGGAACCATGGCGCGCAGTGGCACGCTCGATGCCCGCCAGGCAGACGCGATTCTGGATTTGCAACTGCATCGCCTGACCCGGCTGTCTCAGGATGAAATCCTCAAAGAGCTTGAGGAGATTCGCCTCAAGATCGCCGAATATGAATCCATTTTGGCTTCTGACAAGAAGCTGCGCGACGTCATCATCAAAGAGCTGGAAGAAGTTCGCGAGCAGTATGGCGATGAGCGCCGCACTGAAATTACTGACGAATCAACCGAGATCACGCTGGAAGACCTGATCGCCGACGAGCCGATGGTGGTGACCATGTCTCACAGCGGATACCTCAAGCGTACGCCGATCACAACTTACCGGCAGCAGCGCCGCGGCGGTACCGGTCGCATGGGTATGAAGACGCGCGATGAAGATTTTGTCGAATATCTTTTCATTGCGTCCACGCATTCCTATCTGCTCATTCTCACCAACACCGGCCGTGTGTACTGGCTGAAGGTCTATGAGATTCCTGACGTAGGCGCCGCCGGCAAAGGCAAACACGTTGGCAACCTGGTGGCGTTGCAGCCCGGTGAAACCGTGCGCACGCTGCTGGAAGTCCGCAACCTTGACGATGAAAACAACTTTGTATTCTTCGTCACGCGCAAAGGCGTGGTGAAGAAGACTCCGGTGAAAGATTTCTCCAACGTCATGTCGCGCGGCATTATCGCCATCGGCATTGAGAAAGACGATGAACTGGTTGCCGCGCGACTCACTGACGGCCAGCAGATCATCTTCCTTGCATCCCATGAAGGCCAGGCCATACGCTTTGCCGAAGAAGATGTTCGACCCATGGGACGTCCTGCATACGGTGTCCGCGGCATGGACCTGGACAAAGGCGATTACATCGTCGGCATGGCGGTTACGCCGAAAGAACAGCGCAAGAAAACCGGCAAGCCAAAAGACGGCAAAGATGGCGTGGAAGAAAGTGTTCCCAGCCTGATCCTGAGCGTTACGGAAAATGGATACGGCAAACGCACGCCGGTGGAAGAATACCGGTTGCAGTCCCGTGGCGGCAAAGGCGTGATCAACGTGAAGACTACCGAGCGCAACGGTCGCGTGGTGGCCATCATGCTGGTGGACGAAGATTCTGAAGCCATGCTGATCAGCCATTTCGGCAAAATCATCCGCACTGACACCAAACAGATCCGCGAAGCCGGACGCTCAACCCAGGGCGTACGACTGCTGCATCTGGAAGCCGGAGACAAGGTAGCGTCCGCGGCGGTGATCCAGGAAAAGGAAGACGATCCGAACGGCAGTCTGTTGCAATAGACATTGCAAAAATAGTGTTTGGCCTCGAACACGCAAAAGAGTACGCAGCCGAGGGCGGCTGCGCTCCACAATTAAAGATGGAAAGCCCGGCGCGAGCCGGGCTTCTTCCTTTTCTGTACGCTCACCACGCGAATCCATGCAAGAGTTTTCAATACGAGTGTTAGGCCAAAAGTTTTAATTCGCGTTCCCCGGAAAAACTTTTCAAGCAGCTCTCCATTTTCTTTGCCATTGGAAAACCTTTTGCGGCAGAATCATTTTCATAAAGGTACGTTCTAACATCGCGAAGCAGTTTGCTCGGACTAGAGAGACGCTGTGAGCTGCGGGAAAAACGCAATCAACTTGCATAAAATCCAGAGTCCCCTCTAAGTAGCGACGTGACTGCTTTAAGGAGGAATCAGTTGAAAAAATTCAGACCACTTCAATCGCCACTCTCTCTCTGCTGCGCCTTCTTCCTGGCCGTTGTGATGTTTCCACCCAAGGGCCATGCCGAAACATGGAAGGCCACGGTAGGAGCACAAAGCCATGACAAAGGAAGGCAGGCGCTGGCCTTTCTTCCCAATGAAATTTGGATCCACGCTGGTGACAGCATCACATGGACCTTTAACGCTGATGAAATCCATACTGTGACTTTCCTCACTCCTGCACAGCCACGCCCGCCATTCCAGGTGGGATGTCCGGGAGTTACGCCCAGCGGTTCCAGTTTTAATGACTCTATGTGCGTAACCACCCCGCCACTCACCAGCCCCAACAAATACACGGTCACGTTCCCAAGCGCCGGAAATTTCAAGCTGGTATGCCTGGTGCATGAAAATATGACTGGAGTGGTTCATGTTCTCAATGCCTCACAGCCTCTTCCCCACAACCAGGCATTTTATGATCGCCAGGCTGCCATTGAGGCACGCGACCTGATCACCGACACTGACCATTTCCGAAGCCATGAGTTGGAAGATCATTTTTCGCACGATGATTCCTCGCACGATTCGTCAAACGATCTTTTCTCACACGATCATTCAGGGAGCAGCAACGTGATCGCCGGGATCGGCGAGATTGTGGCCACTGCCGGGTGGACAGCAAACTCTTTCCATTGTGCGCTTCATTCGACCGACCACCGTCATTCATGTGGGCCAGACGGTGGAGTGGGCGAACTTCGATCCGATAACGCCGCACACCGATCACGTTCGGCGCCGAACCGGCAAATCCTATTCCTCCTTCGTCGAACGTGACGGTGGATGAAGATGGAGCGCGGCATGCGGTCATCAGTGCACCGAATGAAAGCGTGCACTCGGGGTTCATTATTGCCGCACCACAAGAACGAATTGGGTTGCCGCAAGCGCCCATCACCGTCACCCGATTCCGCGTGACTTTCACCCAAACCGGCACCTTCCCATTCATTTGCGTTCTGCATGACAACCTGGGAATGATGGGCAAGGTGGTGGTGGTGAAGTAGTCGCCCGGGTACCGTGCTGATATTGGCTCCGCAGGCGCGGCGGAAGTTGAGAATTGAGCTTCCGACCAACTTAGAGCCTGAGTCGCGTCTGCGGAGCTGATTATTTCTTCAGTACCGCGGGCCAGTTCTGTACCAGGTGACCCCAAGAGGTAAAGACCTAGCCCATAACATCCCAGTCGATCGCAGTTTCGGCTCTTGCAGGATAAAAAATTACTGATAAAATTTGGCTACCCTGTTTCGCGCGTTCTATCACGGCTGAGGCCCACCTTGTGCCTCTTCAGCTCCATCCGGGGCGAGCGCGCGAAACAGTATTTCCTCTCCGGTGCTCACAGAGCGATGAATTCGGGAGGTAAATCACGAAATACTGCCGCCTTCCCGCTGCCGTTTTCTTTTATCTGTTGAAGGATGACGTATGAAGATTCTGGAGGCATGATCAAGCCGCGGTGGCAGCACGCTGGCGGACTTGGCTGAGGATCCCGATGAGCTGTTGCACTTGTTCAGGGTTGAACAGGCCGTCAACTCCTTTGGGACTGAAATCGGTAAACGGGGTGGAATAAAGCTGTTCGGGTTCCATCCATCCGCTTTGGGTAAGGTAGTCAATTACAAGATTTACGAACTGAATCTGATTGGCCGAGAGAGTCTTGCCCGATAGAAAACCATCGAAAGCAAGCTTGGCCGCCCCGCGATCGAGTCCAATCAAAGACCGTACAAACAGGCCGAGACCTCCGTCCGCGTGGAGTTGTTTCATGTCTTCCATGGATCCAGTTCCAGCATTGACCAGCATCGTTTCCAACGCGGCCAAATCATCTTTGTCCAGCTTCTCATTGAAGCGGAGTTTTTGAATGACCGGATCATTCTTCATGCGCCTTCAGGAACTGATGTGTTTTTTCGCGGAAGCGTTCAATGTCATGCGCGGCGCCCAGGTTCATCAGCTCAATGGATGTCTCCTCGCCCATCAAATCCTGGAAATCGGTGTAGATGGTCGGCTTCTTCTCTTTATCAATAAACTTGACCAGCGAGCGCAGCCGCTTGCGAACATCTTCCAGCATGGGCGTGGTAATGTCCTGCCAGAATTCGTCGGTTTGGACTTCGATAATCAGTTCAAGCTGTTCGCGCACCATCGGGATGGCGGCTTTTTCTTCCAGCGCGCCTGGCGATCTCACGCACATCTTCACTCCATCGCGTGAATGATTTTTCGTGACGCAGCAGAGCCAAGTTGCAGGCGGAGAATCAGCAGGTCAAATTGTTTCGCCTCCAGGTCTTCGTCCACCAACTCCGAGGGCAAGCCAGCGACTTGCTCTACCAGCTCGCCGCGTTCCTCTATGCTCAGTTCTTTCCATGCCTCGGCTTCCTTGTATTTTTCAATCAGCTTGCGTTTGGGGCGGACGATGAAGTTGTTGACGTTCATCGGCTCCACTTCCTGGCGCAGGCGTTCGACAATTTCGCTGCGCAGTTCCGGGCGCTTGTCGCCGGAATCGTCGATTTTGACTTTGTCCAGTTCGGCGATGAGTTCCACGCGATCGGCAAAGAGCTTCTTGCTCAGGGACTCGCTGCTGCCCCGCCGGTGGTCTCGGGATTCTGGCTGAAGAACTCCAGGTTCTGGCAGTAGTCGAAGATGTAGAAGTACTCCTTGTCCTGGCCCGGGCCGAACAGGTCTGGCCAGAGCCGCGTGCCGCGGCCGACCATCTGCCAGAACTTCGTCTTCGACCGCACCAGCTTGAAGAAGACGAGGTTCACGACTTCCGGCACGTCGATGCCGGTGTCGAGCATGTCGACCGAGATGGCGATGTGCGGCGGCTTGTCCGCGATCGGAGAAGTCGTCGATCAAGGATCTGCGCGTACTCGACCTTGAAAGTGATCACGCGCGCGAACTCGCCCTTGTAGTGCGGATAGTTCGCGTCGAACCGCTCCGCGATGAACTCGGCGTGCGCCTGGTTCTTGGCGAAGATGATCGTCTTGCCGAGCCGGTCGCCGCCGGCGACCTTTTCGCCCGCGTCATCAGGTGCTGCCAGCACCTTGTCGACGGTGTCCTCGTTGAACAGCCACGGTTGACCGCCTCCGGCTCCACGCGCGTCGGGCACGCTGCCGTCCTCGTCCCACTCCAGCGCGTCCCACTGCTCCTTCTCCTCGTCGGTGAGGTCGTCGTACTTGATGCCCTCGCGCTGGAACTTGAGCGGCACCGAGACCGCGCTTCGGCGGCACGAGGAAGCCGTCTCTCACCGCCTCGTCGAGCCCGTAGGCGTCGGTCGGCACGCCGTCTTCCAGGTCGAACAGGCCGTAGGTGTTGCGGTCGACCTCGTCCTTCGGCGTCGCGGTCAGGCCGACCAGCAGCGAATCGAAGTAGTCGAAGATCGCGCGGTACTTCTGGTAGACCGAGCGGTGCGCCTCGTCGATGACGACCAGATCGAAGTGGCCGACGCCGAAGCGGCGCGTGCCGTCTTTGCGTCTCGTCGATCAGGCCCATCATCGTCGGATAGGTCGAGACGAAAACGCGGCCTTCGGCTATCTTCTCGGTGACCAGAGTTCACCGGCGCGGACGTCGGGCAGGTGCGTCTTGAAGGCGCTTGCGGCCTGGTTGACCAGCGCCACGCGGTCGGCGAGGAACAGCACGCGCTTGACCCAGTTGCAGCGCATCAGCAGGTCGCACAGCGCGATCACGGTGCGGGTCTTGCCGGCGCCGGTCGCCATCACCAGCAGCGCCTTGCGCTCGTGGTCCTGCTCGAAGGCCTCGCCGATCCGGCGGATGGCGCGTGTCTGGTAGTAGCGCTCGACGATGTCGTCGATTGATCGCGGCCGCAGCCGAGCGGCTTCGCGGCTGGCGCGCCGCTGGATCAGCAGCTCCAGCTCGTCCTTCTTGTAGAAGCCCTGGACCGGCGCGCGGCGGATAGTCCGCGTCGTCCCAGAGCCAGTGCTCGTAGCCGTTGGTGTAGAAGATCACCGGGCCGCTGGCCGAACTGCTTCTCCAGGCAATCGGCGTAGAGCTTGGCCTGCTGCTGGCCGACGCGCGGCATCGCGTCTGGTGCGCTTGGCCTCGACCAGCCCGAGCGGCTTGCCGTCGTCGCCCCACAGCACGTAGTCGACGAAGCCCTTGCCCTTTGCTGTTCGGCATGCCGGTGACCGGCGAACTCGCGGTCTTGCGTGCTTGTCGAGCGGCCAGCCGGCCTCGTTCAGCAGCAGGTCGATGAAGTAGTCGCGGGTCTCGGCTTCGGAGTAGTCGTGCGTGTCCGGGCGTGGCTGCATTCTGTTGCTTGATGTGCGGCGATCTCGGCGCGCAGCCGTTCGAGTTCGGCGTCGAGGGCGTCTTGCCGGTCAGCAGGGCGGTGAGGCTGCGTGTCTTTTTCGGCGAGCTGCGCTTCAAGCTGCTGAAGCTGCGGCCAGGGTTTGCGGCGGGACCGGCGAGGTTTTGGGCAGCAGCGACGGATTGAACGGCGAGTCCGTCGGCGGGCTTGTGCGGTTTTGCCATAGGTGCGCGCCAGCCAGAAGCAGATGTGGAACAGCTCGCGCACGGCGACCATGGAATCGCGCTGCTGCAAGGGCTTGTGGCTGTGCGCGGCCAGATTGCCCAGGTCTTTGATGAGCTTGGCCTTGACGAAAATCTTCTGGCCGACCGCGGTTTTGAAAGTGGGTTCGTGAATGAGCGCGCTGAGATTGTCCTGATAGGCAGCTTGAGCGCGGGGTCGCTTTTGTAGAGCCACGCGACAACCGATTCCAAGGTGCGGCGGGTGTAAAAGCAGGCGGTACGCGGGTCAGGGATGACGAGGGCTTCGGCCTTTTGCGCGTCGGCAAAAAGCTCCGGCCATTCGGATTGGAGAAAACCGAAATTACTCATCGTGCCATTCTCTACTATGATTACCTTTTAAGAAGCAGCCAAAGGGCCGTGGCTGCGACAACTATAACGAGGCCAGAGCCAACCCAGGTTAAATATTGCACTTGTCTTTTTAGAGCGACAAACGAAGATTGAGATTCAGACACCTTTGCTTCTAAACTAGCTATTTTTTCCTCTAAGGAACTTACTCGTGTTTCAAGTTCACGCGTGGCTCCTTCATTCCTCTCACAACGCGCAACAAGTTCTGAAAGATTCCGCTCCAAACCAACCACTTTGGCCTCTGCTTGACCTTCTCTGGCCAATAAATGAGCCAGCAACTCGGCCATGCTTTCCAATTCTGGCCCGGATTGTTGATCTGTTGCCGCTATGTCTGTTGTTTCTTCTGAACCTTTAAAACCAGAGAGCAATCCTTTTGTCCAGCCGCGCGTATCAAGCCGTCCTCCGAAAAGGTAGCCTATAGGCGCCAAGAGCAATGCCAAAGGCATGCCGAAAACTCCTCCCATTGCCGCTATTCCGACGCCGCCCAAGGCTGCTCCAATGAGAGCCGCAGCAGTGGTAAATGTGAGCTTGCCGCCTTCCTCCTCGGCAACTCTCATCCATATATTCTTCACTTTTTTTGAATTCGCTATTGCCCAACGCCTTCCAAAGCCCCCTTGGGCCCCTAATATCAAATCGTTTGAGGAGACTGGTGAGCTCCTGGACATACGCAGAGAGCCGTTGAACGACATTCTTTCTTGTATCCTCGATCATTGGCATTTTCCTTACAGCTCTCCTCGGAAGGCGCGAAACTGGAGGGAGGCGAAGAGCGTGTCCAATTCGTTAGCGATGAACGTGATTGAGATTTTTTCGACTTTTCCAATGTGGAAAGCCTTTCAGCGAAACATTGCTGCAACTGGATAGGCGGCACAATCATAGAGACTATGATCCTTTAAGTTGCTCCCTGGTTAGGCGCTCGATGTCCTGATGTCTGTACATCAGTCCCCGCAGTTTGCCGGAACTTAAAGGAATCTTAATAATGACTGTCGAGATATTCGCCGTATTCGGTACGCCATTGCGAGAACGTGCCCGACGGAGCGCCTTCTGATAATAGATTCCTCGATTTGTTCGTGCCAGATCGCTGCCGTCCAATGGTCGCCCCCGCGCACACCAAAAGGTCAACCTTCTCCAACTTCAGAATTGCTTTCCGCCTAAACCTGCGCGTTGAAATCATGTCGAAAACTTTTGCGTTCGTGAAATCTACGGTATCCATCCGAACGTTTGCGCTGCCGTCACAATTGCTTCCCCACTTGTAATCTCAGGTTGTGTGTTCTGCCATCGAGTATTTTTCCGAGACGCAAATCACATACGCCTCGATAATACTTCCCAAGCCAACGCAAAGGCATTTCTCGTCAGGATCGCCGAACATTTCAAGGAAAATTGATTGCGCGAGGGTGTCAAGTTGCGTCGAGGGGCTTCGCGGCGCTTGGCTCTCAACGCGTCGGCCTGGTCGAGAATCGCCGCAATTCGGCGCTGTTCGGCCATCGGCGGTAACGGAACTTTCAGATCTTTGATAAGCCCGATGACTGATCATTTGGTTGTGCACCACCAACTCCCTTGCCACGTTGCCAGTTCTTGACTCGCATGGGCATAGTACAAATAGCGAGTGTCAGCGACTCTTAGGACCCAGTGAAATAGATGTGGCACCAACCAGCTTGGTTTATCGGTCGCCTAAATACCGGATAAAGCCGTAGAACAGTTGCACCGTTCATAGCCTCAAGCAATCCGCGCAACGGCGGCAAGGTTCGGGCGGACAGTAGATACGATGGATGTCGCCTTTCTTTAAAGCCGCCTCGCGCGGCTGTAACGTCCTTTCCAGTATTGGCGGCTTCGCATCAATCGTTTTTTCAGCTTGTCGAACGGAACTGATTTCTATGTAATGTATGAAGTTGCCATTCCCTTCGCGACTGGATTCCAGGTCCCTACCGAAGAAACATAGCCGCCGATTTCAGCCCACTGGGACGCATTATGAGAGCATCCCCTTAAGTTCCAGGAGTCCTTCATTGATTTCGGCTTCAATTTTGAATAGCTGTTCCAAGAGTTTCTTGCGGATTTTCAGTTTTTGCTTCGGCGTGCACCACCTCCTTGTAGCGGTTGAGCGACAGGTCGTAGCCCTGCGCGGCGATGTCGGCCTTCGGCACGCAGAAGCTCTGCGCGGTGCGCGGGCGCTTGCGCTCGTCTCCGTCGCGCTGCTCCCAGCGCGCCAGCATGTCGGGCAGGTTGTTCTTCGCGTGCTCGTCGGCGCTGAGCGCGTCGCGCGGCACCGGGCCGAGCTTGTCCTCGCGGCAGCAGCGGCGTGCGCTTGTCGTCGAGGCGACCAGCCGTCGGCCTCGCACGTCGTAGAACCAGACGTGATCCGTGCCGCCGGAGTTGGTCTTGGTGAACAGCAGGATCGCGGTCGAGACGCCGGCATAGGGCCTGAACACGCCGCCGGGCAGCGAGATCACCGCGTCGAGCTTCTGGTCCTCGACCAGCATCCGGCGCAGTTGCCTTGTGCGCGTTGCGACGAGCCGAACAGCACGCCGTCCGGCACGATCACCGCCGCGCGGCCGCCGGGCTTCAGCAGCCGCAGGAACAGCGCCAGGAACAGCAGCTCGGTCTTCTTGGTCTTGACGATCTGCTAGCAGGTCCTTCGCGCGTGTTCTCGTAGTCGAGCGAGCCGGCGAACGGCGGATTGGCCAGCACCAGCGTGTACTTGCTCCTCCTCGCCGGCGTGGTCCTGCGCGAGCGAATCGCGGTAGCGGATGTCGGGGTTCTCGACGCCGTGCAGCAGCATGTTCATGCTGCCGATGCGCAGCATGGTGTTGTCGAAGTCGAAGCCGTGGAACATGCCGTGGTGGAAATGCTCGCGCAGCTTCGTCGTCGTGAAGCAGCTTCGGGATGGTGCTCGCGCAGGTATTCGCCGGCCGCGACCAGGAAGCCGCAGGTGCCGCAGGCCGGATCGCAGATCACGTCCTTCGGCTGCGGCGCGGTCATCTCGACCATCAGCTGGATGATGTGGCGCGGCGTGCGGAACTGGCCGTTCTGCCCGGCGGTGGCGATCTTGCCGAGCATGTATTCGTAGAGGTCGCCCTTGGTGTCGCGGTCCTCCATCGGCACGTCGTCGAGCAGGTCGACCACCTTGGCCAGCAGCGCCGGCGTCGGGATGGTGAAGCGCGCGTCCTTCATGTGGTGGGCGTAAGTGGTGTCCGTCGCCGCCGAGCGTGCGCAGGAACGGGAAGACGTGCTCGCTCAACGACCTTGAACATCTCGGCGGGGTCGCCCAGGTTCTTGAACCGCGACCAGCGCAGGTCCTCGTAGGGCATGCCGCGCTGCGTCCTTGCCTTCGGGAAAGATGCGCCGCTCCATCGGCTTCTTCTTGAGAGCCTGGGCCTTGTGCTCTTCCAGCGTGTGCAGCTCGTCGAGCCGCTTGAGGAACAGCAGATAGGTGATCTGCTCGATCACCTCGAGCGGATTGGAGATGCCGCCCGACCAGAAGGCGTTCCAGATGTGATCGATTTGACTGCGAATTTCGCCGGTAAGCATAGTTAGGGATGGAAACGTAAGAATAGTACTGCATTTTTAGCGAAGCGGGAGTTGCGTGTTCGGAAACCGGGGTAACCAGTTTCTTGGCGCTTCGCTACGCTGCGCGCCGGCTACGGGCGTAAGGAAGGAGGACGCTTTCCGGTTTACCCGGCACTTGTTCCTCAGCGCGCGCTGATGCGCGCCCCTCGGAAACGTGCCGGGCTATTTTCGGTCGTCCCGCTACGCGGGACTGTGAGCAGAGGCAGCCCTAAACTTAAGATTAGTTGAATCCCGGAAGAAGCTGGGGCATAGTGGCAGAATCGCCGCGATCGCCGTCATCGCGCGACATCGCCGGGATCGGAAAGGCAAAAGCTTACCGCTGATGAACGCAGATGATGCTGATCGAACCTTTAGCGCGGGATCCGTTTAGCGCGGATCCACGCGGACGAATCGCGGATTAGAAGACTTCAAAAAACGAACGGGTTGGGATTTGTCGCGTAAGTCCTTTAGACATTGGGATGACCGGGGAGGGTAGGGCGCGCAAAGCGCGCCTATCGCCGCGATCGCCGTCATCGCGCGACATCGCCGGGATCGGAAAAGCAACACCTACCACGGAGGCACGGAGACGCGGAGAAATCGGATGATCGCCGCAATCGGAAAGGCAAAAGCTTACCGCTGATGAACGCAGATGATGCTTATCGGACTTCTTTAGCGCGGGATCCACGTTTGGCGCGGATTCACGCGGACGAATCGCGGATCAGAAGACTTCAAAAAACGAACGGGATGGGATGTCTAAGTGTAAGTCCTTTAAAACTTGGGATGGACGGGGAGGGTATGGCGAGATTTGGTAATTGAGTAATCGGGTAATCGGGAAATTGAAAGGCAAAACCCAATCTCACCACTGATTTGCACTGATGACACTGATAGGACAAAGGCATGCCGCCGGATTCAAGCGAATTACCGCCGATCGAGGAGCATTCGAAACCGGGCGGCTTTGGATGATTCCTGTAAATCCTTTAGATCTTGGGATGGACATGGAGGGGTAGGCTCAATTTTTTGCCTCTTCGCCCCTTTCCCGCTAATCTTATATGGCTGTAATCTCTCGCGGGACGCCTCAATTTTCGGCAACTGAGCTGAAAAGCTGAAACGGTGCACATGAGCTAATGTGCCTGGTTGAGCAATAAGTGCTTAAGCAATTAAATAACGGTGCTGCTGAAGAAAGATAAAGGTGGAGAGATGAACATTTATTCAGATATTACGAAGACCATTGGGCGGACGCCGCTGGTACGCCTCAACAAACTCACGGCCGGCATGCCCGGCACGGTGCTGGCCAAGCTGGAAGGCTTCAATCCGTGCCACAGCGTGAAAGACCGCATCGGCGTGAGCATGATTGATGAGGCGGAAAAGGCCGGCAAGATCCGAGCCCGGCAAAACCGTCCTGATTGAGCCCACCAGCGGCAACACCGGTATTGGTCTGGCTTTTGCCGCGGCCGCGCGCGGGTATCGGCTGATCCTGATCATGCCTGACACCATGAGCATGGAACGGCGCGTGGTGCTGCTGGCGTTTGGCGCCGAACTGGTGCTTACGCCGGGACCGAAGGGCGTAAAGGGCGCCATTGCCCTGGGCAACCGGATGCTGGATGAAATCCCAAATTCGGTCATGCTGCAACAGTTCGCCAATCCGGCCAATCCCAAGATCCATCGTGACACCACCGGTCCCGAGCTATGGAATGATACTGACGGCAAGATTGACTTCCTGGTCTCCGGCGTGGGCACCGGCGGAACGCTCACCGGCGTGGGCGAATTCATCAAGCCGAAGAAGCCGAGCTTCAAGATCATTGCCGTGGAGCCGGCGGATTCGCCTGTGATCTCCGGCGGTAAGCCGGGTCCGCAGAAGATCCAGGGACTGGGCGCAGGCTTCATCCCGCAGATTCTGGACACCAAGCTGATTGACGAAGTCATGACCGCCACCACGGATGAATCGGTGCAGGTGGCGCGCCGGATGGCCAAAGAAGAAGGATTGCTGATTGGGATCTCCGGCGGCGCAGCCGTGGCCCAGGCCATCAAACTGGCGGCCCGTCCGGAGAATGCCGGCAAGCTGATTGTGGTGGTGGTCCCCGACTTCGGTGAGCGCTACCTGAGCACTTTCCTGTTTGAAGATCTGCGCACGCAAGCCCAGCAGTTGACCACGCAGGATATTGAAGTGCCGGCAGAGCTGGTGGTGAAGTCGGGCGCGTAAGAAGGAAATTAGCCGCGAATTCACGCGAAGTTTTTGAGGCCAGAGATGTTGAGCGCAAAGATGTTGAGATTCTGGATACTTCGCTGGCGCCTGATCACGTTGAGACCCGGCTCCAACCGGGTCTCTCGTGTTTTTGGAAGCTGCTTGTGATGGGGGCGGGTTGAAATGGGTTGCCGTAATGCGTTTGAGTAAAAGCGCTGTTTAATTTTTAACAATGAAATGGCGACGCTGATCAGAATCATCAGTCAATGATCATGATCATGATCAATGATCAGCGGTAGATTGGTATTGCATTCCTGAAAAGGTGGTATGGCAAGCTCTCAAGCGAATCTGTGTGTTCTGCGGCTCATCGTTTGGCGCGCGTCCCGCGTACAAGCAGGCAGCGGAGCAACTGGGCAAAACGCTGGCTGACCCGTGGATTGGGTCTGGTGTATGGTGGCGGCAATGTGGGTCTGATGGGCGCGATTGCCGACGCTGCGCTGGCAGCGGCCGGGGAAGTGATTGGCGTAATTCCCGATTCGCTGTTGCGTCGCGAAGTGGGACACAGCGGTTTGACCAGACTGCATGTAGTCCAGAGCATGCATGAACGCAAAGCGTTGATGGCCGATCTGGCCGACGCATTCATCGCGCTGCCCGGCGGCTTTGGGACCATGGAAGAATTTTGCGAGATCGTGACCTGGTCGCAACTGGGAATTCAGCAGAAGCCGTGCGGACTGCTGAACGTGGAAGGATATTGGGACCATCTTCTGGCTATGCTGGATCATTCAGTGGATGAAAAGTTTGTTCGTCCGGAGAATAGCGAGTTGATTCTGGTGGCAAGAAATCCTGACAGTATGCTGGAAAGATTGATGGCATGGGAGCGGCCCAGGCAGGTTGAAAAATGGGTTGACGGAGCGAAGAGATAAGATGCGCTTCATCACTCTACTTGGCTTTGCCGCCGGAACACTAACCACTGTTTCCTTCGTCCCGCAGGTGCACAAAGCGTGGCGAAGCAAGCGCTGTGATGATCTGTCTCTGACTATGCTGGTGGCGTTCGGTATGGGAGTTGTCCTATGGCTGATTTACGGACTGATGTTGCGCGTGTCGCCAATCATCGTGGCGAATGCGGTGACGCTGGCTTTGATTTTGTGGCTGCTCTATCTGAAGTTGAAATACCGGGAAAAAAAACAATAGGCATCGGGTTATCGCCGAAACAGAGTTGTTACAATATTCTGTGAGTCCCTCAGAAACCACCTTACTTTTTGGGGCCGCCGTGCTGGGCGGCGCGGTAAATTCCGTTGCCGGAGGCGGAGGATTCATTGCCTTTCCCGCGTTGCTGGTTACAGGCATGCCGTCCATCAATGCCAATGCCACTAACACCGTGGCCTTGTGGCCGGGAACGGTGGCGTCAACGGGAGCATATCGCAAGGCATTAAGCGGCAAACTGCTCAAGCAGATCCTGCCGTTGATCATTATTACGTTTCTGGGCAGCGTGGCGGGAAGTTATCTGCTGCTGCACACGCGGCAGTCAACTTTTGACAAGCTGGTTCCGTGGCTGCTGCTGGGAGCTACCACGCTGTTCAGCTTTGGCACGCGGATCACGGGCTGGGTGCTGCGCCATCATACGGAAGGTGGACCTTCCACGTTGCGCGTGATTGGAGTAACCGCGCTTCAGGCCCTGGCAGCCATTTATATCGGCTACTTCGGCGCCGGAGCGGGGATTGTGATGCTGGCCCTGCTGGCCGTGATGGGACTGGAAAATATCCATTCCATGAACGGCCTGAAAACTCTGCTGGCGACTTGCGGTAATCTGGTGGCGGCGGTGATGTTTATCTTTGCCCACGCGGTTTACTGGCCGCAGGCCTTGCTGATGGTGTTTGGGTCAGTGCTGGGTGGCTACGCCAGCGCCTGGTACGCGCAAAAGTTGGCCCCGGGCAGGATTCGGGCCATCGTGATCAGTATAGGTTTCAGCATGACGGCTTATTTCTTCTGGCGAGTGTACTTCCACGGGAAGATCTGAGGTCGCCAGGGCCGCTAAACTGGCAAACGCCGGTTGACCGTGATCGGCTTATCACGTTAAAATTGTTGGGTTTGCCAGAATAGTCAGTTCCTGCCGTGTGAGCAAGGCCGAGAGCAAACCAAGAAGCAATCAGCAATCCTCAAGTTTATAGATAGTCCTTTGCCAGGCAAAGGGCGCTGGAGAGAGTTATGTACGCGGTCATTCGGGCCGGGGGGAAGCAGTATCGTGTGGCTCCCGGAGATATAGTAAAAATCGAAAAACTGCCCGCCGCTGAAGGCGATACAGTTGAATTTAATGATGTTCTGGCGGTTTCCGGCACGGAAGGCCAGATTGGCCCCGGCGCCGGCGCTTTAGTGAGCGGTGAAGTGATGGAAGGTGGCCGCAAAGACAAGATCCTTGTCTTCCATCTGAAGCGGAAGAAGCAATATAAGAAGATGTATGGCCATCGCCAGGCGTTCACGGCCGTAAGAATCACTGACATTGCCTTTGACGGCCAGACGTTCAGCGCTCCTGCTCTGCCGGCCAGGAAGAAGAAAGTTGCTCCTGCCGAAGGCGAAGCTGGGGCCACTAAAAAGGCTGCCGGCAAGGCAAGTCTAAGCCAAAGGCTGCAAGCAAGGCGAAGAGCCCGGCCAAAAAGAAAAGCGCCAGCAAGGGCAAGAAGAAGTAGCGTTTAGCCCCCAATTGTTCGGGCGATTAAGTCCGACCAGAAATTTTGATAAGGATTTTCAAGTCATGGCACATAAAAAAGGTTTAGGAAGTTCCAGAAACGGGCGCGACTCAAACGCACAGCGCCTGGGAGTTAAGGCGTTCGGCGGACAGTTTGTACCCGGCGGCACCATCATCGTGCGCCAGCGTGGCACGCGAATCAAGCCCGGCGCCAATGTTGGTCGGGGCAAGGACGATACGCTCTTCGCCAAAGTTACCGGCACCATCAAGTTTGTTGACCGCGGCGGCAGCGGCCGTTACGTGGTTGTGGAGCCAGCAGAGCAGGCGTAACTTCAAGCATTGCAGTTGCGAAGGCCCCGCCCGGTGCGGGGCTTTTCGCTTTTTTATGTAAGCTACCCCCGGCGTACGTGTTTAAACCAGTAATTGTTTAAGAGATCGCAATTTTCAAGAGGTGACACAATGTCCAGCTCGTCGCAAAACCCTAACACGCCCGGCAATGAACCATTGATTCGCAATATCTCTGACACTGCCCGCTGGGTTGCGGTTTACCGCGCGCGTGAAACCGAACGTGCAGACGCGCTGTTCAAAGATCCGTTTGCCCGCAGACTGGCCGGCGAACGCGGGGAAGAGATCGCGCGAGGTCTGCCTTTCGCCGAGAAATACGCCTGGCCCTACGTTGCGCGCACCATCAATTTTGATCGCATCATTAAAGATCAGATTAGCCAGGGCGCGGACATGATCATCAACCTGGCTGCCGGCCTGGATGCCCGTCCTTACCACATGGAATTGCCACCGCAGTTGCAATGGGTTGAGGTGGACCTTGCTCCGCTCACCGATTACAAAGAAGAGATTCTCGCCGGCGAAAAGCCGCGCTGCCAGCTTCGTCGCGTGCGCATGGACTTGTCTGATCGCGAAAAGCGTCAGCAACTCTTTCGTGAGCTGGGCGAAAAATCAAAGAAGGCGCTCATCCTTGCCGAGGGTCTGCTTATTTATTTGAGCCCGCAAGAGGTTCTGGATCTTGGGCGAGATCTGGCTGCTCAGGCCAGCTTCCGCGATTGGGCCATTGATCTCGCTTCTCCCGGTTTGTTGAAGATGCTGAAAAAGAACCTGGGTGCGCTGGAAAAAGCTGGATCGCCGCTGAAATTCGCGCCCGCTGAGGGCCCCGGATATTTCACCGCCTGCGGATGGAAGCCGGTGGAGATCTACTCCATCATGAAAACGGCAGCAAAAATTGATCGTCTCCCGTTTGGGCTTAAGCTGCTTTCCTGGCTGCCGGAGTCGAATGGCCGTCAGGGAGGCCGACCCTGGAGCGCGGTCTGCCGTCTAACTAGAATGTAAATTCTGCCGCTTGCAGATAAAGAAAGGATGAAATCATGCCTAATCCAGTAAAAGCTCAGCCCGACAACTATCACACTGTCACGCCTTATCTGCATATCAAAGGCGCCGCGGCCGCAATTGACTTTTACAAGAATGCGTTCGGCGCTATTGAGGCCGTTCGCATGCCTTTTCCGGGTGGACGAGTGGGTCACGCCGAGTTGAGAGTTGGCGACTCCTGCATCATGCTGGCCGATGAATTTCCTGAAGGCAACGTGGTCGGCCCGAAAACATTGGGCAATTCCAGCGTTGGACTGCTGCTGTACGTTGACGACGTTGATGCCGTTTTCAACAAAGCCATCTCACTGGGCGGGAAAATCAACAAGCCCGTGGCTGACCAGTTCTATGGCGATCGCACGGGTACAGTGGAAGACCCTTTCGGCCATCTGTGGACCATCGCCACGCACAAAGAAGACGTTACGCCAGACGAGATGAAGAAGCGCATGGCCGCCATGACAGCTATGCACTAAATAGCGATTCGGACGCATGTTTTGCGCTTTCCGCGAATCAAGCACGCGGACTGTACAATCAAAAGAGAGGTCCTTACGGGTGTGCCCGGCAGTTTTTCCGGGCACTCCTTGAATTCATGTTCATAGACGAAGCTATTATCCGCATCAAAGCAGGCGACGGCGGCAACGGCTGTATGGCGTTTCGCCGGGAAAAATTCGTACCGCGTGGCGGGCCATCCGGTGGCGATGGCGGCCGCGGCGGTGACATTGTCATGGAATCCAGCGAGCGTCACAATACGCTGGTCCATTTCCGCTTCAATCCGGAATACAAAGGTGATCGCGGACGGCACGGAGAAGGTTCCAACTGCACCGGTCGTGATGGCGAGAACATCGTCCTCAAGGTCCCGGTCGGCACCATTGTTTATGACCAGACGAGCGGTGAGCGGCTTTTTGATTTTTCTGAGCCTGATCAACGCCTGGTAGTGGCACACGGTGGCCGCGGCGGACGTGGTAATCAGCATTTTGCCACCAGCACGCATCAGGCGCCACGTGAGCATGAGCCCGGTACTCCTGGCGAAGAACGTGTTTTGCGTCTGGAATTAAAACTCCTGGCGGATGTGGGTCTGGTTGGTTATCCGAACGCCGGCAAATCCACTTTGATTTCGCGTATTTCAGCGGCAAGACCCAAGATCGCCGACTATCCGTTTACTACGTTGCAGCCAAATCTCGGCGTGGTCACCATCGGTGATCCACCGCATGAAGACAGCTACGTGGTGGCGGACATCCCCGGATTGATTGAAGGCGCGCACGAAGGCACGGGTCTGGGCATTCAGTTTCTTCGTCACATTGAGCGCACGCGCGTGCTGGCGCATTTGATTGACGTTTCAGATTCCAGCGGACGGCCAGACGTGGTCCAGGATTTCAAAGTCATCATGAATGAGCTGGCCAGCTTTGGCGCTGATCTGGAAAAGAAGCCGATGATCGTGGTGGCTTCAAAAATTGATGTTGCGAATCCTGACAAGCTGGCAGCCTTGCGCAAACATTGCAAGAAACTGAAGCTGGATCTGTATGAGATCTCCGCCGTGACCGGCAAAGGAATCCCCGAATTGAAAGTACGCACTGGGCAAGCGTGTGGTTGAGATCCGCACCGGGACCTATGTCTCTCCCAAACCTGCACGCAAGAAGGCTGTTTCCGTGCGCAAAGCCAGGAAAAAAGTGCTGGCCTCCAAACGCATTCCCAAGCGCGCAGCATTCAAGAAAAGGAAGAGCAGATAGCCGGTATGAGAGTTGCGTTGTTCGGCGGGACTTTTGATCCGGTGCACCTGGGCCATATCGCTGTGGCTCGCGCCGCGGCGGAAAAGTTCAAGCTCAACCAGGTTTACTTTGTGCCGGCGGACCTTCCACCGCATAAGCAGAAGCGCAAGCTCACTGATTTTCAGCATCGTTTCGCCATGCTGGCCCTGGCCACAATTGATGACAAGCGTTTCGTGCCGTCCTTATTAGACGCGCATACTGGGCAACCCAATTACTCGATTGATACTGTGCGGCGGCTGAAGAAGGAACTTAAAAGCTCTGGACAAGCTCTATTTTCTTATCGGTATGGACGCTTTTAAAGACATCGCCACGTGGCGGCAGCCGGAAGAATTGCTGGCGGAATGTGAATTCATTGTTGCCGGCCGTCCCGGCTTTTCACTTGCCGATATCGGCAAAGTATTGCCGCAAAGCCTGCGCCCTTCGCCCACGGTGATCTCTGCAATGAAGAAGATCACGTTCGCAATGGCATGTTTGTGGTGCCCGGCGTGACTTTGCATTTGCTGCCTGAGGTGCATGAGAAAGTTTCTTCCACCCAGATTCGCGCCGCCGCTTCAAAGACCGCCGGGCAGCTCAGCCGATACGTGCCCAGGCTGGTAGCGGAGTACATTAAGAAGGAGCGGCTCTATGTATCCGGAGCCAGAGGCGGCAAAGGGTGTGTTGCCGGACAAAGTGCTATCGTTTCAAGAGGCGCGTCGCCAGCAATTTGTAAAGAGCAGTTTCAGCAGCCATGAGCCAGACCAGCAGGAGCCAGAGCAAAAGATGAGTCAGCAAACCAGGCAGCAGGTTGCGTTAGCCGTACAAGCGGTCGAAAACAAAAAAGGCGAGGAAGTCGTGATCCTTGAAATGGACCGTGCCTCGGGCGCATTCACTGATTATTTTGTGGTTTGCACCGGCACCAATCCGCGGCAGGTGCAGGCCATCAGTGATGAAGTTGAGAAGCTGCTGTCTCAAAATGGCGAGCGTCCCGCCAGCCGTGAAGGATTTCAGCAGGCCGAATGGGTGCTGCTCGATTATGTCCACTTCGTGGTCCACATCTTCTCTGAGCGTGCACGCAAATTTTATGATCTTGAGCGCTTGTGGAAGTCGGCCAATAAGCTCAAGCCCGCTGATCTTAAGAAGGAACCAGTGAAAAGGCCCGCCGCGAGAAGAAGACCGCTTCAGCGGTCAAGAAATCTCCGCGTAAGCTGCCTGCGAAGCGTGCCGGCAAATCGCCGGCCAAGAGAGTTACTGCTCGCAAGCGGTGCGAAGAAGAAATCTCCAGCAAAAGAAGGCGCGTAAGAGGCCGTGAAAATACAGATCGCCTGGATTGGCAAAACAAGACTGCAAACAGAGACGGCCATCCGCGCTCTTACTGATGAATATCTCACCCGCATCTCCCGCTATGTGCCGGCGGAGTCGCATGAGATGGCCTCTGAACCGGCATTGCTGGAAAAAGCGGAAGACACAACCGGGCGTGCGCGTCCGGTGCTGGTTTTGCTTGATTCCCGAGGCCGGCAGTTTACCTCAGAAGAATTTGCTGAGCTGCTGCGCGACCAGCAGGACCGCGGCACGCAGACCCTTTTCTTCGCGGTGGGGCCGGCGGATGGCTTCAGTGACCGCGCGCGCGGCTCGGCTGATCTGGTGCTCTCTTTCGGCAAAATGACGCTGGCCCATGAACTGGCCCGCATCGTCCTGCTGGAGCAGATTTATCGGGCATTTACAATTCTCAAAGGCCATCCTTACCATACTGGGCATTAAAAGTAGAGCGGAATCGGAGATCAATGGCAGACGTTCATCGCGGACTCATCATCGTTAATACCGGACCTGGCAAAGGCAAGACCACTGCGGCCATGGGGACCGCACTGCGCGCCGTAGGCAATGGCATGAAAGTCTTGATGCTGCAATTCCTCAAGGGGTCGTGGCATTACGGTGAACTGGATGCGGTAAAGGCGTTTGGCGAAAACTTCATCATGAAGCAGATGGGCCGTGGCTTTGTGAAGGTCGGCGGGGCGGAGACTGATCCTGAAGACATCAAGCTGGTGGAACAGGCTTGGGCTGAAGCGGATGCGGCCATCATGTCCGGCAAGTGGGATCTGGTTATTCTGGATGAAATCAACTACGCCATCAGCTATGGCATGCTCGATCCCGGCAAAGTGGCGGAGACACTGAAGCGTAAACCCGAGTTGGTACACGTAATCTTGACGGGCCGCAATGCCCATCCGACAATCATTGAACTGGCCGATACGGTCACCGAGATGAAGCAAGTTAAGCATGCCTATGAAAAGGGCGTGCTGGCACAACGCGGCATTGAGTATTAGGAAAGGCGAGTACATCTTTGGCGTGGTTTAAAAGAGAATCGAATGAGCTTCAGTCGGGCGAAAAACGCGTCCGCACGGAAGGCCTCTGGGTCAAGTGCGAAGGTTGCCGGCAGATCATATGGAAAAAGGAACTTGAGGAGAACCTCAATGTCTGTCCCAAATGCAATGCGCACTTCCGCATTGATGCAGCCACCCGCCTCATGCTGCTGCTCGATGAAGACAGCATTGAGACCAATGATGAAAATCTCGCCTCTACTGATCCGCTGAATTTTACTGATACACGCCCTTACAAGGCCCGTTTAGAGAAAAGCCAGGAAATCACTGGATTGAAAGACGCCATTATCAACGCCACTGGAACCATGAATGGGCGTCCGGTGGTGGCCAGTGCAATGGAATATTCTTTCATTGGCGGAAGCATGGGAGCAGTGGTGGGTGAGGCGATCACGCGCGCCGTGGAACGAGCATGCAAGCAGCGCAAGCCCATGATTGTGGTCTCAGCTTCTGGTGGTGCGCGCATGATGGAAGGCGTGGTCAGTCTCATGCAAATGGCAAAAATATCCGCCGCGTTGGCGCGCCTGGATTCCGCCAGATTGCCCTATGTTTCAGTTCTTACGGACCCCACCACCGGCGGCGTTACGGCTTCATACGCCATGCTGGGTGACCTCAACATTGCCGAACCAGGCGCCCTGATTGGCTTTGCCGGGCCGCGTGTGATCGAGCAGACAATCCGTCAGAAGCTTCCCGAAGGCTTCCAGACCAGCGAATTTCTTCTGCAACATGGCATGCTGGATGCTGTTGTCCATCGCAAGGACATGAAGGCTTACATCTCTCGCGCACTGGATTTCATGATGCCAAAGGCTGTTTAGGTCGTGGCGATTTCTTACGATCTAGCCGTCCAGCAATTGCTCGCGCTGGGCCACGAGTTGGCCACAAACCGCAAATTTGATCTTGATCACATGCGCGTGCTGGCTGCTGCGCTTGAGCATCCAGAGCGCCGCTTCCAGAGTATGTTGATTGCCGGAACCAACGGCAAAGGCTCAACCGCGGCCACAATCGCCAGCATTGTTTCGGCCCCGGTTATCGAACTGGACTTTATACTTCGCCGCACTTGATGCGCATCAATGAACGTATCCAGATCTTTACTTCGCAGAACAGCGGCGAGCAGATCAGTGACGTTGAATTCGCACTGATGTATGAGCGCGTGAACGCCGTGGCGGAAGATCTTGTCCGTAGCGGTTCGCTGCCCTGGCATCCCAGCTTCTTTGAGATGTTGACCGCCATGGCTTTCGAATATTTTGCCAGCACCGGGGTGGAACTGGCGGTGCTTGAAGTTGGCATGGGCGGCCGGCTGGACGCAACCAATATCGTGGAACCTTGCCTGAGCGTGATCACTGACATTGATTTTGATCATCAGAAGTTTCTGGGCAACACTCTTCCTGAAATTACTCATGAAAAGGCGGGCATTCTTCGCGCGAACGTGCCTGTTGTCCTGCTGCCGCAGCATCCTGTGGTCAATGAAGCACTGGGACGTGAGATTCTGGATCACGATGCCAGGGCGGTGAGCGCGGTCAGGAACATGGCATCAGTAACGCCTGCCAGCAGCACCGGCCTCCCATGGCGATGAGAGCTTCATGCTGTCCGTCCTGGGCGAAGCGATTTCAATTACGCCGCCATTACGTGGCCGTCATCAGCTTCGTAATCTGGCCCTGGCGATTACCGCAGCGGAAGAACTGAATGGCATGGGGTTCAACATTTCTGCCGCCAATATTGAAGCAGGCGTCCGCAACACACGTTGGCCGGGGCGCTTTCAAGTGTTGCCGGCACTGCGCGGGTTCCCTGAGGTTGTTCTGGATGTGGCCCACAACCCGGCAGGTGCATGGGCGCTGCGCTCAACGCTATCCACGTTGTATGAAGATAGAAAGCTGACGTTTATTTTTGGCGCCATGCGCGATAAGGCGATCGCTGAGATCGCGGGTATTCTTTTTCCTCTGGCGGATCGCGTCATTGTTACCGAGGCTGGGAATCCGCGCGCCGCCAGCGCCCATGACATCACTGAACTGGCCCAACATACGCAATCTGAAATCATCGAAGAGAAAGATGTCGCGTCCGCGCTTGAGACTGCCGGCCGCTTTGCGGGGCATGATGGCGTGGTTGTGATTACCGGATCGATTTACCTTGTGGGAGAGGCCATGGGCCTGCTCTCGGGCATTGCGGCCCCACAGAACTTTCAGCAGAACATGCTTGCCAGCAAGGCCAGCCCGGAGAGCGTTAAAGGTGTCTGAACAAATTCAGGAACAAATACAATCACGGGCGAGCGGGAATGGCTTTTTGCATCTGCTGTCACGTTTGCGGTCATACTTCATATGGGACCCGCTGATCTGGTCGTACACCGTCATTCTGGGGTCGATCTCACTTATCTGTTCCTTTTTTGATTCCAAAGGTGAGCTTCAGCACAGGCTGGCTCAACTCTGGTCGCGGATGATTCTTTGGACGATCGGCGTAAAGGTAACGCTGGAAGGTTTTGACCGCATTGACACCGCCAAAGCTTCTGTTTACGTCGTGAATCATCTTTCCGCGCTGGATATCCCGGTTCTTTACGCTAGCCTGCCCTTTCACTTTCGCATTCTGGCGAAAAAGGAGCTATTCCGGTATCCGTTCATGGGATGGCACTTGAAACGTTCAGGGCAGATTCCTGTGGTTCTGGAAGAACCAAGAGAAGCAATTCGTAGTTTGAATCGGGCCGTGGCAGCGGTCAAAAAAAATATGCCGCTGGTGATCTTTCCGGAGGGCGGGCGCTCGCCAGACGGACAGTTGCAGAAATTTATGGGTGGAGCTTTTTACGCGGCAATCAAGGCACAGGCTGACGTGGTGCCGCTCGTGCTGGTTGGGACCTTTGAGATGTTGCGGATGAACACTTATCACATGATGCCTCACCCAATACGATTGGTGGTGGCTGATCCCATCCCGACCAGGGGATTGGCCACCCGGGACACCGAATCTGTTTCTGCCAAAGCGCGCGCGGAGATTGGGCAGATCTATTACGCGAACGCAACAGTCCCCGATTTGCGAGACGCGAATCAATCCCCGGAGTTACCAAAAGAGATATGAAGCTGGTTGGTAACGGTGGGTCGAAGTCGCCTGTTTTGTGGCCGTGAGTGGGAGTAAGCTGAGCGAATGAAGCCGAAAATTGCCATCCCGGAGCCCTGTTCCTATGATCGCGAGTATAGTGCTCGGGCATTGCCCGCCTACCTGGCTGCTTTGGAAAAAGCAGGCGCTGAGCCGGTTGTCATCCGGCTGGATGATTCGCCGGAACAGATTGCCCGATTGATTACTGATTGCGCCGGCATTTTGCTGCCCGGCAGCAAGGCGGACGTGGATCCGCAAAAGTTTAACGCCGAGAAAGATCCCATGACAGCGCCACCGGATCCCCCGCGTGATGCCGCTGATGAACTGTTACTTCAGGACGCCTACAATCTACGCAAACCGATCCTTGGCATCTGTTATGGGTTGCAGGCACTAAACGTATGGCGCAGCGGCACGCTGGTCCAGCACATCAATTCAAAGGTCAATCACTCCACCCGTCGCGAAATCGAGTTCGCCCATCAGGTGCGCATCGAGCCGGGCTCGTTGCTGGCCCGAACCCTGGAGTGGCCCGCAGCTTCAGGGATGCCGGTGAATTCCAGTCACCATCAGGCGGCGGCCGTAATTGGTGATGGACTCAAGGTCAGCGCAATCTGCAGGGAGGATGGAATTATCGAAGCCATTGAAGGTGTGGATGATTCCCATTATGTGCTGGCTGTGCAATGGCATCCGGAAAGAAGCGTGGGACGGGATTCCACCTCGCTCAAATTGTTTCTGGCTTATGTTGCCGCCGTCTCACGCTGGCTTGACTCACGAGCCAAGGCTTGAGAATTGAAGAGTACAGGCGCCCGAATTGCTTTTGTGAGTACTACGTAATTAAAGGCGTTGCTTCAGCATAGGTCGTCAAATAGACTTCGGGCGGGTAGTCGAATATGAACAATGGGCTTTACAGACCCGGCGACCAGGTTCCTTCTACCGGAGTTTACACAGCCGCGCACTACCAGCATCGTCTCCCCCATGACTTATTGGCAATGGCCGGTGATTTATTTCCTGAATGCCGGCGGTGCGGCAAGCGAGTATCTTTCACTTTGTCCCAATCGGCCACACGCATTGACGACGATCACGATTTCTTGAAAGATGCAGAGCCCGCTGATGTAAGAAGTAAATCAGCCAGCAACCGATAGGAAAAGAAATTGGTCCCGCTCGAGCCGTCTATGCTGTCATTTGCGCTTCATGGCGACCCTTCCGTATCGTAAACGCATGTCCAGCGCTGGGATTTCATTGTCACTCCAGGAGCGGGTTGCCGTTGTAACCGGCGGGTCGCGCGGTATTGGCGCGGCCATTGTTCGTATGTTCGTCACGGCGGGCGCGCGTGTCGTGTTTAGTTACCAGCGGGCTGAGAATGACGCTCAACGCTTGCAGCAAGAATGCGGAGGCGCGTCCCGCTGCGTTGGGCTGAAGGCGGATTTGATCAGCAGCGAATCGGCGCGGCCACTCGTCACAGAGGCGGTCAACCGGTTTGGCAAAGTCGATATCCTGGTTGGCAACCATGGTGTTTGGCCTCCGCATGACGCGCCAATTGACGCCATGACTGCCGAGCAGTGGCGCTCAACCCTGGCCATCAATGTGGACAGCCTGTTTGGTCTCGTCAAATATGGCGTGGCGGAGATGAAGAAACAAGCTTCAGGCGGGCATGTGGTGCTGATCAGCTCCACCGCCGGTCAACGCGGCGAAGCCTTTCATTGCGACTATGCAGCCAGTAAGGGCGCCATCATCAGCATGGTAAAAGGCTTATCCACGGAGCTGGCAAGAGATGGAATTTACGTGAACTGCGTGGCGCCGGGATGGGTGGAGACGGATATGGCTGCTCCCGCGCTGCATGATCCCGTGATCAGCAAAAAGGTATTCGCCACCATTCCTCTGGGCCGGGCCGGACGCCCGGAAGAAATTGCTGCTTCAGTGCTATTCTTATGCACTGCTCACGCAGGCTTTATTACCGGCGAAATCCTGAACGTAAATGGCGGCGCTGTACTGGTTGGCTGAACCGTCAGAGATTTGATCTCAGTCACCGTTTCACAAGCAGCTACTTGGCGTTGCCTGAGCATCTAAGGTATACAGAACCCTCACATGAGAATATTTGTTTTGTCCTGCTTTCTTGTTGCAACTGCATTCGGGCAACAGCCTTCACTTGCGCCTGCGCCCAGAACGGCGAATGTTGGGCCGGAAGCCAATAGCAATGAAAACAAGGCTCGCACGCTGCTCAATCGCATGCTTGAGGCAATGGGCGGCCAGGCTTACCTGACCTTGCAGGATTCGTATTCTGAAGGCCGTTACGGCCGTTTCCACAATGAGGTCATGGTCGGCGAAGCCGTGTTTTATCGCTATTGGGAATGGCCGGACAAAGAGCGTGTTGAAGTTACCAAGGATCGCGATATCGCCACCCTTGTGCTCGGAGATAGAGTTTACGAAGTAACCTATCGCGGCGGTAAAGAACTGG
Organism: Terriglobia bacterium; assembly: GCA_963824835.1. Lineage (GTDB taxonomy): Bacteria > Acidobacteriota > Terriglobia > Terriglobales > Acidobacteriaceae > Angelobacter. The sequence continues at coordinate 142,272 of CAWGRA010000005.1, read as the reverse complement.
ATCCGCAAAAGGATGATAGTGTCCGAATGGGCATCATCCGCAGGCACTATGCATTGGAGCGGGTTTTGCGCGAGTGGATGAATCAGCCCGGAACTCTTCTGCTGGATGAAGGTCCAACTCTGGCCGATAACAAGATGACCGAGCGAGTGACCATCATCAACTCAAAGAATGAGGCCGTCAGCATTCTGATTTCACCTGACACCCATCTGCCCGTTTCCAAACGCTTCAGTATTCGCGATCCCAAGACCGCTGATAAGGACGAGGAAGAGGAAATTTACGATAACTGGCGCATGATCCAGGGAATCAACACCCCATTCAGCGTGGTGCTTCTGCACAATGGGCAAATAGTAAGACAGCAGTATTTCACCTCAGTTTCATACAATACTCACCCGCCGGATGCCTATTTCACCCCTAAGTTGATTGTTCATAACAAGAAATAGTGCTGGCCGGGCCACGGTCTGTGGCCAAAAAACCACAGGCGCGGTTCAGCGCTTGCAGTGTAATCTATTCATCTGAAATAACTTGGCATACGAACAAACAGTTCGGGCACCAGTGGAGTGTCATGGTATCGGCCTGCATAGTGGGGCTCCGGTTAACCTCCGCATTCTCCCCGCGCCAGCGGGAACAGGCGTGGTGTTTCGCCGCACTGACCTCGATGGTTTTGAAATTGAAGCTATCGGCAGAAATGTTGCCCGCGTAAGCTACGCCACCAGCCTGCAAAAAAAAGGTGTTTTAATCTCCACCACCGAACATTTGCTTTCCGCCTTTATTGGGCTTGGGCTGGATAACGCCATTGTTGAATTGGATAATCTTGAGCTACCTATTCTTGACGGCAGCGCCAAGCCGTTTGTGGATATGGTGCTTGCGGCGGGCCTGCGCCAGCAGCGGCGCAAACGGACTTACCTGCGCATCCTTCGGGAAGTTGAAGTGCGCGACGGAAACAAGTTTATTGCCGCCTATCCTGCATCAGGTTACGCGGTTGTTTACAACATCAATTTCCCTCAGCCCATCGGAGCGCAGTCGTTTGAGATTGATCTTTCCCGCGATCTGTATCGCAAAGAGCTGGCTGCCGCGCGGACCTTCGGCTTCCTGCGTGAAGAGCAGGCCATGCGCAATATGGGATTAATCCGCGGCGCCAGCGAAGAGAATGTGATTGTGGTGAAGGATGATGGAGTGAAGAACGGGCCGCTTCGTTACTCGGATGAGTTTGTCCGCCATAAAGTTCTTGATTTGATCGGTGATTTGGCCTTGCTGGGCAAACAGATCATCGGGCGGATTGTTGCCGACCGTGCCGGCCACGCCATGCATACGGCGCTGGTTTCTCGTTTGCTGCGCGATCGTACGCTGTGGGAAGAGACCACTGAAGTGCGCGAAGGCTTGGAAGAAGACGAAGCCGTTGGCCTGGCCCGGTTGACACCCCGCGAAGCGTAGCCAGGTCAACCCCGGATATCAACCAGATCGCCTAAAAAACATAAAGCCATATCCGGCTGTTTCGCCGATTGCGGACTACATGGTGGCGTTGATGAACATCGCGCCGTTTCCTAATGGCAATGCGCGGCGATCAAGCCACTTGTCCAATTCCATCTTCATGTCCACTGGCAATACCTGGAAGCGAATGCCGGATTTGCCTTCCGGCGTTGACCACATCACTTCGCCTTTGACTTCAATGGTCCGCTTGGCTCCCGGCAGATTGAATCTCACTCTTGCGGCTCCGCCCTGGTCCAGCCTGCGTGAACACTCAATGGAAATGCCGCCATGGCTGATATTGGTGATGCTGATTGGAATCTCAGCGCCCGCGTCAACAATGATGGCTCCTGTAGCTTTCACCAGATGCCGATGGTAGCGGCGGCGTTCACGCATAATCAGTCCCTGCGCTGCGCGCACGCTGCGCGTGGCCCTCTCCAGCGCAATGGGCTTGTCCAGAACAAAATTTGCTCCCATTTCAAACGCCTGCTGCACGGAGGTCTTCCCGTTCACTAAAGCGAAAGCGATGCAACTGCGATTGGATTTCCCCTGCCGCAGTTCGCGCAGCACCGCATCACTCTGGGGCATATCATCGCAATCAACCAGAAAGGTGTCGTATTTTCTCCGCGTCAGAGCCAGCCGCGCCTGATCAACACTGTTGGAAAGATCCAGTTCAATATTGGCTGCATCCATCACGCGACGTACCGTTCGTTGGACTTCGGGATCTCGGGAGAGTAGAAGAGCTTGCAGAGCCATGGTGAAAACTTATCGGATGTCGGCCAGAGAACCAAGTGACCAACGTAACGGGACTCGCTCTGCCAAGAAGGCTGGACCTTCGGCCATTACAATCATCTCTGGGGAACATGGGTGAAAAAGAGAATTTATCTGTCGCTGGGAGCGAATATGGGCGACCGGCTCTTAAACTTGCGTAATGCCATCCAGGGCTTGCGCGAAGTGGGTGATTTGGTGGCGCAATCCAGCATTTATGAGACAGAGCCCGTTGACGTGGATCGGGCGCAGTCCTGGTTTTTGAATTGTGCCGTCGCACTGGAGACTGAATTATCGCCCAGAGAGCTGCTGGACAAGATTCTTTCCATGGAACTGGCCATGGGGCGCGTGCGATCTGAGAAGCGCGGCCCGCGTCCGGTTGATATCGATATCATTTTCTTCGCTGATGAAGTAATCGATCAGCCTGGCTTGACCATTCCTCATCCCGCAATGCAATCGAGGCGTTTTGTGCTGGCGCCACTGGCGGAAATTGCTCCCGGCGTAATTCATCCGCTGCTTAAACGCTCTGTTCAGGAGCTGCTGGATGACCTGCCGAAATCATCAGGGGAAGTCCGCAAATTAATTTAACGCGAATCCCGCGCTGGCTCTCGGCATTCATCAAACTCGCTTTCATTTACGATATCGCCATGGAAATTGGCAGGATTGCTGACCTGTTGCGTCCCTTCGCGGAGCTCTCCGCCGGATCAACTCACCGCTACATTGACATATATCGATCTATTGATGAAGTGGAACGCGCGGGTTAGTTTGACTGCCATCCGCGATCCCGATGAGATCGTGACTCGCCATTTTGGTGAAAGTTATTTCGCTGCAAAAATCCTCCTGCCTGAAGATTGGGCGGGCAGCGTCATTGATTTCGGCTCGGGCGCCGGCTTTCCAGGAATTCCATTGGCGATGTTCCGGCCGAAGGCGACTGTGACCTTGATCGAGTCCAATGGCAAGAAGGCGGCCTTTCTCAATGAGGTAGTCGGGCAGCTCGGCTTGAAGAACATAGTGCTCTTCCGCGGACGTGGCGAGAGTTGCGGCAGGAAGGCTGATCTAGTCCTGATGCGTGCAGTGGAGAGCTTTGATCGAGCATTGGATGTTGCCGCTGGTTTGGTCCAGCCAGGAGGGCGCTTGGGTCTTTTAGTCGGTGACAGCCAGATGACCGTAGCGAAAACCCTGGTGCCCCAGTTGAGCTGGAACCGAACCGGTGCTTATTCCGCAGAGTGACAGGCGGATTCTGCTTGTGGGAAAGCTGTGAAAATCCAGAGCTGCTGCCACAAGTGGCTGTGGAATTTGCGATCAAATTGCATCTTTTCGGGGGAGTAATCTAGGTGATTAATAGTCTCCGGCAGAGAATCATGGGTGAGCTGGATTTCCATGGAAAGTGGGAAAAAGTCCCATGCCCTGCCAGAAGTGGGAAATATGCCCGATTTACAGCCATTGGTGGAATCTGACTGTCGCCATCTTGCTGCATTTGGGCGATTGTTCCACGTGGAACAATCCTGCTTGACCTCGCTGCTTTCCGCCCCCATTGTTCCACGTAGAACATTTGCACCATGAAGTGGCGTTGCGCTTCCACAACCCCGTCTTTTAGATTTAATCGGAGTCGAAAATCAGCAACCGGGAGCTGCAATGGGTCGAGTGATCGCTGTTGCCAATCAAAAAGGTGGCGTCGGGAAAACTACCACTGCCATCAACTTGGCCGCCTCCTTTGCGGCTGCCGAAGTCAAGTGCCTCCTCGTAGATTGCGATCCCCAGGCAAATTCCACCAGCGGGGTAGGTTGTGGCAGAGACCCCAACCGCCTCAGCACATACCATTTGCTGATGGGTGAAGCCACTCCAGACCAGGCAATGCTGACCACGGAGCTGGAAGGATTGTGCGTAATTCCGTCGCAAAAGAACCTGATTGGGGCCAACATTGAGCTCGTCTCCCTCGATCAACGGGAATTCAGGCTACGAAATGCCCTCAGTCAAGTTCGTGAACAATTCGACTTTGTGGTCCTGGATTGTCCGCCTGCTCTCGATTTGCTGACCCTGAATGCGCTGGTAGCCGCCGATAGCGTTCTGATTCCCATGCAGGCGGAATACTTCGCGCTGGAAGGTGTTAGCGAGCTGCTGGACACCATTGAGCGCCTGCGGCAAAGCTTCAATCCTGAATTGGTCATCGAAGGCGTGGTCCTGACCATGTTTGATGATCGTACGAACCTGGCCCAGCAGGTAACTCAGGAACTCAGGCAATTTTTTGCAAATAAGGTGTTCAACACCACAATTCCACGCAACGTGCGTCTGGCTGAGGCGCCAAGCTACGGCAAACCAGCCCTGCTCTATGACGTCAGGTCTCGAGGAGCGGAAAGCTATATTCGGTTGGCAAAAGAGATCATGGATCGAATTCAGGCTGCGAAGGTGTCGGAAATCTCTCAAATCAACGAATAACCAGGTCAGCGAGACGTCCCCAGAGCCAATGCAGGACGAAATTGCAAAAGAACAGGCCAGCTAAATTGGAGTCCAAATTGAACCAGACAATCAATGACAAACGCAAAGTTCTGGGCAGAGGGCTTGATTCTCTCCTGCCCGGAAAACCTCTCGGCCAACAGAATGCTCCTGCCGGCAACGCCTCTCCACAGGAGATTGGAGTTGAGTTGATTGACGCCAATCCCTACCAGACCCGGCGCAAAATCCGTGAGGACGCGCTCAATGAGCTGGTGGACTCCATCAAGGCCACAGGCGTGATTCAACCGGTTGTCTTGCGTCCCGCTGCCAACGGACGCTATCAGTTGGTCGCGGGTGAAAGACGCTGGATGGCCTCCAAGCGCGCCGGCAAAACAACGATTCCCGCCGTGGTACGCCAGATATCGAACGAGCAAGCCATGGAGATCACCATCATTGAGAATCTCCAACGCGAAGACCTAAACCCAGTGGAACAGGCCCGCGCCTTCGAGCGGCTTAGCAGGGAATTCGGCCTCACCCAGGAACAGATCGCCACCCGGACCGGAAAAGATCGGGCCAGCATCGCCAATTTCATTCGGCTTCTGAAACTGCCGGCTTCCATACAGGAATCCCTGGAAGCAGGCGCTCTCAGCTTTGGTCACGGAAAAGTCTTGATCGCGCTGGTCGGCTTCCCTGATCACCTTGAAAAGGCGGCGAAGGAGATCCTCGCGAAGCAGCTCTCCGTTCGTCAAACTGAAGAGCTGGTGGCGAAGCTACTCAACCCGGAAGAGCAGCAAGAAAAGCCAGAAGCCGCCGCCAAAGTTATCGATCCCAACGTAAGGGAAGCGCAGCGCAGCCTGGAACGATCACTAGGCGTAAAGGTGGACATACAGGACCGCCATGGAAAAGGCAAAATCATCTTGAAATATGGGTCGCTGGAAGACTTTGATCGCATTGTGGATGCGCTGGGAAAGTAAATAAACTATATTGATATACGTCGATATGATGGGTGAAAGAGTCTGCTCGCGCCAGGCTTTAACCGGCAGGGAATTAATTGCGCAACCCGGTCCAGGTTTCCGCGATAACGATTGAATTGCCGGGATTCGATGGATCGTACTTGATTGACGTCATCAGGCCGGTCCTGCAGGAATGCAGGTCCACGCGATGACGAAGGCTGGTCACATCCTGTGAAGCCTCATAGCTGACGCCCGCCACGTCATATTGATAAATCAGAAGCTGCATCTCGCCGGCTTCTTCCGTGGGCATTTCACTTACGTCAATTACGGTTCCGTCAGTGATGCGGCCGATCTCATTGATGCGGGCACGGCGTTCCAATTCACGTTGCTCCGGAGTTTTCCGGCCGCGGCGCACCAAAGCCACCACACCGGCCATAGCGCCGGCAGCAGCGATAGCAATCAGAGGATATAGACGAAGTGATGCGTTCATTGAATGCGAATTCCTGAAAGACGCTTTGGCAAACTTATGATGAGCTTAAACCAGCAAACGTCACAACAAAATCCGATGGAAAACTTACCTTCTGACAACTTGTCTCGGGAAAGTACCTAATTTCACTCACGAGCATCCGGGCTGGCCGGCTTTCGGCCACATCCCTCAAACCAACCATTAGCATCACGCAAACGGCATTGTCCCGCAAGGTGACCATAGTTTTAGCCACCCGGTCAACGCCACGTTTCCATGACCACAGGATTTGAGAGCGTGCCAACACCTTCAATTGAAACCTCTACCCGATCCCCATGATTCATCGGCCCCACGCCTGCCGGCGTGCCGGTCAGGATCAGGTCGCCGGGCAGCAGAGTCATCACCCGCGAAATGTAATGCAGCACCACGTCCAGGGGAAAAATAAAAAGGCTGGTACTGGCGTTCTGCCGGATTTCCCCATTGAGCCGGGTTTCAACCTGCACGCCTGCCCAGGGATCAATCTGGTCAGTAACAAATGGGCCAACAGGACAAAAGCTATCGAAGCCCTTGGCGCGAGTCCATTGGTTGTCTTTCTTCTGTAGATCACGGGCGGTCACGTCATTGGCGCAGGTGTACCCAAATATGTAAGGTCGCACGTCCTCTTTCGCACCAATGTTGCGGCATCGCTTGCCAATGACTACCGCCAGCTCGCCTTCGTATTCGATTCTCTCTGAGAGGCTTACCGGCAAGACAATGTCTTCCTCCGGGGCAATCAAAGAGCTTGGCGGCTTAAGAAACGTCAATGGCTCTAGCGGCACTTCATTGCCCAACTCTTTCGCATGGTCCCGATAATTGCGACCCACGCAAATAATCTTGCTGGGTGATACTGGCGCCAGAAGTTTCGCCTCGCTCAATGGGATCGGGCGATCCCGACCGCTAGCGGCCCAGACCGGCAATGGGCCATCGGGGGCCGTTTGGGTTATCTGTTCCTCTCCGTTGACATTGTCAATCAGCCCGAACATCGGGCCTTCATTGGTAGAAATGCGGCAGTATTTCATAATTTTTTTACAGACTACAGATCACGCTCTGAATCGCCCGCTAGTCCAGAGGCACACGCTCTGACGTCTCCTGCGATTTCCCGCTCTCATTATTGCGGAGATCCACGGCAGATACGGCATAGATGAAAGTGCTTCCGGGGCGTACCTGCGCGTCATGGAAAGCAGGTGTCTTTACCACTGAGCTATTGATCTTTGCGAATGCACCGTTGGCCTCCCGGCGATACACGTTATACCCCGCCAAATCCTCATCCGAATTGGGCGTCCATGTCAGGTCAATAGCAGGCCTCCGCGGATCGCCCGCATACACCGCCTGGAGCCCGGTTGGGACCGCTGGCGGAAACACATCATGCGCCAGAATCTTTGCCTTGGACGAATCCACGCCTTCCACATCACCGCTTCTGCTCCCCGCCTGCCAGTGCGTGATCGGTGTGACCCAGTAATCGTATGTGGACTCCCATTCAATTTTGGAATCAACCACCCTCAAAGTTGCGGCTGCAGGCTCTAGCTGTGCCACGACCACTGGCTCTCCTTTGATTGTGTCGGCCCGTCTCAAAACTCTGTAGAGGTACTGAACGCCTGGTTTGTTCGGCAATTCGCGGGATGAGGTAACCACGAAACTGATTTCTACTCCTTCGGGTATCAGCCGCAGATCAATCTTTGATGGAGGGGGTAGGACTGGAAGCGCGGAAACCTGCACGGAATTTCCGGGCCCCGCTGTCCGGTTTCGCTCTCCAACGGCGATCACACGATAGGTCACAAAATCCGGAGGAGTCGTGGATCGAAGGATGCTGCTTAATGAATCAGTGATGGCGATCTTCTCGTTTTGATCTTCGCTCAGGGCGGGTCGCAGCGTCTCTTCGGCAATATTCACAAAATTGTCGGTTGAGCCAACTGCCCGGGAAACGATCATCTTGCCTGGCTTACGCACCAGAGTTCCATCTGTGCTTTCGGTCGGAGAGGTCCAGGAAAGCAGAACGTCATTGCCTTTGCGCACGGCGCGCAGGTCCTGCACTGGCTTGGGAATATGCAATGACGGGGCAAGCGGCGCTCCTGGCAGGCCACAACCGCTCAGCAGAACCAGAAGCCCCGCCAAAATCAAGATGAATGAATGAGCGCATGAAGGGAGAAGAGTAACTTCTCCCTTCAGTCAAACGCAACCCACTTACAGGATGTAGCGGGAAAGGTCCTGGTCTTTCACGATGTCAACCAGCATCTTGCGCACATAATCGGCATCAATCTTCACGCTCTTGTCTGTCATGTCCGGGGCATTGAAGCTGATGTCGTCCAGCACGCGTTCCATGATGGTATGCAGCCGGCGGGCGCCAATATTTTCTGTTGACTCATTCACCTTGAAGGCAAAGCCGGCTATCTCATCCAGCGATTCAGAAGAAAATTCCAGACGCAATCCTTCCGTCTCCAGAAGCGCTGTGTACTGCTTCACCAGAGATGATTTTGGCTCGGTGAGGATCTTGATGAAGTCAGCCATCGTGAGCGACTTCAACTCCACCCGGATCGGGAAACGCCCCTGAAGCTCAGGAATCAAGTCGCTTGGCTTGGATACATGAAATGCCCCTGCGGCGATGAATAAGATATGGTCCGTACTCACCATGCCATAACGGGTATTTACAGTGGTGCCTTCCACAATCGGCAGGATGTCACGCTGTACGCCTTCACGGGAAACGTCAGGTCCATGGCCGCTTTCGCGGCCGGCTATCTTGTCAATTTCGTCGAGGAAGATAATGCCTGACTGTTCCACGCGTTCCACCGCAACCCGCGTCACCGAATCCATGTCAATCAGCTTTGATTCTTCTTCCTGGATCAGATATTCAAAGGCGTCGCTGACCTTCATTTTCCGCTTCTTGGTGCGCTGGCCGAAAATGTTGGGCAGCATGTCCTTGATGTTGATGTCCATCTCCTCCACGCCCTGGTTGGAGATGATTTCAAACGCGGGCGTAGTCGCGCTCGCGTACTTCCAGCTCAACTTCCTTTTCGTCCAGAACGCCTTCGCGCAATTGCTGGCGCAGTTTTTCCCGCGTGCGGGAATGAGAGTCGTTGTCATCGGCCGGCAATGCAAAGCCCGCTCCAGTGCTGGGCGCGGGATGGGGTGATGGCAAAAGCAGATCCAGGAGCTTGTTCTCCGCGTGCTCTTCCGCCTTCTCCGCCACTTCTTCCAGACGCTCTTCCCTGACCATGTCAATGGAAATCTCAACCAGATCGCGAATCATTGACTCAACGTCACGACCGACATAGCCGACTTCGGTAAATTTGGAAGCTTCCACCTTGAGAAAAGGAGAATTCGCCAGCTTGGCCAGCCGTCGCGCAATCTCCGTCTTGCCAACTCCTGTGGGCCCGATCATGATGATGTTTTTCGGCATGATCTCTTCCGCCAAATCGGGCGGAAGCTTTTGCCGTCGCATGCGATTACGCAATGCAACCGCCACGGCGCGTTTGGCTTCATGCTGCCCAACCACGTATTTGTCCAGCTCAGCAACAATCTCTCTGGGTGTTAATTCGTCCAGCGTCACGCCACTCTCTTCGGCTACGCCAGGTAAATAAATTGCCATTACTGCTCCTTCAATTTCTCGCGCGCTGCCGGGCGCCTGCCACGTGCGGCTTTCGCCCGATCTTTCAATCGAATCACAAATTTCAAGCCTGACCAGACCTCATCAATTGCGCAAACCTTCACGTCCACCAATCCCGCCTTTAGTCCGATGTTGCGTACCACGTCTTCGCTGAGATCAGTCGGTCTTCCTGACGCTCTCTTGGGCCACGCAACCCACAACATCCCATGGGATGCCAGCTTGCCCGCCAGTCGCGGAAATTGTTTCTTCAATTCCGCCTGAGTTTCCACGAAACAAATCATCACGTCTGTGTCCGGCGCCAGCCGGTCTTCAAGGCTCACTGCTTCCGGTAGGCCGCCCAGGTCACGAAGAAAGCTGGCAGGGTGATCGTGCAGGTGGACACGATGCCCGGGTTTGATGCCGATCTTGCGAATTAACGGTGTACCTGAGTAGCCTGCCATTCACGCTTACCGGGCCGGGGCAGCCTGCGGCGCTGTCGCAGCCGTGAGTTCTTCAATGGTGAAGTTGTTATTGGTATAAATGCACGTCTGGCCGGCAATCTTCATGGATTCCTCGGCAATCTTGCGCGCGGGCAACTCCGTATTGTCCAGCAATGCCCTGGCAGCGGCCAACGCATAAGGGCCGCCACTGCCAATGGCCGCCGCTCCGCCATCCGGTTCAATCACGTCACCCGCACCGCTGAGTAGAAATGTCAAATTCACGTCAGAGACAAGCAATAAGGCTTCAAGATGGCGCAGGGCTTTGTCCGTACGCCATTCCTTGGCTAACTCCACAGCCGCGCGCCCCAGATTGCCGTGATATTGCTCCAGCTTCCCTTCAAAACGTGAGAAAAGTGAAAACGCATCCGCCGTGGAGCCGGCGAAACCGGCCAGGATTTTCTCGTTATAAAGGCGGCTGATCTTTTTTGCCGTGTGCTTAATCACGCCTTCGCCCAGGGTGACCTGGCCGTCGGCCGCCATTACAACCACGCCATTCCGGCGAACACACAGGACTGTGGTAGATCTGATTTTCACATTGGTTTCCGCGGGGGAGGATGATCTCTTCAGTGGCATGAGGACAAGTACAATTATACAGCCGAGCCTGATTAGGGCTGCCCGGGCAGGCTTAGCCCGCAGTCTGATAAATTTTCAATATGGCAAAACAGGTTCCAATCGGCACCCGAGGACAATCCAGGACAACCGTGGCAAAGGAGCACACGCTCCACCATCATGATGCGGCGCTGCCACTCATCTATTCAACGCCGCACATGATCGGCCTGATGGAGTGGGCTGCCGCTAACGCGATGAAACCATTTTGCGATGAAGGTGAAATCAGCGTGGGAACGGCGATCAACATTGAGCATCGCGCGCCTACCACGGTGGGCGCTGAAGTCAGGGCCGAAGCCGAACTGGAATCTGTTTCTGATCGCTTTTATATTTTCCGTGTCACCGCGCATAACGGCGTCAAGGAGATTGGCCGCGGCACCGTGACACGGGCATTTATCAATCCTGCGAAGGTTGCGGAACGGCATTTAAACAACAAATGAAGATCGTTTGGAAAGCCCAAACAGAGTGCCGTTCTGTAACAATGTATCCGTGACTCTCCCGTTCTCCATCACTTCTCACGCCGGCACGGCGCGTCTTGGCCAGATCAGTACCGCTCACGGCCTGGTTGACACGCCTGCCTTCATGCCGGTGGGAACGCAGGGTTCGGTTAAAGCGGTTCCGCAAGACGTTCTGGAAGAACTGGACGCGCAGATCATCCTCGGCAACACCTACCATCTTTATCTGCGGCCGGGACATGAGCTGATGCGCAGTCTTGGCGGGCTGCACAAGTTCATGAGCTGGAACCGGTCCATGCTCACCGATTCCGGCGGCTTTCAGGTATTCAGCCTGAGCGAACTGAGAAAAGTAACCGAAGACGGCGTTACCTTCCGGTCTCATCTGGACGGATCATCGCATCTCTTCACGCCAGAGCGGTCCATGGAAATTCAGATTGCGCTGGGCGCGGACATCATCATGGCTTTTGATGAGTGCACGGAATTTCCGGCGGACCGCAGCCGGAGCCGTTCTTCCATGGAAATGACCCTGCGCTGGGCCAGGCGCAGCAAAGAATATTTTGAAGCCCACAAAAACGAAGTCCTGTGGCATGAATCGTCGGGCGGCAGGAGCCAGGCGCTGCTCGGGATCGTCCAGGGAGGCATGTACCCGGATTTGCGGCGAGAATCAGCCGAGCGCACCGTGGAACTGGACTTCCCTGCCTACGCCATTGGCGGACTGAGTGTAGGCGAGCCCAGGGAAAAGACCATGGAAATGATCGCTGCGGCTCTGGAAGTTCTGCCCAAAGACAAGCCGCGCTATGTGATGGGCGTAGGCTATCCGGATGAAATTGTTAAGTACGCATCCATGGGCGTGGACATGATGGATTGTGTTATACCCACCCGCGTGGCCCGGCACGGGCTCCTTCTCACCTCAGAAGGCCGGATGAACATCAAGAATACCCGCTACCGCGACGATCAGCTTCCTCCGGACCCAAAATGTGGCTGCAAAGTCTGTGCCCGGTACACCCGGGCCTATTTGCGGCATTTGTTTGTCTCTGGGGAGCCCCTGGCGGGCGTATTGAATACGGTTCACAATTTGGCCTTCTACCTTGACACCATGAAGTCTCTACGTCATGCTATACGGCTTGGGGACCACTCAGGACTTCTCTCTGGAAATGTGTCCATGGCCTGAGCGCCCCTGATGCAGGCGCCAAGTAAACCTCCGATTTACTCCAGCACAAGTGGGTCCAGTGCCGGGAGGCCCGGGCGGTATTTATCAGTGGTCATGGAATTGAGCGCTCCCCTGCGGGGGCGAGTGTGTGTGATCGGGCCGTGTGGCGGCCACTCATAAGATGATTCAAAACCAGATAAGTTTGCTCCTACTGCAGGTCGGCGGCAGCCTGGGCGCCGATGCTCCTGCCCATGCTGTTTATTTTCGCCATCTTTTACCTGCTCCTCATCATGCCCCAGCAGAGCAAGCAGAAAAAATGGCAGCAGATGATTAACGACCTCAAATCGGGCGACCGCGTAACCACCGGCGGCGGCATTCGCGGCATCATCATCGCGGTCAAAGATGATGCGGTGCATCTGCGCGTTCCCCCTGACAATTTAAGGCTGGAAGTAGCCAAATCATCCGTCGTATCCGTGGCACGCGATGATGAACCAAAGAAATTAGAGAAGTGATTTTCCCATGCAGAAGAAACTATTAACCAAAACCCTTATCATCGTCGGCGTCCTGTTGGTCTTCCTGTACGGCATTTTTGGTATTCCCAAAAGCGCCAGTGGTGACGGGCTCAAGCAGGCCATTCTCTCCAATATCCATTTAGGGCTGGATCTCAAGGGCGGTACGCTACCTGATCCTGCAGGTGATGGTCAATGACGCGGTTAATGCGGAAACGGACCGCGCCATCGAGATCTTGAAAGAAGAGTTCACCAAGGCCAAAATCCCCTTTACCGATATCAGCAAGCCGGATCCGGAGAACCATCCGGAACGCATCGTGATGAAGGGTGTGCCAGTTGATTCCGGCTCTCAGGTGCGCAGCATTGCCAATGACAAACTGCGCGATTATGACGTTTTGGGCGGAGCGGAAAATACCTGGTCTGCTGACCATGAAGCCCACTGCTGTCAATGACTTGAAGATCACGCACGGTGGAACAGTCCATTGAGGCCATTCGCACCCGCGTTGATAGTCTGGGTGTGAGCGAGCCGGTGATTCAGCAGAACGGCATTGGCAACAACCAGATTCTGGTTCAACTGCCGGATGTGGATGATCCCGGCCGCGTAAAAGACATCATTCAATCAACCGCGAGGCTTGAATTGCGCCAGGGATTTGATCGGTCCTCGGTGGATATGCCAGCGAGCAGGAAGCCCTGAACGCGCATCCCGGGGGTTCTCCCGCCTGGCACGGTCATGATTCATGGAATTGGCGGCCCTGGAGATCAACAAGACCGGGTCTTCATCGTGGGCAGAATTCCTGTTGTAGGTGGAACAGATATTCGTGATGCCCGCCCCAGCACTGATTCCAATGGCCGCCCGGACGTTACTTTCAACCTGACGTCGGCTGCCGGCCAGAAATTTGGCGCCTTCACTGCAACGCACAATGAAACCGGCACTGATCCTAACCATTACCTTGCCGTGGTGCTCGACAACAAAGTGCGCGAGTTCGCCAACATCAAAGGTGAAATTCGCGATACCGGCGATATTGAAGGCGGATTCACTGAACAGAGCGCGAAAGATCTTTCCATGCTGCTGCGCTCCGGCGCACTTCCCGCCAGCCTGCATTACCTGACGGAACGCACCGTGGGTCCGTCTCTGGGCGCTGATTCCATCAAAGCCGGTGTTCGTGCTGCAGCCGCCGGCTTGATTGCGGTCTTGATCTTCATGCTGGTGTATTACCGCGGCGCCGGCATTAATGCGGATGTAGCGCTGATCTTCAACTTGATCATCCTGCTGGGCTTCATGGGCTACTCAAGTTCCGTGCTCACGCTTCCCGGAATTGCCGGCGTGATTCTCACGGTTGGTATGGGTGTGGATTCCAACGTGCTGATTTTTGAGCGCATTCGTGAAGAGCTGCGTAACGGCAAAGCCGCAGCGGCCGCCGTGGACCAGGGTTTTGATCGCGCCTGGACAACAATTCTGGACACGCACGTGACCACCATTGTTTCGGCCATCATTCTGTTCTTCGTTGGTTCCGGCCCGGTACGCGGTTTCGCCGTCACTCTGACGTTCGGTTTGCTGGCCAACCTGTTCACGGCCGTCTTTGTTTCAAAAGTCATTTTCGATGCAGTCCTGAGCCGCAAACAGCGCGGAGAAGCGCTGAGCATCTAGTCAAAGGTTGATAACGTGGAATTTTTTCGTAATACAAATATCGATTTTCTGGGCAAGAAGTGGTACTTCCTCGGCTTCTCGCTGATCTTCAGCGTGGCCGGCATCCTTTCCATGCTCTTCTGGCACGGATTCCGCTGGGCGTGGATTTCCGTGGCGGCACGCTTGTGTACCTCAAGTTCGTTGATAAGCCGAATGACGCCAAGATCCGCTCCGCCCTGGATCGGGCAGGTTTGCACAGCGCCCGCATTCAGACCTATGGCGATCCCAGCGCGAATGAAGTCGTGATCGCGCTCGACGAGAAGGACACCAGCGAAAAAGACCTTTCTCGCGGCAAGAACCAGATCATTGCGGCGCTGGAAGAGAATCCGCCCGCAGGCAAGCAGGACCTGAATAACAGTGACCGGGTCGGCTTTGCCGCTGTCAGGGATGCTCTTGCCACGCGCGATCCCCTCCACGCTGATCCCGCGGAATATGACCGCCTGGCCCATGCGGTTGTGGACACCATCAAGCAGCGCGGCGTGCTGAGAAGCATTGACGATCTGAAAGGCGTTATACCTGATCCAGCACTGGACGCACTCAAGCAGGCGTTTTTCACCAGCGATTTTGGCGTTCGCGGAGCAGACATTGTCGGGCCCCAGGTGGGCGACCAACTCAAAACCCAGGCCAAGCTCGCGGTGGGTTTTTCCCTGTTGGGCATGCTGATTTATCTGTGGTTCCGTTTTGAATTGATCTACGGCGTCGCCGCCGTGGTGGCCGTTTTTCACGATACCTTAATCACCGTAGGGGCATTCTCCTTGACGAATAAGGAGATAAGCCTTACTGTTATTGCCGCGATCCTTACGCTGGTCGGCTACTCGATGAACGACACCATCGTGGTGTTTGACCGCATTCGTGAGAACGTGAAACTGATTCGACGGGAAAATCTGGCTGAAATTGTCAATCGCAGTATCAATCAGACCCTGAGCCGGACCATCCTGACCTCCGGGCTCACTTTCCTGACGGTGCTCTCGTTGTATCTGTTTGGTGGAGAAGTGCTTAGAGGCTTCTCCTTCGCCCTTGTGATCGGCATCATAATTGGTACGTATTCGTCCATCGCAGTGGCGGCGCCAATGCTGGTGGCATATCAGGATTGGCGTTCCAAGCGGTCCGGATCGGTTCCTGTTCCGGCTGCGACTGGTAAAAACAAAGTTCGAGCCAAGGCATAGGTTTTTGTTCCGTTTTGGGAGCAAAAAGGGTAGTCCCGGTGTCCAATGTTATTGAAGAGTCCCCCTAGGATTGGAGAGCAGGGATGTTTGAAGACAGCTTGATGGAATCCGGAGGCAAGATCCGGACCAACCAGAAAACCACAACAACCATTTCATTCATTGTTGAACTGATCATTATTGGCTTTATGATTTTGCTTCCTTTGTTGATCACGGAAGCGTTGCCGCTGCATCAGCTCAATTCGTTCCTGGTTGCTCCGCCGCCACCACCGCCACCGCCGCCACCGCCGGCTGCGGCCCCGGTGAAGCAGGTTCCGCGCACCACTGAGGTGGTGAACAATGAGCTGCGCACACCCAGCAAGATCCCTAAAATCGTTAAAATGATCAAGGAAGAAGACCAGCCGGCGCCCTCATCAGGCGTGGTTGGTGGCGTGGCCGGAGGAGTCCCGGGTGGACAGCTGGGTGGCGTGATCGGAAGTATTGTTGGCTCAAGCGCCCCGCCGCCTAAGGTGGCCACACCGCAAAAGCTACGTGTGTCACAGGGCGTGGCCGAAGGAAACCTTACCCATCGGGTGGAGCCGCAGTATCCCCAGATGGCCAAGGTTGCCCACATTCAGGGTGACGTTCTTCTTGCCGCCACCATAAGTAAGAGTGGCAACATCGAAAACCTCCATGCCGTCAGTGGGCATCCTATTCTCGTTCAGGCTGCCATGGACGCCGTGAAGCAATGGAAGTACAAGCCTTACCTGCTGAACGGTGAAGCAGTGGAAGTGGAAACGACGGTCAAGGTTTCATTCCACATGTAACCATCGCTGTTTCTGACATATACTCTGGGCCGGCACGGCCGCCTGTGCTGGCCCTAATTCCAGAAAGCGCACAATCAATTTCCAGCTTACCGGTTGCTGGGCGATTTTTTTGTTCAGCTTCCACTCCCGAAGGAATGTGCTTGGCAGATTGCCTAAGGGAAACATTTTAGAAAAGTTCTGAGGAGGAAAACTTAACTCATGCTCGTCGCAAATCTTGCAACTCTTATCCTTGCCAAAGCGCACCTCGTGGCGTTCTGGATGCTCCAGGCAGCGGAAGACCAAGGCGGTATTGCCTGGGATCCGTGGTCGATGTTGAAGCAGATGGGCTGGATCGCCCGCATCGTCGTGGTGATTCTTTTCATCATGTCAGCCTGGTCGATCGGCGTCATGATTGATCGCTTCATCGCTTTCAGCGCTGCCCGTAAGCAATCGCGTCAATTTGCTCCAGCCGTTGCCGGCGCATTGCGCGAAGGCAAACTGGATGAAGCCATTCGCGTTGCCGAGCGCAACAAGAAAAGCCATCTGGCCAAAGTTGTTACCGCCGGTCTTCAGGAATTTAAAGCCCACGGCGAATCCAATGAAATTCCCGGTGAACAGATTGAAGCCAGCAAGCGCGCCCTGGAACGGGCTGAAGCCATTGTCCACGCTGAATTGAAGCGTGGTCTGGGCGGGCTTGGCAACCATCGGCTCCACGGCCCCGTTCGTTGGACTGTTCGGAACGGTTATCGGAATTCTGGACGCTTTCCGCAAAATCTCAGAGCAGAAAGCTACCGGTCTGGGCGCGGTCGCCGGCGGTATTTCAGAAGCCCTGGTCACCACGGCCCTGGGACTTTTCGTCGCCATTCCCGCGGTTATGATGTTCAACTACTTCACCGGCAAAGTGGAAGCTTTTGACGTGGAGATGGATAACTCATCCAGCGAACTGGTGGATTACTTCCTGAAGCGGTCCACTGTCCGTCGGTAAACCAGGAGCAGACCAATGGCAATCGTAGTTAGAAATGAAGGCGCCAAAGTCAATTCCAACATCAACGTTACTCCCATGGTGGACGTGATGCTGGTGCTGCTCATCATCTTCATGGTGATCACGCCCATGCTGCAAAAAGGCGTGCCGGTTGACTTGGCCAAAACCGTTAACCCGATGCAAATGCCGGACGCGGACAAGGAAGACGCGCTCATCGTGGCTGTACAGCGTGATGGCAAAATCTTCTTTGATACACAGCAGGTCGGCCCGGAAGATCTGACCAATAAGGTAAAAGAGCGGGTGCAGAACCGGGTGGACAAGCGCGTGTACGTGAGGGCAGATGCGCGCGCCCGTTACAAAGTCAGTGGTGGAAGTGGTTGATAACGTCCGCTCCGCGGGCGTGGATCAACTGGGGTTGCTGACCGAGCAGAAACGCCAATAGCAGTAACAACGCCGGAATGCCGGCGTTGCTTGACAAGCATGAGGGCCGGCGCCGCGGCGATGACTGCATCGACAAGGCGCCGGCAACTCCCAAACCAGCAATGAAATTACGAGGGATACAGTTATGGCAATGTCAATGGGAAGCGGTGGAGGACAGACAGCGGACATCAACGTAACGCCGTTGATTGACGTGCTTCTGGTGCTCCTGATCATCTTTATGGTGATTACGCCCCTGACTCCAAAAGGCCTGGACGCGCTGGTACCCCAGCCGCCACCGCCGAACACTCCCCCAACACCGAACGATCGTACGGTGGTGGTGCAGGTGATTCAGCCACCTAACGGCGGCAAACCGACATACAAGATCAATCAGGAAGACGTCTCCCAGGATAATCTTGCCACTCGGCTGACGGACATTTTCAAAACACGTGCCGAGCGCGTGATGTTCGTTAAAGGTGATCCAGACGTGGAGTTCCAATATGTAGCCGGGGTAATTGACATAGCTCGCGGCACACAAGTGATTGATAAGGTCGGATTAATAACGGCCAAGATAGAAGCCGGTCAATAAAGAGCCAGCAGGGAGCTGCGCCCACAAGCGCGCTCGGGCAGGTTTCTTTTGGATCAGGAAAATAATTCATATACTCCGGCAAGGAGCCAGAAGAAATGAAGATATGCGCACGACTGGCGACAGTTACGGCTGTCGCGGCCGCGCTGTTGATGACAGCGGGTTGTACAAAATTAAGAGCGCGTGACCAGCTCAACAAGGGCGTGCAGTCTTACAAAGCCGCCAACTATGAGGCTGCCATTGAGCATTTCAAGAATGCTGTGAATCTTGATAATGACCTTAAAGTCGCCAAACTTTATCTAGCCACCGCCTACGCGCAGCAATATGTTCCTGGCGTGGATACTCCGGACAACGTCCGCAACGCCCAGCAGGCCATTGACCAGTACAAGAACGTTCTGCAGAACGATCCCAAGAGCATCAACAGCCTTAAGGGCATCGCCTTCCTCAATATGCAAATGAAGAATTTTGAGCAGGCGCGGGAGTACTACAAGAAAGCGATTGAAGCCGATCCGAATGATCCTGAAGTTGTACTACTCCGTGGGTGTGATCGATTGGTCCCAGGCCTACAAGGACGCAGCCGACATCAAGGGCAAAGAAGGCCTGAAGGTTGATGATGAGCTAAAGGGCAAAGGCAGCCAGAAGATCTGTGACCAGCTCAAAGCCAAAGACGGCCCGGCTGTGGAAGAAGGCATGAAAATGCTGCAGACGGCCATCGACAAGCGCCAGGACTATGACGACGCCATGGCTTATATGAACCTGATCTATCGTCGCAAGGCAAATGACATGACTTGCGAAGACGCTCAGGCCCGCGCTGATTACAAGAAAACGGCGGACGACTGGAGTGACAAGGCCATGGCCGCCCGCAAGAAAAAAGCCGAAGAAGCCGCGAAAAAGACTGCCGGCGGAATTGTGCTGGACCAGAGCAATCAATCACCAGCAGCAACAGCCGGCGCAAAAGAAATAGTCTGAAAATCGCCTTGAACCAGCCCCTCTTTGAGAGGGGCTTTTCTCTTTGCGACGAATGATCTTTGCCACGCTGTCACAACCGTGATTCGGTTTACATGCGGATGAGGAGATGATCAAGTACAATCAAGCTTTTCGGTTCCCCATGTTGGTTGCCCTATGTTGAAGAAGGTTCTGGTCGCAAATCGGGGAGAGATTGCCGTACGAGTGATGCGCGCCTGCCGTGAGATGGGCATCGCCTCCGTGGCGGTGTATTCGGAGGTGGACCGCGCCGCTCTGCACGTGACGCATGCCGACGAGGCCTATGCTATCGGCCCGGCAGCGGCCGCGAATCGTATCTTGAACATCGAGAAGATTCTCGAAGTTGCCCGCCGCAGCAAAGCCGACGCTATCCATCCGGGGTATGGATTTCTTTCAGAGAATGCGAAATTTGCCCGTGCATGCGCTGACGCGGGTATCAAGTTTATTGGACCGCCCGCCTCGGCCATGGAACTGATGGGATCAAAAACACGTGCCCGCCAGGCCATGCAGGCGGCCGGCGTTCCTTTTGTGCCGGGATCATCCAAAGGACTCACGCTGAAAGAAGCGGAGGAACTGGCCGCGAAGATCGGCTTCCCGGTCATGATCAAAGCGGCAGCGGGCGGCGGCGGCAAAGGCATGCGGCTGGTGCGCACGGCAGCCGAACTTAAGTCTGGGTTTGAAACAGCACAGAGCGAAGCGCAACGCTCCTTCAACGATTCTGAAGTTTATCTGGAAAAATACATTGAGAATCCCGCGCCACATTGAAATTCAGGTACTGGCGGATGAACACGGCAACGTCGTGTTTCTGGGCGAGCGGGAATGCTCCGTGCAGCGGCGCCATCAGAAGGTAATTGAAGAAGCTCCCTCCGCCATTGTGGATGAAGACCTGCGGCAGCGCATGGGGGCTGTCGCCGTGCAGGCGGCTAAATCCGCGGGCTACACCAATGCCGGCACAGTTGAGTTTCTGGTGGATGCGGAACGCAATTTCTATTTCCTTGAAATGAATACGCGGCTTCAGGTGGAACATCCGGTCACAGAACTGGTGACCGGCCTGGACCTGGTCCATCTGCAATTACGGATCGCCTCCGGAGAAAAGCTGCCATTTCAACAGGAAGATGTCACCTTGCGCGGACATGCCATTGAATGCCGGATCTACGCTGAAGATCCGGACAACAACTTCTTCCCTTCTCCAGGAAAAATCCAGCGACTGGTCCGTCCGTCAGGTCCCGGGGTGCGCGAAGACAGCGGCGTGTATGAAGGCTGGAATGTGCCTCTTGATTATGACCCCATGCTATCCAAGCTGATTGCCTTCGCCCCTGATCGCGCCATGGCCATTGCACGCATGCAGCGTGCTCTGGATGAATATTTTATCGGCGGCATTAAAACCAATCTCGGGCTTATTCCGCAAAATTCTTCAACACCCTGACTTTATCGCCGCAAAAATCGATACGGGCTTTCTGGACCGCTTGCTTTCCCAATCCTGCCGCTCCGTCACAAGCTGTGGATGAAAAGCAGGATGTTGCCGCAATCGCCGCCGCACTATTTACCGCAATACAAGCTTCCAAATCCAATGGCGCGAAGCCATCAATTTATTCCGCCGATGAATCACCCGCCAGCACCGGCTGGAAGCAGGCTGCGCGCAAAGAAAGTGTAGGCGGGAAATGATTTATGAGGTCGGCATCGGCGAAAAAGTCTATCGCGTTGACCTCGTCCGCAATGGCGAAGGTTGGACCTGCAAACTTAACGGCCGCCAGATGCCGATCAACGTCATCACCATCCAGGACGGAACTTTGTCGATTCTGCTGGACGGAAAATCCTATGAGGTAAAGCAGGAAGTTACAACGGCGGAAAACAATATTGTGCTTGGAAACCAGCGTTTCGCAGCCGTGGTGAGAGACCCACGATCCCTGCAATCACGGCGCACCACTGACGCCGGCGGCCAGGGTCCAAGAAAGATCACGGCGCCCATGCCGGGCAAGGTGGTTCGCATCATGGCGGCGGTCGGCGCTGAAGTGGAAGCCGGACAGGCAGTGATTGTGATTGAAGCCATGAAGATGCAGAATGAGTTGAAGTCGCCCAAGAAGGGCATTGTGAAAAAAGCTGAGCGTGGCTGAAGGCGCGGCCGTTGAAGCCGGCCAGGCCCTTGCTGAAGTGGAATAGAATCTACCAGGCTCGCAAGCTAAACAAAAAAGCCGGAGAGATTATCTCCTCGGCATTTTTCATTTGGCTGAAAGGAACTTACTTCTGCGCTGCGGTTGTTTTCATTACCTGTTCAGCGAAGTAGTTGTGAATTTCGGCCTTGTCACGCAACACTTCGTCATAAGCTGCGCGCAGTAGATTTGTCCGCTGCTGCACAAGCTGGTTTCTGATCCATTGCTGGACCGCCGGATCATTAAGGTCTCGCTGGCCGGCTGACTTCTTTTCCGATCAACTTCACAATTCTGTAGCCGATCAACTGCCCTGTTATTGTTTGGGTTCGTCACCGGAATGATCGGAGCTGTATTGACCGGGCTTCAGCTTCAGATGGCATCGCGGGTGGAGGGATCTGTGCTCTTGAGCGTGGATTCAGGCATTGCGCCAAGATCGCCACCGTTGTGCGCTGAGTTTGGATCCTCAGACCATTGGCTGGCCACGGCGCCAAAATCTTCACCACTCTCCAGCCGGTTGTAAATGGCCTGGATTTTCTGCCTGGCCTGGGCTTCGGTCTGGCCTTTGGTCCCCGGCTTCAGCAGGCTGGCCAATCTGTACCTGTATGTGTGCGATGTGGTATCGCGGCTCAATCAGGTTGAACTCGGGCTTATGCTCGTTGTAATAGGTGGTGATGTCATTATCAGAGATGGTGACCTTGGAGCCAATTTCCTTATTGAGAAGCTTCTCAATCGTCATATTGCGACGAATGTCCTGCTTCAGGTCAGCTTCCGTGATGTTCTGGCTCTTCAGCCGCTTGGCAAATTCTTCCTGGGTATCACCAGCTTTAAGCTGGCTCAGCTTGCTCTCAACCTCGTCATCCGTGGCCACTACACCAAGTTTTTCAGCCTGCTGAAGGTGAAGTTGAACATCCACCAGGTGAAGCAGAATCTGAAGCCGCAGGGCCTCTTCTTCAGCGGCTGTTGGCTTTTGCGGAGAACCGGCGATCTGGCTGTTATAGCTCTTATCCACTTCAGTACGCAGTATCTTGCTGCCATTCACCTTTGCCATTACATCCTGGCTTGAAACTCCCTGATTGCAGCCACTGCAACCGAATAAGACAGCCAGCATGAACGCAAGGCCCACGTAGGAGAGTGATTGCCAACCACCCGACAGTGTTCGCGAGGCTTCAGATTGGCTTCGCCCAACCTGAAATTGGCTTCGCTCAACCATGGAGCTGCCTCGCTGGTCATCAGACCCGCTGCGCACGTTGTTGTGTGTGCTCCGCAAATCTTTGCGCGATTGAATCAACAATTTCCTCCTAAGCCGATGGCTACGGTACGATAACCGACTTCTGGTCAACTTGGCTACTTCTTTGCGTCTGCCTGGGGAGCCCGCTCACCGGCAGCCACCAGGGCGCGATCAAGCACCTGACGCATTTCAGCCTCCGGAATGGCGCCTGACATTCTCTCGCCGTTGACGAACAGGGTTGGCGTGGAATCAATCGCTAACTTGTCGCCCTCAGCCATGGAGGCACGAACGCCGGAATCATCCTGCTTTTTGACGCACGCATCCAGCTTGGGCTGGTCCAGCTTGAACTTTACGCCCTGCTCAAGCGCGGCGGCGTCAAGTTTTGTCATGGCGTCCGCAGGATTGTTTCCCGGAAGCAAACGCTGGTTGGCGTGAACGTAGTCGGCGAAATCCCAGTAAGCATCATTGTTCTGGGCGGCCAGGCAATTTCCGTCAATGGCGGCATGCATTGCCCAGGGATGAATTTCAACCAGTGGGAAGTCCTTATAAATGATCCGCACTTTATCACCATAGGCCTTTAAGAAGCCCGGGAAAAAGCGTGCTGTGCATGCGCGAGCAGAACGGACATTCGAAATCGTCAAAATTGATGATGGTAACTTTGGCGTTCGGATTACCGCGCACAGGGCGCCCTTTGGTGTCTATCTTCGACATCAAATCCTGCGTCAGGTCCATTTTCTCCATGTGAGCAAGCGTCTTGCGGTCTTTGGAAATGAGGAAATCATGCGTGCTGGAGTGAGTCCCGCCGCTAAGCGTCACTGTCAACATTGTCAAACCCGCCCAGCTCAGAAGCCGTTGGAGTGCCAATGCGCTACGTTGACTACCGGGCGGAACCTGGTAGCGCGAACGGATTTCCAACTCAATGCGATGGGCCAACTCAGGCGGTAAAGCAGAAGGAGCTGGGGAACTCTGCGCGCTGCACGCGATCACCAGACATAGAGAAAAAAATAAAAGGACGCTAAAAACACGGCTGAAACTGACCAAAGGATACCGCCTTCTGAAATAAGAATGCTGTGGAAATTATCTCATGTCCGCACTGGAAGCAGCCCTACGAGAGGAGTTGGACCAGGGACTGAATGGCGGAAGAGGAATTCATGGAACCGGAGCGGAATCCTTCAGTATCCAACGCCACAAACGTGAATCCTAAAGCTTTGAAAATACGGGTAAATTCGGCAAACATCTCCTGGGTGAGGGCGCGTGGAAGCTCATCACGGGAGATTTCCAGCCGCGCGATGTCACCATGATGACGTACGCGAACCTGCCTGAATCCCAGGCTGCGGAGCGCGTCCTCGCCCTGCTCCACCATGGCCAATGCCTCCGCGGTTACAGGGCGTCCGTATTCGATGCGGGAGGAAAGGCAGGCGGAAGCTGGCTTATCCCATACGCGAAGCCCGGCACGTTCGGCAGAGTTCGCGAATGTCAGCCTTGGTAAGTCCCGCTTCCAGAAGCGGCGCCGCCACGTGATGTTCTTTCGCCGCCCGCTGACCCGGACGGAAGTCGCCCTGATCGTCCACATTCACTCCGTACGCGATGGAAGCAAAACCATGCTGCCCAGCGTACTGCTCCATCACGCTGAAGAGCTCGTCCTTACAGTGAAAACAGCGCTGCGTATCATTGCGCACGTATTCCGGGCGTTCCATCTCAGAGGTCTTCACCACCTGGAGAGGAATATGCTGCTCTTCGGCAAAGGAGATGGCGTCACGCAAATGAGTACGCGCAAGACTCGGCGAGTCCGCTATCACGGCCAGCATACGGTCGCCCAAAACGCGAAAAGCCGCGTAAGCAAGGTAGGCAGAATCAACTCCCCCGGAGTAGGCGACTAACGTGCGTCCCAGGTTGCTGAGACTTTGTTGCAAGATGTTGCTGCTTTTCTGAGGTGGTCATAATCACGAGTCGCGATATGTTCATTTTAGATGCAGAACCGGTGTTGGTGTACAGGCGGTTCGTTCGTGGTCAGTGAGGATGAGCACGGAACGCACCCTTAGGATAATCCCATTAGAACAATCTGGTTTGGCGTTTCATGTCACCGAAAGATCCAATATTGGCCAGGGTGAAAGAAAAACGGTACTGATTTTCATTGTTGAGCCGGGCAATGGAGAATCGCCGCTGATACTCAAAACTGATTCCGCAACAATCCCAGTTGTATGAAGTCTGGGCTCCTGAGTACTGGAGCAGGCTAAACTCTGAATCCACACCGGTATTGGCGGCAGCGCTCCAGCCACGTTTGGTCGGATTGCCAAAGCCAACTAATGCCCGCAACTGGTTAAAGACCGGCAGCACGCAGGTTGGCCCGCTGACTTTAAGGGGTGAAACGCAGGTTGGTAGTGGATTGCCAAACGCATCCGTCACCACTTCTCCGGGTGTCTGCAGGTAGGCATGGCTGCCTTCTACAAAGAAGTTACCGAAATGCACGGTGCTGTAAAAAGTGCTGGCATTGATGCGGCCCTTTTTGGTGTCGTAATCAAGCTGCCACTGAACATCACTATTCTTTGACGTTCGCAAGCGCAACTTTGAAACGATGGGAGAAAAGCGCCTGGGATCGGTGAGGAAAGCGACACCGCTGAAATCCACCGTGGTTGCCAGCACATTCCGGTTTCCAGTTACCACAGCCCCGCCAAAACCGGGATCAATGAAGTGCTTGGCTTTAACTTCCCAGGTGAGGAATTCATCGGCGCCGGCCGGGGCACAATCCGCGTTCGCCAGACTGGCGGCATTCGCAGGCTGCACCTGATCGCGGCCGGAGCTGGAATCTACCCGCGCAGTCCGCGTGCGACCGCTTCATGTACAGGCGCTGCACCAGTCCAAACTCCACTTCATTGGTATTGCTCAGGATGTCACGAAAATCAAAACGGATAATATTGCTGAATTTTTCCACGCCGTTGGTGTAACGATAAATAATTCTTGGCTCAATGGTGTGCTTGAATTTTCTGCCCAGAAATTCGCCGTCAAAGACCTTGGCCAGCGCCGGGGGGCGCAGTTCCAGGCTTCCGCCAATGGCCCTGCGATTGAATATATTGTGAATAGGCTCTTCCTGTGCGGTCGCCTGGCCAGGCACTGCCCGGAGTTGCTGCTGCTGGGTATAGAAGGTATCGTTCAGCAGCGCTGAGGGACGAAACAGCCATCCCCAAAATGAATTGGCAGGCTCAATTCCGGAGAAGCGCCAAATCTTCCCACCACGCCCTGGGTGCTGAAATTCAACTCCGTACGGCGCAAGCCCTCCGCGGCAAAGTCGTATGAGCCATAGAGCGGTGTCCCGGGAATCCGCTGGTCACACGCTGCCAAACTCCACTGCCGGCACGTGAATAATGGAAATGGTGTCATCATTGTTGGTGCTGCTCTGAAAATTCTGGTAGCGCGAGCCGAAGGCATTGAGTGAAAACCCCTGATAGTTTTTGGTGGCAAACGCGGTTGATTTCACTTCAGAGTTCACGGCCTGGGAAAAATTGTCAGTAAATGCCAGACGGAACGCAAACGAGCTCAAATAATCGAGCGAAGCCACGCCACGCACATCATGCGCGAAGGTGGTCTCGCTGGTGAGTTTGATGTCTTCACCGCCCTGATTGAATTTGGTCGGGACGGTCTGGCCCGCGGGCGCGCCAGCCTGCTGCACATTCTGCACAATGCCGCGATCAAGAACCTGAAAATAATTGAAGTTGATGAATGATTTCTGGCTGGGTTTGGCGCGGAAGCTTTCAATCAGAGACCATCCGCGTTTGGAGAGATATTCCGCGCCCAGCGTGGCATCAGCGCTGCGATTGATGGCCCAGTAAAATGAATCGCCAACGAATTGCCCTTTGGCGGTGGATGTGCCGGCGTTTGGAATCAGGAAGCCGCTTTGCCGTCCCAGGCGTTCCACCGGAGCGGACACGAAAGGCAGGTAGATTACCGGAATTCCCTTCAGGCGAAACGTGCTGTTGTAGATTCTGGCTGAACCCCCTACGCGGAGGATGATGGTACTGGCATTGAAAGTCCATTTAGGGTGAGGAAATTCGCAGGAGGTGACCGAACCTTCATGCAGCATGTATTCATCCGGCCCCGTCTGTTCCACCATTTTACCGCTGAATAAAATGGGGCTCGAAGATGTAAGCGCCACCTTCTTGCCTTGATAGCGTGAGCCGGTGCTTCCCGTTACGTCATAGAATTTCCCGGTACGGCTGCGAACGTTGTAGGAGGCATGCGACGCCCGCAGATGGATATCGCGTGTGCCACCATCAAGGGCTGCGTTGCCTGTGGTGGTGACCTCGCCGGAATCAGCGTCATAGGTCACCATGTCACCCTGGAAGGTATAGTCTTCAAATTTGATTTCAACATCGCCAGTCAGCAGATAGAGGTTGTTGTTTTTTTCGCATTGCCGCGCGTTGACCTCCACCGGCTGACTTTCTGAGATGGAGATCCTGGGCATTTGCTTATTCTCTGCCGGCGGCTGTCGGGAAGGAGAAGCGGCTTTCTCCGGTGCGACCTGTTGGAAAACCGGAGGAGCTGTCAAAACCAGGTGGCAATTGCCGGTCGGTGGAGAAGAAGTCTGCGGGTTCTCAGGGGCAGCAGATGCCAGCGCCTGGCTGGTCACTATAGACGGCCACAGAAACAGGTGACAAAGCCCTAACGCTGTGATAACTAGAATAAGTTGGGTTCGCATGCCCGTGAGCTAAACACCAGAAGGGGCAAGGTAACACGCCCTGATTTGGAAAAGCAAAACGGCATTTCTTCCCAGCGCTCTCTGGCATCTCCAAAACGGCTCCATGAATTGCCCTCTCTGTGGTAACGCCTATCCTTGTGCGCACAGCCGGAGGAGTGCCGGGACGACCGCGCAATCCGGGAACATTCAATCCGAGAACGTCAACTCTCAGGAACTAGACCGCGGGCTCTCTCCTTATGGCGCCATTACGGTGGAAAAATCCGTTGCGGACGTTGCGCAGGAACAGGAATTGTGGCGGGACCAGGTGGCTTCTCGGGTGCAACAGCACCGGGCTCGAGCGAAAGGGCGCCGATCGTGATCCCAACATGGAACTGCGGTTCCCGGTGCAGGAAGCGCCGGTTGACCGCGTATCATGCGTGCGCGACGCTTCGTTGCCCAGGCCGCCGCAAGGTCGCCTTTCGCCGAGGATGAGTTCGGCACAAGCTTCCCGGCGGAGCCCGCACACTCCGCGGACGCCGAAAACGTGTTGGCAGCAATGCCCAATTTGATCCGCTTTCCCCGGACTGCCGGATTCCGAGCGCGTTTCGAAACTTGCCGGCAACGGTCCATGAGTACCATGCAGCCATGGAGGAGCTTGAGGCTGAAAGTTTGTTGCCCGGTTGCTTACGTATTACTGACGTGGCACAAGAAACGGCAGAGCATGCACGATCAGAATCACGGGGCATTTATTCGCAGAACAGTAATTTGCAGGACAGTGATTTGCAGGACGATGAATTGGGACACGATGGTTCGCAGGAAAGTTCAAACGTCGAACATGTTGCTGATGACTCTCCGATTGTTACCGCGTAGCGAAAGCGCCTCCGGCAGAGCAGTTGGAGCTTCCCAACTTTGACGATATCCAGCTTGAGGCTACGCACCAGCAGGTAATGCCGGAGCTGGAACTGGGACCGCAACCCGCAGCTCTTGGGCAGCGCATGATGGCTGGCGCTTGTGGATTCGGCTATCGTGCTGGCCGCCGCAGCCGTTTTCAATGTCACTTTTACGCAACTGGCGGAGGAAAATCCTCATTCGCGCATGGCATTGTTGTGTGCCGTGGCCGTGGGCGGCGTTTTATGGACGCTCTATCAATACACTTTTCTGGTGCATGGTCACGGAACGCCGGGCATGCATCTGGCCCAGCTTGAGCTGGCAAGATTTGATGGCAAACCGGTGTCAGTCTTTGATCGCCGTTGCCGCGCCGTGGCCAGCGCGCTTTCCGGCTTCTCCCTGGGGCTGGGGTTCTTGTGGGCCCTGGTGGATGAGGACCAGCTTGGCTGGCATGATCGCATGACCAGGACATTGATCAGAAGCAGCGCCACACAACCAGCTGTGAGCCGGGACACGGTGTGGTAAACAAGCTACTAGCTCCTCGCCCCTAGCTATTACTAGTTGGTACTTGGTATTTCGTTATTGGTTTGTTCCTTTACCCGTCCCGCCTGAGTGGCCATCGAAAATGCCAGTTCCCGGGTGCGATTTGCCAGCTTCCATCTGGTAGCTGCTGCTTTACGCTGAAACTCTTTTGTTAACATCATCGTATGACGGATCGCGATAAAGTTCGCGTGCGCTTTGCCCCCTCGCCCACCGGACAACTGCATATCGGTAACGTTCGCACTGCCCTGTTCAACTGGCTTTTTGCCCGCCAGCAGGGCGGCACTTTCATTCTTCGCATTGAAGATACAGATATTGAACGCAGTGAGGCGCGTTATGAAACGCAGCTTCTGGAAGACCTGAAATGGCTGGGCATTGACTGGGATGAGGGGCCGGACATCGGCGGACCGTACCCGCCCTACCGTCAGTCAGACAAGATGGCGGTTTACCAAAGTTATGCCGAACGCCTGATCAAGGAGCAGAAAGCTTATTACTGTTTTTGCAGCGCGGAAGAGCTGGAACGGGAACGGCAGCAGGCGTTGGCCGAGCAGAAACAACCGAACTATTCCGGCAAGTGCAAGCGACTTGATCCCGCGGAGGTGCAGCGCAGGCTTGCATCGGGCGAAAAAGGCGCGATCCGGCTGAGCATTCCAGAGCGGCCCATCCGCTTTCATGACATTGTGCGCGGCAACGTGGAGTTTTCCAATGAAGTGGTGAGCGATCCCATCATTGTGCGCTCGTCCGGCATGCCGGTTTACAACTACGTGGTGGTGATTGATGACGCGGACATGAAGATCACGCACGTAATCCGCGGCGATGATCATATTTCCAATACGCCTAAACAGGTTGCGGTCTATGAGGCGCTGGGGATTCCGGTGCCGGAGTTCGCCCATCTGTCAACCATTCTTGGGCCGGACCGTGAGAGATTATCGAAGCGGCATGGGGCAACTTCGGTTTCCAGCTTTCGAGAGATGGGATATCTGCCTGAGGCGCTGATGAATTATCTGGCGCTGCTGGGTTGGGCGCCTACGGGTGGCGATCGCGAGATTTTCCCGAAAGATGAATTGATCAAAGAGTTTTCCCTGGAGCGGGTCACCCCTTCGCCGGCCGTATTTGATTTTGAAAAGTTGAACTGGCTCAACCGGCATTACATCAAGCAGAGTACTCCAGAGCAGATTCATGAATTAGGTCGCGGGTACCTGCGTCGTGATGGCTTGTTCCCCGCCAGCCCCAACGTGCAGATGATCGCGTGGGTGGACAAGCTGATTGATCTGCTGGTTCCCTATGTGGACAAACTGGATCAACTGAGCGAAAAAGCGAGCATCATCTTTAAGACCGACCCTGCAGCGGCATTGGCCGTCCCGGAGAATGCCGAGACATTCGGGAATGAGAAGGCTGTGGCTGTGGTAAAGGATTTTGCCCAGCGCATTGCCGCGGATTCTCCGCTGACCCCTGAAAGATTCAAAGCGGTAATGAACGAGATCAAGACGGCGGTGGGCGTAAAAGGCAAGGACCTTTTTCATCCCGTGCGCATTGCGCTGATCGGATCCCACTCCGGACCTGATTTTGATAAGTTGATTCCGTTGATTGAAGAAGGTAGCCGCCTCGCTCTGCCCACGCACATAAAAAGCGTGCTGGAACGGGTGAAAGAGTTTGCTGCCGCGCTGGAAAGCCCGCAACGCTAAACTTTAGTTTAGTTGCTTTACGCTTGCACCTGAGGCATAGTGGAACAGCCCCCAGGGGCGAGTGACAAGATCTTTGACAGTTAATCAACTAGTAACTTTCATTGAATAGAAGAATACATGTTTGAAGAATTGCCCGTTGGGATGATTTCGCTAAGTCCTTTAGACCTTGGGATGACGGGGGTGGGTAGGGGCGGTGTAGAGTTGGCAAGAAAGTAACGGTGCACCCATCATCCCCGAGATATACACACGATGAGACAACACGTCCGGTTTGACTTCACCTTCCCGCACAGCTATGAAGCCAGGATTCTGGATGGTCCGCCGCCGGTTCATCCGCTGGAAAAGCTCTATCACTTTCCCATGGAACTGGAAGAGGGCGACCGGGCGGGAATGTATGTCCGCGTTCTTCCCAAACACGGCCCGGCGTGGTCAGGCTTCTTTGCTCTCGGCTTTAATTCTGAACAGGTGGTGAACGCAATTTGCGCCTGTCCTGATCCCGATTCAGTTTGCGTGGTGGTGGGCGGTTATGCCTATGTAGTGAAAGCAACGGATCCCTGCCTGCTGGTTCCAGGTTGAACAGCGGCCGGTGGTGGACTTGAGAGCTGTTGCAGAAGCTGAGTTGCTGCTGTTCACCGGGTTTACCTCGGCAACGGCCGTTGGGAAGACAGGGATTGTCTGGCAGAGTGAGCGGCTGTCATGGGAAGGCGTTCGGATCACCACCATTGAAAGCGGAAAGCTCCACGGCTTTGGCTGGGACGTAATGAGCGATCAGGAAGTGCCTTTTGAAGTGGACCTGAAGACCGGGAAGCATATCGGCGGGGCGAGGCCTGCGAGTCCGCCATTGCCGTAAATCTTCGTATGGACGCGCAAGCAGAAATCGCGCAAGTATTTTGGGTACCATAAGCTAAGAACATGAAATTCTCCGATCGAGATGTCGAAGAACTCTTTGAATTGGAGACCTCGCTTCACAAGAAAGAGATTCGTAATTCCCCTGCGGCAGTAGCAGCTCTGTTGGCTGACGACTTCACCGAGTTCGGGAGCTCGGGCAGAGTCTATGACAAGTCGGCAATCATTGAGCTTCTGCGAACCGAGGCTGTGGCGGCTGACCATAAAGTAACGGTCGAGAACTTTGCGGTCCGCGCACTCTCGCCCGATGTTGCTCTGGTTACATACCTTGCCTCAAAGCGTACCTTGCGATCATCGATTTGGCGACTAAGCGACTCCAGATGGGAGATGATTTTTCATCAGGGAACCAGAGTTTCCCAGTAATGGATCCGGAACTAGATGAGCGGATAATCCGGCTCTGGCTGGCGACAAGAGTATATCCTTCGCTACGCTCAGGATTTCGCCTGACGGCTCAGACGCCGCGAACCCGGCTCAAGCAGAAAAAGCAGATCCTTCGCTACGCTCAGGATTTCGCCTCACGGCTCAGACGCCGTGAGCCCGGCTCAAGCGAAAAGCAGATCCTTCGCTACGCTCAGGATTTCGCCTCACGGCTCAGACGCCGTGAGCCCGGCTCAAGCTATAATTCGATATGGCGACAAACCCGCAGCCGGCCTCGCAGAAAGAGCTAAAGCTGCTGACGGCCAAGTTTCAGCAGCTACTGGCAAAGGTCGCCGAAAACCGTCCTAAAGACGATCCTGAAATCATCCGCAAAGCTTACGAGTTCTCCCTGAAGCATCATCAGGGACAGACGCGCGCCTCCGGCGAGCCCTACCTTATACATCCTCTGGAAGTGGCCGTGGTGCTGGCAGACATGAAGCTGGACTCAACGGCGATTGCGGCCGGCCTGCTGCATGATGCCATCGAAGATACAGAAGTCACGCATGAAGACATTCGTCGCGAATTTGGCGATCAGGTGGTCCACATTGTTGAGGGCGTCACCAAGATCGACAAAATTGATTTTGCCAGTCGCGAAGAGCGCCAGGCGGAGAATGTCCGCAAGATGGTGCTGGCCATGGTGGATGACATACGCGTGGTGCTGATCAAACTGGCTGACCGCCTGCACAACATGCGCACGTTGCAGCATCTGCCGGAAGAGCGTCGCCAGAACGTGGCCAAAGAAACGCTTGAGATTTACGCGCCGCTGGCGCATCGCCTGGGCATGGGCAAGGTGCGCGGCGAACTTGAAGATCTGTCATTCCGCTATGTTGATCCCATTGGCTATGAGCAGGTGCATGAGGCGGTGGAGACGCGCCGCAAATCAGGCGAAGCGTTTCTTGCCAAGGTCATCAAAGTTCTGCAACAGAAGTTGCGCGAAAACGGCGTGGAAGCCCGCGTGGATAGCCGCATCAAGCGGCTCTACAGCATTCACCAGAAACTGCTGCGGCAACGCATCACCGTGGACCAGGTGTATGACCTGCTCGCCGTGCGGATCATTACCAAGTCGATCAAAGATTGTTACACCGTGCTGGGCGCCATCCACCAGATGTGGCGTCCGGTGCCGGGAAGAATCAAAGATTTCATCGCCATGCCGCGGCCGAATCTTTACCAGTCACTGCACACCACGGTGATCACCGAAGATGGCCACCAGTTTGAAGTGCAGATCCGCACCGAAGAAATGCACAAGATGGCGGAAGAAGGCATTGCGGCGCACTGGAAATATAAAGACGGCAGCCCGGTCAGCGCCAAAGACGAGCAGCGGCTCTCATGGTTGCGGCAGGTGGTGGAGTGGCAGCAGGATGTAAAGGATCCCGAGCGAGTTTCTGTCGTCACTGAAAGTCGATCTTTATCCGGAAGAGGTTTACTGCTTCACGCCGATGGGCAAAGTAGTGATCCTTCCGCGTGACGCCAGCGCCATTGACTTTGCTTATTCCGTGCATACAGAAGTCGGGCACACATGCGTGGGCGCCAAGGTGAATGGCCGCATTGTTCCTTTACGCAACAAGCTGCGCAATGGCGATGTGGTGGAGATCATGACGCAGCCGGGACATAATCCCAGCCGTGACTGGCTCGGCTTCGCCAAGTCAACGCGCGCTCGCAACAAGATCCGCCACTGGCTGAACATACACCAGCGCGAACGGGCAATTGAGATCGGCAAGAAGCTGATTGACAAGCAGGCGCGTAAATATCGCCTGGCGATGAAAGATTTTGAAGACAAGCAGCTGGAACAAATTGCCAAGGAATATGGCCTGGGCAATGCGCAGGATCTGATGGCAGGCATCGGCTATGGGAAGTTTTCCGCTCGCCAGGTGCTGGCCAAGCTCTCGCCGGGATTGTCAGAGGAAACGGCAGCTACCACCGAAGAGACGCCGAAATCGAGCAGTACGATTGGTACCGTCATCCGCCGTGTATTCGGGCAGAGCGCCGATACCGGAGCGATTGTCGTACGCGGCTATAACGACCTGATGGTGTATCGCGCCCGATGTTGTAATCCAATCCGCGGCGAAGCGATTGTTGGCTACGTTACGCGCGGCAAAGGCGTGGCCGTGCACGCGGCGAGCTGTCCCAATGTGAACAATTTGATGTATGAAGTGGACCGGCGCATTGCGGTGGAATGGTCCAAGCCGGCCATGATGAGCCGCAGCAACGGCAAGAATACTTATCCGGTGAAGCTGACAGTTTTCTGTGACGACCGCTCAGGCATGCTGAAGCAGCTTACGGCCGTGATCAGTGACGATGATGCGAATATCCGCAACATTGAAGCCCGCACCGCGGATAGCCAGGCGACCATCGATATCGTGATTGATATTGAAGATGTAAAACATCTGGAGCGGGTGATCAGCGGCATGCGCAAAATCCCGGGAATCCATGATGTGCAGAGATCGAATAAGGTGTAGAAGCAGCCGGCTAGCATTTGGCCATTGGCACTTGGTCATTGGTACTTGGATCTCCGCATCGTTCAACTGAAGAGCGCACTCGAAGCTAGCTAGCTGCGAATATTGAATAGCCTTTCAGTGGCACCTAATGGCTAAGTGCCAACGGCTAAGTACCGCTTTCCATTTGATATCCTTCAACGTTCGAATATTCCGCAGCTTGCTTCCATGGAGGCCCAATGAGCTTTACCCGTGATGCTGTTTCCACTCCCAATGCCCCAAAGGCGATCGGCCCGTATTCGCAGGCCATCAAGGCCAATGGATTTCTATTTACTTCCGGGCAGATTGCCCTTGATCCGGCCACCAATAATCTGATCGTTGGCGGGATTGCGGAGCAGACCGAGCAGGTGCTCAAGAACCTTACGGCCATTCTTCAAGCCGCCGGCAGCAGCTGGGAGAAGGTGGTAAAGACCACTGTTTTTCTTAAAGACATGGGCGAATTCGGACAGATGAATGAGGTGTACGGAAAAGTTTGCAAGGGAGCGCCGCCTGCGCGTTCCACGGTGGAAGTAGCTCGTTTGCCAAAGGATGTAGCTGTTGAGATCGACTTGATTGCATTGCTGTAGGCCAACATCTGCGGTTGGCTTTCCAAACTTTGACTACGAAAGATGGCTTTATCACCGGACTCCCGGGAATGCCATCATTTACCAGCGTTACAAGCGACCATTTGCACAGCATCTTCGCAGGCGGCGGGATCACGCTGCACTTCTGAGCGATCAGCAATCGTGTAACAAAAACAAAAGCCTCCTGCGTAGGAGGCTTTCTGTTTTGAAAGGAAAAACTTAGAGACGCGAACTTAGCCCGCTTTAACGATCTTGCCCGACTTAATGCAGCTGGTGCAGACGCGCAGGCGCTTGTTGCCGGCCTTGGTGACGGCGCGCACCGGGCGCAGGTTCACATTCCAGCGGCGACGGCTCACGTTGTGAGCGTGGCTGATCTTGTTTCCAAATTGCGGACCTTTGCCGCAGACTTCACAAACTTGTGCCATGACAGGTGACTCCAGGATTCTGACTCGGAAGGAATAGTGCTTCAGAGCTTTTGTGGTTAAAGGCAAATTTTACAGGATGTTAGCCGGAATGGCAACTTACACCGGCCTGCGACAGCCGGCTTTAGAGCTGCTCGTGTTTAGAGCTGCTCAAGGAGGCGACTGCATCCCCGTAAATAACCTGCGGCGGAAAGAACTGCTGACCATCATGCGGAATCAGCAAGCATGGCGCAATTGCTTGGAATAAAAGAGTTTATCCACGCTCCCGTGAGTTGTGACCAGATAGCGCGCATCACCGCGCCGTGGCTGACGATTACCAACTCTTCGGCTGGATAGCGGCTGCGCAGGTCTTCCAGCACCGGCATCACGCGCTGGCGGACATCTTCATAGCTCTCGCCGCCCGGAGGTCGCCACAGCCATTCCCGTTCCGGGTCGTAATTGGATCGGCTGGCCGTCATGGCAGCGTGTTGATGCCACGGCTGGCCTTTAAGCGCGCCGAGATCGCGTTCCTGAATGCCGTCCACTACTTCCAGCGGAAGCTTGAGGGCCGCGGAGATGATTTCCGCGCTCTGGCGCGCTCGGGTAAAAGTGCTGGAGATGACGCGCTGCGGATTGAAAAAACGAGCAATCTGCGCGGCGGCATCGCGGGCCTGCTGGCGGCCAAGGTCGGTCAGTGGCACGTCGCCAGAGAGAGCAAAGCAGCTGTCACGATTGGACTCACTTTCGCCGTGACGAACCATGATGAATGCGGGCATGCGTGATTATAGTCTAACTGCCCGCAGCGACAAGAGTCTTCGCCGTAGTTCGGCGGGAACGTGCAGAGATTTTTTCCCGCCACTTCAAAAACGGCCGCTCCACCAGAAGATACAGCAGAGCCGCAGCTGGAAAGCTGGTGGCAAAGAACGATGGCAAAGCTTGATCCAGCCTGGATCCCGGAGCAAGAAACCTGCCAAGAGTAAAGCTGATCAAGATGGCCGATCTCTTTGTGGGTGAGATAGAGGCTGTAAGCCAGCGTGGCAGGTAGCGCGAAGCCGCGAATACGCGAAAGCACGCAGCGCGGGCTGATGCTGGCCGCAACGATCAAAGCCAGACCCAGCGAGAGCAGAGGAAACCCAAATACCGTGGCGAGGTAGCCAAAGCGATCATGGAAAAGCCATATCGCCAGCGCACAACAGGCGATTCCGCAGGCAAGTACCGCATAGCCGCGGGCCATCAACTTTTGCCACCAGCTGGGACGAAACGTTTTGATCACGGCCAGAACCACGCCCATGAGAAGCCCATCGAGCCGGCAGTATGTGGGGTAATAGATCTTTTCGATGTACAGCGTGATGAAATCGCTCACGGTCGTCGGACGCGAGTCCCTGGGCAAGCTGATGGTTGAACACATACCCGCGAAAGTCATGCCGAGAAGCAGAATCCCAATAATCGATCGTCAGGGTTTTGCCGAAGCTGGGCTTTCTCATCATCACTAAAACCAGGATCGGAAGCACCAGATAAAAATGCTCTTCCACGCAGAGTGACCACACGTGAGAGAAAGCCTGGTCATGGAAGTAGTCAATGCGGAAATTTTCCGTGAAGGTCAGGAACTGCCATGTGGGCGAGAGGCCCGGCGCTTCGCGGAACGACGGGACCAAACCAGATAAAGAGCCAGAACGGCCAGGAATGCGGGCAGCACACGGAAAGACGCGGCGCAGATAGAAATCCGCCAGCGATGGCCTCTCGCCGGAAATATAAGGCCGCAGCAACTGCGAGCCGATCAGATATCCGCTCAGGACAAAGAAAAGGTCCACGCCCATCCAGCCCCTTCTGGCCATCTCAGTCAGAGGCGCGGGAACGCAGATGAATCTGAAATGAAACAACATCACCCACAGGATGGCGATGGCTCGCATCAGGTCGAGCCCGGGCAGGCGCGAGGCGGAACTGTCGTGAATCTTCATTCTTAAATCAGAGGCTCTGTTTATAGCATCTTCCGGATGTAAGGCAATCAGGAGAATGCAGGAAAGCTTGTCTGGCTGCGTCGTTTACCTGATCAGGGCGAAGGATATGCGATACTGAAAGTTATGGCCGTAGCCACTCCAAAATCCGTGAAAGTGAACAAGACCGCCGGCACCGGGATAGACATTGTCTGGGAAGACGACCACAGCACCCATTACAGCTTTCAGTGGCTGCGCGATGCCTGCCCCTGCGCCACTTGCACAGAAGAACGCAACAGCCACAACCGTAAGCCGGGTGAGCCGGTGAAACAAGCAGCTACGCTCCTGCCTATGTACAAGGAGCCGGTACGGCCCAATGAGGTGACTCCGGTGGGCCGTTACGCGTTGAACATCAACTGGAATGATGGCCATTCCAGCGGAATTTATTCCTGGGACTACCTGCGCGAGTACTGCGGATGCGAGGCCTGCCGCAAGATGGCCATGGAAGCTTCCCAACAATGAACGAAGTGCAAATTTAAGCAGCAGTGAACCTACTCGACCAGCTCAATCCCCGTCAACGCGAAGCGGCAGAAGCCGTTCAGGGACCAGTGTTGATTCTGGCCGGCGCCGGCAGCGGCAAGACCCGGGTCATTACCTTCCGCATTGCCCATCTCATCGAAAATCTGGGCGTGGAACCTGACGCTATTCTGGCTGTGACGTTCACGAACAAAGCTTCGGCTGAGATGGTGGAGCGCGTGGAGCATCTGCTCGGCGGACGCATGTTGCGCAAGCCGCTTATCGCCACCTTTCACTCATTTTGCGTGCGCGTTTTGCGGCGTGACATTGAGGCGCTCAACATCGGCGGCGTGGGCTACAAGAAGGACTTTGCCATCTATGACGCCAATGACCAGCAGAGCGTGGTCAAAAGCGTGATGCGGCGGCTGGGGATTGATGACAAGCAGCATAAGCCTTCCATGGTGCTGTCACGGATTTCCTGGGCCAAGAACCACATGCTGGATCCGCAAGAGCTTTATCTTCAGTCGGCCGATCCCATCACTGAGAAAGTTGCGCATGTCTTTGAGGCTTATCGCAAAGAGCTGCGCAAGAATAACGCGCTGGATTTTGATGATCTGCTGCTGGAGACGGTCCGGCTGTTCAAATCGTCCGCCGAAGTGCGGGAAAAATATCAGCGGCGCTTTGAATATCTGCTGATTGATGAGTATCAGGACACCAACCGTCCGCAATATGAGCTGATCAAGCTGCTGTCAGGTGAGCGGCACAATTTGTGCGTGGTCGGCGATGAAGACCAGTCCATTTATTCCTGGCGCGGCGCGGACATACGCAACATTCTCGATTTTGAGAAAGACTTCGGCGAAGCCAAAGTCATTCGCCTGGAACAGAATTACCGTTCCACCCAGAGCATTCTTGAAGCCGCATCCGCCGTGGTGGCCAACAACGTCAAGCGTAAAGGCAAGATGCTGTGGACGGAGCGCCAGGGCGGCGCCAGAATTGGCTATTACGAAGCGCCGGACGGGGAAAATGAATCTCTCTTTGCCGCAGACTTCATTTCCACTTACATCAGAAAAGCCACGGAGGAAGGCGACGAACAGCCGCGCGTGGCGGTGCTTTACCGTCTGAATTCGCAGTCGCGTCTGGTGGAAGAAGCCATGCGCCGCTACCAGTTGCCGTATCAGGTGGTGGGCGGATTTTCTTTCTACGAGCGCGCTGAGATCAAAGACATGATCAGCTATTTGAAGCTGATCAATAATCCGCAGGATTCCATCGCTTTTCTGCGCGTCATCAACACGCCGGCGCGCGGAATCGGCAAAGCCACGGTGGAAACTCTGGAGCGGCTGTCACTGGAAACAGGCATTTCGTTCTGGGGCGCCCTTGGGGAAGCGATTGATCGCGGTCTGGTTCCCGCCCGAGCGGCGGCTGCGCTCAAATGCTTTCAAGGAGCTGATTGAAGACGCGCGATCGATGTTTCTCGGGACATTTGCCAATCGGGTGAGCGAAACGGCGAAACTTCACCACGGAGACACGGAGGCACGGAGAAAACCGGAACCCGAACCAGAAGCAGACGTCTCCTTCGATCCGGAAGAGCTGGGCAGCAATATCAGTTTTGATTTTGGCGCTGCATTTGATCGAAGCCGACATGCGGGACCATGAAGTAGATGGGTGACGATGCAGATCTGGCTTTCGCGCCCGATGAAATGCCGAGAAATGAGTGATGAAATCGGGGCCAATGACGATCTCGGACCATCTCCCGAAGCTCCAGCAGAAGCCGTGGAAGGCTTTCGCGCTCCTGGTGGCGCAGCATCCATTCCAGAAGTTTTGAAGTTCCTCATTGACCGCACCGGCTATATCAAGCAGTTGGAAGAAGAAGCCACGCCGGATGCCTTCGCGCGCATTGAGAACCTGCGCGAATTGGTGAATGCGGCCATGGACTCGCATGATCGTGGCGAATCACTGGCGGAGTTTCTGGACCACGCAGCGCTGGTGAGTGACGTGGATACCTATGATCCGCGCGGAAAGATCACCTTGATGACGCTGCATTCCGCCAAAGGGCTGGAATTTAACCTGGTGTTCCTGATCGGACTGGAAGAAGGTTTGTTCCCGCACTCGCGGGCGTTCAATGATCCTGACCAGATGGAAGAGGAACGCCGTCTTTGCTATGTGGGCATGACGCGCGCTATGGACCAGCTTGTGGTCAGCCAGGCAAAGTTCCGCCGTCGTTACGGAACAGACATGCCGGATGCCAGCATTCCATCACGGTTTCTGGAGGAGATTCCGGCCCATCTGCTGGATTATCTGGGCTACCCCGAGGCAGTCACGGAGCAGCAGCCAGCGCAACACTGAATACGCTGACCAGCATTACAGCTATGAGGATGAAGACCAGAGCGCGCCCACAAGTTATGCAGCGCCACCTCGGCAGCAAAAGCCGTCTTCGAACAGCAGCACGTATGCCGGGCCGAAATACAACTCCATCGACAACATCGCGGAGTTTTTTGCCTCTCGAGGCAAGAAATTCACGCGACCTCAGATCACAGCTGATGCGCCGGCTTCAAAATCGTCATTTCGTCCCGGACAGCGGGTGAAACATCCGAAATTCGGCGAAGGTGTTGTCTATCAACGAGAAGGAGAGGGAGAATCGGCCAAGATTACGGTACAATTCCCTCGGTTCGGATTAAAAAAGCTGGTGGAGAAATATGCCCAGCTGGAACGCGCATAAGAACCGGAATTTAACCGCGGATCTGGCGTGAAAGGCCGAAAACTGCGGATGCGATCGCAGCAGATCATTAAATAGGACAAGGTGAATGGCAAATACGAAAGCACTGAGCAAGGAAGAACGTAAGAAATCAAAGCGCACCGCGCGCAAGAAACAGGCGCCCAAGAAAAAACGGGACTACCCACGTGGCAGCAAGAAGTCAAAAGTGAAGAAGCTGGCGCGCGGCACGTCCAAGCGGTAAGCGCAAAAATGTCAGCGGTGGAGACGCTCAAGCGGTGTCTCCGCCGCGTTTCATTTTCTTATCCATGCGGCTTTTGCAGACGTAGCGTGACTTTGCATTCAGCACATATAGGTTGAAGGAGGAGCTTCTGGCCAGCCAACTGTTTGCCAAGAAGTCCATTGACAAGCTCATCTCTGATTCTGAGAACCCCGAGCACCGTCTAAAAAAGACGCTGGGCCCGTGGTCACTCACCGCATTGGGTATTGGCGCCATCATTGGTTCCGGTATTTTCGTGCTCACTGGCACCGCTGCCGCGGGCGAATTCTCTCAACCTTCATTGCTGCATGCTCAGGTGCTGGATGTATTTCAGAATCTGCTGCGGCACGGCAATTTGTCCGGTGTGTTGCTGCATGGCCGTCCTCCGGCTGGACCGGCGATCGCCATTTCCTTTCTGCTGGTCGCCATCGCCTGCAGCTTTGCCGGACTCTGTTACGCGGAACTGGCTTCCATGATTCCGATTGCCGGCAGCGCTTATACCTATTCATACGCAACGCTGGGCGAACTGATTGCCTGGATCATTGGCTGGGACCTGATCCTTGAATATGCGGTCAGCAATGTGGCTGTTGCGGTGGGATTCGCCGGCTATATGAAGGCACAGATCGGGCAATTTGGCTGGCATATCGCTGACAAGTGGTCATCACCTGTTTGGGCGGGGAATGGCTGGACTGGCGCATACTTTAACGTTCCGGCGTTCCTGGTTGTTTTTGTCCTGACTGTGTTGCTGGTTTGGGGTATCCGCGAATCGGCGGAAGCCAACAACGTAATGGTGATCGTGAAGATCGGGGCAATCCTCACCTTCCTGATAGTCGGTGGAATGTTGGTGAACCCGGTCAACCTCCATCCTTTTGCGCCCTCTGGATTTTCGGGTGTGATCTCCGGCGGCGCCATCATCTTCTTTACATACATCGGCTTCGATTCCGTCTCCACGGCCGCCGAGGAAGCCAAAAATCCGCAAAAAGATATTCCTTTCGGAATCATCGCTTCACTGGTTGTGTGCACAATTCTATATATCGGTGTGGCCATTGTGCTGCTCGGCATGATGAAGTACAGCACTTTCTCCGGCGAGAATGCTGACGCTGCGGCTGCGCCTGTAGCTTACGCATTGGCAAAGCTGGGTGCGAACCGCTGGCTTCAGGCCATCATCGTGATCGGCGCCTTGATGGGCATGATTTCATCGCTGCTGGTATTTCAATACGGACAGACGCGCATATGGTTCGCCATGTCACGCGATGGATTGTTGCCGAAGCTTTTCTCGTCCATCTGCCGCTTTGACACGCCACACTGGTCCACGTGGATTGCCGGCGCCGCCGTGGGAATCCCAGCCGGCCTTGTTGATATCGGCGAAGCAGCTGATTTATCCAACATCGGGACCCTCTTCGCCTTTGTGCTGGTTTCACTGGGGGTACTATTTTTACGAAGATCTCAGCCCGAACGCACTCGTGGATTCAAAGTTCCATTTGTGCCTTTATTCCCCATCATCTCCGTGGTGCTGTGCGTTTCACTCATGGCAGGATTGCTGGTGATCACATGGATCCGCTTTTTCGGATGGCTCGCCATTGGCTTGGTCATCTATTACTTCTATAGTCGAAAGCACAGCGAATTTGCCGGGCTTAATGCCGAAACTGCGGCCACAACCAAGGGATGATCGCATTATGGACCGGTCATTCATCCAGGCCTTACCCAAAGCAGAACTGCATCTGCATTTGGAAGGAAGCGTAGAGCCGGCAACTCTGGCTGAGCTGAGCCGCCGCTACAACACTCCATTGCCCACGGAGAATAATCGTTATGACGTGCGCGGCAGTGGTGATGCGCTTACCGAAGATGACGTTCGTGATCTTTATTCCTACAAGGACTTCAATGGATTCCTGATGGCCTTCAAGGCTGTAACGGAACGTCTGCGCACGCCTGAAGACTACGAGTTCATTACCTATCGGCTGATGCAGAAGCTTCGCCAGCAGAACGTGGTGCATGCTGAAGTTTACGTAAGTGTTGGCGTAATCCGCTGGCGCGGGCAGGATTTTAGCCCCATCTTTGACGGTCTGGAACGCGGACGGGAACGCGGGCAGCGTGACTTTGGCGTCTCACTGCTCTGGATTTTTGACGCGGTGCGACATTTCGGACCCGAAGCCGCAGCCGAGGTATTTACATTGGCAGCCGAGCGGCGTGACCGGAACGTGGCGGGAATCGGCATTGGTGGCGATGAGCGTCGCGGTCCCGCAGAGTGGTTTCGTGATCTTTACAAGCAGGCCGCGAATGATGGATTGCATCTAACCGCGCATGCAGGCGAGACCGCGGGACCGGAGTCAGTCTGGGGGGCCCTGAACATGGGCGTTGAACGCATCGGCCATGGACTCTCCATCGTTCAAGATGAGGAATTGCTGGAAGTCCTGGCGCACAAGCAGATTCCGGTGGAACTCTGTATTGCCAGCAATTTACGAACCGGTGCCATCACTGAGTTAAGCAAGCATCCGGTACGTAGGTTTTTTGATGAAGGACTGATGATCACCCTTAACACGGATGATCCGGCCATGTTCCAGACCACCCTGAACAAGGAATATGAAATCGCCCACCAGGAGTTTGGATTTACGGAAGATCATCTGCGGGAACTGGCACGGAATTCCTTTGAAGCGTCATTCCTGCCGGTTGATAAAAAGGTGCGTTTCCTCCAGCAGATTGACACCTTTGCCAAAAGTTGAGCCAGAATTGAGAAAGCAAGCCGAGCCAATGCGCGAAAAACGTACGCGCGGGAATGTATGCCTAAGCATATAGGGATTGTGGGTTGCAGCGCGGAAGGCGCCGCCCTTTGCTATCGGACCATCTGTCTGGAAGCCGAGCCGCTCATGGGCAAGCATGCGCATCCGGAAGTGACCATGCACACCATTTGCCTGGCAGAGTACATGAAGTATCTGCAGGCGGACTATGACTGGAAAGGTATTGGAGATTTGATGCTGCGCTCCGCTGAAGCTCTGCAGCGCGCCGGCGCCGATTTTTTGATCTGTCCTGATAACACCATTCATCAGGCGATGGCGCATGTCTTGCCAAGGTCGCCACTGCCATGGCTGCACATTGCCGAGGAAGTCGGGAAAGAAGCCAGTCGTCGGGGATATTCGACCCTCGGACTGACCGGGAACAAAATACCTGGTGGAAAGCCAGGTTTATCCGGAGAAGTTGAAGGACTGGGAATCGCTTACCAGCTTCCAACTCCCCAGCAGCGTAACCGGATTAACCGGATTATCTTCGATGAACTGGTTCGCGGAATCCAGAGTCTGGAATCGCTGTTCTACGTTCAGCAGGTCATGGAGCAAATGAAAAACAATGGCTGTGATGCCGTGGTGCTCGGCTGCACGGAGATTCCGCTGCTGGTCAGCGACGACGATTCTCCGCTGCCCACTCTTGACTCT
Organism: Terriglobia bacterium; assembly: GCA_963824835.1. GTDB lineage: Bacteria > Acidobacteriota > Terriglobia > Terriglobales > Acidobacteriaceae > Angelobacter. The sequence goes on along the minus strand of CAWGRA010000005.1, from coordinate 97,965 downwards.
ACGCGCACCCTGGCGCGAGCAGCGTTAAGGGAAGCGCTAAACTGACATAAATACGCAGCAATCTCGCAGGCGAGGGCGCCTGCGCTCCATAACACTCTTCAAGCACTCGCTTCTCTCGGGGTGGAAAAACTAATCGGCCATTGCCGATTCTTGCTCATTGACCTGAATCGTCACCAGCTCAGGCTGTTTCGGAGCGGGATGGAATGATCTCATGGGAAGTACCGGTCTGCGGGTCGCGCCAGAAGTCAACGATGGACGTCTGGTGCACGCAGGAGATGGTGCAATTGGGCGCGCAGGACTTTTCCGTGAAGTACTCTCGGACAATGTCTTTCACACCATAGTCAGCCAGGGGAATTCCCGGGAAGCCCCGCTGCTGCGAGCAGTAGTGGACCAGACCATCTTCGCAGACATAAAGGTAGCGGGCTCCGGCGCGGCATCGCCACTGATTTGGCCTGCCCAGGGCGATGTTGTTCTGGAAGGAGTTGAAGCGGGCGTAACTGTGTTTGCCCAGCTTCTTCATCTCCGCGAAAACGGTCTGCGCTTCTTCACCCAACGGACGCAGTTGCCCGCTGCCATCATGAATGATGCCAACGGTTGAGGTAAATCCCAGTTCCACAGCGCGCTTGCCGATGGTCACGGCATCCCACTGGTCTTTTACACCCGCGCCGATCACGGAATTGATGTTCACGTGGAAGTCAGCATGTTCGCGCAGCCATTGCAGCTTCTTGTCCAATACCTTAAGGGACTTCTTGGAGACCTCGTCGGGCTGCACATTGTCAATGGAGATTTGCAGGTGGTCGAGTCCCGCGTCATTCAACTGTTGAATGCGTTGAGGTGTGAGCAGGTAGCCATTGGTGATCAGGCCGGCGATCGCGCCGTTCTGGCGGATGCGGCGAATAATGTCATCCAACTGCGGATGCAGCAGCGTCTCACCACCGCTGATGGTGATGAGCGTGGCTCCAAGTTGGCCCAGCTTATCGATGCGGCGGTACATCTCTTCGAGAGGTACTGGCTGTGAAACGTCGTCATACTCATTGCAGTATGCGCAGGAGAGATTGCAGCGGCGCATGGGGATGATATGCACCTGAACAGGATGGTCTTTTGAGACCACACCCTTGGCGATCATCATGATCTCTCGGAAGGTGCGGCTGGCAGCTTTAAGCCGCCGCCGGATTGTGGTGCGCAAATCAGCCATGGATGAAGTTCTTATTAAAACATACGTCGGCGGCGGCCGTGACTGGCCGCCGTTGAAGGGGGCGAAATGGCGTCTAAATGGCTGATTTATCTGGTTTAATCGTTAGCTGCGCAAAGCCGCTAATGCCGCAGCTCCCAGTTTATAAACAAAGAACCAGCCCGCCACAACGGCAATGCCAGTTCCCGCTGAAATCTTCTTTTTGGCATTAAGAGCGAAACCGATTCCAATCAGTACCACGCACCAGAGCGAAATCACGTCGAAAGCCGTCAACGTTGTATAAAGAAACTTTGATGTGCCGGCAGGATCCATGAAATACGCCGGGTTTGTACCCACAGGATTTTCCATTCGAAAACCTTCAGGATTGCCCAGGATCATCGTCACTATGCTCAGGGTTGTTCCCACCAGCGTTGGCAGCCAGCCATACATCACAATTGCCATGGCGCGGCTGAAGGGAATCTGCGCATCCATAAAAAAGTTAAAACTGAACCACAGCACGCCGGTGATGATTCCTGCATAGAAAAGAATAAAAATGGGGCTGGCGTAGCCGCTATACTTCAGGAAATTCGCGGTGATTGCGTATGTCCGCTCCTGTTGGGCGGCAGGCAATTGCTGGATTCTGGAATTGTTCTCCAGAGAGTGACGTGCCACTTCATCAAACCCGACTTTTCTCTCGATTGTCTGGAAAAAGAAAATAGCGAAAACCGAGATGATCACCAGGGGAACCCACCAACTGGCGTTCTGGCGAATGTCCTGAAAAGTCTTTGCAGGACTTACAAAGACATTGATTAATCGCGCCGGCTCTGACAAACGCGGCTGTGCCGGTTCGGCAGACATATTCGGTGTTGCTGACGAAGGTGTGCTCATAAACCATCCTACGAATCAAACTAAACAAAGTTTCCCAGTCGAAATTCTTTTACGCTTGCGTAATTCAGGCCCGTTTGCCCCGGCTGAAATGCTGCCATCCCTGGGGCTTCAGCGGCCTGCGCGCCCCATTTTCCCCCAGAATCTGCATTTGCGAACCATAATTTGATCGTCGATGATCTGCGCCTATCTCGGTAACCCTGACTCCCTCAATTTTTCCTGGGATTTCGGTGCTCGAACCTGCGGTAAACAGCAGTTCGTAATCTTCGCCGCCGTGTAAGGCCACTTCAAGCGTCGCCTTGCGGGCGACGGGAATCTGGGCTGCGCGAATCATACTCCCTACCCGGCTTTGATCACAGATATGGCTTAGATCCACTGAGAGGCCGTCGCTCAGGTCGATCATGGCTGTCGCCAATCTCTTTCGCCGTAGATACTGGCCGACAGCAATGCGAGGATTGGGATAGAAATGCCGGTTTTGCCTTGATGATGATATCTTTTCGCCGGCGAAAAGCCGTTGCAGCGTAGCGGCGGATTCACCCAGCTCTCCGGTTACATAAATCCGATCGCCCGGTTTCGCGCCCGATCTTAGGATTGCCTTGCCTCTTGGAACCTGGCCCACAACAACGATGTCAGCCGTAACCGAGTTCGCCGCTGACGTATCTCCACCCGCCAGTTCCACCCCGAAGGGCCGGGCAAGGGCTGCCAGTCCCTGCACGCACTGTGTCACCCACCTCTGGGGCAGGTTCTCCGGCAGTCCAATGGAAAGGAAACAGGCGATGGGTTCGCCACCCATGGCAGCAATGTCACTCAATCCACGCGCCAGGCAGCGATGGCCTACGCAGTTTGCCGGGTGCCATTCGCGGCGAAAATGAATGCCCTCCACGCAGAGGTCGGTGGTAACAAGAAGCTCATTGCCCGCGTCCAATCGTAAAACGGCAGTATCATCGCCCATGCCCCTGATTACGGCGCGGTTGTGGCTCTGTTTTGTTCCGGCCAGCCGGCGTATGTGCTCTATCAGTTGTCTTTCCGGCCCTGGCATCCAGTCCAATATAAGCGCTAACTGCTGAGAACATAAGGACTTTTGTTGTAACCAGGCAAAATTTCTCAATGGCTGCTTGAGGCTAAGGATGACCAGCCGATAGTTGAATACATGTATTGAGAGGCATGAAAAACCGCCAGGACAGTGTCCATTTGCACCGGTTTAGCGCCCCGGAATCGACCTTCGGTCACCCCTGCGCCGGCCGAACCCTGATTGACACTCAGGAATGCCCTTGTTAAGGTTACCTAACCTCAAGGTTCCGTAGTGACCGCCGCCAACCGAAGCACCTTCGGTCAACAGAGCGGCAGAACAAAATCGGCTAGACCGTCCCGCAGACGGCGCCAGGGAAGACCCACAATCCGTTCGGAGGACTTTTTGCGGAAACGTTTTTACATCATGCTGGTGGCCCGGAATACAGAAGGCGAACTTCTTAAAATTCCGGTTCCAATCCACTATGCCTATGTCTTCATTGCCGGCGCTGTCATTGGCATGCTGACGATCACAGGCATGGCTGGGTCTTACACTCGCATGGCGCTCAAGGCACAACACTATAACCAGCTTCGCGAAGAGAAAAAAGCCCTTAAGGACCAATACGCACAGTTGGAACAGATCGCGCAGGAAAATGAACTTCAGGCCCAGTCCCTGAGTTCACTGGCCGGCGAAGTTTCCTCGCTGTACGGTCTAAAACCGGATCCCGCTTTCCAGGATGACGATCCCGCCTCGGCTTCATTGCAACAGTTCTATGCGCTTCGCATGACAGCCATGAGCGGCGCCGCATCGGTCGGCATCAGTATGGGCGAACTGCGTGACGCCAGCACACGTGACTGGATCCGCCTGGCCGCAGCGCCAACTCTCTGGCCTGTCCAGGGCAGAATCACCGGATCATTTGGCGAACGTATTGATCCATTCAGTGGTGAAGGCGCATTCCACCGTGGCGTGGATATCTCCGGTGAAGTAGGTACGCGCATCATCGCCCCGGCGGATGGCATTGTTCGTTTTTCAAGTCAGATGAATGGCTATGGCCGCACTGTCATGGTTGACCATGGCAATGGCATAAGCACACTTTATGGTCACATGTCCGGCTTTGCCGTAAGCCCAGGCCAACTCGTTCACCGCGGCGATACCCTCGGTTATGTGGGCCAGAGCGGACGCAGCACCGGCCCGCATCTTCACTATGAAGTCCGTATCTTCAATACTCCAGTGAACCCCTATAAATATCTGCGCTTTACATTTACGCAGCAGGTGGCATCAGGGTCGCTGTAAAAAACGAACATCTTAAGAATCAAGAAAAGCACAGCGATTAAGCTGTGCTTTTTGCTTTTGCCTTTGATCAGCCATTATCGCCTAATTCGCAACGTCAGCGCTTTCTTTTGCCGCCGCTCGATGAAGATGAACGAGAGGGCGGAGCCGGAACGGGCGTGGGTGTTTGCGCAGCCTGTGACTGGGCTTCAGAGAAAAGCTTCTTCAACATTCGTTGCGGCAGTGTCGCGGAAAAGATGGCAGTGTTGTCCTTTTGCTGCACCGTGATGCTATCGATTGCCGCTTTCACATCGGGATCGGCGCCTTTGGTTCCCACAGAGAGAGCCACGGTACGATACATGGAGACGAATGACGCGGCCGAATCGACAACCTGCTTTGCTTCCTTTTCCGTGCCGGCAATTACGTCGGCACGTACCAGAAGGTCCCCTTTGTATCTGAGCGAAGCTACTGTGACCGTGTTCTCCAGAAAATCAAAGCTCCATCCGCCGGAGACTGATTTTTTGTGCTCGAACCCACGCGCACAATCGCCCAGGCCAGGGATCCGAGCGGCACTTTATCATGGAAGTTTTGCACGAGTGAAGGTCCAGCCGGAAGCTTCTTGTCGGCATCAATCATCTCGTGCATTACGTCTGCGGCCGCCATATTGGTGACGGCGATGCGATCTGCGCCCAGGATTGTCACGCGCACGGTGTGACCTTCATGCGGCACCACGAAGATCTTCCGGCCGGAATAGTCTTCCTGCGAGGACGATATTTTCGCCAGGTAGGTTTCCAGTCGGGGATGGTCAAAGCGCCCGACAAAAATTTCGGATGATTCGGTATCGCGGCCGTCGGGCGTGTCACGCCGGGACATGGCTACTTCATCCAGATCACGCTCGAAATCAATACCTGTCTGGTTGATGAAGTCGTGGTACTCGCCTTCGATCTCTACCGGCTTGTTCGCCTGCCAAAAGAGGTGTACGGGTTTCAAATTGGCGTAGAGAACCATCTCGCCTTCTGGAAGCAGGCGCACAATTTCAGGCGTGGTTGCGGCGCGGAGAAAGAAAAATAAAACGCACGCAGCCGTCGTGGCTAGTAAAAGGACTGTAATCAGTACTTTGCGGGTCTTTGTCATCCTGATTCAGTATAGAGCACCCGGTGACAACACGTGTTCCCTAACTCGCCTAATCGGGATGGAGTTGATACAATCTTCTGGCGTTATCATTTCGGGCACGTTCCCGCTAAAACATTTAAGAAATTGGATCGTGTGTGGCTGTTGCACGCGGATTGCCGCTGTGCTAACTTATTTACTTGCCCCATTATGGGGAGAATTGTGCTGGCGTAGCTCAGCTGGTAGAGCATCTGATTTGTAATCAGAGGGTCGGGGGTTCAAATCCCTTCGCCAGCTCCAGTTGTTAACAGGATTGCCGGAACGCGAAAAGCTGGCGCGCTTCCGGAGTTGAAGCAGGCACTGCGCACCCAGAATTTTTCTACCGGAAGCATTCCACTGAGATACTTTCCGTTTCCCGTTTTTGGCGTCAGAAGCGGAAGTATGTTTGCGCGTCTCCTGATTTTGCTCTGCCCGTTGAATAAGCGGAAGCATTCCTGATCGGCCAGAACGATTCGCAGTTGTGAGCACGTGCCCGCGAGTGTTCGGCTGTAAAGCTGACTCGGTGATGCGGGATTCCTGGCAGCTTTGTTTTGCCGGGTCAATGCACAGGTGGCCGAGTGGTTAATGGCAGCAGACTGTAAATCTGCCGCTCTCAGGAGCTACGGAGGTTCGAATCCTCCCCTGTGCACCATGATTTTTTTGAGGGCTGATGTAGCTCAGTTGCGGGTGAAGCGAAAGCGGAACCCGCCGAAATAAAGAGCACTCCCTTGGTAAGCGTTGCGGCAGCGAAGCGTAGTCGCAACGGAAGAGAGAAGTCACCGGGTGACCTCTTCGACACGCGAAGTTTTTGAGGGCTGATGTAGCTCAGTTGGTAGAGCACTCCCTTGGTAAGGGAGAGGTCACCAGTTCAATCCTGGTCATCAGCTCCAGAATTTGTTGAGGGATGATGTAGCTCAGTTGGCGGTGAAGCGAAAGCGGAACCGCTGAAATAATGAGCGACTCCCTTGGTAAGAATCGCAACAGCGCAAGCGTGGTTGCGATAAAGACGGGGTGAAACACGGAGCGAGCGCCGAAATGCGCGAGCAGAGTGTGAGGGCGCAGCAGCGAAGCGTTGCGGAGCCCTTGAAACAGAAGAGTTTTTTCGATGCAGCAATAGAGAAGCGGCTTTGGGTGGCATTGGCGGCGTTTGCGGGTCTTGCGTTGCTGGCGTGGTTCACCATGGACAATTCGCCAGTTCAGCTAGCGGGCGGACACATCAGCTTTCGCGGTTTCACCATGGTAGTTCTTGGATTCTTTGCTGCCCGGACGGTGTTGCATTGGAAGGCGCAAAAGATCCGCGGAGAAAACGAGCCGGAAGAGGGCGGAATTTAAGCGGGAGTAACTCAGTGGTAGAGTCACAGCCTTCCAAGCTGTTGGTCGCGGGTTCGATTCCCGTCTCCCGCTCCATAGGTTTTGAAGATAGGAAGTGGCAGACGAAGCGTGAGGGCGAAGCAGCGAAGCGTTGCGGAGCCCTGGAATGAAAGGGTGAACGCAGAGTGAGCGCCGTATAGCGCGAACGGAGCGTGAAGCAGCGAAGCGTTGCGGAGCCCTAGAATGAATGACACATGGCATATCAGCAGGCTCAGATTGCAGTACAGAAAACCGAAGATTATGAACCGTTGAAGGGCGCGATTGATCGCATCTTCAGTTCCAGCGCGCTGGAGAAGTTCTATAGCCGGCTGCAAAGCAAGAACATTAGTGCGCGGGAGTTTGAGCGTATTGCAGGTTCCGGAATTTTTGAGCAGGTGGATGTGACGCTGGCACGTTCCGGCAAAACAGCCAAAGAGCTTTATGAATCGCTTACGGTTTCAGACCAGGCATTGATGCGTGAGTATTACCTGGAGTTGATCGAAAAGGTTGACCCCAGGCTCCGCCAGAAGTTCAGCAAGGTTTATCGCTACAACTATTAGAGTAGCGGCGGGGCCGCCCCGCATTTGGGAGATTGAGGAGAAGCAATGGCAAAGGAAAAATTTGACCGCAGCAAGCCGCACGTGAATGTCGGGACGATTGGGCACATCGACCACGGCAAGACCACGCTGACGGCGGCCATCACCAAGGTGTTGAGCAAGCACAACCCGAAGATCAAGTTCCGCTCGTTTGATTCCATTGATAACGCGCCGGAAGAGCGCGAGCGCGGTATCACCATCGCCACGGCGCACGTGGAATATGAGACGGCCAACCGTCACTACGCCCACGTGGACTGCCCGGGTCACGCCGACTACATCAAGAACATGATCACCGGCGCGGCGCAGATGGATGGCGGCATTCTGGTGGTAGCGGCCACGGACGGTCCCGATGCCGCAGACGCGTGAACACGTGCTGCTGGCCCGCCAGGTGGGCGTGCCCTACCATCGTGGTGGCGCTGAACAAGTGCGACGCGGTGGATGATCCTGAGCTGCTGGACCTGGTTGAGCTGGAAGTGCGCGAGCTGCTTAAGAGCTACAAGTTCCCCGGCGACGATATCCCGGTGGTCCGGCTCTCGGCGCTGGGCGCCCTGAACGGCGAAGCCAAGTGGGAAGCCAAGATTGACGAGCTCATGGAAGCGGTGGACAAGTACGTACCCCTGCCGGAGCGCGCCATAGACAAGCCGTTCCTGATGCCGATTGAAGACATCTTCTCCATCTCCGGCCGCGGCACGGTGGTTACAGGCCGTATTGAGCGTGGCAAGGTGAAGGTGGGCGAGGAAGTTGAGATCGTGGGCTTCCGCGAGACCCGCAAGACGGTTGTGACCGGCGTGGAAATGTTCAAGAAGCAGTTGGACGAAGGCATGGCGGGCGATAACGCCGGTCTGCTGCTGCGCGGCACGGCCAAGGAAGACGTGGAGCGCGGCATGGTGCTGGCCAAGGGCGGATCGATTACGCCGCACACCAAGTTCAAGGCTGAAATCTACGTGCTGACAAAAGAAGAAGGTGGACGTCATACGCCATTCTTCAAGGGCTATCGTCCGCAGTTCTACTTCCGCACCACGGACGTAACGGGCGTGGCGGAACTGCCGGCGGGCACTGAGATGGTGATGCCCGGCGACAACGTGTCACTGGTGATTGAGCTGATTACGCCGGTGGCCATGGAAAAGGGCCTGCGTTTTGCCATCCGCGAAGGCGGACGCACCGTGGGCGCTGGAACCATCAGCGAGATTATTCAGTAACTGAAGTAATTGGCGATTTGTGATTGGTGATTTGCTGAATTCGGCCAATCACAAATCAGAAATACAAATTGAAAGAGCGGCGGTGATTTAACCGTTCGACATCAAGAGCTAATGGCTAAAAGCTAATAGCTAAAGGCTGGGTTTATGCGAGAGATTGTTACGTTACAGTGCGGTGATTGCAAAGAGCGGAATTATTCAACGACCAAGAACAAGAAGACAACAACGGGTCGGCTGGAAATGAAGAAGTTTTGCAAGCGCTGCCGCAAGCACACGGGACACAAAGAAGTTAAATAGATTGGGTAATTGAGTAATTTGGTAATCGGGTAATTGAATTTGGAGTTGGATGACCCGTACAAAGTACTCCCGGTCAAAAGTAGTTGGGGTTCAAATTACCCAATTACCAATTTTGACAATTACTCATTCTCGGAGGGGCGTAAGCTCAACGGCTAAACTGCCGGTCTCCAAAACCGGACTTGGGGGTTCGAATCCCTCCGCCCCTGCCACATTTTGCTGGTGGGATTTAAGGTAGGTAGGAAAATGGCAAAGGCAACAACAATGGCGCGTGAAGAGCAGAGTCTGAGTGGCAAGCTCATGCAGTTTCCCGCGGTTACGAAAAATTTCCTCACAGACGTTCGCAATGAAATGCGGAAAGTCACGTTCCCGGGTCGCAGGGAAGTCCAGGCCACCACGCTGGTTGTGATTATTACGGTCGTTCTGTTCGGGGCTTATTTCTTCGCCGTCGATCAGACCATGGCCAGAGGCGTTAATTGGGTGCTGCACCACGGGCGGTAGCGTCGTCAACGAAGCGTGAATTAAGAAGCCTCGTTAGAGCAGCATCCGGGAAAGTTGATTTCAGGTATGGAAGAGCAGAATACAGTCGGAGCGGCAAACTCGCCAGATACGGGTCAGCCGGTCCCTGGCGAACCGGTCAATCCGAATATGAAGTGGTACATCATCCACAGCTATTCGGGCTTTGAGCGCAAGGTAAAAGAGTCGCTCGAATCGCGCATTATCGCGTTTGGTTTGCAGGAAAAAATTGGCAAGGTAGTCATCCCCACGGAGCCGGTCACGGAAATCCGTAACGGGAAGAAGTACACCGTGGAGCGGATGTTCTACCCGGGTTATGTTCTGGTGCAGATGGACCTCACAGGTTTCCGTAGCGGCGGTGAAGGTGACCACGTATGGCATGTGGTGAAGTCCACGCCTCGCGTCACCGGCTTTGTTGGCACGGCCAATGACCCCACGCCGCTTTCGGAAGATGAAGTGAACCAGATCATCTATCGGGTAAGCGCCGCCAAGGACAAGCCGAAGATCAAGGTCAAGTTTGAAAAGAACGAGACAGTACGCATTACAGACGGACCTTTTGCCAACTTCAACGGCCAGGTGGACGAAGTAAACGAAGATCGCGAAACCCTGAAAGTAATGGTCACAATCTTTGGACGTTCAACTCCGGTGGAATTGGAGTTTGGACAAGTGGAAAAAGTGGCGTAGCGCGATTTGTAATTGAGCAATTTCGTAACTGGATAATTTGTGATTGGTGATTTGCGATTTTGAATCATGCCTAATCGCAAATTGCAATCGCAATTCAGAAATTCAGGAAAAACAGATGGCACCGAAAAAAGTACAGACATCCGTAAAACTCCAGATTGAAGCCGGTAAAGCTACCCCGGCTCCTCCGGTGGGCCCTGCCCTCGGCCAGGCGCAGATCAACATCATGGAGTTCTGCAAGCAGTTCAACGCGCGCACGCAGAACAAAGAGATGGCCGGCCTGATCATTCCGGTGGTCATCACGGTTTACAATGACCGCTCTTTCACCTTCATCACCAAGACGCCGCCGGCATCCATCTTGCTGAAGCGTGCGGCTGGAGTGGCCAAAGGCGCTGGCGCCCCGAACAAGGATAAGGTGGGCAAGGTCACGGAGAAACAGGTCCAGGAAATTGCAAAACAAAAGATGCCAGACCTGAATGCCGCCTCGCTCGATGCCGCTATCAAGAGCATCAAAGGCACGGCTCGCAGCATGGGCATTGAAGTTACAGCCTGATTATTGATTTTTTACCGCAAACGCGTCCAACGCGTTCGCAATCGTTAACACCACGGCCACGGGGAACATGCCGGGCGGTGGGAGATAAGGAAGCAACATGAGTCGTAAACCAGGAAAGAATGTCGCCAAAGCGCGTGCAGCAGTGGAAGCCCGTACATATCTGCTGTCTGACGCTGTGCCTTTGCTGCAAAAGGTAAAATTCGCCAAATTCGACGAAACGGTGGAAGTCACGCTCCGCCTTGGAGTCGATCCCAAGCATGCCGATCAGATGGTCCGCGGCACCGTAGTCCTGCCGCACGGCCTGGGCAAATCGAAAAAAGTCCTGGTGGTAGCCGTGGCGAAAAGCAGCGTGAAGCCGAAGCTGCCGGAGCCGACATTGTGGGCGGTGAGGAAATGGTGGAGAAGATCCAGAAAGAAAACTGGACAGACTTTGACGCCGTCATCGCCACGCCTGACATGATGAAGTCAGTGGGTAAGCTGGGCAAAGTCCTCGGTCCCCGAGGCCTGATGCCGAACCCGAAAACTGGCACTGTGACGTTCGATATAGCCAATGCAGTCAAAGAAATCAAGGCTGGTAAAGTCGAGTTCCGTACTGACAAGACGGCCCTGGTCCATGTGCCGGTAGGCAAGATTTCTTTTACGCCAGACAAGCTGATTGAGAATGCCACCACCGTAATCTCCAGCGTGGTTCGCGCCAAACCGGCAGCCGCCAAAGGCAAATACATCAAGGGAGCTTACATCTCCTCCACCATGGGACCGGGAATCTCGGTCGATACCTCCGCGGTTGAAGCTGCGGCCAAGGCGTAAAGGATCAGACGATGGCAGTCACGAAAGCAAAAAAAGCCGAACAGATTGAGAAGCTGAACAGCCAGCTGCAGAACGCCAGCAGCATGATTGTGGGCAGCTTCTCCAAATTAACCGTCGCCAAAGACTATGAACTGCGCAAGACCGTTCGTTCCGTCGGCGGCAGCTATCAAGTTGTTAAGAACACGCTGGCCAAGCGCGCCTCAGAAGGCACCAAGGTCGCCGAAGCGCTGAAGGGCCTCAAGGGCGTCAGCTCCATCGCCTATACGGATGGTGATCCAGTAGCCCTGGCCAAAGCGCTCAGCAAGTACGTTGAAGACAATCCGGAATTTTCCTTCAAATCTGGAATTCTGGAAGGCAAAGTCCTCAACCTGCAAGAGATCAAGGCGCTGGCCACCATGCCTTCCAAGGAAGAGCTTTACTCGAAGCTTCTTTTCCTGATGAATGCTCCGGCGCAGCGTCTGGTTACTGTAATGAGCGCTGTGGGCCGTGATCTGGCGATCGTGGTGAACCAGGGCGTGGAGAAGAAAAAGTTTAAGGAAGAGGGCGAGGCTGCCAGCAGCTAAGCCTGTTTTCTGACCTGTTAGCGGATTCAGTGTGGTCCGTTCGCGGGAGAGTTTATCGCTGTTAAGCACTCACGTGGCGCAAGTCTGGGCGCACTGGAACACGATGAGGAAAATGCGGCGACCAGCACAAAAGACCGAATTCATAAAACGTGGAGAGACACAATGGCAGATTTACAGCAACTTGAAGAACAGATTGTTGGGCTTAGCCTGCTTGATGCAGCCCAGCTTGTTAAAAAGCTTGAAGAGCGCTTAGGCGTATCAGCGGCGGCAGCAGCCCCAGTCATGATGGCGGGCGGTGGTGGCGCAGCAGCGGCCCCGGCCGAAGAGAAGACTGAATTCACCGTGGTTCTGACTGGCGCGGGCGCTAACAAGATCAATGTAATCAAGGCAGTACGTGAAGTCACGAGCCTGGGCTTGAAGGAAGCCAAGGACCTGGTGGATGGCGCTCCCAAGAACGTTAAAGAGGGCATTTCCAAGGAAGAAGCCGAGACCATCAAGAAGAAATTCACCGAAGCGGGCGCCACAGTCGAGATCAAGTAGCTTTTGCGGGCCTAGGCCCGCATCTGCAACTGAAACCGGAACCTGGGGAGTAAGGTAAGTGCCCCGAGGGTTACGGGCTTTTCTGGCCAGCGGATTTGAATCTTGGGGAGGACTTCTGTTATCAAATAGATAACGGTAGTCCTCTTCAAATTCGGGATTTTCATGATGCAGAGCAAAAACACACCGGCATGGCGAAAGTCAGGGCCGGGAGAGGATTTTGTTCTGCCGCATTGTGCTTTTTAACAGGTTTGCTAATTGCAGACCGAGAACGGTCTAGTCAGACGGGCGCGGACAAACACAATTCAGGATTCACATGTCGCACTAGCGGCGTCAACGGGAACTCTCGTCTCTCGTTGGCATCTTTGTCTTTGTCTCTGCCTCACGAATAGTGCAGCGCTTTACGCTGCATAGATAGCAGGTTTTGTTCTGGAAAAGCAAGAAATTTTCCGATCATGGCCTACCGGGTTCGCCTGCGAGAGCGAACAGAACTGAAACAGCTTTAGGAGTAATTCATGCCGAATAAGAATGGCGCCTCCCGTTATCGTCTCGATTTTTCAAAAATTCCGGCAGCCCTCCAGATCCCGAACCTCATTGAGGTTCAGAAGCGCTCTTACGATCGCTTTCTGCAAATGGATAAACTGCCCAGTGAACGTGACGACAGCGGATTGCAGTCCGTCTTTCAATCCGTTTTTCCCATCACCGACTTTCGCAACGTCTCCGAGCTGGCTTTCGTCGATTTTTCCATCGGCAACTGGGAGTGTAAATGCGGACACTTAAAAGGTCTGCATCACCTTCGTACAACATGCCGTAACTGCGGTAACACGGTCATCACCGATCCATTCCACCCTGGCGACGTGCTCTGCGGCAAGTGCGGTACCTACAACGCGAACACCCCTGACTTCTGCAACAAGTGCGGTGACCCGGTTGGCTTGCAGCTCAAATACGACGTAGCCGAGTGCGAAGAGCGAGGCATGACTTACTCCGCCCCGCTGAAAGTGACCATTCGTCTCACCATTTACGATAAGGACCCTGAAACCGGCAACAAGAGCATTCGCGATATCAAAGAGCAGGAAGTCTTCTTCGGTGACATTCCGCTCATGACCCAGAACGGCACCTTCATCATCAACGGTACCGAGCGCGTCATTGTCAGCCAGTTGCACCGTTCGCCCGGCGTGTTCTTTGAAACCGCGAACAACCGCACGTATTTCCTGGGCAAGATCATTCCCTATCGCGGATCATGGGTCGAGTTTGAGTATGACCAGAAGAACGTGCTTTACGTCCGCATTGACCGCAAGCGCAAATTCCTTGGCACCATCTTTCTGCGCGCCCTGGGACTTCGTTCCGACGAAGATATTTTGCGCACCTTCTACACGGTTGATCGCCTCAGCCTGAAAGACAAGAAGCTGCGCTGGATGCTGGAAAATGGCATTGAGCGCCCCACGAACCTGCTGGGCCTCAAGCTGGCGCATAGCATTAAGGACAAGAGCGGGCATGAGATCGCCCACTCCGGACGCAAGATCACTCCCGCTGTCCTGAAGGAAATCCAGAAGGCCAAGATCACCGAAATCGACATCGATACAACGGACCTGGAAGGCGCATTCACGGCCGCCGACGTCATCGATATCAATACCGGTGACATTCTGCTGGAAGCCAACAATGAAATTTCGGCGGACAAGCTGTCCAAGATCATGGACGCGGGCATTGAAGAAATTCATGTGTTCTTCCCCGACCGTGATGACGTGGGCAACGTCATCAGCGCCACGCTGCGTCGTGACTCAGTCAAAACGCCGCAGGAAGCATTGATCGAAATCTACCGCAAGCTTCGTCCCGGCGATCCGCCGACCCTGGACACAGCCACCGCGCTGTTCCATGGCATGTTCTTTGACGCGCGCAAGTATGACTTCAGCCGCGTGGGCCGCTTGAAATTCAATATCAAGCTGTATGACAAGAACGAAGCCACCGACCTCGACAAGCGCACGCTCGATCCGGACGATTTCTATTCCACCATCCGCTACCTGCTCAAGCTGCGCAAGAGCATTGGCGCGGTGGACGATATCGATCATCTTGGCAACCGCCGCGTTCGCGCGGTGGGCGAATTGATGGAGAACCAGTTCCGCATCGGCTTGGTCCGTATGGAACGCGCCATCAAGGAAAAAATGTCCGTGTACCAGGAAATGTCCACGGCCATGCCGCATGATCTGGTCAACGCCAAGCCGGTGATGGCGGCCATCCGCGAGTTCTTCGGTTCGTCACAGCTCTCGCAGTTCATGGACCAGACCAACCCGCTGTCGGAGATCACGCACAAGCGCCGTCTCTCAGCACTTGGTCCGGGCGGTTTGTCACGTGAGCGCGCCGGATTCGAAGTCCGCGACGTTCACCCTACGCACTATGGCCGTATCTGTCCGATTGAAACGCCGGAAGGTCCGAACATCGGTCTGATCAGCTCACTGAGCTGCTATGCCCGCATTAACGATTATGGCTTTATTGAGTCGCCGTATCGCCGTGTGCGTGATGCCCGCATTGTGGACTTTGTCACCGTCGTAAACGCCGGCGACAGCGATCACCGTGTAGGCGATCACATCGAGCAGAAAGACCTGGACAAGACCAACGCCGATCTCAAAGAACGGAAGAAGAAAGTCATTGAGCACGAACCGTTCTCCTTCTACCTGTCCGCATGGGAAGAAGATCGTCACGTCATCGCCCAGGCCAACATCGAACTGGACGAAAAAGGCCGCATCGTGGCTGAACTGGTGAATGCCCGTAAAGCCGGCAACTTCGTGCTTGTACCGCGCGAAGAAGTTGACTACATCGACGTGAGCCCGAAGCAACTCGTCTCCGTGGCCGCCTCGCTGGTTCCGTTCCTCGAGCATGATGACGCGAACCGCGCGCTGATGGGCGCCAACATGCAACGCCAGTCGGTACCTTTGCTTCGCGCACAGGCTCCCTACGTTGGCACCGGCATGGAAGGCGTTACTGCCCGTGACTCCGGCGCCGTGGTTCTGGCCCGTCGTAACGGCATCATTGACTCGGTCGATTCCGAACGCATCATCGTGCGTGTGGAAGGTGAACACCATCCGACTCAGCTCTCACGCGAAGTCGGCAGTGACATCTACACTCTCACCAAGTTCAAGCGCTCCAACCAGAACACCTGCATCAACCAGAAGCCGGTGGTCAAAAAGGGCGACCGCGTTCTGAAAGGTCAGGTCATTGCTGACGGACCATGCACCGACAAGGGCGAACTGGCCCTGGGACGCAACGTGCTCGTGGCCTTCATGCCATGGCGCGGTTACAACTTTGAGGACGCAATCCTGGTTTCGGAAAAGATGGTGAAGGAGGATTACTACACCTCGGTCCACATCGAAGAATTCGAAATCGAAGCGCGTGACACCAAGCTGGGCCCTGAGGAAATCACCCGTGACATCCCCAACGTGAGCGAATCTGCTCTGCGTGACCTGGATGAAAGCGGCGTGATCCGCATCGGCGCCACCATCAAGCAGGGTGACATTCTGGTCGGCAAGGTAACGCCGAAAGGTGAAACCCAGCTCACGCCGGAAGAGAAACTTCTGCGCGCCATCTTCGGTGAAAAAGCCGGCGATGTGCGCGACGCATCACTCACCTGCCCTCCGGGTATCGAAGGCACGGTGGTTGACGTGAAGATTTTCTCGCGCAAAGGCCAGGAAAAAGACGAGCGCGCGAAGGCCATTGAGGCCCATCAGATTGAGCGGCTGGAGAAGAACCTGGCTGATGAAATCCGAATCCTCACGGACGAGCGGTTGAAGCGTCTGGAAGCCATTCTGGGCAACAAGGAAGTGCAGGCTGACCTGCATGACGAGCGCACCAACAAGCGTTTGTTGACCAAGGGTGGAATTCTCGATCGCGAAACCATCGAGCGCATCTCCACGCGCAACCTGAAGCGTATCAAGTACGCTGACAAGGATCCGCGCGTCAACGAACAGATTGACGAAATCGAAGAGATGACCTCGCGCCAGATTGATGTTCTGCGCAAGATCACCAACGAGAAAATCGGCAAGCTGCAGAAGGGCGACGAACTGCCTCCCGGCGTAATCAAGCTGGTGAAGGTTTACATCGCCATGAAGCGCAAGCTGAGCGTGGGTGACAAGATGGCAGGCCGTCACGGCAACAAAGGCGTGATTGCCCGCATTCTTCCTGAAGAAGATATGCCGTATACGGCAGAAGGCACACCGGTGGAGATCGTACTGAATCCACTCGGCGTACCCAGCCGTATGAACGTAGGCCAGATCCTTGAGACGCATCTGGGATGGGCCGGCTATCAACTGGGTGAACGGATCAATGAATTCCTGAAAGAGAATTCCAAAGAAGAAGCTGTTCGGCGCGAGCTGAAGAGCATCTTCAAGGACACTCCGTTCCTCAGCAAGATTGCCAACCTGGAAGACGATGAGCTGATGCACGTGGCTAAAACGTTGACCAAGGGTGTCTTCTTTGCGTCGCCGGTATTTGACGGCTCGCGTGAAGTTGAGATCAAGTCCATGCTTCGTGAAGCGAACTTGCCTGAATCGGGCAAGACCGACCTTTATGACGGCATGACAGGTGACAAGTTCGAGCAGCCGGTTACAGTCGGCTACATCTACATGCTCAAACTGTCTCACCTGGTTGACGACAAGATCCACGCCCGCTCCATCGGACCGTATTCGCTCATCACCCAGCAGCCGCTGGGAGGTAAAGCGCAGTTCGGCGGACAGCGCTTTGGAGAAATGGAAGTCTGGGCGCTGGAAGCGTATGGCGCGGCTTACATACTGCAGGAACTGCTGACCGCGAAGTCAGATGATGTGTTTGGCAGAACGAAGATTTATGAGGCCATCGTAAAAGGCGAGGCCGCCATTGAACCCGGCGTGCCAGAGTCTTTCAACGTCTTGATTCGCGAATTGCAGTCACTCTGTCTTGACGTCGAGTTGATCAAGAGCATTGATGGCGGCCGGAAACAGGTCGCAGCGGCAGCCGACTAACCCTCGGCTGCACGTCTCAACTCCAGGATGCTAACCGGCTGGGGTTGAGATCAGAATGAAAGTTTATTCAACCGGTTGCCGCCGCGGTGGCGCAAATACCGCAGGAGGACACCTTGTACCGTTCAAGTCCATTCGATTTGGGAAACGCGATCACTGACTTTGACTCGATTCGCATCAGCCTGGCTTCGCCCGATAAGATCCGGAGCTGGTCTCATGGCGAGGTGACAAAACCCGAGACCATCAATTACCGCACCTTCAAACCAGAACGGGACGGCTTGTTCTGCGCTCGCATCTTTGGTCCCGTTACGGACTGGGAATGCTTGTGCGGAAAATACAAGCGCATGAAACATCGTGGCGTGATCTGCGACAAATGCGGAGTTGAAGTTACACTCAGCAAAGTTCGCCGTGAGCGCCTGGGACACATTGAGCTGGCTTCGCCCTGCTCGCACGTATGGTTTTTCAAGGGCCTGCCCATCCCGGATTGGTCACCTGCTCGATATTTCCTTGCGTGACCTGGAATCAGTTCTTTATTTCGAATCCTATGTAGTCGTGGAAATTGGCGATGCTCCGGTCAAAGAACGCGAAGTCATTAAGGAAGAGCAGCGTTTCCGTGAACTAGACCAGCAGTTCCGTGCCACAGGCTTCAAGGCCATGATGGGCGCGGAAGCCATCAAAGAACTTCTCAAGCGGGTTGAAGTGGAGGAACTGTCCGTTGACCTGCGCGAGAAGATGAAGCATGAGACTTCTCTTCAGAAAAGGTTGAAATACGCCAAACGGCTGAAAGTGGTCGAGGCATTCCGGAAAAGCGGTAACAAGCCGCAATGGATGATTCTGGACGTGATCCCGGTGATTCCGCCGGAACTGCGTCCATTGGTTCCACTGGATGGCGGCCGCTTTGCCACCTCCGATCTGAACGACCTTTATCGCCGCGTGATCAACCGTAATAACCGGTTGAAGAAACTGATGGACCTCCACGCTCCTGAAGTGATCGTGCGCAATGAAAAGCGCATGTTGCAGGAATCAGTGGATGCCTTGTTCGATAACGGCCGTCGTGGGCGTGTACTGCGCGGCGCCAACAATCGCCCGCTCAAGTCACTCTCTGACACGCTGAAAGGCAAACAGGGACGCTTCCGCCAGAACCTTCTGGGTAAGCGCGTTGACTACTCCGGTCGTTCCGTTATCGTGGTTGGTCCAGAGCTGAAGCTGCATCAGTGTGGTCTGCCGAAGAAGATGGCGTTGGAGCTGTTTAAGCCATTCATCTATCACCGCCTGGAGCAGACCGGCCACTGCACCACCATCAAGCAAGCCAAGGAGATGGTGGAACAGCAGGAACCGATCGTCTGGGACATCCTGGAAGAGGTCATCAAAGACCATCCAGTACTGCTGAACCGCGCACCAACGCTGCATCGTCTGGGCATTCAGGCATTTGAACCGGTCCTGGTGGAAGGTAAAGCCATCAAGATCCACCCGCTGGTTTGCACGGCGTTCAACGCGGACTTTGACGGCGACCAGATGGCGGTACACATTCCGCTGTCACCGGAAGCACAGGTTGAAGCCAGCGTGCTGATGCTTGCGTCACACAACATCCTGTCGCCGGCGTCAGGCCAGCCGATCACCGTTCCTACGCAGGACATGGTGCTTGGTCTGTACTACCTGACCAAAGCAAAGCCGGGCGCAAAAGGTGAAGGCCGCGCCTTCGCCAACACTGACGAAGTCTTACTGGCGCTGGAAGCGGGCGAAGTGGAAACACTTACGCCGATTCGTCTGCGCTACACGGGTGAGGTCATTGACCTGACTACGGCGTATGACAACCAGGACATCATTCACACCGATCCGGTGAGGTTTGAGCGTCAGTTCATCAATACCACGGTGGGCCGTTCCATCCTGAATGACCATCTGCCTGCTGAGATGCCGTACATCAACGGCTTGCTCAAGAAGAAAGGCATTGGCCAGGTGGTGAACTACACCTACCTCCGCTTTGGCCTGGAAACCACGGTCAAGATGCTGGACGAAGTAAAAGAGATCGGCTTCCGTTATGCCACCAAGGCCGGCTTGTCCATCGGCATTGATGACATGGTCATTCCTGACGACAAGAAGGAACTGGTCAGCGAGGCTGAGAAGCAGGTCATCAACGTTCAGCAGCAATATCTGGACGGCGCCATCACCAACGGCGAACGCTATAACAAGGTGGTTGAAATCTGGTCGAACGTGACTGAAAAGGTCGCCGATGAGATGTTCAACAACATGCAGGAGCTGGACAAGGCCGGATCCATGAATCCGATTTACGTCATGGCCGATTCCGGCGCTCGCGGATCGAAACAGCAGATTCGTCAGCTTTCCGGCATGCGCGGATTGATGGCCAAGCCGTCAGGCGAAATCATTGAAACGCCAATTACGGCGAACTTCCGTGAAGGTCTCACGGTGCTGGAGTACTTCGTATCAACGCACGGCGCTCGTAAGGGTCTGGCGGATACGGCACTCAAGACTGCTGACTCCGGTTACCTCACCCGCCGACTGGTGGACGTTGCACAAGACGTCATCATCAGCGAGCAGGATTGCGGAACCGTGGACGGAATCTATGTCGGCTCCATCGTGGAAGCCGGCGACATCATCGAGCCGCTGCGCGACCGCATCGTGGGCCGCGTATCACTCGAGAAGATCAAAGACTATGAAGGCAGCGTCATCGTGGACGTGAACCAGGAGATCACCGAAGAGCTGGCCAGCGCAATTCAGGCCGCCGGCATTGAGCGGGTGAAGATCCGCTCGGTGCTCACCTGTGAATCGAAACGTGGCGTTTGCATCGCGTGCTATGGTCGCAACCTGGCATCCGGCCGCACCGTGGAACTGGGTGAAGCAACCGGCGTTATCGCAGCCCAGTCCATCGGCGAACCGGGCACGCAGCTTACCATGCGTACGTTCCACATCGGTGGTACGGCGTCCCGAGTTTCCGAGCAATCACGCCTGGAAGCCCGCAGCGCTGGCACTGTCCGCTTCATCAACCTGCAAACGGTGAAAGCCAAGAGTGGCGATCTGGTTGTTATGAACCGCGCCGGATCTATCGCCGTGGTTGACGAAAAGGGCCGTGAAAAAGAGCGCAACGCCGTGGTTTACGGCGCCAAGCTGAAGGTCACGGACGGACAGCAGGTCACCCAGGGACACGTCATGGGTGAGTGGGACCCGTACACATTCGGCATCCTCACGGAAATCGGCGGCACGGTCCAATTCAAGGACTTGCAGGAAGGCATCACGCTGCACGAAGAAGTGGACGAGGTCACCGGACTCTCGCGCCACGTTGTGGGCGAATCGCCGGATGAAAAACGTCAACCAGCCATCATGATCAAGAGCAAGACCACGCGGCGGTATCTCATGCCATCACGTGCTCACCTCATGGTCCAGGATGGCGATGAAGTTTATCCGGGCGATGTGCTGGCCAAGATCCCGCGTGAAACCACCAAGACCAAGGACATCACGGGCGGTCTGCCGCGCGTAGTGGAACTGTTCGAAGCTCGCAAGCCGCGTGAAACCGCCATCATTTCGGAAATCGATGGCGTGGTGAAGATCGGCGAAGTCAGCAAGGGACAACGCAAGATCTACGTGGTGGCTGATAACGGGACGGAAAAGGAATACTCGGTGCCAAAGGGCGTACACATCAACGTGCAGGAAGGCGAGCGTATGCGAGCCGGAGAAGCCTTGATGGATGGCCCGCTCAACCCGCATGACATTCTGGCCGTTCTCGGCGAGAAGGAATTGCAGTCTTATCTGGTGAACGAAATCCAGGAAGTCTATCGTCTTCAGGGCGTGACCATCAGTGATAAGCACATTGAAGTCATTGTTCGGCAGATGATGCGCTGGGTGAAGGTGGAAGACGTGGGTGATACCACGTTCCTGCTGGAACAGCAGATCGATAAATTCCGCTTCCGCGAAGAGAATGAGCGCGTGATTGCCAACGGAGGACGCCCGGCAACGGGACGTCCGCTGCTGCTGGGAATCACCAAGGCTTCGCTCTCCACGGAATCCTTCATCTCCGCGGCATCGTTCCAGGAGACCACCAGGGTACTCACGGAAGCCTCGATTCAGGGCGCTGTGGACCATCTGCGCGGCCTCAAGGAGAACGTCATCGTGGGTCGCCTTATCCCGGCCGGAACGGGCATGGAGTTCTACCGCAACGTGCGGCTGGCTCCGGAACTCGAACAGGCTGCCGCCAAGGTACAAGAGGAAGTCTCACAGGCTTACGCTGAAGCAGAGCGTGCGCTTGAGCTTCTCCGCCAGGAAGGCGAAGCGGAAGAGATGGCTGCCGAGTAACAGTAGTTTACTAACTTATAAACTAGAGCGGGCTGGAGAGATCCAGCCCGTTTTTTTTGTTGCCATCCCTCTCAAGTTTGCTCCGAGCCAACCCTGAAGAAAAATTTCGTGGACTTAGTCCACGACTTAGTCCATACTCTGCGTTATATGGAAGTTAATATCCACGAAGCTAAAACCAACTTTTCCAAACTGCTGCAGCGGGCGGCCCTTGGCGAAGAAATCATCATTGCCAAGGCGGGAGTTCCAGTGGCAAAACTGGTGCCGGTGTATGCACAACAAGGCAAGAGGCCGCTCGGATTTCTGAAGGGGGAAATCTGGATGGCTGACGACTTTGATGCCCCATTGCCTCCTGACATTCTGGCCGGCTTCCTTGGTGAAGACGTACCCCAAAAGCCGGTTGCCAAAAAAGCCCACCAGCCGCGAAGCAAACGCAAGAAGGCATGAAATATCTTCTTGATACATCGATTTTTCTCTGGAGCGTTGACGCTGAGCAGAAACTGAGCGCGCGCGCCAAAGAAGTCCTGGAAGACAGACGGCAAGAAATCTTCCTTTCACCTGTAACTTCCTGGGAGATCGTCATCAAGGTCGCTCGGGGTAATCTCATTTTGGCGAGGTCAGCCTCTGAGACCCTAAGTCTCGCGTTCGCAAAATTTGAACTTCGGCCGTTGCCTGTTACTCACCCTCATAGCCTTGCCGTGGGTGATTTACCACCCGTACACAACGATCCGTTTGATCGCATGCTAATTGCTCAGGCAAAAAGCGAAGGTATGGTTTTAATGACGGCCGACGCGGCGCTTGAAAAATATCCCGTTGAAATCCTCTGGAGCGGAAGATAGGTTGGTACCCTCCGCCAGCTCTATTGACCTACAAACCAATTTTGTCACTTTTAAATACTTGGAATAGCTTCAGGCGGGTATAATGAACCCCTTTTCAGAGACATTGCTTTTCGGGGGTTCTATGCCAAACAATGCTGGATCCTATGTTGACCAGCGCCTGATGCCGGGCGAAACAGTTTTATTCCGTACGCAAGAGCACTGGACCGCCAGATTGGGGTCAATCACGCTAGGGATTGTTTCCGCTCTCCTTGGCTTGGTGCTGCTGATGGTGTTACTCCCACTTCCTGCAGCGGCGCGTCCTTTCAGCGCTGGATGGGGCGTAGCGTGCCTGATATTTTCAGTGGCTGTGGTCGCTCTCGGAAAGATTTATCACAAGAACCATGAGTATGCCGTAACCGATCGTCGAGTCCTTTTTTGTACGCCTACCCAGACGCTATGATGTTTTACTCAGTCGCCTTGAGGCTCTGAACGTGAATACAGCGATATTCGGCAGCTATGGGACAGTGATGGTCACGTCCGCCGGTGTTACCGAAGTATTTGACAAGGTGGACTACTGCGTCCAGCTTGCCCGAACCATTGAAGCCCAGATGAGTAAGCTCGTTGAACAACCTCAAGCGGTCTATGTGGTGCCAACCCCACCACCGGCGGGGGCGGCAAAGTAGGCTTTTAGGGCCGGGTCAGCCAGCATCTGTGCTTGCTAACCGGAGTGCTACCTTTTAACCTTAAGAGTCCATGCACTTTACCCGATTGCGACGCGCGTTTTGGCAGGCCTTTCTTCACGGCCAGTTCTCCATCGCCAAGGCGGCTGCGTATTCATCGATCCTCACGCTGTTTCCCGCCTTCCTGATTGTCACATCGATCCTTGAGGCCTCCAACGCAACCGAAGGGTTTGTGCGGCAGATATCAGGTGCGGTTGGCTGGGCATTGCCGCCTGGCCCGAATTCAATCGCTCTTACTTTCTTCCAAACCAGGCAGCACCATGCCCTGCGAATCATCTATTCGGCCTCCCTGGTCACCGTCCTGGCAGCTTCGGGAGTAATGATTTCTTGGATGGAAGGCTTTCGCAAAGCGTACAACCTGCCTAATATCTGGGGATTCTGGAAAGAAAGGTTTATCGCCTTCTATCTGGTCTTTCTGGCCTTGATTCCCCTGGGTTTCGCCACTTTGCTGGTTGCATTCGGAAATCAGATTGAAGCCTGGGTGCAGGCTGAGACAATGCACCTGTTTAAGCCTCTGGTCATTCTTGTCTGGGATGGAGTTCGCTGGGGCATTGCCATGCTAACCAGCATCGCCTTCATGAGTCTTGTGTACCACCATGGGATACCCAAAACTCAGTCATGGCGGCGAGTATTGCCCGGAGCCATCATGGCAACAGTTTTGTGGTTTCCCGCTACCATGTTCTTCGGATGGTATGTGACTCACTATGCCACCTACACGGTGGTATATGGCTCGCTCAGCGCCGCAATAGCGCTTCTGGTATGGCTGTACATCGTTTCTGTCCTGGTACTGCTGGGGGCGGAAATGAATGCCCAGGTCTATCCGAAGCTTGCGGAAGCGGGTATTTCCACTGGCACTCATGATTCCATGCCAGGAAACGAAAAAATCGAAAGCAAGGTATAAGTTAAGAAGATGAGCTCATTGAAAGGCCTTGATTGGGCCTCCACGCACGTTCCCCGCAAGGCTAAGATCGTCTGCACTCTGGGCCCCGCGAGCAACTCTGAAGCAATCATGCGCGACCTGATGCGCCTTGGCATGGACGTGGCGCGTCTGAATTTCTCGCACGGGACTCACGAAGACCATGCTCGCAACATAGATCGACTGCGGCGCGTGGCGACCAAGGAAGGACGTACCATTTGCATCCTCCAGGACTTGCAAGGCCCCAAGATCCGCACCGGACGGCTCAAATACCGGACGCCCATCGCGCTGAAAAGCGGTTCACGTCTTACCATTACGCCCAGAGACATTCCCGGGACGGCGACGGTGATTTCAACAACTTTTAAGACCCTGGCCAATGAAGTGCACCCGGGGTCCAGGATATTGCTTTCTGACGGCCTGATTGAACTCAAGGTCACCGGCATCAAGGGTGATGACGTTGAATGCGACGTGATCAACGGTGGCATGCTCGGCGAACATAAAGGCATTAACCTTCCGGGAGCCAAGGTCAGCGTTCCTTCCATGACGGAAAAGGATGAAAAAGACCTGGAGTTTGGCATCAAGCACGGAGTGGACATGGTGGCAGTCTCGTTCATCCGGTCGGCGGATGACGTGCGTGCCGTGAAGCGATTTATACAGGCCCGGCAGTCCGATGCCTGGATCATCGCCAAACTGGAAAAGCCGCAGGCCATTGAAGAGTTGAACGTGGAAGAGATTCTGGATGTTGCTGATGGCGTGATGGTGGCGCGAGGTGATCTTGGCGTGGAGATGCCACCGGAAAAAGTGCCGATGATTCAAAAGCAGGTCATACGCCGCGCGGCGGACTGGCGCAAGCCGGTCATTACCGCCACGCAAATGCTTGAATCCATGATAGAGAATCCGCGCCCCACCCGAGCTGAAGCAAGCGACGTGGCCAATGCGATCATTGATGGGACTGACGCGGTGATGTTGTCGGCTGAAACGGCAAGTGGTAAGTATCCACGTGAGGCTGTGGCGATCATGGCCAAGATCATTGTTGAGGCGGAAGCGAGCCTGGAAGTTTTCCCGCGCCGTCGCCAGCACCGGATATTATCCATCTCAGAGACCATTTGTGAATCCGTGGCACACGCTGCCCAGGACCTTGAGATGAAGGCGATCGCCGTTTACACGGAAAGCGGCAATACGGCCCGATTGATTTCCAAGTACCGGCCTAAAACTTCAATTTATGCCTTTGCTGCGAATGATCACGTGTGTGCACGCCTGAACTTAATGTGGGGTGTGAAGCCGATCGCCTGCACCATGGGGATAACCAGTGAAGAGATGTTGAAGAATGCGGAAGGATTGCTGCTGCAACGCCAGGCCGTGCAGCCCGGAGATGTGGTGGCGATTGTGGCGGGAACTCGAAGCGCCAGCGGGTCAACCAACTTTCTCCGGCTGCACGTGGTGGAAAACCAGCAGTCAATGCTTGAGAAGACTGTCGAGAAGACGAAAGAGCGCCGTAAGCACCCGCGGCCGCAACCTCTCAGCGGCCCAAAAAAGAAATAAGCAAACCAGGTTTTAGAGGACCGCAATTCCAGCAGGCATTTCCTGGTTAGCCACCATTCCTAATTAACCCAACCAGAGCCCGAACCCGAACCATGGTCTTTTTTATCTTTTTCATCTGGTGGTTTGAAATTGCCGTATTCATCGAAATATTGCTTGGGGTCTTTTTCATGCTTGCGCATGTAGACTTCAAACTTTCTTCCGGCACGGCGACGCTTCCAACGGTAGTAATCGTTGCTCAAGGATGCGATCTTGTCCATCACAACGCCAGCCAGAGAAGCCCGCCGCCAAAAAAGTTTGTACCAGACATAACCGCTACCAAGTCCCAAAAGCTGAACCAGATAGAAGAGAGCGAATCCACTCAGGATGAAATAGCCCGCTTCAATTGCGGCAATAGCGAGAACCACCCAGAAGACCGGGATTTGAAACGGGAGCGGAAACATCAAGATGGATGTGCCGCGATTAAAGAGGTAGAAAACCATCAGCAGTGCATTTGCCGCAACACCTGCGCCCATGGCCGCGCCAGCGCCAATGTGTCCGGTAAATGAGAGCAAGAACCCCACGATGCCGGCCAGGACAGAAGAAAAAATATACAGCTCGGCAAAGCCTCTGGAGCCAATTCTGTCCTGCACCGCGGAGCCTATGAAATAGACGCCGAGCATGGCAAAAAGCACGTGCGTGGGATCGAGATGGACGAATGGATAAGTGAAGAACTGCCAGATCCAGTAGTGCTGGGCTATGGCTGCGGGGCTCAGTTCGGCAATCGCGAGGACAGCTTGAGCAAGCGGGCGCTGGACAGCCCAACCAAGTATAATCGCCACCCATATTCCCAGTGTGGCGATTACGATGTACCGCAAGGCGCCATGGAATCGCGGTAGCCCGAATTGAAAACTTGTATCTCTACGCATTGCTTGTCTTTTTCTCTATCTCTCCGGTTCCGGTATAACCACCACACTTTTGTGTCCCCTGGCATCCACTGAACGCAAACCAAAAATTACGTTGTCCTTTGATTCCGGCATATCGGCGTTCGTGGTGGAAACGCGCATTGCGTTTTCAGTCGGAAAATCAGGATCAGTCGTTTTACGCCATAGCACGTCGTAAGCAGCAGCCCCAGGAGCGGCATCCCACTCCAGCCTGGAATCATTTTCCAGACCTTTGGTAAGCAACCTTGGTTTCACCGGCGGAGCGGGCGAAGAGGCCAGTGTGGCCAATGTGGCAGCGTTCAGTCTGGCGACATTGGCTACGTACTCAAAGTCGACAAACTTCGGCAGGTCTCCGTATTCGATGCCCTTCTCTGTCCTTGGGTTCTCGTGCTGGTGGTGAAAATCTTCGCGATATTCAGTGAAACGCGCTGCGGCAAAGCCCTGATTGTTAAATGAAATATGGTCGCCTCCGCGTAAATAACGGTCCCTGCGGTAAATCAATTTCGGCGAAAATTGCCCAAAGCTTGAGTATGTTTGGGACACTTCCCAGATGTAGCGCGCCAGTTGTCGGGAAGAAGAATCATTCTCACCACCCACCGCGCGGATACGCGCAAGATCGGATTCTGTGGCGGCCGCGGGGATGCTCTCTGAGAACACGCGTACCCAGTTGTTGTTTTGCAATGTGTCTCCGGGTGTGCGATTGCCGCCAACAATGTCATTGTTCAGCGCGGCTTCAATCTGCCATCCCTGCTCCTTTGCCATTTTGGCAAAATGAGTGCTGCCATTCAGGCCCTGCTCTTCACCGGCAACGGTCAGGAAAATGATGGTAGCGGGAAACTTGTGCTTGCTCATAACGCGGGCGCATTCAAGTGATACCGCGGTTCCGCTGCCGTCGTCATTTGCACCCGGAGCGATGTGGCTGGCGTCCATTACATCCAGGCTGCGCGAATCGTAATGGCCGGTGACGAGAAAAATGCGTTTCGCCTGCGCGGGATCGGCGCCCCTCAGAATCGCGTACACGTTCTGGATTTCAGTGGCCTCTTTGATCCGATCTTTGGGTCCTTTGGATTGCTCAACAAAGGTATCCGTCTTCACTTCCAGGCACCCGCCGCAAGCTTCAGAGTAGCGCTCAAATTCTGACTTGATCCAGTTGCGTGCGGCTACAATACCTGTAGGGGAAGTGGCAGCATCAGGGTTGTTGACTGAGAGCGTATTGCGGGTACCGAACGAGACCAGTTTTTCAATCGTCTGCTGGATCTGCCGCCCTGATACAGCATGGATGATTTGTACGATGGCGTCATCCTTGGTTGATTTAGGGGCTGATTTGGCGGCTGACCTGGCCGCCCCGGATTTCCTCCCGGCGGCCTCTTTGCTTTGAGAATCAGTGGTTGAAGCAGCCGATTTGGCGCTGGTTGTCGTATTGTTGCTCTTTTCCCCAGGTGCAGCCTTCTGGGCAACAGATGTGTAAGTAAGAAGCATCAGAAGCGCCAAACTGGAAATCCGGCTCACTGTGCGCGCGTGGCGAAAGGTCAAAGGCGTAAACCTCAGTTAGAGAACTTGACGACAATCCATAGAGATTCTAAATATAATGACGTGCCTGTTGCCAGCCCAAGCTGGTTTCCCTGGAAGGAGGAAAAATGGCGATTTGTCCAGAATGCGACACTGATCTGGATTTGGATGAGGAAGAGCTCGAAGAAGGTGAAGTGGTATCGTGCCCGGAATGCGGATCAGACTTTGAAGTGATCACGAAGAGTCCGTTGGAGTTGAACCCCGTTGATGAGTACGACGATGACGACGAGGAAGACAATGCCAAAAACGAAGAAGAAGACGGTGATTTCTAAGCGGCTGGCACGTTCACTTGCTGCCATTTTAGGCGTGGCCTTTCTTTTTTCACGGTCGCCGCCAAAGACGACCACACGAAACCATACGGCCTTATTTTCGGCACCGCCTACGGCCCGGATGACCGCCCACTTTATGGCGTCCGGGTTACCATTCATCTGGCAGGTCACAAAAGCCCTCATTGGGAACTGATGTCTGACCACAGGGGCGAATTCGCCCAACGTGTTCCCCCTGGACCTGGTGATTATGAGATTTCAGGCCAGGCCCTGATCGCACCGGTCATTGACGGCAAGCCGCAAACCTCTAAAAAGAAGCAACTTAACGGGTCAACCAAGGTCCACCTTGATAAAGATGAGCGACAGGATATAGGCTTGCATCTAAACTGAGTAGAAGCTGCTTATAATCTGAGGTGGTCTGGATGACACGTAAACTCGCGCTTTGTACCATCATGCTCATGCTGGTCACCCTGCCCGCCCTGGCACAGCACGATCAGGAAATGCGCAGTGTCTCTGGCAAGGTGCTCAGCGCCCAGGAGCAGCCCTTACAGAAGGCTGTGGTCCACCTAAAGAACACCAAAACGCTGGTGATCAAGACCTATATTACTGAGCCGGACGGAACCTACCGTTTCAGCGCGCTGTCACCTAACGTGGACTATGAAATCTATGCTGAAAAAGAAGGACAGCGCAGTGATACCAAGACGCTGAGCGCGTTCGATAATCGTAAACAACTTACGGTTACCCTCAAAATTCATTCCGAGAAGTAGAGCTGACAGGAAACATTCGCCATTTGAAGGTGTAAAAGCCCTGCAATCCGCCATGGTTGCGCTAGCAGCGGCTAATGCGCTTACGGCGGCGTGAGCTTGAGCAGTGTAGCTGGGTTGAGGTACTCGCCCTGCCAGCGTACAGCAAAATGCAGATGAGGCGCAGTGGAGCGGCCGGTCCCGCCACTGAGGGCAACAAGCTGCCCTCGATTAACCTTTTCGCCTTCCTTGACCTTAAATTCTGACAGGTGAAAGAAGAGCGTGATCAGTCCCTGGCCGTGATCAATGGCAATACAATTTCCCTCGAAATAAAGTGGCCGGGCCAGTATGACAGTTCCCGCATTGGAGGCGTGCACGGGGGTGCCCGTGGGTGCGCGAAAGTCCAGACCTGTATGCTGGTTGCGCTTAACTCCGTTGTAAAGCCGGAAGGAACCGAAGACTCCAGACGTGGGGATATCAGCCGGAGCCTCGAAGGCGCCGTGCCATTCGGGTTCCTTGGCAGACGACGCAAAAACCTCTTTCTTGACCTGCTGCTCTTCCTCGATTCGAGCCATGTTCTCTTTGGGCGGTTCTACGTATTCTGGCGCTACCTTGATTGTGGTGGAAGGATAGACGGCCGCAGCTACTGGAATTTGCTGATCATACCGCTCTGTGTTCCCAGTGGCGGATGTGGCCTCAACTTCCAGGGTGTAATGCCCCGGTTTGGTTGCCAGAGGAATTCCGGCGAGTGCATACCAGCATCCACAGGCACGGCTCTGGCGAAGAGCAATCGTGTGGGGTCTGCCAGGTGGCTTGCATCTGGGCGGGATGGCCGGGGACCTTCACCTCAAAGAGAACGGGTGCGCCATTCACCAGCCGGTGCGGCTGATAGCTCACCTTCCATGTGGCCGGCGGTAAGGCGAAAGCGTTTTTAGCTGGTGTCATGAATGCAATTACAGTCACTACGGCGCAGAGCATTCGGCGGGCGGCAGCAGGGTGAATTGCGGCCCTGGCTGCCGATCGGCTGGCATGAAGTAACCGGAACAGCATGGGATCTAGAATCCATCCAGGTTACGATTCGCTCCAACGGCGGAAAATCAGGGAGCCATTGGTGCCGCCGAAACCGAATGAATTCGACAATGCAATCTCCAATGGGCATTGCGGGCTTTATTGGGAACATAATCCAGGTCGCAACCTTCCCCAGGCACATCCAGATTGATGGTTGGCGGCAAGACCTGATCTCGCAGCGCCAGAATCGTAATGCCTGCTTCGAGCCCGCCGGCGCCGCCCAACAAATGCCCAGTCATGGATTTTGTTGAACTTACGGCGATTTTCGAATCTTCTCCGAACGTCCTCTGGATGGCTTTGGTCTCCAGCACATCGCCCAGCGGAGTGGAGGTTCCATGCGCGTTCACGTAGTGAACGTCCTGCGGTTGGAGTTTGGCGTCTTTGATGGCGTTCATCATCACCCGATAGCCGCCTTCACCATTATCGGCCGGCTGGGTAATGTGGAAGGCATCCGCGCTCATTCCGTAGCCAATGATCTCCGATAGAATTTCGGCTCCGCGATTGCGTGCGTGCTCCAATTCTTCCAGCACCACAATCCCAGCGCCTTCGCCGATCACAAAGCCGTCACGGTCTTTGTCCCAGGGGCGGCTCGCTCTTTCAGGCTCATCATTGCGCGTGGAAAGCGCGCGCATGGCCCCGAAACCACCCACTCCCATGGGTGTGATGGCAGCTTCTGTGCCGCCGGCGATCATTACGTCTGCGTCACAACGCTGGATGATTTTGTAAGCATCGCCGATGGCGTGTGCGCTGGTGGTACATGCGGTGGCGGTGGCCTCATTTGGGCCTTTAGCGCCATAACGGATACTGACGTGACCGGCAGCCAGGTTCACGATTGCCGCCGGAATGAAAAATGGCGAGATCTTGCGCGGACCGCCGGAGAGAAGGGCAGCATGCTCCCGTTCAATTACATCAAACCCGCCAACGCCGGAGCCGATATGCACGCCTACGCGGGCTTCATTTTCAGGCGTTACTTTCAGCCCGGACATGGTCATGGCTTCATCCGCGGCGGCCATGGCAAGGTGAATGAAGCGCCCCATTTTTTTTACTTCTTTTTTTTCGATGAAATTTAAAGGGTCAAAACCCTTTACCTCAGCGGCAATCTGGCAGGCAAAGTTGCCGGCATCAAAGTGGGTAATCTTTGCCACTCCGCTTTTGCCGGCAACAATGTTTTTCCAGACTTCCGCGCTGGTGTTACCAACACCGCAAATCAGTCCCAGACCCGTTACAACAACCCGCCTCGCCAATCACTTGCCGCCTTTCGAATGCTTTTCAATGTACTCGGTGGCATCTTTTACGGTGCGGATCTTTTCCGCGTCTTCATCTGGGATTTCAATATCAAAGGCTTCTTCAAAAGCCATGACAAGTTCCACGGTGTCAAGAGAATCCGCGCCGAGATCATCCACGAAGGAGGCATTGGACGTCACTTCGCCCTCATCCACTCCGAGCTGCTCAACAATGATTTGTTTAACCTTCTCCTCAACTGCTGCCATAGGATTGTGTCTCCTTCTTTCTTCACTCTGCTGAATTTTTACCCCGGAACCGCATCACTGCTTTACTGATTTAGCGTTCTTCTGAATATACGCAATTGCATCCTGCACGGTCACGATCTTCTCCGCGTCATCATCCGGAATTTCCAGGTCGAAATTCTCCTCGAATGCCATGATGAGCTCAACCCGGTCCAGAGAATCCGCTCCCAGATCGTCAAGAAATGAAGCTTCCGGCACCACCTCAGATGACTCCACGCCGAGCTGATCCACGATGATCTGGGTGACCCTCTCCTCTACCAGAGGCATGGAGGCTCCTTACGACGGTAAACCGCCTAGTGTAATTGCTGGAAAAATGTTGTGTAAAGGGCACCTTCAAGCGGGCCTTTGCGCTACCACCAGGCATTGCGGCAAAGGACTCAGCGGAATCAGGCGCGCCCCTTCAAACCCTGCGTTTTTACACATTTCTGACAGCTCAGTAAAAGTATACGCATCGCCGGCCGGAGTATCGCTCAGCATGGTCACGCTAAACAAAGCGGGGATCGGTGGCGATACCCGGTCATCATTGGGGACAAATTCAAGGATCACAATCTGGCCGCCTGGCCGCAACGCCGCGCCTATCTTTTTCAGCAGGACCACGTTGTCTGAGGGATCAAAGTGGTGGAGAAAGTTGGTTACCAGCACAGCATCATAATCCTTGCCGTAATCAACCTGGAACGCGCTGCCCGGGATTGTATGATAGCGGTCGGCCACGCCCCGCGCAGTGGCGTTTTCGGAAGCCACCTCAAGCACATTCTTCCAGTCCACGGCATAGATATGCGCGTGGCTTACATATTGCGCCACCGTGATTCCAAACGTGCCGTGACCTGCGGCTATATCGAGTACCTTGGCGGAAGTTCTCTTTGCCAATGCAGGCTGCAACTGCTGCGCAATCGCCTGGGCAGCCGGCACCATCAGTGGAGCCATGCCGCGGGCAAAGTCCACCCACGCCGGGTCCTCTGGCGCGAGGGAGTTGCGATCTTGCGGCGCTCCGCCAAGCTTAACCGCTTCTGAGAGTCTTTCCATGTTCTCCAGCATCGCCGGGCGAAGCAGAAACTTGAGAGCATTGCCCATATATGCGGGTGAACGGCTGTCCAGGAAAAACGCGGCATCCGGCGTGAGCGAGTAACGATCGCCAGACTTTGCCAGGAGTTGGTCCACCGTAAGAGCGTCACAAAGGATCCTTATACCGCGCGGTGACGCCCCACAGGCGCCGGCAATTTCCTTTGCTGTTGCGCTTCCCTTGGCAATGGCCGTGAACACGCCAAGCTCAACGGCGGATTTGAGAATGAAAGAATGCTGATAACTCTGGATAATGCGAAAGATCTCAACGGGTGTGGGTTGCTGCGTTGTCTGTAATAATGCGCTCATATATCTACTCCGTCTGCCATTTTAGATTGTACTGGCGTTTTCAGTGCTGCACCGTGTCACGTAGAATGATCTCTTGCCTGCCAAATCCAAGTTTTTCTTGAAGGTTGCCGCCTGGATCGCATTCCTTAAAACGCTTGGCGCCTGGGGCGTCTTTATCCTTGCGACCGTTGACAGTGTTGCAATTCCCATCCCTTTGGACGCCTTGGTGGCGGGATATGTCTACTCAAACCCGCATCTTGCATGGCTTTATTGCATTGCGGGGGCGGTTGGATCGGCTGTGGGCTGTCTGGTTCCTTATGGATTAGGTCGTGCCGGCGGTGAGCTTTTTCTGCTTAAACGGATCAGTGAAGCGCGCCTTCAGCGCATCCGTGACCGCTTCGAAAAGCAGGAGTTTGTGGCCCTTATGGTTCCGGCCATGCTGCCGCCACCTACGCCGTTCAAGCTGTTTGTGTTCTCAGCAGGCGTTTTTGAGATGAGACTGCCGGTTTTTCTGCTGGCCATTGTCAGCGGCCGGCTCATACGCTTCAGTATATTGTCAGTGCTCACGGTGATCTTTGGACCTCAGATCGTCACCAAGGCCAAGTTCTTGCTGCGGAACCATCTGGGTTTCACGATCCTCGCCACAATGGTCGCAATTGCGGCAGCTTACCTGGTCTTCCGGCTTATGCGTGCTCCCGTCACCGAGGTTGCGAAGGAGATACAGCAAGGCCATGACAACGGCTGACTCGGGGCCATCAATGCGGTGCACAAAAATGCCGCGAGCCGATTTACCCGGAAAGTAAAACGGCCAGCGGCATTGGTTCCTGTTTAAAGCTTTTAGCTTGTCACGCGACGATTGAACGGGATATACGCACAAGTATCTTCCTGGTGAAACATATCACCGGAAAGAGACCAGGCGCGGCTTCTGGATCCTCCGCACATCTCTCTGAACTCACACTTTCCACACTTCCCTTTCAGGTTCGCGGGATCGCGCAGAGACTTGAAGAGCGGCGAGTTGCGATATAAATCCGCCAGCTTCTCACAACGTACATTACCGGCGGGAACCTGCAAATGTTTGCTGGCCAACACATCGCCAGTGTGAGTAATGTAAACCGATGCCACTCCTTCATTGATGGGTAAAACGCCTGGAATACCTGTGTCGAAAAACGGAGACCGTCCTGTCTCTCCCACCAGGCCCCTCGCCTTTGTCCTTTGTTGAAGCACGTACCTGCGATAATGCTGTGCTTCAACGGTCTTTACCTTGAAGGGCACCTTCTGGGCCAGCGTATAAATCATCTGGAAGGCCTCCTCAAACTCTGTGGCGGAAGGAAGGTCCCTGAGTGAATCGTTCGGGCGGGGAACGGGAAAAGAAATGCTCCACATCACAATTCGGTATTTCATCAGCAACGTGGCCATTGCGCTGAGATCGTCAAGATTTCTGCGGCTCAAATTGGTGTGAATTTGAACCGGAAGGCGGGCCTCATTCGCCCACTTGATGGCTTGCAAAGTACGGGCGAACGAGCCTGGCACTCCGCTGATGACGTCATGGAGGCCGCTTTCCGCTCCATTGAGAGTAAAAGCAACACGGGAAAGCGACGCCGACTTCAGCGCGGTAATAGTCTGTTTTGTAACCACCGAGGCAGGAGTCAGTAGCATCACCGGATGCAGATTGCTGGAGGCTGCATACTGCACCAGTCCATAAATGCCATCACGGCTTAAGGGATCATCACCTGCAAAGACAAACACAGGTGGCTTGAGTTCGGCAACGTCGCGAATCAGTTGCTCCGCTTCGCTGTCATTCAATTCCAGCTTTGTGACTGGCCGGAAGCTTTGGTCTGGGCGATCGACTTGGGAGACAGTGGTTTCCCAGATCGCAATGAGGGGCTGCGAATCCAAATCAATAATTTTGTTCATATCCGTCGTCCTGTAAAAACAGGCAAAGTACTGCTATTGCGGATATCTTAGAAGATTCAGAAACAAGGAGAAGAAATTTAATTTGGGAGAGAAAGGGATGATCGCACCGGCAGGCATTATGCCTTGTAGATTGAGGCACTTAGCCGATCTATAGTTGGAGGTAAATTCTGCCGTAAACCAGAAGACGCACTTAGGTCATATTAGAGAACTTAATAATCAAGCCCCTCACCCAATGGCAATCGTTAAGCTGCCACGTCCCTTTGAGGCGTTGTGCGGAGGGCGTGGGTAGCCAATGCTCCCAGGCCGAAAAAGACTGCTGAGAAGAAGAGATCGGATGCAAGGCCGCGCTGGAAGAAGGGGATTGCAGCCACATAGCAGGAAATGAGTCCAGCGAAGGTCTTTGGATAACAACAATGTAGCCCGCGAGCCAGACGGCAAAGTTGCTGATCAGGAAAAATGAGACTGAGCTGGCCAGTGCAGCTCCGGCAACGTACAGCGGCTTCACCCGGTTGCTAAGCAACATACCTAAGCCGCACGCTGCGGCGTACCATGCCCAGACGATGGTCTGATCCCAGGTCAGGGGCAGGTGATAGACCTGGTAGTTCAGGAAGAGATCGGAACCGATCATAAGTGCCACCGGCACCCAGAAATATTTGCGCGGCATGCGGGAGCCGAAAAACAGAAGCGAGGCGCCAACTGGAGTGAACCCGTGGGTTGCAAAGGTTCCGGTACCGGCCACAACACGGATCGCAACGGCGAGAACAACGAACAAGTAAGCCAGCATGAAGCACCTCGAACAGGTATTGTCACTGTTTTGTTGTGCACGCGTCAACATTGTGCGTTTTTATCTGGATTCGTAAGGAGGCGGCCCAAAAGCCATCTCGTGCACATGCAGTTGCGGATCCAGCAGTACGTAGGCACGCAGAGGCTGTGAGCGCCCCTGACGTGAACCAGAGACTAACAGGGAGGGCAGATGGGTGTCAGCGAAGCGCAGGTCGGCAAAGGTAACCTGATAGCCATCGGAACCGGGCATTTTTTGCGTCTCAACCAGCGGATACTTTGCCCAGTCAAGATAAACCTGGCCGAGGCGAGACTTCTTGGCCGCGAGCGTGACGGCTGTTTCTTGCGGCTTGTAACGGACCACGGACTGGTCTTCCGGATCAAGCTGGCCGCTGTTCACGTTTACCGGAAATAGCTGGAAAAAGTTCTGGGTCTCCACCACGCCGTTCCAGGCAAAAGGGCTGAGCGCAGTTGGGAAAGCGGAAAGCTGCAACGGTTCCTGATTTTGATAGGTGACTGACCTCATGAAGGTAAGCGCGCGGCGATGCTCAATATCGCGAACAAAGATCACCAGTGCCAGGCAGGCCAGTGCGGCTATGGCGCCGCCACGTCCGCGAAATTGTGGTTTGGCAGCGCCGACTTCCTCAGAGACAAGGCGCAGGATTCCCGGCACAATCAAGCCCAGGAAAAGCGCCACCAGCATGATGGGGTCGAGGATGAAAACAATGTCCCAGGAATACCATTTCGGATTGAAAGGCGCGAAAGGCCGCACACCATAGTTGTTGGTGAAATCCTGGAGCAGATGGACCAGGCAGCCGAAAATGGCATAAACGTAGAGGAGCTTCCAGTTGGGTGGGGTCCTGGTATCGCTGCCCTGCGCGCTTTCATCAGGGCATACCAGCCGCGTACCAGCCCGATCACGAATGCAGCCATGAGCGGCGCGCCGATCAGAGAGTGAGTGAATCCGCGATGATGAGCGAATCCAAAGACTGATCCGCGGAAGTAAGCGAGCATGTCAATGTCAGGCGATTCGGTGGCCAGTGTGAGCGTCAGGGTGGCCAGTGCGGTCTTGCGATTCAGACCCGCGCGTCCCAGGCATGCACCGGTAAGAAAATGTGTGAGTGGCTCCAAATGTAGAGTCTCCTCAGACCGGACGATTCTACCTGCATGAGCGCAATGGCTCGATAGGAGCCTCCGGCTGGATACGCTCAAAACGGCTGATCTTGCCTCTGTAAACCATCTTATTAAGTCTGCGCATTCTTCTTCAGGAAAACGATGTTTTACGATACCAACGACCAAATTACCCAGGCTTCTTCTCTGCTCCAAACAGGATACTGGGCTTCTTCAGTCGCAGATGGCGCTATTTGAGAGCTCCGGCTACCCGGTGGCCACCGCGTTGACCACCCGAGGAGATACATGCTTCATACACGACGCAGGTAGATTTGACATTGCCGTTCTCAACCACACGCTTTCCTTTTGCGGAACGTACAAGGATTGCCAGGAGTATCAAGAAACATGACTGGAAAAAGGGAGTGCTGGTTCTACATGCCAGCGGCGCCAACGGGAATCCTCATGCAGATGCGGCAGTAGATTCCAGATCGGGCGCTCCTGAGGTTTTGATGCCCTCAAGAAAGTGGAAGTGCTCCGTTCCATGCGCGTGCAACTCGCCCATGAGGACCAGCCGGCCGATTGTGGTGGTTGACCCTGACCGCAACTACATTTTCGCCAACGATCCGGCCTGCCGGCTGGTGGGCTTTGATCATGCCGAGTTTCTGCAGTTGCGGATCGATGAAATCGTGGTGGGCGGATCACAGGTTGTGCAGCCGCTGTTCGAAGACTTTGTCGCGGAAGGAACGCAGATTGGCACCATCAAGCTGCGACATCGTTCGGGTGCGATGATTACGGTCAAATATGAGGCGCAGGTCCGCCCTGACGGATACATGATGGCTCGCTGGGAGCCGATCCAACGGCAAGCCTGCAACAAACTCTACCGTTCCTCCTTCATCAAAAGACTGAAGCTCTTTTCCGCGATGCTGACTTCGGCCGGCACGCGGCCCAGAAGCTCACCATCGGCCTGAGCATGGATTTTGGCAACGTCCAAAGCGGTGCAGCGGAACCATTTTGACTGCACCACCTCAACGTTTGGGACCTTCCAGTTCAGGCCCGTAGCCACGCTGGCAAAATAGTTGGCGAAATGAAGAATGTTGCCCGTCCGGAACAGAAGCAAGCTGTAATGATTGGCCGTAAGTGAAGAGCCGAGGTTTACAAAACGCAGCAGCCCGGGAAAACGGCCTGCGCGAATGGCCATGGCCAGCGTGATCTTCTCACTGTGGCGTTGCCCGTGATGGTCTTCCCATTCGACGTTAAACATCGGAAAATTTCCGTGACGCGCCATACGCGCCATCTCCAGAAAATAGGCATTGCGGCCAAAGCGTTCCTTGGATTCCACGGCCGTGCGGTACATGAGCTGGGCGTCTGAACCCACTCCGGCGGCGACCACGAAATAACGATGATCCATGCGGCCACCTTGTTGCGAGCGTAAGAATGCCGGGATAGATCTCACGGGGCTTATATGCGAGGATGGCTTCGCGCGGCAGCCACGGGATTTGAGGGCAGCCTGAGATCGGTGGCCAGCAGGTTTCCACTGCCCAGCGGGATCACGCCGATGGCCGGCTGCTGCGGGCCTGCCCGCATCACGCCGTTCAGGACTTCATTGAACGTCCCGTCGCCACCGCAGGCCAGCACGGTGTCAAAGCCGGCTGCGGCCGCGTCCTGTGTCTGCTGTACCGCGCTGCCGGCATGCGTGGTGACCCAGGCTTCCACCTGCATGCCATGTTCGCGAAAAAGGCCGGCGATATGGGATATCTGCTGCGCGCGCTGCTCACGCTTCCGGCCCGACGCGAGATTGTAGAGGAGACAGACCTTCTTCATGGGGGGACTGACAAATATAATCGTTGCATGGCCACAGTCGCCAAAAATAAAGCCAACGCCAAAGCAAAGGAAAAGACCCCGGAGCGCAAAGGCACCGGCGACCCAGGTGGGGAACGCCAATCGAGTGCCGGGCGTCAGTCCAGTGCTGGAACCCAGTCCAGTGTTGAAAAAACGATAGAAAAGCTGCGCGATGAAATCCGCCGCCACGAGCACCTTTATTACGTGCTGGATGCGCCCGAACTGAGTGATGCGGACTTTGATCGCCTGATGCAGGAGCTGAAAGCGCTTGAGGCAGCCAACCCCGAGCTGATCACGCCTGATTCTCCCACGCAGCGTGTGGGCGGCAAGCCGCAGCGAAGGCTTTCTCAAAGTGGCGCATTCGCGCCCCATGCTTTCGCTCGACAACGCTTATAACGAACAGGAGCTGCGCGACTGGGACCGGCGCGTTCGCGAGCTGGCTGGATCGGACAAGATCGAATATGTCTGCGAGTTCAAGATGGATGGTATGTCATTGGCGTTGACCTATCGCGAGGGCAAGCTGCTGAGCGGGCGTGACGCGCGGCGATGGGTCAGTGGGCGAAGATGTAACCAGCAATGTGCGCACCATGCGCTCGGTGCCGCTGACTATCAATCCTGCAACTCTGAAGAATGCCGGAATGCCGCCAGATTTTGAGGCACGCGGCGAAGTGATCATGCCGCTGGCTCGGCGTTTCAGCGCATGAATGATGAGCGCGAGCAGCAGGGTTTAGCCAAGTTTGCCAATCCGCGCAACGCCGCGGCGGGAACCATTCGGGTGCTTGAGCCGAATATCGTGGCCCAACGACGGCTTGATTTTTATGCTTACTTTCTTCTGGTGGATGGCAAATTGTTTCCCGGAACATCACTCTGACGCACTGGATGCGCTGCATGCCGCCGGGTTCAAAGTGAATCCGCACCGCATCGTGGCAAATACCATTGATGAAGTACTGAAGTTCATCGCCAGGAGCGAGGAGCTGCGGGAAAAGCTGCCTTACGAAATTGACGGCATCGTGATCAAGGTGAATTCCCGGCGCACGCAGGACCGTCTGGGATTTACCGGCAAGGCTCCGCGATGGGCCATTGCGTACAAGTACGCTGCCCGCAGCGGCGTTACGCAGGTGGAAGACATTGTGCCGCAGGTGGGTCGCACGGGAAAGCTCACGCCTGTTGCCTGGCTGAAGCCGGTGTTCATCGGCGGAACCACGGTGAGCCGCGCCACGCTGCACAACATGGATGAGATTGATCGGCTGGGCGTGAAGATCGGCGACTGGGTGATGGTGGAGCGTGGCGGCGACGTGATCCCTAAAGTCGTAAAGGTGTGTGGATGACAAGGAGCATCCGCGCGGGCACAAAGAGTTTCACATGCCGGAGCGCTGCCCGGTGTGCAATGGCCACGTGGTGCGGCATAGAAGGGGAGGCAGACCATCGCTGCGTGAATGTCAGCTGCCCGGCGCAGCTGCGGGAAAGCATTCTGCATTTTGCGGGACGCTCAGTGATGAACATTGAAGGCATGGGCGAATCGACTGGTGAACCAGCTTGCGATGCGGGACTGGTCAAGGACATTGCCGATATTTACGAACTTAAACAAA
Source organism: Terriglobia bacterium (assembly GCA_963824835.1). GTDB lineage: Bacteria > Acidobacteriota > Terriglobia > Terriglobales > Acidobacteriaceae > Angelobacter. Next base: position 57,415 of record CAWGRA010000005.1, on the reverse strand, counting down.
GGCCAAGCTGCTGGGACTGGAGCGTGTGGGCGAGAAATCGGCGACAATCTGCTGCGGAGATTGAAAATCACGCAAGCTGCCGCTGGAGCGAGTGATCTTTGGGACTGGGCATTGGGCATGGTCGGCGAACGCGACGGCGGAATTGCTGGCAGAACATTTCGGGTCGATGGATGCGCTGATGGAAGCGACGCGCGGAAGAGCTGCAAGAGGTGAACGATGTGGGACCGAGCGTTTCGCGCAGAGCATTCATGAATTCTTTGACGAGCCGCGGAATCGCGAGCTGGTGGAACGACTGCGAAAGTACGGCTGAATTTCACAGGGAGGAAGCGCGAGCGCGGTACAGCCCTGGCGGGAAAGACATTTGTGATCACGGGCACGCTGGAGAAGTATTCACGCGATGAAGCCAAGCGCATGATCGAAGACGCGGGCGGCAAGGTGTCTGGGTCAGTCAGCAAGAAGACCGATTACGTGGTGGCCGGCGATGATCCGGGATCGAAGCTGGATAAAGCAAGAGAGCTGGGCGTGAAGGTGGTTGGGGAGAAGGAGTTGGAAGAGCTGTTGAAGGGCTGAGTTTTTATCCCGAGCTCTTGTCTGAAATCCCGAACGGAGTGAGGGATCCGTATTGCTAAATTGATGCGAAAAGAGGGCAAATTCCACCGCATGAGTGGACTAAGGAGTCGAACATGAAAAAGCTTCGTCGTGTCTCACTCAAGCTCGCCGCGACTATCTGCGCATCGGCAGTTGCGTTCTGCGCTGGATTTCTTGTCAGTGGGATTTATTGCGACCGCTTCATTCTTCCAGATTTGATCAAAAGATATCCGCATGACGGTCAAATAGGGCTAGCAGGCTTCGTTAATTCGCTCAACTGCGCATGTGGCAGCGCTCTTATCAGTTTTAGTAGTTGGCATTATCTGGATTGTGAACACCTCGAAAGAGCCAGAACGTGCCTAACTGGCTTGTCAAAACTGCCTCAAAGGCGAATACTCTTCTCGTAAAACTGCGCGACTATTGGATCAGCAATGTTGCCTCGCTTTCGCTCAGGAAATGAAATTCAGATCGTAGGGGTCCCTCACTTCGTTCGGGATTTCAGAGCGAAGAAGCTCGGGATCTTAGAAAAACAAATTGAACCAACAAACGCAAGCCTTCCTCGCCGCCCGCAACTTCCTTCTTCAACATCGTGATGACTACCAGGCCGCCTATGCCGGTTTTCAGTGGCCCAAGCTCGATCGCTTTAACTGGGCGCTGGACTGGTTTGACGTGATTGCCGCTGGCGAGCGTCGTGATCAGACGGCATTATGGGTGGCCTATGAAGATGGCCGGCAAACCAAGCTGACCTTTGCGGAGCTATCACGGCGGTCAGCCCAGGTGGCCAATTATTTTCGCTCGCTCGGCGTGCAAGCGTGGTGATCGTGTGCTGCTGATGCTGGGCAACATTCCTCCCTTGTGGGAGACCATGTTGGCGGTGATGAAGCTGGGCGGAGTGATTATCCCGGCAACTACCCTGCTGACGCCGGATGATCTGGCAGACCGGATTAGTCGTGGCCGGGTGAAGCATATTATCTGTGCCGCGGAGATGGCGGGGAAACTCAGCGATGCCACCAAGGAGCTGCAACAGAATTTCCGTGGGCGGCGCGGCTTCGATCGGGGCTGGCATGAGTTTGAGAAAGCGTATGAATCGTCCGGCTGAGTTTGTGCCTGACGGCGAGACGCTGGCCAACGATCCCATGCAGTTGTATTTCACTTCCGGCACCACATCCAAACCCAAGCTGGTGATGCACAGCCACACCAGTTATCCAGTGGGACATTTATCAACGATGTACTGGATCGGCATCAAGCCGGGTGATGTGCACTGCAATCTGTCGTCGCCGGGGTGGGCCAAGCATGCCTGGAGCTGCTTTTTCGCCCCGTGGAATGCGGAAGCTACGGTGTTTGTGATCAACCAGGCGCGTTTTAATGCCCGCAATCTGCTGGATATCCTGACCGGATGCGGAGTGAATACGTTCTGCGCGCCGCCGACGGTCTGGCGCATGCTGATCACGGAGAAGCTCAGTTCATGGAAGGTAAAGCTGCGCGAACTAGCCAGCGCCGGAGAGCCGTTGAACCCGGAAGTGATTGATCAGGTGCGCGAAGCATGGGGGCTGACAATTCGCGACGGCTACGGCCAGACGGAGACCACGGCGCAGGTGGGCAATCCTCCGGGACAGAAATTGAAACTTGGTTCCATGGGACGGCCGCTTCCGGGCTATCACGTGAAGCTGATCAACGCCGAAGGCAAAGAAGCTGAGGAGGGTGAGCTGTGTCTGCCGCTGGATCCGCCGCCCATGGCGTTGATGCCGGGTTACCAGGACGATGATGGCAAGCTGATTCCGATTACGCCTCCGGTATATCGAACTGGCGATGTAGTGCAGCGCGATGCAGAAGGTTATCTGACCTTTGTTGGCCGGGCAGACGATGTGTTCAAGGCATCAGACTATCGCATCAGTCCATTTGAGGTGGAGAGTGCTTTGATCGAGCATCCGGATGTGGTGGAGTGTGCCGTGGTGCCCTCGCCCGATCCGATTCGCATGGCGGTGGTGAAGGCGTTTGTCACGTTGCGGCCAGGAACGCCGCCCAGCCGAGAACTGGCGCTTTCAGTTTTCCAGCACAGCCGCAAGGTGCTGGCGCCGTATAAGCGTGTGCGCAGGCTGGAGTTTGTGGACCTGCCTAAGACGATCTCAGGAAAGATTCGCCGGGTGCAGCTACGCAGCGCCGAAGCAGAGCGCAAGACTTCGGAGAGGCCGGCAACGGAGTTCCGCGAAGAGGATTTTCCTGAACTGCAGTAAAACTCACCACTGATTTCCACTGATGACACTGATCTGAAAAGCACAATTCTTACCGCGGATTAACGCGGAAACGCGCGGATCAGAAGAGTGGAAAGGCAAAATTTCATCACCGACTTGCACTGATGACCCAGATCTGAAAACCAACACTGGTTTGGCGCCGAGCAAACGGAGGTCACGAAAAGAGTTGGGCAAAGGCTGTCTGGAAAAGAAGGAGACACTCTTTAGAAAGTGATGTAAGACAGACCGCCCTTGGCCCAGTCCTTTCAGTGTCCTCCGTTTGCCAGCGTTCTGAGGAGATCATGAACGCAATAACAACAGGCAGCCCGTAGCTTCAACCAGAATTGAAGAGTCCCAATCTCAGCCGGCAGACCGCCTGCCTCAGGTGTTCTATGATCACCTGAATAGACACCAGGGACAGGCCTGAGGTTCCGTGAAATTGGCATAATTGAAAATTAAGAAATAGGACGAAGAAAAAGGCCACCCGCAGGTGGCCTTTTTTGTTGCGCGAGAGAAACGTATTGCTGGATTACGCCACTTTTCTCTGGCTGCCGCAAATCGGACATTCGCCCACCATATCCGCGCGGCGCTCGCGGAGTCTGGTTTGAAATTGATTCCAGCGCGGGCCGTAGTTGGCATTGAGCGGCTCGTTCAGGTCTGATTTCTTTTCAGCGTCGGGCACTCGGTCCGCACGATAGATGCCGGGTTCCGCGAGGCCTTCCCGTTCTTGCACGAACGCTCCTCTATTCACCACATCTTTGCGTCCGCCGATGGATGGTTTTTTGGGTTCGAGAGTGGCGGAGCGGCTGTTGCCGACGCCAAGAAGATCGTCTTCTCTGCCGACCCGCTCAGGAGTGAGGTCCTGAACGCTGATGCGATCCTCATGGCCAAGAGTTCCCGTCCCGGTTCCGCGAAACCTGCTCCGTGGGAGGCGTAATCATTCGTCCTGTGGACGTGTTGTACATGAGGGCGCCATCCTTCCACTGTTCCTCGTAATGCTTCTCATACTCAGACCAGTTGGCTCTCGGATTTCAGCGCGTTCTCGTCATATTCAGGGAGCATCTGGATGCGTTCTTTGTCCAGCTCCGCATAAAACTTGTCTTCGTGGTTCCCGTAGGGCGAAACCCGGTTTGCAGGCACCAGAAAGCTCTTTTTGCTGAATAAGCCGCCGGTTTCCACCACTACATAGCGAATATCTCCGCTGGCATGGTCAAAAATTACGTCATCAATCTTGCCTAGTTTTTCATCATTTACGCCGTAGACTTCGGCTCCACGAATATCGTCTGCGTCCTGCTCGAACCTGGTTTCGCGCAATGTGCCGTAATGGGGCATAAGACTCCTTTGCTCACGTTGAATCCGCTTCCAAGTTAGGATGCGAAACGCATTCGGCATGCGGCCCAAACAGCTCTGCTTAGTTCCGGAGCTCTGCAATTCGGAGGGCAATTTGCGCAAGTCTAAATTTGCGGACAGCCTAAAATTTAGCTTTGATGCGGTCGTAGGTAGTTTCCAGGCTCTCCGGGAGCACGCGTGTCTCCCCGATTACGCTCATGAAATTGGCGTCAGCCACCCAGCGGGGGAGAACATGCATGTGTATATGGCCGGCAATGCCGGCTCCGGCGGCCTTTCCCAGGTTCATGCCCAGATTCAGGCCGTCAGGGTGGTAGAGCTCACGCAGAATTCCCTCAAGCTTTTGGGTCAATTCCATCATTTCCTGGGCTGCTTTTGCGGGCAGTTTCTGGAGTTGGTCCAAATGCTCATAAGGCACCACCATCACGTGCCCGGAGGTGTAGGGAAAGGCATTCAGGATCACAAAGCAAGAGACGCCGCGATGGACGATCCAGGCGGCCTTGTCATCGCCCAACCGGGCAGCGGCACAAAAGACGCACTCATCTCGCGTGTTATCCGCGCCTGAGACATAGGCATAACGCCAGGGTGTGAAAATAAAGTCCATGACAGGAATTTACCAGAACGGGAATAGCGGATTTCAAGGCCATTTAACGACTATACGGTGTTTGACAGTGCTTTGGCCCGTTGCTATAGTCGAAGGAGTCTTATGGCCCTTATCAGGACTGCCGTAAGATCCGGCCGCTGGTATTTCCGCCTTCCAGCAAATTGGAGGGAACACGCCAGTGGGACCCTTTCAGGGTCCACCTTCAGCACGTCATACGATTCTCTTGTTTGAGTCCCAACGTGTTTTAGGCCCGGCAGGGTAGAGGAATGTCGGTCAAGGAAACAGCCCGCAGCGAATCAATACAGCCTGAAGCTGAGACCAGAAGTTCATCCGTCCCATCAGAAGTCCTGCAAAAAAACCCAACTATGTCCGGAAACAATACCCAACTCGAATCCACTGAGCAGCCCACCGCGGGCACCGCTCACAAAGAAGAAACTCACATGGAAGATTTCGCAACCGCGCTTGAATCGTACACCCTTGAAACAGAACCGGCGCCAAGTGAAGACAATGTCTTCAAAGGCACCGTGATAAAGATCACTGCCACCCATGTCGTTGTGGACATCGGCTTCAAGTCAGAAGGGCTGGTGCCCATCGCTGAAGTCACGGATGCCCACGGCAACATCAAGTTCCAGCCCGGCGACCCGATTGAAGTGATGGTCCAGCGCGGCGAGAACGAAGAAGGCTCAGTCCTTCTTTCGCACGAGCGTGCACAACGCGTGCGGGTGTGGGAGAACATTGAAAAGGCTTACCACACCAAGGAAGCCATCAAGGGAACGGTTGTAGAGCGCGTGAAAGGCGGAGTTTCAGTGGACATCGGCGTGAAAGCCTTCATGCCGGGATCACAGGTGGACACCCACCCGGTCCGCAATCTGGATACGCTGAAGGGTCAGGAAATTGAAGTCCGCGTGATCAAGCTGAACAAGAAGCGCGGCAACATCGTGGTCTCCCGCAAGGCGATCATGGATGAAGAAGTGGCGGTCAAGCGGGAAAAGACGCTGGAGCATCTTCAGGAAGATTCCATCCTTACCGGCACGGTCAAGAACCTGACTGACTACGGCGCTTTTGTGGACCTGGGCGGGATTGATGGCCTGCTGCATATCACGGATATGTCCTGGGGCCGCCTGACTCATCCTCGTGACCTGGTGCACGTAGGCGATCAGATTCAGGTGAAAGTCCTGAAGTTCGATCCGGAAAAACTGCGCGTTTCGCTGGGCTTTAAGCAGCTCACGCCTGATCCGTGGCTGGATGCCGCGGAACGCTATCCGATTGGCGCGCGTGTTCGCGGCCGCGTTCTCAGCGTGACTGATTACGGCGCATTCGTGGAACTTGAGCAAGGCATTGAAGGCCTGGTTCACGTAAGCGAAATGTCATGGTCCAAGCGCATGAAGCATCCTTCCAAGATGCTGAATGTGGGCGAAGAGCTGGAATGCGTTGTGTTGAACGTGAACTCCACTGAAAGGCGCATTTCGCTGGGCCTGAAGCAGCTTGAGTCAAACCCATGGGAGCGTCTGCATGAGAAGTATCCCATCGGCTCAACGGTTGAAGGGCGTGTACGCAACCTCACTGACTTCGGCGCGTTTATCGAGATCGAAGATGGCATTGATGGCCTGGTACACGTAAGCAATCTGAGCTGGACCAAGCGCGTGAAACATCCTTCAGAAGTGCTGAAGAAAGGCGAGAAGGTCAAGGCGATTGTTCTGGGCATTGAGCCGGAGCAGCGTCGCCTGTCACTGGGCGTGAAGCAGCTTCAGCCCGATGCCTGGGAGACCTTCTTCCAGACACATCGCATCGGCGACGTGGTCCACGGCAAAGTTCTGCGGCTGGCCCAGTTCGGCGCGTTCGTGGAAATCGCAGAGGGCGTTGAAGGGCTTTGCCACAACTCTGAAGCCACTGATTCCAGCGGCGCTCCAGCAAAACTGGAAGCCGGCCAGGAACATGACTTCAAGATCATCAAGATGAACGCCGAAGAGAAGAAAGTTGGCCTCAGCCTGCGTGCGGTGGGCGAAGAAGCCAGCCGCGCGGACGTGGAAGCTTACAAGCATCCCGCGTCAAGTTCCAGCGCAACTACCACTCTGGGCGACATCATCAACTGGAAGCGCGCCGGGAACGACCAGGATTAACAGAGTTTTCCAGAGCGAAACTAAATTGGGCCGTCCACAAGGGCGGCCCAAACTTTTGCTGCGGCAGCCACAAGGGCCACGCAGAGGTATGAAGCGATGGAACTAGATCATTGAGTCGGAATAGTTTGAGCCCGTTTTGAGGCTGCGCTGAAGCATTTCGAACGCCGGCTTGGCGCTCTTCTGCAATGATGGCAGTCATTTCGATATCCGCCAGTTCATCCGCCAAAGTTTCTAATTCCACGCTGTAGTCCGCCATGGAATCGTCCAGTGAGCTATAGCTGAACGCGTCCAGGTCCAGAAGTTCATCGTCGTTGTTCAGATGAGTTCGGAAGAATCTTTGGAATGGCGTTGAGGCAGGTCAAGAGTAACGGTCTGCTCGTGCTTGTCTCTTACAATGACGAGGCTGAGTTTGCCACCATCGCGATGTTTGCGCATCACACGCGAGAAGATCGCCGCGATCAGAAAGTTTCTCATCGCCAACGCGAACGATAACGTCACCGGCTTTTACGCCGGCTTTTTCCGCAGGGCTGCCTTTTTCCACGGAACGGACCAGCACGCCTTCACCATTTTTGACTCCGAAATAATCACCCAATTGCTGGCCAAGATTTTCCGTCTGCACGCCCAATGGAGGTGAGAAGTTGCGCATCACCATGACGTTGGGAACGTCCATACGGTTTGAGAAATCCATGTCTGGAATAGGTGGGATGGGCGGAATGGTTCTATGTTTACCCATGAGCACTTTGTTGTGTTCGGCGAGTTGGAGGCTGAGCTTCATGGGGCTGCCATCACGGCTGATGCCCAGAGTCACGGTGCGGCCCACAGGCGTCTCGCGGATCATGCGCCGCAACTGCTCTTCGCTTTCCACCGGCGTGCCATTGAAATCAAGAATCACATCGTGTTCTTTGATTCCGGCTTTGCCCGCGGGGGCATCCTGATCAACCATCGTCACTTCCACGCCGCGTTCCTCTTTCAGTTTGAGCGCCGCCACGCGGTCCTGTGTGATGTCACGAATATCCACGCCGAGATAAGAACGGTTGGGCGTTGAGACGTAAACCACGCCCGGGCCACTCTTAGTCTGAGCTTCGGGTTGTGTTGCCGCGCCCGCATGGGAAACGGGAAGCAGTCCCGCCAGCAAGATTGCGGATGTAAATAGTCGACACATGGAAACCTCCCAAGAATCTGAGATTATTCTTTTCCCGTGCGCCTGAACTCGATATTGCCGGTTGCTGTATGAACATGCAGCACCGGACCGCCGCCGTTCAGGCTGCCTTCGGCAAAGGCCTCGCGCGTGACCAATGTTTCCGGAGCGCGTGATTTTCAGCTCAGGAAAATCGCTGCGATACCGTCACCCCGTGCCACTTCCACGGCTGCACGAATTGTCACGCCCAGATCGTCTGGAACATAGACGATGATGGAACCCACGGAAGTTTCCAGGCGTGAATCAGAAAAAGACGAGCCTTTGGCCAGGGTCGCGATAATTGGGCCGCTGCCGGTTTCAACCTGCATGCCACTGCGTATGGGGCCGATTTTTATCCCGCCGCCGCCGCTCTGAATCTGCGCCAAACCATCAATCTGGTTGAGATCAATGGTGCCGCCTCCGGTGGCTGCCTTGATGGTGCCTTCGCACTTGTTGACTTTGATCCATCCGCCGCCTGTTTCCAGGTTCATCAATTTGGCGGAGCCAATATTGAGATTACCGCCGCCAGAGCTTGCCATCACGCGTCCGCCGGCCGAACCAATATGAATATTCCCGCCGCCTGTTGAGACCTGTACATCGCTTCCGGTCTGGCCGATATCGATTGTTCCGCCGCCGCTGGATACGTTCACCAGACCGCCAATCTGGTCCAGTTGAATATCACCGCCGCCGGTGCTTGCGTCAACTTTGCCGGCAACATTTTTGCGCTGACAATCCCGCCCTTGGTTTCCAGAGTTAAGGCTGCCGTTTGCCGCGGGACCTGAACTTCAAAATCGATGTAGCCGCGATTGTAGCCTTCACACTCGGCACGCAGTGTTGCAGTTTCCCCAGTGCCCATGGTGCTGTAACTCATGTGATTGAGTTCGCGACGCGCCGCAGCCTCTGAAGCTGCGCGCACATGCTCTCGAATCACGTAATTCGATCGCAGTCTGCTGCCCGCCCTGAACCTTGATGAAGCCTGCGCTGGATTTGATTTTGACCACCTTGCTGGCGGGCATGGAGCCGGTAATCTCCTGGATCCACTCCCCTCCAGAGCGATACAGGCGTGAGCTTGAGTTTGAACCAGATGTTTGCGCTACCGCGCTCAGGCCGGTGGCCACCAGCAGAGTAGCGAGTTGTAAATGTCTGTTCATGTTTGTTGTTCTCTCTTTAGTCCAGATGAGGCGTACTGGCCAGATAGCGTTGTGATTGCGTGCGTATAAATTGATTGGGATCGCTTTTGGCCAGTATTTCCAGTGCCTCGCGAATGCTGGAGTCGGCTTTTACCGGATCAAGCAGTCCAATGGCTTCAGACCGCACACCTGCATTGTCGTCATGGAGCAGCGCTTCCAGAACCGCATCGCGTACGTGCACATCATTGCGAACGTAACTTTTCAGGCCATCGAGGGCTTTGAGCCGCACGCCCGGATTCTTGTCATAGCGAAGGGCGGATATCAATGCATCGCGAACGTCATTGTCGCCTGCGCGGTCTTTCAGCAGATCAATGGAATCAAGGCGAACATCAGAATCACGATTGCTGTGAGTGGCCAGAAGCAGAAGTTGTTGAATGCGCGGATCGTTCGCCGAACCTACCAGAGTTTGCGGATGCAGAGTGTCATACTTGATGGTTACGTTGTTTGAAGTGGGATCGGTGAGGATGGATTCGATAGCGGCAACGCCGACATCTTGTTTTGTTTCCTGAGTGCCAACCTGAACCGGAGTTTCATGTGAAGCCAGCTTCCAGGTGGTAATTGTGCCGCCGGCAAAGCCGATCATCAGAAGTGCCGCCGTGAGCGCGGGCGCCAGCTTGATCTGGTTCATCCATCCGGCAAAGTCAAAGATAAACATGCCCCACGCAGAGCGATTCTGCTCCGCGTGTTCCAGTGACTCCTGCAACTGCATGCGGCTGGCGGCCAGAAGATTCGGGGAAACCTCCAGGACGGGCATTGCCGATATATCATGCTTCAAAGCTTTGGCGCTTTCCAGTTCCTCACGACAAGCAATGCATCCACGGATATGGTTCTCAATCTCGAACTTGGCGTCATCGGCAAGTTCGTCATAGATGTAGAGAACCAGGTTTTCCTTTGTCCAATCGCATTTCATAATCCAAATCCCCCGAAAATTTCCTCGTGGCCTTTTATCGCCTCATGGGCGCCAGCGTGCTCCGCAATTTCTGTGTTGCCCTGAATAAAGTGTTCTTGGCGGTCTCTTCCGTGGTGTTCAGCATCTCGCCAATCGTCCGCAGGCGCAGCCCCTGGTAGTGCTTCAGCTCAAAGACCATGCGTTCACGCGGCGTGAGCTTGGTAAGTGCCTGGGCGATTTTTGATCCCAGCTCGCGGCGCATCAGGTCACGCTCCGGATTCGCGCCTGCACGGTCGTCAGAGACGCGGTCCAGCAGGTCCATTTCCTGGCCGCTGGAATCCATAATGGTGGCAGGATCTTCCCTGCGGGTCTGGCGTTTGCGGAGATGATCCAGACACAGGTTCGTCACAATGCGGTAAATCCAGGTATAAAACGAACACTCAAACCGGAAATTACCAATGTGGCGATACGCCTTGAGAAACGCTTCCTGGTAAATATCGCGTGCGTCCGGCTCGCATCCGGTCAGGTGTAGCGCAAGTCGCAGCACGGCCTGATCGTACTGGCGCACCAGGGTTTCAAACGCAACACGGTCTCCACGCTGAGCGGCGCGAATCAGCTCACTGTCATTTGCTCGGCTTAGGGCTTGACTCACCATGTCTCCCGCTGAATGGGAGTTACGTCTACCACCGTTCGCGCCAACCGCCGCTTTCAGAACTGCTGTCTCGGCCGGCATTGATGTGTCCTTGTAATCCTCTCTCCTTGCAATTACTTGGACGACCCAAACGGCGATACGTAAGCTGAGGGTATCCCATTTTCGGACACCTGGGAAAGTGCTTCAAAACACTTGCATTTACGTTCAAAACCGGCCGAATTGAATGGGGCCGGGGGTTATTGGATGGCCAAAACGAAAGACCCCGGAAGTCATCCGGGGCCCTCGAATGCAATGATTGACAACGATCTAAGCTTCCGCTTCCTTCTGCACAGAAACCTTCACCTTGCTGACCACGTCACGATGCAGGCGGATGGGCACTTCAAAATCGCCAATGCTCTTGAGCGCTTCATTGAGCTGGATCTTGCGGCGATCAATGTTGAAGCCCTTCTGTTCCAGGGCGTCCGCGATGTCCGACGATGTGACCGAGCCAAACAGGTGGTCCTTCTCGCCGGCCTTGCGATGAAAGCTCAGGCTCACCGCGTCAAGCTGCCTGGCCAACGCTTCTGAATCCGCTTTCTCTACGGCAGACTTACGCACCGCTGACGCCTTCATCTGCTCGATGACGGCTTTGTTGGCATGTGTGGCCTCAATGGCGAGTTTATGCGGCAGCAGATAATTGCGGCCATAACCTTCCGCCACCTTCACCACGTCTCCGCGATGGCCCAGCTTGGCTACATCTTCTTTTAGGATGACTTCCATTTTCTATATCTCCGATTCTTATTTCGATCTTCATCCCCCGATGTGTCCATTCACATGATCTATCCATTCACATGATGTATCCATTCCCGGGGTGGAGCAGGCCTTTAGGCCTGCGTTAAATCTCGCTGCCCAGATCCGGCTTTAGCCGCTGAGGCTCTGGCAGTGATCAACTGATCAAAGGCTTCGAGTGTCGCTGCTCTACCGCGCCGCAAAGGGCAGCAGGGCGATGTTGCGTGCCCGCTTGATGGCGGCAGTCAGTCGCCGCTGGTGAGGCGTGCAGACGCCCGTGAGACGGCGAGGAACGATCTTACCTCGCTCGGCCACAAACTGGCCCAGCAGCCGCACGTCCTTGTAGTTGATGTCGTCAATCTTTTCCACGCAGAACTTGCACACCTTCTTGCGGCGGAAAAACTTGCGGCCGCCTTCGCGGCTGGGGCCACCGGGGCCGCGGTCCGGACGATCCGGTCGATCGGGACGTCCCGCGGGGCGTTGGGGTGGTGTTGCTACTTCCTGATTTTCGTCAGCCATAACTCTCCTTGAAACCGGCGCGCATACTTGCGCCAAAAATTTTGTTTACGCGTTTACCGCGGAGCCTTCGTTCTCAGCGGTGGCCGGTTCTGCCGGTGGCCGCTTGGTGCGAGACGCACGCAATTTGCGGACCTTGTCCAGGCGCTGCTGTTCTTCGTCAGTGCGGACGGTGATGTACTTGATCACCTGCTCGGCCACGCGCATACGGCGTTCCAGTTCATGGATCGCCTTGCCATCAGCCTGAAGGGTAAACAGAACGTACTGGCCATCCTGAAATTTCTTCACGTCATAAGCCAGGCGGCGCCGGCCCATTTTCTCCGTGTTCTGCACGGTAGCGCCGGCGGTGGTGGCATGGCCCTGTAGGGTTGAGATCAGCTTGTCCATGTCCTCTTCCAGCACGTCCGGACGCACAATGAACATCACTTCATAAGCTCGTTGCATTTCTTCTCCTGTCGCTGTCTTGCTTGCCAGCGAGCTGCTGATGCCATTTCCGGCGCAGCAGCGTTTCTCAAATTCTTTTACTTACTTTCTTCCGCCGGTTCGTCCGGCTTATTCTTGCGATTGAACCGGTTCATCGCTGTTGCGATTCCATCGCTCAAAATCACGTCCACAGCCTGTGCCGTAAGGTCCAGCGCTTTATCCACGGCCGGCAGCTGTGATTTTCTGAACGGTGCCAGAATGTACCTGGCTCCGCCCTTTCCCGGATCGTCCGGCGCCACGCCGATCCTGATCCGGGCAATCTCCTCGGTCTGCATCGCATTGATGATCGATTGCATTCCGTTGTGTCCGGCGGACGATCCACGTGCCCTCACGCGAATCATCCCCAGGGGAAGGTCCAGTTCGTCATAAATCACGACCAGGTCCTTCGCCGGATCAATTTCATACTTACGCGAGAGCTCCAGCACTGACATGCCACTCAGGTTCATGTAAGTCTCCGGCTTGGCCAGAAGGATTTCTTCATTTCCAATTCTGGCCCGGCCGGTAAGCGCTTTGCAGTGCCGGTTATCAACCTGTATTCCGCAATTTTCGGCAATTCGATCTACTGCCAGAAAGCCGATATTGTGCGGCGTGAACTGATATTCGATACCGGGATTCCCCAGCCCGACGAGCAGTTTCACGCAGGTTACTTCTTCGCCGGTGATTCAGCTTCTTCCGTTTCCTGCTTGCCCTTCTTGATGACTTCAGGCTCGGCAGGTCCAGCCGCGGCAGCTTCCGCCGTGGCTTCAACGGTGCGGCAACAACTTCTTCCTTCACTGATGTCACGTGGGCTACGCCCTGATTTTCATCAGTAATGAACTTGACCGTGCCGCCATGCGGCAGATCACTCACGCGCAACACGTGGCCGAATTCCAGCGCGGACACATCAGCATCAATGTGGCTCGGAATGTCACCGGGCAGGCACTCGATTTCAACTTCACGCAAGATCTGGTCCATGATGCCGCCCTGGGTTTTCACGCCCGGCGCTTCACCCGTAAGGTGAATCGGGACACTCACGCGGATTTTCACGTCCATGGCGATCCGCTTCAGGTCAATGTGCAGCAACTGGCTCTTGATGGGTTCGTACTGCCAGTCAACAATCATCACCTTGGCGTCTTCGTTCCCAATCTTGAGGTCGAAAATCGTGTTGTGGCCGGTGTCTGAATGGAGAATGCGCGTGATCTGCTTGGGATCAACACTCACCGCCACGGCGTCTTTTTTTGCGCCATAAACCACGGCGGGAATGCGTCCGCTCACCCGCAGCCGGCGGGCTTCATTCTTCCCGCGCGAACTGTCCGGCCTTGCCTGTGCTTCAACAACTTCCTTTGAAATCATCTCTTTTTCCTTCTTCTCTGCTTCCTTCTTCGTTGCAGTCCAGGCTTTCTAGATAAACAACGAGCTGACGGAAGTCTCCTCATGAATTGACTGGATCGTTCGGCCCAGCAGGCCGGCGATCGACAGAACTTTAATCTTCGGTTCGGCTTGAGCGGCTGCCGTCAGCGGAATGGTGTTGGTCACAACCACCTCTTCCAGCTTCGACTTGGAAATCCTCTCAATCGCCGGACCTGACAGCACCGGGTGTGAAGCGCAGGCGTAAACTTTGATTGCGCCTGCATTCACCAATGCTTCCGCGGTCTTCACCAGCGTGCCTGCCGTATCAATGATGTCATCGATAATCAGGCAGGTCCGCCCCTTAACGTCGCCGATCACGTGCATGACTTCCGCAACGTTCATGTCAGTACGCCGTTTGTCCACAATGGCCAGGGCCGCGTCAATTTTCTTGGCGAAGAAGCGAGCGCGCTCCACGCCACCTGCGTCCGGTGATACCACGGTCAAATTCGGCAACTGCATCTTCTTAAAATGGTCCACCAGCACGGGCGACGCGAAAATATGGTCCACCGGAATATTGAAGAACCCGGCAATCTGCGGCGCGTGTAAATCAACCACCAGGGCACGATGCGCACCCGCCGTCGTCAGCAAATCAGCAATCACCTTCGAAGACACCGGAACACGCGGCTTATCTTTGCGGTCCTGGCGGGCATAACCGTAATACGGAATCACCGTGGTGATGCGCCGGGCTGATGCGCGCTTTAACGCGTCCACCAGCAACAGCAGCTCCATCAGGTGCTCATCCACCGGGAAACATGTGGGCTGGACCACAAATACGTCAGCGCCACGCACGTTTTCCTGGATATGTATGTAAGCTTCTCCGTCTGAGAAGCGGGTCACTGTCGCCTTACCGCGTTGCAAGTCCAGAAAACTGCAGATTTCATCGGTCAGAGCTTCATTGGCCGTGCCGCAGAAAATCTTGAACTTATCATCCATGCGCGCGCGCTGGGGTTTGTGCTCGCTCTTCGGCTGAGTTGGTTGCTGCTTTTTCTCCGGTTTGTCAGTCGCTGGTGCTATCGTCGCCATGTCCATCACCCGTTTGAAGCTGGTTGGCTACAACGGATTTACGTTTTAGGTCCTTGGCCGGAAGGGCTGGGGTTACAGAATCCTTCCGGGAACCTGCTTTTAGTCAAGGGCTCCGCAACGCTTCGCTGACTTCGCCCTCATGCTGCGTTCGCGCTATAGGCGCTCACCATTCGCGCTCACTCCGCATATTCAAATCCCGACGTTTCGCTTCAAAACCCGCTACATCCCGATCAACATCTGGCTGGGCGGCTAGGAGTCGAACCTAGACAAAGTGCTCCAAAGGCACTTGACCTACCATTAGTCGACCGCCCATATACTTCAAGGGCTCCGCAACGCTTGCTGCTTCGCCCTCGGACTCAGGTTCGCGCTATACGGCGCTCACCATTTGCCTCACCCAATTCTCTCAACCCTACCCAGGGCCTTCATCCCAAGATCTAAAGGACTTAGCTCAATCATCCCAAGCCTCGATTCGCCTTGATCATGCGGCCATTCAGCGTTCATCTGCGGCAAAACGGTTTTTTCCCAATTACCCAATTACCAAATTACCCACTTACCCAATGGCCTCATCCCAAGATCTAAAGGACTTACAGATCATCCCAAGCATTGCCTTGATCTGCGGCCATCAGCGTTTATCTGCGGCAAAACGGTTTTGGTTTTCAAATCACCCGATTACCAAATTACCCATTTACCCAATGGCCCCATACCAAGTACTACAGTACGATTCTTCCCCGGAAAAATCTCTTGCCAGTACCGGTTGCGTGGCAATGTTGTCGTGGCCTTTGCTGGTATGTCCTTGTCCATCAGAGACATAGCCGCTTTTTCTGCTGTCGCCTGATCCGCAAAGAGGCCAAAAACAGTCGATCCCGAGCCCGAAAGCGATACATACTTCGCTCCGGTACGCTCCAAGGCGCGCTTTACCTCACGTATTGCGGGATGTTTAGGGAAAACGACGGTTTCAAAGTCATTTTCTATCCCGGTACGGACAAGGTCGAGAAGCAGTGCCTCGGCCCGGTCCCAGCCATTTTCTGGGACACCGGTTGGGGAAAAACTACTACCACTCAACCACTCATAAACAGACTGGCTGAACGTGTTCATTTTATCTGACGCGGGCTGTACCGTCAATTTTGCTGGAGCAGGAAACTTCTTGTCCCATTCCGCGAATGCCGCCGGCGTGGACACCCCTATCTCTGGCGTAGCAACCACACAGGGAAAGCAGGGTAGGTCTTCCAGGGGGTAAACCTGCTCGCCCCTGCCAGACCCGAGCACCGTCCCGCCGATCAGGAACAAAGGCAGGTCAGAGCCGACTTCTGAAGCAATCCGCAATCGCTCCTCCGGCGGGAGTTGCTGCTTCAGGGCCTTCTCCAGACCGAACATGGTGGCGATGGCGTTTGATGACGCTGCTCCCATCCCGCCCTGTACGGGCAGATTTTTCTCGATGCTGATGCGCACTTTCCCCCGCATCTTCAGTGATCGGAGCACCTTATCGGCCACGCGCCAGCAGGTATTGGTTTCATCTGAAGGTACGCGCGGGTCTTTGCAATACACCTCAATGCCGGCGCCCCGGCCGAAGTCCACGCGGACTATGTCCGCCAGGCCGATGGTCTGGTAAATGGTGCGCAGCTCATGAAAACCGTCGGCACGGCTGCCGCCGATGCGTAGCCCGATATTGATTTTTGCGAATGACCGTACGGCGACTGACATGTTAAGGAATCATAAATGATAAATGGAAAATGGGACTTGCCGGTCTCACGGGCTACTCTCGATGATTATTTGCGGTTTTCGCGACAATTCGCGGCTGAAAATTAATACCTGAACAAAGTACGAAACCTTCACAAAGATCTGCCGGCCCGTCGTTGATGAACGTATTCCGCGTCCTCAACAGCCCATCCGGCGATTGTCCCGGAGTGCAGGTAAATCCCGCACATGTTCGCTGCAATGATGGATCAAGGTTCTGCAAATTGCTGTTGTATCCCGCATAGATTGCCGTCCCGGGATTCAGCAGGTAGGTGAACAACACATCGCCGTTAAACCGCTTGCTGTTGGGCAGAGTTGTCAGCCCGGGATTTGACAGCGTGGAATCGTACTCGCCTATCAGTCGCAGAGAGAATTCCTTGGTGAACTGGTAATTCCACTTTGACCGCATGATGTGGTTGTTGAAGATGTTCAGACCAGTCTGCTGGTCGAGAAGACGGGTAAGAAAATAGGTATTGTCAATCGTCAGCCCTTTGGTTGGACGCACCCTGGCATTGAGGTTGACGCCCGTGAAGTTAGCCAGCACCGGCGGCCCATTGCGGGGCACAAAGTTGGTGGCCGTACCCAGATCGATTTCACCACTCACGCTGAACCACTTGAAGTAGCTGGTGTTAAAGGCGGGCCCATACAGATAGTGAGCATAGTCCCTGTTGGCTGGCAGCGTTGAGAAATCCACGGGACGTAACCGTTCATGCTCCAGCGTGCCAAACCAGACCAGAAAGGTCTGGCGTGGCAGTTCCACCTGATAATTCGCACTGCCGTTGTACGTGAGCCGGGTGCCGTTGTGATCAAAAATTGAGGTTTCGGCGAACCTGGGACCGTGCGAAACCAGTATCTTCCCTTCCGGATGCCGCGTGTAGCCGAAGAAAGTATTGTTCTGCCGGATGTCGGCGCGGGGCACAAAGCCGGTTTCCGTCGTGAACCCCGGAGAGATGTCCTGGTACGTGGAGTTGAATTCAATTTTTCTGGAACTGTACTCACCAAACAATCTGGTAGGCAGGTCCAGCCAGACGTGTGCCGTTGTTCAACTTGGTTTCGCTGGTTACGGCCTGCGCGTTTACCTGCCAGTTCTGGGTGAGCTTGAATTGTGCATCAAATCCGCCCACGCGATTGAAGCCCACTTCGCACTCCGTGATGGTGCAGAAGCTGTTGGGCGCGGTATGGAGTTCACGATCGGTATAAATAAATCCAATGCTGTTGTTCTTGCCAAATTCGCGATTCAGCCGGAACACGCCGTAATATGCGCTATTGCCGGAAAGCGGATCTGTATCAATCACGTTCTTTCCCGGTGCGCGATCATTGGCTACAAACGTTCCGATGGCCCAGCCACCAACTTTGCCCGTGAGTCGCGCGCCATACAGCGGATCAACCACGCGCCGCGTAAACACCAGATTCATCGGCGTGGCAAAGTAGCTGGAGTTCTCCTGAAAGAAGGGCCGCTTCTCAGGAAAGAAAACTTCAAAGCGCTGGTTCACCGTGACTTGCGGATCATCGGATTCGATCTGCCCGAAATCGGGATTGATGGTGGAGTCAAAAACCAGGCTGTCTTTCAACACGATTTTCGAATCCAGTCCGGCTTTCGGTTGCAGATGCTTGCCGGTAAAGCGCTCCCCGGCGGGATCACGTCCATCCAGTGATCGGAACGCCCCCAATGAGGTGTAAGGAATGAACTGCATGTTCCGTCCCGGCGATATCTGGTCAAAGCCGCCGATATCGCCTTCATGCACCAGCAGCCCCTGCGACCGGCTGGAATTTTCCGGGTAGTATGCGCGCTCACCGGACCGTGGAATTACGCGGGCCAGAATCATTCCGAATGTGTGAGTTGGTGAAGGCTCGAACCGCAGTGACTTGAATGGAATCTCAAATCCCAGAATATATCCATGGGGAGTGATCTTATTGAACGTATGCCAGACCGTGTCAAAGCTCTGGTCTGGCCCCGTGGCCTCAGAGTACAACCGTCCTGTTGAATACCATAAGGGTTGGCGTAAAACGCATACGCGTGCCGGCGGTCATGAAACGTGTCCAGAAAAAAACCGCACTGGTCGTCGTCATCAATCAATTCACGGCGCAGCATGCGGGCGCGCATCAGCTTCGGATTGTTATCGAATGCCAGGAAAACGATGTAAAGGTTTTTGTCCGTGTAGCCAAGGTAGGCTTCTGTCTGCTGGGATACAGGAGCGCCATCCTTGGGATCGCGCTGAATGAATTTCTCAACCTTCAGCATTTTTCGGGCGAGTGCGCTGGCCGGTTCCATGCCTTCAAAATCCGCCAGCTTTGGCGCTGCGGCCAGACGCGGTACATCCAGTGAGCTGATTTGATGGGTCAGGGAAGGAGCTGCTGGAGCCGCTGACTTTGCGGTCTGCTCCTGATAGGCGTATGCGTTCAAGTCCCAGACAAAACCACCATGCCTGCCAGGCCTTTCGCAGAGCGATTACGAAACCGGAATTACGCACGATACCCATCTCCTGTCCGCGGCGCGATGGCAGACTGAGCGACGGAACAGCCCGGACTCAGGTCTCTTAGACTCATGGCTTCTGAGAAGGTGAGTTTGCAGAGTATCGCAAATTCGCGGTCTGAAAAGAAGGTAAAACCCTGTAATTTGAACGTCTATTGACTAGAACAGGCCAGGCTGCCTGCCATACTTAATCCCAAAGTGATCGTAGGCCAGTTTCGTGGCCATACGTCCTCTCGGGGTGCGATCAAGAAAACCGATCTGGATAAGAAAAGGCTCGTAGATTTCTTCCAGAGCTTCCGTTTCCTCCGCCAGCGCCGCGGCCAGCGTACCCAGACCCACCGGGCCACCGTTATATTTCTGGATGATGGTCAACAGCAACCTGCGATCAACTTCATCGAAACCATGTTTATCCACTTCCAGCATCTCCAGCGCTGCCTGTGCGGTGGCTTTGTCGATGCGGCCCTGGCCGCGGACCTGGGCAAAATCGCGTACCCGGCGCAATAGCCGGTTGGCAATCCGCGGCGTTCCGCGCGCCCTCCCGGCAAGTTCCTGCGCGCCATCCGCATCAATGGAAACGCCCAATATCTCCGCCGATCTCTCAATGACAAACTTCAGTTCTTCCGTGCTGTAAAACTCCAGCCGCAGCAGGATTCCGAACCGCGAACGCAGTGGCGCGGAAAGCAGACCGGCGCGCGTGGTCGCCGCGACAAAAGTAAACGGGCTCACGTCAATGGTGTGTGTGCGTGCCGAAGGCCCCTGCCCAATGATGATATCCAGCTTGTAATCCTCAAGCGCGGAATACAGAAGCTCTTCCAGCGCCGGCTGCAAGCGATGGACTTCATCAAAGAATAACACCTGCCTGTCATGCAGGTTGGTAAGGATGGCGGTCAGATCGCCTTTGATCTGAATGGCAGGGCCGGCGCTCTGCTGGTAAGCAACCCCCATTTCATTGGCAATGATGGTTGCCAGCGTGGTCTTGCCCAGACCCGGAGGACCATAAAGCAGGACATGGTCCAGCGCTTCTCCGCGCGATTTGGCGGCTTCAATTGCCACGGAGAGATTTTCCTTGACCTTGTTTTGTCCAATGAACTCGCGCAGAAGCTTGGGTCGCAGCTTGAGTTCAAAGGATTCGTCTTCTTCGGCCTGGACAGCGGAAACCAGCCGTTCGCGATTCAACGCTTTGTCTTCAGCAGACATCAAGGGCGATGGTAAAGCGAAACGCAAAAAAAACCAAATTAAACCGCTCAGAGTCCGTCATTCCGACGCCCGTCAGCGAACGCACGCTGTCATCGCCGCGTAAGCAGGACGGAGGAATCTTGTGCCTTCTCCATCAAGCGTCCTTGTCATCGCCGATTGTTGTGTCGGAATGCCAAAACCAAACCCATGTTGCCCGCTACTTCTTGGCGACGCTGAGCTGATCGTATTGGCTTATCCTGGCCTGTAATTCATTTGCGTTTGCCGCGGTGGGGACCATGGCCAGGTAGTCTCGCAGTTGCTGGGCGGCGCCGGAGTAATTTTCCTTGCGCGCCAGGATGCTGCCAAGCAGCAATGAAACTTCAGGATGCTTGCGATCTCCGCCCGTCTTGTACTTGCGCGCGCTTTCCTCCGCCATATCAAATTTGCCCACATTGTAATTGGCGGCCGCGTTATAAAAATAAACAGAGGGAAAGGCGTAAGCGTTCAGGTTGATTACCTGTCCGGTATAGTCTGCCACGTCCTGCCATTTCTTCTCCTGGGCCGCGATCAGCGCCAGCCCGTACAACGGGTTTACGTATTGCGGGTCCGCCGCCAATGCCTTCTTGTACTCCTCTCCGGCTTTATCAAACTGTTCGTGCTGCTGGTGAATGTCGCCCAACAGCGACCATGCCGCGGCAAATTGCGGATATTTCTCAGTCGCCTTGTCCAGTTGCTTGACCGCTTCGTCAAACTTATCTTCGGAAAGCGCCTTGCGGCCTTTTTCAAATGCCTGCTTTGCGTCTTTGGGAGCGGCCATGCTGGTAAGGCTTACGGTGGTGCCCCTGGCGTCACCCATGCGCTTCAGGATGATTGTGCCCAGTTCGGTCTGGAAGCCATCACTCACAGTCCGCAGCATCACAGTGGATGACTGAAATCCGGCCAGCACGGCACGAAATTCGCAGCCGGTAAGATTCATCGGGCTGCGGTTGCCGGACTGCGCCGAGGGTCTCTGTAACTGTGCCGTACTGCTGCGCGGATCGTTCTCGCTGGCGTCCTGAAAGCCAAAGTTGGAACCTAGTTGGATTTGAAAATGTCCTTTGAAGTCGGTATATCCTTCGCGCCGCACGGACCCATTACAAAGGCGTTCAATGGCCACCGGTTCAGGCAAGGCTGCTCCGCCATCCATCATCACTTTACCGACAATGAAAGTTGGCTGGACAGAAAGATCGGAAGCGCTGGGAGTTTTTGGGGCGGTGGATCCACGGCTGGGCGCATTACCGCCTGAGCCACCACGCTGTGCCAGCGCGGGGCCACAAAGAAGCGTCAGTCCCAGAAGCGTGAAGGCAAAGGAGTGGGCCACGAATCGTGGAGATCGAAACGCGGGAAAAGAGCCATTGCCGGTCTTCATCATTTCCTCCAACAGGCCAGAATGTTTCATGTACCACGGTTTATCTGGCGGGCCCGATACTCGGGACAATCATAAAATCTTAGTCCCTTTCCGCTCCTTATTTAAAAAATTCTGCTTCCTTTATTCCGGAACTCCGTCCAGAGTTCTGGAACAGGGCGCCTTACATCACGCGTCTAAGCTTCTCGGCTTTCATTTTGCCGGCCTTCCGCTTCTTGTTCTTCTTCCGATAACAGCTTATCTCCGCCTCTGGGGTAAGCCCGGAACTGAAGAATGCGGAAGGTGAAGGCAAAATAGCCCAGGGCCGCCCATGCAATGGAAGCAGAGATCAGCCACATGTCCTGAAAATCGCGCATGGGGATGAAGGTGAAGACAGCCAGCAACAGGGTGGATTCAACGGCAATAAAGGCTGCCACCAGACAATCCAGCAATCGCCAGCGAGTGCCGCTGCGCAGTTGGCGCCAGGCAAAAAAATCATCCAGAAAACGTCCCACAAAAAACCAGAAGATGATGCCCAGAACGGCGAACTCCACAATGCTGAAGGCCTGTGCCGAAGCGGAGTTGGCGCGCCTGGGACCGAACACCGCCAATTCCAGCGGCAAGGTGAGCGCAAAGGCGGGAAGATTCACGGCCTGTGCCACCGTGAGTGGTCGTGTTGGGGGATTAGCGCGAAGAATGAAGCCGCCATTATGCGGCACGCGCGGGAAAGCGATGTAACGATAGGTGGCTGACGGTTACAAAAAGAAGTGCCGCAAGAGGCAGAATGCGGCGAAGCTTTATTGCCGGTCGCGCACTTTTCAGCCCCTGACCCACCAGCTTCCTCCCGGCGAATGGACTGGAACCAGTCCAGTTGGATCGGGCCTAGGGATCCCTGCGTCCGGTCCCTAATTCCGCGATCACTTCCTGGCCCAGAAGTTTACTTCCCTCATAAAGTACCTCAATCAGCCGGGTGCGTATACCGCGAGCGTTGGCCACCGCGGTAGGAAGCTCAGTGCTGGGAAAGATGCCAATGATTTCCCATTTGTTCTCGCCGGTTTGTACCCACAACTCGTACTGCTTCCACTTGGCCATGACTGTCTAGAAAACCCCGCTCACTACAAACTTACTTCAAATGCACGCAGTACAGGCGGGCAAAACGCCCGCCTGTACCCAAATCGCAAACACCGAAGGCCAGCAACCATGCTTCTGCAACTCGGCTCTAGTGCTTTTTCCATCTTATCGGCCTGTCCGGGTGAGGCGAATGGTGAGCGCCGGCTAGCGCGAACCTGAGCCGAGGGCAGAGTCGCCTGCGACGGAGCCCTAATGACTAATGACCGCCCCATCCATGCCGTCCCAGCCCTGTTTCTCGCCCGCATTCTGCTCATCCAGCCACTTCTTAAGCGGGGCAAAGTAATCAAGGATTGCGGTTGCGTCCATCTGGCGTTGTCCGCTGATGGCTTCCAGCTCATCCGGCCAGGGCTTACTCTTGCCCATGCTGAGCATCTTGTTCAGCCTTTCTCCCGCGGCTTTGTTCTGGTAAATGGAGCAGCGGTGCAGCGGGCCTTTTTCTCCCGCTGCCTGGCAAAGCGCCCGGTGAAACTGGAATTGCAGGATGCGCGCCAGGAAATAACGGGCATACGGAGTGTTCGACGCAATGTGATATTTGGCGCCCGGATCAAAGTCAGCTTCGCTGCGTTCCACCGGCGGCGCCACGCCCTGATACCTGGCCTTTAGCTGCCACCACATTTTGTTGTACTGCTCCGGCGTGATCTCACCGTTGAACACCTTCCAGCGCCATTGGTCAATCAACAGTCCGAACGGCAGAAACGCGATCTTATCCAGCGCCATCTTCAGCAGGTAACCGGTATCAGCGCTTTCCGGCGGCACGGTATCAAGCAGCCCCACTTTCTTCAGATACTCCGGCGTGACGGAGAGCGCAATGGTATCGCCCACTGCCTCATGGAAACCATCATTGGCGCTGTCTTCAAAGAGCACGTCCTGGTCTTTGTAGGCGCGCTGATAAAAATTGTGTCCCAGCTCATGATGGATGGTCACAAAGTCTTCGTCCTTGACTTCAATGCACATCTTCAGGCGAAGATCGTCTTTCTGGTCGATGTCCCATGCGCTGGCATGGCAGACCACATCACGGTCCTGGGGTTTCACGAAAAATGAGCGCTCCCAGAATGTTTCCGGCAGCGGCGCAAAGCCCAGTGACTTGAAGAAGTTTTCACCGTAGTGCACCATCCCGAGCTCGTTCACGTTGTGCGACTTCAGGAGTTGCGTCAGGTCATAGCCTTTATCGGCATCCGCCGGCGCCACCACGGGATAAATGTTTCCCCACTCCTGCGCCCACATATTGCCCAGCAGGTGCGCCGGAATCAGACCGTCAGGCCGGTCCGCGATCTTTCCATATTTCTTGATGAGCTGCTTGCGCACGTAAGTATGCAATGAAACGTAGAGCGGCTCAACCTGCCGCCACAGCCGTTCCATCTCCGCGCTGAACTGCTCCGGCGTCATGTCATAGTTTGAGCGCCACATGGCGCCGGTGTCTTTGAAGCCCAGCTCTTTCGCGCCTGCGTTGGAAAGCTGCACAAAGCGGCCGTATTTCTGCCGCATCGGCACTGAAATCTTGTGCCATCCCACCCAGGCATCCAGCAGTTCGTCAGGATTGGTGCTGGTGGCCAGGATGCGGCTGAGATCGTTGATGCTGAGGCATTTCTGGTTTGCTCTCAGCGGCAGCGCCTGCCGCGGCAGGCTTACAGTATTTGCCTTTGCCGTAAGTGCCATCCAGCCAGGTGGCGATCTCGGTGAGCTCCTTGCGGTCCTTGTCATTGTTGGGCGCAGGCGCCGTGAGTGAAAGCTTCAGCAGCATGAATTTCCGCCGCAAATGCCGGCGGCAGCGTCATGTGATCAAACCGGCGCGCATCCAGCGCCAACTGCGTTGACCACGGCTGTGAGCTTTTCCTGTGCCTGCGCGGACATGGTTTCCGTGTCGTCGGTAATAAAGTTTTCCTGCACCCAGGTGGCACGTTGGCTCGTACGCCAAGATCGAGCAACTGGGCTTCGGCGTTCTTCATGAAGGCTTCAGCCTCAGCGACGTGGGAGCGCCCTTGGCCGCGGATGATATGATTTTCCTGGCGGGGGCGGTTTGAGCGGAAATAACAGAAACTGCAAGCAAGAAGGTGATTAAAATTCGGGAGGTTCGAGTGGACAAGGCTGCTCCTTCAGGATGCGGGTGGCGGACCGCTTAGCCTATCCTTTTGCGCTGCTCGATCAACTGAAGCAACCGCAGCTGTCCATTTTTGCGCCGCCGTGTGCGAAAACGAACACCGAAATACCTAAAACTTTCCTGCTCGCTGATGCGTATAGGTTAGTGATCACAGAAGTTACGACTTCTGCATTTGGTCACGCGATTGCAGTTTCTCGACACCGATCCCAGGGAAAATCTGCGGTTTTGGAAGGTACAGAGATGGAAACGCTGCTTCAGGATATTCGCTTTGGTTTTCGCATGCTGCTCAAGAGCCCCACGGTGACTCTGGTTGCCGTGCTCACGCTGGCCCTGGGAATTGGGGCGAACACCGCCATCTTCAGCACCTTGAATGGTCTCTTCCTCCGGCCGCTTCCGGTGGCCAATGCCGACCGTCTGGTGGTCATTGGAGGGCAACAGCGCGGCGCGGACAGTGGCAGCCAGCTCTCTTACCTTGAATACCAGGACCTGCGTTCGCAAACAGAAGGTTTTTCTGACCTCATTGCCTGGAACCTGAACCTGGTTGGACTTCCTTCAACAACAATCCTGAAACTGCCGTGGTCAGCTATGTGAGCGACAACTATTTTTCGGCCTGGGATTGAAGCCGGCAGCGGGACGCCTGCTTTATGGCCCCGAGGTGGAAAAGCGCGGCCATGAGCCGGAAATCGTACTGAGCTACGCCTACTGGAAAAAACGCTTTAACCTTGATCCTTCCATGTCGGACAACAGGTGAAGATCAATGGACGCACGCGACCGTGGTGGGCGTTGCTCCGGAAACATTCCGCGGTCTTACTCATCCTTGACATGCAGGCCTTTCTGCCAATGGGTATTCGCACCTTGTGGAGTGATAGCGAAGACTTCTGGACCAAACGCGATAACCGCCAGCTAAAATTTATGGCGTGCTCAAGCCCGGCGTGAGCATGCAGCAGGCGCAAACTTCTCTGGACGTGGTGATGCAGCGCATGGCCCAGCAATATCCTGAAGAAAAGAATTTCAGCGCGCGCATTTATCCCGAACGGCTGGCGCGTCCGGAGCCTGATCCACAACGGCATCGTGGTGGTAGGCGTGCTGTTATGGTGCTGGCGGGCATGGTTCTGCTGCTGGCGTGCACCAACGTGGCCAACATTATTCTGGTCCGGGCCACATCAAGGGCCGAGAGATGGCGGTTCGCGCAGCTCTGGGCGCTGCGCGCATCCGCCTCATCCGCCAGCTCATGACGGAAAGCGTTCTGCTGGCTCTTGCCGGAGGCTTTTGGCATCGTTCTGGGCGCATGGGTCAGCCATTTGCTGAGTTCAATTCGCATTATCGCGCTGGGGAGTCCGCTGGTTTTTGATTTCAGCATGGACTGGCGCGTGTTTGCTTTCGGACTCGCCATCGCGCTGGTGACCGGTATTCTTGGTCGGAATGGCGCCGCCATGCGAGCTTCGCGCGCCAACCTCAGTCAGGTCCTGCAGGAAGGCAGTCGCGGCGTGGTTGCCGGGACCGCGCGTTCACGCATGCGCAATGGACTTGTTGTGGTTGAGGTGGCGGCCTCGCTTATGCTGCTGGTAGTTGCCGGACTGTTTGTTCGTAGCGCGACGAACGCTGAACACATGTACCTTGGCTTTGATCCCTCGCATGTTCTCAACACCACCGTTGATGAGGACCCTGGGCGTGGATCAAACCGAAAGCCCTGCGGTTTTATAAGGACCTGGTTCACCGTTCCCGAACCTTCCCGGCGTGCAGGCCGCCGCCATGGCGGCCACGTTCCCATGGGATATTCCAGTGATGCCAGCCAGGTTTACATTGAAGGGCGCGTAGCTGCAACTAAGGAAGGCGTGCCGGTCGTCGGAAACAAACGATGTGGACACACACTACTTTGAAACCATGCGCGTGCCGCTCTATGCGGTCGCGCATTTACCGAACAGGACAATGAAAAAGCGCCCCGCTGGTGGCGATTGTTGAATGAAGTCATGGCTTGCAAAAATTCTGGCCCGGCCAGGACCCTATTGGTAAACGCTTCAGCATGCGCGGCATTGAGGGTCCATTTATTACGGTGGTTGGCGTCAGCAAACAGGGTAAATATCAAAATCCGGGCGAAGATCCCACCCCGTTTTTTTTACCTTCCAGTGGAACAGAGCACGCCGTCGGTGGCTTCGTTGCAACTGCGGTCGTTCGTCTCGCCGGAAACCCCGTCGGCTTCGCAGGTGGAAGCCGCTATCCACCAGTTGGTTCCGGAACTGCCGATTTTCAGCATGGAAACCATGGAGCAATCTCTGGAGGGCGCCAACGGTCTTTTCCTCTATCGCATGTCAACCCGCTTTTCCGGTGCGCTGGGGCTGGTGGAGTTAGTTCTGGCGATGGTTGGCGTGTACGGCGTGATCTCTTACGCGGCTTCCCAGCGTACACATGAAATCGGTGTTCGCATGGCATTGGGCGCAAGCCGTGGGAAACATTTTGCTCATGATCCTTCGCCAGGGAATCTTTCTGATTGGCGGTGGCGTCCTCGTCGGCTTGGTGCTAACATTTTGGCGCGCCGGGGATTGAACAGCCTGCTGGTGGGCATCAGCGGGTCTGATCCTCTCACGCTTGCGCTGGCATCATTGCTGTTGGCAGGCGTCAGATTGCCTGGCTTCGTTTATCCCGGCCCGCCGCGCGATGAACGTGGAGCCCTTGAAGGCGCTGCGGTTTGATTAGGTTTTTTGCTTTATTTTTAATCCCGAACGGAGCTTTTTTCTTTATCCCGAACGTAGTGAGGGATCCCTTACGGACTTAAATTATCTTCGGGTTTTCGCAATACCCAGGGCTATGACATTCCGTGTTTGAAACTCCCATGTTCCGAGCGCCGCAGGCGCGACTGAAAATAGCCCGGCACGCAGCACAGCAAGTTGCCGGGAAACGAAAGAAGAAATACTAGTCCCGCCAGGGACGGCTGAATAAAATACCTGTCCTATGTCTCACACCAGCCTGCTGTTTCATTGCGTTTTTTGCTAAAAAAGACGGCGTCCATTCAATAAAAGATAGTGAAGAGGGGGCACGCGCGACCATCTGCCACTTCTATCTGCTCGCCCACAATGGCAATAGCCAAAGCCATGCAACTCATTAAGTCCGGTTCATCCAAATGGATGCATGACAAGGTTCGGCATGATCTCTTTGAGCAGGTCGACTACCCGGTCCATCCCATAAACCAAAAAAACATCACGAGAAACGGAGCTTTGATCGCGAGTGGAAAGCCATATTGAAACGGCACAGGATTGACTGAAGAAGACCTGCCATCCTGCACAACCGACCTTTGCTTACTGCCGGTGCTCGCCCATTTTCGGGGTCACAGAGGGAAATCAGCCGTCCCTGCGGGACTAACCCTTGATTGTCAGCATCCCGGCACTTGCTACGCTGCGTGCCGGGCTATTTTCATTCGCGCCTGCGGCGCTCACTTCCATCATTCGTTGAAACAACGTTACTCTTTAGGGCTTTCAAACAGAAACCAGGAAAACTCTCTGGAAAACCCGTCCCTAACTCCACGATTCTGCGTTGACGTTCCGCAGCCGCTATCGCTGACAATCCTTGCACGCATGTTGTTTTATCTCGCCGGATCCATTGAATATTCGCCGGACCTCGGCAAAGCCTGGCGTGCTGAAATTACGCCGCTGCTGGAATCGCTTGGCCATAGGTCTATGATCCCGCGCTCGACGAGATGAAGAACCTTACTGCCGACTGAAGTCGCTGAATTTCGCTCATGGAAATCCAGCGATCTTGATCGCTTTCAGCAAACGATCCGCAAGATTATTGCCTATGATCTGGATCTCATTGAGCATCGTTGCGATGCGCTGGTCTGCTACTGGGACCAATATGCCGGACGCGGCGCCGGTACGCAGGGCGAGCTGACCTTCGCGCATCGGCTGGGCATGCCGGTTTATATGATTTGCGGTATGCCGGTGGAGCAGATCAGCGGATGGCTGCTTGGCTGCGCCACAGAAGTGTTTTCGCCGCTTGAAGAATTTACGGGTGTTTGTAACAGTCATAGCAGCCATGTGATGGCGGATACAGATTTTATGGGAGAAGCTTAAATGAATGCGATGCGAGGGAATCTGGGCTGGATCGAAGTCATCTGTGGTCCCATGTTCAGCGGCAAGAGTGAAGAACTGATCCGTCGTCTGCGCCGCGCGGAGATCGCCCGCCAGCGCGTGCAGATCTTCAAGCCCGCCATTGACGAGCGCTACTCCGCCGACCACATTGTTTCCCACAATGATACCCGCATTCATTCCATCGGCGTGAGCAATGCCGCCGAAGTTGAGGCCAAGCTTGACCTGCGAACGGAAGTGATCGGCATTGATGAAGCGCAGTTCCTGGGTGAGGCGATGGTTGATTTTGTGGTGCGTCTGGCTGATATGGGCAAGCGCGTTCTGATCGCCGGACTCGATACTGATTATCTCGGACGCCCATTCCATCCCATGCCGGAGCTTCTTGCCGTAGCTGACGAGATCACCAAGACTCTCGCCATCTGCATGCAATGCGGCAATCCCGGCCAAACATACGCAGCGGCTGATCGCCAACGACGATCTGATCGTGGTGGGTGCGGCGGGAATGTATGAAGCGCGCTGCCGCCGCTGCTTTGAACCGAATCTGGCCGCTGAGGAAACAGAACGAAGAAAAAGGTGGAGCTGGTGACGGCGCAGGCGCGGTAAATTTCTTTTTGGTTTACTCCCGAACGCAGCTTTGTTTTCAATCCCGAGCGCAGCGAGGTGCCCCTACTGTCAGAAATAAAGTAACGGCGACCGTGCGCATGGTGGTCTGTCATTTTTAAATGGGCATGCACCCTCACTCGTTCCGCACTGAAACGCTTGGACAATAAAACCTTCTTCCCGTCACGACCACGGTTCATTCGCCAGAGCGCCCAAGGCGCGACTGAGAATAGCCCGGCACGCCGCGAAGCAAGTGCCGGGAGATGGCAGAAAAAATATCTAGTCCCGCCAGGGACGGCTGAATAGAATACCTGTCCTATGTCTCACGCCATCCTACTCATCCATTGCATCTTTGCCACAAAAGACCGGCGTCCATTCATCTTTGACAGCGTTCATCCAAGCTTTGGGCATACAAGGGCGGATCGCCAGGGTACATGGTATGCCAGCGTCCGCTGTCGGTGGCACGTGCGACTATGTTCATCTATTGATCTCCTTGCCGGCAAATATGGCCGTCGCTAAAGCGATGCAACTTATTAAGGCGGGTTCATCGAAGTGGATTCATGACAAGGTTCGGCTTGGTCTTTTCGAATGGCAGGAAAAATACGGAGCTTTCACCATAGGAATTTCGCAGGTTGATGCGACTACCCGGTACATCCATAACCAAAAACAACATCATGAGAAACGGAGCTTTGATCGCGAGTGGAAAGCCATATTGAAGCGGCACGGATTGATTGAAGAAGATCTGCCGTCCTTGCGGGACTGAACTTGAACTTCTCTCGTCCCGGCACTTGCGGGTTCATAGAGGGAAATACAGCCGTCCCTGGTGGGACTTTTCTCTAGGTTCCTTTTGCCGGCACTTGCTGCGCTGCGTGCCGAGCTATTTTCATTCGCGCCTTCGGCGCTGGCTGTCGGCTTGAATCGTGGTTGTGACGGAAAGCAGTTTTCTCACCCGGGTTTTTTCTTCCGAAAGCAAATGAGGTATTCCTACCATCTTAAAATTACCGACCATCACGCGGAGGTTCCCCCTTTACTTCGCTGCTTTATCCCGAACGACGCGAGGGATCCCTATAGCTACGAAGATTTCTCGGATTTCTCTTTTTGCCGAGGGAAGCGAGGGAACCCTGCCCTCTTCACTTGTCTTCGGTATTCACAACGCCGGGCTTTTGACATTCCGTGTTTGCAACTCCCATGTTCCGAGCGCCGTAGGCGCGACTGAAAATAGCCCGGCACGCAGCGCAGCAAGTGCCGGGAAGTCAAGATACGAAAAAAAGTCCCGCCAGGGACGGCTGAATAAAATACCTGTCCTATGTCTCACACCAGCCTGCTCTTTCATTGCATCTTTGCCACAAAAGGCAGACATCCCTGATCAGTGAATGCTGGTTTCAAACCTGACTCTCTTTATATCTGATCGGCGAGATCGCAAGGGTAAATGTCTGACGAAAGCATTGGCAGCAGATGGCCTTGCGATATACCCACTTGCTGATTTCCGTGCCGCCCACAATGGCAATAGCTAAAGCCATGCAACTCATTAAGTCTGCTTCATCCAAATGCATACACGACAAGATTCGGCATGATCTCTTTGAATGGCAGGAAAAATACGGAGCTTTCAGCATAGGAATTTCGCAGGTCGACGCGACTACCCGGTACATCCATAACCAAAAAAGTCATCATGAGAAACGGAGCTTTGATCGCGAGTGGAAAGCCATATTGAAACGGCACGGATTGACTGAAGAAGATCTGCCGTCCCTGCGGGACTGACCTTGGCTTTATCTTGTCCCCGCACTTGCGGGTTTCACCGAGGTATTCAGCCGTGCCGTCCCTTTGGGGCCTTTTCTTCATTTCCGCTTACCCAACATTTTCTACGCTTCGTGCCCGGATATTATCATTCGCGCCTTCGCGTCGGATGTGGGCATGAATCGCGGTTGTTACGGAAAGCACGTTTTATCGTCCCGGTTTTTTCTATTCCGCACCAAGTGAGGGATTCCTCAATTAAATTCCCTCTCTATTCAAGTTTGTAGTCTTCGAAGGCTCCGACAAAGAATCCCTCGTGATAATAGGGGTAGCTTCACTCCGTTCGGGATAAGGAAAAAGCTCCGCTCGGGACTAAAAACAAGGCCTTGGT
This sequence comes from Terriglobia bacterium, assembly GCA_963824835.1. Classification (GTDB taxonomy): domain Bacteria; phylum Acidobacteriota; class Terriglobia; order Terriglobales; family Acidobacteriaceae; genus Angelobacter. Next base: position 25,641 of record CAWGRA010000005.1, on the reverse strand, counting down.
GGGCATCAGCGGGTCTGATCCTCTCACGCTTGCGCTGGCATCATTGCTGTTGGCAGCGGTCGGATTCCTGGCGTCGTTTATCCCCGCACGCCGCGCCATGAATGTGGAGCCGTTGAAGGCGCTGCGGTTTGATTAGGTTTTTCTTCATCCCGAACGGAGTGAGGGATCCCTATGGTCACGAAAACTGTTCCCAAGAAGCCACTCTTCTAACCCCGGCGAAGTTCGCATGGAGACTTCCTATCAGAATGTAGGGTTCCCTCGCTCCGCTCGGGAGTAAACCAAAAAGCTAGCGTAGGGTTCCCTCGCTCCACTCGGGAAAAAACAAACGGCAGTTCTCCAATTACCCAATTACCAAATTACTCAATTACCAATTTCCCTTACTCTTCCACTTCCACCAGCTCTCCGCGTTCGGCCTTGAAGTTGGCGATGATCTTTTCCTGCTGCACGGCGGGAACAAAATCATAATGCGCCATTTCCATATGGAAGCTGCCGCGGCCCTGCGTCATGGACGTCAGCTCCGGTCCGTAGGTCAACATCTCTGACATGGGGACTTCGGCGTTCACGATTGTCTTGCCGGCTTTGTTCTCCATGCCTTGTATGCGTCCGCGACGCGAATTCAGGTCGCCCATGATGCTGCCGGCAAATTCGTCAGGGATGGTGATCTGCACGTTCATGATCGGCTCCAGCAGCGTGGGCTTGGCCTGTTCCATGGCTTTTCTGAAGGCGATGCGGCCGGCGGTTTTGAATGACAGTTCGTTGGAATCCACGTCATGATAGCTGCCGTCATAGAGGATTACGCGGAAATCAACCACGGGGAACCCTGCCAGGAAACCACGGGCCGCTGCTTCCACAATTCCCTTTTCCACGGCGGGAATATAGTTCTTGGGGATGGCGCCGCCGAAGATGTCATTCACGAACTCAAAATTCTTGCCGCGCTCCAGCGGTTCCATCTTGATCTTGCAGTCGCCATACTGGCCGTGACCGCCGCTCTGCTTCTTGTGGCGACCCTGCACGTCGGCGCGTCCACGGATGGTTTCGCGATACGGAACTTTCGGCGCTTTCAGCAGCACTTCCGTGTGGTAACGCTTCTTCAGCTTGGAGACGATCACTTCAATATGCTGCTGGCCGGTTCCGGCAATCAGAAATTCCTTGGTCTGCTCATCACGGAAGAAGCGCACCATGGGATCTTCTTCCATCAATTTGTGCAGACCATTGGAGAGCTTGTCTTCGTCATTGCGGCTCTTGGGTTCAATAGCGAAGGTGATGGCGGGTTCCGGCAGGACGACGCCGGCAAACTTGATGGGATTGGCCTTGTCGCCCAGCGTATCTCCGGTAACGGTATCTTTCAACTTGGCCACTGCGCCAATGTCTCCGGCGTGGAGTTCTGGTACGGGAATCAGGTTTTTCCCCATCGGAACAGAAAGGTGAGACAGCTTTTCTGATGTGCCGCGCACAAAATTCTGCATGGTGGCTTCATTCTTGACCACGCCGGAAAATACTTTGAAGAATGTAATGCGTCCCGGCAAATGGATCATTCGCGGTCTTAAAAACGTAGAGCGAAGCCGGTTCGGAATCGCTGATGTGGCGTTCGGCATGGTGGCCATTGCCGTTGGGATCAGGCGCCTCGGAGACCGTGGCATGCTCGGCGGCCGTGGGGAAGTAATCAACCACAAAGTCCATCAGGTGATCAGTGCCAATGTTTCCCAGCCCAGAGGCAAACAGCACCGGGAAAATCCTGTCTTCCTTAATGGCATCATGCAGAGCGGGAATGAGGTCTTCTTCGGGGATGGTGCCTTTCTCAAAGAACTCCGCCATCAGTTCATCTTTTCCTTCGGCGATAACCTCCACTAATTTCTCGTGCGCTTCCTGCGCGGCTGCCTGCAACTCTGATGGAATCGGTCCTTCTTTGCCTTTGCCCGTGCCGCCCAGTTCGTAGGTATAGGCCTTCATGGTGACCAGATCAATCACGCCTTTCAGGCTTTTCTCGCTGCCAATGGGCAGTTGCACCGGCACCACCAGCCGGCCAAAGGCATTGACCAGGCTTTCCAAAGCAGTTTGATAGTTGGCGCGCTCGCGGTCCATGCGGCTGACCACGATCACCCTCGGCAGGTTGATCTCCTCAGCGTATTGCCAGACCTTTTCCGTCACCACTTCCACGCCGGAAACGCCATCCACTACCACCAGGGCAGCTTCTGAAGCGGACATGGCGATCTTGGCTTCATGGGCGAAGAGGGTGAAGCCGGGAGTGTCAAGCAGGTTGATCTTTCGTATCGTGCCATTCCAGAGGCGCGATGCCGGTGGAGACCGTCATCTGGCGGGCAATCTCTTCTTCATCGTGATCGGTGACGGTGGAACCATCATCAACGCGGCCCAGCTTGGGCGTGGCTCCGCTGGTGTACAACATGGCGGAAACCAGGGATGTCTTTCCTGAGTGGGAATGGCCGATCACGACGAGATTGCGGATGTCTTTGCCTTCGTAAACCTTCAAAGTGCCTCCTCAATGGCAAGCCACCGGAATGCAGGCGAATTGATCCGAAAAGTTTTCTGGCTATTCGGTTTAACTTTTGATCAGAAGGGTCGCGGGCTCCAGGTGGACAGGTTAAGAACCGACTAAACACCCAATTATTACGCTGGAATTCAGGTTTGAAAAGGGGGCCCGGCAGCAAAAATGGGCTGGTATTCAGGATTGGGAGAACTGGAATTGCTGTGAGTTATTGGAGGGCAGAGCTGGATTCACTGCCCAGAAGATTGCGTTCCTTGATCTCTTCGTAGCAGCCGCCGCAGACCAGCGCGATTTCGATGATCTCCTCGGTGGCGTCACACCAGCCGTTGTGCTCGATTCGCACCAGCTCGCAGCCATTGCACCATGCGTCAGGAAAAGGGTTGCCGTGATCGTCAAGGTCGCAGAAAAAGCCGAGATATTTTCCGTAAACCAGATGCTTACAGACGAAAGCTTCATGGCTCACTCCATGCTGGTCACAGCGAATCGTTGCCATCGTCACCTCAAAAAAGTAGCAATCGTGCTTTTAGATCACATTTCGTGCGGCCGTGCTTTCTAACTGATTCGGGATATTTTACCTCGTTTTGCGAAATGCCCTGGCTCTAAGTACTTCTTTTTAACGAAAACAGGAATCCAATGTCTCTGGAAGTGCTCCTGGCGTGCCTCCCTTAGACAGCTACTGGCGCCAGCGCAATTCACCGTTCAACCCACTTTGGCCACTTCCGGCTGCGGTTTGCTGGCGAGCAGCTGCCGCAAAACATACTGCAGGATTCCGCCATGCTCGTAATACAGGATTTCCTGTGGAGTATCGATTCTTACCTGGGCATGAAATTCCGTGATCGTGCCGTCGGCGCAGGTCGCCCGGACTCGAATCTGTTTTCCCTGGGCAAACCTGCTCTTCAGCATCTCAGGCAGGCCGATGATGTCAATAATCTCATCGCCCTTCAGCCCTAAGGTATCCACGTCTTCTTCGGGAAGGAACTGGAGGGGAAGAATTCCCATGCCGACCAGATTGGAGCGATGGATGCGCTCATAGCTTTCGGCGATCACGGCCCGTACGCCCAGAAGCAGCGGGCCTTTGGCCGCCCAGTCACGCGAAGATCCGGAACCGTACTCCTTGCCTGCCAGAATGACCAGAGGGACGCCCTCAGCAATGTACTTTTCCGAGGCGTCAAAGATCGACATGACTTCACCGCTGGGGAAGTGCTTGGTGATTCCGCCTTCTGCTTCCGGCACCAGACGATTGCGCAGCCGGATGTTGGCGAATGTGCCGCGCACCATCACTTCATGGTTTCCACGGCGTGATCCGTAGGAGTTGAACTCAGCCGGACTGACGCCGCGCTCCTGAAGATACTTGCCTGCCGGGCTGTTTGCCTTGATGGATCCCGCGGGCGAGATATGGTCAGTGGTAACGCTGTTCCCCAGCATGGCGAGAACGCGAGCGCCGGTAATGTCCTTCACCGCGGCAGGCTTGGCCGGCATATCGTCAAAATAAGGGGCGCGTTTGATGTAGGTTGATTTTGCGTCCCACGTGTAGGTGTTCCCCTTCGGGACAGGAAGCTTTTTCCATTCCTCGTCGCCTTCAAAAATGGTGGCGTAATTGTCTTTGAACATGCCGGAATCAATGGCGCCATTGACGGCATCCTGGACTTCTTTCTGGGTCGGCCAGATGTCTCGCAGATACACGGGCTTTCCATCTTTGCCGTTACCCAGCGGCTCGGTGGTAATGTCAGTGTCCATGCGGCCGGCCAGGGCGTAGGCCACAACCAGCGGCGGCGACATCAAATAGTTTGCCCGGACTTCTGAGTTGATGCGTCCTTCAAAGTTGCGATTGCCGGAGAGCACTGATACCGCGACCAGCTCTTTTTCAGTGATGGCGTAAGAAACATCGTGCGGCAATGGACCGGAATTGCCGATGCAGGTTGTGCATCCATAACCGACAATGTGGAAGCCCAATGACTCCAATGCCGGAATCAGGCCCGCTTTACGGTAGTACTCAGTCACCACGCGCGAACCTGGAGCCAGAGAAGTCTTCACCCACGGCTTGCGCGTTCAAACCTTTTTCCATGGCTTTTTTTGCCAGCAGGCCGGCAGCCATCATCACGGACGGATTCGAAGTATTGGTGCAACTTGTGATGGCTGCAATCACCACGGAGCCATCATGCATCTGCTCAAAAATATCTTCAGACACGCGCTTGGTGGCAGCGGGAGAGTTTGGATCTTCCAGGTCGACCGCCGTGGTACCGCCTTCACCTTCGAATCGTCGATACCTGCTTGGGCGCAGCTTTATCGCCGTCTTTCCGTGCACGCGGGCCAATCAGGGTCGGCAGCGCGTTCTCAAACGATTCTTTTGCCTTTGACAATGGCGCACGGTCCTGCGGACGCCTGGGTCCGGCAACGCTTGGTTCCACCGTGCTCAGATCAAGTTCAACCACCTGGGTGTACTGCGCGTCCGGCGTGGCTGTTGTCCTGAACAGCCCCTGCTCTTTGCAGTATGCCTCCACCAGTGCAACCAGCTCCGGGCTGCGGCCGGTGATGCGCAGATAATCGAGCGTAATGCTGTCCACGGGGAAGATGCCGCAGGTGGCGCCGTATTCAGGAGCCATATTGGCAATGGTGGCGCGATCAGCCAGAGCAAGCTGGTCAAGTCCTGCGCCGAAAAATTCCACAAACTTGCCCACGACGCCAGTCTTACGCAAAATTTCCGTTACGGTCAGGACCAGGTCAGTAGCGGTGGTGCCTTCTTTGAGCGAGCCTGTAAGTTTAAAGCCGACAACTTGCGGCAGCAGCATGGAGACCGGCTGGCCCAGCATTGCAGCCTCGGCTTCAATTCCGCCTACGCCCCATCCCAGAACGCCCAGGCCATTGATCATGGTGGTGTGTGAGTCGGTGCCGACCAAGGTGTCAGGGTAGGCCTGCGTGACTCCATTCTTCTCGTCAGTGAATACCACGCGCGCCAGGTATTCCAGGTTTACCTGGTGGACAATTCCCATGTCCGGCGGCACGGCCTTGAAATTATGGAACGCCGATTGTCCCCAGCGCAGAAAGGCATAGCGTTCCTGGTTGCGCTGAAACTCCAGCTTGGCGTTTACGGCAAAGGCGTTCCTGGCGGCAAATTCATCCACCTGCACGGAATGATCGATCACCAGTTCGGCGGGCTGAAGCGGATTGATCAGGTTGGCGTCGCCGCCCATGGTCTTCATGGCATCACGCATGGCGGCCAGATCAACCACGGCGGGCACGCCGGTAAAGTCCTGCATCAGCACGCGCGCCGGGGTGAAGGCAATTTCTTTATCGGGAATTGCGGAGGCCTTCCATTCTGACAGGAACTTGATGTCTTCGGCCGTGACGCTGCGGCCATTTTCCGTGCGCAAAAGATTTTCCAGCAGAATTCTCATCGAATAGGGGAGACGCGCAGGCTCGCAGCCATGCTTGGTCATCGCGTCCAGGCGGAAGATCTCATATTCTTTTGCGCCTACGCGCAGTTTTGACTTGCTATTGAATGAGTTCATATGAATGCACCTTCTTCTTTAGATTCGCTGGCGCCCTGAAAGGCTACCGTTAATCGCCGCGCCAGAGACGCTAAAATTCGCCGCCCAGAATCCGGTAACAGCAGCAGAAGGTTCAGCGCGACAATCACCGTGGTCACCACATAGGCCATCACGTTGGTGCGCTGCTCGTTCGCCATGTCAGCCATCACTGACCGGGAACGCGTCAGAATTACCAGCGGCACCAGGGCAAACGGGATGGCAAAACTCAGGGCAACCTGTGATAGTACCAAAATCTTGAGGGGATCAAGTTTGAGCGCGATCACAACCAGCGAAGGAATAATGGTGAGCAGCCGGCGCAGAAAGACGCTGAACTTGATGTCCAGGAAGCCTTCAATGATTACCTGCCCTGCCATGGTGCCGACGGTTGAAGATGACAGCCCGGAAAACAACAACGCCAGCGCGAATGCGGTGGCGGAGACGCTGGGCAGGATCGGCTTGAGCGTAAGGTGAGCTTCGTCAAAAGTGAAGTTGATGCCGCTTTTATAAAACACCGCGGCCGCCATCACGATCATGGCGGAGTTGATGAGCCAGGCTCCGTTCATGGCGGCAAGCACGTCCCACAATTCGTAACGAAGATGCCTCATGGTGAGCAGCATCTTGTGCTGGGATTTTCCCGCACATCCTCACGTACGCGATGCTGCACCAGCGCGGAGTGCAGGTAGATCACGTGCGGCATTACGGTTGCGCCCAGCATGCTCACGGCAACGTAAATACTCTGCGAGTTGATTCTGGGGATCAGGACGCCGCGCGTGACCGCGCCCCAGTCCGGATGCACCATGAACATTTCAAACGCATAGCAGCCGGCAATGGCGAAGACAAAAACCATGATCAGCTGTTCCAGACGGCGGAAGCCGTAGAGCTCAACCGCAAGCATCAGGAACACGACCACGGCAGTGATCAGCGCGGCAATGAAAAGCGGTATGCCGAAAAGCAGGTAAAAGCCAAGCGCGGCGCCCAGAAACTCCGCCAAGTCGGTGGCCAGCGCGGCCAGCTCAGCAGCCACCCAGAGGCCAAAATTTATCTTGGGAGTGAAATACGCGCGGCAGTTCTGCGGCAGCGTTTTACCGGTAGCAATTCCCAGCTTGGCGGAAAGATACTGGATCAGGATCGCCATGGCGTTTGACCACAGCAGCACCCACAAAAGTGTGTAGCCGAATTTTGCGCCGCCTTCAAAGTTGCTGGCGAAGTTCCCGGGATCAATATAAGCGACGCTGGCAACAAACGCCGGTCCAAAATAGCGCCACATCTCGCCACGTTTTAGCGTGGGGAGGAGCCGGCGGAAGAAGCTGGGACGTCGCTCGACGGGCGTTGTGGGCGTGACCATAGAAAGCTTTACAGTATAAGGTAAAACTCTGAGTCTGCGAGCTCTTGGGCCGCAAACTCTTAAATGTTTAAACAAAAAGGCCAATCTGCCTGAAAACAACAACTTACTCAATTTTTGGCTATTTATTTCACTCTGGATCAAGGACGAAACAGTTTCGACCCGAAAAGGTGGTAGTCAACCCCAAAGTTAACACAAAGCGTAATGGCTGCCGCAATGATTACGCCCATTGCCACATCGCGCCTGCCATTTCGCCGCAGATATCGCCAGATCGGGACCACATACCCAATCTGCACCAGTCCCAGCGCAACTGACATGGTGTACACGGCAGGCAGGAGCTTCTCACTACTGGAGAGTAGAACGAAAGCAATGCCAAGCTGCACCATGTTCAGCAGCCAGCAGAGGAGCATGCCAAGGAATACGTGAATGATTCTGTTGATCACCGGTAGGTCGCTTGCAGACGTAAACGATTGCTGTTGTTTAACTTGAGTTGTTCAAGACAAAGCCAAAAGAAAAGCCCACCCAAGTCAAACACGTGAGTGGGCTTGTTCTGAATTGTTTTCTACTGTTCCAGCTCAGAGCTCAACGTGGCGCCGTTCATGGAACCCAGCACCGCTGACATCTTGATAGGCTGCCGGCTGTCTTTGGCAATCCAGACCGTGGCCTTGTCCGATCCTCCGTCGCCAGAGGTGAGTTCCAGCTTGAATGCGTCAAACGTGCCGGCGGCAATGGTTACCTTTTCCACTCCCACCACTTTGAGGTCCATCAGCTTTTCTTTCTGCTTTTGCGCGTCAAAGTTGCGGTAGCTGGTGGTGTAGCCCTCAGCCAGAGGCAGGCAGCCGAGTGAAAAATTCGCGCCCGGACCGTTGGAAAATACCGGACCGCCAAGTTCGGCAGAGATGGGCTTGTCCTGTCCGTTGGCGTTCATATTTCCCGTAGCCTTGTTGCCGGTGAATTCCACATTCATATTCACCGGGCCTTGCTTGGCGGTAAACTTCCGCACGATCAGCGTGCCTTTTTCCATGGACGTGGTGCTTACGGCCTGGCCCATGGGAGTGTCCAGGGTTTCCGTGGCGATCCACGCCCCGTTTTCTTCGCGAATCGCAGTGGAGGATGTGAGTGGAATCTGCTGGCCACCCATCGCCAGGGTTGATTTGAATTTGTAGGTGCCTGGCTTCAGGTCCGCCGCCGGCTTAGGTGCGCCGACCGCGCTGGAATCAACTTTCTTGGCCAATACCACGGTTTTGGGATCAACTGTGATTTCCTTCAGCCGGGCCACTGATTCCGGAGTGCCGCCTTCCTGGAAGCGACCACCCAGAAATTTGGCCAGGAATTTTTCTGAAGCCATGAACATGGCCATGTTGTTTACAGGACGGGCAAAGCCGTGACCTTCATCGGGCGCCAGAAGGTACTCGACTGGGAATCCGCGATCACGAAGCGCAATCACAATCTGGTCGGCTTCGCGCTTGTTCACGCGAGGATCATTGGCGCCCTGGACCACCAGAAGCGGCGTCTTGATCTTGTCAGCGGAAAACAGCGGAGAGCGTTCATTCAACAACGCTTTGCCTTCCGGCGTGGTGGGATTGCCCATGCGCATGTAAAAGGTCTTGCGGATCGGTTCCCAGTAAGGCGGAATGGATTCGAGCAAGGTAATCAGGTTGGATGGGCCAACGATATCCACGGCGGCGGCATACACATCCGGCGTGAAGGCGACTCCAGCCAGCGTGGCGTAACCTCCGTAGGAACCTCCCAGAATGCCAACGCGCTTGGGATCGGCGATGCCTTCGCCGACCAGATATTTGACGCCCCAGGTAATGTCATCCTGCATGGTGCGTCCCCATTGCAGGTTTCCGGCGTTCAGGAACTTCTTGCCGTAACCGGTGGAGCCGCGGAAATTGGGTTGAAGAACAGCGTAGCCGCGGTTGGCCAGGAACTGCGAGAACGGATCATAGCCCCACATGTCACGCGCCCACGGGCCGCCGTGCGGCAGCATGATGAGTGGCAGATTCTTTCGCGGGGACGCCTTTCGGCAGCGTCAGATAAGCAGGAATTTCCAGTCCGTCGGATGATTTGTATGTTACCGGCTTTTTTCGGCCAGCGCTTCACGCGGCAGTTTTTCCCAGACGCCGGAACTGTTTGGTCAGCTTCTTGGTTTTGCGGTCGAACAGATAGGTCACGCCCGGCTCAACGTCACTGTGCGCTGAGACCATCCACATCTGATCGTCCAGTGTGCGCGAGACCGTGGTGATTTCCATGTTGGGCAGCTTGCTTTCCAGCCACTTGTAGTCTGCCTCATAGCCTTTGTCTTTGATAATAGCGGCGGATTTTCGCGTCGTCGTAGGTGGTCATCACCAGTTCGTCCGTGGCTTCAGAGAAGACCGCATTGCCGAAGTCAACCTTCTTGAGCGGATCAGATTCCACCATCTGCGTCTTGCCGGTGGCGGGATCCAGCAGCGTCAACGCGGAGAGATTTACGTCATCGCCTTTATTGGTTTCAAAGTAAACAAGCTTGCCGTCTTTCTGAAAACGGGCCGGGCCGCAGGATTCAAAAACGCTGCAGGAATAAATCAGGGTGAACTTGTCAGCATCCACGCGCAGCGTTTCATTGTCACCGTTATCGGCGGTGCGGGTAGCGAGCCGCAGATTGCCTTTGGTTGTCAAAGACCCAGGCTGAAATCTTTCTCAGTGTTCTGGCGGACCAGTGTCTTTTCGCCCGTGGAGATCTTCAGCTTGTAGAGATCGTGATATGCCTTGTCACGATCGTTCAAGCCGATGTAAGCGACATCAGGATCATTCTTGGGCAGGCTGTAGATCTGTACGCGGACGCCTTTTACGCCCGTGAGATCGCGGGATGCGGGCGCGTCGGCGCCGGCTGCCGGCTTGGCAGCGGGATCCACGGCATACACGTTGAAATTCTCATCGCCGTCTTTATCTTTCACGTAGAGGATGTATTTGCTGTCACGGGTCCAGAAATAGCCGGCCACGGGACGTTTTGCTTCGGTGGTGAGCAGGCGGGCGGCTGCAAAAGGCTCATCCACGCCTTTTACGTACACATTCCGGGTATCTTTCCAGGGCTTGAGGAATGAAAGATATTTTCCGTTGGGAGAAATCTGCGCGCCGGCGATTTCAGGATTGCCGAAGAAAATCTCGCGATCGACAAGCGGCGGCAGGCCATTGGTGGAAGTTTTCTTGTCTCTTGCGCGACCGAGCGCCGATACCATCAGCACCAGACATCAAAAAGGCCTTGAAAACACGTTGCATACAGGGAGTTCCTTTCTAAAAGGGACAAAGTTGGCGGATTTTCCGGCCCGTCTTTCGATTGCCGGATCTTTACGATTGTGGAGGCACACTGGTATTACTGTCCAGTTATAAAGATTCAGTTTGTTATTTCCATAAATGGCCTAAAACTACCTTAATCATCATTGACCAGAGTTCAAGCCGTGCAATAAACTACCGGGATAGCTCCGTTCCCATCCCCGGCTATTGACGTAAGGAAAGATTTTGTTCTCCTGGAGGACCCGCAAATGCGCGCGCGCCATCTCAGCTTTCTTCTCGTGATTGTTTCACTGCTGGCTTTAATGGGAGCGCAGGTCTCCCACGAAATCTCCGCCACCAACCCGCCGAAAACGGAAGTCAAAGAAGTAAAAGAAACCGTACAGGGCGTGGAAATTGTTGATCCCTACCGCTGGCTGGAAGACCAGAACAGTCCGGAGACCCGCGCGTGGATTGATCGCGAGAATGCCTATACGGATGCCACGCTCTCAAAAATCCCTGGTCGCGAAGAAATCGTCAACAAGCTGAGCAGTTTTCTCAAAATCGAGTCCATGAGCGCTCCCGTGATCCGCGGAGACCGGCAATTCTTTTCCCGTCGGGCGGCGGATAAAGACCAGGCGTCCTTATATGTTCGCCGTGGCGATGACGGCAAAGAGGATTTGCTGATCGATCCTCTTGCCCTCAACCCCGAGCACACCACCACGGTGGTTCCACTGTCGTTTTCCGAAGACGGCAAGCTGATGGCCTATGCGCTGCGCCAGGGCGGAGAAGATGAAGTAAGTCCCCGGCTGATGGATGTGGACACGCATAAAGATCTTGCGGATAAATTCCCGCGCGCTCGCTATGCCGGCTTCAGCATGGTTCCGGATAAATCAGGCATCTTCTATGCCAAGGTCACGCCGGAAGGCCCGCGCGTGTATTCCCACAAAATGGGAACCAATGCAGACCAGGACGTGGAGATTTTCGGCAAAGGCTACACCCCGGACAAATTCATCACCACCCAGGTTTCAGAAGACGGGCATTACCTCACGATTGAAGTGGGCTACGGTTCGGCTGCGGTAAGGAGTGAACTGTATTTCAAAGACCTGAAGGCCAACGGCCCTATCACGCCGGTTGAAAACAAGCTGGTGTCTGCCTTTGAAGGCCAGATTGCCGGCGACAAGATGTTCATCCGCACCAACTGGAACGCGCCCAAGTGGCGGATCATGGTGGCCGATCTTAAAAAGCCCGCGCGAGATAATTGGCGGGAAGTGGTTCCCCAGGGCAATGCAGTCATTGAAGGCTTCACTCTGGCCGGCGGAAAGCTGATTGTGAACCAGACTGAAAATGTGGTGAACAAACTCCGCGTTCTGGATACGGACGGTAAGCTGGTGCGTGAAGTCACGCCGCCTACGCTGGGCTCCATGTCAAACATGAACGGCCGCTGGAGCCAGAAGGACGGATATTACACCTTCACCTCATTCCACGTGCCGTCCACCATTTATAAATATGACATCGCCACCGGAAAGCAGTCAGTGTATTTCCAGCCCAGGATTCCCATTCAGACAGACCAGTATGAAGTGAAGCAGGTGTGGTATCCCTCAAAAGACGGCACCAAGATCCCCATGTTCCTGGCCTATGCCAAAGGGCTGAAGCTTGATGGCTGCAAACCCCACGCTGCTCACCGGCTATGGCGGATTCAACATTGCATCCACCCCGGCGTTCAGCGCCATGGCGGCAACGTGGATGGCCAAAGGCGGCGTGTGGGCGCTGGCTAATATGCGCGGCGGCGGAGAGTTTGGCGAAGAATGGCATCACGCCGGCATGCTGGAAAAGAAGCAGAATGTCTTTGATGACTTCATTGCCGCCGCCGAATGGCTGATCGCGAACAAGTACACCAGCAGCCAGAAGCTGGCGATCCGCGGCGGCAGCAACGGTGGACTGCTGATGGGCGCCATGCTCACACAGCGTCCTGACCTGTTCGGGGCCGTCATTTGCAATTACCCGCTGCTGGACATGGTGCGCTACCAAAAATTCCTGGTGGCGCAGTTACTGGGTGCCGGAATACGGGTCGTCAGATGATCCGGAACAATTCAAGTACATCTATGCGTACTCGCCTTACCATCACGTGAAAGCCGGGACTAAATATCCGGCCACGCTGTTTGTTTCCGGTGACGCGGATACGCGCGTGGCTCCGCTGCATGCGCGCAAGATGACCGCGCTGATGCAGGCGGCGAACGGCTCAGACAAGCCGATCATGCTGCACTATGAAACCAAGCTGGGACACTCCGGTGGTACGCCGGTGGGAAAACAAGTCACCAACACCGCCGACGAGCTGATGTTTCTGTTCTGGCAGCTGGGCGTGACATCGCAGCAGCAAACCGCATCGGGCGGCCACTAGACGCATTAGTGAAGGCGTCTGCGTCACTGATCTGACCCGCCGCTGAAAACGGCGGGCTTTTTGCTCAATTCTGGCAGATTTGCCCAGGTCGCGCATTCCGGCTGCAATGATTTATTCTCAATGCTCACGATTCGTCTATGAAAGTACTGGTCATTGGTGGTGGAGGCAGGGAGCACGCGCTGGTGTGGAAGCTGCGCCAGTCGCCGCGCGTTTCGCAGGTTTACTGTCTGCCCGGAAACGGCGGTATCTGCGATGAAGCCACTTGCCTGCCCGGCGACCCCAAGAACATTGACAGTCTGCTGGCCGCGGCGCACCAGATACTTCCTGATCTCACTGTGATAGGCCCGGAACTGCCACTGTCATTGGGCGTGGTGGATGAATTCACCCGTCGCGGACTGAAGGTCTTTGGTCCCACGCAGGCGGCGGCGCAACTGGAATCGAGCAAGAGCTTTGCCAAAGAATTCATGCAGCGGCACAACGTGCCCACAGCCCACTACGCAACCTGCGTAAACGAGGAAGAAGCACGCAGGTCTCTGGGATTATTTTCCACCCCTGTGGTGGTAAAGGCTGACGGGCTGGCCGGGGGCAAAGGCGTTGTGATCGCCCAGACCAAGGAAGAGGCGGCCGTGGCCGCGGCGGACATGTTCAGCGGCAAGCTGCTGGGCTCGCCGGTACGCCGAGTTGTGCTGGAAGAATTTCTTGAAGGCGAAGAGCTTTCCTTTCTGGTATTGAGTGATGGCGAACGTGTTGCGCCGCTGGTGGCCGCGCAGGACCATAAGCGCATTGGCGATGGTGACACCGGAGCCAACACGGGCGGCATGGGCGCCTACTCCATTGATTCACTGGCCGATCCGGTGATGGTGGAGTGGTTGCTGAATCACGTTGCACGGCCGGTGGTGACCGGAATGGCGGCCGAAGGCACTCCGTACAAAGGCATTCTTTATTGCGGGCTGATGATGACACCCAGGGGGCCGATGGTGCTGGAATTTAACTGCCGCTTTGGCGATCCTGAAACACAGGCCGTGCTCATGCGCCTGGACAGCGATCTGCTTGAGGCACTGGAAGCGGCGGTGGAAGGCCGCGTGAGTGATGGAATTTTTAAATGGTCTAAGGACGCTTCCTGCTGTGTGGTGGTGGCTTCGGGCGGATATCCGGGCGCGTTCCTGAGCGGAAAACAAATCACGGGTTTGGACCGCGTGGCGCATGTGCCGGACGTAAAAATATTTCATGCAGGCACCAGCAAGCGTGATGGCAAATACTACACCAGCGGCGGAAGAGTGCTGGGAGTTACGGCGAGAGCGCCTCGCCTGAAGGATGCCATTGCCAGGGCCTATGCGGCGGTGGCGCAGATCAGCTTTGAAGATATGTACTATCGCAAGGACATCGGCGCGCGAGCGTTGAAATCTAAATAAAAATAAAAACAGATTGAGGTTGATAGCGGATGTCAGAAAATCCACTTGTTTCCATTGTGATGGGTTCGGATTCGGACCTGGAGATTATGAATGAGACGGCCAAGGCCCTGGACGACTTCGGGATCGCCTATGAGATTGATGTGACGTCGGCGCATCGTTCTCCGGCGCGAACTTCGGAGTATGCGCGCAACGCTGCCGGGCGGGGAATCAGGGTCATCATTGCCGGAGCCGGTGGCGCAGCTCACCTGGCGGGCGTGATTGCCGCGGAGACTACGCTGCCAGTGATCGGCGTGCCAATCCCGTCCACGCCACTGAACGGCATGGATTCTTTGCTGGCGATTGTGCAGATGCCGGCGGGAATTCCCGTTGCCACCACTGCAATCGGCAAGGCGGGCGCGACGAATGCTGGAATTCTGGCCGCGCAGATCATCGGGCTCAGCAATGACACGGTGGCGGGCAAGCTGAAGTCTCTGAAAGAGAAGCTGGTCAAGAGCGTGGAAGAGAAGTCACAGAAGCTCCAGCAGATGAGAAAACGGGGCTAGCTTTGGCTAAAGCCGCCAACTTTTCTGCCATCGCCATCATTCCTGCGCGGCTGGGCTCCACGCGGCTGCCGCGAAAAGTTCTTCGTGAAATCGCCGGCAAAACGATGGTGCAACGCGTTTATGAGGCGGCGCAAAACTGTGCGCTGCTCAAACAAGTGATCATCGCCACGGACTCGGAAGAAGTCATGCAGTTGGCCAAGTCAAAAGGCTGGCGAGCAGAGATGACTTCCACGGCGCACCGCAGCGGGACGGACCGCGTGTTCGAAGTGGCGCAACGGTTCGAAGCCGACGTTTACGTCAATATTCAAGGTGATGAACCGCTGGCGCGTCCCGAACATCTG
Organism: Terriglobia bacterium; assembly: GCA_963824835.1. GTDB lineage: Bacteria > Acidobacteriota > Terriglobia > Terriglobales > Acidobacteriaceae > Angelobacter. Next base: position 10,321 of record CAWGRA010000005.1, on the reverse strand, counting down.
GACGCGCTGCTTGGGCCCATGAACCGGCCGGAAGTGGAAGTTTCCACCATCATGACACCGTGCCCGATTCATGACATCGGCAATCCCAATGCCGTGAAGGTGGTCACGGCCAAAAATGGCCGGGCGCTGTATTTTTCACGGTCAACGATTCCCTTTGATCGCGACAAGAGCGGCCATGCCGCCATTCAGTACTTCAAACACCTGGGCTTTTATGCGTATCGCAGACCTGCGCTGGAGAGGTTTTGCAGCCTGCCGGAATCAAAGCTGGAAGCCGCGGAGCGGCTGGAGCAGTTGCGATTTCTGGATAACGGTATTGATATCTACGTTGCTGAGACGCCGCACAACACCGTTGGCGTGGATACGGAAGAAGATCTGCAAAAAGTGGAAGCCATGCTGAAGATAGCTAGTGGCTCCTGGCTACGAGCGAAGCAGGCCTTTCACCTTGTCATCTTGAGCGGAGCGGAGCGCAGGCGACGCGAAGTCGAAATGATCCACGGTGCAGCCCGTAGTAATCTGACGCTCGCTACAGGGATTCTGACCGAAATCGCATAAGTCCGACTTGCTCAAGATGACAGAGTCGCGAGCATCCGATTCTGGCTATTAGCTAGTCGCCAGTAGCTAATAGCTGTTTTTACGCCAGGCTGGGCCGGTGTTTTTTTGACCACTCTTCTGCCGCGGCGATGCGCTTGGAAATCGGCGGGTGAGAATGAAAGAGCAATTCCACCAGCCGCGATGGGTGGCTCTCACTCAGGTTTTGCTTATTGAGCTTTTCCATGGCGGAAACATAAGGCGCGATGTTAGGTACGGACTTCCAGCAGTAAACGTCCGCCTGGCGCTCAGTAAATCGGGAGTAGGCGTTCAGAGCAGGCATCAGCACCAGTGACAGGATGGTGGAAACCAGCACCAGCAAGGGCAGGTTGGCGAAGTCAGTGAGGTGCTCGAACATTTTCTGCTGATCAATGGCGTAACGAAGCACTTCATTGGCGGCCCAGAATCCGGCCAGCGTGACAGCGGCTTCCACAACAATACTTTTTACGATGTGCCCATGAACGTGATGTCCCAGTTCATGGGCCAGCACGGCTTCAATCTCATCATCGCTGTAATTTTGCAGCAGCGTATCGGCCAGAATGATGCGGCGTGTGTTGCCCAATCCGGTCAAGGCGGCGTTTGCCTTTTTAGCTCTTCTCGGAAAGCTTCCACTCGTAAACTCCGCGTACTCGTGTGCCGGCGCGTTCACCCAAGCCGGACAAGTCGCGCTCTTCAACTCGTCATTTTGCAGCGGCGCAAACTTATAGAAGAGCGGAAACAGCACAACCGGAGCAATCTGAGCGAAGAAGATGAACATGCCGATAAAGATCAGCCAGGCATAGATCCACCAGTGTTCCGGTGAGGTGCGGATCAAAGCGTAAATGATCTCGCAAAGCACGGTCGCCAACACCAGGCCCAGAAGCCAGCCTTTGGCTTCGTCAATCAGCCAGCCGGTAAGCCGCTGATTGGATAAGTTGAAGCGATGTTCGAGTCGGAAGCTGTAAAAATCCAGACCGAAGCCGAGAATCTTGCTGAAGATGCTGAGAAAAAGAACGTAGATAAAAAAGCTGAAGAGCGTAGTGTTCGCGCGAGAGCCGGATGGCGGCATCACGCAGCGTGCTTGACCATCCCGTGGCCAGCAGCAGGACCAGAAAGCCGATACTGATGGCCATATCGCCAATCTCCAGCCAGCGCTTGGTGCGGTTGTACTCGCGGGCTTCAGGAGTATCGGGCTGCGTATTCGCTTCTACCAGGGTCATTGCTTCTCCGCGGGAAATTCCAGGATCACATACCTGGCCGCATCGGCAGTATTGTTCTTCAGAATTTGCGTGTCGCCGGCGGGAAGCCATAGCAATCCTCCAGGCGCAAGCTTCAGTTGCTTTGTCTCCCCGTCTGACTGCTGCTGAATATTCAAGATCGGAAACGGCGATCAGCTAACATGTTGCGAGTTGCGATCCTGTGTTCTGAAGCTGCGAGATTGAGGGCGGCAGTTGCCGCAAAGACATCCTTCCACTGGTCCGAGGTGATCTGGCATCTTCGATCGCATCGTCACATGCGTGGCGGGTTTCAGCAGCTCAATGGTGATGTTGTGAAACGGTTTGTCACTCTGGTTGATGGCGGCGTGCTCGAACTTGCCCGGTGTGAAACGGATTTCACCATCTTTCAGCAGCAGCGCTGCCGGCTTTTCACCCGGACGCGCGCTGACTACGTCTGAGTCTCCCAGGGTGACGAAAAGATAGTCATTATGGTGGCGGTGGACCAGCGTGGTGGCTTTGGGCGCCACCGTAACGTCGAAAACGCGAACATAGGCGTTTTCCAGGACGAGATGATGGCTTGGCTCGGAAGTAATTTCCACGGACTGCTGCTGGGCCAAAGTGGCAATGGACACAAGCAAGAGCCCCGCGACACGGGCTAAATGCATATATATGAAAGATTGTAGAAACTTGTGGGTACGCTGACAAGCTTAAGATGGCGACCGTTCGTACACCCTCCCGGACGTCCTGAAGTCATGAACCACTGAGATAGGCAGGACGCCCGAGAGAGCTTAAGGGGTTTAGTGATGATCGTGAGGCTTGTGGTCTTCGGGCTTCATCAGGGTTTCCCATGGATTCTGATCCCTCACCGGCAGGCCGTCCGCGGAATTCAAGCAGCACGACTCTGGCCGGCGTGGAACCTGAATTGGTTAACGTATGCACCACGGGATTGTTCCAGGTGGGTTTACCCGCTTCATTATGCATGCTCGCCTCAGGCCCATCCTGGTTGCGGACTTTTACATCGGCATCGGCCAGCGGAATGACAAGAAAGTTCGCCAGATGCGTGTGCTTCGGGTAGGTTGCGCCCGCAGGCATCACGATCTGGGTGACTGACCATTGATCGGATCCCATGATCTTGGTTTCGGTTACGCACTTGGTCTTGTCGGCGGAGTCACAGGCAATGGGAATGGAGCAATTTTCAGTGCAGGCCTTCTGGTTGGTGGTGGGCTGCATCAGCTCAATGGTCAGGTTGCGGAAGGGACCATCGCCATTGTCGGCCACGGAATGGACCAGTCCAGCGGCAGCATAGCCAACCTGCCCGTCTTTGAACTTCACGTCAACCGGCTGCGCGCCCTGCTTGGTGTTCAGGATTTCAGAGTCGCCCAGAGCCACCGTGACATAGTCATGGCCATGGCGATGCATCAGCGTGGACTGTTTTGGGTTCACGGTGACGGCAAAGACGCGCACGAAGAGGTTTTCCATCACCAGGTGATGGCTGGGTTCAGAGGTAATCTCAACCGGATCTTTCTGCTGTGCGCCGGCTGAGACGGAAAGAAAAAGTGTGGCTGCGAGTAAGGTGCGAATCATAGGCCCAGACATTCTAGCCCTGCGGCGGCTGAATGCAATCAGCGAAAAGCAGCAGCCTGAAGGGCCAGATTCGCTAGCCGAGCAGTTTCCAGCCCAGCACCACCAGCCCAGCGCAAGTCACCGCGCCGGCCGCCGCGCCGATCCAGAAATTCTGTCCCCAGGTGTTGGTGGTGCTCATCACGCGTTTGTCATTGGAGATGATGAGAATGAAGATCAGGATTGGGACAGTCAGCACTCCGGCCAGCACCTGTGACCAATACAGCACCGTAACGGGGTTGATGCGAATAAAATTCAGCGCCGCCGCAGCGAAGGTGGCGCTGGAGATCAGCACATAAAATGGCTTGGCCTCCCATGGATTCTCATGCAGACCGCTTCGCCAGGCCATGCCTTCAGCCACGCTGTAACACATGGAGGCGATCAATACCGGCAGCGCCACCATTCCCGCTCCAATGATGCCAAGCGCGAACAGAATTGGCGCCAGTGATCCGATGGCCGGCGACAAGGCTGATCCCGCCATGCGCGTGGTCAAATCAGTGCCGGGCGGCAAACGCAGAACCGTACCCGCCGCTACCATAATGGCAAAGCAAAGCATGGTGCTGACCACAGTGCCGGCGCGATGCTCACCTGTTCCCGGCACAAGTCCGCCGGCCAGCGCGGAATCGCGATGCGAACTGGTTTGCCAGACCAGAACGTATGGCGTCAGCAACGATCCAAAGATCGCCAGCAGAGTTTCCGGATAATACGCTCCGCGCGCGATGCGCGGAAAAACGGAACTCAGAATCACGTGAGGCCAATTCGGGTGGGCCAGAATCGCCGCCACTATATAAAGAAAGAGCGGCAAAGAGAGCAGCACCAGTGCATTGGTGATCTTGCGATAATCGCGAAAGATCAGGATCCACCACACAACAAATCCAATCGCCGCAATAAAAAACATACGCGGCAATTGCGTGATGATGGAAAACGCGTCAGTCACCGCCATCAGGTCGGCAACAATCATCACCATGTTGATCAGCACGATCATCCCGGCGAAGCCGAGGGCCATGTTGCGTCCGTATTTGGCCCGTAGAAGGTCCACCAGTCCCTGTCGCGTTTCAAAACCAATGCGTGAGGAAACGGCAAACACAGCCAGCAGGAACGGAATGCACAGCAGCACGGCCCAGAGCAACGAATAGCCAAAAGCAGCTCCGGCCACGGTGGCGGTGATCACCAGTGTGGGATCAACGTCAGCGGCGCCGGTGACCATGCCGGGAAGAATGCGCGCCCATCCGCGCCTGGATTTTGAGTCTCCCTGCGGCGAGTTGGGCCAGTCCAGGACCTTGCGTGCCTGGTTGCCGTCCGCTCTATGGAATCTTGGGGAGTTCACGACGCAACGCCCTTTCGATTCTGCGCTCATGCCAGAGGCGAAGCGGCCGTGAGTAATTGATAATGCCAAACGCGCCGATTGCCGCGAGCAGTAAAACACTACTGATGAACAGAAAAACGCGTGCAGCTCCGGTCTCCGCCACCTGTAAAAGCACCAGCGCATTTCGCGGCGTGAGCAACATGGCTCCGGCCAGGGCAAGCATGCCAATGCCGGAAAGCAGGCCGGTTACGTTCTTGGCCCAGCGCCCGGTGGCGTGATAATCGGCAAACAGGCGGAATCCATACGAGATCAGCCCCGCTATCACCACAAAATTGGCGATCGTGGATATCCAGTCCTTTAAGTCCATTCTCTTGGTATGACGCTTCCAGAACACCGGGAGTTGGATAGGCAAAATCAGCACTAAGCCGTTAGCACTTAGAAAATGCCAGCTCTTAGCCTCTAGCAATTAGCTCTTAGCATTAAAATTCTGCGAATTCGAGACTTGAGAATGGCTAGAAGCCAAGAATTGCGATCAACAGCGCAAGACTGCTGGTCTTCGGCTTAGCGCAAGGCTGCGAAACCGCATTTGCCGAAGCCTGCCTGGCGTTTGGCTAAGTGCTAAGTGCTAGTACTAAAAGCTAAGTGCTGTTTTCAAAACACAAGAAACTTTTTCTTCTTCTTCAATCCCGATTTGCCCTGCATTTTCGTGGGATCGCCGGCCGCGGCAACCACAATCGGCTTGTTGGTCTGGTCGCCCGAGGCGCCCGTATCCGCATAGCCGGATTTGATGTCGATATAAGCCTGCTCGCGCAGCTTCGTCAGATACGCCCTGGCCGCCGGCTCCAGCTTCTGCGAATAAAGCGCTTCCTTGATCTTTTCTTCCACGTCCTTCAGCGGAGGCACGCCCGCGGCACGATGCGCATTCACTCGAAGGATAATGAAGCCCTGCCGGGTGCGGATGGGATCAGTAAATTCGCCCGGCTTCAGGTTCATGGTCTTTTCTTCAAACACCGGCGCCAGTTCGCCCTTCTTGAACGCTCCCAGAGGACCGCCCTGTGCCGCCGTCTGTCCCTTGGAAACCTGCTTGGCCAGATCAGAGAACTTGGCTCCGTCTTTCAACTGCTTTTCCACCTGCTGGGCCTGGGCTTCAGCCTGTGCCACTTTAATTGGATCTTCAACGATCGGCGCCGCGGGCTTCCTTGGGCAGCAGCGAGGGCTGCGGCTGTGACCCCACAGCCTGACCGTCTTTAGCCGCTTCCGGCGTGGGCGAAGGCGTAGGCTGAGCGGCGCCTTCAATCGGGATCATGATCTCGCTCAGGTTGATCTCCTCCGGGCCTTCCATTTCTTTCTGGTGCTCGTTGTAGAACGCCTGAATCTCTTCATTGGTGATGTGGATCTTGCCGCCCACTTCCTGGCCAATCACCTGCTCGGTCACCACGCCAATCCTGATCTGCTCTTTGTAGTCTTCAAATGAAATGCCCTGCTTCTTGGCTTCGTCTTCCAGCTCCTGCATGGACGAAAGCCCCATCTGCTGGCGCATCTGGTTCAGCCGCTTCACCGTGTCGGTTTCGCCGGTAATGCCCAGCTCCTTGCCTTTTTCCACCAGCAACTGCCGGTCAATCAGATCGCGGAGCGTGTCTTTTTCGCCCTTCGCCCATCTTGGCCTGCCAGTCATTGGGAAACTGCTGCTTCAGGTCCTGAAGATTGGTGGCCTTGGCGCGCTCAAAGTCAGACCGGGTAATGATCTGGTCATTCACGCGGGCAATGATCTCGTCCACAATGTTGTCGGCATGTACAGCGACGGCCAGGGCAGCAAATAAGAGGGCAGCGGAGGTGATAAGGGACTTTTTTCATAAACATTGATTTCATAAGAACGAGTGAAAAGTTGGGCTTTATGCAGATATTTTAGCAGCTTGGGAGCCGAAATCCTCATCACTGGTTGGAGTTCAAAGCTCAACCATCAGCAAGCCCGGGCTCGCTGCTAATCGCCTAGATGTACGTGGGAGAAGGTCTACTTAGCCCCTTAACCCTATTGTCGCCAAGCCCTGTGGAGCGTTTTTTTGTCGAAATCAGCCGGGGGGAATTTAAGGAACTTCGGATGTAAGGGCTAGTTCCTCTTTCCAGAACTCGTGCACGACGCCGTCTATTCCAACGCCAATCATTGGATCCTCTGGGTAAGTCTGACCACAGCCACAAGAATATTCAAAAAATGCCACTAAACCTCGTCTTCCCAGAAGAGTTTCATCGGCGGTGTTGTCTACGATCTTGACGATCACAACGTGGTCGCCAATCAGAAACGGGGCACCTTTTATGTCGCGCGAAATGGGTTGGGCACGGGTGTTTAAAACCACGAGTTTTGTAGTAATGGTATTCTCCCAAACGGATTCTCTGGAAACGAATCCTAGCACTGCCTTAAAAATTGATCACTAGCCTTCAATGCGAATTTGGCAAAGCCGCGCGTTATAAGAGCGCAACACAGATCGCTCGGGTAATAACTGAGCATTGGTGCGCGAGCAATCTCTATTGTGTTGCCTGTGAAGGCGAAACCCTCGAGCAGATGCCCGCAAATACCAAGGTAGTCGATTTTAAATGCGCGCGCTGCACAGAGACTTATCAGGTCAAGAGTCAAAGGCATTTGAACCTCAGCAAAGTCACCGATGGGGCGTACTCGGCCATGGTATCTGCTTTGCAGGAAAACTCAGCACCTAACCTCCTCATACTGAATTACAGCCTAGAATGGACCGTCAAGAACCTGGTTCTAATTCCGTCCGTTGTGTTTACCGAGGACGCGCTTGAGAAACGAAAACCTCTGGGAGAACTTGCCCGGCGGAGAGGCTGGATTGGTTGCAACATTTTGTTGAATCAAGTGCCCCCTGACGCAAAAATACCGATAGTGATCGAAGAAACTATTGTGCCTGCATCTGAGGTTCGCAGAAAATACGATCAATACCGAGTCCTGGAGGCGATTCCCTGGGAAGTACGTGGCTGGTCTCTAGATGTCCTTAACGTCGTTAGAAAAATCAAAGTATCCGAATTTGGGCTGGAGCAAATCTACGCCCACGAATTTCAGCTAGGCCGAATGCATCCTGCAAACAAAAATATACGCGCGAAAATTCGGCAACAGCTACAGATCTTGAGAGATTTCGGTTTCATCAAATTCATCGGAAAAGGGCGATACAGGGTGTTGCCTACGCGTTAGATGAAGCAATACGCACCATGAGCGCCGGAAGCGCACCAGACGGTAGCCCAGCCCGCGAGGGCTGGGAAAGATTCGGGGAAATGAGGAGCGCCGGAGGCGCGGCAGATCAACCGAAACGTATTTCGAGTCGAAATCGATTCCAAGATGCGCCGCGCTCTGAACGGGTGTATGTGGCAATGTGCCACCCCTCCGGGGTTCCTGAACACACGCTTTCCCAGCCTTTGCAGGCTGGGCTACCTTCTGGTCGCGCCTCTGGCGCTTCCCGCAACGCCTGAATTAAAAAATTTGGTTAGATGAGCGCCAGAGGTGCGGCAAGATCAGCCGAAGACGTATTTCGGGTCGAAATCGATTCCAAGATGCACCGCACTTTGAACGTATGTATGTGGCAATGTGCCACCCCTCCGGGGTTTCTGATTTTATATTGGGTGGTTCCCAGCCCTTGCGGGCTGGGCTACTATCTGGTCGCGCCTATCGGCGCTTCCCGCAACGCCTGAATTAAAAAATTGGTTAGATGAGCGCCAGAGGTGCGGAAGATCAGCCGAAGACGTATTTCGGGTCGAAAGCAATCCCATGTTTCGTCAGAAGGGCCGTGAATTCCGTTTCGAAGGTCATCTTCTTGTGATGGTGTTCCTGGTTTCGGATGTAGCGGATGACAGCCGGCATATTCGATTTGCTCACGCCGAAGGCGCCGTAGCCTTTTTGCCAGGAGAATTTGGGGGCAAGTCTTTTCATCTTTATCCATCCGGATGAGTTTGCCTTGATGACACGAGCGCCTTCCGCAAGCGACATGGTTGGGGGAATTTCCATGCCGCCGATGGCGTGAACGAAAATTTTCTCAGCTTTGCAGATACCCGCGATGTAAGACCAGAATCGTTGTTTTTGGTCCGTGGGAATCATCCTGCGCCGGTCTTTTGTGCTGAATACAAGATGCACCGCGCTCTGAACGTAAGTGTGTGACAATGTGCCACCCCTCCGGGGTTCCTGATTTTATACTTCTTTCCCAGCCCTTGCGGGCTGGGCTACCGTCTGGTCGCGCCTCCGGCGCTTGAGGCGCGGAAGGGCGAATGCAACGGAGGGCGAAATTTTGGAGGGCAACCCCCAAAATTGTATCGACGGAATTTCTCGGCTTTACAGATTCCCGCGACTAATGGCGATGTGCCACCCCTCCGGGGTTCCTGATTTTATGACTTCCCAGCCCTTGCGGGCTGGGCTACCGTCTGGTCGCGCCTCGCGGCGCTTGGGGCGTGGAAGGGGCGAAGGCAACGGCAGGCCGAAATTTTTGGAACAGGCCGCCGATTTACCGACCGGATTTTCGCGGGTTTCGCAGATTCCCGCGACCGTTGTGCGGACAATGTGCCACCCCTCCGGGGTTCCTGATTTTATACACTTTCCCAGCCCTTGCGGGCTTGGCTACCGTCTGGTCGCGCCTACGGCGCTCGGGGCGTGGAAGGGGCGAGTGCAACGGCGGCCGAAATTGTTTGAAGGCAAACAATTTCCACGGATTTCTCGATTTTGCAGATTCCGGCTGCAATGTGCCACCCCTCCGGGGTTCCTGATTTTATACAGATTCTTTCCCAGCCCTTGCGGACTGGGCTACCGTCTGGTCGCGCCTAGCCGCGCTTGGGGCAATGGCATGATTCTCGGTGTGGTCGCGCCTCCCGGAGTTTACCTCGCGGAATCGAATGGATTAAAAGTTGCAAGGCTAAATTTTCCGAAAAAGACGGAAATCCAAATTTACACACGCCAGCGATGTTAAGACGCCTTAGAGGCTGGAGTCGTTGGGCAAACTTTAGATTAGTAGCAAAGTCGGACAAAATGCGATATACGTGAGAAACCTACGCTCGCGCGGGAAAACGGATCTTTGAAAATTGAAACCGGCTTAATGACTGCTGGCCTATAGTTGCTGGCCGAACCGCCGGTCCCAAGTGTTCTTGGGTGACGTTGGGTGACCTTGGGTGAAAATGGGTGAAACCCGGGGATAGGGTTACCCCTAACGATTTGGAGTTGGGTAATTCAAGCGCGGCACCTGGTAATTGGCAATTGGGCAGTTGGCAAAGTCAAAAAAACCAATACCAAACCTGCAAACCTGCAATCGGGATCGATTGGGGTGATCTGAGCTAACTCCTTTAGATCTTGGGATGGAGCAGGGAGTAGCCCGGCCCGGATTTGGTAAATGTGTAATTTGGTAATTGGGTAAATTGAAACCAAAACCGAAAATCCAAAAAGCTTGGATCGACTGGGATGACTTGAGCTAAGTCCTTTAAACCTTGGGATCAAGGAGAAGGGTGGTGGCGTCACAGGATAAACGGAGAACAGCCGAGGGCGGCTGTTCCACACGAGTATCGCGAGGCGAAAGGCGTTTACGGCTTCTTCTTTTTGCCACCCAGCAATCCACCCAGCGCGTTCTGCAAG
>CAWGRA010000004.1:0-25774 GCA_963824835.1 Terriglobia bacterium | reverse complement strand
AATGATGGAAGCCGGATGCGCGGTAATTGGCGGTCACAGTGTACGCGATCCCGAAATCAAGTTTGGCTATTCGGTGACCGGAAGCATTCATCCGCAAAAAGTCTGGGCCAATGCCGGCGCGAAGAGTTGGCGACCGCCTGATCTTTACCAAGGCAATCGGTACCGGGGTGATTTCTACGGCGATCAAAAAGGGCGAAGCCCGGCAGGAGTGGATTGATGCGGCCACAAAATCCATGACCACGCTGACGCCAGGGCCGCTGACGTTGCTATTTTCGGCGGCTATCCCATGCATGCCGCCACTGACATTACAGGCTTTGGCCTGATCGGCCATCTGCGGGAAATGGCGGCGGGCAGCGGCGTGAGCCTACGTATCAATTCGGCCGCTGTGCCGGTTCTCCACGGCGCGCTGGAATGTGTGCGTAGGGGGTTTGTTCCGGGTGGACTTAAAGCCAATCGTGATTTTGCCGAATGTCTGGTCGGCTATGAGGGCGATATCCCCGGGGAAGTGAAGACAATCTTTTGACCCGCAAACTGCCGGAGGGCTGTTGCTGTCAGTGGGCGGGGGAGCGTTCACAGGAATTGATTGCAGCTCTCCAGAAGGCCGGGGTACTGCAGCGGAAATCGGCCAAGTCACTTCTTCCGCCAAACCACTGATTACTGTGTACTAGCCGGCACGTTCTTTGTTCTTCTCTACTGTCATCACAAGGTAATAGCAGCCACCACCAGGCGACGATCAAGTCTTTTCCCGGATCGGTGGTGAAGTCAACCGTCATGGTGGGAGCAAAAATGTTCCAGCTCTGTTTCGCCGTTCCAACCACCTGGCCGCCCACTTCGAAAGTGAAATTCTGGGGAATGATCCGGAAGATCAGCCTTCTGATCGCGGCCAGCACCGCGGAGTCTTCCCGAATTCTGCCAATCTCCTGATCAAGCGCATCCATGATGATCCATTCGGCGCGCATCAGGGATTTCCAGCCGCGCCGCTTCAGGACGCCTACTTTTTGGTTGTTGAGGGAATCCGTCACGTCAAAGGCAGCGCCAAAATCAATGATGTTTCGGCCCTTGATACGGAGCAGTTCAAAGCTCTGCGTCTCATCAGTAAAAATGCGCACGTCATCCCGCAGGGCAAAGAACTTCTGGCGCACAAAGGCCAGCGTGCAGCCCTCTCGGTCCCAGATGTAAAGCTTGGGGGCAAAAGAAAAGATCTTGCGCCGGGCCACGAAAGAAGTCTTGTTGAAAGATGGTGGGATTGATCCCTGCAGAAGCCTTGGGGCCAACCGCCATGACTGTTCCTGCCATATGCGCAGATACCTCCCCCAGAAGTACCACTTAATCAGAAGGGATTAAAGCTGTGGCTAGGAATGTAGCTGTTTGATCAGTCGTGTTTCAAGGATATTTCAGGCGAAGGATGGGCCTCGAAGAGTGTTGATACCAGAATAAAAAAGGGCAGCCGAAGCTGCCCTTTGAGGATGTTTAAGTTAAGAGTTTATGCCGGTGAAGGCTTGCCCGGAGCGATACCAGGTGTACGACCCGGTTCCGGACGAAGCACCTGCTGCACGCCATCATCGCCCTTGGGCGGGTTGACGCGTGCCGGAAGCGCCTTGCCTTCAATGATCAGCTTGAGTTCGGCTGCATCCAGCACTTCGCGCTCCAGCAGGGCCAGGGCAATGGCTTTCAGAATCTCACCTTTATCGGTGATGATCTTCTTGGCGTTGTCATAGCCATGGTTCACGAAGCGGCGGACCTCGCTATCGATCTCTTTGGCCGTCTCTTCGCTGAAGTCACGGTGCTGGGCGATTTCGCGGCCCAGGAAGATCTGTTCGTCTTTCTTGCCGAACGTCAGCGGACCCAGCTTGCTCATGCCCCACTCGCAAACCATCTTGCGGGAGAGGTCAGTAGCGCGCTCAATGTCATTGCCGGCGCCCGTGGACATCTGATCAAGGAACATCTCTTCGGCGATTCGTCCACCCATCAGCACAGCCAGCTGTGTTTCCAGGTAGTCGCGGGTGTAATTGTGCTTGTCCGTCTCCGGCAGCTGCATGGTCACACCCAGCGCCATACCGCGCGGGATGATGGTGACTTTATGCAGCGGATCGGCATGCGGGCTCAACGCGGCCACAATGGCGTGTCCGGCCTCGTGATAAGCGGTGACCTTCTTTTCTTCCTCGGTCAGCAGCATGCTCTTGCGCTCCGCGCCCATGAGCACTTTATCTTTGGCCAGCTCGAAGTCATACATCAGGACTGACTTGCGATTGCAGCGGGCTGCGTTCAGGGCCGCTTCATTCACCATGTTGGAGAGCTCGGCGCCGGAGAAGCCCGGTGTGCCGCGCGCCAGGATGGCGAGATCAACGTCATCAGCCAGAGGAATCTTGCGGGTGTGAACGCGGAGAATTTCTTCACGGCCGCGAACATCTGGAAGTGGAACCACAACGCGGCGATCAAAGCGTCCGGGACGCAGCAGCGCCGGATCAAGAACGTCAGGCCGGTTGGTGGCGGCGATCAGGATCACGCCTTCGTTGGATTCAAAGCCGTCCATCTCGACCAGCAACTGGTTCAGGGTCTGCTCACGCTCATCATGTCCGCCGCCCAGGCCAGCGCCACGATGGCGACCTACGGCGTCGATTTCGTCGATGAAGATGATGCAGGGAGCGTTCTTCTTGCCCTGTTCAAACAGGTCGCGAACGCGGCTTGCGCCCACGCCCACGAACATTTCCACGAAGTCAGAACCCGAGATGCTGAAGAACGGTACGTTGGCTTCACCGGCAACGGCCCGGGCCAGCAGGGTTTTACCTGTTCCGGGATGGCCTACCAGCAGCACGCCCTTGGGAATGCGTCCGCCAAGCTTCTGGAACTTCTGGGCTTCGCGCAGGAATTCAATGATCTCGCGCAGCTCTTCTTTGGCTTCATCCACGCCGGCCACGTCTTTGAACGTGATCTTCTTCTGCTGCATGGAGAGCAGCCGGGCGCGGCTCTTGCCGAAGCTCAGGGCTTTGTTTCCGCCGGTCTGCATCTGGCGGATCATCACAAACCACAACACGCCGATCAGGAGCAGAGGAGAGAATTGGATCAGCAGCATGGGCCAGTTCTGGCCATTGTTGCTGCTGAAAGGTCACGCGAACCTTGTTGGCATCCAGCGGCCTTGAGCATTTCCGGATTGTTGGCCGGAACGTTCAGATGGAACTGGCTGTTCTTGTCATTGCGATAGTGGCCGTGGCCTCACTGTTGTCCACGATAGTGACGTCGGCAACGTTGCCCGGGCTACCTGGTTCGTGAAGTCCGTCCAGCTGATCTCCTGGTCTTTGGCGCTGCCGCCGCCACCCTGGATCATCCTCCAGAGAGCCACGCCAACCAGAAGCAGAACAACCCACAAAACCACTGTTTTAAATGTCGAATTCACTCAGTACTCCTAATTTCCTGCCTCAACGGCCGTCATGGACCGAGGGACCACCTCGACTGTGCTATTTATAAAGACGCTTGGGATTGCAAAAAAGTTCAGGCGATCCGTTGCTCGGGGCTAAGAATATCCAAGCTCTTAGATGCTGGCAGGACACGCGTCGGTCTAAAACTTTGCAATTCAACAATTCTATACCCCTTTGAGCTAGCTTGTGAAGGCAGTAAAATGCTTAACCTCACCTAAGCGTCAAAACAGCGCAATTCTTCAGCTTTTTGCTGCAATATAGGGCAAATTTCGACCGGAATGCACGTCCCCCAGCCCATAGCCTACGACAAAACTGTCATTCAGCAGAAAACCAAAGTAATCAGGCTGGAAGCGACACTCGGCGGGCCGCCTGCTTGTCCAGAAGTACCGCCAGTTTCACGCTGGATGCGCCCCGGCTGGCCAGATTCCGGAGCAGGAATTCACTTGTGAGCCCGGACTGGATTAAGGCCTCCACCAACAAGACGTCTTTCCCGGCGACTTCGACTTCAGGGCTGTAGAAAGATTTCCGTGGTGCTGGGATGCTCATCATTGAACTCGCCTTTCACGAACTGGCAGACTACCGGGATATCTAGTTCGCGGACCAGATCAGCCATGAACATGAACCCATTTTCCATCACGGCAACCACGTGCAGCGTTCTGCCCTGATAGTCGCGCGAAATCTGGCGGGCGATCTCCTGGACCCGCTTCTTAATCTGATCGGCGGACAAGATTACCCGCGGGTATTCCTGTGACAAGCTGTTGCTCACGCGCTGGCCCCTGGATTGGTTATCTTTCTGAGCTGTTTTCTCTTTAGCTGGCGTTTTCTCCGATCAGCACTTTTCTTCGATCAGCACTGCGTCGCCCGCGCGGTAGGCGAATTCTCTGGCAACCGGGAACCCTCGCATCCAGACGATCTGGCCTGCACTCTCAATCACCGGCCAGGCTTTCCTCTCTGCGGCGGAGAGCGTCCGGCCAAGGCGGCTTGGCTGCAACCAGTTCCTTGACTTTCTTTGGGGAACCCGTATGTACCGGACTGAAATGGTCGCCCGCCCGCCAGTTTCTTAGAATCAATTCCGGCTGAAGCAGAGCACGATCCAAAAGCAATGCCGGATTATACCCTGATAATTCCTTATCTCCGGCACTTATTACCCTTGCTCACAGGGTGGAACCCAGCGTGGAAACAGTGACTTCGCCCGGAACCGGCAGATGAAGCTGAATTCATAGTCTTCAGCCATCTCACTGCTCGACGGACCGGCCGAACTGTAGTTCGCGAAAGCTCCTGGTCGCCACCAGGCCTTCAGGCAGTTCCAGCCGCTTTCCCGGCTTGCCGATTCGATGAATGCCCGCAAGCTCCTGCACATGCTTGAATTCCAGGTTGACGCCCATCTGCAATCCCAACTTGTGCAAGCACCAGGCGTTGGACCGCCAACGGCAGCGTCTGGAAATAGGCCAGGTCCAGCGCCTGAACCTCACCGGCATCGCCGGAACTCGACCGGCCACTGCGGCTTGGCTTGCCCTGCCGCACCGCCCGCGGCATGATGCCGCCAGCTCTTTTTCCCAGTATTCGGCTTCTGCCTGTGCGGTCTCCGCCATAGTCGGCCAGCCGCTGATGGATTGACGGATTGAAATCGCGGACCAGCATGGGCAACAACTGGTGACGAACCCGGTTACGCGTGTGGGTCACATCCTGATTGCTTGCGTCATCCCGCCACGGCTGCTTAAGCCCTTGCAGATAGGTCTCAATCTCCGTGCGACGGATTGAGAGCAGCGGACGAATCAGCCTCTTTTCCTGATGGAACACCGAAATGCCGGACAAGCCACGAACGCCTGTTCCGCGGATGATGCGCATCAGAACGGTTTCAGCCTGGTCGTCCAAGGTATGCGCGGTGGCGATCTTATCCAGTTTGTCGTCAGAAAAAAGCTCGGCGAACCAGCCATGGCGCAGGTCGCGTGCCGCGGTTTCCAGGCTAAGCTTGTGTGCCTTTGCGTGGCCCGGAACATCGCCGCTGCCGGCGAGAAATTCCAATCCGAGCTCTCTGGCCAGCGCAGCCACAAACTGCTGATCTGCATCTGCTTCTGCGCCCCGAATCTGGTGATTGAAATGGAGCACCTTTAGCACCACGCCAAGTTCCGGCTGCAATTCCACCAGCACTCGCAAAAGCGCCACCGAGTCAGCCCCGCCGGAAACAGCCAGTCCAAGCCGGTCTCCCGGCGAAAGCAGCCGCCTCTCACGAATCAATTTCAGGACCTGCTGCTGCACATGCCTCCTACTTCGTTCTAAGTGTCATGCGGTATCAGCCGGTTTGTCTCCGAGCTTTTGCGAGGGAGCCCTGATGGACTAGAAGATACATCGCTGGAAGATCTGGAATCCGAGGGCAGTGATTTCTCGGGTTTCTGTCCCGAGCTGCAGCGAGGGAACCCTCCGAGTAAAAAGCTTACCGCCAAAAGTCAGATTTCATAAGGGCGAGGCTGACTCGCACGCCGAGCCCGATGCAACGGGAGCACGCGAAGGCGGCCACGTCAAGTGATGTACAGCGGTGTGGAGCGAAGCGACACAATCTGAAAGTTGTTATACTTCTCACCCGACATGAAGGTGATCGTAATCATTCCCGCGGCCGGACTAGGCACACGCATGGCGCCTCCCGGAAAAAGAGGCCAGCCGTCCAAACAGTTCTTCGAAATCAACGGCACGCCCATTCTGATTCACACCCTGCGCTGCTTTGCCCGCAACAAACAAATGAGCCAGATCGTGATCGCACTGCGCAAGAATGAGATCGGTTCATTTCGACAGAGACTTGAAACTGAAAAGCTGGCCGCCAAAGTGGACCTGGTGGAAGGCGGCGAACATCGCCAGGAATCCGTAGCCAATGCCATTGCCAGCCTGAAGGCCGCCGATGACGACATTGTGCTGGTGCATGATGCTGTGCGGCCCTTCGTGGACGACGAGATCATCGCCAACGTGATCCGCGAGACGGAGAAGCACGGCGCGGCCATCGCCGGACTTCCCGCCGTGGATACCATCAAGCAGGTGGAACGCGCTTCTGAAGGGGCGATCATCACATCCACCATCCCGCGTGAACGCGTGGTCCAGGCCCAGACTCCGCAGGGTTTCCGATATCAATTGATCAAACGCGCCTTTGACTCCGCCACCGCCGACGGCTTCACCGGCACCGATGAAGCGTCATTGGTTGAGCGCCTGGGTGAGAGCGTGTGGGTGGTCATGGGCTCGGCAAGGAATATCAAGATCACCACGCCGGCGGACATGGAACTGGCGGAGTTCTTGCTGGCGAAGGGCCGAGATATTCTTGCCGGGTAAAACCCTACCGCGGATGAACGCTGATCTACACGGATGAACACTGATCAGACTGGTATAAATCTGAGACTATAAGCATTCCGAACTCAGTGAAACAATCATCGGGGTTTTTTACGATGTGTATAACGAAATCGGATATGGGTTTCTTGGAATCGGTCTATCGCAACTCATGTATCTGCGCTTTGAGAAAGAGATTTGCAGGTGCAGACGTGAAGTTGCCAGTTCCCAGTTCTTTTCGAGGCAAAAATGTTGGTGATTTTCAGGGCGGATCTGGTGGTGAACGGCTGCGTTCTGCTCGAATTAAAGACGGCAGAAGCAATCTCCATAGCTCACGAAGCCCAACTGCTCAACTATCTGCGAGCCACGAACCTTGAAGTCGGATTAATCCTGAACTTTGGTCCGAAGCCTCAAGTGCGACGCTTAGCTTCACGATAACGCCCGCAAACAATTCAAATCTCAACGAGCCGGAGCCCGATAGTGGATCATTTGCAATCAGTTTCATCAGCGTTTATCAGCGGTAAGGTTTACCATGAGAATAGGCTATGGTTTTGACTCGCACGAGTTTCAATCCGGTGTTCCCTTGAAGATCGGCGGCATACTGCTGCCCCATGACAAAGGCCTGGCCGGCCATTCAGATGGTGACGTGCTCCTCCACGCCATCACGGACGCGCTGCTGGGCGCGGTGGCCGCCGGCGATATCGGCAGTTATTTTCCTCCCAGTGACCCCAAATGGAAAGGCGCTGACTCCGCCATCTTTCTGGAAGAAGCCATGAAGCAGGTGCGCAAGGCGGGGTTCGCAATTGCCAATATCGATTCAACGCTGGTTCTGGCCGCGCCAAAGATCGTGCCGCATGCGAAACAAATTCAGAAGAAAGTGGCGGAGCTCTTGGGAATCAAGCCGGACCAGGTAAGCATCAAGGCCAAGACGCCGGAGGGGCTTAATCTGGATCATGCCGCGGTGGCGCATGTAGTGGTGCTGCTGGAAGCCGTCGTAGGTTAACGACCGGTGCCGCCCCTCGAGATTGGAATGATCGGAGACGCGGCATGCCGCGTCTCTACATTGGAATTCTCAAAAACGCCAAAGACGTCCCGCTTGGCTGGCCGCCAATTCTGCTGCATGCAATGCCTGCATGCAATGTCTGCATGCCAATGCCTTGTTCCGGGCGTGAATAGCTGCTAACCTTCCTCTTTCCCGGAACGTCTATCTCCTTCAACCTCGGCGGTGTCTATTGAAGAAACTCCTCTTGCTCCTATCTTCGTTTGTTCTGGTTCTTGTCTCGGCGATGCCGGCGAATGCCAGCGGTCCGCTTCTGTTACAGAAGCCAACGCTCTCCAAAACGCATATTGCGTTCGCTTATGCCGGCGATCTCTGGCTGGTTTCGCGTGAAGGTGGAGAAGCGCGCCTGCTCACCAGCGGCCCAGGCACCAAGAGCGATCCAATCTTTTCGCCTGATGGTTCCATGATCGCTTTCACCGGCGACTATGACGGCAATGTTGACGTTTACGTGATGCCGGCTTCCGGCGGAGTACCCAACCGCCTGACCTATCATCCCGGAGTGGACGAAGTGGTAGGCTGGTCGCCAGATGGCAAGAGTGTTCTCTTCCGCTCAACGCGCAACAGCTATTCGCGCTTCAATCGCCTGTTCACCGTTGGCCTCAATGGCGGATTGCCGCATGAATTGCCGCTGCCCATGGCTGAGTTCGGAGCGTTTTCCGGCGACGGCAAGCAGATCGCCTATGTACCTACGGACAACACGCGCAGGCTCTCGGCCATTGGATGGAAGCGCTATCGCGGCGGCAAAGCCTCGCACATCTGGCTGGCCAACCTGAACGACTACAGCATTGAGATCGTTCCCCGCGACGGCTCCAATGACGGCACGCCGATGTGGGTCGGCAACAAAGTTTATTTCCTCTCCGACCGTAACGGCCCCTTCAGCCTTTACGCCTATGACGTGAAGTCAAAGAAAGTTGAAACCGCGATGCCGGCGACGAATGACATCAAGTCCGCTTCGGCAGGCCCGGGCGCGATTGTTTATGAGCAGTTCGGCTCGCTCGGCCTGTTTGATCTGGCCACCGGCAAAGCCAAAACAATCTCCGTGACTGTCCCCGCCGATCTGCCCAACGTCCGTCCGCATTACAAGAAGGTTGAACACGAGATCACCTCCGCCAATATCTCTCCCGGCGGCGCGCGGGCGGTGTTTGAAGCGCATGGCGACATCCTGACAGCGCCGGCGGAGAAGGGTGACGTCCGCAACCTGACCAACACTCCCGGGGTGATGGAGCGCGATCCGGCGTGGTCGCCTGATGGCAAGTCCATCGCTTATCTTTCTGACGAATCCGGCGAGTACGCTCTGCACATCAAGAGCCCGGATGGCATGGGTGAGACCAAAAAGATTCCGCTGGGCACACCGGCATCGTTCTATTACAAGCCCGGTCTGGTCACCGGACAGCAAGAAGATCGCGCTGACTGACAAGCGTTTGAACATCTGGTACGTCGATCTGGCAAAAGGCACGCCGGTAAAGGTGGACAGCACCACCTATGACCAGCCGCAGCGCACCATGCGAGCCGGTATGGTCGCCAGACAGCCGCTGGATCGCCTACAACAAAGCAGTTGCCCAGCCACATGAATGCGATCTTTGCGTATTCGCTGGAACAGGGGAAAGCAACTCAACTGACTGACGGCCTCAGTGACGCGCGTTATCCGGCCTGGGACCAGAAAGGCCAATATCTCTACTTCACGGCCAGCACTGACGTGGGCCCGACCACGGGCTGGCTCGATCTTTCCAGCATCAATCGGCCGGTAACGCGCAGCGCGTATCTGATCGTGCTGAAGAAAGATCAGCCGTCACCGCTGGCTCCGGAAAGCGACGAAGAGAAATCCGCCGGCGATGACGCCAAGCCAGACGCGGACAAACAAGCCGAAGCCGGAAGAGAAAGCCGATGAGCAGGAAGTCCGACAAGTCCGGAGGAAAAAGCCAAGGCCCAGGATGCCAAGCCCGCGCGTGCAGCGAAAGCCGAAGCCGTGGTGGTAAAGATTGACGCGGAAAATATCAGCCAGCGCATTCTGGCGCTGCCCATTCCGGCCCGCAATTACGGACAGCTCGTCGCCGGAAAGGCCGGAACCATCTTCCTGATGGAAGAGCCGTCGCGTCCGGGCCCAGACCAGCAGACCGCTCTCTATCGCTTTGATCTGACCACGCGCAAGACAGAGAAGCTGATGGAAGGCGTGAATGACTTCACCGTGTCCTTTGACGGCAAGAAGATGCTCTACAGCAAAGGACGCGCGACCAGCAAGAAATGGTTCATCACGTCAGCGGCGCGCCGCCGGCTAGCGGCGGAGCATCGCGCAGCAGCCAAGCCAGACACACCCATCAACCTGGCCCGCATGGAAGTCCTGGTTGATCCGCGCGCGGAGTGGAAGCAGGAATACAACGAAGTATGGCGCATTGAGCGCGACTTCTTCTACGATCCCAACCTGCACGGCCTGAATCTTGCCGCCACCAGCAAGCACTATGAACCGTATCTGGAAAACATCGGCAGCCGCTATGACTTCAGCTATCTTTTGTCGGAAATGCTGGGCGAGCTGACGGTGGGACACATGTATATCCGCACGCCGGCAACACCGCCATCGGAAGAAGGCAAAGTGGGCCTGCTGGGCGCGGACTACACGGTTGAAAACGGCCGCTACCGCTTCTCACATATCTACCAGGGTGAGAACTGGAACCCGCAACTGCGCGCGCCGCTCACTCAGCCGGGCGTAAACGTGCATGAAGGCGATTATCTTCTGGCTGTGAATGGCCGCGAACTCAAAGGCACGGATGAAATCTTTGAACTCTTTGAAGGCTCGGCGGACAAATCCACCACGCTCAAAGTGGCCGCCAGCGCGGACGGAAAAGGCGCGCACAACGTAACGGTTGTGCCCATTGAAAACGAAGGCAATTTGCGCAATCGCGCATGGATTTACGGCAACCTGCACAAAGTGGACGAAATCAGCGGCGGCAAGCTGGCTTATGTTTACCTGCCGGACACTGGCTTTGGCGGCTACACCTCATTCAACCGTTATTTCTTTGCCCAGGTGGGACGTGAAGGCGCGGTGATTGATGAGCGTTTCAACGGTGGCGGTTCAGCCGCGGATTACGTGATCGATTACCTGCGGCGTCCTTTGCAGAACTACTGGGTCACCCGCGAAGGCAAAGACTTCACCACACCCGTGGGCGCCATCTTCGGCCCCAAGGCGATGATCATCAATGCTTATGCAGGTTCCGGCGGTGACGCGCTGCCCTGGTACTTCCGCGATGCCAAGCTCGGCCCGCTGGTAGGCACACGCACATGGGGCGGCCTGGTTGGCATCTATGATTATCCTGAACTCATGGACGGCGGCTCCGTCACCGCGCCGCGCGTGGCGTTCTACAATCGCACCGGTGAGTGGGACGTGGAGAACCACGGCGTTGCTCCGGACGTGGAAGTGGAGATCACTCCCAAAGACTGGATGAGCGGCCGTGATCCGCAACTGGAAAAAGCCGTGGCGCTGGTAATGGACGGACTCAAGAAGAATCCTCTGCCCGTGGCCAAGCGACCGGCATTCCCAAACTATCACGGCAAGCCGGCCGAAGGAGTTCCGGCGGCGGGTGGTGGATCAGGCGGCAAGAAGCACTAATTTTCAAAACGTGGTCTGAAGGGCGTCGCGAAATGCGGCGCCTTTTTTTGTCGCTTCGCTCCAAACCGCTGGTCTGCATGGCATACGACAGAGATCCACAAGGCTTTCGTTGCAGCAGGCTCGGCGCGCTGGTCTGCAACTATCCAGCGCCTCCGGCGCTGGGTGACTTGTAATTTCGCATGAATCGAAGATACGAATGGATTTGTTGATCCCTCGTACAAATCGACATTTGCTCGTTGTTCACAATTGATTTTGTCTGCTTGTAGGGATCTCTCGCTCCGCTCGAGATAAAAGCCTCAATGCCCGGTTTTGCCATCGAGCAGATCAAGCATATGGCCCAGCAAGCTGATCACTGACTGAAGTGACTCAGTGGCGCCCTTCGGACTTCCCGGCAGATTCAGGACCAGAGTCTTGCCGCGAATGCCGCACAGTCCCCGGCTCAAAGCCGCAAATGGCGTCTTCCTGGCGCCGTCCGCCCGCATGCGCTCGGGAATACCCTCGATCAATTTTTCCACCACGCCGCGGGTGGCCTCCGGCGTAACGTCACGCGGCGAAATCCCCGTGCCCCCAGTTGTCACCACCAGGCGGCTTAACTCGCTGCATTCGATAATGCGCGCGGCAATCTGGTCTTTTTCATCGGGAAGAATGCTGGCGTGGATCACGGAAAAACCGGCTTCGGTAAGCAACTCAGCCACGGCGGGGCCGGAGAGATCGGCACGCGTGCGCTGAAACGAAGAATCACTGATGGTTAGAACGGCCGCGGTCCTGGCCATACTGGATCTTTTTTTCGTGGCGGGGAGCAACTATGCCTCGAGCACGTTTTCTTCGGTATCGCGGTTGGATTCATCCAGCAGGCGCAGGCCTTCCAGCAGCAATCCTTGCGTGGATTGCGTTACGGTCTGTTCCTGGCTGCTGCCTTTGAAGTCAATTTCAAAACTGCCGCCGGTCCAGGCGAGCACCTTGTAAACCGCCTCGTCGCCCTTCAGTTGGTCATATTGGGCATGGTTGATCTGGCCGTCAGTGAAATACATGCGGCATTTGTCAGCGTTGTTGGTAAGCGTAAGCGCGCAGGTCTTGCGGCCCATGTCCAGAGATTGCAGAAGGTCGAGCACATTCATCTGCGCCAGGCTGCCGCGTAATACGGAGTCGCCCGGGGCTTCCCTCGCCATCTTCTCCAGGGCGATTTTGTCCACCACTTTCTTGATCTTGGCGGAAGCTTCCTTGATGAAAAATGGCTTCTCCACAAAATCTTCCACCATGTCCTGTACGGGCTTTAGCTTTTCATTGATATCGCTTTTGCTGGCCACCAGTATCACGGGAATGGCGGCGGTGGCCGCGCGAGCTTTGATCTTCTGCACCAGTTGCAGGCCGTCCATGTTGGGCAGGGTGTAATCGGCAATGATCAGGTCAGGCTTTTCGTCAATGGTCTTGAGCAATGCATCGGCGCCATCAGTGAGCGTTTGTATGGTGGCAAAGTGAGCAAGGGACTGCCGCAACATCTCCAGCACCATGGGATTGTCGTCAACAAGCAGAACCTTGATATTGCTGGGCATGAAACCTGTTTCTTTAATTCTGATTTGATGGAGAGGCGCTTACGCCTGTAGTCTCCGCTTTTTCCGCCGGATTTGCGCTCCAGGACGACCTCCCGAATCACAATACCTTTGTCCAGGGCCTTACACATGTCATAGACAGTCAAGGCAGCAACGCCGGCAGCTACCATGGCTTCCATTTCCACGCCGGTCTGGGCGGTGGTCACGGCCCGGGAACGAACCTGCACGCCATTTTCGCACACCTCAGTGGTCACATCAACGAAAGACAAAGGCAGTTGATGGCACATTGGTATCAGTTCTGAAGTTTTTTTGGCGGCGGAAATGCCTGCAAATCGAGCAACTTCCAGCGGATTCCCTTTCGGATTAGAGGGCAATGCACGCAGCACCGCGGCAGACATCTCTACGAACGCCGAGGCCTCCGCTTCGCGATGGCTTTCGCTCTTGGCCGATACGTCCACCATGGTAGCCTTGCCCGTGGAGTCATAGTGCGAAAGCTTTTTGGGATGTTTCGGCAATGTATTTTGTTTGGAACTTGATTTAGGCATCAGCGTATCAGCACCGAAACTGTTTCGCCTTCCGCGATTGTTTCCCGATCCGGTGGCACCACAAGATAACAATTTGCTTTGGCGGAAGCCAGCAGATCACCCGATCCCTGCCATGGAATCACTTCCACCCTGGAGTCGTACAGCCCTCCTTGAACCATGGCGGGAAGAAAGCGCGTCAATCCCGTTTTGGTTTTGAGGGTCTTCTTCAATCGCGCCTGAAAAAAAGGCAATCTGGTCGGCGAGCAGCCGGAGAGCGCATGAACAAGCGGCCGTACAAACAGATCAAACGTGACCATCACCGAAACCGGGTTGCCGGGCAATCCAAAAAACGGCACCTTGCGATGTCCGTTTCTTACTTCGCCGAAGACAACAGGTTTGCCCGGCTGAATCAACGCGCCGGTGAAATGGAATTCCGCTCCCATTTCACTCAGAACTTTTTCCACCAGATCGAACTTGCCCATGGAAACGCCACCTGAGAGCAGCAGCAAGTCTGCCCCGTGTATCCCAGCCTGGATCAGCGTGCTGAGCTTGCGTTCTTCATCGGGAGCCACCGGCAGAGTCCACGCAATGCCACCGTTGGCAGTGACCTGCGCGGCCAGCGAATAGGTATTGCTGTTGCGGATCTGATGGGCTCCTGGGCGCTCACTCACGTCCACCAGTTCATCGCCGGTAGCCAGAATCGCGACCTTGGGCTGACGAAAAACTGAAAGAGTGACCGCGCCGACGGCAGCGGCCATGGCAATCTGTGCCGAAGTGATCCGCATCCCGGCAGGAAGGAGCAAATCGCCGGCGTGAGCTTCTGCCCCGGCAGGAACTACATTTTCGCCGGCAGCAACCGAACGCTCCACCTGCACAAAATCGCTTTCACCTGAGCTTTCCGCAAGCGTGCGAACCGTGTGTTCCACCATCACGACCGCATCCGCGCCTTCCGGGACGGCAGCGCCGGTCATGATCTCCACCGCCTCACCAGAAGCTACCGCCCTATTGAAATCGCCGCCAGCCTTGATCTGGCCGATGATCTTCAACTTTGCCGGTAGAATTTTTATGTCAGCGGCGCGGACGGCGTAGCCGTCGCGAGTGGAACGCGGAAAGGGCGGGAAATCGCGATCGGCAAGCACAGGCGCTGCCAGCACCCGACCGAGCGAGTCCAGCAAAGCAACGTTCTCGACTGCCGGCGCGGATACTTTTGCCCCGTAAGCGGACACAACTTCGAATGCCTGCTCAAAGGTGAGAACGCCGGCTGGAGCCACAGTGGAAGTCATCATTGCAATTGTATTCTTACATCCCGAGCGGAGCGAAGGACAGGAACAGGCAGAGCTCGGGGCAGAAAACCAAACATCCCCAGCAATAAACGCGACCATCGAAGCAACAAGTACATGGGGGAGGAATGATGTCAGCCACACTGAAAAGGGCAAATCCGGCGTGGGCTTTGGCTGCGGGTGCGGTTGCGGGAATGCGCAGCATGACGGCGCCGGCCGTGGTCAGCTTCAAAATGAAACGCATCGCCAAAGCAGAAGGCCTGGAACATCCGACTGGGCTGAGTGGCGGTCGGGTGGGCACAGGACTGGCACTGGCTGCGTTGGGAGAATTAGTGGCAGATAAGCTGCCGAAAACACCGAATCGAACTGCTCCGTCCGCGCTGATCATGCGCGGCGTGTCGGGCGCATTCGCCGGCGCGGCCCTGAGTGGCAGGGAGCGGAACAATCGCATCAAAGGGGCTGTTCTGGGCGGTCTGGCAGCAATTGGAGTGGCTTACGGCATGTACTATCTGCGTGCCTGGCTGGGGAGGAAATCCGGTCGTTCCCGACGCGGTGCTGGCCATTGGTGAAGACGCCGTGGCTCTTACTCTGGCGTTGAAGGCCATTGCATAGCCGCCGCAGCGGCTTTGGACTTCAGATTTGCGGCTTCAATGGTTGTCTCCTGACTCGAGCGAAGGAACTGGGCCCGCATTGTCAACCAGACCAGCATATAAAGCTCGCGGTCCGTTAACAATCCCATGCAGCCAAGAAAGAAGCGCCACGCTTTTCGCAAAAGTCCACCTGCACTTTCTCAGAGAGATTTTGATGAGCTTTTCTGATTCAGAGTTGCTGGATCTGTAAAGTTATTTTAAGAGCGAATGACATGGACGAAGGGCGAGAATAAAAGGGCGACCCTGTGGGCCGCCCGATTTGATTTCAAGTGGCTGATCTACTTCTGGCCTAACAACTGTTTGGCCTCAGCGGCGTGAATTCCGTTCGGATCCAACTGCAGGTATTTATTGAGAGACTCGTTGGCCGCCGGGTTGTTGAGTTTATTCTGCGCCACACCTTTGAAAAACCACGCGTCGGCCTTGTTCGGATCAGCGGCAGTTGATTTTTCACAGGCCGATACAGCGGCGTCATACTTTGCGGCATTGAAGGCCAAAGCACACAGATTGTAGTACGGCGTGGCCGGGTTGGGATCAATCTCAGCGGCCTTTCGGAACGCCTCAAGCGCCTGGTCTGTCTTGTTGATCTGCACATAGACATTGCCTTCAGACGTCAGCATGGTGCCGGCGCCTGCCTTGGCTTTTACCGGGTCAGGATTCGGATTCCGCGGGTCCTTGGGGGCGGTTCCGGCGGCCACGCTTTGTGCCACCTGAATACCTTTGTCATAGGTTTGCAGCGCTTCTTCCACTTTGCCTTCATTACGCTGTGAATCGCCCAGCGCCTTGTAGAACTCCCAGCGCGTGGTGGTTGGATCATCCGCTATCAGTTGCGTGAGCGCCTTGTCAGCTCCAGCCCAATCCTGTTGCTGCATGGCTGCCTGCGCCTGCTTGATCAATTCGTTCAAGTTGCCGATCTTCGCATTGTCTGCGTTGGCTTTCGCAATCTCTTCCTTGCTCATTTTCTTGTTCTTGCCGCCGGAATTCGGCCCACCACCTGGCGCGCCTCCGGCAACTCCGCCGCTGGCTTCCGGCTTGGCCAGTTCAATGGGGAAGTCCGCCAGCGAATTGCTGCCTACAACCACGTGATCATTGGTGTAGAGCACTTCCTTATTGGGACCGATGATTTGCAGTTTGTAATTGGCAAGGCGCATGCCATCTGAATAGAACTCGCCATTCTTATCGGTCTTGGCCTTGTATTGCCGGCCCATATCCGTGTCAGTGAACACCAACTGCAGGTTGGGCATGGGCTCTGAGTTTTGCGTGACCTTGCCTTTAACTCCGCCGGTAAATTTTTGCGCTGCTGCCGGCACACAATACAGCGCGATCACCAGTGCGAATGACATCACGCCCAAAAAAATCTTCTCTTTTTTCATATGTTCCAAGCCTCCGTAAGAACGCCGTGCGGTAAGAAATCGTTAATACTAGTTGTCAGATGCACTCTTGCGCAAGCCATTCATCGCGGCTTGCTGACCAATAAAAAGGCGGCCGGAGAACCCGTGCCGCCCTTTATCACGCCGAAGTCGCCAAATTATTTCTTCTTGGCCTTGTAGTTGGTTTCGATCTTAGCGCCAATCATGGTGAGCATTTCTTTTACATCCTTGGCGTGGGGCCCGTCCGGAGCGAGCTCAAGATATTTATTGAGCGCCTCGGCGGTTCCTTCCGGCACGTTATATTTTCCATCTTTACCCTGCGACCCCTGCCCCAGCATCAGCGAGCCTTTGATGAAGTACGCGTCAGCGCGGTTGGGGTCGGCGGCAATGGCTTTGTTGCAGGCTGCCACCGCTCCTTCGGTGTTTCCCGTGTTGTATTGCGTAGCGCAGATATTGAAATACGCAGTCCCCGGGTTTGGATCCAGGGCCGCAGCCTTTTCAAAAGCGGCAATCGCTTCGGGGTTCTTTTTCAGCTTCAGGTATGTGTTGCCCTCCTGGGAGAGCATCTGAGAGAGTCCAGCTTTGGCCTTCGCCGGATCGGCGTCAGGATTCTTCGTATCCTTTACGTTGCCGGCCAGGATGTTCTGGGCCACCTGTATGCCCTTCTCATAATTCTGGATGGCCTCATCATACTGCCCAAGATTGGCGTGAGACTGGGCCAGCGCGGAGAAGAACTGCCAGCGATTGGGGTCCATCTGTGTCAATTGCGTGAGCACAGGAATGGCAGCCTGATCGTTCTTGGCGGCAATCGCGGTCTGGGCCTGGGCGATCAGGGCGTTCATTCCTTCTGCCTTGGCGTTCTGCTGCTTGATGGCTTCAATCTGCTCCTTGGTCATTTTCGGCTGCCCGGCCGGACCACCGGCCGAACCCTGGGAAATATCGATGTCAACGGTTTGCTCACCGCCACCTTCTGCCGAGATGGTGCGCTTGGCTTTGTAAAGCTTCTCTCCCGTCGCGCTGCTGATTTCGATTTCGTAATCAGTGCGATCAAGACCAACCATGTTGTAAGAGCCGTCTTTTCCGGTCTTGTCTTTGAAAGTCTTGCCGGTTCCAAGGTTGGTAAAAACAATCTGCGCGCCGGCCAGCGGTTTGCCGCCGTCAGTCACTTTTCCGTTCACGCGTGAGAGCGTGGCCTGCGGCCATGCGGTGATCGCGCTGAATGCAACCAGCATAGCGGCCAAACTCAAGTAAATGGATTTCATCTTCATATATTTCTCAGCCTCCCGGCCTCCTAAATTTCCCTGGCTTGCATCTGGTCCACGTACGGCAGTGGGTCCCGCGCACCCGCCTCGGCAAAAGCGCGCAATCGTAACACACAACTTTCACAAATCCCGCAGGCCACATCTTCACGGCCATAACAAGACCAGCTCAAATCAAACGGCGCGCCGATCTCAAGCCCATGCTTCACTATTTCCGACTTACGCATGGCGATCAGCGGCGTCACAATCTCAATATTGCCATCGCGCGTTCCCGTCCTGATCACCTCATTGAAGGCGCGATAATATTCCGGCCGGCAGTCCGGATAACCGGAACTGTCCTGCTCCACCGCTCCAATGTAGATGCGCGTAGCACCCAGTACTTCTGCCCAGCTAACCGCCGCGGACAAAAAATGCGCATTGCGGAACGGGACATAAGTCACTGGAATCTTACCGCGACCAATCTCATCACCCGCTTCGGGAATGGCGATGGTTTCGTCCGTAAGAGCAGAGCCGCCGATCCGGCCCAGACTTTCATTCACAATCGCCAGCCGCTGATCAATGCCCAGCCGCAGGCAGATATTCTCAAAAGCCCGCAGTTCGCGGCGTTCCGTGCGCTGCCCATAGCTGATGTGCAGGGCTGCTGCGTCGGTTTCGCGCGCCGCTATGGTGGCGCAGACAGACGAATCCATGCCGCCACTCAATAAGACTACCGATCGCGGTTTTGCAGCCGCCAACAAACACCTCTGACCTGAACGAGTGAACTAAATTTTGATGTTTACTTCAGAATGTTTGCTGCTTCGACTCCACACCGCTGAAATTATCTCACATCCTTGTCGCTAATCGCTGAGATCTCCAGATCCGTTCTGCTCCTAATCGCGCGTTCGACGCGCTGGCCTCATCGCGAACATTGCCGCCTTTACTGTGAACCATCGTTCCGCACCGCTGGCGCGCGTGGTTCAGTAATGCAGAACAAACCCTTCGACTCCTTTGTGTTCCTTCGTGTCCTTTGTGGTTAATGGGGTTTGCCTTTCAATTACTCAATTACCAGATTACTCAATCGTCAATTCCTCTAAACGCCCTTCATCGCCGGCTCCCAGATGAACTTGTGGATCTGTAATCCCAGCCGCACGTCGAGCCCGTCCTGCAGAATCCATTCCGCCAGCACGCGGGGATCAAGCTGCGCGTTGGATGCGTCGCGCTGCGCGCTCGGCGTCTTGCTGAATGCCGGCGAAAAGATCACGCTATTCACAATCTTATCTAACCCATGCGTGCGGGTGAAGTCGCGGGCATAGTCATAGTCCTCGCGATCGGCAAGGACGAACTTAACTTCATCATTGCGGGTCAGCGTAGCCAGATTACTCTCACGAAAGCTGCCGCCTTCGCCCGATCCCGGGCATTTCACGTCAACAATCTTGTGCACGGCCTTCGGCACATTCTCCAGCGGACGTTCACCGCTGGTCTCAAGCAGCAGCGTGTATCCGCGATCCAGGAGACGCTGCATCATGGGAACCAGCTCGCGCTCCTGCAACATCGGCTCGCCGCCGGTAAACTCGATCAGCCCCGAAGGCGACAGCCGCGCGACCTCCTGCTCCACTTCTTCCACCGCCATTTTCCGACCGCCGGTGAACGTGTACTCACTGTCACACCATGTGCAGCGAAGATTGCACGCGGCCAGCCGGACGAAAATACAGGGCACGCCGGCGAATGACGATTCGCCTTGGATCGATCGGTAGATTTCGATGATGGTCATTTAGTAGCAATTAGTAATTGGCAGATAGCAATTGGTAGTTGGTGAATTGTGATGAGTGATTTGCAATTGGTAATTGGCACTTGGCAATTCGATTTCTAACAGCCTGCAGTTCATGATCTTGCCGATCACCAGATCGCCAGATCAACCGATCACCAGCGAGTCCTTACAAGAGCCTTGTCTGCGTTCATCAGTCCAATCAGCGTCCATCAGCGGTAAGCTTTTGCCAATTGCTAATTGCCAATTGCATGATTTCACTCCGAATACCGCGCCGTGGTCGTATCCGTCTCCCAGATGGTGACATCTTTCACGTCAACCCGGCCCTGAGTGACGGCCTGCAGTCGTCCGTTGGCCTGGTCATAAAAATACTTCGCGATATTTTCCGCCGACGGATTCAGCACCTTGAACGGCTCAATGTCATTCAGCATCTGGTGGTCCAGACGGTCAATCACGTGCTTCATGACCTCTTTCAGGTCTTTGAAATCGAGCAGCAGGCCGGCTTTGTCCAGCTCAGCGCCGCGCAGGGTCACACGGACCTTATAGTTGTGTCCATGCGGGTTCTCGCACTTGCCTTTGTAATTGCGCAGGTAATGTCCCGCGGCAAAAGAGTCTTCTACGGTAACTTCGTACATCGCTCCCCTTAATCGAGTGCTAAATCAGCCTTTCGCCGGCCAACCCTTTATTGTAAATCCTGGGAACAATGAGCAGCCAGCGGGGCTGCTGCAGGCCACTTGATTTGGAGCGCAGCCGCCCTCAGCTGCGTTGTTGTTCCCGAGCTTTGCGAGGGAACCCTATCAGCTTCCAAACTTGAGTTGGAGCATAGTCTAATAGACTTCGCCAGATCTCCAGATCACCCGATCCCCAGATCCCCGGATCACCTGATTTCCTCCGTGCTAGGTGTTACCTTTTGATCTTTCCGATCTCGGCGATTATTCCGTCCTACCCTCCCCCTTCATCCCAATATCTAAAAGACTTAGCTCATCTCATCCCACGCGACGCTCGTGTGGCACAGCCGCCCTCGACTGTGGCTTACCTTTGCCTCTGTGTTCCTCTGCGGCCTCTGTGGTGAAGGTTTTGGTGTTGTATTTCCTGGCAATCGCGGCATTTTTGGCAATCTCTTCTGGCTGAATGCCGACTGCTGAGTGCCTACCGTTGGTTTCAATCCGCGTTCATCAGCGTTGATCCGCGGTAAGTTGTTGCCTTTGTGCCTTATTGCTGAATGCTGAGTGCTGACTGCTGCTTCCGGCATCTCCCTCACCACTTCCTTTTTGCTGTCCGTAAACGTCGTGTGCTTAAGATTGCTCGACGCCATCTGCAGTGAATACAGCAACAGCCCGGCCTTCTTCTCGCTGATCTCGTCGTCAATCAGCGCCTTCTGCACCCGCATAATGGCCATCTGGACAGCATTGGCGTCTTCCAGTGGCGGCAACTCCAGCCTGCCGGACCGCATCTGCAGCATCCGCTCGTGGGCGTAACAATATCGATAGCCCTTCATCTGCGGACTCCCGCAGACCGTCCCATCTTCGCGTACCTTCTCGCACCTCGGAGCCGTGTCGGCCCGCTCCAGGTTCTGCCGCAACTTCTGGTAAATCTGATTTCCCGCGCCTGCGCATCCTTCATCCTGTAAGCACTTCCGGATGCTGCTCAATAAACTTCTTGCATGCCCTGAACGCCTCGCCTACTTCATTGATCCGGCGCTGGATCTCGTCCTCCGTGCGCTCCTTTTCCTCCGTCTGCTGCTTTCTGTACTCCTCGTATTCCTCTTGGCTCAGTTCTTTTCCCTTAACGATCCATCCCACTTGCTACCTTCACTTTTCTCAGCCCGGAGATAAGTTGAAGTAATTGAAGTTCTTGTCTGGCCATTTGCGGATTTTGGTTTTCCTCGGTGTTCCTCCGTGTCCTCTGTGGTCAAAGCTTTTGCAAATCTCGGTTTTGCCAATTGCTGCTTTTCCAATTACCCAATTACCAAATTACTCAATTACTCATTCTTTCTCCACTAATCTTTAGTTTACGAACGCACAGTCACGGTCGCGCCGCGCCCGAGTCCCGCGAAGCGGGACGGCCGACAATAGCCCGGTACGTTTCCGAGGCGCTTGCGCTGAGGAATAAGTGCCGGGTAAGGAGCAAAGAGACCAATTCCGACGCCGTAGGCCTGCGCGGAGCGTCAGCGTAGCGCATTTTCAAAAACCGGCCCTCACCTGTTAACCCGCTCCGACAGGCTCCTGACCCTGCGCAGTTAATATTTACGGCCAGGGATCATCACTGGTGACACAGGCTCAACTTCACCCGTTTCGAGCCCATCCTCTCCAGGACGACCTCGTTCCGTCGCCTTTAACAGTGGGAACCCCGGAACGTGCGACACTTCTATTACACTCGTCTGAAAATGCCACGCTAGGTCCGGCCCGAATGAGAGAGACTAGTGCTGATCGCGTTGGCTGGCCTGACCGGGAGGGTGCGGCGGCGCGATCATGTTTGCGACATGTAAGGCTTGCTCCGAAACGGGCCGGGAACCTAACGGGACTCGGCCGGCTTTTAAAAAGGGGGGAAAGTTGGCCGCTGAGCAAGACCTTTGGGATAGAGGCTTTCAGCTTGCCTATTTTCTCTATCCCGAGCGCGACACGGCCGTGCGCATCCTGGCCGGCGCGCTCAACAAACTGAGCCTGCAGCGAGGACGGGAAACCGAAGAAGCTACTGGCGTGACAAGCACCTGAAAAGAGCGCATTACACGGATCACCCGCGATGAGAGCGACGCTTTGCAGTGGCTGATCTTTTCCGAATCGGATGCCGCTGAAAAAGAACAAGAAGAAAGGGACGCCGCCACTTCCGCACAGATGGTGGTCCGCTATATCAAGAACCTGGTGCGCATGACCACCTCCATGTCTTCCTTCTACGTGAACATTGGCCTGCATCGCCTGCTTTTTAACTACAGCACGGCGGAAACACAACGGGTCTATGAATCGGTGACCGAACGCTTTCTTGGCGCCGACGAATATCGGCGGGCCAAGAGCGCGCTGATGCGGAAGCTGTTCAAGCGCTTTGGCACGCTCAAGACATGCCGCACTCAACACGGGGAACTTAGATTTGAGACCCTTTTGAGATGAATGACGAGCAGGAAATATGGACACGCCTGGTGGACACCTGCCTGAAGGACTTCACGCCCTGGAGCACGCTGCAGGCCTGCCCGGTTCCACGGATTATGACGCTTCCCGCGATAGTCTTCCCTCACGCTTGTCCGGGCATGGCGGCGAGCGCGTGGATTTTAACCAGGTTGAAATTAATCGCTGTCACGCATTTATCGATCCTGTCTGCGATAGCCGGCTCATGGAAGCGCTGCTGTTGCAGCCACCGAAGGAGAAGCTGGCATTGCCAAGGTTCTACATGGAAAACCAACACACTAACAATGATCCTACGCATCTTCATGGTCCGCACATCCGGACTAACCCCGGAAGAGCGCGACAACATCAGCCAGCAGCTTTCCGGCCAGGCATCACGCCGCAAGCAGGCCGACCCGCAGTCAATCATCGTGGTGGTGGATGGCGAAGAGCGTGCCCAGCTTATCTGAATACGGCAAACAGCCAAACCCTTCACTCCATAGAGGAAGGCGATGAACTGATTGAGGTTCGCACACGATTCGCGGAGTGAAGACCTTCTGCTGGCTGTCCACCCGCTGGCCTACACGGAGTCGCACGGCCTGGCCGCCGCCCAGCAATGCTCTTTGGCGGGGAGAGTCCGGGACTCTTAATCTGGTCGTTGATCCCGGAGCTTCCGCTGGTGAAGAGCCGGCAATTGCGCTACGGCGACATTTGATTTTATCCCCGTGCTTTTGCCTGGGCCAGACGAACGTTCTGGCTGAATCGCCACATTGGTTCCCGCGACTATCTTTGCCGCGCTGGCATTGCCGGTAGCAGGCCCGTGTTCGCCGTACTTCGCAACGGAACCGGTTACTGCAACTGGGCCTGCCACGGCGAAGTCTGCCCGGTCGCCCGGTCTCAGTTCCGA
This sequence comes from Terriglobia bacterium, assembly GCA_963824835.1. Lineage (GTDB taxonomy): Bacteria > Acidobacteriota > Terriglobia > Terriglobales > Acidobacteriaceae > Angelobacter. The sequence goes on along the minus strand of CAWGRA010000004.1, from coordinate 2,012 downwards.
CGTCGAGCAATAGCCTGCTCAAATCCGTCCAGTCCGCGCTTCCGAAAATGTCTGCCGCTCACATTGCCTACAGGCTGGTTCCGGACGAAGAGGCAACGCGTGGCTAAGGCGAAGCTGAAACCGCGATTGCACTCCCGAACACGCGACAGAGATCGACCTTGAACTGCCTGTTTCGTCCGAATATGGAAAAGAAAGTCTTCGCGCCACCTTGAAATTTTTCTTCCAGTCCGGCGAGATTCTCAGTGCAAACAATTTGCGGGCGCATCGAGTAGACAATCGAGCAAAGAACAGTCTGGTGGTGAGCTTTGCCATACCGTCAGAAAAGCTGAAGCCGGGGAAGGAGTACGCGGTGGAGCTGCAAGGTGCCGATCCACACGGGAAAATGGAAACGGTGGAATCGTACGGATTCAGGGTGAAATAAAAATCCTTGATTTCAACGCCAGACGATTGATCTTGATGCGATGCATTTGGTCTCAATATAAGGAAATTCACATAATCAGGACGTATTACGCTGGTAAAAGCCTAAGTTGTGCGGGTTCAGATACATAAGCGGTTCGAGCAGGCCGCTACGGAATGGCAGGTTTAACTCCAAAGGGCCAAACGGATAAAGACATCCTTATTTTATTTCGAAATTGCCACGCAGGAAGTCTCTTGAGTGGTGTACAAGGGTCTTAAGAACGCCATTATTAATCTCGCAAGGGTCGAGGCGACGGCTCGTTCTCTGGCAGTTTGGAAACAGGTAAATCGGGCAAATGGCTAGTGGAGATAAACAAAATGAACGCAACGGAATGCGCCAATCGAGCAGGCAAGTATGCGTTTGGAGTGGATGAAAAAAAGGCAGTCCAGCTTCTACGGAAGCTGGCGGACGAACTGGAAGCGGGCGACCTGGCCCTCTACAGCGTCTCGACAGCCTGCCATGCATCGCATGAAGAATTTGCAGTACGGGAACTGGTAATTGAATTTCTGGAAGAAGTCCCGGTTGTTGCGGCAGCGAACAAACCTGGACCGCGCATCATCAAAGATTCAGGCAACGATCTTATAAACAGCAAGCTTCCAGAAACGACCTTTACGAAGTGGGCGAAAGAAATTCTTCCACCTCGGCAAGGTCGTTGGTTTTTTTGTAGGCAGGCAGGCTGTCCATAAAGATCTTGCCGTAACGCTGTTTTAGCAGGCGATTATCCAGCAGGGCCAGTACGCCTCGGTCTTTCACGGAACGAATCAGCCGGCCAAAACCCTGCTTAAGGGAAATCACCGCTGACGGAACCTGATAATCGAAGAACGCGTTTCCGCCATTGGAATCAATGGCTCGCACCGGGCTGCAACAATGGGATCACTGGGAACCGCAAACGGAAACCGGTCAATGATCACGCAGCTCAGTTGCTCTCCCTGCACGTCCACGCCCTGCCAGAAGGACGCGGTGGCAAACAGCACAGCGTTAGGCGTTATTCGGAACTCTTCCAGCAATGCGTTCTTGGGCGCCTTGCCCTGCAGCAGCATGGGATAAGGCAGCTCACCCAGCAGGCGATCATGTATGTCATTCATCTGGGCATAGCTGGTGAAAAGACAAAAAGCACGCCCTCGGTGATTTCCAGAATACGGCGGATTTTGTCCGCGGCGCGATTGGCAAAGATGGTTGAGCGCGGATCAGGCATATCAGGCGGGACATAAAGCACCGCTTGTCGCGCGTAATCAAAATGCGATGGAACAACCAGCTCTCGCGTATGCTCCAAGCCAACGCGCTGGCGATGTATTCAAAATCGCCGCGTTGCGGCGCGGCCGCTACGGCCAGCGTTGCCGAAGTAAGAATTGCAGTATCCACGACATCAAAAAGTTTGGAGTGAAGGATTTGCGAAACGTCAATCCGCGTGGCCTGAAGAATCACGTGACGCATGCCGCCGCGGCTTGCTCGTCCTTCACCCGCCACTCGATCCAGAAGACGGTATTCTTGTCTTCCGATTCCATCAGGAACGCCAGCTGAGTTTTCAATTCCTGCGTGCGGCGGGCGAAGTTGA
>CAWGRA010000003.1:0-358346 GCA_963824835.1 Terriglobia bacterium | reverse complement strand
CCCGGTGGATGCAGGAAACGGGCTTACGACTCCCGGAAACCGCTATGCTTACCGGCTGGCTGGACTGTAGAACTCGCGAAGCTTGGGTCAGAGACGGTTTGACAACAAGAGGAGTGACCTGCTCCCATATCGCAATTACCCGACATGTTAGCGCAGCAAGCCATCTCCTGCATATCCATTTGATAAAACGCGGACACGCACCTCATGGCAGGGTTACTAATCAAAGCCGCCAGCACTGCAAGAGCAAGCCCGAATTTCACCAAACGCGAAGTCACACGAATAGACTACCTCCTGCAGCTTGGGAAGCGCTAGCCGTTATAAGTCAGTCGTCGGAGCCCAGCCCTTTACGCAGCTCCCGTTTCATGGCTGGAGAGCACCTGAAATCGTTCCGAAATGTTCAGGTTTATCAGGTTCTTCATTCACTCAGAACAGTGAAGGTAACAGTGGAATTGCGATTCCGGCCCAGGCACCGAATGAAGCACCGATTTCGAGAGCACTGTGCACGTTGAGAGCAACGCGAATGCAACGCCTCAGAACAGGCGGATTAACAGGGCGAGAGGTGCCGGGAGTCTCACAGAACAACCGGGGCAGGAACACCCCGCTGGCCTGTGGCAACACCCCCGAAAATCGGCGCGCAGGCACATGAGCCTGGAAGCGTATAATGGCTCGAAGTGGCTTTACGGCAACTTCCTTCCTTTGGCTCCTCGACGTACACTCCTTTTTGAAAGAAATGAAGCCGATACCGAGGGAAGCTCTATTAGCTCGGAGTGCCGGAGAAACTTCCGTACTGCCGATCCTGCAGTGAGGATGGCAAAAATTAAAACAGCACAACTGCTCCCAGAATACAAACCCAGGATAATTTCCGCGAGAAAGCACAAATCTCGGCATGGATAATTTCGATAAATACGACGAAATCGATTACACCGGAAAGTCAAACCCCGACATTTGGGAGACACATCTGGAATTTTTCTATTCCAAGCAGACGGCTCTGCGCCGTTACGCCGAGATTAAACTGCTCCATCCTGAAGCTGCGAAAAAGACTGCGGTTCGTCCATTCTTCCGTCCGATCGGCGAAATAGAGATTCACCCTGACATGATCAAAGACTTGGGTTCCGAGAACCCTGACACGGCGAAAGGTGTTTGGCAGTTTGAATACTGGCTGCCCTCGACCGAAAAGCAGGCGACAGAATATGAGGATAGGATGTCAGCGAAAGACCCGGAAGGTTGGACAGAACATCGTCACCGGGAGAAGCGCAAGCCGCAAGAGCCCTCGCAGGCCTGAGTTGCTAAGTTGTGGTTCTGCGAAATCCTCCCGATTTTGTAACCGCCCACCCAGGAACACTAGATGTGAGATACGGGCAACCTCTGCAACCCCTTTTACCCGAGCTATTAAGGATTGTGGCAGGGGGGAAATCGCCCTTCTCCGGAATTGCCTTTTGAACTGCCAGCTCTTGATCCAGATGTGCTCCGCAGGCTAGAGTCATCGGCGATCAGATATTCTTATCATTGACCGTTGATGCCGTATACAGGAGGGAACACACATGTCGTTCAAATACCGGGTTCTCGTAGTAGACGACGAACCCTCGATCCGGGAGCTGTCGGAAGTATTGCTGGTCAAGAAAGGGTATGAAGTCTTGACCGCTGGGGATGGCTTTGAGGCACTGGTGGAGCTACGCCGGGCCCTGCCCGATGTCATTATCTCCGATCTGACCATGCCCAACATGAGCGGGTTCGAACTCCTCTCGATTGTGCGGCTACGATTCCCCCATATCCCAATCATAGTGATTAGTGCGGCTTACACCGGTCTTTCACCCTCTAGTCTGATCGCGGATGCGTTCTTCTACAAAGGCGATTACGCACCGGATGAGCTCTTCAACAAGATTGGTGAGTTGCTTGAGCGTTCTCCACTGCGCCCACACCTCTCCAGGCCGGAAAGAGCGCCGGTCTGGATTCCGATCAACACCGATGGCTACTTTGTGGTGACTTGTACACAGTGCTTGCGTTCCTCGCCTGTAGTGGATGAGCAAGCTTCGCCAGAGTTGCGTGAAACCACGTGCATTTATTGCGACACAAAGTTGCAGTTTCTCGCCCGTGCGATCGCCAAACCCAAGGTGGCGAGCAAAAAGGGGTAAACCCTCAACTCTCTTGTACTGTTTGGGGCTTCACCTTTTCCCGTGACGGTCGATCCTCAAGTGTCGTCATTGAATAACTGATCCGGCGATCCTCATGCTTTGCGCACTCCATGGCTGATTTTCGAGGGTGCCGGGGGTGTCCCCTCAAATTGTCGAAAATTACAATCCTTTAATGATGCCCGATTCGCCGTTTTTTTACAGCGAATGTCTGATAGCAGGCAGACGCCGGGGATGAAGCCTTCATAAGCTAGGCACACTTTGCTCTTGCACTACCCGAAAGCCAGCCATGAACAGGGTACCCATGCATCAAGTCCCGCCCAGCTTCTATCACGTCAGCTCGCACAATAACCATGTCTTGATCGAGTCTTACTGCCTGGTATGCCAGAGATTTATTGCCGCCAGCCGCTCGGAGCCAAATCTCCATCTAATGGAAATCGCCCACCGCTCCACCTGTAAGAAAGAAGCCGCCGACCTTAAAAAACAAACTTCAGGCAAGACGTTGCAAAAGCGCCCGGTCAGCGGATCTCAGCAGTTAGATCAGCTTCGTACACCCCTCGCGTTCTCATGCTAGAGAACTCTCCTTCGGATGCTATCAAGGGTATTCGAATCTTCAAGAGCTTGAACATTTCCGAGCCGATGCTAATCACAAGCGTTGACCGGGCCATGTTGTACCTGGAGGAAGTGGTTGCGGAGGAAAAGGCATGCCCGAACCTGCTTATTCTCGATCTGGACTTCGGTATTGAAAGCGGGTTTGAAATATTGCGCTTTCGAAAGACCCATCCCATCCTTCAACAATGTGAGGTCCTGGTCTGGACCATTATGGGAGATAAAGAAAAGGAGTTCTGCAGGTTGTTCGGCGTGGCTTTTGTGATTTCCAAGCAGGATGGTGAGGCGGCCTTGGAAGACGGGCTCAGAAACTGCATTGAGGGCCGTCCCGAAATTCATTGAACTCGAACCAGCTAAGGATGGGCCGGATCGGCTTGCTGTCTGAATGCTTGCTGACCGCATGAATGTAACGCGGTTTCAATATGTGAGCCTTAGTGACCAGCGTTCCAGGAATATCTGAAGTTCGAAACATCGCTTCAAACTCACACTGAAGGTCGGGCGCGTTCGCCACTACCAATCTCTGTTCTCCATTCGGCCCGATCATAATTGCCACCGAAGAAACAACAGTTACCGTAACTTTAAGCTCGCCATTGCCGGCGCTTTTTACAGCCGCCGAAGCAAAACCTCTGGTCAACAAGATGAATACGGCGAGGATCAAAAGCAGGGCCCAGGTTCGCATTGCGAAATATTGTGCCCTCATACCAATCACGATTCTCATGCTTCACTGCAAAATAACGATTTTGGAATTACAAAAAGATCATGAAGCGCTCAATTCGGTATTGGGCGTCAGCTAAATCTGATGCAACTTGCTTAATTCTGAGAACCCATTTTTTCGATAATGTGCGCTGCCGGACAGACATGTCTTTTTTGTCGCGAGTAGTCTCATAGAACGGCCCCCAATTGAAGAATGAAGTAGTTGATTTCCGAGCAGAGCTTGAAAGGCGTGGTCCCCTCATGCCGGATGCAAAACAATTTCGCATCTTGTCTTTCGGTTATGAACCGGTGCTGCTGGCTATCAGGGCATTGCTATTGCGGAAAGCTGGTTACCGCGTGCAGAATACGCTTTCGCTTGAGAGTGTAATGAGACAGCTGGAATCCGGCGAGTTCCATCTCCTTATCATCTGCCACACAGTTCCTTCTGACGAACAGAACTCATTGATCGCCTCGGTTCATCGCTCGCGGCCGGGTTGCGTATTGTGTGTCTGTCCCCTGTTCCGACGCTTTCCAGACGCGGCGTTTGTGCCGTGGCAGCCACCACGGCGCCGGAATTCCTTGAGGACATTGAACAGGCGCTTTTGAGGCGGGCATCGTAGCGGTCCTTGAGCTAAATTGCCCGTGTCATGTCTGGTACCAGACAAAAAAAGGAAAGCTGGCGTTTTCGACCCTCATGTCGTACACTTACGCAACTTTCAACACAACTTAACTGGAACTGGACCATGGACATTAGGCCACGCGTGCTTGTGATCGAGAACTCCCCTTTGTATGTCGCAAAAGCTGTTCACATACTCAAGAACATGAAGCTTGATGAACCGCTAGTCCTCACCAGCGTTGCCAAAGCGCTTATGTATCTTGAAGATGTGCTTGCCGGCGAGAAGCAATGTCCTGAGTTGATCTTGCTCGATCTGGAATTCGGCGCGGAAAGCGGATTTGAAATTTTGCGCTTCCGCAAAGCGAATCCAAGGCTGCAACAATGTGAGGTTTTGGTCTGGACCGTGATGGGCGAACGGGAAAAAGAACTGTGCCGGCTATTCGGCGTGACTTATATTTCCAAACAGGATGGTGATTCGGCTTTGGAATCAGCGCTCAGGGACGTAATCGCATCCCGTTCGCCGGCGCCGTCCGATCCCGCAACCGCCCAGGGCAAACCTGTGGTATCCCAGCAGCACCTAGGCGTAATTCCGCACCAAAACCTTTACGCGCTCCGTGCTTCCCCACTATTCAAGTCGCGCATCACGTCCCGGGAGGCCGCAATAGCGGCATCTTCGGTGACTGCCTGCCCCCACGAGACAATTTCAGCCGGCTCCTGGCGTTGGACCTTGTAGTTCCACAGGTAGGGCTCAACACGTTTATCGCAACGTATCTCCGCCAGATAATTCCCGTCGCTCACTCGACTGCACCGGAGCAGATCGGCCACTTTTTCCAGTAACTCCACCGGGCCTCCCAGCTTGGTCATGAATACGTCAGCGTGCTCCACTCCTGGCGGCAGGTCTGCAACGCCTGATAGCAGCATGACGGGAACAAATGGCCGGGCGAGTTTCAATTCCAGCGTGAGTTTGGTTCCGGTGAGGTCCGGCAGGAGATGGTCTGAAATGACCAGGTCAATGATCTGTGATTTGAAAATCTTGAGAGCGGCGGCGCCATCAGGGGCGGGCAAAACTTTGTATCCGGCATGCTCAAGAAGGAGGCCGCGAATTCTGAGGGCGGTTGGTTCGTCATCCACACACAAAATCGTTCGTGGGGTGTGGTGAACATGTGCTGAACGTTCCTCGCATTCAGGTTAAAGATTAGTCACTCTTAATCTTCTGATGCCATACTCAAACCGCAGGCCGCCATAATCACTAACTTTTCAGGCGTGTTGCCCGGACTGCGCATACAATTGGAATACATCTTCATACGCAATCCTGTGTAGCCGCGGTCCCGGCTTTGCTTCTTTGCGCGTACAGATGCGGTCTTGACGGCCCCCCTCGACGCATAGGAGAAAGCTCATGTCGCTCACCCAGAGCAACGGAACCCGCTTCAAAAATTGCATTCTCGCCGCACTCCCAAAATCAGAATTGGACCGCCTTGCCGTTGCCGGGCAAATGAAACCAGTCGCCTTTAAACAGCATGACACCTTGTCTCAGCCGGGTGAAGAATCTGGCTACGTTTACTTCCTGGAAAAGGGATTAGCCTCCGTGGTCACCCACCTGAAAGGGGGCGCTACCGTGGAAGTTGGGGTTGTGGGAAGGGAAGGAATGGTCGGCCTGCCTCTCGTGATAGGTACAGGCAGCATGCCGTTTCATTCTTTTATCACGGTTGACGGCCACGGATATCGCGTGAAAGCAGAACTCATAGCGCAGCTTTTTCAGCGATCACCGGTGTTCCGGGAGAAAATTCTTAATCTGCTGCATGCCCAATACGTCCAAGCCGCCCAGACCGCTGCATGCAACCGGCGGCACGACGTGGCTGAACGGCTGGCACGCTGGTTGCTTAGCTGCCGCGATCGCGGTGATTCAGATGACGTCAACCTGACCCAGGAGTTTCTGGGACAGATGCTTGGAGCGCCTCGTACTACCGTGACCCTGGCGGCAGCCACGCTCCAGGATGCCGAACTGATTCACTACTCTCGCGGTCACGTGAGAATACTCAACCACAAGCGGCTTGAGAAAGCTGCCTGCGAGTGTTACTGCTTTGTTCGGGACGAATTCAAGCGGCTTGGCGTGTTCTAACCTCCGATTTGGCTGCGCGATTTCATTAGGTTAACGTCTGGTAACGAACAGACTCAGGGAATCGATACTCCTAAACTAACCAAAAACTTCGCTGTCGCGCCCCCGCGACAGCCGGCCATCAGCAGGCTCATATGCCTCAGGTCCCGCGAACTTTCTATCACGTCAATTCTCAACCCAATCGTGTGTTGATTGAGTCCTACTGCATGGTGTGCCATCGCTTTGTAGCCGCAAGCCCATCAGAACCAAATCTTCATCTGATGGAGATTGCACATCGCGCGATGTGTAAGAAAAGCACTGACGAGGGTGAATCAAAGAACCGCCCGAAAAGCCCTCGCTAGAAGCGAAATCGTGCCATTCAGGCATGCCGCGGTTCAATTTCAATTTCGAAATCAAAAATCCGGACTCAAATTGTCCCTTTTGTCAGGACGCGTTTTCTTCCTCAGCTTCCGTCTTTTGTTCTTCCATCGTTTTGTTCTTCTATGACCGGCAGTTCGTAAACGCGCCGGACCGTGTGCTGGAATAAATCCTGCACCGCATGGACCAGTTCAAAAACAACGGAGTTGGCGCATTTCCCGCAGCGAGGAAAATGGTCCCCGGCAAAGATCACCACTTCATGGGGAAGACGATGCGCCAGATGCGCCACCCGGTAGATGCCAGTCTGGGGCACTACATCGCCACTTTGGAATCGTTGTGGCTCGTCTGCCATTTTGAACTAAAAATACCTGACTCAGGGGTGGTGGAACGCGATCGGACGTTTGTCTGATGCAGGAACACGGCTCCGGGGTTGTGGAACGCCGCGTATAAATCTCTCTACCCTTGACACTTTTGGTCAAACACTTCCGGAAGCAGGGAAGGGACAGATGATCGGCCAGATCTGGAAATGATGCGCACCTCATTTCATGTTGCATGATTGCCATTGCATGACTGCCGCTTCGAACCCTACTGAGAAGCCTGTGAGACTTGCTGACTCGGAGCCCGAAATCTATTTCCATACGCCCTTTAAGAGCAACCTTTTGCGAGAGATTGGAACTCGAAGGGTAGTGTAATAATCTGATGATTTTCCACCATGCCCAAGCGCGTGATTCTCATAGAGGATGATCCTGTCACCGTAAAAATTACGGGCGACGCGCTTGCCCGTGTGGCTCCTGACGCTCGCCTGGAAGTGATGCGTGATGGGCTTGGCGCCCTGGAACGGCTTATTGGCCATTCGGATCACGCCAGAGACCAGATCGCCCTTGTGATCCTGGATCTGCACATCCCGCGCCTGCATGGCATGGACTTGCTGCGAGAACTCAAATCGCGGGCAGAGACCCGCTTTCTGCCCGTCGTGGTAATCTCCGGTACTGCTACTCCAGATCAGACCCGCGAACTTTATTCGCTGGGCGCAAACAGTTACATCCTCAAACTTGCTGATCCGGCTGCGGACCGGCGCAACGTTGAGCGTACTCTGGAGTACTGGCTGCTTCTGAATGTTCTCCCTGTTCAAACAAAGATGTCTTCCCAATCTGTATCGGAATCCCGATCCGGATCGGAATGAAAAAACAGCCCGCAGTCGATGCTGACCGGACGCCGGTTTCGGTTTTTCGTCCCAGAGTACCGGTGGCTGCTGGTGGGCTTTGCGCTCGCATTGGTTCTGCTGGGGATTAATGCCGCGTTCGCCATCCACAGCATTGGAATCATCGCTGCCAATCAGGTGTGGGTCGCGCATACCAATGAAGTTCTTCTGGAAATTGCCGGGCTGAAACTGGATTTCGATAAGGTCCAGCGAGGAGTTGGGGGCTTCATTATCACCGGGAACCCGGAATTGTTTCAGCTCATCGATTCCAGTGAGATTGAAGCTGGCCATCGTTTTGATCGGATCGTCACACTCACCAGGGAAAACCCAGTCCAACAACAGCGATTGGAAAGCTGCACGCATACATGGCCAGTTTCCTGGCTTTTCAGCAGCAGGTGCGGAAACAGGCACAGCTCTCCCGGCAGCGCGCCAGGGTTTTGATCTCCGGAGGGGAAGGCATCACCACGCTGGCCGCCATGGATCGCATCGCGGGCGAGATGCAGGAAGAGGAAAATCGCCTTCTCTCTTCCCGCTCCGTGGAGAGCAGGCGCAGCGTGCAGCGCTCTTACGCAACTTTCCTTGTGGGCACTGGTCTTGCCCTGGTGGCGGTGGTGTGGCTTTCCATTAGTACTCTGCTCAACCTGCTGAAGCGCCATCAAGACGCCATCCGTATTTATCAGCTTGTGGGTGAAGTGCAGACCCGCGCGGAACAACTGGAGAGTGCGGTGGCGCGCCGCACGCTGGAACTCACCGAAATAAATAAGGCGCTGGAGGCATTTTCCTACTCCGTATCCCACGACCTCAAGGAACCGCTTCGCGGCATGGCTGGAATGGCCAATATCCTGGTTGAGGACTACCGCTCATCCCTTCCTCAGGATGCGCATCGTTACCTGAACAGCATCATTGAATCCGCCAAGCGCATGGATCGCCTGATTGATAATCTTCTGGCCTTTGCGCGGTTAAATCATGGTGAGCTCCCGCTGATCGCGGTCAATCTTGACCAGGTCCTTTCAGAGGTTTGCCGCCAGTACCACTGGCAGATCCAGGACTCGGGCGCCGCTGGTTGAAGTGAGTTCTCAGTTTCCTGCCGTGCTGGCAAACCGTGCGGCGCTCACCCAGGTCTTCGTGAATCTTTTTTCCAACAGTCTCAAATTTGCGCGCCCTGATATCCGTTCTGAAATCAAGATCTGGCCGGAAGACTCCGGAGGCTGCGTGAAACTTTGGTTTCAGGATAATGGCCTGGGCATTGCGCCGGAAGACCGGGAAAAAGTCTTTCAACCATTCCATCAACTCCAGGCAGACCGTGTGGCCTATTCCGGTACAGGGGTGGGTCTGGCCATTGTCCGCAGCGCTCTTGACCGGATGGGCGGAACGGTGGGTATCGCGTCTCATGAAGGCCCGGGCACCCTGCTCTGGCTCTCACTTCCCAAAGCATTGTAGGAAGTAGCGTTGTAGGAAAGTTGTAGTAAGAGGATCTCCGGCTGGCTACTCGCGGCTGGAGCAGGGAGTTATATGTGCTTCAAAGTGGTGCTGGATGAAGCAGAAAATTGTACTATTTTGCACAGACAACGCTTATCAGGCCGACTAGTCTGGTCTTAGATAGAACTGGGAACCCCGATATGGCCCCGAAGCCGCGAATAATGTTCGTCCGCAGAATCATTTCTGGCACCCGCACAGTTACGCTATCGACCTGTCCCCAATGCGGGGAATTTGTTGCCGCCAGTTCGGAACACTCCAAGCTGATGATCGCCGAATCGGCCCATATTTGCGCCTCGGCCGCGCATCAGAGACCTCATCTTCCCATCCATAACTCTGGCCTCAAACCGTAATCGTGAAACTAAAAGTTGTTCCTAAGGTTTGTACTCAAAATCCACGCGGCCGCTGCTGTAATCAATCAATAGCTTCATCTTCTTCAAGGTAGCAAATCCTATGAACCCGGATACTTCCACGCCCAGGTCCTTGCTTAGCCCGTGGACATCAAACGTGACAATATCTTCATGTGTCTGGCGGAAGCGCCCGAATTGCAGTGTAGTCTGGTCCGCCGAATACACGTTCTGCACCCGGCCGCTCATGCCGTTCACCGGGACTGTGGAGTCGCGCACGGTGCTCACCTGCCGCGCCAGCGCCGGTGATATTGAATTGGTGGAAGCTCCCGTATCCAGCGCGAACAGCCCGTGCGCCGTATCACCCACGCTGGTCGGCATCAGCAGGATGTGTCCCACACGATAGACCTGCAGCGGGTCGCCCGTGTCCGCGGCTGGTTGTTGCGCCTGCCGGGCGGCGAGACGCATTTTTCGCGCGGGAAAATCTATGCTTATCAGATATTGCTCAAATATGTCCGTTCCGATCAGCCCGTCATAGTCCGGATTCATGCTGGGCGAAACATGCACATGGCAGTCATGAAACTCAAAGTCGCCGATATTCACTTTGTCCAGCCACGCTTCATAGCCCATGGATGCGCCCTTGCTCCCTACGCCTTCCAGCGAATGTTCTGAGAGCTTTGTGGCCCCGGCTTTCTCCGCCATTTTCCGGCTGATGGTCAGCCCGGAAGCTCCTGTATCCAGCATGACTTTGGCCGTGGCGCGATCATTCAGGCGCACGGTAAGCGCATAGGCGCGCGGCCCATCCTGTAAACGAGTGATTACCGGCTGCAAATTAATTTCCGCGCGCTGAACGTCATGCGCGGGGAGCCATACCTTGCGCCCGGCCAGCGCTTTGAGGAAGCTGATGTATTCCCGCTCATGCCGCTCGCGTTCCGGATCATCACGGAACTCAGCCTGATGTTTCTCCAGCCCTCTTACATTTTCCGGATACGGCAGCCCCAGTGACCAGTAGTAAAGCGCGTCACCATCGTCCGGATCGAGCTCATGTGCACGCACAAAATCTTCTTTGGCCTTTGCCGGACGGGACAGCATTGCATCCACGCGTCCCATGCCCAGCCACGCGCGGGAATTATTTGCGTCAATCTTTGAGCGCCGACTGGTACAGTTCTTCAGCCTCCGCGATCATTCCGTTGCGAAAGCGCACATCAGCGCGCGCCGCGCGCGTGATGGCCGATTGCGGACATGCCCGCACTCCCGCCACTGACGCTTCTTCCGCGCCCGGCACATCGTCCATTTTCAAAAGGCTGCGTACCAGCCCGGCATGCGCTTCAGGCTGTGGCTGGTTGCCGGTACTGTTGCCGGTACCCTTGCCGTGATCAATGATCTCTCGAAAGCTGTTGGCTGCTTCCCTGAACTTTCCTGACTTGATGAGCGACTGGGCTGCTCTTATTTCCTGCGATCCCGGTTCTGGCGCTGGTTTCGTTGTCTTTGTTTCTGTTGTCTTTATTTCTGACGATGGTGGTGACTGGTGCGGCTCTGCAGCAGGAGCGGTGGCCTGGCCGATGGCAGTTCCAACCAGCAATGCCACGCTCAGCGATAGTCGAAATGCCGTCACACCCCAGGAACGCATGCAGAACAGATTATATGCATTCCCAAGGCAATGATATGGCTGCTTATTCGTGTGCCTGTTTGAACTCTGCGGCATGATACCGCCGCCCCGTTCGCAAATAGAAACAGCCCGGCATGCTTGAAGCAGTTGCCGGCTCACTCCTGATTTCAGCAGCTAGAAGCTAGTAGCCAGAAGCTAGAAGCTGCTAGCTACCAGACATGGCAGGCAGCCGCCCTTACCATGGGCTGTCCGGCTTTGCAGCCGAAGGCCTTCTGGAATTCGGGCATATTCTGCACCACGCCATTCACGCGCCAGTGGCCGGGTGAATGTGGGTCCGTGCGGACGGCAAGCCGTGACAATTCCGGCGTGATGTTCTCGCACCAGACTCGGGCAAAGCCCAGGAAGAAGCGCTGGTCGGGGGTGTAGCCATCAATTTTCTTTTCCGGATCCTGTTTGTTCTGTGCCATGAGGTCATGTAGTGCCATCAGGGCAATGCGGGCTCCGCCATTGTCGGCGGTGTTTTCGCCCAGCGTCAGGCGGCCATTCAGATGCAGTTCGTCCACCGCTTTGAAGCTTGAGTACTCATCGGCCACGCAGCTTGCGCGCTCCTCAAACTCTTTGCCGTCCTCGGCCGTCCACCAGTCGCGCAGGTTGCCTTGTGGATCGAACTTCCGTCCTTCATCATCAAAGCCATGCGTGAGTTCGTGGCCAATCACCAGGCCGATGCTGCCAAAATTGATGGCATCATCCATGCTCTTGTCAAAGAACGGAGGTTGCAGAATTCCGGCAGGGAACACGATCTCATTCTTCTCGCCGCTGTAATAGGCATTCACGGTGGGCGGCGTCATGCCCCATTCCATCCTTGTCCACCGGCTTGCCGATCTTCTGTAATTGGCGGTTCGATTCAAACTCCGTCGCGCGCCACAGGTTGGCGACCATATCACCGCGTTTGATTTCCAGCTTGCTATAGTCGCGCCACTTGTCCGGATAGCCAATCTTATTGCGGATCGCCTTCAGCTTGATCAGCGCTTCCTTCTTGGTGGCCGGCGTCATCCAGGGCAGCTCGCTGATATCACGATTGAGTGACCGTTCCAGCGCGTCCACCATCTTCAGCATGCGCTGTTTGCCTTCCACGCCGAACGTGGCATCCACGTAGGGCTGGCCCAGCGCTTCACCCAGTGAGCTGTCAGTGGAGTTGATGCAACGCTTCCAGCGCGCCGGCAGCTCTTTTTGTCCGCTGAGCGCCTGCTGCATCTTGAAGTCTTCCGCCACAAAATTGTCAGAGAGCCATCCCGCCACATTGTTCAACATCTGCCAGGTAAGATACGTCTTCCACTCCTCAGCGGAGTGGATTCAATCAGCGGATTCACCTGCTTGAAGAACTCAGGATTGGTCACATTCAGTTCCTTGAAGGCAGGCGCGCCCGCGGCCTTGAAGTAGCGGTCGAGATGAAAGTTCGGGGCGCTGGCCTCGACCTCACTCAATGCCAGCTTGTGATCCAGGTTCTTCGGGTCGCGGCGCAGCGTGCGGTCCATGGACGCTTTCGCCAGCGCAGTTTCAATCTTCATGACGGTGCCCGCGCTCTCGGCTGCCTGCTCCGGTGACTCGCCAATCATCGCAAACATCTTCTTCATGTGATCGAGATACATCTTGCGCATCTCCACCATGTCCGGATCGTCTTTCAGGTAGTAATCGCGATCAGGCAAGGTAAGCCCTGCCTGATCAATATTGGCGATCGTCATGTTGGCGTCATGGAAATCGGCTCCGGAATTGAAGCCCAGGATCGGATTCGGCCCTATGATGGCTTCATGCGCAATCAGTTCCATCATTTCGCCTTTGTCTTTGAGCGCGGCGATCCGCTCCAGTTCGGGCTTCAATGGCGCGTAGCCGGCCTTATTGGCGGCTGTTTCGTCCATGCACGCGGCGTAGTAATCGCCAATCTTCTGCACCACTGGAGTGCGCTTAGGATCGTTCACGGCGGCCTTGTCCAGAATGCCGCGCAATACGTGCAGGTTGTGTTCGTAAACCTCGCTGAAGCTGACCCACTCCGGATAGTCTGCCGGGATGGGATTGTTCTTCATCCACTTGGAACACGAATAAGCGTAAAAATCCGTGCACGGATCAAGCGACGCGTCAATATTTGAGACATCGAATTTCGGCTCTTTGGCAAGCGCGCCGGCGGGTGCTTTGCTCTTGGGCGGCTCGGCCGTTTTGCCGGCTGTCTTTGTGGCGCCGGAGGTCTTTCCAGCCGGAGCTGTCTGGCTCCAGCCCATGGTCAAGGCGATTACAAGCACACCGCAGAATTTCAGGCACTTGCTCAACATAAACGGTCACTCCCCTATTTTTGCCGAAAGGCGTTTCAGGAACTGATCACTTTGTAAGCTGACAATTGTATAAGACGAAGCTCAGGCACAAGCGTTACCTGATTGTATTCTGCTTCAATGTGGCTGGTTCATCTCAGAGAACATTGCGTCCAGCTCCTGGCGTGACGCCCGGCTCGACTTCTGGGCGAAACCATAGGCAATTTCCAGCTCATCGCCTTGCAGGCGGCTGAAGATGGAATCTGAAAATTCGTTCAGAGGCACGCCAAAATCGTGCAGTCCTTTGCCGCCCAGGTCAGTGTTCACGGCCGGTGGAATGATTTCAATCACCTGGATCGGCGTTCGCGCCAGGTGGTGACGCAGGGAAAGCGTGAATGAATGCAGAGCAGCCTTGGTGGCGCAATAGACAGGAACCATGGCCAGCGGCACAAAGGCAAGCCCGGAGGTTACGTTGATGATCGCTGGCCGCTTCTGCCTGCCCAGATGCGCGGCAAACAGCCGGGCCAGATGGATGGGCGCTTCCAGGTTGATGGCGATCTCCTCATGAATCGGCTCCCAGTCTTCCGTTTCTGCCAACTGAACGCCGCGACGTTGTATGCCCGCATTGTTCACCAGCACGTTCAGCTCTGGCAGCTCACGTGTGACCCAGTCCAGCAGCGCAATTCTTTCAGCGGGACTTCCAACGTCGCATACGCGGGTATTTAATTCAGGATTCTTCGCTTGCGCTTCCCGCAACGCCTGTTCACGACGTCCGCAGATGGTGACTTTGCTTCCGGCCTTAAGAAAGCGCTCTGCCAGGGCCAGTCCAATGCCGGTGGCCCCACCAGTAATAAGGATATTGTTTCCTGAAACGTTCATAAGTTAGCCATGTTCCGTACCGGCCTGTTTTTGCTTCTCAATTACCGGATTACCCGATCTCACCAGAAGGCCCCCTTCATTCACTAAAACTCGTCGCAGTCATCTCAATTTGACGTAGGCTTCAGCGATGCTCGTGTGGAACAGCCGCCCTCGGCTGTTCGGATTTCCTTTGTGGTCCTTCGTGTCGTTTGTGGTAAATCGGTTTTGCCTTCCACTATGCCTCATCTGACTCGAAAACAACAAAACTTAAGTTCTTCCATCATGCCCAGGGCTGCGCCTGAAAAGAAGCCGCTCGTAAAAATTTCTTGCAGCCCTCATATCATCTGCGAACTGATCATCGCCGCCGGTGTTCCACGATCCGCAAAATACTTTCGTATCCGGCTCACTGCCTGATATCCATAGATAATCAGCGCGATGATCAAGGCGACCGCGGTGATGGCGAAACTCCACGCCACAATCTGGTTGAAGGCCTGAACGGCCTTCAAGTTGTGCAATGCTTTGCGCGGCCTGGGCTTTGAGCACGATAAAAGGCTGGAGTTTGGCTGCCGATTCTACGATGCCAAGAAAGGCCGCCGTGGTCACAACTCGTATCGATGGCGGCAACCAGATCCATTGCGGCTGAAAGAACATGATGGCATTCAGAACCAGGTCGGCGAACATCAGAATCAGAATGGGAACGTAATAAGCGTGAAGGCCGTAGGTCAAGCTAAAGTCTTTCGCTCGTCTGACCAAAGATAGCCACGCCATAAGGAAGCTTGATCCACACGCGTGATCACCACCAGATCAGCCAGAAATCCCGCCAGCGAATCAAAGCGTGACATGCGCTTCTTCGCCTCACGCTGCACCACTTTGGGCAGTTTGCCCGGATTCCAGTTGGCAAAGAGCTGGTTTCTTGCCAGCATTTGTTCCGCAACCACAAAAGCAAGAGTGACCGCGAGCGTGAAATAGAGAATGAGATGTCCACAGACTGCCCATGGCGCTGCCGATGTTTACGCCGTGAGCGCTGCGGTAAGAGGAAACAAACGTCACCAGACAAATCCAAACCAGAGCCCAGGGCAGCAGATAGAACAGGGCGATGGCTTTGAGGACAAAAACGTAAACCGGAAAAAGCACGGGGCCAATCAGTTGGCGTTGCGGCTGATAGCGGCTGGCCACAACCATGGGATGACCGCACTGCTTGAGGATCGCCTGGATCTCGTCCTGGTTCAGCGGACGGCCCAGTGATGCCTCTTTGTCTTCGATCTGTGAGCTGAGGTCTTCGCGAAGTTCGGCAATGATGTCACTCTTCTGTGCGCGCGGCAACCAGAACTTTACGGCCTGAAGATAACGTTCCAGTAGATCCATAACCATCTCCTTAGAGAATTCCATTTGAGTGCTGCGTCAGCGGCGTGGTCACCCGATTGCGACTGACCAGGCGTTTGACTTCGATGATGCCGTCAATCAGAAACACAAACACGGTGACGGCAGGCGCCAGGGCGACTGCATAGTTGATTAGCTGCGCTTGCGTGATGACGAGACGGCCCAGAGTGACGGAACGGTTCATGAGTGCCGAATCGGCCTGAAAAACGATGAACTGGCGGGCGCCAAGTAAAAAGTAAAAGGTGATCACGCCCACAAAGTCATTGAGTAATCGCACGATCCCACGCAAAGCGGGAAACTGCGGACGAAATAGATGAACAAAAGCCGCGGACATTCCCAGCAACACGGTCACCAGCATGGGAACTTCAAAACGGTACCAGACTGGCGCCAGATGGAACGGCACCAACGCGGCAATGGAAGGAGTGGGGCCATGGAGAAAAATCAGCCAGCCAATGATGAACAGTACTCCAAAAATCAGTTCGAGCGATCGAATTTGCGCGTGCGGGCCCAGC
The DNA here is from genome assembly GCA_963824835.1 of Terriglobia bacterium. GTDB lineage: Bacteria > Acidobacteriota > Terriglobia > Terriglobales > Acidobacteriaceae > Angelobacter. Next base: position 342,143 of record CAWGRA010000003.1, on the reverse strand, counting down.
CGGCTTCCTGAGTTCGGGCAGATCACGCGGCTCAAAGGTTTCAGTGAAGGGAAGTTTTCCCTTGCCAAAGTATTCGATCAGGCCAAACCCGATGGTGGTGGCGCCGATGGCGGTTGCGGTCCATACCCAGAAAGAGGCCCAGGTTTCTCCCAGAATGCTGAAGACGCTGCGAGTGCTGAAGAGGAGGACCAGGGCAATCATCAGGTGGAAGGCAGCCACAAAGCCAACGACTAACTGGACGGCATACCAATAGATAGGGAAGAGCGTTGGGCCGATCAGATATTGCAAGGGCAGACGGCCATAGCGAGCCGCAGCGACCACAGGGTGTCCGTGCTGCTTCAGTACCTCGCCCTGCTCGGCTTCAGTGAGGGGACGGCCGAGTTCTTCAGCCTTGTCTTCCATCTGGGAAAGAATGTTGTCACCCAGTTCTTTCACAATGTCATCGCGACGGCGACGGATCAAGTAAGTGCGGACTGCCTGTAAGTAGCGTTCTAAAAGTTCCATATCGTTATTCCTTGGCCGACCAGCGGAAGGTTTGAGACTGCGTGATACGCCTGAGGCGACAAGATCCAGAAAGATAAAGATCAGCGTGACCATGAGAAAGTGAATAGCGTTGAGGAAAAGAAAATCGCTTGCACGGACTGAACCAACCACAAAGGCAATCATCAGCAGGGCGAAGTTGGTCACGGCCAGATTCAGACCCAGGACTTTCAGATAAAAGGCAAACATGTCTATGCCTCCTCCAGGATTCGCGTCAGCGAGTTGTTGATGAGTCTGCCACTCTTCCAGCAACTGTTTCAATATCTGTTTGCCCGGCCGCGGACAGCCGGTAAAAACGCTTGTTGCGTTTGTTCTCCTCGCGCCACTCACTGCTGACAGCAGCCCTTGTGTCTCCAGCCGGCGAAGGAGCGGATACAAGCGTACTTTCATCGATAGCCAGGCCAAGATCGTCGAGCGCTTTGCGCAGGGTGTAGCCGTAATGCTCTTCCTGGAGTTGGGCCAGCACGGCAACGATCAGGCAGCCGCGGCGCAGCTCCAGCTTCAGGTTCTCAAAGATTTCGGGATCGATCGATGTTGGTACTGTTTTTCATACAGTGTATGGCACATACTGTATGTCAACCAGTACAGTGTGTCAAGAGGTCGAGAAAAATATTTGACACGAAAGCAAATCGCAGATCGGTTGATCTGGTGATCGGGGAGATCGGTTGATGCGGGGATTAGACGACAAATCGCCGGCGGCGCGGTTGCCCACCTCGCAACAGCGGGGGGAATCATCAGTAGCTTTTGGGATTGTTGGGCACTCGTTGGCGCGAAGGTACGTTCGTGCTTTCTCGACTATTATGTCCTGGGCGCGGGTGCGGGCCCCGGAGGCATGACTTCTGAGCCATCGGGTTGCACGACACCCTGTGAGGTGCTCTCGTGACTATTTGCGGCAATCTGGCTGCGCGTGACAAAGAAGACGGCGGCTGTCCATGTGGGAACCAGGTCCAGGCCGGGGATAAGCTCAGTGGCAAAGGTCGGCAGAAATGCCCAGTGCCATCCCAGCAGCCGGGTGAGAATGAAGGCCACAATGAGGTCCAATCCGGTGTCCAGCGGCGAGACTCCGCCTTCGGCAAAGAACGGAAATGCCGCGATCTGAAGCGTATCGGCAATCACCGCAATGATCCACGCCAGCCGGTGTTCCGGTCGTTTGATCGTGTCAAAGAATCTCGCCTTAAAGAAATTCGTCTTAAAGAGGTTCGTTTTGAAAAGATCGGTTAAAGACATATTTCCCGCCACCTGCACTGATTAGGAACTTATACCAATATTGGATGCAATGGGTAGGAATCTTGGCGCTTTTTTCCGGGTCATCATCCATGCACCTCAAAGCTTCGCAGTGAGGCTGGCTTGCGCGCCGAACCGCGCGTTAAAGGAGCACGACGAAGCCGGCCATGCGCTTGCCCCTTTTGTAGCGAAGCGACGAAAACTTAAAGCCCCTTGCTAAAATAGAACTTCTTTCAACTTTGCTTTACTGAGGGTGCCAAAAACTTCATGCATCGATGGTCAAAACTGTTTATTCCCACATTGCGCGAGGCGCCGGCAGACGCCGAAGTCGCCAGCCATAAATTTCTGGTGCGTTCAGGCTATATCCGCCAGCTCGCCTCTGGAATTTATTCCTACCTCTTTATGGGGCAGAGGACCGTGCAGCGCATCACCCAGGTGGTCCGCGAAGAGATGGACAAGATCGGGCAGGAATTCCTTTTGCCCGCCCTCCATCCTCGCGAACTCTGGGAGCTGAGCGGACGCTGGCAGGTGATGGGTGACAACATGTTTCGGCTGAAAGACCGCAAAGGCGCGGACCTGTGCCTGGGCATGACGCATGAAGAGATCATGACTGACATCGCTCGCAAGGAACTGCGCAGTTACAAGCAGCTTCCGCAGATCTGGTATCAGATCCAGAACAAGTTTCGTGATGAGCCGCGGCCCAAGTCAGGACTGATTCGCGTGCGCCAGTTCACCATGAAAGACTGCGTATTCCTTTGACATTGACGCTGCCGGTCTGGACGAAAGCTACAAGAAGCATGATGCCACGTATCGCAAGATATTTGACCGCTGCGGGCTGAAATACGCGGTGGTTGAAGCGCATTCCGGAGCCATGGGCGGTTCACAATCCAACGAGTTCATGGTGCTGACTGATGCTGGCGAAGACATGGTGGCCAGTTGCGAGAAGTGCGGTTATGCCGCCAACCTGGAAAAAGCAACGTCCACCCTTCCTCCGGCGGTGGACCTTCCGGGAGAAGGTGCGCCAGAAGAAGTTCATACGCCGGGAATGAAGACGATTGAAGATGTGGCGAAATTCCTCGGCGTTTTGCCGTCACAGACCATCAAGACTCTGGCGCTGATGCAGATGGAAGATGACAAGAAGCATCCGGGCGAGAAGCGTATGCGTCCGGTGATTGTGCTGCTGCGCGGCGATCATTCACTGAACGAAGCCAAGCTTTCCACGCGCTCTGGGCGGCAAGGAATTCCGTCCCATGCATGAGGAAGAGATCCGTCGTGTATTCGGATCGCCCGCGGGATTTCTTGGTCCGGTAAAAGTCCCGGCCATGGCCAGCGGGGAGCAGCTTGGCTCAGCCACGCAGGTGCTGTTGCTGGATTCACTGCCGCTGGTGCTTGCTGACCTGGCGCTCAAAGGCCGCAAGAACCTGATCGCCGGAGCTAATAAAGAGGATTATCACCTGAAGAACGTTACGCCTCTGCGGGACTTCCATCCCACGGAGTGGGTTGACCTGCGCAACGCTGCCGCGGGTGAAGGCTGCCCCAATTGCGGCCATCCCCTGGTGGTCGGCAAGGCCATGGAGATTGGCCACATCTTCAAGCTGGGCTACAAGTACGCCAAGTCCATGGGCGCAACCGTCCTTGATAAGGATGGCAAGGAAGTGAACCCGATCATGGGCAGCTACGGGATCGGCATTGAGCGCATTCTCACCGCCGCCATCGAACAGAACAATGATGCCGACGGATTCTGGCTGCCGCGCTCGATTGCACCTTTTGACGTGGTGGTTACGCCCACGAATGTCACCGATGCCAACCTGATGAAGACGTCAGAAGAGATAGCAAAATCGCTGGAAGCCGCGGGTTTTGATGTGCTGCTTGATGATCGCGATGAGCGTCCGGGAGTGAAATTCAAGGACGCTGATCTAGTGGGAATACCTTATCGAATCAATGTTGGCAAGAAGGTTACGGAAGGGAAAGTTGAGCTGGTTACCCGCTCGACACGCACATCAGTGGATGCTAACATCGCCCGCATTGAAGACCAATTCAAGCAATTAGTCCAGTAGTCCAGCGGACTTGTGTGGGTGACGCAATGGGTAAGTTAAAAGGATTGCTGACCCTGGCGATTGTTGCCGGGGCGATTTATGTGGGTTGGAATATGATCCCGCCCTATTTCCACAATTACACGTTGCAGGATGATCTGGATGACATCGCGCGCCGCAACACCTACACGCAAACCAATGAAGAAGGCGTGAAACAGATTGTGATCACCAAAGCCAGGCAGAGTGACATCACGCTGAAGGAAGATCAGATTACAGTAACGCCGTGGACCAGACGGCCTGGGCATCACTGTGCATTATCAGCGTGCATCTTGATATGGTGGTGCGCCCGGTTGATCTGGACTTTACCGCCAATTCCATTAACAAACGGATATAAACGGATATAATAGGGCAAGTAAGACTAAAACTCCTCAGCACCAGCAGGTAACGCTCTGGCCCGCCACGTCTGAGAGATCAAATGGCGATTCGCCGGAGTTTTGAAGCTTGGCTATTAAAGTAAAAATCCCTCGCGTGAAGGGCTTCCGTGGAGGCCTGAAGAGTCCCATTCTGCGTGCCGGAGTGGCTGCGTTCCTGATCATCGGTCTGGTGATGTTCGGGATCTTTTCCTACTACTACATCAAATATCAGAAGATCGTGGACAAGCGTTTTTACGGTCCCATCTTCGCCAATACCGCCAAAATCTTTGCCCAGCCTCGTGATGTCCGCATCGGCCAGAAGGCTGACGGCCGCGAGATCGCCAACTACCTGCGCCATGCCGGATATACCGAGATTGGCGAACAGGGCCAGTCAAAGTTTGGCACCTATCGTTTGCTGAACAACGGCTCGGGAATTGAAATCAAGCCGGGAGAAGAGTCCTATTACAACGCTGAAGGCGCGGTGGTAAGGATCTCCCAGGGCAAAGTGGAGAAGATCGCCTCGCTCGGCAATGCCGGTGACAATCTTTCCGCCTATGAGCTGGAACCGCAACTGGTCACCGGACTCTTTGACAGCCAGCAGCGGTCCAAGCGCCGGCTGGTGAAATATGACGACATCCCCAAAATCATGGTGGATGCCGTTACCTCCATTGAAGACCGCCGCTTCTTTCACCATAACGGCGTCAACTATCTGCGCCTGATGCAGGCTGCCATGGTTGACCTGCGCCAGGGCGGCAATCGCCAGGGCGGATCCACCATCACCATGCAGGTGGCGCGCGGCTTCTTTCTTACTCGCGAAAAGAAATTTACCCGCAAGCTTACGGAAATCCTGATCTCCATTGAACTGGAGCAGCGTTTTTCCAAGAAGCAGATTTTTGAGCTGTATGCCAATCAGGTTGATATGGGCCAGCGCGGCTCATTCACCATCACCGGCTTTGGCGAAGCAGCCAACGCCTACTTTGGCAAAGACCTGAAAGACATATCCCTGCCTGAAGCGGCCATGCTGGCCGGAATGGTCCAGGCGCCCAGCAGTTTGAATCCGTATCGCCATCCGGAACGCGCGCATGGAACGCCGCAATCTGGTGCTGGAAGCCATGGCGGAGACCGGCACCATCACTCGTGCCCAGGCCGACGCGGCCAAAGCCACGCCGTTGAAACTGGCTCCGCAAAATCTTGAAGCCAGTGACGCGCCCTATCTGATTGACCTGATCCGTGAACAGTTGATCGCCAAGTATGGCGAAGATGACCTGAATCGCGAAGGTTATCGCGTTTACACCACCATTGATCCGGCGTTGCAGAAAGTGGCTGCCGAGGCCGTGGACACCTCCATCAAGGAAGTGGACGCCCAGATCAACAAGCTGCGCACCAAGAAGGTAAAAGTCGGCAAGAAGTTCGAAACCGAGGATTGCGCCCGGACCTACCGCTCAGGTTGCGCTGGTGGCGATTGATCCCCATACCGGAGAGGTCCTTGCCCTGGTCGGCGGACGCAATTACGGTTTCAGCCAGTTGAATCACGCTGTGGCCAAGCGGCCCACAGGCTCCATCTTCAAGCCGTTTGTCTTTGCCGCCGCCGTCAACAACGCCATCACCAATGAGCAGCCGGTGTTCACGCCCTCTACTCTGGTGGACGATTCACCCACTGCTTTCATCAATGGCGATGACGTTTACACGCCAAAAAACTATCAGGATCAATACAAAGGACAGGTCACCGCGCAATACGCGCTGGCCCATTCGCTGAACAACGCCACGGTAAAAGTGGCCGAGATGGTGGGCTATGAGAAGGTAGCCAATCTTGCGCGCGAGGCCGGAATCGCGTCAGTAAAAGCCACGCCCGCCATGGCCCTGGGATCGTATGACGCCACGCCGCTGGAGATGGCTTCGGCCTACACGGTGTTCACCAACGCCGGCCAGCGCATCACGCCACTGATGGTCAAGTCCGTCCGCGATCCCAACGGCGACGTGGTGGATAACTACCAGCCGCTGAAACCCAGGTGCTCGATCCCCGCGTGGCTTACGTGATTACTGACATGCTTCAGGGCGTGATGAATACCGGAACAGCCGCCGGTGTCCGCGGTCGCGGTTTCACGGCTCCCGCCGCGGGCAAGACCGGCAGCTCGCATGACGCATGGTTCGCCGGCTTCACTTCCAACCTGCTTTGCGTAGTCTGGGTCGGATATGACGATTACAGTGATATCAAGCTGAGCGGCGCCGCGCTGGCCTTGCCCGTCTGGACAGAGTTCATGAAGCGGGCCATCAACCTGCCTGAGTACTCTGACGTAAAGCCGTTTACGCCGCCGGATGGCGTGGTTGAGTTGACTCTGGATAAGGCCACCAACCAGATTGCCACCCCTGCCTGCCCGGACGACTATAAAACAGCCTTCATTGAAGGTACCCAGCCTACTCAAACCTGCGAGCAGACCGCCTCAGACGGACATGGAAACTTCTTCCAGAAGAATGTTTGGCCTGGAACCTAAGCAGCCGGCTCCGGTGTCTAACACCACCAACGGACCTCCTGCCCAGAGTACCGGACAGCCTCCAAAACCGGCTAACCAGGATTCTGTCCGCACGCCTGATGATGACAAGGCCAGGAAAAAAGGTTTCTGGGGACGTATTTTTGGGAGTTCCAAAGACGACAAGAAGGACGATAATAAGGAGAATAAGCCAGCGACCAACGGTCCTGGTGACCGGCCGCCGCAGTAAGGAGAGTCCACCATGGCTCGCGTCAGCTTGTTCGGTTGTCTAGTATTTGTAATTGCCTTCAATCTTTGTGCGCAGCAGACACCGGTCGCGGAAAAAAATGCCGCGTCTGGATCCAACGCGCAACAGCCTTCGGAAAAAGCGCCTCTCGAAAAAGCGCCTCTCGAAAAAGCGCCTCTCGAAAAAGAAAGCTCGCTTCCGGCTGATCTAACCCTGCCTCGCATCGCTCCGCCGCCGGAAGATGCCTCGGCGCGCGAACTTGAACAACAAGGCGATACTTTCCGCGGACAGAAGCTCTATCTTGATTCCATTGATTACTATCGCGCAGCGCTCAAGAAAGACGACTCCGCCGCGCTGCACAATAAGATTGGCATCAGTCTGCTGCTGCTGCGTCGCGATTCCGAAGCCAGGCACGAGTTTGAGCGCGCCATTCACATGGACAAGGCCTACCCGGAAGCCCACAACAATCTGGGCGCGCTCTACTATAATTCGCGCCGCTTTGGCCCCGCCATCAAGGAATATAAAAAAGCCATCAAGCTCAGCTCAGAAAATGCCAGCTTCCACAGCAACCTGGGTACCGCTTATTTCTCTGAGAAAAATTTCGAAAACGCCACGCGCGAATACCAGCGCGCCATGCAGATCGATCCAGCAATTTTTGACCGCCAGCCCTCCGGCGGAGTCTCCGTCAAGCTGATCACGTCCAACGATCTTGGACATTTTCATTACGTCATGGCGCAGATGTACGGCCAGCACAACAACGCTGATCGCTGCCGCTACTACCTTAGTAAAGCCAACGAAGAAGGTTATCCGATCAGGGATGCATTGCATGACAGCGTCTTTGCCACGCTGCGCAAAGATCCGGAGTTCGTATCATTCGTGCGGTCGCTGAAAAACCCATCACCGAATTGACCCGTAAGCTGGCGGCCAATGCTACCTGGGCGATTGATTGCTTTGTTCCGGTGGACGCTGCTTCAACGTAGGCGGTCCCTGCTCTTGTTCTGGCTGAGGCTGGTCTGACGGTGGAACCGCCTGATTGGGATTGCCTTGATTATTGTTCTTGGTCGGAGTAACCGGATGCGGCGGTTCCACGACGATCCGGTTATCGCGTGTGCGCAAGGCAGGCGGCGCGCCGCTACGGCGTTTCGCTTCCGCCTGCTTCTGCCATATTGGCTTCCACCAGCGCCGTGCTTTGTCCGGCCACCTGGCCCACCGGACGCCCCTCGGCTTCAGGACGCGTTGAAGCGGAAACCCTCGCGTTATTGCGGTTCGCATCCTGGGCTTCAGCGTAATATGACTGGGCGGTTTCGCGGTCGCCACCAAGTTCGGCCAGATAACCCATATTATTAATGGTGAAGGAATTTTTGGGATCCAGCTTGAATGCCTGTTCGAAGTAATCGCGCGCGGCCTTGCGGTCATTGCGATTCATAGCCGATACGCCGCGAAGGTTCAGGCGGGCCACGCGGTTTTCCGTATCATTTCCGTGCTCCAGCTCTTTGCGGGCTTTCTCCGCGTTGCGGGCAGCCACTTCACTGATGGGCTGGCCTCGCCAGTCTTTATTAATGGTCACCACCACAGGTTCCTTTGATCCGGTCTGTGCGGACCTGGAATAGGAATTGATGGCTTCTTCCAGCTCGCCTTCTTTTTCCTTGGCGAACCCCATGTTGTTCAGCGTGAACGGATTGTTGGCATCAATCTTCAGAGCCTGCTGCAACAGCAGATCAGCCTCCGGCGCGCGATCATTATTCAGCAGCCGCACGGCCTGGCTATTCAGCTCATTCACCTTCATGGGCCCTTCAGATGTGCGTCCGGCAATTTTGGCTACGGACTTTCCTTCATCTGATGGCTCGGTGGACTTGTCCACCACGGCGTCTGACGTGTTCGCCTGCGCCTGATCGTAATATCGCTGCGCGCGATCCACATCACCCTCCGCTTCGGCCAGGTATCCCAGATTATTGAGCGTGAACGGATCATTGGGATCAATAAGGTAGGCTTTATAGAAGAGGCGCTTGGCTTTGTCCATCTGATGTTTTTGCAGGGCCGCCACGCCATCCCGATTCAATTGCTGGACCGGTGTGTACTTGCTCTTCTTCGGCAGGGGAATGCGCAGCGTCTGCGCGCTGCATTGCGATCCTGGCAGAGCCAGTGCCAGAGCAAAGATCATTGCTGAAAGCAGATGAATGCGCATCGAGTCGGGGAACCTCATTTTGAAATTCAAGCCAGATGGCCGAGCTTCCACCTTTAAGCAGTAGCTCTGCTTGTAGGTTGGATGGCATCTTCCCAGCAGGAGGTTGGGCGTTTTTTGCCTGCTCAATGCCCAATTTGGACTCACAGGAAACTTCTGGCGGCTTGGCTCGACGGACACGAACAAAACCAAGCTGCTGCTTTCTGCATCCAAATGCCCAGGAAGAGGTGTTTCAGGAGCCTATGCAACGTTCCCTTATCATTCTGACCATTGCGACCGTCCTTAGCGCCGGTGGGGCGATATTTGCCCAGACTCCGCCTACAGCCGAGCCCAAGTCAGCTTCCGGAATACCCCAGACCAACACCACTCCGGCCAATCCGCCAGCCGCCAATTCCGCGCCTGCTCCCGCAACGCCGGCCACGGCTACGCCTTCGCCAACTCCTGCTGTCAATCAGAAGGAAGTCCCGGGACCGGCCTCTTCGGCACCGGCTTCCGCCACTGCTTCGCCCACGCCGAACGCTCCTGGCAAAACGGACAATTCTGACAAATCCGTTCCAGCAACATCCGCCGCGCCCAGCGCTTCGCCGCAGCCCCAGCCGCCCCAGCAACCAAAGACAGAAATTCTTGACAGCTCAGCCACCTCCGGCGTGAGCAACAACGGTCGCGATCCCATCCTTGATCCACCGCCCTTTCCTTCCGGCAATGCAACGCTTGTAGGCGGCATCATTCGGGATGTGGACCATGTGCGCAATCGCATGGCTGTGGCCGTGTTCGGGGGTGGTCGCTGGACTGTGTTTTTCGATGAACGCACGCACATCTTCCGCAACGGAGCGGAGACCACGCAGATGGCGCTTAAGAAGGGCGAGCGCGTCTATGTTGATACCATGCTGGACGGCACGCGCCATGACATTTTTGCCCGCAATATCCGGGTTGGAGTAAGCGCTCCGCCGGCTGATGCAGATGGCCAGATCATCGCCGTTGATAAGGCCCACGGCGAGCTCACGCTGCGCGACAGCATTAATTCCGTGCCAGTGCATTTCGGCGTGGACAAGGAAACGCGCATCAGCAGCGGCGCCACTCCGGTCACTCTCAACGATGTAAAGACCGGCGCTCTGGTGCACGTAAAGTTTTCTCCGTCAGGCGGAAACCGTGGCGTTGCGCGCGAGGTCATTATCACCGCATCTCCCGGCGCTGCCTTCACTTTTTTGGGCACGCTCACGTTTCTTGACATGCATCGCGGCCTTCTTGCCATCCACAACGTGACGGATAATCGGAACTATGACATTCACTTCCGTCCGGAGCGCACGCAGGAGGCGTCGAATCTTGGCGTGGGTTCAAATGTAAAGATCGTTGCCACGTTTGAAGGAACGCGCTACACCGCGCAGTCGATTACGTTGAGTGATGACGCCGCCAAGGCGCAGAAGGATTAAGCATCGGGCGTTACCGGGCTGCCGATCATTAGCCGATCATGAAATGACAGGCGCGGGGCTGGTACTGGGAAGCGCGCTAAAGTCATAGCCTGGCCTGCGCAGGCCCGCGGTAAACTGCGCGGCTCTGACCACATTTTCCATCAATGCAGCCACTGTAACCGGACCAACGCCTTTGGGAACCGGCGTAACGTTGCCGGCAATATCTTTCACGCGCTCAAAGTCCACGTCGCCATGCAGCTTTCCGTCCCGCCCAACCCGCGTGGCCACGTCAATGAGCGTTGCTCCCGGCTTCACCATCTCGGCGGTAATCTTGTAGCGCTCGCTCCCCACTGAGGTCACCACAATATCAGCCGATCGCATAAAGGCGTCATGGTCTTCTTTGCGCGTGTAACGATGGAGCCATATGGCAGTGGCGTTGCACATTCGTCCACCCAGCATGTGATGGATGGGCTTGGCCGTAATGTCATTTCTTCCCACCACAACGGCTACGCGTCCCTCGGTGGCGATGTTGTAGAAAGTCATCATGCGCCGGACAGCCAGAGCGGTTGCCGGCAAATGCAGGATTGCATCGGCCTGTGCGCGATACAGTTCCGGGACTGTGCCGCGCGAAATCCCGTCAACGTCCTTTTCACCACGGATGGCATCAAATACGTCAAACTTATTCAGCCCGTGTTCAGGCTCCTCAATATGTTGCGGCAGTGGAAGCTGAATGAGTATTCCATGCACGGCGGGATCATCACTCAACCTCGGGTGTAGTCTCGCAGGTCAGACGCGGATATGTTGTCATCAAAGGTGTGCAGCCGCCCCGCCATTCCCAGGCGTTCACAGGATTCTATTTTCTTGCCGACGTAACGCTGTGATGCCGGGCTGCGGCCCACCAGCACCACGTCAAGACGGGGAATAATGTTGTGGTTGGCGCGTAGCTCCGCCACTTCCGTTTTCACCCACTGCTCAATCTGATCGGCAACTGGCTTGCCGTACATAATCGTAGCCATATCCAGCAATTATAAGGTGGTGGCCCGAACAGGCCCGGCCATTGCTCTAGCCGGATAAGCGGTGAACAGATTCGCCGGTTCTGCCGGCCATGTCTTGTGCCAATTAAAATTTACCGGAGTTTTCGGGCGATGGCGGCAGCAATCAGCTCCAACTCCATCATGGTGTCATCTTCAAGGTCCACGCCGGCTGCCCGCATGGCGGCAATGGGATCGCGCCGAAATAGCTGGGCATGCTCCTCTGAGGCCTTCAGCCATTTTCGAAGTTGCATCTCAACTTCCTCAAGCTCGCTGATCAAGGGATCCGGTTGAGATTTCCTGGTTTTCTTCTTGAGCAATTCAACCCTCTTCCTCTCTATCATCATTCATTGAGGAAGCTCCTTCAAGTGGCTGGCGGGAGGTGTCCGCTGGAACCACCCCACAGCGCACGTTCGTTTTAACTGCTGTCTGGAAACCAAGTGACGCAATCGGGCGGTAAAAGCAACTCTGCCGGCAATGAAATAGAACCAAAATGGAACCGAAATAAATAGCTCTCCGGGGCAGGGTAGGCGTCGCCATTCGCGTTATTGTAGGAACGCATCAAGTTTTATCCAGAACATCTAAGAAATTTGTAATTTGCCAGTTGTGGGTGATTGCTAAACTCAGTTTTCATGGATAGTCCATATATTTTTGTACTGAGTCCCACACTCTAGTAATGCAGAGAGGACAAATGTCATCTCTGAGCAGGGCGGATGGATGCCTGAGCGTGCATGTTGTCCAGGGTGGTCCGAATTTGGCATCAGAAAGTACACCTCAACGTAAGTCGCGAAAGGGTTGCAGCGTGATTGAATCCTACTGCGGAGCTTGTGGAGTTTTCATCGCTGCCAGTTCAGGGCCTAATCTGCTGGAGTTGGCTGAGCGGCTGCATCATTGTCCAGGCGCACCGGGTGATGAAAAGCCGGGGCAGTTTTCGTCAGAGGAAGCCAGGATTGTTTCTTATCTATTCGGTGTGGGTCAAACACCTGACCAGGGCAAGATGGACGATACTCTGGGCAGTCTGCTCAACGAGCTCACCGCCAGGGAACCAGAATTGAACCAATGGCTGGAGCGTTCCGCCATGAATGCGCGCTGGTTTCGTAAAGATCCCATTGCAGCTCTGCGGGCTGCCAACATCGGCTTCAATGAAAGCATGTTGAAAGAATTAGAGACGATCACCGCATCAATTGCTGAAAGGCTGCGAAGCGGTTACATTGCCTGATTCCCGGCGATGTCGCAGGCTTGAGCCCTGCTTTGCGAATCTTTATAGCTCTCATAAATATTTTCAATTTCCAGCCTTGCTCCCATGTAGATAGATTGTGTCTAAGCTCTGCGCGGCCCTAGCCGGCCGGAGCGGTGACATTCATGACCAAGTCCAGGACTTTTGTACTGATTGCCGCTCTATGCTTTTTTGTGCCGATCATCTTACCGGCGCAGACTGCCAGCCCAACTGCACCGGCCACCAACGGCGCGGGCCCGCTTGAAACGCAAAAAGCTGACACGCAAAGTGACCGGCTGGCAAAACTGGAACAACAGATTGCCGATGCCAAAAGCTCCGCCGACAACGCCTGGATGCTCACCAGTTCCGCCCTGGTCCTGCTGATGACCGGTCCCGGACTGGCGCTTTTCTATGGCGGGCTTGTCCGCAAGAAGAACGTTCTCTCCACCATGATGCAGAGCTTTGCCATGATGGCGATTGTGACCGTGACGTGGGCCATTTTTGGCTACGCGTTGGCCTTTGGCGAAGGCAACAGCATCATCGGCGGCCTGCATAACCTCTTTTTGCGCGGCGTGGGAGCGCAGCCCGACCCCGCCTACGCCGCCACCATTCCCGCGCAGACTTTCATGGTCTATCAGCTCATGTTCGCCATCATTACCCCGGCCCTGATCACCGGAGCCTTTGCCGAGCGCATGAAGTTCAGCGCCATGGCCGTGTTCATGGTGTTGTGGTCAATCGTGGTTTACAGCCCAATGGCGCACATGGTGTGGGGCAAGGGCGGATTGCTGAATGCATCGCTCGGCGGCCGCTTTCCTACCCTGGATTTCGCCGGCGGCACGGTCGTCCACATCACTTCAGGAGTTTCCGCCCTGGTATGCGCTTTGTATCTCGGACGCAGAATCGGGTATCCCGAAGCAGAATATGCCGCCACACAGCGTGGTGCTCAGCTTTATCGGCGCCTGTCTGCTGTGGGTAGGCTGGTTTGGATTTAACGCCGGCAGCGCTTTGGGCGCCGGCAGTCTGGCCACGAGCGCATTTGTCGCCACACACTTTGCCGCGGCCACCGCGGCCCTCGGCTGGGGCGCGGCGGAGTGGTTTCGGAACGGTAAACCCAGTGCCCTGGGCGCCATCTCCGGCGCTGTCGCCGGACTCGTTGCCATTACTCCGGCCGCCGGATTCGTTGGTCCCATGTCTGCACTGGCCATCGGCCTGATCGCCGGCATCTTCTGCTATTTCATGGTCGCGAAGGTCAAGGCGCGTTTCGGTTATGACGATACGCTTGACGCTTTCGGCGTTCACGGCGCTGGTGGCACCATCGGCGCTTTACTTACTGGCGTGTTCGCTTCAAGCACGGTCAACCCCATGTTCAAGGATGCGAAAGGGAACACCATTGCATCCGGCTTGCTGGAAGGGAACGCCCACCAGATGCTGAATCAACTTATGGGCGTGGTCATTGCCTGGGCACTGGCTGCGGCAGGCACCATTGTTATTCTCAAACTGGTTGACATCACCATTGGGCTCCGGGTGAGTGAAGAACATGAAATTCAGGGCCTGGATCTTACGCAGCACGGCGAAGAAGGCTACTATTACGAAGTTTCCACATAGCAGCATTCAATCGCCGGATGTTAAAGCAATGGTTGATGTTCCGGAAAGGTCGCGATGACAAAAATTGAAGCCGTGATTCGCACATCCAAGCTGGACGCCGTGAAAGATGCCCTTCATGAGATTGGGGTTGAAGGCATGACCGTGCTGGAAGTCCGCGGACACGGCCGGCAAAAAGGCCATACTGAGTTCTATCGCGGGCAGGAATATACCGTGGACCTTATCCCCAAGACCAAAGTTGAACTGGTGCTGGCGGACACCATGGTGGAAAAAGCCGTGCAGGCAATCTCCGTTGCCGCGCGGACAGGTAAAATTGGTGATGGCAAGATTTTTCTCTCCCGCGTGGATGACGTGATCCGTATTCGTAATGAAGAACGGGGTGAAGGCGCGCTGTGAAGCGCATGTTTCTGGATGCTCATTTCCGCTCCCGCGCACGGAGCCATAAGGTACCCGCATCATGAATGTCGCGGCATCCTCCCTCAGCAGCGAGTTACGCGAACTTTATTCCTCTGAGTTCGCGCGGTTGGTCGAACAATTCAAGATAACAGGTGATGGACGTAAGCTGGTAACTCAGCGCGCTGCTTTGGTGGACCGCATCATTCTGCGGCTTTGGGACACTCTGCTGGCCGGCAATCCCGCGGCAAAAGAATTTGCTCTGGTTGCGATTGGCGGCTATGGGCGCAATGACCTGTTTCCTTTCTCTGATGTTGACCTGCTCTTTCTGCATGCAGAACGCGAGACGGAAGAGACTCTCAAAGAGCCGATCCGGGCCTTCTCCCAGGAACTGTGGGACCTTGGCATGAAGTTGAGTCCGGCCAACCGCGCGCTGGCTGAGTGTGATCGCTTCGATCGCCAGCAATGTTGAGTTTTCCATCTCTCTTCTGGACTGCCGCTTTCTGGCCGGCAATCGCGAACTGTTTGCGCGTCTGCATGACAAAATTATTCCCAGGCTGGTGATGCGGGAAGCGCAGCCCATGATTCAACGGCTGGTTGAAGTTACGCGCAGCCGCCACGCTAAATATGGCAATACCGTCTTCCATCTGGAACCCAATGTAAAAGATTGTCCCGGCGGACTGCGTGATTTCAATGTTGCCCATTGGCTGCTTGTTATTTCCGCCATGGACAAACTGCATGCCTGGCCTGATGTGACCATCTTCTGCCCTCAGCATCTCGCAGGCAGGTTGACGGCGCGCTTGAGTTCATCACCACGGTGCGCTGTTTTCTGCACCTTCGCCATGGCCGGGATGACAATGCCCTGAGCTGGTCAGCCCAGGACGCGGCCGCCGCAAAGAAGATTGGCGCGCGTGACGCCAACGCGCTCACCTCCGCGGATTGGATGCGGCTTTACTTCAGCAACGCCCGGTCAGTCCATCGCACGTGCATACGTCTGCTGGAGGAAGTGCCCGCCGCGTGGTCCGGCATCATCAAGCAATTGCAGAGCTGGCGCTCGCGCGTCTCCAACCACGAATTTTCCGTGGTGCACGGCATGGTGTTTCTAACCCAGCCGGGCTCATTACAAAACCCTGAAGTATTACTTCGACTCTTCCACTTCATCGCCGAACACGGGCTCAAGCTCAGCACCACCACTGAGCAGCGTATAGAACAGGTGCTTCCCGCCATGGCGGCCACGCCTCCACGGGGAGCCGAGCTCTGGATATACCTCCAGGAAATTCTTTTGCAGCCGCACGCGGCGGATGCATTGCGAACCATGCACGCGCTGCGCTACCTGACGCTGGTGCTTCCGAGCTTCAGGCCATAGATGCGCTGGTGGTGCGGGACTTCTACCATCGCTTTACCGTTGACGAACATTCCTTTCTGGCCATTGAGAGCCTCCATCGGCTCAAGCAATCATCATCAGAATGGGACCAGCGGTATGCGGAACTTCTCACCGAACTCGAACAGCCCGAGCTTCTGTATCTCTCGTTGCTGCTTCATGACGTTGGCAAAGGCGCGGGTGGTTCAGACCACATTGCCGCCGGAATGGACCTGGTGGAAAGCTGCCTGGAACGCCTGGATCTGGAATCCGGAGATTGCGAGACTGTGCGTTTTTTGGTGGCCAATCACCTGGCCATGTCGGCGGCATTGCGTCGCGATATCTTCGATCCGGAAACGGTCCGCGGTTTTGCCGAGCTCTTGCAATCGCCGGAGCGGCTGAAGATGCTCTGCCTCATGACTTACGCTGACATCAAGGCCGTGAACCCTGAGGCGCTCACGCCATGGAAGGCCGAAAACATCTGGCAGCTTTACATTGAAACCGCCAATGATCTGAACCTGAGCATGGACCATCCTCTGCATGGCGACTCCGCCGAAGCCGATCAAATGGTGCGTACGCTTACGCCAGTGGCTGGACGCAGGCTTAAACCTTTCCTTGAAGGGCTGCCGCGACGTTACCTGGCCTCATATTCTGCCAATGACGTGATGGGACATCTGGAAATGGCTGGCCGCCTCAAGAGTGAGCCGGTTCAACTTCATCTTGAACGTGGACGCCACTGGTTCGATCTGACCCTGGTCACCACGGACCGGCCAATGGTATTTGCCAGGATGACAGGCGTTCTCGCGGCTGGGGCATGAGCATTGTGAAAGCCAACGCTTTTTCGAACGCCGCCGGTATGGTGGTGGATACGTTTCATTTCACTGATCGGTTCCGCACGCTGGAACTCAACCTGCCCGAGTGGGACCGCTTCAAAAAAGAGCGTCACGGACGTGCTCACCGGCCACGCCGATCTGGAAAAGCTGCTTCAGCAACGGTTGCGCAGCAGCAAAGACTCCTCGCAAAGTGGAAGTTCAGACGCTGGTTGACTGGCATGACTGTTGCATCGTCCAAAACTTCAGTATGCAGGTAATTACGCAGGACCGCCCTGGACTGCTCTACGCATCAGCTCTCTTCTATCGCAGCAGGGCTGCAACATCGAGATCGCGCTCATCGATACTGAGGGCGAAATGGCCATTGACGTCTTTTACCTCACGTCCAAAGGCGCAAAGCTTGCGGCTGATCAACAGATAAAAGTCAGAAGTGCGCTGATGGAAGCATTGCAGGCGGAATAAACTTAGATTTCAAAGTTGAAATTTGTGAATCGCAATCACTCTGACACCCTTTCTTGCTTTAAAGGCGTTCAGTGCTATCCAACCCTGTCATCTTGAGCGCTGTCGGAGCGAATGCGACGACGAAGTCGAAAGATCCCGGGAATGCTGGTTGTAACGATGCCGACACGGGGAATTCTCCCGAAACAACAATAAGACCGTCATCCCGAATCCCCGGCAGCGAGCCAGCGCATTCATCAGCTGGCGAGCAGGGGTGAGGGACCTTGCGCTTTGTCAACCACAATGAGGCACAAGATCCCTCACCTCTATTCGGCAACTGAAGAAAGCGTTGCCTCATGCACGAGGTTCGGGATGACGAATCCATAATAAGGCTCGCGCGCGGGAGCCCGCCTGAAAACATCGGAATCTCACGTGTTCTCTTCGGCTCCGGGCTGAACGCGTTGACGGCTCCCCCTCTATAATGAGTCCATCGCATACCTCGAGGAGCAATTTTGGCAAGGCACATCGGCCTGGATTTCGGGACCACGAACAGCAGTCTGGCTGTAGTGGATAATGACAGCTCCAGCGGCACGCAATCCTTGGTTAAGGTCGCGCAGTTTGCCTCTCCTCTTGGTCTGACTGAGAGTTTTCGTTCCATCCTTTATTTTCCACCCACGGTCCGTGGCGCGCCCAGACCTGCACGTCGCGCCTTTGCCGGTCCAACCGCGATTACCAGATATCTGGAAGACGAACATAAAGGCCGGCTGATTCAGTCAGTGAAGTCGTTTGCGGCGAACCGCACGTTTACCTCAACCGTAATTGGCGGACGGCCCTATACGTTCGAGAATCTGGTCGCCATCATTGTGAAAGAGTTGATGACTGAAGCTGAAGCTGAGCTTGGCCCCCTGGGCGACACCGTCACGATTGGCCGGCCGGTGCGCTTCGCCGGCGGCGATACTCCTGAAGATGAAGCCTTTGGCATTCAGCGCCTGACCTCAGCACTGCACGCCTGCGGAGTCAATCATGTGGAATTTGAATTTGAGCCCGTGGGCGCGGCTTATTTTTATGAGAGCACGCTGGAGCATGAGGAAGTGGTTCTGGTGGCCGATTTCGGCGGCGGCACTAGTGATTTTTCCCTGGTGCGCGTGGGGCCACGCTCCCGCGTTGAGCTCACGCCGGCACAGCGCATCATCGGCAATGCCGGTCTGCCGCTGGCCGGTGACACCTTTGACGCTGCCATTGTCCGCAACCTGGTTTCTCCGCAACTCGGCGCGGGCACGGATTATCGGTCCATGGAAAAGCTGCTGCCTATCCCGGCATGGATTTATCTGAACCTGGAGCGATGGCATTATGCCTCATTCCTGAAAGCGCCAGATACAATGCGTCTGCTCAAGTCGCTGCTCACGCAGGCGGTTGCGCCGGAAAAGATTGCCGCGCTCATTCATCTGGTGGAGGAAGATCTTGGCTATCAGTTGCACCGGGCGGTGCAGGCGACCAAGGTTGCGCTCTCCAGCCAGGAGAAGGCCCGCTTTCTCTTTGAACAGAGTGACATCAGGATTGACCAGATGGTTTCGCGGGCATCGTTTGAAAAGTGGATTGCACGGCATCTTGAAGCGATTGCCCAGACGGTGGACGAGTTATTCGTGTCTTGCGGAATGAAGCCGGCGGAAGTCGATCGTGTGTTCCTCACCGGAGGATCGGCTTTTGTTCCCGGCCGTGCGCAACATATTTGCCGAACGCTTCGGCGCGGAAAAATTGATTGGCGGCAGCGAGTTCACTTCAGTTGCTAAAGGTCTGGCGTTGCGGGCAGCAGAGGCGGCGACCGGCGAGCTGGTTCGCCCGCGATCTTAAGTCCGCGCCGCTGCACCGGCCATCACCGGCGCAATCGCCGTCAAAGCCTGGTCCATGATCTTGATTGCCTCGTCCACATCGGCCTTGCTGATGTTCAGCGGCGGCGACGTGCGCACCACGTTGCCGTGCAGTCCACCTTTTCCCACCAGCAATCCGCGGTTGCGGCACTCTTCCATGAACTTGTTGGTCATGGCGGCGTCAGGCTCTTTGCTCACGCGGTCTTTTACAAACTCCATGGCCTGGAGCAGACCCATGCCGCGGACGTCGCCAATGGGTTCGAACTTCTCCTGAAGACTTTCCAGTCCTTCGCGATAATAGCGGCCGACCACATCAGCGTTGTCCATCAGGCGGTCTTCTTCGATGAGATCGATGGTTGCTTTGGCCGCGACGGACGTAACCGGATTTCCGCCGAAGGTGGATATCTGCAAGCCCTGGAAGCTGCCGGCTATTTCCGGACGCGTCATGGTCACGCCCACGGGTACGCCATTCGCCAGACCTTTGGCCGAGGTGATGATGTCCGGCGTGACTTCCCATTGTTCAATGCCAAACCAGCGTTTGCCGGTGCGTCCCCAGGCGGTCTGGACTTCGTCGGCAATGAACAGCCCGCCGTAGTTCTTGATGATCTTGAACACGATTTTGAAATATTCCTTCGGCGGCGTAATGAATCCGCCCACGCCCTGGATCGGCTCGGCAAAGAAGGCGGCAATCTGGCCGGATGTCGATGTCTGGATCACGGCTTCAACATCTTTCGCGCACGCAACTTCGCAACTTGGATACGTCTTGCCCAGCGGACAGCGATAGCAATAAGGATTCATTGCATGTACGAATCCGGCGTGAGGGCACCGGCAGTGACTTTCGCCACGTGCTGTGAGCGGTAAGTGACTGGCCTACCGCGGAGCGACCGCTATAGCCGTGCCGCAGCGCCACAATCTCATAGCGGCGGGTAAACATGCGCGCAATCTGTACGGCCAGTCTCATTGGCTTCCGTGCCGCTGTTGCTGATAAAGCTCTGGCTGATCTCGCCGGGAGTGATCTGGGCCAGCTTTTCCGCCAGCGCCACGATGCCTTCATTGGGGAACACGGTGGACGCGTGCTGGATCTTATCGATCTGTGCCTTGATTTTGGAAGTGATGCGCGGATTGCATGGCCGACAGAGATGGTGACGATGCCGCCGAAGAAATCCAGATACTTCTTGCCTTCCGTGTCCCATACGTACTGCATGCTGGCGTGATCGGTTACCAGCGGGTCAGAGTAATAGTTGCTGATGGAAGGGAAGAGATATTGCTTGTGCTTCTTGAGGATTTCTTCTTTGGTCATTGATACACGTCCAGTCAGTCAAATTCGCGCCGTTGCGCCGATATCTGCTGCGGTTATTCTACTTGCTTTGGCGAGACTAGGAAGGGCAAAAACTCTGGCCGCGAATACACGCGAATGAATCCGGACTGCTCAAATCCAAAAGCAAAACCTGCCGAGCCGGAGGCACGAAACAGAGAAGCCGCAGAGAAAAGTGGATGAACCAAAAACCCACTGTGGCAATGCAAGTTATTGAACTGAACTATTGCACCGGAAAAAATGCCCCACCACCGGCCCACGCGGCCTAGGCTGGCGCGGTTTGTTTTGACAACCCGAGCGCCGCAGGCGCGAATGAAAGTAGCCCGGCACGCAGCGAAGCAAGTGCCGGGAAAACAAAAGAGACAGAAAAGTCCCGCAGGGACGGCTGAGGATGTAATCGCGACGCCGGCTAGCGCGCCAAGCCCCCGCTAAACCTGGAGAAAGTCTCGAGAGAATTCCCTGACCCCGCTCGTTACCACCGGCATTCTCGGGATCTTTCGACTGCGTCGTCGCATACGCTCCGACTCCGCTCAAGATGACAGAAGGATAGGGCTTCGCCAACCATAGCAGCTCTTGCGTTTAGGTAAACGTGGAAGACGCATCGAATTCAGGATAGCCACGCAACTCCTACCCCAACGCTTTCAATAACTCTTCCGGCTGCGCGTTATCGCCAAATGTCTCACTGACATGCACAAATAGATCTTTGTTCCCCGGCGCAAAAATAAAGCTTCCGCCCAGTTGAAACGGATCTTTACCCAGCTTGTGTTGTTTGTGTCCGCCGGCCTTGGCGCGTTTGCGGGCCTTCATATTGTCGCCGCGCAGCAGATGAAAGATGTTGGCTTTCTTCAGTTCCAGTTGCTATAGGCTTTGCGATCTTCGTCCACCAGCAGAGGAAAAGTGATGTGTGTCTTCTCGCGGAAGAACTTGGCGTACTGTGAAGTCGCCCAGGCCAATGGCTGCCAGGGTGGCGCCTTTTTTGCGGAACTGGTCTTCGTATTCGCGCAACTGCGCGACGTGCTCTCCGCAGAAGATTCAACCATAATGCCGCAGGAACACCACCACGGCAGGACCCGCACTCCATAACGATCCCAGTTTTACCGGGTGATGGTCCACGTCCGGCAAGGTGATTTCGGCAAGTCTGCTGCTGTAGCCTTCAGCCATGGCCTGCCATTGTCATGGGCGATGGCCTGCATGTCAAGAATGAATCACCATTCATTTTCTCTCGACAGTGTGCTAGACTGCCATCGTTTTTGGCAGCTTCGGCACGCCGTTCGCTCAATGCACACGGGGAGAGTTGCTGCATGGATGATCGATCATCACTCTACTGTGTGATTGGCGCGGGCCCGGTTGGTCTGAGCGTGGCCAGGGCGCTGGCCAAAGCGGGCATCGGCTATGAGCAGCTTGAGGCGGATGCCGATGTTGGCGGCAACTGGCGGCACGGGGTTTACTCATCCGCGCACATCATCTCTTCGCGCAAGACCACCGAGTATGCCGACTATCCCATGCCGGCCGATTATCCTGATTTTCCCAGCGCCGAGCAGATGCGCGCATACCTGGCCGACTATGTCGACCATTTTGATCTGCGCCGCCACATACAATTCAACACGCGAGTGGAGTTTTGCCGGCCTCTCAACCGACCATCGCTGGGAAGTGGAACTTGGCCAATGGCGAACGCCGGATTTATCGCGGCGTGCTGGTGTGCAACGGACACCACTGGGACATGCGCTGGCCCAGCTATCCCGGCGAATTCACCGGAGAGTACATCCACTCCAAGCAATACAGAAATCCCGATCAGTTGCGTGATAAGCGCGTGCTGGTGATTGGCGGCGGAAACTCCGCGTGTGACGTGGCATCCGAAGCGGCGCGCGTTGGGACGCAGCGCGGCCATCAGCATTCGCCATGGTTATTGGTTTCTGCCCAAGACGTTATTGGGCAAGCCGCTGGTGGAAGTGGTGCCGTGGTGGACCCCGGTGTGGGCGCAGCGATTGTTGTTGCGCGTCATATTGCGCGTGATCGTGGGCAGGTATGAAGCTTACGGCCTGCCAAAGCCTGACCATCGCATTTTTGAAAAGCATCCCACGCTCAATAGCGAGTTGCTGCATTACATTCGCCACGGGCGCATCACGCCCAAGCCGGACATTCGCCGCTTTGACGGCCGCACGGTTGAATTTGTGGATGGCAGCAGGCAAGAGTTTGACATGGTGGTGGCCGCCACCGGTTTTCACGTGAGCTTTCCGTTTTGCCCAAAGATCTGGTGCCGGTGCAGGGCGGAATCGCATTTCTCTATGCCGGATGTGTTCTGCCCACGGTGAAGAACCTTTATGTGATCGGTACGGGTCAGGCGCGATACGGATTCGGTCCGCTACTCACACCGGCGGCGGAGCTGGTGGCGCAAATGATTCAGTTGCAGGAAAAGATGGAGCTGCCGATCGGGCTGGTGATGAAGGAGTCGGGCGTGCCATTGCCGACGACGCATCTGGTGGATCCGCATGATGCATTGCGCAAGATGAAGCTGGCAAAAAGATTTCTTCTGCCGCGGTTGTTGCGCAAAGAGAAGAAGCTGCGCAACAAGATGGCGGTGCCGGCGCCGCCGGAGTGTGCGCCGCAGGTCAAGAGCAAGGCCCAGAGTGTATTAGGACGGGAACTCGGTGAAGTTTACAAAGCAGGCCTTTATGCGGATCGTGTTTTGGCGAATCCCATAGCCTCTGTCATGTTGAGCGAAGAGCCGCTCGAACAAAGGGCGAGTGACTCGCTTGCCAATTGCGAATTGCTGTAATAAAGGAATTTCACAGATGCAAACTATGAAATGACGCAGTCGTCGTAATCACCGGAGCTGGTTCGGGAATCGGCCAGGCGCTGGCCGTTGAATTTGCCGGACTGGGCGCCCGCCTGGCTTTGGCGACGTGAATGACACCGGCTTACAACACACTATCGACTATTAGGCGCGGCCCATGCCAGGGATACCACGTGGATGTGCTGACGCATCCGCCGGTGGAAGGATTCGCCCGCCAGGTGGAACGCGATTTTCGCAGCGTCTCAGTTCTGGTGAACAATGCCGGGGTCGCCCTGCACGGAAGTTTCGCTGACATCACACTGGATGAGTTTGATTGGCTGATGCGCATCAACTTCTGGGGCGTGATCCACGGTTGCAAGTTCTTTCTGCCGCTTCTGCGCACTGCCCATCCGCGCGGATCGTAAACATTTCCAGCGTCTTCGGCCTGATCGGCCCGCCGGGGCAGACCGCGTATAGTTCCAGCAAGTTTGCCATTCGCGGATTCAGCGAATCATTGCGCGAAGAGTTGCGCTCCAGCGGAATCAGGGTGACGTGCGTGCATCCGGCGGGGATCGCCACCAATATTGCCATGCAGGCCCGTGCCGGACAGAACACGCGGGCTGAAGACCAGGCCCGGGACTTAAAGGTGTTTGCCAGGGCGGCACGGATCACGCCACAAGAAGCTGCACACACCATTGTGCAAGGAGTCTTGAAGAATAAGGACCGGGTACTGATCGGCAGGGACGCGTATCGCATGGACTGGATGGCCCGGATCTTTCCGGCGCGGGCGGGGGCCATGTTCGCTGACTATATGGCCAAAAGGCGGCAGAAAACGGCCCCAGCGGAACCCCGCGTAAGCAGCGCGGCAGGATAACGGTCCCAATTCTCGCCCTCACTGGGCTAAATACCCGGACCAGTGCGCAAGCGAATTTGGCCCCTGGCCGTGACTGTCCCGGGGACTAATGGAATCAATGCTTTGACAAAATGGCCTGTGCGATGGATAATTCCTCGCCGATCATATGCCTGCACGGACCTAACAGTCTCTACGGATGCTGCTGCGGAATTACGAAGCGACGACGTGGACATATAGAAAGATGCAGCTATGCACGAGCAACGTCATGAATGAGGATTCATTCATGTGCAAGACAAATGTCTTGGCAGCCCGTCCAATGCAGTACTGCCTTGGCAGTGTCCACGCTTCGGATAGGAGGATCGATGAGGTTGTTCAATCTCGCTAAAGTCTTTTTCGTATGTCTGCTGATCTCAGGTTTGGCGCACGCCCAGGGCGTGGGCGCCTCAGGCGGACTTAAAGGATTGGTGACCGATCCCTCGGGAGCCACCGTAGCCAACGCCACAGTCACAGCGACTGACGTTGCGAAAGGCACTAAACGCACTGTCTCCACTGACTCCAACGGTGAGTTTCAAATCCCCGGCCTGGCGCCCGCCGCTTACAGCGTCACCGTGAGCAAGACGGGGTTTCAATCTGAAGTGGCCAAATCACTGGTGGTCAACGTTGGCCAGACCGTGGTCCAGGATTTCCATCTGAAACTTTCACAGGTTTCTGAGTCGGTGGAAGTCACCACTGAAGTGCCTGTGGTTGAAACGGAAAGAACCAGCCAGTCTGACGTGATCAACCAGCAATATATTGAAGATCTGCCGATCAACCGTCGTGACTATCTGACTTACACCTTGCTTGCGCCTGGCGTTTCTGATTCCACACGCCTGGCATCTGATCAGGATTTCCGCGTTAAACAGACTCCGCAGAGCGGACTCTCATTTTACGGCAGCAATGGCCGTGGCAACAGCGTAACCATTGATGGCGGCGAAGCCAATGATGACGCCGGCGGCGTGCGCACCACCATGAGCCAGGAAGCGGTGCAGGAATTCCAGATCAACCGCAGCAATTATGGCGCGGAACTGGGCGGCGCCAGCGGCGCAACCGTAAACATCGTAACCAAATCAGGCACCAATGACGTGCATGGATCGTTCTTTGGTTTCTTCCGCAATGATGCCATGGACGCGGCGAATCCTTTTTCCATCACCCCGGCGCTGGCGCCAGGACAAATATTCAATACGGCCACCACTCCCACTGATGCTCGTTGGTACTCACGTGAAAGATTCGTTGAACCGCGAGCAATTCGGCGGATCCATCGGTTTCCCGATCAAGAAAGACAAAACCTTCCTGTTCGGCGCCTTTGAAGGCCTGATGCAGGATGCGCAGAATGCCGTTCCGCTACTGACCACCACCGGCAGGCTTAAGGCCCACAGGCGCTCAGAATGCGATCATCGGCGCAGTCGCCGCCAACCCGCAATATTGTTCCGTGCCTCACCAATCCGGCGAACCCAGCCGGCCCGCCGATATCATTGCCGGGACCCACTTGCGCTTTCGGATTGACCTCACTTCTTAATGTCAACCCGGGCGCATCGCCAAACCCGTTTCTTTCTCCCGGGCAGATTGCTCGTGCCCAATTTGCTGTTGGACAACTGGAGTCCAATGGCGGTCTGTTTAATTTCGCTACCCGCCAATATCTGGCTTCCGTCCGGTTTGACCACCAGTTCAGTGACAAGAACCAGGTGTTCCTGCGCTACAACTTCGGTCATGATCGTGAAGAGAGCCCTGACGTGCAGTCTCTCACCGGTTTCAGCCGCGGCAGTTCGGTCCACGACTTTGACCATACGCTGCTGGCTTCGTGGTTCCACCAGTTCAGCGGCAAGACTCTGAACGAAGCCCGCGTGCAATACGATTACAACGATTTCAACGTGATTCCCAATGTGAATGGTGAAGTCGGACTCGACATACCGGGAGCGGCAAATCTGGGCAACCAGATTTTCATTCCCAGCCTCACCATCATGCGCCGCTATGAATTTGCTGATAACTTCAGCGTAATTCGTGGCAAGCATGCCCTGAAGTTTGGCGCTTATGAACTGTACCGCGGCAACCACACGGAGTCACACACCTTCTTCCCCGGACGGTTTGTTTTCGGCAACCTTCCTGGCGGCCTTGTAAGCCCCTGCTTTGCGGTTCCGGCGCTCTGCGGCGCCACGGGTACGGGGGCTGCGACTTCGATTCTTTGCAATCCGTTGCGCTGGGCCTGCCGCAGTTCTATCAGCAGGGTTTCGGTGATCCCGTGTATGTCTATAATCGGCCGTACACCTCGCTCTATGCCCAGGACAACTGGTCCATGAAGCCGAACTTCACGCTTACCGCGGGAGTTCGCTATGAGATTGATTACCAGCCCAGCGTGCTGAACACTTCCTACAAAAACTTTGCTCCACGTGTGAGCTTTGCCTGGGACCCGTTCAATGATAAGAAGACGGTCATTCGCGCGGGATACGGACTCTTCTATTCCCCCGTGTACGGCCAGATTGGTGACGTGGTAAAGACTCTGGGCCTGGTGAACGGCGTTCGCCAGATCGCGCAGGTGTTTGTGCCGCTCACTGGCGCTCCCGGAAATCCAGCTCTCTAACTTCCGCCGTAATGTTCCAGACGCTTTTTGCGGAGCAAAAGGTTCAGTGCACCAGTGCGGCCCCCGGCAATGCTGCCTGCATTACGCCCGCTGATCTGAGCCAGTTCGGCATTGCCGTCACGCACACGGGGCCGGTTCCTCCGTTGAGCGTTTTGTTCAGCGGCCAGTCGGACTATAAGGCTCCCTATTCGCAGCAGGCGGAAATCGGTATTGATCGTGAGATCGGCGCCGGGTTCTCCGTCTCTTTGAGCGGCATCTATGTGCACACCATTGGGTTGCCGGTTGCCATTGATCGCAATGCCTGCCAACCGCGCCCATTCACCAGCGTGCCTTTGCAGAATGGCAGCGTAGCTTCATTCAGAAACTTTGCCGGACCTTCTTGCGCAGGCGCGGGCATCGTCACCTGCTTCGCCAACCCGCTTGCTTCTTCAGGACAACGTCTATTCCTCAAAGGGATCTTCCCTTTATGAAGGCGGCATTCTGGAAATCAGGAAGCGCATGGGTCATCACTTCTCGCATATTCGGCAATTACACTTACAGCAAGGCCTTTGACACCACTACGGACTTCAACAGCGACTTCGGTCCGCAGGACAATACCAACCTGGCCGGCGAACGCGGCTTGTCTGACTTTGATCAGCGCCACAAAGTCGTGTTGCTCTCAATCATTGACACTGGCAATGGCGGCGGACACGCTCTGTTCTCCGGCTTCCAGATCTCACCGATCTTCCGCTATAACAGCGGCCATCCTTTCAATCTGCTGGCCGGCGCTGACGTGAACGGTGATCGTCACTCCACCAATGATCGTCCCATCGGCGTGGCCCGCAACACCGGTCTGGGTCCTGATTTCTTCTCGTTTGATATGCGCCTTTCGCGCAGGATCAAGCTGGGCGAGAGAAGCGACCTGCAGTTCCTGGCGGAAGGCTTTAACCTGGCCAACCGGACCAACTATCGCCAGCGTAAACAACATTGTGGATCCTCTCTTCCTGGTGGCGAAAGCTGCTGGAGGCGACGGCAACCTCACCGCAAACGTAAAAGGGACAGCGCGCTCTTCCGCCGACGTCTCCGCTGGCCTTTACCTCAGCTCTTGCAAAGCGCCAGATCCAGTTGGGCGTTCGCGCGTCCTTCTAAACCTCTAACCGGGACGACGAAGTGGTTCTTCACTTCGTCGTCCTTTTTCTATTTAAGACCGTAAAGATCTTTTTTAAACGGCCCTCAGCCTGCGACATCGTCATATCAAACATGTCTTCTTCCACAGTGACCACTCCTCAAACCGTCCTCGGCGCCCAGGCAGTTGTGCAGGCTCTGCTGCGTAACGGCATTGACACAGGTTTTGGTATTCCGAGCATTCACAACATTGCGTTGTATGAAGTTTTACGGCAGGCCAAACCGTTCCATCACTGGGTTGTGCGTCATGAACAAGCGGCGGGTTACGCCGCTGACGGCTATTATCGCCAGAGCGGACGCGTTGCCGTGGTCTTTGCGTCAACCGGTCCGGGAAATCTCTTTACGGTTGTGCCTCTTCTGGAAGCCTTGCAGACGAATACTCCGGTGCTGGTGATTGGCACCAATATAGCAACGGCCCTTGAAGCAGGCTCCGGCGGCGCACTGCATGAAACGCCCGCATCAGATTGAAATTTTCCGTCCGCTCACACGCATTGCCCGTCGCATTAATAACGCAGACGAAATTCCCGCCGCCATTGCCGAGATTGCTGCCATGTTTCGCGGCCCTTCGCCGGGGCCGGCATTCCTGGAAATTCCGCATGACTTGCTTGCCGCTCCGCTGACGGTTTCGCCGGCAACTGCCCACGGAAAATAAGCCTCGGCCAAAGCTCCAAAGTGATATCCATGGGGCAGCGTCGACCATTGAGCAAAGCCAGCGTCCGGTCGTGATTCTTGGCTCTGGCATTCGCGGTAACGCAGCCCCAATCATCAGAGCTAGCGGAGCTGCTCCAGGCCCCGGTATTCACCACCACTACCGGCAAGGGCATCATCGCTGCTGACCATCCACTCTCTTTCGGGTGCATATCGCGGCTGGGGCCGGTGCAGCAAGTTCTGGAACAATCTGATTTGCTGATCTCGTTCGGCACGCGCTTGACGGAATTTGATACTGGGCGCTTCGGACTTAAACTTCCGCCTCGCCATCTTCAGATTGTGGATGACGAAAGTTATCCCGGAACGCGCATTCGCCCCACAATGCTTCTTGCCGGCGATATCAGCGCGATCGCCAGTGCCATCGCTTCGGATTTAAAGCAGCGAAGTGGCTGGTTTGATCTAAATGCCGCCAGAGCGCAGGAGAGCCGGCGGCTGGAAGCGCTGAATGCTGAGGCGTATGCCGCGCTCAATCTACTGCGCCGGCATCTGGATCGCCAGGACGTGGTGGTGAATGATCAATCCATCCTTAACTACTGGGCTTCTGCTTTCTTTCCCGTGATGCAGCCGCGAACGTTTCTTTATCCGTCAGGCTCGGGCACGCTTGGTTACGGACTGCCTTCAGCCATCGGCGCTGCGTGCGCGTTGCGGCAGTCTGGCGGCCAGGCTAAAGTCATATGCATTGCCGGCGATGGCGGGTTTCAATACACCGCGCACGAGCTGGCTACGTTGGCACAATACAACCTGCCGGTGAAAATTCTTCTGGTGAACGATCAGGCATACGGCGTCATCGGCTTCCTCCAGCGTTCGCTTTTCGGACAGACGCATGAAGTCGCGTTGCGTAATCCTGACTTCTGCCAGCTTGCGGACGCCTATGGTATCCAGGGCCAGCGCGCAACTTCATTCGCTGAACTCGAACAAAGAATGCCGGCGTGGCTTGCCAGTCACAGGCCCTGCATTGCTGGAATGGCAGACGGTGTTGCAGGCTCCGTGGGAAGCCGGCGCCATTCCTCGACCCACGGGCATTTCCACACAGAAAGAAAAATAAAGACAAAAGACATGGCGAACCAGACTAGCTCAACCAATGTAAAACAGCTTTTTGATCTCTCCGGCAAGGTCGCCGTGATCACCGGCGGCTCCATCGGTCTGGGCCGCCAGATGGCTGAAGGCCTGGCGGAGATGGGCGCGGACGTGGTTCTATGTGCGCGAAAGAAAGAACGCTGTGAAGAGGCCGCCCACGAGCTGGCAAAGCTCGGCGTCCGTACGGCGGCTCTGGGCTGTGACGTGAAAGATCCGGCCAACATTCAAAAGATGGTGGATGACAGCGTAAGCCAGTTTGGCCGCATTGACATACTCATCAACAACGCCGGAATTTCCTGGGGCGCGCTGGTGGAAAAGATGACGCTTGAAGAATGGAACAAAGTCATCGAAACCAACCTGACGGGAACATTTCTGTGTTCCCAGGCGGCAGGCAAAGTGATGATCAAGCAGGGTGGCGGCAAGATCATCAACGTGGCTTCCGTTGCCGGATTGCGCGGCGCGCCGCCGGATACGGTGAACGCCATCGCCTACCATGCCAGCAAGGGCGGCGTGATTTCATTCACCAAAGATCTGGCCTGGAAATGGGCGCAGCATAATATTCAGGTGAACGCGCTGGCGCCGGGATGGTTTCCAACGCATATGTCCGGCAAGGTGCTGGAGCACAAGCAGGAACTTCTGCTTTCACACATTCCACTGCGCCGCTTTGGTTCTGAGCATGACCTGAAAGGCGCCGCGGTGTTCCTGGCTTCTGCCGCATCTGACTATGTGACCGGCCACGTGCTTGTGGTTGACGGCGGCCAATCAGCCTGAAAATAGACTAGAGCTCACCCATCATGAATATTCCTCTTACGCCAATTCGCTTTCTACGCTATGCCAGCCAGCAGTTTCCGCGGAAGACCGCCATTGTATGCGGCGACAATCGCGTTACTTATTCTCAGTTCGCTGAACGCTCCGCACGGCTTGGCGGGAGCGCTGCGGGCGCTGGGCGTAAAGCCGGGTGATCGCGTTGCTTACCTGAGCGGCAACTGTCATCGCCTGCTGGAAGGCTATTACGGCGTGCTGGAAGCGGGCGCCGTGCTGCTGCCCTTGAACATCCGCCTGACGCCGGCCGAACTGGCCTACATACTGAATGATTCCGGCGCCACTGTTCTCATCTTTCAGGAGCCATTTATGCCCATGGTGGAAGGCTTCCGCGCCGGACTTGAAACAGTGAAGTCATTTGTCGCGCTTGATCATGAGCCTGAGGCAGGCTGGATGGAAAAGCAGAATTATGAGCAGATGCTGGCCGCGGCGGAGCCTTACCAGAGTGACGTCATGCAGGTGGACGAAAATGCGCTGGCTGAGCTTTTTTACACCAGCGGCACCAGCGCGAACCCAAAGGGAGTGATGCTAACGCATCGCAATATCTACCTGCACGCCCTGAACGTGGCCATTAATTTCAGCAGCAACACCAGTTCGGTGGAACTGCACACCATCCCGCTATTTCATGCCAACGGCTGGGGCGTGGCGCACTCGCTCACGCTGACCGGCGGCACGCATGTGATGATCGCAAAGTTTGATCCGCCTGAGGTGTTCCGCATTATTCAGGAAGAAAAAGTCCATGCCTGTAGCCTGGTGCCGACCATGGCGACAGCGCTGGTGAACTGTCCGGAGCGCGGGAAGTATGACCTGAGCAGCCTTACACGCATAACCCTGGGTGGCGCGGCGGCGTCACCAACGCTGGTCCGTGAAGTGGAAGAGAAGATCGGCTGCCAGTGTTACTCGGGGTATGGCCTCACTGAAACCTGCCCTGTGCTGACCACGGCCAAATCCAAGACCGGATTGGAACTCCAGGGCGAAGCCCGTTATGAAGGCCAGGCACGTACCGGATACGCGCTGCCAGGCGTTGAAGTCCGCATTGTGGACGCTGACGATAAGGACGTTCCCCACGACGGAGTCAGCGTGGGCGAAATTGTGGCCCAGAGTGACGGCGTGATGGAGGGCTACTGGAAGCAACCTGAAGCCACCGCGACGGTGATGCGTAACGGATGGTTCCATACCGGCGACATGGCAACCATGGATGAGAATGGCTATTTGCTGATTGTCGATCGCAAG
The DNA here is from genome assembly GCA_963824835.1 of Terriglobia bacterium. GTDB lineage: Bacteria > Acidobacteriota > Terriglobia > Terriglobales > Acidobacteriaceae > Angelobacter. The sequence goes on along the minus strand of CAWGRA010000003.1, from coordinate 310,330 downwards.
AAGGACATCATTGTCAGCGGCGGAGAAAACATCTCCTCGCTGGAAGTGGAAAAAGCCATTCTCGCCCACCCTGATGTCTATGAGGTTGCGGTGATTCCGATTCCCGATTCGCGATGGGGAGAAGTTCCCAAGGCGCTGGTTGCGCTGAAACCCGGGACCAAATGCACGGAAGCGGAACTGCTGGAGTTTGTCCGCGGACGGCTTTCTCACTACAAATGCCCGCGCTCCATTGAATTTATGGACGTGCTGCCCAAGACGGGGACGGGCAAGATTCTGAAGAAAGAGTTGCGAAAGAAATACTGGTCAGGCACGGAAAGCATTCGTCCAGAAATGGCGACCAGGAAATAAGAGCACCAATCGGCAAGAGGGCGAGGCCGAACACGCGCCAGCCCGATGCAACAGGGCTCTTAGAGCGACGAACGCGCTCGCGTTTCAAGCGGATTTGGAAGCGGCCACGCGCTCAACCGTAGTCATGGCGAACAGGTGCTCTTGAATTGAAGTTGCTGAAGGAAAAGTTGCGATTATTACGGGGGCCGCTCGCGGCATTGGTCAGGCTACAGCAGAGCTGTTTGCACAGCATGGCGCGCGCGTGGTCATGTCGGATATTGATCCAGCGCCGCTCAACGACGCAGCCGCGGCTATTCAGAATTCCGGCGGTCATGTGCACGCCCACGTCGGCGATGTTACTGACCCCGCATTTCCTGACGCTCTCATCAAAGCCACGCTGGATAAATTTGGCGGGCTGGATATCATTGTGAACAATGCCGGCTATACCTGGGATGGCGTGATCCACAAGATGACGGACCAGCAATGGCAGGCGATCATCGATTGCCACCTCACGGCGCCATTTCGGATCGTCCGCGCGGCCTCGACGTTCATTCGCGAGTCGGCGAAAAAAGAGCAGGCAGAAACAGGGAAGGCGCAGGCGCGCAAGATCATCGGCATCAGCTCCACCACCGGAACGCGCGGCAATCCGGGACAGGTGAACTATGCCGCCGGAAAAGCCGGGGTTATCGGCTTCACGCGAACGCTGGCGAAAGAGTGGGGCATGTTCAACGTCCAGGCAAACGCCGTGGCTTTTGGATGGATTGATACGCGGCTGACGCGGGCGAAAGAAGAGCACGCGAAGATCCAGCGCGAGGGCGTGGAGATTGATCTTGGCATTCCCGCCGATCGCCTGCAAATGATGTCAAAGTTTATACCCATGGGGCGGGCCGGGACCACGCAGGAAGCCGCCGGCGCAGTGCTTTTCTTCGCCTCTCCATTGTCCGATTATGTTTCCGGCCAGGTGCTGGAAGTAACGGGCGGGATGTAAACCCGGCATTTTATTGTAGTCGCTTCGCTCCAACCCCGCTGAATGGGCTTTCTTGCGGCAATACCTTCAAGGCTCTTGAAGCAACGGGCCCGCGCTGGACGGCGCGAGCCCTTAGTCTTGCCCTGTTCGATTGTGTTGCTTCGCTAACTTCAGTGAAGGAACTGAAGAATCATGGCAATACCTTCACCGTCGCCCAGGTCCAGATAATTCACTGCTACCTTCTTGTTTGCCAGCGAACAAGAAAATGTTCCGCCGCCAGTGACCATAAGATTCCTGGCGATCGGGAACCTGCAACTTCAAGGTCTTCGAGTCAGAAACCACAGTCAGCGTGACGGCTTTGGTTCTTTGAGCAATCAACGGAAGCAAGGTTTGCCGCGTATTTCCGCACTCTTCGGCGGCTTCTGCCCGGGCTTCAGAGTGATGGTGATGTGTGTATCCCTGTGATGGTCCCGCCTGATCCGCGGGTATGAGTTTTCAACGGTTGACTGTCACGTCTTCATCGCCCTCGCTGCTCACTTGGTGTCGGCTTGTCGAACTCACGTGGACTGGGTGTTGTCTCATCATCTGTACGGTATTCAAGGAGTTCTGGACGCTGAATGCGAGCTGCTGATTTGAAGTTTTCTCCAGCGCATGCAGAACTTTCTCAGCATCATCAAGCCGTTGATTGGCGATCAGCATCTGCGCACAGGTTGAAATCGTAAGCTTCATTCCGAGGACTGAGCAGACAGCGCTTTTTGCATGCTTGCCAGGCCTTTCTCGCGCTCATGATTCGCAGCGTAGGCAAATGCCATCAGCGAATAAGGATCGGCAAAAGTGGGGATCGAGAGCGATTGCGGTCTCAAGCTCGGAATAACTTCGGGCAGTTCCTGTGAGTCAGTGAAGTTGAATGTATTTCCATGCTCCCGGCTCTTGAGCAGGGCCACGTAATAATGCACGCGGGGATCTTTCGAATTCGAGCTTTACGGCGCGCTGGAAATAATCAGCGGCCTTGTCGTAATCCTTGCTCTGAAGGTAGGCGTAGCCCAATCCACGCAATGCGGAAGCGCTTCTGAGGATCGGTCTTCGAGAATCTCCTGATATTCGGCGATTGCCTTGTCATGATAGTCCGGCGAGTGGACATGAATATCAGCCAGCAGAACCAGCCGGAAGATGCTGCGCAAAACTGTGGTCGCCACGCTGGTGTAAGCATATAAACTTGGTTTTTGGAAAGGTGCCCATGCCGCCACACATATTTGAATCTCTGGATGCTCTAAAAGAAATGGTGGGACAGGAAGTTGCGGTCACAGAATGGTTCACCATGACCCAGGACCGCGTGCAGGATTTTGCCGACGCTACCCTGGACCACCAGTGGATTCACGTGGACGTGGAACGGGCAAAACGAGAGTCGCCTTTCAAGACGTCCATTGCACACGGCTTCCTCACGCTTTCCATGCTGGCGCATTTCATGGAAGGCGCGGTCACGATTCAGCAGAAGTTTCGTCTGGCCGTGAATTACGGCATGAATAAAGTGCGTTTTGTGTCGCCGGTCCCAGTGGGATCCAAAATCAGGGCGCGCTTTGTACTGGCCGCGGCCAAAGACGTTGAGCCTAACGGCCTGGAAGCGCAGTACAACACAACCGTGGAGATTGAAGGCAGCGAAAAGCCGGCCTGCGTGGCGGAGTGGCTGGTCCGGTATTACCGTTAGCCTTGTGCAATATTGATTACGCGAAACAAACGCAAGTTCCCTCACCCACTATTCGGCGGCTGAAGAAAACGCCGCCTCATTTACGGGGTTCGGGATGACGACGATTGTTTTTGACGGTGAGATAATCGGCGATGAATGGTGCTCCAGGCCGGCTGTGTCTAGCGTCAAACATTGAGAGAACCATGGAATGAAGAGAAGTGAAGAATCGAACCACGGTTCAAATCGTCCCGCGCTTCGCAGCCCGCAGCGCCGTTTGCATCAGCATCCTGGCAAATTCACCGAGCGTGGCGAATCGCTGGTCCCTGGTCAGGCCGTGGTGGTAGCGATAGTAAATCTGCTGGATGATGACCGCTACCTTGAATAAGGCGAACACATAATAGAAAACGATGCCTGATACGTCGCGCCCGGTCTGCTGCGCATAGCGCTCTACGATCTGTGCACGGGTAAGGCTGCCTTCAAGGCTTGTAGGTCCCCAGCGGACCATCTGCATCTCCGGCGGATCATCAGTGTTCACCCAATAGGCAATGGCGGTGCCAAGATCACTCAGCGGATCGCCCAGCGTGCACATCTCCCAATCCAGCACGGCTCTGATCTGTGTGATGTCATCTTCAGCCAGCACGATATTGTCATACTTGTAATCATTGTGGACGAGCGTGTTGTCACTTTGCGAGGGCATGCGAGTGGTAAGCCAGGCAGATAGAATCGCGACTTCAGGAAGTTCGTGCGTCTTTGATCCGTGATAGCGTTCTATCCAACCTTTCACCTGCCGCTCCAGATAACCTTGCGGCTTGCCCAGATCGCCCAGGCCGAGTGCCTTGTAATCAAGCTGATGAAGAGCAGCCAGGTTGTCCACAAAGGATTCACTCAGTTGCCGCGCGGTTCCCGGCGGCAATGCGAAACCGGCAGGCAGCTTGCGGCGCAGAATCACTCCGCGCACACGCTGCATCAGGTAAAACGGCGCGCCGATCACGGATTCGTCGGGGCAAAAAAGCAGCGGCTTCGGGGAAGGATAGGCGCCGTGCAATTTGCTGAGCACGTTGTACTCGCGCCCCATATCATGCGCATGCTTTACCTTGCTGCCGAACGGAGGCCGGCGCAGCACCATCTGTTCGCCGCCCAGCGTCACCGAGTAAGTAAGATTGGAGTGTCCGCTGGGAAACTGCTTTACCTGAAAGGCGCCATTTGCTCCAGGGAGATGGGCGCGCAAATAAGGCTCAAGCCGCGACGACATCGAGTTCTTCGCCGCTGCGTATCTCCGCCGCCTGGTCCTGAAAAGCCGATTGATCTTGAAAGTCAGCCATGTGTTTTGCCGTTACTACCGATACGTGAAGAACTCCCGGTCAGTGATGTGTGGATAAGAATTATAAGAGGCCAGGGTGAAACGGTCGCCGGAGAAAATGAAGTGACTGTAAGCGGAGTTCACGGTCATCCAGGCAGTACGAAGCGTGGCATCAGTGTTCAGGTTCAGGGCCCGCTGCATGGCCACCCCGTTGGGTCCGCCGGAAGTAAACACAACAATGTTGAGGTTAGGTGCGGTAGTGGCGGTCAAAGTGGCAAGGGCGTTCTGCACACGATGGCAAAAGTCAGACCATGGTTCAATTCCCGGCAAATGCAATTTTCCGCCGGCCCAGCGCCCAACAATGACTTCAAATACGCGCTGGAAAGCCTTGAAACGTTCCGCCTGGCTTTCCGCTTTCTCAAACTCAGCGTGCAAGGTCCTGACATGCTGATCGTTTTCGAGTAGGCCGGGAAGCGCCTTTTCGATCACGGCTTCAGCGCTGAATTCATCAAAGCCTTCAACAATAATGGCATCGGGCCAGGACAGCCCTGCTTTCCCGTACGCTTCGCCCGCCAGTAGAGCGGTGTGGCGCTGGCGAGAACGCGGCCCTGAAAAAACCTGGTCAAACGTGACGCCGTGCCTTACCCAGTACTCGCCTAACATGCGACTCTGGGCCTCGCCCTTGGTGGAGAGCTTGTCATAATTCTCTTCCAGAAATGATGCCTGGCCGTGCCGGACCAGAAAAAGATTGCTCATGAACCCCTGCGATAAGAAGAATGGCGAGGATAACACCCTGAGAGCAATTGCCAAAATCGCCGGAATTGCCAAAACTGCCAAAATTGAAAATTTGGAGATCGTCGCTTTTGGCGATGCGACTTACTTTACGGCTTCGCCGGGGCCGCTGGGTTAATGGTGCCGGCGATTGTTACCGGGGCGTTCACAGTCCCGATCAGGCCGGTGGTATTGTCGCGCACGCCAAGGCGCAGCAGGTAGTCTCCGGGTTCCAAAGCCAGCGTCTGATTGCAGGGAAAGAATTTCTGCATCACCAGTTGATACTGTTCCGGTTTCAGCGCGGCGGAGAAATTTTGTGCCTGGACGGCGCGGGTGGGAAGGCCTTTGTTGTTGAATACCTGTACGGCACAATCCACGCTGGTATGTTGCAGGCCGTCATCCTGCAAATCAAAACTCAGGGCGTGCGCGTCAACCCCGAAGTTGATCACGAGTTTATTGGCCGTTTTTTCCGAGGGCATGATGAGCGCGGACTTAAACGGTAGCCCGGTGGCGATGGGAGTATCCAGGTTGAGCGCCTGGCCAAAGTCCATGGCTTGTTGTTTGGGAGCCATCTTTAGATAGCCGCGCGGATCACTAGCTACATATCCTTCACGGTAATGAAGCTTCACGCCCGGACGGTTTGCCTTGACCACGATCTTGCGGAACTTGCCATTCCAATCTTTATTTTCAGGATAGTAGCCCAGCGTGTAATAGGTTGAGCCGTCTTCAATACCATCGCGGATGGCGCCGGTGAGATCATTGGTGTTGTAGAAGGCCCTGCCGCCGGTGCGTTCGGCAACGGTGTTCATGGTCGAGTGTGCCGCTTGCAGGCCCTCAGTGGTTTTGCCAAGTTCGGATCCCATGGCCGAGGCGCCTTCTAACCGGCTGGCGCCCGATCTTCCAGTTGCGGTGACTCCAAGATAATTACCATTACTGTCAGAATTGCTGAGAGATGAATAGACGCCATAATTTGAAACTCCCTGCGTGTCCACCGGGTAAACGGCGACGCGAGCGTTACTAAGCTCGTCCGCCAGCCGCTCAGTGGCTTCTGAGTAACTGTTGCGCGATGACATGGCAGCTTCCTGACGCCTTGCGTTCGAAGAAAACATGCCTTGAGAGTCCACGAACAGATTGGCGGGAAAGGCGGCGGAAACCCATATCAGGTTTTTACGGCCCGGATAACCAGCTAGAGTGCGCGCCAGGGCCGTGAGCGCATTAAACGTCATCTGCACCCGCTGGTCGGTTTGTGCGGCCAGGTTTTCCTGCTGGAATAGCTGCATTTGCTGCAGCATTCCAGGTACATCCATCATGGCCGCCATAGCCGCTGCCGGCGCGGTTGGGTTAGTCTGGAGTAAGCTGGAGCTGTTGTCCTTGAGCCTGGCCACTGCCGCCTTCAACATCTGCGGATCGGTGGTGAAGTCCTGAATCATGCGCAGCCGGTTCCCCAGCACAAACACCGCCACCGGTTGGCCTGTGGGAAGCTTGTCCAGATATTTCAACATTTCCTGGCGAGCATATTTCTGGCCCACGTTTTCTGTGTTGAGGCCGTCCAGCAGAAGCACGCTCATGGTGCGGTTTGGCTTATACGTGGGTACGTTTGTTACCAGATTCGGCGGCAGCTTTACCGGGGGCTGCTGGGCCTGATCGGCGGCGTCTGGGTGCTGAAAATTGAAGATCTTGATCTGCTGGTTCGTGCCTTCTTCCGTCAGGGTGAAATCTTCGGACTTCAGGTCAGTAATCGGATGCCCTTTCCCATCCGCGGCAACTACATCCACCACCACCAGGCGGGTAGTGATCTTCAAGGTTGGCAGGCTCGTGGCGGAGCCTGGGGCGGGAGCTGCCGCCGGCTGCTGTGCCTGAGAAGCAACAACGCAAATGGTAAGGAACGAGTCCTTTGATGATGAAAGAGTGCAAGACCTGACGCATGCTGGTTTCCCCGGCAACTGTTTTTAAGGCAAATGCCCGCACATCCTAGCATGTTTGTAGCTGGATTGGCAGTCCTAAACTATCTGGGTTATAGGTGGAAGACTACCTTATGGCCTGAACAAAGGGGGTTATTTCGGCGGCGCGGCTTCGGGTAGATGGATCTCTATCCCATTCTCGGCGTTCGCTTTTTCTGTGGCGGCTACGGTCGATATCAGAGAGCGGAGTCTTACGCGCGGTGTTCTCATTGAGTATCCACAGCGTCTGCCCGGAGATGGCGAAATTCTTCGCCGTGATGCGACGGCCATCATGCAGAACAAAAATGGTATTTGCGGAAGGCGGCACAGCGGAAAGGGTGGCGCCGGAAGAAGCTGGTGGACGTTCCCGGGCTTGCTCGTCGAGTTTGCGTTCGTCGCGCAGATCCTGAATCTCATCGCTCAAATGCTGGATCTCGGCGGTAAGCGCCACTTGGTTATCGTCATTCGACGTTTCCGATTGTGAGGGGTAGTAATCTGGCGGGGGATACGGATAACCCGCACCATAACCATAACCGAGGCCAAAGAAGGGATCAGCGAATAAAAACCCTGAGCTTATGAAGGTGCCGCAGAATGGATTGCCAAAGCCGAAACCAAAGCCAAAGCAGTTGGCCCCAAAAAATGGGTTGTTAAAGCGAAAGCGATGGTGGAAAAAGCCAGAACGAAAGCGGTGGTCACGGCCGCTGAAAAAGCGGTCACGGCCGCTGAAGAAAACGCGATTCCGCGCCGTAAAGTGATTCGCGCCAATGCCGGGTGCGCCTGCCGGGGAAAATGGGACCGCGGGAAAAAGTCGGCCGGCCAGCCGGCGCTCTTTGAAACGCCGGCCCCGATGAGAATCCTGAACCCACCGGACGCCCTGCCGGAACGTGCGGCCCCGGGCTAGACATGTGTATGCCACCGCCGCCTCGCATTCCTCCACCACCGCCGCCACGCACCTGTGGCCGAGCAGCGGACGCAATCAAAATCAGCGTGCCAATGAGAGCGATGGAAGGCAGCCTGCGCATAACATCTTTATTTTAGTCCCGTGCGAGGTTAAGCAAGCCAAGTATATAAGGCCTGTTTTCAACACTCTGGCGCGACGGGTCCTGGTTGCAGCTCAGGCGCGAGAACTAGCGGTGTATTTGTAATAACCCTTGCTCAGCTCATCTTCTGCTGCGTTGAATACGACGCCCGCAAGCTTTTTGGGATCCACCTGAGCAAGTACGCGGGTCAGGGCATGGCGATCGGTTTTGCGAGCTCGCGCCACCAGCATGGCGCTTTCACAGGGCGCGCTGATGAGCTCAAAATCGGCCAGGTTCATGATGGGCGGCGAATCAATAATCACCAGCCTGAAAGTTTCTGACGCCCAGCCGATGAACTCCTTCCAATTAGGAGCAGAGAAAAGTTCCGGGGGAGAGGAAGTAGTATCGCCGCGGGGCAGAACGTAAAGGCTGGGACAATCAGTCCGCAGAACCGCATCCTGATATGAGGAATTGCCCTCCAGAATGCCGGCCAGTCCCGGAGATTCTGGATCGCCCATGAGGCTTGAAAGGCCTCCGGTGCGGAGGTCGGCGTCCACCAGCAGCACCGGCCAGTTCTGTATGTTGGCGTAGCACAATGCCAGATTGAAGCTGGTGAGCGTTTTGCCTTCGCCTTGCGCGGCGCTGCTTACAACCAGGGATCGCGCTCCTGTTTTGGTTTGCTGCTTGACCAGACGCGTACGCAGAGTGCGGTAGGCTTCCACCGCGGACTGCATGGCCGGGTCGTATTGCGTGACTAGAAAGGACTTTTCTTCGGTTCGCGGCAGGCGGATTGATCGGCACTTATCCAGCCTGGTGGAAACAACCTGTACCGTGCCTTCATTGGAATCCTTCAATGGCTTAAGCAGATGTTTCAGGTCTGTCTCAGCATCAACGGCCGTGCTGCCATTGCCAGACATGCTCTGCTTCAGAGACCCTACCAACTCCTGAATGTCCACATTGGCCGTGGCAGGAGCAGCGGTGGCGCCTTTAAGACTACGGGTTTCATTGAAGAATTTGCTCATATAGTTTCGGTACCAGTCCTATCTTCCGCAGGCATTAAAGTTTTTGCGTTTGTGTGCCGGCGGCGGCAAAGACCGCGGAAGCATTGTCTGAAGTTTGTGGCGCGTCCAGAGAGAACTCGATCAGGCTGAGCTCATCGGATGCATCAGTAATGAGATCGGCGCCGATCTTACGCGATTGTCTGCGCTGGCCCAGATTGAGGGCCTTGTCGCAAATGGAGTTGATCAGGCGCGGAACGCCGTTGGTGCGACGATGAATTTCCTCGAGGGCCGGCGTGGTGAACATGCTCTCGCCGGCCAGGCCAGCCACGTGCAGGCGCTCAGCAATGTACGCGCGAGTTTCAATCAACGTGAGTGCGCGTAGTCTGGAAACCACTGAGATGCGCTGTTTCAATGCCATCAGCTCAGGCTTCATCAGCAAGGGCAGGAGTTCAGGCTGTCCGCAGAGAATGATTTGCAGAACGTTCACCGGATAGTTATCCAGATTCAAAAGCAGCCGGACCTCTTCAATCAACGCGGGAGAAAGCAGATGGGCTTCATCAATGATTACCACCACAGCCCCGTTGCGCTTGTGCGTTTCCAGCAGGAGTTCATGGAGGGCGCGCAAACGAGCCGGCTTGGTTGCGGCATGCGTGGTGATTTCCAGTTCATCAAAGAGCATCTCAAACATCTCATCCACGCTGACGGTCGGGTTCACAATGAACGCGGAACGGACAGGACACTGCGGCGAAGCTTCATGCATCAGAAGGTGTTGCAGGCAGTAAAGCAGCGTAGTCTTGCCGGTGCCAATCGGTCCCACGGAAATCTGAAGGCCTTTGCGTGATGCAATACCCTCAACCATGGCCCGCAAGGTATTGCGGTGAGGTTCGGCCAGATGAAGAAATCGAGGATCTGGCGTGAGCCTGAATGGTTCCTGCTGTAGTCCGTAAAATGCCGAATACATACCTATCCTTAAATGAGCTGCTGCCGGCCATTCAAAGGGCAAGTGGGGTTCCAAATGATGTGGGAGCAAACCACTTTATTTCAATCGCTTACGCCGGGGTGCATGAGTGTTCAAGCGGCTTCGCATCTCGGACTACGCAATTGTTTGCACATAGTGAACCTGCAAATTTCTTCCTAAGGCGTGGGCGAGAACGGAGAAACCGGGGTGGCTGGGGCGGGGTCTTTAGCGGCTGATGTCGCATGGCCAGTGCGATTCACGAACGCGGCCAGGCCACTAACGGCGTCGCGGATTTGCCCGCATATCCTTAAAGTTTCGGGATCGCCCGCGGTGTATGGATCAGCGATGTTGAGCTGAGGCTTTTCAGCAAACAGTCCCAGAAAGGTTGTTCGCGGGAGTAGTTGAGGGAATGACATCTCCATTTGCTGCATGTTGGCAACGTCCATCATCAGAATCAGATCAGCGTCTCCCAGCAATTGGCCATCAGCGATGCGTGAACGATGCTGAGCCAGATCAATGCCGAAATCATGGCCAATCTGGATGATCTTTTCCGGAGAAGGCCGTCCCGTCTTCGGATAAGAGCCGCCGGAGACAATTTCAATTCCGGTAAGCTGCTGTTCAGCCAGCTTGGCAGCCAACGGGCTTCGGCATATGTTTCCCAGACAGATTAAGAGCAATCTTGCGGATAGGACGCTTGCTGACATTGTTGAGAACGCCGCGGTGATGACGGAACCAATTTCGGCTACGGTGCGGCGGACGGAACCGTCGCATCACGGGTTGAACTTGTGCCTGGATTGCCTGGGCTGATGATCCGCCAGGTAACAGGCAAGTCACGCCAGTCAAAGTGGTCCCAGCTTTCGCGGCCCAGCACGGGACGGAGCAACTCCAGAAAAGGAGTTACTCGAGGCCGCGTCAATAGCAAAGGATCCCGCGGATCAGCCCTGAGATTGCCTTTGAACCATTCCACGTCAGTGCGCAGGTCACGCGTATAAAAATTTGTCTGATAGTTCGGTTGTGCCGCGGGAGTTTGCCCCCGGGCAATGCTCAGCAAGCCGGAAGGGAAGTCAACGCCGGCATCAATCGCCAGGGCCAGGGAGCCCCAGAAGCGAGGATTGATTTCCATCACCCAGTGCTGGCCGCCAGAATCCATTTTGAACTCCACCATCGCCAACGCCATGCCAGTTGAGTGCGGTTAGAAGCTTTTCAGCATCGGCCAGCATTTTTTCAGGCGGAGAAATGGATTTGCGGTACGAACTGGCGCCGCCGGAAAGCGGATACTCGTGCACGCGCTCGTGCACAAAATGCCAGACTTTGCGTCCGCGATCAAAAAGAAATTCCGCGCCCACGCCCTTACCCGTCACGTACTGCTGTTCCAGCACGGAGGTAAACGGCAGCCATTGCCGCAATTGCTGGCGGCGCTGTTCCTCCGTCTTGACCACGGCCACGGCTAGCGTGCGCAGTTCGCCCTGCATCATCACCTTGCTGCAAACCGGTTTCAGTACGACGGGAAAAGTTGCGGCGACCGCCAATCTCATGGATGCTGGAGATTAGCCTGCCCTGTGGGACCGGAATGCCCAGATGCGCAGCCAGCGCACAGGTTTTTTCTTTGTCGATGGCGATGTCCAGAGCATAGTTGGATGGCAGGACGGCCTTGCGGCGAAGGGGATCCTCTTCATCAAGTACGCGGAGCCCGCGTAAGGATGCCTCCGTCGCGGGCACAATCAGTTCATAACCACGAACCCTGTCCTGATCACGCAGCCACGCTTGAAAAGCCCCGTTCGCCTGCGAAGGTTGCAAAAGCTGGTTTGTGGCATAGCGCGAATACATAGCCAGACAATCCAGCGATTCAGCGGCTATATCAACTTCAATTCCGGCGCGCCCCAGGCTTTGCAGGGTTTCAAGGGCAGCGCGGCTATGGCCATCAAGCACAAGGACGGGCATGGTCATGCTCCCGGGCGGTGCAGCCGCCATGCCAGCAATGCTGTGCTATTTGCCGTAGGTATGCGCGGGAGCCGGTGCCGGTCGGCCGACTGGCTACGGCCTACAATCCCGCTTTCAGTGGATACAGCGGCTTCATAATATTTCTGCACCAGGCCGTGGACGCGCGAGTCAAGTGACCCATTCGGATAGCAGAAGTAGGGGACCGGGCGATCAAGTTTTTCTTCCAGTTGCCGACGGCTCTCTTTAAGCTCAAAGTCGAGTTGATCATCCTGAAGCGTCGTCAGTATGGGATGGCTGAAGCTGTGTGAGCCAATGGTGATAAGCTCAGGATCCAGTGACTGCAACTCCTCCTAGCTCATCATGTCATAAGCGGCATGCTCGTTGTAATGAAGCACTGAAGCGTCGTGAAGCGACGGCAATCAATTCCTCGGCGCGCCGGCGTTCCTGAAGGGAAACTGTTTTCATCCACTCGATCAGTCCCTCCACCGAATAGCATGGTGCGGAGAGATGCCGGGAGAGTTCCTTCAGTCGCTCTGGGCCAAGCGTCAACAGCCGGCAGCGGGCTTCGTGGTTCCAGAGCCACTTGCCGCAGCTAATCAATCCAGGACAGACAAATAATGTGGCCGGTGCATTGAACTTTTTCAGCAGAGGATAAACAACGCTGAAATTGTTGCGCAGACCGTCATCAAAGGTCAGGACTATTTCGTCAGCCGCAGCGTGGCCATTTTGTTTAATTTTATCGAGCATGTCTGCCAGAGAGACGATCCGAAAATTGCGGGAAAGGTAGGAGAGCTGGTCAGAGAACAGGGCAGCGTCTTTCCCCGAAACGCCGTGATACATGATGATCCGCGAACACGACTGCCTGCGCGCTACAGCCGCTGAGATTCCGGAAATATAGGAAATCTGGTGACTCAGGGATTTGAGTTGTTGTGCGACAGCCAAATATCAGAACCTTTCCTTTACCCTACCACTCGTGTGCCGAACTCGCATCGGCGAGACCTTAATCAACTTGTAAGAAGCAGTTTCCGTTCCTTTCGTATCCCACCATTTTAGGCCGCTCAGAAATGCCAGGAAAGTTGCTTACCGGAGTCTTTGCAACAGGTTGCGGAGAATTGACGGGTCATTTAAGCGCAGATTGAAGACAATTGAGTTACTCAGTATGTGCATTCTTTTGCACCCTTAGGCTTCGGCTTGACGTCGATCTCATCCCAAGGCGATAGAAATGAACAGGTTGCATCGCAAACGTAACGGCATTGCCCGTGCATTGTTCAAAAGGTTCCGACTATCCCTGCAAGGGAAACCCTGTTTTGACGATGACCAAGGCAAGCTGCCAGTCCAATACGAATTCATCACCCAGCCTCGGGGAAAATCCCGGGGCCCCTGGCGCACGTGCTGACGGTGGACGTTGAAGATTATTTTCAGGTGGAAGCGTTTGCCGAGAAGGTCAAGCGCGACGATTGGGAGCAATATCCAAGCCGCGTTGATGCAAATACCCGCCGGGTTCTCGATCTTTTCGACGAACATGGCGCCAGGGGCACATTCTTCTTTGTGGGATGGGTCGCAGACAAATTTCCTGAACTGGTGCGCGAGGTCCATGCTCGCGGACATGAGTTGGCCTGCCACAGCTACTGGCACCGCACCATCTACAGTCTCTCACCGGAAGAATTTCGTGAGGATACGCGTCGCGCCAAACAGGCCATTGAGAACGCAGCCGGGGTTGCTGTTAACGGCTACCGCGCGCCGAGCTGGTCCATCACCAAAGATTGCATGTGGGCGCTGGAGATCCTGGCCGAAGAAGGGTTCACATACGACTCCAGCATTTATCCCATCCATCACGATCTTTACGGGGTTCCCGGAGCGCAACGGTTTCCATACACGTTTGAATTCGAAAACGGGCGCAAATTGCGGGAGTATCCTCCGGCAACTTTACGATTCATGGGAACGAATCTGCCTGTGGCGGGCGGCGGCTATCTGAGAATCTTTCCCGCGGCTTACAACGACATGGCCTTTCGCGTCTTTGAGAAAAACTACGCGCAGCGGGTAGTGGTTTATCTGCATCCGTGGGAGATTGATCCTGACCAGCCTCGTATTGCAGGCAAATTGAAATCCCGATTTCGCCATTACACGCAGCTCAAGAATATGAGCAGCAAGGTGGGCCGCCTGCTGAAGCGGTACAAGTTCGCGCGGTTCTGTGATGTTCTGGCGGCTGAGGAAGCCTCGCAAATCCTGAACAGCCAGGCCATTGAAACTGCTGGTGTGAGTGCTGGGGTGACGGAGTGACGGCCGATGAGCAGCCATGCCCAAAACAAAGCCATTCTGGCCTATCACGAGGTGATGCCGGAATCCAATTACTCCTACTGCGTTCCGTTGCGGCAATTCAAAGATCAACTTGGGATGCTCGGCCATGGCTCTGAATCCGGGCCCGGCGCGCTTGTGACTTTTGATGATGGTGAGCTGTCACAGATGGAGATTGCCGCTCCTTTACTGCTTGAGTTCGGAATCAAAGCCACATACTTCATTACTCCCGGTTTGATTGGGACTGCGCGGAAATTTCTTGGCTGGGAACAGCTCAGGCAGTTGCAGGCGGCGGGACATTCGCTGCAATCGCACGGATGGTCGCATAAGTTTCTCACCGGCTGTGATGATCACGATCTGAAACACGAGTTGAAGATGTCCAGGCAAACTCTTGAAGACCGGCTGGGTGACAGAGTGGAAGAGATATCAATACCCGGCGGGCGATGGGATGCGCGTGTGCTGCGCGCGTGCGCGGACGCAGGCTATCGCCGCGTGTACGTTTCTGAGCCGTGGATCGCAACCGAGATGTTCGGGGTGAAGGTGCTGGGCCGTTTCATGGTCCGCAATACAACCTCATTGCAGCAGTTCGAAAGCATCGTGCGAGGTGACAAAGCGATGCTTCGCAAGATGAAGATGCGATTCCAGATCAGGAGAGGCATTGTAAATCTGGTGGGAGATGACCGTTATCACCGCTTATGGTGCCGGCTTACCGGGTACAACGAATTTGAGGAAGCGCGTCAACAGTAAAAGTTCAGGGAGTAGAGAGTGCGAGTCTTACAGCTAATCAGCAGTGGCGGATATTACGGCGCGGAGAACATGCTTTTGAATCTGGCGCAAAGCCAGAAAAGCATCGGCTGCGATCCCTGCCTGCTGCTGTTCTATAACGTGCATCAGCCGAATGTGGCATTGTACGAGCGCGCCCGCAGCCGCGGCATCAGCGTACGCATGCTGCGCTGTGAAGGTCGCGCCGACCTGCGCGCCATTCGGGAGATCCGGGAATACATTCGCACGGACCAGGTTGATCTTATCCACACCCACGGTTACAAGGCTGATCTTTACGGCTATCTGGCGGCCCGCAGGGAAGCAAAGCCGATTGTGGCAACCTGCCACAACTGGGTGGGAGGAACGGCCGCATTGGGCATCTACAACCGGCTGGACCGGATAGCGCTGAGGAAGTTCAACGGCGTTGCCGCTGTTTCAAATGCTGTCGCCGGGCAATTGCGGGATGCGGGGATCGCTGACAACAAGATCCATACCATCGCCAACGGGATTGATATAGACAAATTCTGCTGGCGCGGAACCGGCATGGTTTGGCCCCTCTCCGGATTGGACAGGGAAAAACCATCGGCATTGTGGCGCGACTCGACCTGCAAAAGGGATTTGAATATCTGCTGGAGGCAATCGCGGGCCTCACCAACTCACATCCCGATCTGCGTCTGGTCATTGTGGGTGAGGGTCCGGACCAGGGCGCTATCGAATCCATGGCTGATCGCCTCAACCTTATTTCACGGATTGTTTTCGCAGGCCAACGCGGTGACATGGCGAATGTGTATGCGGGCTTTGATATTTTCGTGCTGCCGTCTCTGAATGAAGGCCTGCCCATGACTGTCCTGGAAGCCATGGCTGCTTCCAGGCCGGTGATCGCGTCAAAGGTTGGCGCCATTCCTACTGTAGTCCGCGACGGCGAAACGGGATTGCTGGTGGATCCGAAAGATGTTGTGGGATTGAGAGCGGCCCTTGATCGCCTGCTGAGTGACCCGGCGTTGAGTAGCCGGCTTGCCATCCAGGGACATGCCTGGGTACGCCGGCACTTTACCTCAGATGCAATGGCTGAAAACTATCTGCGCATGTATGAAAGCGTGCTGGGCATTAACAGGAGCCGATTTGCCGATGACACCGCCCGGAACATGGCCAGGGTGGCGAATTTATGAAGACTGAACAACAAACATAAACGCCCGAGGCCGGAAATCGAAAGCCGGTGAGGCAGGGCCTGATTGGCGAAACTCAGGTCTCGATTATTATTCCGGCTTTCAATGAAGCGCGGGTGATCGGCAAATGTCTGGATAGCCTGACGCGTCTGGATTTTCCGCCGGACCATTTTGAAGTAATTCTGGTGGACAACGGATCAGCCGACGCAACCGTTGAAATCGCCAAAAGTTTTGCTGACCGGCTGAACCTTACGGTACTGCAGAAGCATGGTGTCAAGATTTCAGCGTTGCGCAACCTTGGCGCGAACGCTGCCAGCGGCGCAATCCTTGCATTTCTGGATGCTGACTGCTTGCCGCCGCCCTCATGGTTGACCGATATCCTGGCTCTGGCGCCAAAGACGGTACTGGTGTTGTGGGCGCGCATTACCTCCTCCCTGAAATTCCACGTGGGTAGGACGCATCTGGCATGTTTACCAGGAAGCGCCCAAGGCAGGTGACGTTTCTCACGTACCCGCCGGAGATCTGGTCATGCGGCGTGAAGATTTCCTGCGCGTCCGCGGCTTCGATGAATCCATTCAAACCAATGAGGACTACGAACTCTGCGATCGAGTGCGAAAAGCAGGGATGCCGGTACGGGCATTTCCGCACCTTGGCGTTGTACATCTGGGAACGGCGCAGAGCCTGAAAATCTTTTACCGCAAGCAGTGCTGGCATGGAACGCATGTAGTCAGAGTCTTTCTGCGCGACGTACTGCATTCTGACAACAAGAATGCAGTGTTATTTGCAGCCTATACTCTGGCGGGCATTGCCGCCCTGGTGGTGACGGCAGTAATGGCGTTGTTGAGAGGCGGTTGGATTGCGCCGGTCATCGCACTGGGTGCGTTGTTGTTGCCGCCAGTGTTGATGGCGGTGTGGCGGATTTCTGGCGGAGCAAAAGTGGGCGGACTTTATCCCGTTGGCGAGCCTTTATCTGGTGTACGGATTAGCACGCGCGCGGGCTCTGTTGAATCTGACGCGATCGTAGGGGAATCCGAGTCCATTTTCCGCCACCCTCGGCACTGCGGGTCATGATGGGCGTTCTGCTGTGCCGCCTGCCTACGGGGCTCGCCATTACCCTTACGGTCACCCAGGCCTTCGGCCTGGGCTAAATAATTTCGCGCCTTCGGCGCTCCGAGTATGGACAACCCTGGAAATTATCCAAGACCCAAAACCGGTGTGAGGCGCGGCGATTCTATCAACAAGCTGCGTCTCTACTTGGAACAAGCTGGGCCTCTACTGAAAACATTGTCCTGGCTCCGAGCGAAAGCCAGTTAGTGAACCACGGCCTTGACTGCCGTCGGCGCGCTGGGACGCGTTAGTCCGGTTCCGGCAAAGAATTCGTAAGCTCCTAAATCAAATGCCGTACCTTGTGGACGAAGGACCCCATCTTTGTCATTGCCGATGGCAGGGCCGGGATTTGGAACGAACGGATTAGCCGGCAGTACGGTCACGCCGGTGTCTTTTGCCGGACTTGTGCCGGTGATGTGGTAATCAGAGATGGTCCGATTCACGAAAAGCGGATCACCTGGTGATATTGCTGACCGTCTGCGTGGGAGCGGCGCTCAGCCCGAACCACAGATTATGATCGCCTGTGACCTGCGCCAGTCTACCGTCAAGATAGATCTCTCCGGCGAGCTGATAAGCAATATTGTTTCGTAGATTCATGATCAGGTTCGCGGGGCCGCCACCCACACCGAAGGCGCCACGCGATCCGCTGGCATTCGCTGAATTATTGGAGGCGCAATCAGAAACGGTGTTGTTAAACACCTGCACGTTGCCGGTACCGGGGACACCATTATTCGTGATGCCGGCAACGTAAATGCAGGAAAAGCTTCCGCCCAGTTGCAGTGGATCCATCAAGCCAACGTGATAGATCACATTGTTATAAGCCTCAACCGTGCCTTTGGAAGGATCAACGGTGGCGAAATTGATGCCGTTGCAGTTATCGCCATGGATCAGGTTGTCATGTACATGCAGGTCGAACATGTCAAAACCTGTGGTGTCGGCGGCGCCGCAACTGGGCGAGCAAAGCGGTGAAGAGTGGAACTGCAACGCGCGACAGGTAAAGTTGTCATGGATATGGTTCCAGCCTACATCAATGTGGTTGGAATCAGTGCTGAAGTAAACCGCGTGATAGAACTTGGATGAAGTGGGATTGATGCCCGCATTGTGCACTTCATTGCCGTAGAACTTTACGTGGTCACCGCCGCTCATCTCAAAGCAGCCCACCTGGGCGTCCGCGCCCGGGCATTGCATTTCATTACCAACAATCTTCCATCCCGTCCCGCTCACGTCCATGGATTGCGTGCCGCCGATGATGTGAAGCTGTGAGATTACCCAGTAATCTTCGTTGGTTCCGATATTAGGTGTGCGGATGGCATAGGCCAGTCCGCCGGCTACGCCGATGGTTGCGGTGGCGCCGGGATAGGCGACGATTGCCATGGGCGCAGCCGCTGTGCCGGAATTGCTGGCGCCCTGCTTGTCCATACTGAGATAGGCGGTGAAGTTGTCCTGCGAAGTTTGCGAAACGCCATTTTCCAGATAGGTGGTATCGCCGGCCGACATGCGGTTTTTTGCGTTCACAACTGTTTGCCAGGGAGAAGCAAAGCTGCCGGTATTCGCATCATTGCCGGTTGTGGCCACGAAAAAGATATTGCCCGGACGGACCGAGAAGGGCACACCATTGCTTGATCCGATCCCGGAAACGTTCACAACAATGCTGCCGCTTGCCGCGGCGGCGCCGAGCTGAAATGTGATTTTAGTGTCTGACCATAAAGGGTAATTATCCACAGCGCCACCGCCAACGGTCACGGTGGATGTGCCCTGGGTGGCGCCAAAGCCCTTGCCCCAGATCGTCACCCATACGCCTTTGTTGTTTTGTCCACCGGTATTCGGGCCGCTTTCCAGGTCAGAAAAGAAAAGGCTGGGCGGTGCGCTCTGGCCGAAAAACATGGCAGGCGACAACAACAAAAAGAGGAGAAAGATGTTTCTATACTTCATGATTACGATACTCCAGATATTATGTCTCAGCTTGAGTGAATTGGCCGGCAAAAAAATCACGGCACAGGGACGGTGACCGCGACCTCATTGGACGTGGCGCTCTCAACTCCGCTTGTGTTCAGGTCGGTAACCACATAGAAGTAATGCTGACCGGAGACTACAGTGCTGTCAGTAAATAGAAGTGTGGTGGCGGAGAGCAACGATGAAATCCTGGAATACGGTCCACCAGATGTGGCGCCGCGATAGACGTTATAGCCCTGCAATCCAGATGTGGCCGAGGCCAACCACGATATGTCCACGGAGTGCGGAACGGGAGTGACTCCGGTGCCGCTCAACGGAATCTTCAGAAGGGAAACGCCGTTGCTGGAAAGAGACAAGCTGCCGGAGAGAGCGCCGGACGTAATTGGCGTGAACACGATGGTTGCGCTCACGCTCTGACCGGCGGCCAGAGTCAATGGGGTTGTCAGCCCGGTACTGAATCCAGTTCCAGTGACCGAATCCTGCGTAATGGTTGCGGAGGCCGTGCCAGTGTTGGCGATCTTTACGGTTTGCGTCGCGGTGGTATTCAGAGCGGAACTACCAAAAGTCAGGCTCGATGGAGTTGCTGTAATGGTTGCACTTCCGGGCGTCTGCGGCGGCGCTGGCGTGGGCGAAGCTGAAGGTGATGTCCCGCCGTTGGATGCGGAAAGCGTACCTTTGCCTCCGCAGCCCATGGTAATCAACATCAAAATGCCGAGCGTGAAGATGAATAGAAAAAGAGAAAGTTGTTGCGCGGTGGTTTGCTGCTTCAAGGGCGTTACTCCTGCTCTTTGTTTTGCTTGCTTTCGCTCTTACGTGGGGGCCCTGAATTTCTGGTCTGCAACTACTAAAGCATTTCAACTAATCCGGTCTCAACATATAACTGCGGCGCTGCCAATCCTTCGATCAGGGTCGTGATTGGCGATTCGGCCAGTGACTTTCAGTTACCATCTCATCAATAGTTCAAAAGTAATGAAGAGCGTGACTGAGTTATGGGCGAATTTCTTTACAGAAATCTGCAAAACTTTTTTCAATTGTCGGGTCTAGTGTGGTTGCATCTGCCAATGCAAATGCCTGACCATTGCCGCGAGCGCGGGAAAAGCCAGCGTTCATGCCAGTTTGAGAGTTACACGCGTGGAATGCACGTGTAAAAACTTCAGAGAGCTAAGAGAGGTTACGTGTAATTTTCGGATAGACACACGTACAGCCGGCCGTTGATTAAATGGCAACCGGCTTCATAGTATGCAGAGGTTTGCACACTTGACCTTATCGAATGCGAGTCAACTCCAGGTGAAACACGCTCTGCCCGAAATAAGCCACGCTTTTTGGCAGCGTTCGCAGTCCCGCGTAGCGCAAGACCCTACCGCTTGCCCAGCGAATGCGAGGGTTTCCGAATCCCGATTGCTGGAGCAACTGAACCCAGTATTCCGGCTGTTGATGCTTAAACCATTCAATGTTGGGCGTCATTGGATTGCGAACGCCAAGATCACCAAAGAAATTATGGCGAGCAGCGTCAACGATAATCAATTTACCGCCGGCCTTCATCGTGCGTGCGATGCCGCGGAATATATCCTGATACGTACGGACTGCATCGCGAGATTCCTGCAACTTCACGCAGGCTTTTTCGTCCAGATGGTTGATAGAGGCCATGGAAAGCACGATGTCAAAGTGATTTTCCACTCCGGTGTATTGCTGCATGGTGAGAGGAAGAATCTTTGCCTGCGGCAGACCAAGTTGCCGCGCCATACTCTCAAAATCACGATGACACTCGCTGGAATCGTAAGCTCCTTCGGCCAGGGGCTCCAGCCCCACCACTTCATTGGCTCCATGCAAGGCTGCCCATAGGCAAAGAATGCCTTTACCGCATCCGATTTCCAGCATGTTCTTGCCGTTCAAATCAATATCGTGAAAAAGCTGATTGCAGGAACGGGGAAAATCGAACCCGTGATTCCACAGCCCCATTTTCTTGCCAACGCAACGGATTCTTTCCGACGGCGGCGCTGTTTTGTCACTTGGAACAGCCTGATAAGCAGTTGACATTCGAGTTGACTCCTCTAATCAGCCGTTCGCGGCTGTTGTTTTTGAGCGTTGCTGAAACAGCGCCGCTATTGGTCCAGGCAGATGTGCTTTCAACCAGCCTTTTGCTGAATGGCTGATTTTGCGTGCGATCAATAAGAAGCGGCCCTTCCATGAGGGACCAGCAAAATAAAAATTGAGATACCGGCCTTGCCTGGATCCGAACCTGGCTTTGTAAGCGTCATTGCCACCCAGGAAATCATAGCGTCGCGCACCGGTGGCGATCATCTTCTGTAGAACATGGGCCCGCAGCGCGTATCCCACTTTCTCCGCAGTGTACTTCGGGTTGAAACCTTCCTGCAGAAGTGAGACGGTGTCGCGGTAGCGGAAGCAGAACTGCGTGGCCACGATCTCATTTTCCAGGTGGAGGAACCAGAACTCCAGCCAGCCCCGCAGCAGGAAAGCGCTTGCCATGCGCGAATAGAAATCGCGTCGCTGAGGGTCAGAGAATGCTCCGGGCTCGCCGCGTCCGGTCCAGCGCATCTGGTGAAGCGTAAAAAGGGCTTGCAGGCGAGAATCCAGATCTTCAATGTTCTCGCAACGTGAGATATCCACGCTGAACCGGGAATGCAGCCTTTTGGGATAACGAGTAAGCAGCGGACGGAAGTCGGGTTGAAGTGTCTCAAGATATCCGGTCCAGGTGGCCGGCAGCTCCACAAACGAGTGAGGCTGGTCCTCCTTTAATCGTGGTCCATCCGCGACGATGAAACGCCTGAAATAAATGGCGTGCCATCAGTGAGTCTTCTGAAAGGGTTTCCAGCGCGCAAATGTCACAGTTTTTGCCGGCGGATAGCCATTCCGCAAATGCTTCCGCAACGGCTGTCTCATATCCAGGCTGAACAATGAAGTTGAGATCATCAGAATCGCCGGAACCGGCGCCTACCAGACGTAAAGTGGTTGATGAGATACCAAATTGCGACGTCGTTTGCAGATAAAGAGGTGCGATCGCCAAAATCCGGCGCTGGGGATTCATGAACGCCAGGGCACATAATTGCCGGTCTGCTCCAAACGAACGCCACCAGCTACCGAGCCATTCGGGAGTCATAAAAATGGAGCTGGGGGCCTCAGCGAGCAACTGGTTCCATACGGCGCGGTACTTTTCCAGTTCAGCCCATGAGTTGAACTGAACCGCCGTCAGATGCCCAATCTCAGGCGAATCGGCCGTCTGTGGTTTTTCCAGTTGTGCTGGGAGTGTTGCCATGGCTACCTGTCAGCAGACAAAGGTGCAACTTGAGTGCCATGTATACAAAACCGGCCGAGGCGTACTAAGGGAAAATTCACAGAGATTTAGCGTCGTTTTTAGCTGCATAATGTTAGAAATACGGGAGAGTAGTGAAACAAGGGTGCAAAATTTTGCACATACGGGGAATAAGTCTTAGGAGCAGGTGAGGATGAGCAAAAGACTTTACAAGTTTCTGCTTGCACGGTTAGGTACATTGCCCTATAGTGCATTCAACTAGTGTACTTACGGCAGCATATGCCATCGGCCAAGTGGACGATCATTGGGTGTTCTACAAGACCCGCTAGGGGAACCTCCTGAAAGGACGTTCTCATAGATTGTAGAGCTTAAGCGATTGTAGAAGCTTAAGCCCGATGTATCGACGGAATCGGACATCTTGGAAGGGGAAAAATCAACCTGAGTTAACGGAACGCCAAACTTATCCAGGACGAAGGACCGCGCAAAAAACTTCCAGGTTGCGCGCTTTCCTAAGACAGGATTTTGGGCAACGACCAGCTACTCAGCTTTGACCGTCAACGCGCGTCGCGCGGGGACGCCACTTCTCTGATCATCTCCAATTCCAACTGCTGGCAAACATTAGTTTACGCTCGGGCAATTGATCGAATAGCGGCATGGCTTGAGTTGGCGCAAATTGGCGGATTGCGCGATTCATGTCACATACAAACTATGCAAAAAATGTTTACTATCAAAAGAACATAGCTTTCTACACACACGGCAACGTCCGCAGCACCGCAGTACAGGTTTCATCAGTTTCCAGGCAGAAGGATCAGTAAAAAAGATGTCTACTCAGGGGCAATCTCCCGAACTTGAATGTCCTGTGTGCCATAGCCCGGTAACTTCGTTGCAGCACAATGCAGGCTGCTCGACGGAGGAAACCCGCGAGATTGTGGAAGTACATCCGCCGGAAATCGTCTCAGCATTGCAGGTTGCTGGGCAGGAGGCGGTGGGAGCCGATTTTTTTCCGGTGGTTTCGGCAGCACACGAATTCAAGACACCGCTGGTTGTAATGCTGGGCTATACGGACCTTTTACGTAATTGCCACCTGGGTCCCTTGAATGAAAGACAAAAGGAGGTACTTACGGAAATTCAGGAAAGCACGGAGCGGCTGCAGAAGCACATCCTGAATTTGCTGCTGTTGAGCGAATTGAAAACTGGAAAGATCAGGCATGAAGCGGCTGATCTGGAAGGCGCCGAACTCAACGAGCATCTGGCAGAAATTTACAAGTACTGGTCAGCGGCCGCACGCGAGAAATCAATCACTTACCAATTCAAACCTGCTCCGGGGCAGGTGCGGGTGGCGGTTGATTCTCTGGAATTGCAACACATTGTTTCCAATCTGATCGAAAATGCGCTGAAGTTTACGCCCCGAAACGGCAGCGTAACCGTGCAGATTACGCCGTGCTTCTGGGAACGGCGTAAGGCGCAATCAGAGTTTTTGTTCAATATGGAGCGGAAGTCCGATCGCAAGATCGAGAATGCTGTCCGTATTGATGTTACTGATACGGGCAAAGGCATTGCCCAGGAATACCACAGGGCCATTTTTTTGGATTTTGTTCAAGTGCCAGGCACATCCTCTCGAGGCACCGGGCTCGGACTGGCCATAGCCCGGCGCATGGTGGAAGCACACGGAGGATTGATCTGGGTGGAAAGTGAATTGGGCAAGGGTAGTAAGTTTTCTTTACTTTTGGCACAAGTCAGGTAGGAGACGGATAAAAATGAGCGCGCCTAATATTCTGCTCGTCGATGATGAGCCGAGTGTACTTCGTTATACCAAAACTCTTCTGGAAATTGATAATTACAAAGTGGAAACTGCCTCCAGCGGCGAGGAAGCCCTGCAACGCATGGAGCAAGGGCCGGCACCAAACCTCATTCTGCTCGATCTAATCCTTCCGGGGATCGACGGATTGCAAACTCTGGAAAGCTGCAAAAAGATGCGTCCTGAGCAGAAGGTGCTCATGATGTCATGCCTGAATGACACCAGCAAAGTGGTGCAGGCGATCAAGCTGGGTGCGTCAGACTATCTGACCAAGCCATTTCAACCTCCACAACTGCAAGGAGCCATCCGGCGCGCGCTGGAATCCAATAACCGGAGCGCCAACACGCAGGCCACCAGATACACGGTGAAGGGCACAGAGATTGTAGAAAACCTGGATGATGATCTTTTCTTTCTGGCGGCCAGCCCAGCCATGAAACAACTGAGGGCACAGGTGGCCCTCATCGCCAAGGTGGACGTGCCGGTGTTATTGCTGGGCGAAAGTGGCGTAGGCAAAGAGATTCTTGGCCCGGTTGATTCACAAGATGTCCATCCGCGCGCACCGTCCCATGTTGAAAGTGAATTGCGCGGCGCTTCCGGCAGACCTGCTGGAAAGCGAACTGTTCGGTTACGAAGCGGGCGCCTTCACCGGGGCCAACAAACCCAAGCCAGGAAAGTTTGAGATGGCGCAAAAAGGCACCATCCTGCTGGATGAAATCGGCGAAATGAGCGCGCCCCTGCAGGCCAAACTGCTGCATGTACTTCAAGATGGAACATTCTGCCGCCTGGGTGGACGCGCCAACCTCACGGCCGACGCAAGAATTCTTGCGGCGACCAATATTGACGTGCAGAAGGCAATCGCCGAGAAGCGCCTGCGTGAAGACCTTTACTATCGCCTGAATGCATTCACCATGACGATTCCTCCGCTGCGTGAGCGTCGCGAGGAAATTCCGCTGCTGTTGAACTACTTCATGAACAATATGGCGAAGAAGTTTGGCAAGAATCCGCTGATGATCTCTGAACGGATCGTCAAGGAGTGCGTGCAGTATTACTGGCCGGGTAATCTGCGTGAACTCGGGAACTTCGTGAAGCGTTATCTGGTCATGGAAAGCGAAGACATGTTGCTGGATGAGCTCCAGACGAAAGCAAAAGAAGCGGGCGGAGAAGGCGGCACATCTTCTTCGGCCAGAGGCGGATTGAAGGCCATGGTTCGCAGCCTGAAGGATGATGCCGAAGCCCGGGAGATCCAGCGTGCGCTGGAGAATGCCAATTGGAACCGCAAAATCGCCGCAGCGCATTTGAATATCAGCTACAAAGCCCTGCTGTACAAGATCAAGCAGCATGGACTAGCGCCGGCGCCGGCATCTTACCATGGGCTGCGGATTGCCAGCGGCAACTAGCTTAACTGGTCTGGGCAGCCCGCCATCAACGGACTGCCCTCGCCTTTTTATAAACTAATCACGGAGTCATTAATTTATATGGCTAAATATCTGGTGACAGGTGCTGCCGGCTTCATTGGATCCTCCATTGTGCGTGCCTTGCTTGAGAGCGGCGAAAAGGTGCGGGGCATAGATAACTTTGCCACGGGGAAGCGGGAGAACATTGCGGATTTAAAGGGCAAGCTTGATTTCCGCGAAGCCTCCATTCTGGATGAGGCCGCTGTGGCCGATGCCTGTGCCGGTGTGGATTATGTATTCCATGAAGCAGCATTGCCTTCCGTACCCAAGTCAGTGGCTGAACCCAGGCTCACCAATGCTACCAATGTTGACGGAACGCTCAATGTGCTGCTGGCTGCGCGCGATGCCGGGGTGAAGCGAGTGATCTACGCCGCTTCGTCTTCAGCTTATGGTGAGAGCGAAGTACTGCCGAAACAGGAAGCAATGGTGGCCAGGCCCATCTCACCTTATGCCGTGCAGAAACTAACGGGCGAGCATTATATGCAGACGTTTACGGCGGTGTATGGGCTGGAAACGGTGAGCCTGAGGTACTTCAACGTGTTTGGTCCGCGGCAGGATGCCAACTCACAATACTCTGCGGTGCTGGCCAAGTTCATTACCCAGATGTCGCGCAACGAATCGCCAACTATCTTTGGCGATGGCGAACAGAGCCGTGACTTCACTTTTATTGACAATGTGGTCAAAGGAAACCTGCTGGCAGCCAGCGCGCCGGCGGAAGAAGTGAGCGGCAGGATGTTCAACGTTGCCACGGGCACGCGCATCACGCTCAATCAGACGTTCAACCTGCTACAGCAGATCATAGGTTTCTCCGGTCCGGCAAAATATGCCGCGCCCCGGCTGGGCGACGTGAAACACTCGCTGGCGGACATAGCTTTAGCCAAAAAGCACATGGGCTACACGCCGCACATCAGCTTTGAAGAAGGCTTACGGCGAACCGTGGATTGGTACAGAGAAGTGATGGAACCGGCGGCGGCAGGCGCCGCACAATAACTTTAAAATTGAAAGCTTCAAAATTCGGGAAGAAAAAAATTAGCCGCTGAATAACAGCGGCTTTTCTCATTGTGCTTGCTGATTGAAAAACCCTGAAGTCCTACTCGCCCAATGCTGGAGCTCGTCCAATATGGTTACGCGCGACGCGTACCTGACGCGAGAGATCAACCACGTCACTCCCCGCCCGTGTATCTGAAGAACCTGGGGACGCCACGATTCTTCCAGTAGCGGGAATCGTATTCGGCGATTTTCACGCCGGTGCGCAAGCCGCTGAGAAAGCTATGGAGCAACGGGTCCACTATCACGCCCATGTGCCCGCGCCATACGATGATATCTCCCGCCACAGGTTCTTCCACCTGACGAAATCCGGGAACGCCGTCGTAAAGCTGCTCTGAATTCACATACTCATAAGCGATGCCGGCGCGCCGGTAAAGGTCATGCACCAGATGAGAGCAATCCAGCCTGGTATGGTGGATTCTTTTTCCTACCCGCAGCACTCTTTTTCGCGCGGAAGCCAGGATATCGCGAGCAGAATTGAGCTCTCTGGAATTTAAATCAGAAGTAGGAGCCGGCGACCGTTCTTCCATGTTGATGGATTGCTAGGAAATGGATTGCTGGGAATAAGTCTGCGGCGAGTAATTTTGCTGGGCGAATGTCTTCGGGGCAAATGCTGCCAGCCCTGTAAAAAGGCTGGTAATGATGCCGGCTTTTAGAAGCTTTGTAATTCGCATGCGATCTAAAAAGAGTGGCTTCTTCTTGCCACGCTCGTAAATTCGATGCGGATTTGCGAGTATCCAGAGCTGCTTTCAGCGTTTTCAGTAAATTTTCTCGCGATGCATGGGACTAAGGGGAAGATGCCCTGTTATGTAAGGTCTGAAATTCTCGCGTAGGTTTTTTCAAATTCATTCAGCAGGTATTGATCAGGCGAGGTAAAACCCTCAACAACAGCACGGGCCCACTGAAAATATTCAAGCTTGCGCTCGGTGCTCCAATTAGAAGGCGGGCTGCTAAGCAGGGCACGTAAATTGGAGATTTTGTCAGCCAGCTTCAACGTTTGTGCGCGCGCGGATTTTGCGGACGCTGACTGCACCTGCTTCGCTTTGCGGACTTCTTTGGGCAGGCTCTTATCGTCAGTGACTTCCATCACCAGCGAGACGACATCATTATTAAACGTCTGCGCAAGTTCATGGCGGGTGACGGATGTGTCTTCCACAACGTCATGCAGAAAACACGCCATGATCAGGTTCACGTCCGCGTCATGCCCGCTGGCGGCCACCAACTCCGCCACTTCGATCAGATGATTGATGTAAGGTTCGGCCGCGGCGCCTTTGCGTTTCTGCTGTGCGTGCGCCCTGGCAGCAAAGTGTGCCGCGGCTAAAATTTGCACCAGAGGAGACGAAGGGAAAGACGGTTTTTCTGGGGCCATGGTTCACCTATTCAAGTCCAATGTTGATCAATGGTCCGGCACTGGGTTTCGTGACACGTGAGCGCTGATGAAAAATTGTCTTCAGGCTTCATCAGATTCAGATTGATGGCGCTGCGCGCGGATGATCTTGGCCGTGGTAATTGCCTGGCCAACATGGCGCTGGGTATGGTCGGCAATGTGCACCAGCAGCCCACCAACGCTGCTCGGCAGTTGCTTTTTGCCGACGTATCGTTCTTCCTGTAAACGCGGGACGGAAAAGGCACGAATGCGACGCACGCTCTTGCTGAAGCCGACTACAACTTCGGCCAGAAGTTCATTGCGGGTTGCGCCGGGATCAAGCTCAGTCTTCATCGCCGCGATCTGGTCAGGCGAAAGCTGACCGCCCTCTGCGTAAGTCAACAGGCGGTCAGCGCTGCGGGTAATATGGCGGAGATGAAAGGCCACGGGCGGAATTCCGCCGGGACGGGCGTTGAGTTCAGGATCGCTGAGACCTTCACACCAGCGTTCCAGGTCTTCACGGGCCAGTTCCAGGGCATGCAATATAGCTCGCTGGACAGCGGGAACTTCGGTAAGCGTGCCGCGCAGCCATGGCTCGGGTTGGGCATTGGTTCCGGGCTGCGTCATCTTGATGGGTTCTCGCACATTTTCGTCCAGCTTATTCATTGACCTTCCTGTAACGGTTCATCCTATGATATGGCAGGTCATGAAACAAAAGGGAGTCACGGGTTAATTTATGGCAGTAAAAATTGAAAAAACGTTTCAGGTGCAGGAGCCGATTGATAAGGTCTGGGCTTTTCTCAGCGATCCCAGGAAGGTTGTGACATGTGTGCCCGGCGCGTCAATCACTGAACAGGTTGACGAGAAGACCTATAAGGGCGCCATCAGTGTGAAAGTCGGGCCGAGCGTGAGCGACTTCAAAGGCGAAGTCCAAATTGTTCGCATGGATGCGGCGGCGCATGAAATCGAGCTGCTGGGCAAGGGACAAGACACGCGCGGCAAGGGAAGCGCGTCCATGAAAATGACTGGTACCTTGCGCACGCTGGAGAACGGAGCCACGGAGGTGGTGAGTGTCTCTGAGATGAACGTGGTTGGGCTCCTGGCGCAAATGGGCGGCCGCATGATCCAGGAAGTCTCTAACATCATGTTTGAGAAATTCAGCACCAGCTTCAAAGAGAAGCTTCAAGGCGGCGAATCGGCTGAAGCAGGTCCGGCCCAGCCGATCAGCGGACTTGGAGTGGCTTTCTCCGCGATCAAAGCAACGTTCCGTGGGGAGGAGTAGCACCTGCCACGCAGGCATGTAGACACGGAGAAAAGCAAAGTCAAGGCAACGCATGACAAAGTACGCGAGGGAACACTAAGAAATGGTGGTTCCGGTCATCGCTGAGGCTTAATCGGCAATTCACTACGGCCGGGCCAGAGCCCGAGGCGTAGCCACAAAGGCTTGAGGCCGATCACAATCCCAAAATTTCTAAAGGCCAGAGAGATTGAGGCGAAATACCTGAGCACGTCCTTATGTTCCGTTTTCCAGAAAAGCTAAGGGTTCTGAATCAGGGGGCGACGAACTGCGTTATTGTGAGTGGCGCAGGTGTAGAAAATGATGAAAACACAGAAAGATTTGTCCACCCGGCTTCTTAACCTCAGCCTCGAATTCCAGACAATTGAAGATGACCTGAAGATGGCACGTACGGTGGACCTGCCCGCGTTACAGCAGTTTCGCCATTCATTGGACGACCTGAGAATGACGGCGTGGAAAGTAAGCGAGTTGATCAACGCGCGCAGCGCGCAACAAGAGCCCGGAGTTGCTCTATCTTTCCTTGCGTCGGAGCGGTTGCGCCGTTTTAACCAGATGACACATGACCTGAGCAACGACATTGATCATGAGAGCTTCACCTGGGAGAGCAGCGGGATCCAATCACTTTTTGATTCGCTCAGAATGCTACAGGCCCGTTTGAGCAGCATGGTTGCGGCTGAGAGAACTTAGACAGACTTTGGCATGCTCAGGCTGCCTTTGGGGTAATCGGTTAATGACAAAAGACTTAGCGGATTTCTTCCGTGCTCCGTTGAAAATAACTAAATAATTAGTTACCATTCGATTAGCTGCGACGTCTAAATAAGAGCAGGCGTAAAACGCAGCCATTTTGAATGTTGTTTAGGAGCTGGAACTTGCCCCCGAAGAAGTCGCCAACACTGACCGAAGCAGAACTCAGACTGATGGAAGTATTGTGGCAGAGGCCTTCGGCCAGCGTACATCAGCTACTGGAAGCGATGCCGGAACGTGTTCTTGCTTACAACTCGGTGCTCACCACCATTCGAATACTGGAGAAGAAGGGCTACGTCCAGCACATAAAAGACGGTCGCGCACATATTTACACCGCGCTGGTTGGGCGCGAGGAAGCCACCAAATTCGAGATTCGCAATCTGGTAAGCCGCTTCTTCCGGAACTCACATGAAGCGCTGGTGTTGAATTTACTGGAAGACAAGGGAATTGATGCGGATGAGTTGAGGCGCCTGAAGGAATTGATACAGCCGGGAGAAGCCAGCTAATGAATGTTACCGGATGGCATGAGATTGCGTCAGTTGCCTTTGAGCGGATGGTGTATTCGCTGGCAGAAGGCACGTTGCTGACCTTTGTAGTAGCCCTGGCATTGCGGTTGCTACCGGCCAGGACTTCGCAAACCAGGTTTGCCATCTGGTTTTCAGCGCTGTTTGGCATCGTTGCGGTGACATTGTTCGGATTGCATGGCGCTTCCGGTATCCATTCTTATTCAGCCCCAAAGCTGGCACTGCTGACGCTGCCAGTCTCGTTTGCTTTAGGTGCGTTTGCCTTGTGGGCTTTGCTGGCGACTATCGGTGTGCTGCGGATCGGCCTCGGGATTATGGCAATTGGGCAAAATGCGGCGACAGTGCGAACCGGTGAAGCTGGAAAACTTGCCGGCGCAGGCCCAGGAACTGATTCAGTCATTTCAAGGCATTCGTCGCGTGAAAGTGCTTCAGGCTTCCGATTCACACACGCCAAAGGCAGTTGGATTTTTCACTCCGGCAATCATTGTTCCAGCATGGCTCCTGAATGATCATGCTGACGCGGATAAAGGCCGCGGTGACGAATTGAAACATGTGCTGCTGCACGAACTTGCGCATCTGCGCCGGCGTGATGACTGGACCAATCTGTTGCAGCAGCTAGTGAAGGCGATGTTCTTCTTTCATCCTGCCATCTGGTGGATGGAAAGAGAGCTGTCCTTGAGCCGCGAGCAGGCATGTGACGATGCAGCCCTGGAACAGACAGCGAATGCCAGAGATTATGCGCGCAGCCTGGCCCTGGTGGCGGAGAAGAGTTTTGTTCGCCGGCAAATTGCGCTGGCGCAGGCCGTGATCGGACGCGCTCATCAGCTAAGCCAACGAGTGACGCGCATTCTGGATCCCAAGCGACCGGTAACCAATCGGATCTGGAAACCGGCTGTTCCGCTGGTTGCTGTGGCCGTAGCCGCGTGTGGATTTTCGGCTTCATTGACTCCGGCGCTGGTCAATATCCAGGATACTGCTTCCATCCAAAGTGCTTCAGTGGCGCGTGCTCAGCATTTGACGCCGACGATCAGTGAACCTGACCGGTCTTCCCCAGATTTCGGCGTGAAGGCGTGGCCAGCGAGCATGAAATTTGATCCGTCTTTGAAGCTGCATTCAAGAGCCGCGAAAATGGATTGCAAGACCCAGCACAAAGCCAAGACTGAATTTGCACCTCAAGTGCCAAAGATGATCGCGAGGGCAGGCGCCGCGGCTGAGCGCAATCATAAGCCAGTGACTTCGCCGATGGTGATGGCCAGGTATTCGATGGCTCCGCAGTTCGGGCCGCAGAAGCAAAATGGTATAGCGCAAGATAGAGGAAAAGCAGTCAACGTAAGCGATGGTCTGGTTGTTCTGGTGGCGACGCAAGAGACGATTACCGCCGGACCGAACGGATGGCGCGTTGAAGTTTCACAAGTACGCTGGGTGGTTCCAGCGAAAGCATTTCTTAAACCCGCTCCCAATAAAACCTAAGAGGGCATAGCAGGAGTTCGGCTGTGAGGCCGGCTTCACACAAAAGTTTGGCAGTAATAACTAATTCATTAGTTACAGGAGAAATTGAGATGAGTTCGAACATGAATAAATGGAACCCGCTGATGAAAGCGCGCAAAACCATTGCGGTTTTGGCGCTGGCATTCGCGGTGGCACTGGGCGGCTATGAGTTTGTTAAGCCCGCGTCAGCCAGCGCAGCCAACATTGTGCCTGCACCGGCAGCGGCAGCCCTTGACGACAACAGCGTGAGCGCGCTTACCGCGCTGGACCACGCCATGGAAACCCTGGCGGCGCACGTTACGCCGGCTGTGGTGAACGTAACCGTGGTTTCACGCAATCGCGGCGAATCAGCGCACGTTCGCGGACAGAGCCAGCAAGATCAGGGTCAGGGCGATGACCAGAATGAGAATGATCAAAACCAGGACCAGGGACCGATCCAGCGTTTCTTTGGACCGTTTGGTTTCGGACAACAGATGCCCCAAATGCGCCGCGGACCGCAGATTGAACACGGCCTGGGCAGCGGCATTGTCATATCGCCCGACGGCTACATTGTCACCAACAATCACGTAATTGAAGGCGCGGTGGACATTCGCGTGACCATGAATGACCGTCGCGTGCTGCCGGCAAAGTTGATTGGCGCCGATCCGCTGACTGACCTCGCCGTGATTAAAGTTGACAGCACCAATCTGCCCAGCGTGCCCTGGGGCAACTCAGACGCGCTGAAGCCGGACAATCCGTTCTCGCTTTCGGCAACCCGTTTGGTTTCCGCTTCACGGTTACGCGCGGTATTGTGAGCGCACTGCATCGCACCAACCCATACAGTGACGATGCCCGCAAACCCGGCCAGTTCATACAGACGGACGCTGCCATCAATCCCGGCAACTCCGGTGGACCACTGGTGAACGCGCATGGTGAAGTCATTGGCATCAACACGTTTCTGATCTCGCCTTCGGGCAGCTTCTCCGGCATGGGCTTCGCCATTCCGTCAGAAATCGCCAAGCCGATTGTTGACACGCTGTTGAAGAACGGCAAGATTGAGCATGCTCGCATCGGCGTCGGCATCTCTGATCTGACGCCGGAAAACGCGACCTTCTTCCATATGACCAAGGCCAGCGGCGCGGTGGTGAGCCAGGTTGAGCCCGATTCACCGGGCGCAAAAGCCGGCCTCAAAGTGGGCGACGTGATCACCCAGATCAATAACAAACCTGTGGAAGATGCAGGCCAGTTGCAGGCCAACATCAGCGCGGACCATCCCGGTGAGAAGATCACGCTGGGAATCTTCCGTGACGGCAAAACGGAATCAATCCCGGTCACTCTGGCAGCCATGAACAAGCGTGAAGTGGCGTCAACCAGCGAAACCGGCACACACGGCAAAGCCCGCTGGGGCGTTGGGCTCAGCCAGCTCACGCCTGATCTGCGCGATCAACTCCAGTTGCCCAGCAACATAAAGGGCGTGGTGATCACCAACGTCCAGCCCGGCAGCCCGGCCGATAACGCGGGATTGTCTCGCGGGGACGTCATTGAGGAAGTAGATCGTCGTCCAGTGCAGAACCCGGCAGACGTCCAGAAAGAACTCGGCGCGGTGCCGCAAGGTAAAGACGCGCTGGTGCTGGTCTGGTCCAACGGAGGAAGCACATTCCGTGTGCTGCATGCTCCGGAAGCCGGACAAAGCAGCCAGGGCGAGTAATCTTCTGCCCTGCTCAGAGGTGAGGCAGGCAGAAGGCGAAGGCGCACTCCAAACAGGGTGCGCCTTTTTATGTTTGCTCTTTCTTTATAAATCCCGAACGAAGTGAGGGATCGCTACAGTCTTTGAAATTTTTCAGGATTGAGATTCTCAGGATCGCAAAATTGTAGGGATGCAAAGTGCCGGAATTGAAAATAGAACCCAATTCTGAACGGTTTGCCCGATCCGTATTAAAGACCGTAGGGATCCCTCACTCTGTTCGGGATGTAAAGACAAACTACCGTGCCGCGTATTGCTGGTAATGCTCAATCAATTGCCGGATTCTCTGCGCGTCAGCCTTGCGGTGCCCGTAGCTGGTGATGGGATCAGTTCCGCCGGAAGAGTCAATGCGGATGACTGACCAGATCATGCCGGTGCTGATCTGTACCGACGCGACCTTGGATATCGGAATACTTTCTTCCGTGCGTCCAAAGAAGCGCGGCTTCACCCGCAACACGCGTTCCGGCCCCACTGAGATCTGAGTAGGAAAAAGAAAATTCCCGCGCGTCCAGCGGCTGGCGCGGAAAGTTTCAATCTGCGTGGTGTCGGTCGGCTCGGGCATCTGGCTGGCTCCTTGTGCGCCGGCAATTGTAAATGAACGATGATCGGACCGCCCTTAACAAGCGCGCGGCTTGAAATATCCATACCAGATCCATGCCGCAACAATCCAATAGATTGCGTACTCTGCCACTGGCCCGCCGGCGGAGACAGAGTGCACGACGAAGGGAATGGGAATCAGCGTAAAAAAGATCGCACACACGCAATGAAGCCGTGCGCAACGGCATGCGCGCGAAATAGAGGAACCAGAGGACCGCCGCCAGGCTCCAGTCAAACGCCGCGTGCCAGGGAGGCTGGCGAAGAATCAGGGAGACGAGATGGCCATGGGTGAAATCAAAGTGACAGCGGGCGTGAGCGTCAGGAACAGGCTCACGCCGAACAACCACTTGCGCCGCCGCAATCCCAAAAAGACGCTCTCCAGGTCGCGTTTCTTCCTTTCCGGGCTGGCCGCAATGGGCGCGGCGGCCTGCAAATGTTTCGAGCGGCGTTGCCACGTTGCGCGCAATGCGCTCAAAGTCGGGATCCTGACGAAAAAAATCCTCGACCAGCGCCTTGGTATCCTCCGCTGGCTTCGCCCGAAAGATAAATCGGCAACAAATCCGTGACCACTTGCCGTGTAACATTCATAGTTTTGCTCCTGCGGCGGGATTCGACCTCCCGCCATGCCTTCCTGGTTTGCATCAACTTCAATCTTGCGCGATGGACCTTCACTTTTGCGGTGACCACCGGGATTCCCAGCGTCTCCGCGATTTCCTCGTATGGCATTTCGTCCAGCGTGCGCATCAGCAGCACCGCGCGGTCCATCTCCGGCAGTTGCTGCAATGCCGCAAGCACCGCGCGCACCTCCGCGCTCAGCTCCATTTGCGTCTGTGCGCTGATCCGCGTATCGGGCATATTCTCGTCAAGCTGCGTGTGGCGCGCGGCCCGTCGCAACAGATCGATAATACGCGTTTCGCGCAATGGTGAAAAGGTAGCTTTTCACCGTTGGCTGGCGAATGCGGTCAGCCGCCATCCACGCGCGCATAAAGGTGTCTGAGGTGATCTCATCCGCCATCATGACATCGCCGCACAAATACAGCGCAAATCGGCGGACATCGCCGGCATAGCATTCGTAGAGGTTTTCGATGTCCGTCATCATGATTTGCTACACACGTACGGGCGAACACTCGAAAGGTTACATCAAGTCCCTTTTACTATCTGAGATGTCCTATGTTTCGGATTGCTCGATGGCATATGGAGGGAATTACAACAGCGGCCCGGCCGTGTTTTCGCTGATCGCATCATCAATCAGCGCTTTTTGCACCGACACAGAGAAACATAGAGGCAAAGGCCAGCCACAGCCGGGGGCTCCTCCACCCCAACAGGCCAAAACCGGGCCTGCCGGGGACCCCGGGGCTGTGCCACACGAGCATCGCGTGGCATCGAGCCTATAGTCCTCTGGTAAAGATTTTAATTTTGATTTTCGATTCCGACGATTTTGGCAATCTCTTTCTGATCAGCGTTCATCAGCGGTAAGGTTTTCTCGACCACGCGCGATGTCGCCGGTGACGGCGATCACCGCGATTCTTTCACTCTGTCATTCTGAGCGACGCCGGAGCGCACGCGACGGCGAAGTCGAAGAATCTATGCATTTAGCGTGGATAGACCAACGAGCCTCTGAATGGCAATTGTAGGCTGTGCCGCGCTCTGATCTAATTTGAAGGTGAACGTCCCGTCTGTCCCGCTGCTTTGTCCCGCTGCTTTCGTCTGTCCCCCTGTTTTCCGAGCCTCTCTACCGCTCTCGCCAGATGATTCGCACAATCGGCCGAATCGTAGTCCTAGGGGGATCCAATTCCCATCGAACAGTCCCCTGTGTCGAATGAATGTGAATAATTTACACATATCCCCGGTACACACCCATCGGGCGACCCGGAGAAACATCTAACTCGTCCAGAGATCCATCTCATTATCACGCACGATTGCAAATCGGACCAGTGAACGTCTGCGACCGAGTTTTGTTAGAATCAGAAGCATTGCGTCTAAGGGCTCAGGCTTCAAGATTGAAGGTGATATTGAAGCTGATAAGGGTAGCAAGGGAGATCAAAAAATGAGCATGCTTCAAGAATTGCCTGATTTTCACGGGACGTTGGCGCCGGCGACCTATTTGGACAAGGTTGAAGCTCATGCTCATACGGTGCAATTTTACGGAGACGACTCATTTCTTCTGGATGGACTTAGCCGATTTGTAGGATCTGCTCTAGGCGCGGGGGACGCGAGCATAGTCATCGCCACGAGGGCGCATCGCGATGGGCTTGCGCAACGTTTGCAAAATTGCGGCCTGGATCTTGCCGTAGCTACCCAGCAGGGTCGTTTCGTCACTCTGGATGCCGCTGAAACTCTGGCCAGGTTGATGGTGAATGGATGGCCTGATGCAGAGCTGTTTCGCTTGGTGGTTGGTGGTGTAGTCGAACAAGCCCGGCTTGCCTCTGGAACATGGCAACCCCAGAATTGCCGCATTCGGTGAAATGGTCGCTTTACTATGGTCTGAGGGTAAAACCGAAGCGGCCATCCGCCTTGAACAGCTCTGGAACGAATTGGCCAGGAGCTACGCTTTTCATCTTCATTGTGCTTACCCGATTGCCTTCTTCTATGAAGAGCAGCATGCAGCTCTGATTGCCAAGGTATGCGCCGAACACTCCCATGTTATTCCCGACGAAAGCTATACTTCTCTGGCCAGCGAGGAAGAGCGACTGCGTTCCATAACTCTCCTGCAGCAAAAGGCGCAGGCGCTCGCTACAGAAGTAGCGGAACGCAAGAAGACCCAGTATGCACTTCAGCTGCGCGAAGCTGAGCTTACCGATTTTCTCGAAAATGCGCTTATTGGAATGCATTGGGTGGCCGCGGACGGAACGGTCTTGTGGGCCAACAAAGCTGAAATGGCTATGTTGGGCTACAAACGCGAGGAATACATTGGTCACCACATCAGCAAGTTTCATGCCGACCAGCCAATCATCGAGGACATCTTGCAGCGATTAGATCGGCATGAGGAATTACACGGCTATGAGGCGGCCCTGCGTTGTAAGGACGGATCTGTCCGCCACGTCCGCATCCACTCGAATGTGTTTGCTCAGAATGGCCGGTTTATGCACACGCGTTGTTTCTCCGTTGATGTCACTGAGCAGAAAAGGATGGAACAAGCTTTGCTGCTAACAGAAAAGCTTGCGTCTGTCGGGCGGCTAGCGGCCAGTATCGCCCACGAAATTAACAATCCGCTGGAAGCGGTCACTAATTTAATTTACCTCGCTAACCGGGAACTGGCTAATCCAGCCAGAGCCGCGCAATATCTTCGCTCGGCCACTCATGAATTGGACAGAGTGGCGCATATAGCCCGCCAGACGCTGGGATTCTATCGCGACAACTGTTCACCTGTTGAAATCAAAATATCGCAACTTCTGGATGACGTCTTATCTATCTACTCAAAGAAAATTGAAGGCCGGAGCATTCAAATACTGAAAGAGTATGACGACGGGGCAACGGCCACCGGGCTGGAAGGTGAGATCAGGCAGGTTTTCTCCAATCTCATCGCCAACGCTATTGACGCCATGCCGAGCGGGGGAGCCCTCAGGCTCAGAGTAAAGAGAGCGCGTGGATGGAACAACGCCAATTTGAGTGGTGTCCGCATCTCGGTGGCAGACAATGGATCTGGAATAGAACCGCAGCACCGCAAACATCTGTTCCAGCCTTTTTATACGACCAAGAAAGATGTTGGTACCGGCCTCGGATTATGGATTACCCGCGGCATCATCGAAAAACATGGGGGAGTGATTCGCGTCCGCAGCAAAACCAGGGCCGGCCAGAGTGGTACTGCGTTTTCGATATTCCTGCCGGCTGCGGCGCCTGAGAATAAAAATCTTGCCGCACAATCGCAAACTGAATCGGCGGGCCTGGAAAACACCAGCGCAGTTCAGCACATCGACGGTGATTGATGAAAATTATCGTCATAGATGACGAGCCCATGATTGCAGATACACTTGTGGATATCCTCAACGGTGAAGGTTATAAAGCGGTTGCCATTTGCAATGGTCCATCAGCGATAAAATGGGCGCGAATGATCGAACCCGATGTTGTCATCAGCGATGTGATCATGCCCGAGATGAATGGGATAGACACGGTCAGGGAAATTCTGAAGACATGTCCCCAGTGCCGGATCATTCTTTTTTCGGGCCAATCTGCCAGCCTTGATCTTCTGGACAAAGCCCGCGCAGAGGGGTTCCACTTCGAAATCCTTGCCAAACCAGTCAATCCGGATCGCTTGCTTTTCGCTCTTGATCGGGGTCGCTACTCTGAGATCAACAAATAAGGGCGATGACATTTTCTTGGTCGATTGATTCTCATTCAGACAAATCGGCAAAACCGAAGTTGCGCTCGCACGCTGGCGAAGCCGGCAGCGCATGGCCGGTCAACTCTCAGGACATCCCGAACGGAGAAGGCTATGATGCGATTGGGTTTACCAGCGGAGTTGCAGCGGTAGAATTGGCGAGGCGGATTCAGCCTGATGTCATTATCAGTGACGTTGCCATGCCCGACATGAATGGGATTGAGACAGTCCAGCGCATCGCGCGTTTCTGCCGCGCAATTGTTTTGTTTTCCGGACACTAGTCCGAACTTTTGACTCATTTCCGCGCTGAAGGAGATGTTTTCGAACTGCTTACCATGCCGGTCAGACCCTCTGCTCTCCTTTCGCTCCTGGGATTGAAAGGGCCCAGGCAGTAGCGGCCTGCGGAGATTTACTTCCAGAGACATCTGCCGCTTACACTAACTGCCTTCCATTTCAGATTGCGTGAGATAGTGAGGTTTTTAGACGCGGCATGCCGCCGCATGCCGCGTCTCTACGGCGAATTTCTTCGCGAGCAGCACATTATGGCGCGCTGTGCGCTCAGGGGCGGGCACCTCCCTCAGTGTAGTGTTGCTCCGCTTTGCTACGCTCCGGCCCAATTTCGCTGGGGGCGTGCTCCGTAAACTAAAGATTAGTGGAGAAAGAATGAGTAATTGAGTAATTTGGTAATTGGGTAATTTGAACCAAACACAAAAGATCAAAAACGAACAGAAACTTCAATTTATCTCCAGGCTGAGAAAAGTGAAGGTAGCAAGTGGGATGGATCATCAATGGAAAAGAAGTGAGCAATGAGGAACATGCCGAACATGTAAAGCGGCAGGAGGCGGAAAAGCAGCGTACGGAGGACGAGATCCAGCGCCGAATCAGTGAGGTTGGCGAGGCGTACAGGGAGTGCACGGAGTTTATTGAGCAGCATCCGGAAGTGCATTATGAGATGAAAAACGCGCAGATGCGGGAGCATGATCTTTACCGCAAGCTGCGGCAGAACCTGGAGCGGGCGGGCAGTGCTCCGCGGTGCGAGAAGGTACGCGAGGATGGGACGGTATGTGGCAGCCCTCAGATGAAGGGCTACAAATATTGCTATGCCCACGAGCGGATGCTGGAGATGCGGTCCGGCAGGCTGGAGCTGCCGGCGCCGGAAGACGCGAACAGCATCCAGATGGCTATTATGCGAGTGCAAAAGGCGCTGATTGACGATGAGATCAGCGAGAAAAAAGCCGGGCTGCTGCTGTATTCCCTCCAGATGGCATCGAGCAATCTCAAACACACGACGTTTACAGACAGCAAGAAGGCGGTGGTGACGGAAATGCCTGTATCGCTGACGGCATCAGGAGCACAAAACCCGGGATCGGCGACATCGCGCGTGATCGGACAAAGCTTACCGCTGATTAACGCTCACAGAAGAAATTGCCAAAATAGTCGGAATCGAAAACCAAGACTAAAACCTTTACCACAGAGGACACAGAGAAACACAGAGGCAAAGGCCAGCCACAGCCGGGGGCTCCTCCACCCCAACAGGCCAAAACCGGGCCTGCCGGGGACCCCGGGGCTGTGCCACACGAGCATCGAGTGGGATCGGGGCTGTAAGTCTTTTAGATCTTGGGATGACGGGGGGAGGGCTGCAGGATTGGGTATTTGAGTAATCGGGTAATTGAAAAACTATCTGGAGATCTGGTGATCGGATGATCTGGTGATCGGGTGAAATGGTGACGGAAAGATCAAGCACAAGATCCCTCCGCCCTACTCACGCGCTGAAGAGTGCGCGCGTTCGCTTGCGGTTGTCGGGATGACGGTCATAAAAGGAAGCTGAGGCGGCCAGCGAGATTGAAAATCGGGTAATTGGGAAATTGAAAAGCATCCGAAAATCGGGTGATCGGATGGTCTGGTGATCGGGTGAAATGGTGACGGAAAGATCAAGCACAAGATCCCTCCGCCCTACTCACGCGCTGAAGACTGCGCGCGTTCGCTTGCGGTTGTCGGGATGACGGTCATAAAAGGAAGCTGAGACGGCCAGCGAGATTGAAAATCGGGTAATCGGGAGATTGAAAACCAAAAGCTAACACCTACCACGGAGGCGCGGGACACGGAGAAAAGCAATTGCAAGAGCTTGGGATGAACCAGGGGGAACACGTAGGGTAATCGGGAAATTGAAAACCATCTGGAGATCTGGTGATCCGATGATCTGGTG
Source organism: Terriglobia bacterium (assembly GCA_963824835.1). Taxonomy (GTDB): domain Bacteria; phylum Acidobacteriota; class Terriglobia; order Terriglobales; family Acidobacteriaceae; genus Angelobacter. Next base: position 269,306 of record CAWGRA010000003.1, on the reverse strand, counting down.
ATCGGGTGAAATGGTGACGGAAAGGTCATGCGCAAGATCCCTCCGCCCTACTCACGCGCTGAAGACTGCGCGCGTTCGCTTGCGGTTGTCGGGATGACGGTCATAAAAGGAAGCTGAGACGGCCAGCGAGATTGAAAATCGGGTAATCGGGAAATTGAAAAACTATCCGGAGATCTGGTGATCGGATGATCTGGTGATCGGGTGAAATGGTGACGGAAAGATCAAGCACAATATCCCTTCGCCCTACTCACGCGCTGAAGGCTGCGCGCGTTCGCTTACGGTTGTCGGGATGACGGTCATAAAGCTTAAAGCGTATGATGTTCGGTCGAAGATAAGCAAGGAGTTATTGAGCAGATGACTTTCCGGACGGCGCGTCTTTTCCTGTTTCCCCTTCTAGCAATTTCCGCCAACAGTATTTTGCAATCGCAGACATCAGGGCTTATGCAGTCCGCGTTTCTGCAGCCAAAATATGTTCAGGCAAGGTTTGTGCAGGCAAGCTTTGTTCAGCCAGGCTTTGTTCGCTCAAGCTTTGTCCAGTCACAGCAGGGAACTGAGGACAAGAACGTCCCCAAGGGGCAGACGCCTACAACGGCGCCAGCAAAGGCGCCGTCCCAGCCAGTGAAGGCGCCCAAGGCAGCGCAGACCACAAAAAAGACATCCGCCACCGCTACTCCCACGCCCATGGTGGACGAGAAGCTATTTGGAGCCATGCGCTGGCGTCAGATAGGGCCATTCCGCGGCGGACGCGTGCTGGCCGTTACCGGCGTTCCGGGAGAGCCGAATGTGTTTTACTTCGGCGGCGCATCGGGCGGCGTGTGGAAGAGCGTGGACACCGGCGAGAGCTGGCAACCGATTTTTGACAAGCAGAACATCGCTTCCATCGGCTCGATTGCCGTTGCGGAGTCTGATCATAACGTGATCTATGCAGGCAGCGGTGAAGCCTGCATCCGCGGCAACATCACGTATGGCAATGGCGTTTATAAGTCAGTGGACGGCGGCAAGAGCTGGAAGAACATCGGCCTGAAAGACACGCGCCACATCGGCGCCGTGATTGTTGATCCCAGGAACCCGAATATTGTTTTTGTGGCCGCACTGGGGCATGCGTACGGCCCGAATGAAGAGCGCGGACTGTATCGCAGCACGGACGGCGGCGCTAGCTGGCAGCGCGTTCTATACAAAGACAATAAAACCGGCGCCATTGATGTGGTGTTTGATCCCAACAACTCCAACACGCTGTTCGCGTCACTATGGGAGGTGTATCGCACGCCGTGGAGTTTGAATAGCGGCGGCCCGGGCAGCGGTCTCTATAAATCAACGCGACGGCGGAACCACATGGACGCGGCTGGAAGGCCATGGGTTACCACCGGGCATCATGGGTCGCATTGGTATTTCAGTGGGCGCGGATTCAAACCGCGTGTATGCCATGGTGGAATCGAAAGAAGGCGGGCTGTATCGCTCGGATGATGGTGGCGATAACTGGGTCCGCGTGAATGAAGACGGACGTCTTCGCCAGCGCGCCTGGTATTTCACCCACATCTTTGCCGATCCAAAATCGAAGGACACGGTGTACGTGCTCAACACAGGTATGTTCCGCTCCACTGACGGCGGACGCACGTTTAATCTGCTGCCTGCTCCGCACGGTGACCATCACGGCCTATGGATTGATCCTGACAATCCGCAACGGTTGATCAATGGTAATGACGGCGGGGCCACGGTTTCCGTTGACGGCGGCACCACCTGGTCAACCCAATACAACCAGCCAACCGCGCAGTTTTACCACGTGATTACCGACAATCGCTGGCCTTATTACATGTACGGCGCGCAGCAGGACAACACCACGGTGGCCATTGCCAGCTACGATGATGAGGGCGTAATCGGAAGGAAGGATTGGTATTCGGTTGGCGGCGGTGAGAGCGGATACATTGCTCCCTACCCGCCGGAACCGAACATCGTCTTTGCCAACGCCGAAGGCTTTGCCACAAGATTTGACCATCGCACCGGGCAGATCGTGGACATATCGGTATGGCCTTTGGACGTCTCCGGCAATGGGGCAGAGAAGCTGCTCCATCGCTTTAACTGGACATCACCGTTGATGATTTCGCCACACGATCCCAATGTCTTGTACACGGCGGGCGAGATGGTTTTCAAATCTACGGACCAGGGACAAAGCTGGACGCCGATCAGTCCGGACCTGACCAGGAATGACAAGTCCAAGCAGAAACCGTCCGGCGGGCCCATCACGCTGGACATTACCAGCGTGGAATACTTTGACACGGTGTTTACCCTGGCCGAGTCGCCGGTGAAGAAAGACATGATCTGGGCCGGCACTGACGATGGCCTGGTTCATCTGACCACAGATGGCGGGCAGCACTGGAACAATGTGACGCCAAAAGACATGCCGGAGTGGAGCATGGTGAGCATTGTTGAAGCTTCACATTATGATCCCGGCACGGCCTATCTTGCCGTGGACCGGCATAAGCTTGATGATTTGCGTCCATATATCTTCCGCACAAGAGATTCCGGCAAGACATGGATTCTGGCGGCGAATGGCATTCCTGAAGGCTCCTACGTGCGCTCCGTGCGCGAAGATCCCAAGCGCAAAGGCCTCATTTACGCGGGCACTGAGACCGGTGTTTACTTCTCCATGGATGATGGTGGCCACTGGCAGCCGTTGAAGCTGAACCTGCCTACCGTGCCAATTCACGATCTGGCAATTCACGGCGATGATCTGATTGTGGCCACGCATGGGCGTGCCTTCTGGGTGCTGGATGATATCAGCCCGCTACGTGAAATCGACGCCAACTCGGGCACGGCTGACATGCTTCTTTATAAGCCCACGACGGCAGTTCGGCTGCATTTGCCTGACCAGGTGGAACGGCGCGGGCCGGTGGGTGACAATCCGCCGCCGGGCGTGATCATCAACTATTACTTTAAATCTGCTCCCAAAGATGAAGTGAAACTTGAGATACTGGATGCCAATGGGAAACTGGTTCGTACCCTCTCCAGCAAGGAGAAGAAAGAATTTGAACAGCCTCCGGAATGGCCTGACCAGGTGAAAGAAGTCACCACCATCCCGGCAAGCGCGGGCATGAACCGTTACGCGTGGAACCTGCGTTGGGAGCCGCCCACGAAAATACCGGGCGCATTTTACTCTGACATGGGCCCGCAGGGTCCAATTGCACTGCCTGGAAAATATACGGTGAAGCTTACGGTTGGCGGGCAGAGCCGCACGCAGCCGCTGGAACTGATCAATGATCCGCGCGTTAAGAATGTAAAACCGGAAGACCTGCAAAGCCAGTTCGAGCTTGCAATGCAGGTTCGCAATGCCAATGAAGATCTGCATCGCGCGGTCAACCAGGTTCGGACCATGCGCGGCGAACTCAAAGGCATGCATACGCGCTTTGATGATGATGTAAAGATGAAATCGCTGCTGGAACAGGCGGATGCGCTGGACAAGAAAATGGCGCCGGTGGAAGAGACCCTGATCCAGGTGAACATGAAGGGATCGGAAGCCAACCTGGCATTTCCCAACATGCTGAATGAGCAATTTGATTCCCTGAGCGCCGCGGTTCAATTGGGTGACGCCGCGCCCACTAAACAGCAGTATGACGTCTTCAAGTTACTTCGCGGCGAGCTTGACCAGCAGCTCACAGCATGGAAGCAACTTGTTTCCACGGACATACCAGCATTCAATCAGGCGGTGAGAGCCGCCAATATTCCGGCATTGTATCTGCCGGGAACCGGGGAGTGAACATTCTGAGGCCGTGGAAAAGAAGCAGAAGGCGCAAAGCTGAAATCAGAAAAGCTGCCGGCAGTAGGCATCTTTTCTGGTTTGATTTGAAACAAAGGACGTAGGGAATCTGTGCTTCTTCGGCGGCCCGCCGGTAACCATTGCTTCAACTAATCACTGGAATTTTGTAGGAGCTAGCATGAGAGCTATTTTGTTTGTTGACGATCATGAAGTCCTGGCGCGCTTAAGTTGTGAAATTCTGGAAATGCAGGGTTATCGGGCAGTGAGTGCTTACAGCGGCGAGGATGCCCTCCGCAAGTTCGATGAGAATGAGTTTGACATTCTGGTCACTGACTTCCGCATGGATGGCATGAATGGCCTGGAACTTGCGCGAAAGGTGCACGAGAAAAATCCCGACATTCCAGTCATCATTGTCACAGGATATGGGCCGATTGATACGCGGCAAAGACGTGGCAGTCTGCCTGCAAAAAGAAGACCTCTTTCCCACTCTTCTTGAAAAAATCAAAGTATTCCTTGATGAGGAGCGCCCTGAGCCGGCGATGAAAAGCGCTTAAGCTTTCACGCGAATCTTGCCGACTAAACGCCTTTGTTAGACTGAGTCGGTGCGACGATTGATCGTAAATGCCGATGATTTTGGCCTGACCTCGGGAGTGAACCGCGCCATTGTTGAAGGCAACCGTTCCGGCATTGTGACTTCCGCAACCATCATGGCCAATGCGCCGGCGTATGCAGAGGCTGGTGCTCTGGCCAAGGCTACACCAACGCTGCACACTGGATGTCATGTTGTTCTGATTGATGGGCAGCCGATCACCAGCGGCGCGCAGACCCTGATCAACGGAGCAACTCTTGAAAACAACCTCGGCACAACACGGCGATTCCGGTCCAGCCTGAAGGACTTTGCCCGCGCTGCATAGGAAAGAAATTGTCGGCTGCGGAGATACAGAAGGAAGCCGAAGCCCAGATAGCCAGGATACAGTCGGCGGGAATCACGGTAACTCACGTGGACAGTCACAAACATACGCACATGTTTCCGCAGGTGTTGCGTCCGGTGTTGCGGGCAGCCAGGGCTTTGGGTGTAAAAGCGGTGAGAAATCCGTTTGAACCAATTCGCGCATGGCCTATTGCTGGAACGCTGGGCGCTCCGGGAATGTGGCTGCGATGCGCAGGCGTGATGAGCTTTCAGCTTTTTGCGCGCGAGTTCAGCAAAGCAGTTCGAGAAGAAGGCATGTACACCACGGATGGCACAGTTGGCATTGCGGCAACCGGCATGCTCAACCAGAAAACACTCTCCGCGATTTTGACGGCGCTGCCGGAAGGGACGTGGGAACTGGTCTGCCATCCCGGATATTCTGACGATGATCTGCGCGCAGCCGGGACACGGCTTTTGCAATCGCGTGAAATTGAACTTGGAAGCGTTGACCTCGGCTGAAACCAAAAGCCTGCTTAAACGTCAAAATATCCAGCTTATGTCATACGCCGACCTGGCGGACGTATGAAAGGGCGAGGCCGACTCGCGCGCCGAGCCCAGTTGCAACAAGAGCCTCCATGCAGTAACCACGAATCATGAACCCAAAGCGGTTTGGAGCGAAGCGACAGAACTAAAGTTTTAAGAATCCCGGCATCACGTTGAACAATCGAACTGGTACACGAGAGGGAACTGCTTGAAAATTGGAATCACGTGTTACCCAACGTATGGCGGCAGCGGTGTAGTGGGAACGGAGTTGGGGATTGAGCTGGCGGCACGCGGGCATGAAGTCCATTTCATCGCCTACCAGCAGCCTATCCGGCTGACCAACCAGCATCCACAGATTTTCTTTCACGAAGTCACGGTCTCGCAGTATCCGTTGTTTGAGTATCCGCCTTATGATCTGGCGCTGGCCACGCGCATGGCGGAAGTGGCCGAGATTTACGATCTGGACATCCTTCATGTGCACTATGCCATTCCCCACTCAGTGAGTGCATTGCTGGCCCGCCAGATGCTTGCCGCCATGGACAAGCCGCGCAAGCTTCCCTTTGTGACCACGTTGCATGGGACTGATATCACCATCGTGGGAGCTGACCGTTCCTATCTTCCGGTAACACGCTACTCAATTGAACAGAGTGACGGCGTGACGGCGATCTCCAACTGGCTGAAGCAGGTGACGCTGAAAGAGTTTGACATTCGCCATGAAATCGAAGTGGTGTACAACTTTGTGAACTGTGATACGTATCGCCGCGATCCCATGGCTTCAGAAAAGCGTGGCGAATTTGCTGACGCGGACGAACGCATCCTGGTCCATGTCTCCAATTTTCGGCCGGTGAAACGAATTTGCGACGTGATTGAAATTTTTGATCGCGTGCACAAAGTGATGCCCTCGCGCCTTCTCCTGCTGGGCGATGGTCCTGATCGTTCGCAGGCGGAGTGGCTGGTCAGCCAGAAAGGCCTGCGCAAGCACGTGGAGTTTATGGGCAAAGTTGATCGCGTCAGTGAGAAGCTTTCCATTGCTGACCTCATGCTGATGCCCAGTGAGATGGAATCGTTTGGGCTGGCAGCGCTGGAAGGCATGGCCTGTGAAGTGCCTGCCATTGCCACGGCTGTGGGTGGCGTTCCTGAAGTGATTGAACATGGACGCACTGGATTTCTTGCGGAAGTGGGCGATGTTGACACCATGGCGAGATGTGCCATTGACATTCTGTCTGATGAGAAGCGCCTTCGTGAAATGGGAATGCTGGCGCGATGGGAGGCGCAATCGCGCTACTGCTCCACCAAAATCATTCCTGAATACGAGCAATTTTATAAACGCGTGCTGGAGCGCGACGCGTAAAGGCTGTCTCCGGCCGGATCATGGTGGAGCACGGGAATTTCCAGCATTACCAGCGTGCCCAGGCCGTCACGGCTCTGCACAATCATGCGGCCTTCGTCGCCAAACAGCACATGGAGACGTTCCGCCACGTTCAACATGCCGATCCCGCGGCCTGATCCCATCTGCTCCGCGGCCACTGCAGGAGGAGCGCTCATGCCAACGCCATCGTCTTCCACCTGAATCATCAGCTTGCCGTCCTGCATGCGGCTGCGGATGGTAATGCAGCCACCATCCACCTTCGGCGCCAAACCGTGCTTGATGCTGTTTTCCACCAAGCGGCTGAAGAAGAATGGAAGGAACCACAACATCCAGCGTGTCTGGATCAAGATGTTTGTAAACCCGCAGCTTGTCGCGGCCAAAGCGCACCACTTCAATATCAAGGTAGTCGTCCACGAACTCAATCTCTTCGCGCAACTGGACAAACTCATCATGCTTGCCAAGAAGCCGCCGCAAAATCTTGGATAATTTCAGGATGAGCTCGCGTGCGCGATCAGGATCAAACCGCACCAGCGACGAAACCGAGTTGAGCGTGTTGAACAGGAAATGCGGATTCATCTGGCTCTGCAGCGCGTCGAGCCGTGCTTCCAGCAGGAGTTTGCTTTGCTCTTCCAGCTTCATTTCAATGCGGGCGTTGTTCCATATCTTGATCGGAATTGCGATGGTGGCCACTACGCCGGCAAAAATTGCCAGCAATGCCACCGGCGTGCCGAGCGAAAGTGTCCAGAGATATTTCGGCGCGGCGTAATGCACTTCAAGTCGCGCGGCTTGCAGGGCGATGATGATGAGGAAAAACGCGGTCTGCCAATCAACTCTTGGCGCCCGCAGGTTCCGCTTTACCCAGCGATAGACGCTGAGGTCAATGAAGGGAGAGAACGTCCATATCTCTTCTTCATTGCGGCAGAAATGGCGCAGCGATCCGGCCAGCATTCCCGCAAGTACGTTCACCGGCAGCGTGAGATATTCTCCGTAGAACAAGGCAGGCAGAGCCAGCAAAGTGCCGCCGATGGTTCCAGCTACGCGACCGCCGATGACACCTACCAGAATGGAGGCTTCAAATCCCATGTCAGCGGCAAGAAAGTTTTTCACCGCGCAGCGGAAATAAACTCCCAGTGCAAACGGAAAGCAGGTAAACAGTACGAACAGCAGATTATTGCGTACGCTGCGGTGTTTGGAGAAGAGCAGCTTCTTATATTCACGCGAGCGCCCCAGCGCGCTGGCCACGGCCGTCGCAACGCCCAGCTTGATCAGAATCTGAATCAGTAGGAACTGGAGATCCACAAAACCTATTTTTTCACGGATTCGGTGGAGCGGGTCCGGAATCGGCTCATGATGCCTTATTAATCTTCGCCGTGGCAAATCGTAATGGCGCGAATGCCGTTACGTCCAGTCCAGCCGGCTTTTCTTCAATGATGTTGGCCATGGTAATTGCCGTGAGAGGCGCCAGAAGTATACCGTTGCGGAAATGTCCAGTGGCAATGAATAACCCCGGCGTGTCAGTTTGTCCCATGATTGGCAGGTCATCAGGCGTGCCCGGTCGCAAACCAGCCCAGTATTCGCTCACGCTGGCCGACGCAAGCTCAGGAACAAATTGTGCTGCCGCACGGTGCAGTTGATGGATCGTTTCCATCTGCACTGATTTATCAAAGCCCGCATCTTCCACCGTGGTGCCAACCAGGATGCGGCCTGAACTGCGGGGAACAATGTAGGCTCCTGGTGCTCGGACCACGTGTTGCAATAGTCCGGATCGAAGCGGCCTTAAGTAAAGCATCTGGCCTTTTCTGGGGATCACAGGCGCTCCCGACCATGCACCACGGCAATCCACAACTGTTCTGGCCGCAAGCCGAAACTGTTTTCCCAGAACTTCCACCTGCGTCCCCGATGACCGTATCTGCTCCACTTCAGCGCCCGAGCGGATATGGATACCGGATAATTCAGCACCGCGAACCGCGGCTTTCATCAGCAATACAGGGTCAACGCTGTCTTCGGCCAGCCAGTGTGCAGAATAATTCTGGATGTTGAGGGCAGGTTCGATCTTCTTCAGCTCCGCCAAAGTCAAGCGACGATATTCCGGTGGGACCGTGTGTAGTTCGCCGATAATGATTGAGCCATGGCGACGGAAGTCGGTGCTGATGCCAGAGAGCTTTTCCAGCTTGGCCACGAACGCTGGGTAGATGCGCGCGCTTTCCAGGGCAAATTCGCGCAATGCCAGAGGCGTTTCCGGATCCGCTGCCGCCAGCATGCCTGCCGCCGCTGAAGACGCTTCTTGTCCCGGCATCGCGCGGTCTAGCACCGTTACGCTGGCTCCACGCGCTCGCAACTCCAGCGCAAGCGAGACCCCAATGATTCCGGCCCCCACAATGATGATGTCCGGTGCTTTCACAATCATCATTGTAATAGCAGAGGGTAGTATTTATTTGTCGGGCGATTGAGCGGCAGCCTGCTTGGCGGGCAGCTCAGCTTCGCTATCAACCAGCCGGGAGAACACCACCAGCCGTTTGGGCGCTGGCCCAATGTAATAGGTTGGATAGCAGGTGATCAGGGTCAAGGTGGCGTCTGAAGTGGGTTTGATCACGCTGACGTCTTCCGGCAACACAATCTTCTTTCCTGTGACCTGGTACTTATAGACCTGGCCGGCGCGGCGGACCAGAATGTCATCGCCTTTGCCCAGTTCGTAAATGTGACGGAAAAAAGTATCGCGATGGGCGGTAATAACCGCGTTGCCCAGCTTCTCCCGGCTGGGCCGTCTTCTTCATGTGCCCCGGACCTTCAGAAAGTTCGCGGCGTGAAGCGCCTTCCACCACAATTGCGTCCAGGCTTATCTTGGGAATCACCACGCGCGTCAGCAGATCATCCACCGAAATCTTTGCTTTTCCGGGGATATTGGTCGCGGAAGCCTGTTGTTCCCATTGCGCCGCAAGCTGCTGCTGGCGATGGTACATTCCCCAGTATTCTGAACCCACGTAGCTGAGCAGAGCCACGCCGATGACCAGTAGCAACAGGGAAATGTACTGCCGCTTAAACACCTTACCCAGCAGGGCCGAACGCTGGCAAGGCGCGACCAGTGGGGTCGAATCGTATTCCGGGCAGACCTCAGCCTCTGCATGGGTTCCATAACACTGTTTAGATGCAGAAAAAGGCGGCTTCGTAGGGGCAGAAGCGCGAAGGCATGAGAGTAGAAGCATCACTGGAACATGATTTTTGTAAATAGTTGATTGCACGGCCACAATACCAGCCCGAAGCCACGCGCCTGTCCCCTTCCGCAGCAGCCCCAAAGCAGTTGGAAATTCAGTTAGAGCCTTTTGCGCCATTGGTTGACAGAGTAGCTGTTCTGCTCAAGAATGATTCACCAACCAAATCCCAGTTTTGAATGGAGTTGTCTATGTCCGAAGCGCCGCAAGGTGACAGCGGTAATTCAACCGTACGTATCATCCTGATGGTGGTGGGCGTTGTTTTCATGATCGGTTCCATCATTTTCATGGTCCAGGCTCAAAGCCGTATTGCGCAACTGGAACAGCACCAGCTTGCGGCGCAAAAAGACATGGCCCAGAAATTTGACGATCTCGGCAGCAAGACGCGGGCCTCCATCAATGTGCTGGCTGATAAAGTTGGTATGACTCACAAGGAACTGAGCCGCAAGGCCACTGACATACAGGCGGCCGAGAAAGCCACTGAAACCCGGCTGCGCGCTGACGAAGAATCAACAAAGCAGCAGTTCGGCGACGGTTTCAGGTGAAGTCAATGGCGTGAAAGGTGAGGTCACCAAGGTAAGCGCTGACGTAACTGACACGCGCAATGATCTGGCCACCACAAAAGGCAAACTGGAACATGCCATTGGCGATCTGAGTAAGCACAACGAACTGATTGCCACCAATCATGATGAGCTTGAGTTCCTGAAGCATCGTGGCGATCGTGATTATTTTGAGTTCACCCTGAGGAAAGGGAAGGAACCCACGCATCTCTCCATCATCAGCCTTCAACTCAAGAAGACTGACCCCAAGAAGAGCAAGTTCACCATGTACGTGCTGGCGGAAGATAAGAAGATTGAGAAGAAGGACCGCACCATCAATGAGCCGTTGCAGTTTTACACCGGGCGTGAGCGGCAACTGTTTGAAGTGGTGGTAAACTCCGTTGATAAGGACCACGTCACCGGGTATCTATCTACTCCCAAGAATGCGGCCACGGCGCAGATGCCGAGCCATGAAGCCAACCAGCAATAAGGTTATTGCAGCCGTAACACGCAATTTTTTGCTACACAGGGTGCGAGCATCTCGCACCCTTTTCTTTTCTTAAATAACATTTGCGCTTAGGTGATTGACTGGAGAAAACTGAATCACATCTCCATCATTTAGACTGCTCATTCATGCCCGCGCAGGAAAAAACAGAATCGCCGGAACGGCTACACCTCATTGGCTACGCGATCCTTTGCTTGATTTGGGGGAGCACATGGCTTGCCATCCGGGTGGTGGTGCGTTCTGTTCCGCCCGTTGAAGCAGCGGCCATCCGATTCCTGATCGCCGCTGTCCTGCTGTTGGTGATCGCGCTGGTTCAGAAGCGGCCCTGGCCTCGGCATCATCATGAATGGGACGCGCTGATCGTACTTGGCTTCACCATCATGGCGGTGCCATATGGGCTTTTGTTCTGGGCGGAACAATACGTAAGCTCTTCCATGACGGCGGTGCTTTTCTCTTCCATGCCGTTGTTTGTCGCGCTGCTGACGCCGTTAATGTCCCATGCCAGAGTACCGAGACAGGCAGTGTTCTCCATGATGGTTGCATTTGGCGGACTGCTGGTCCTCTTCTATTCCGGACTGGGAACTGGTGGCCGCGCGCTCTTGGGCGGAATTGCCATTCTACTGGCAGTGATTCTCAGTGCATGGTCGGTTATTTATGCCAAGCGGCGTCTCCACGGGGTGGATCCGGTAGTCTCAACCGGACTGCAATTGGCCTTCGGAGCCATCGCTCTTCTATGGGGCACATGGGCGCTTGAATCCCGCCGGCATGCAACCTGGAACACGTCTGCCATCTTGGCTCTGGTCTTTCTGGTGGTCTTCGGCTCTTGTGCGGCTTTTGTTATTTACTATTGGCTGCTCAAGCGTATGCAACCGTATCAACTCTCCAGTATCAGCCTGATTGTTCCCGTCATCGCGCTTCTTGAAGGAGCGTTGCTGGGGCATGAGGCCGTTGATCTTACGAATCTGATTGCGGTGTTCATCATTTTGGCTTCAGTGGCCACTGTGCTGCGGGCGCGCACTGAACCATCCCGCACCGGCGGACGCGTCTTGGATATTGAACACAATGATATCGAGCCGATCGATATTGGAGGGCGATCCTGATGTTGTATTGTGTATGCCTGTGATCGCATACCGGCCATTGTTTAACGTGAACTATGAACCTGAAACCGCGGGGTGAATGAATGAAGCTGAAAGCGCTGCTATTTCTGTTGATCGTGAATCTCTCTGTGATTGCAACCTCGCAGACCATGCCCACGGTTTCAACCTTTTCCATTGTGGCCATCGATCCGCAAAATGGCGATCTTGGCATCGCTGTAGCTTCCCGTTATTTTTCCGTTGGATCGGTTGTGCCGTGGGCCATGGCCGGCGTTGGCGCGGTCGCCACCCAGGCCAACGTCAACGTGGGTTATGGTCAGGAGGCCATTGATCTTCTCCGCCAGGGCCTCACCGCTCCTGAAGTGCTCAAAAAGATCATGGCAGAAGATAAGTTTGAAGGCAAAGACGGCCGCCAGGTCGCAATTGTGGATGCCAAAGGCAACGTGGCTGCGTACACCGGCCCCAAAGCGCCGAACTGGGCTGGCGATCGCCAAGGAAAGACATGGTCAGCCCAGGGAAATATTCTGGTGGGTCCGCAGGTCCCGGAAGCCATGGGTAAGGCCTTTGAGGCTAATCAGGGCGAGCTGGCGGAAAAACTTTTTGCCGCCCTCAAAGCCGGTGACGCGGCTGGTGGTGATGCCCGTGGGAGGCAGTCGGCGTCCATGCTGGTGGTGCGCAAGCGCGGCGGCAGGAACATCAACAATGATCGTTACGTTTACATCAACGTGGATGACAATCCCCATCCGTTTGAAGAACTGCGGCGCCTGCTGGATTTAAATCTGGCTTACAACTACGGAGACGCCATGTACAAAGCGCTTGACGCTTCCCCCATTGACGTTCGCAAGGCGCAGGCCGCGGGCCAGAAAGCCGTTGCCTATGCGCCTGATAAATTTGGTCTGCACATCAACGTCGCGTTTGTTGACTATCTTGCGGGTGACAAGCAGGCATCACTCGACGAGTTCACGAAAGCGAGAACCCTCAATCCCACAGGCTTTAACAAGAGCTTTAAAGAAGAGAGTGATCTTGCCCCGTTTAAGCCCATATTGGCCGACAAGGATTTCCTGCTCAAGCTCTTTCCTGCCGGTTTTCCGCAATAAAGTTTGCCGCGGTAAAACAGACCTGCTGGATAACTTGTGGACTTGAATGGCAATCTAAGTACAACGAATGCATTCATCCCCCCGCGCACTGCCGGCAAGAGTTTCATCATGCTTGTTGATTCTGGCTTTTGTTCTCCTGTCCAGCAGTCCGTCACCGGCTTATTCCGTGCTCACGCACGAGCAAATCGTGGACTTTCTCTGGGAATCAGACATCAAGAAAGTGCTGGGCGAGCGTTTTCCCGGCGCGACCATTGAACAATTTCGCACCGCGCACGCCTATGCTTACGGCGGCAGTCTGATTCAGGACATGGGTTATTACCCCGGTGGGAGCAAATTTTTCAGCGACCTTGTCCATTACGTGCGTAGCGGTGATTTTGTAAGCGAAATGATTCGCCAGGCGCAGAACATGAACGAGATGGCTTTTGCCCTGGGTGCATTGTCTCATTACGTTGCGGATTCTGATGGTCATCCCGCCGTCAACCGTGCTGTGCCCATTTCCTTCCCCAGGCTGAAGAAGAAGTTTGGCAACGTTGTTCCTTATGAAGATGATCACGCTGCCCATATACAGACTGAGTTCGGGTTTGATCTTGTGCAAATTGCCCAGCAACGGTACACCTCTCAGGCTTTTCATGACTTCATCGGCTTTGAGGTGGCGCGGCCAGTACTTGACCGGGCATTTGAAAACACATATGGCATGAAGCTGAATGACGTTCTCTATGATGAAGATGTGGCGATTTCAAGTTATCGGCACGCCATCAGCGTATGGCTGCCGCGTATTACCTCGGCGGCGTTGATCGCGAAAAGACAGGAATTGGAAGCGGTCCCCAACTTTAATCCAAGGACCTTCCGCTATGTCCTGCGCAGGTCGCAATATGAGCGGGAGTTCGGCAAGAACTACTATCGTCCCAGTTTCCTTTCCCGCATGATCGCCGGCATCGCTAAAATTCTTCCCAAAGTAGGTCCGCTGCGCGTCATCAATCCCAAGCCTCCCACGGCCGAAACCGAGAAAATGTACGTGAAGAGCCTGGAAGTTACTGTGAAGGACTATCGCAGGATGGTCCATGGCGCAGCGGACCAGCAGTTGCCTCTCGCTGACGTGGATCTGGATACCGGCAAAGCAACTACTCCGGGCGAGTATAGGATGACCGACGATACGTATGCACGCCTGGTTCGCGAACTTGCCCTCACAAAGTTCAGTACCGCCGATCCGGGGTTGCGCGCGAACATTCTCGCTTACTATGCCGACCCCAACAAGCCCCTGGCCACCAAAGAGTCCAAGTGCGAATGGAGGGAAGTCTCGCGTGACCTGGTCATCTTAAAGGAGCAACCCTCGCTCACGGCTCAAGGCCAACACTGAAGACTTGCGGGCGAACGTCTCTTCGTCATCTGCGCCCTGGTGATTTGCGCTTCGGGTTGAGAATTGTTCGGCTATAATCCCTGCATGTTAGGCGGACGCAGTAACGAACAGTGGATCGCGCAATACGCCAGTAGTCACCAGAATTCGGTAAACCGGATCTGCCATACCCTGGGCATTCCGCTGATCGTGGTTTCGCTTGGCCTTGGCATTGGCGCCATCTTTTTCCATCCGCTATGGATTTACGCCGCTGGACTGTTCGTTCTTGGTTGGATCTTGCAGTTTATTGGACATGCGTTTGAAGGCAAGCCGCCGGAGTTCTTCAGTGATTGGCGATTCCTGCTGGTGGGAGTGCGCTGGTGGGTTGCCAAAATGCGCGGGCAAGCCTGATCCAGTCCATCGCGCCTGAATCAGCATTGCCCTGACGCTTACTTTTGTTCCGGTAAAACAATCCCTACATTCACCTTCGTGAACTTCACCCATTTCGTTTGCGTTTGGGTATCTTGTTTTGCGTGCAAGGTCAACTCCGCCTGCGATTCTCCTTTTTTGGCCCTGAATTTCACCGCCTTGCTGAAGTCCACCAGCATGTTGCGCATATCATTTGGAATTTCTTTGATATCGGCAAATGTAAGCGTGAGGTGGACCCTCAGTGGAGCAAATATCTGCGGCCCGGGACAAAGAAGATGGAGAATAGGCATGCTGGAAGTCACGTCATACTTCATGACTGAACATGAAATTGAAGAGTTGGAGGTCTTGAAATCCTCTACCTCCCATTTTCCGGGAACGGGATGAGAAGGAAACATTGGAGGCGGCGCTTTTTGTTGCGTACAACTTCCATTGGGACAATTTGGCAGATTTGGGCCCGAGGTTAGATTTTGCGCAGAGAGTGGAAAAGCCAGCAAACAGGTAAAAACAAACAACATTCTGGCGTACATAACTGCCTCGATATGTTTAGACGGTGTTTTAGAACTGATGGGTAGCGCCAAACTACGCCAGCTTGGAGGTGGAAGTAATCACTAGGCATGCGCGAGCAACTCGCGATAGACTTTTAGTCGAATTGATGCTGGAGGTTCCCGCAATCATGATGTGCAGAACACTTGGTTTGTTGTTCCTGGTTTTATTGCCGGCCGCAATGATGACCGGTGACACGCTGGAATTGAAAAATGGCAGCGTGATCAAAGGCACATACGTTGGCGGGACGGATAGCCGAATCAGTTTTCGCGTTGGTTCAAGTGTCCAGCAATATGCTGTGGCAGATGTTTCCTCGCTGAAATTTGACGATCGCGAGTCAGCAGCTCCCACGCACTCGCCTGCGTTTGCGGAGAGAGCGCCGGAAAATGCGCCGGCAGCTTACGCGCCCACGCCGTCAGCTCAAAGCCCAGTTCCCAATTCAACTCCTGTCACCTCCGCCACCAGCAGCTCGATCCCACGCACTACTGCACAATCTGTGGTGGTGCCCAGTGGTACACAAATTACCGTTCGCACCATTGATGCCGTGGATTCAGACAAAAACCATCCGGGCGATAAGTTTCAGGCGTCGCTGGAGCAGCCTTTAGTTGTGAATGACGTTACGGTCGCGCCCAAAGGTGCGTCCGTGTATGGCAAATTGCAGCAGGTGCAGGAGGCAGGCCAGTTAACCGGAAAATCGCAACTGCGGCTTGCTCTAACCGGAATCGTGATCAACGGGCAGACCTACCCGCTGTCCTCTGGCGAGTATGAGGTTTCCGGCAAGTCGAGGGGCAAAAGCACTGCTACCAAGGTTGGCGGCGGCGCTGCGCTGGGAGCACTGATTGGCGCCATCGCGGGCGGCGGCAAGGGAGCAGCCATTGGAGCCGGAGTAGGTGCAGGTGCGGGTACAGCAGTTCAGGTGGTGACCAAAGGCGACCAGGTCCATGTGCCCAGCGAGACGCTGCTGGAATTCACGCTTGATCAACCTGTGTCACTGCCGGTCAGCCAGTCCCGTTGAAGCCGGGCCAATCCTTAGTTCTAAGTAAGAAAATTACGCTGAACCAAGCCTGAAATCAGGCGGCAGGGCTGTGCTATCCTGAAGATAACGTTAGAAATGGACCGTGTTGAATTCTGCAAGCAGTCTCTTCTCTTCTGCACCTGCCGAACACTCGAACATTCATTCCAGCGTCAAAAATCAATTCAGGGAAATGGAAAATGGAACAAGGAACAGTGAAGTGGTTCAATGCCGCCAAGGGCTTCGGTTTTATCACCCGTCAGAGTGGAGAAGACGTATTCGTGCATTTCTCCGCCATCCAGAGCAATGGCTACCGTAGTTTGGAAGAAGGTCAGCCAGTTGAATTTACCGTGACCAAGGGCAAAAAGGGCTGGCAGGCAGAGAACGTCCGCGTGCTGTAATTCGCGAAAATTCAGGGTCAAAGCTAAAGGCGGCCTTCCGGGGCCGCCTTTCGTTATTACGTAAGTAAGAAATTCAGCGTAAAAAGCTGTGGACTAGAGCACCAGTGCTGGTATGCTGATTGAGCGTTAGAAATGGACCGGTTGGACTTTCTGCAAGCAGCAGTCTCTTCTGCAAACTGCCGAAATACTCGAACATTCATTCCAGCGTTAAATCAATACAGGAAATGGACAAATGGAACAAGGAACAGTGAAGTGGTTCAACGCCGCCAAGGGTTTTGGTTTTATTACACGACAGAGTGGAGAAGATGTCTTCGTACATTTCTCCGCGATCCAGAGCGATGGATATCGTAGTCTTCAGGAAGGCCAGGCAGTTGAGTTTACTGTGACCAAGGGCCAGAAGGGTTGGCAGGCAGAGAACGTCCGCCCACTTTAATTCGCGGAAACCCAGGTTTAAAGATCAAAGTTCAAAGATCAAAGATGTGAAACTTCAGCGACAAAGGCGGCCTCCGGGTCGCCTTTGTTCTTGCCACATGAGCGGACCGCCTTAGCCCCCGGTAATCGCCCGGGCTTGTCATTACCATCATGAAAACGCTTCTCGCCATGTTGCGATTCTTTCACTATATGATTGGCGTAACTGCGCCCTCTAAAGAGCAGGAGCGCATGGTACTTTTTATATGGATCGGGGCAGCCATCGGCTTACTGCTGCTGGCGTTCGCGCTTGTCTGGATTCTGGTACCGCGAATTCTGAGTTAGGCGGCGGCTTTACCCGGCTCGCCATCCAGAATTGCCCGGACTTTTTTCGCATACTCAGCGCTTTCCGGATCACCCGTCACAAGCTCTATCTGCCTTGGGCCACTCACTCCGATTCCCAACTGCACGGCACGCGCAATCTGCTCCTGCTCAAAGATCGGGCCCCGGCTAACTTCCGGTGTAGTTCCGAAATGCCGCAGCAGGGCGACGCCCACCGCATCGATTGCCACCCGGTCAGTGCCGGCAAGAATCACATTCGAAGTCACCAGCTTGCCCTGATCCGGGCCGCCATTAACGAACGCTTGTATCCCATCCAGCACAATCAGGTCTGGTTTATAAGCGGTGTTGATCTCAGCGATCATCCGCCGCTGGTCCGCTGAAGAGTGCAGCTCATGCATGAAGTTGTAATCGTTGCCGGGGACAGTCTTGGCGGCCAAGCCGACGGAATTCTTGAGCGAAAGGGTGAAGTGCCCGCCATAACGATGTGTCTTCAGGCAGCAGGTCTGCACGATTCCTCCGGCTTGACGCACCATTTTAGGTATGGCGAAGCCTTGCCGCCAGTGGCTCTCCGTGGCTTTCAGGTGCTCCCAGTCATCGGCTTTTAGTTGATCAAATACCACGACTTTAGCGCCGAGTTCCTTGCCCAGAGTGAAGACGTTTTTCTGCTCCATCACTTCCTGGGTGTTGCCCATACCGCTGCGATCGCCAATGGTCATTGGTCCGGCGCCCAAGGTCTTGAGCTTTTTCACAATCGCTGCGAGCGTTTCTTCGCTGGTGGAACCGGGAGTTGCGTCCGCACTATTAAAGTTTGGTTTGATGAAGAAATCTTTGCCGCCGAATTTTGACAGTCCAAGTAGATCAATTGCACGCGCAACTCCTGCCGCGCGGTCACCGGTCTTTACAAAAGCCACATGCGCAGTCCCCGAAGGGCTGAAGTCGATGGAGCGGAGCAATGACGGAGCAAGAAAGGCGGCGCCACCCAGGGTGGAGGCTTGTTTAAGGAAGCTGCGGCGATTCATGAAATACCTCGCGAACGAGTCTGGAAATCATTCAAGCAGCAAGCTCTATTGGATACTTTCAGGGCAAAGAAATGCAAGAAGGCCTGGCCACAAAGAGTACACTGTTGCCGCCTGTTCAGTGGCGCAGCAATACCCCGAGGTTCGGATGACGGCTCCCAGTTATGTTCGTGGCGCGGACACGCCGCCCCTGCTCAATGAGACCATCGGACAGCGCTTCGCCCGAGCTGCATTGCTTGGCCGGAACGCGAAGCCCTGGTCGTACGTCACCAGAATATTCGTTGGACTTACAAAGAACTGGCTGAACGGGTTGAAGTCCTGGCCGCCGGCCTTCTTTCGCTTGGTCTTATCCCGGCGACCGCATCGGAATATGGTCGCCTAACAATTCCGAATGGGTACTCACGCAATTCGCCAGTGCCATGGCGGGCCTGATTCTGGTCACGGTTAATCCGGCCTATCAGACCGTGGAACTGCGGCATGCGTTGCGTAAGTCCGGATGCAAAGCGCTGGTACTGGCATCCGGGTTTAAGAGCAGCAATTATTTCCACTCACTCCGTGAGATTGCACCGGAACTCCAAAATGCGCAGCCGGGAGCCTTGCACTCGAAAGAACTTCCTGATCTCCGCTGGGTCATCAATATCGGCGGGGATAACGAACCGGGCATGATTCATCTTGCCGGTGTGGCTTTGAGAGGCGACGTCGAATGTCGTTCCCGTCTGCGGGAGTTATCAGCGGAACTTCACTGTACTGATGAAATCAATATCCAGTTCACCAGCGGAACCACCGGCGCACCCAAAGGCGCAACGCTAACCCACCACAATATTCTTAACAATGCTTTCTTTGTGGGGAAGCCATGGGTTTGCGACAGGCCGACCGCTCTGTGCATTCCGGTCCCTCTTTATCACTGCTTCGGCATGGTGATGTCCACGCTGGCGTGTGTGGCCCATGGCGCCACCATGGTGTTTCCCAGCGAAGGCTTTGATCCCCTGGCCGTTCTGGAGACCGTCTCGCAGGAAAAATGTACCGCATTGCACGGCGTACCCACCATGTTTATCGCTGAGATGGAGCACCCCGAGTTCAAGCGGTTTGATCTCACGTCACTGCGCGCGGGAATCATGGCGGGATCGCCGTGTCCCATCGAAGTGATGAGGCGGGTCATGGATTGCATGCACATTCGCGATATCACCATCGCCTACGGTATGACAGAGACCAGCCCAGTGAGCTTCCAGAGCGCAATGGATGATCCCATTGAACGGCGCGTCTCCACGGTTGGCAGGGTCCAGCCGCATCTGGAAGTAAAGATCGTTAACCCAGAGGGCGAGGTGGTGCCTCGCGGGACGCGCGGGGAACTGCTCACCCGGGGATATTCGGTGATGCGCGGCTACTGGGATGATCTTGAACAGACTGCGGCCGCGATTGACGGCGATGGCTGGATGCATACGGGTGACCTGGCCACCATCGACGATGAAGGATACTGCAACATTGTCGGACGAATCAAAGACATGGTGATCCGCGGTGGTGAAAACATATATCCGCGGGAAATGGAGGAGTTCCTCTTCACCCATCCAAAAATTGAAGCCGCCCAGGTGGTGGGACTGCCCGATCAGAAATACGGCGAGGAGCTTTGCGCGTGGATCAAGTTGCGGTCAGGCGAAACGATGAGTGAGAACGAAGTGCGCGAATATTGCATGGGCAAAATCGCCCATTTTAAAATTCCCCGGCATATCTGTTTTGTGCCTGACTTTCCCATGACGGTCACCGGGAAAGTTCAAAAATTCCTCATTCGTAAAAGTATGATGGAACGCCTCGGTCTAAAGGAAGAGAAAACGGCTTAAGGATTTGTCCGTCGTAGTGGCTTCAGCTAAGGCTCCAAAGTGCTAGGGTATTCATCCAAGGATGTCTAAACTGAACACCAATCTATGCAACAATGCGGCAGTGCTGTATAGTTGCGTAGAGAAAATCCAAACGAAACTCCAGGGCGGCAACGCCTGTTGGGAAGCGCCGATCAGATTTTGATCCGAGTGAACAGCCCAGCAAACTCAAGGTCTACAGGCTGTTCCCGGGGCAAGGCGAATAAGAGACATATACGTGCGACTACGCGTACTCCTTCAATTTCTTACATTGTGCGCCCTTGTTTCGGGCAGCGCTGCGGCTCAAACCGCCGAGCAGATGCAGCTTTTTCAGCAGTACCAGCAGCAGCGCGGCGCCGGCGCGCCCGGCACTCCCACCACGCAAATAACAAATAGCCCCGCTGACCTGGAGACCCGTGACTTGCAGGCATTGCAGGAGCAGCGCCAGGTGCAGGCTGCCAATGATTTGATCCAAAGCCGGCAGCGCGAGGGATTGGATTTTCCGGCGGAACCAGACATTGAGTTCCAGGATTTTGTTGCCAGTTCCCTGGGCTATCATCTGCCGATATTTGGGCAGACTCTTTTTCGTACGGTCCCTTCCACGTTCGCGCCTCTGGACCGTGTTCCGGTAACCCCTGACTACATTATTGGACCGGGCGATGAACTGGTGGTCCGGGTTTGGGGGCAGGTGGATGTTAACTATCGGGCTGAGGTGGACCGCAACGGCAACATCTACATTCCCAAAATCGGGGCGATCAGTGTCGCCGGCACGCGATATGACCAGCTTCATGATCTGTTGCAGTCAGCCGTCGCCAGGGTATTTAAGAATTTCGAACTCAACGTAACCATGGGGCAGTTGCGCTCGATCCAGATTTTTGTTGTCGGACAGGTGCGCAGGCCTGGAAGCTACACTGTAAGTTCGCTGAGCACGCTGGTGAATGCGCTTTTTGCATCTGGTGGCCCTTCAAAACGCGGCTCCATGCGTCGAATCACCTTGAAGCGCCGGGGCAAGGAAGTCACCAGTTTTGACCTTTACGATCTTCTGGCCAACGGTGACAAAAGCAAAGATGCGCAGCTCCTTCCCGGCGACGTGATCTATATTCCTCCGGTTGGACCCCTGGTTGCGCTTGCCGGTAGCGTCAACATCCCCGCCATCTATGAATTGAATCCACATGACACGCTGGGCGACCTGGTGAACTACGCAGGCGGTATGACAACCACGGCTGGTGGCAACCGCGTGATCGTTGAAGGAATTGATCCCCAGCATACCCGGTCAGCAACCGAGGTTGACATCAACGCTGCCGGCATGAAGACGGAGCTCCACGGCGGCGACATCATTCGTTTTCTGCACATCTCCCCCAAGTTTGATAATGCGGTGACTCTGCGCGGTAACGTTGCTGTCCCGGGACGCTATCCGTGGAAAGCCGGCATGCACGTGAAGGACCTGATTCCTACGCGCGACGCCCTGATCACTGAAGAATACTGGAAACGGCAGAACAAACTCGCCATCAACCCTGATGCGGAAAGCTTTAAGCTTCGCGATGAAAGAACGCGCGACCAGCGTCGCATGAACGGCCAACAGGGATACCAGACGAACCAGGCTCCTCGTCAGGGACAATCCCAGATCGGGTCAACAGGCTCCCCGGCACCGCTCCAGGCGGGCACTAATCAGCAGCCGGGATCTCCACAGGCCAGCCAGTATCCTGACCTGCAAACCGCGTCATCCATTGATTACTCCAGTCCGCAATATGCGGATTTGAGTGAAGATGATCTGGCAGCACGGGTGGGCAGGACGGAAGCGCAGCGCATCCGGCAAGAGCAGTTGAAAAATCAGGTCAAGCGCTCGGCTGCGGAGATCAACTGGGATTACGCCGTTATCCAGCGGTTAAACATGGAAGATCTCACCACCCACCTTGTGCCTTTCAATCTGGGAAAAGCCATCGCCGGTGAGCCCAGCCAAAACGTGGACCTTCAGCCGGGAGATATTATCACCATCTTTTCCCAGGCGGACATGCAGATTCCCACAGGCTCGCAAAGCAAATACGTGCGGCTGGAAGGTGAATTCAAGTCTGCCGGTGTTTATCAGGCAGAGCCGGGAGAGACGCTTCGCCACCTGATTCGACGGGTGGGAGGATTGACCCCGCAGGCGTATCTGTACGGCGCTGAGCTGGATCGCGAGTCGGCGAGAGAAGACCAGCAAAAGCGGCTCGACGAATACACCAATGAGCTGGAAAAAAGCATTGAACGCAACGCCAGTTCGCAACGCAACCTGAGCGGTGAAGAAGCCATGACGGAGAAGCAGTCACAGGAAGGTCAGCGCCGCCTGCTGGATAAATTAAGACAGGTGAGGGCCACGGGACGTATTGTCCTTGAGCTACGGCCAGACGCAGGCGACATTGACGCGCTTCCAGACCTCGTGCTTGAAGATGGTGACCGTCTTTTGATTCCGTTTCGTCCGGCAACTGTTAACGTGATTGGTTCGGTTTACAACAGCAATTCATTCATCTTCAAGCCGGGAAAGACCTTCTCTGATTACCTGCGTCTTTCCGGCGGCGCCACCCGTAATGGTGACAGGGGCCACGCATTTGTTATACGCGCTGACGGGACCACCGTTGGCAATGACAATCACCATACTTTCCTGGTGAACAGTTTCAACATGGCGCACCTGATGCCGGGCGATACGATTGTTGTCCCGGAAAAACTGGACAAGGGAGTAGTGCTGCGTGGCTTTAAGGATTGGACCCAGATTATCGGCCAATTCATCATCGGCGCTGCCGCGGCTAAAGTATTGTTCCCATAATTCGTAGTGGTCATTCCCGAAAATTAAATTAATGCAAAAGGTGTATGACAGGTCGCATAATCTTGGCCATTGCAAGAGCCAGGGAAATTGAACGTAAAGACGTAGCTCTTACGTCTTCTGAAATCGGCTAACGCTTATGCGATCTTCAGGGCTTCCCATGCATCGGAGCGCCGAAGGCGCGACACAGTTCTAGCCCTCGTCCGTTCCCGAGGCGCGTGGTTTCCGAAGGAAACCGCGCTGAGGATAAGGGCGGGGTAAGGGGAAGAAAGCCCCATTACCTCAGCTGCCGCAGGCAGGAGCGTAGCGCCGGAGGAGCGACATGAGTTAGCCCGAGCGAAGCCGAGGTGGCTCCGAAGGATCCTCCTATTCCGTTTTTGTTAGACAGATCGCACCCACGATCCACATGTAACACGGCCGTCGTGGTACTATCCCTCGCATGAAAACCTGCACCGCTCTGCTGATCGCATTTTTACTAACTTTTCCCGCCTATTGGCATTTCCCAGCAAAATCCTGACTTCACCATCAAAAAAGTGGGCGACGGTGTTTACGCCGCCATTGGCTCCGATACCGGCAAAGCGGGAAGCAATGCCGGCTTCATCATCGGAACTAACGGCGTGGTCGTCGTGGACACCTTTGAAGGCATCGCTCCCGCTCAGGATCTCCTGGCTGAGATTCAGAAAATGACCAAGCTGCCGGTCCGGTTTGTCGTGAACACGCACTATCACCTTGATCACACGGGCGGCAATGCGGTGTTTCAAAAAGCGGGCGCTACGATTCTGGCGCAGCGAAACCTGCGCGGCTGGCTGCGCACGGAGAACCTGAAGTTTTTTGGCGCCAATCCCAAACCAGAAGCCAAAGCGCAGGTGGAAGCATTGGTGGAACCGGACATGGTCTATACCGATGCCGTCGATATTTTTCTCGGTAATCGCGTGGTGCAGGTCCGTTACATGCTTGGTCATACCGGCGGCGATTCGGTCATCACCGTTCCGGACGCAAACGTGGTATTTGCCGGCGACCTGGTCTGGCAGAAACACCTGCCCAACCTGATTGACGCGACCACTGACGCATGGGTGAAGACCCTGGAAGACCTGCTGGCCCAGCATCCATCGGCAACGTTCGTATCCGGTCACGGTGACGTGGCCACCGTGGAAGATGTTCGCGATTTTCACGATTATCTGGTTGCGTTACGAACTGACGTCGCCAAGGCGCAGGGCGAAGGGAAGTCGGGGCAGGAACTGATGAACGCCGTTCTGCCGCAGTTGCAGGACAAGTACGGGACCTGGGGATTCTTCAAAGGCTTCTCTACGCGGAACATCCAGCAGACCGCGGCGGAGTTGAAGGGCGAGAAGAAAGTACCTGTGCCGGCGGAACCACATAGCAACTAGCAATTGCAGCAATTGGCAATAATGGCAATCTGGCCAGATTGGGCGACGTTCGTTGGGGTCCGTATTGCTTTTGTGGAGACAATCGATGAATATGGTTCTAACCCGTGTCGGTGACGATTGGCAAACTCCCACCTCTGGTTCTTTGTTGTCAGTGCCGCGTGCTTTACTGTTCGTTAGTCCAATAGGTAAAGAAGCTCTCTAAGCCTACGTATGACGTTAATGATCCTGACGTAGAAGCGGCATGCCCGTCTCCGTCGGTCCCGAGCGCGCCTCGAGATTATTCACCAGTTGCCGTTGGCCAGATCGCAAACCCGGCCCTCTACCGCGTCTGCGGAAACAGCCTATAAAAATTCTCGCCCGTCTGCTGGCCATCTCTTCCTTCGTCAACCCGCGCAACTTGCGCAATCGCTTCCGCGGTGTTCACCACGTAGGAAGGCTCGTTGCGTTTGCCGCGATGGGGAACCGGCGCCAGATACGGCGAATCAGTCTCAATCAGCATCCTATCCAGCGGAACATCTTTCGCCGCATCGCGGATGTTTTGCGCCTTGGGATAACTGACATTGCCGGCAAAAGAGATGTAAAAGCCAATATCGAGCGCGGCCTGTGCATGCTTCCATTCTCCGGTAAAGCAATGCAGAATCCCCGGCAGTCCTGAAGGAGCCCAGTGTTCGTTCAGCATTTGCAGAGTGTCATCCCAGGCATTCTCGCTGTTATTGCTGGGACGGCAATGAATGATGATGGGCAGCCTTGCGGCTGAGGCAAGTTCCATCTGCCTGCGGAAAACTTCTTTCTGTACGTCACGCGGAGAATGATCGTAGAAGTAATCCAGCCCGATCTCGCCCCAGGCAATGATCTTCGGATTCCGCGCCAGCGCCGCCATTTCCTGATAGTCGGCATCTGTGGCTACGCTGGCTTCATGCGGATGGAGCCCGGTGCTGGCGAAAATCCAGTCATGCTGTTCGGCGATTTTCAAGCCGCAATCGTACGTGCCCGGGCCGGTCCCGCTACCGATGGCCAGAATCCGCTCCAGCCCGGCTTCGCGGGCGCGGGCCAGCATCTCAGCGCGATCAGCCGAGAACTTTTCACCTTCAACGTGGGCGTGGGAATCAATGTACAAGATGTATTAACGATGCCAATATTGTGCTGAAGCCGTCAAGTCCCAAAACAAATGTGCCAACATCACGGGCATCAGTCTCTTCGAACGCGCAAAGTAAACGGCAAATACGACAAAACCACATCCCACACTCAATGCGCCTGCATATCCGTAATAAAGGTGATAGCTCGTTTGCACAATGACGCTCGCAAAGGCAGCAAGCCAAATAGGACAGGAGAAACTCATTAGTTCGGTCATCAGATATCCCCGAACAATCGTTTCTTCAAAAAGAGGAGCGCCCAGGATGTAGAGGACGAGCAAAATTAACGAGGGTCGCACAAAAATTGCTGCGGGATCGCGATAAGTGACATGTTGCAAAGTCCAGAAATAGTACGCGAAGTCTATGAGATAGTAAGCGGCAAGCCATGCCAAATAGGCGATTACAAAAAGCCCAATAGCTCTTGGCACATCCAGCCACGCGAAATTGAATCCGATACTCTTCAGTGAACGCTGTTGGCGTTTCAGCAAAACCGCCAAAAGAACGAGGGCACCCGTTTCGTGCACCAAACCTGTCAAAAAATGACTATTCGTAGTGGAAGATGATCCGACGATCGGCGCGAATAATACGTAAACCGCACTGACGATCAGCGGGAACACGGCAATGAGAAAAACGAGTCCCAGGTCGATCACCCGTCGTGATCGTGCGGACTCAGGCGACGAATTCTGCGGGGAAGGTGCTTCAGGTAGAGTATCAATCGCCTGCTGAGCGGCAGTCTCCATGGTTGGTAAGAGATATAACACCCAGCAGGCAAAAGCAATCCAGCCGTTTACTTACTTTAATTTCGATCCCACCGGCACATCTTCCAGGAAGCTTGCCAGCACCGGCTTGCCCTCTTCGCCGAAAGACGCGGCAACGATCATGCCATTGGATTCCAAGCCCGCGAAGCTTGCGCGGCGCCAGATTGGCGACGATCACCACTTTGCGCCCGATCAGCTTTTCCGGGTCGTAGGACACGGCAATACCGGCCACTACCTGGCGCACTTCCGTGCCTATGTCCACTTCAAGGCGCAGCAGCTTGTCAGCGCCTTTTACTTTTTCAGCGTGCTTTACCTCACCCACGCGCATTTCCACTTTCAGGAAGTCGTCAATGGTGATTTTGCCGTCGGCAGGTGCTGGCGCGGTCTTGGGCGCGGGTGACGCCGTTGGTTGGGCCATGAGCAGCCTGCGTGGCGGGCTGTCCGGCGTGCGCGCCTGTACCGGCTGGGGTTTGTGAAGGCGCCGCTACGGCGGCCGTGCGGATGACGACTGAACATCGGGAGCCTGCGGAGAGCGCTCCTGTTCCATTTGTTGCATCCTTTCGACAAGCGATTTATCGGCGCGGGGAAACACCGGTTCCACCTTGCCCAGTTTGCCGCCAAGCGGAAGCTGTCCCCACTTCAGGTCAGACAGATCGAATTTTGCGATGTCGCCGAGTCCAAGCTGGTGCCATATTTTAGCCGTCGCGTCCGGCAGTACCGGGATGGGCCAGCGCGGTAACAATGCGCAGGGCCTCACACGCGGTATAAAGAATAGTTGCCAGGCGCGACTTTTTCTCTTCGCCTTCCTGCTCAGCCACCAGCCACGGTTCTTCTTCCACGATATATTTATTCACCGCGCCAATCAGCGTCCAGGCTGTTTCCAGCGCCTTGGAGAACTGATATTCATCGAAGAGCTGGTTGAACTCGAGATGATCACGTTCAGCGCGTGGTCGCGAATCACGCCATCCGATTCCTTCTTGGCCACCAGCGGCGACGGATAGGGGATCGAGCCGCCAAAATAGCGGTTGATCATCGTCAGCGTGCGGCTGGAGAGATTGCCCAGATCGTTGGCCAGGTCGGAGTTGTAACGCTGCACCAGCGCGTCAAAGCTGAAAGAGCCGTCCTGTCCAAACACGATTTCGCGCAGCAGGAAATAACGCAGCGCGTCATTGCCGAGGACGTCAATCACGGTCTCCGCACGCACGATATTGCCGCGCGATTTCGACATCTTGTTGTCTTCAAACAGCAGCCAGCCGTGGGCAACAATTGCCTTGGGCATCGGCAGCTCAGCGGCCATCAGGAATGCCGGCCAGTACACGCAGTGAAACCGTATGATCTCCTTGCCGATCATGTGCACGTCAGCCGGCCAATAGCGCTCAAACTTCTTCTGCTCGTCGGGATCTTTTGAGCCGAAGCCGATGGCCGTGCAGTAATTGCTCAGAGCATCCAGCCAGACATAAACAATATGTTTGGGATCGCCCGGTACAGGAATGCCCCATTTGAATGTGCTGCGGCTGATGGAAAGGTCGCGCAGGCCGCCTTTAACGAAGGCAATCACTTCATTGCGCCGGCGTTTCCGGGCGGATGAAGTCAGGGTTCTTCTGGTAGTACTGAAGCAGCTTGTCGGCGAATTCTGAAAGCTTGAAGTAGTAATTTTCTTCGCTCACCGTTTCCGTGGGCCGTCCGCATTCCGGACACGGCGCGCCCGGGCCGGCAGCATCCACGTAAAGCTCGTCAAATACGCAGTACTGGCCGGTGTATGTGCCTTTATAGATATAGCCCTTGGCTTCCAGCCGCTTCCATAATTCCTGCACGCCCTGTTTATGCCGAGGGTCAGTCGTGCGGATGAAATCGTTAAAATGGATGTTCATCCGCTCAAACAGTGACCTGAACTGGCCGGAAACTTCGTCAGCAAACTTCTGCGGCGTGGTGCCGGCTGCGGTGGCGGAGCGCTCAATCTTCTGGCCGTGCTCGTCCGTGCCGGTCAGAAAAAAGTGTCATAGCCGAGCAGGCGTTTGCGGCGAGCCACGGCGTCACACACCAGTGTGGTGTAAGCATGCCCAATGTGCGGACGCGCGTTCACGTAATAAATGGGCGTTGTTATGTAGAACTTTTGGCCCTTATCCATTCGTCTCTTCCAGATACATCTTAATCGCTTCCTGCATCACCGCTTTCAGAGGAACTTGTTGCTGCTCGGCGATGCGACGGCAGTCTTCGTACTCCGGAGCATAGTTGCTGATGCTGCCGTTCAGGTTGGCCAGCTTCATGCGAACGTCACCCCATTTGGTTTGCACTGACACGTGGCGGCGGGCCAGCGTTGCTCGGGCTTCCTGCCGCATGCGGACGCCCAAAGACGTGGTCTCAGCGAAAATCAGCCTGGTGAGCTGCTGCGCGTCCTCAGGACGGCAAAGCACGGTCAACAGCATTCCCGGCCGGTTCTTCTTCATCTGTACGGCGGTGCCGAATACGTCCAGTGCGCCCTGGGCGAAGGCCCGCTCCATCACGTAGCCGAAGACCTGCGGTGACATGTCGTCAACATTCGCTTCCAGGATCGTGATTTCTTCGGTGGTCGCCGCAGACGAGGGCAGGACGGCCGGTTCGGTCTGCACCGTTTCGCCGATCGTGAGCCGGACCACGTTCGGGACGCCTTTAAAATTTCGCGAACCTGCGCCATAGCCTGTCTTCAACGGCTTGATTCGGGGAAAATTGGCAAAGCGTGAGGCCAGCACGCTGACAATCGCGGCGCCGGTGGGCGTGACCAGCTCTTTCTGGATTTCGCCGGAATAAACCGGAGCATCCTTCAGCAGTTCAAGTGTGGCTGGCGCGGGAATGGGAAAGGTACCGTGCGCGCAAACAACTGTACCGCCGCCCACATTCAGAGGTGAGCAGACCCACTCATCTACGCCCAGTGATTCAGAGCCAACTGCCGCGCATACAATGTCCACGATCGCGTCAATGGCTCCAACTTCGTGGAAATGAATCTTCTCAATGTCAGAGTTGTGCACCTTGGCTTCGGCAGCGCCGAGTGCTTCGAAAATCCTGATGGCGCGCTCCTGTGCGCTGGGCGCGATCGCCGCGCGGCGTATGATCTGGCGGATTTCCATCAGCCCACGATGAGCATGGTCGTGCGAATGTGTGCGAGTGGTCTGTGAACGTTCATGCTGGTGCTGGGGTGAAATATCATCGCCATGCGCGTGTGAATGTGAGTGCGCGTGATCATGCTGGTGATTGGGCTCGTGCTGTATGCTGTGTTTCCTGCGCCCAGAACTCTTCGCGAGGCAGCTCTTTTTCCCCGGCGGCGATCACATCTACTTTGGTAGCGCTGATGCCGCTGCGGTCAACCCGTGAAATCTCCAGACGGGCATCCACGCCCAGTGCTTCAACCGTGCGGACAAATAGCTCAGCGGGCACCCCGGCGTCCACCAGCGCGCCGAGAAACATGTCACCACTGATGCCTGAAAAGCACTCCAGGTAAGCAATCCGCATAGAAGTCCGAACAGCCATCATAGGTTTAGGGCGGCGTTGCCGTCAAACCGGCACGCCTGTGCTGCTTTGCTATAATCGCCTTTTCCGTCAGTAACTTACAGCGGCATAAGCACGGACCTTGAGCAGCGACCATACCAATCCAAAAAGGCAGATACTTTGTACCTGGAATTACAGCAGCAGCTTACCCGGCACGTACGCGAATTTATCAAGCGCCAGTATGACCTCGATCTGGAGCGGCTGGTGGTGGACCAACCGCCAAATGTCGGATTGGGCGAGTACGCGCTGCCACTCAGCTTTGAATTGGCCAAAAAGCTGCGGAAGCCCCCGCGCAAGATCGCGGAGGAAATTGTGGCTGGACTGGGCCCGGTGCCCGGGTTTGCGAAGTTTGAGGTCGCCGGAGCCGGATATATCAACGCGCGTCTTGATCGCCATGCAGCGGCCCAGAGTCTGCTTCGGAGTGAAGCGGAAGCAGCTCAAGGCCAGGGCACGGCCTATAAAGTGCTGGTTGAGCACACCAGCATCAATCCCAACAAGGCAGCGCATATTGGCCATCTGCGCAATGCCATTCTGGGTGACACGTTTGTCCGCCTGCTGCGGGCGTCCGGTGCGCACGTTGACGTGCAGAACTATATCGACAACACCGGCGTGCAAGTGGCTGACGTGGTGGTGGGATTTCTGTATCTGGAAAAGAAGTCCAAAGCCGATGTGGAGCAGATCATCGCGCAAAGCACGCCGGAGCGTCCCTTCGACTACTACTGCTGGGACCTCTATGCCCAGGTTTCGCAGTGGTACGAAGGCGATAAGGAACGGACTAAGCTGCGCCTGCAAACCCTGCATGACATTGAACGCGGCGGCAATGAGGCGGCAGAGATGGGCCGGCTGATCTCGGAGGCCGTCATCCTTCGTCACCTGCTCACCATGCAGCGGCTTGGCATCATCTATGACTTTCTTCCTCAGGAAAGCGAGATACTTCATCTCCATTTCTGGGAGCTTGCCTTCGAGCAGATGAAGCAGAAAGGCGTGCTGTACTTCGAGACCGAAGGGAAGAACAAAGGCTGCTGGGTGATGAAGCGGGCTGGAACCAAAGCCGCGGAACAGAAGCCGGAGATCGACAGCGACAGCAAGACGGTCCAGACGAAGACGCCAAGGTGATCGTGCGTTCCAACAACACCGTCACTTATGTCGGCAAAGACATTGCTTATCACCTGTGGAAGTTTGGCCTGCTGGGAAAAGATTTTGGTTATCGCAGGTTCTATCGCTATCCGGATGGCCATCAGGTGTGGATTTCCGCAGAGACAGGCGAAGCCGATCATCCACATTTTGGCGGAGTAAACGCCATCTATAACGTGATCGATTCGCGGCAGAGCGATCCGCAGAATAATGTGATTGAAGCTATACGCGGGCTTGGTTACACGGAGCAGGCAGAGAACTATCACCACTTTTCTTATGAGATGGTGGCGCTCACGCCGCGCTGCGCCATGGACCTGGGCTATGACGTTTCTGAAGAAGACCAGAAGCGGTCTTATATCGAAGTATCAGGACGCAAAGGCTTCGGGGTAAAAGCCGATGACCTGCTCAACGCGCTGATCGCCGCCGCGCAAAAGGAAGTTGATTCCCGCCATGCCGGAGATGCCAGAGCCAGAGCGGCGCGGAATCGCTACCAAGATTGCCATCGGCGCCTTGCGTTATTTCATGCTGAAGTTCACCAAGACTTCCGTGATTGCCTTCGATTTCAAAGAAGCCCTGAGCTTTGAAGGCGAGACCGGCCCGTATGCTCAGTATGCCGTGGTGCGCGCCAGCAATATCTTCCGCAAGGCGGGCTTGACGCCGGAAGGGATTTTGTCCGGCAAAATTGATCTTGATTTCCTGGATGGCGACGACGAAATCTGGGAGCTGTGGTTACGTTCCGGACAGCTCAGCAGCATGGTGCAGCAGGCAATCTCTACCAATGAGCCTGCCTACGCGGCGAAATATGTCTTCCAGTTGGCGCAGCAGTTCAACAACTTCTACCACAAGCACCATATCCTTACGGAAGAAGACGCGGCACGTAAACAATTTTTGCTTGCCACAGCGGCTGTGGTGCGGAAAGCGTTGATCGAAGGGCTGGGCCTGATGGGAATTGATGTGCCGGCAGTAATGTGAGAACCAGCCGTTAGCCGTTAGCCATTAGCCCTTAGCTCTTGTCTCAAAAGCAAAGCATTTTAGCCACTACAAGACCTATACTGCCAAAATGGTACTTGGGTGCAGATGGTGCTTGCGATCACAAAACGGTTGAACTACTGCTAAAAGGTGAAGGCGACGAGCTGCCGTAATGCGACTGCCAAATAGACGCAATTGTTCTGGCGTTTCTCCAGCGCCGTAGGCGCGAAATGAGTTAGCCCAGCCCGGAAGGGCTGGGTGGACGTGTAAACAACAATCGAGCACCGTAGGTGCGGCACCTCTTAACGCAATAATTTGACGCAAAAAGAGGCCGCTTTCAGCGGCCTCTTTTCTTGCATCGCTAATCTGCATTCACAACGCTACTGCTGCTCGTCTTGCCGCCGCCCACTTTTGCGTCAATCTGCTCGGCTTTCTCCAAGTGCGCCTGCAGAGTCGGCAGGGTCTTGGCCGCCCACTGCTTCACATCAGGATCTTTGGCGTTCTGTGACGCATCCTGAAATTCGGAGATGTCCTTTTTGTGGTCGTCCACCATGCTATCCATGTAGTCCTTATCCAAAGCTTTGCCGCTCGCGCTGCTGAGCTTGCTCTGTAGCGCGGTGGCGTCATCCGGGAGACCTTCAGGAAGCGTAATGTTCTTGGACTGGGCAAGCTGGGTGAGCTCGTTCAACGCCGCGCTGTGGTCTTTCACCATCTGTTGCGCAAACTGCCGGACGCTGGGATCTTTTGTCTTGGAGGCGACCATCTTGCCCAGAGTAACTTCGGCGCGATTGCCTTTGGCGGCATTGGCTATGAAATCCTGATCGGCATTGGCGGAAGAAGAAGACGAAGCCGTGGACGATGATGCCGCGCCCGCCGGTGGCTGGTTGGTGCTGCTTTCTTTGTCCGATGTAGCTGCTTTGTTGTTGTTACAACCCAGGCTCATCAACCCGAGTACTGTCAGAATCAACAAACTTTGTTTCATTGAATGGCTCTCCTATCCATAGTGGCTGCAAATTAGGATGAAGCGAGAGACGAAGGGGATGGCACGATAAGAGAGTGGCTGGCGCACTCGGGAATTGTGATTTGCGATTTGTGAGTTGTGATTGAAAAGTCGGGAATTTGCGATTTGTAATTTGCGATTTGCGATTCAAGAATCGGGAATTTGTGATTCCTGATTTGTGATTTGTGATTCGAAAACTCGGGAATTGCGATTTGTAATTTGCGATTTGCGATTCAACACTCGGGAATTTGTGATTCCTGATTTGCGATTTGTGATTCGAAACCCGTGACTCGTAATAGTGGTTGTTCTTCGGGCTAAGGATGTGCTCTGAACGGGGAAGCATTCAAGCAGCGCGGATCTCGCAGCTGCTTTCCGGAAATCGTGAACGAGCAAATTCTGAACGAGCAAATCCTGAAAGAGCAAAGAAAATCGCACCCCGCAACTCGAATTGAGATGCCTGGGTGCGCAAATCAACAATCACAAATCAACAATCACAAATCAACAATCACAATCACAAATCACCAATCACAAATCACAAATCACAATCACCAATCACAAATCACAAATCAACAATCACAAATCCCCGATGGCTAGTTGCCGTTCTTCTCATAGCTCTTCACCCACTCCACCAGGCTTCGCACAGCAATTCCCGATGGACCTTTGGCGATCCAGCTCTTATTGTCTTCGATCCATGCTGTGCCGGCGATATCAAGGTGCAGCCACGGCGTGTCTTCCACAAATTCTTTCAGGAAGGCAGCGGCAGTGCTTGCCCCTCCCCAGCGTCCGCCGGTGTTCATGATGTCGCCTATATTGGAGCGGATCTGGTCAAGATATTCGCCATCCACGGGCAGACGCCAGAACTTTTCTCCGGAACGTTCCAGAGACTGCGTGAAATGTTTGTATGCCTCTTCATCATTGGCAAAGACGCCGGCATTCTGGTGCCCCAGGGCCACGACGCATGCGCCGGTGAGCGTGGCTGCGTCAATCAGATGAGTGCAGCCGAGGGTGCGCGCGTAATGCAGCCCGTCGGCCAGAACCAGGCGGCCTTCAGCGTCAGTGTTGACGATCTCAATTGCCTTGCCTGACATGGCAATCTGCACGTCGCCTGGCTTTTGTGCCTTGCCGCTGGGCATATTTTCCGTAGCACAGACAATTGAAATGACTTTCACTTTCGGCTTCAGCATGGCGATGGCGCGCATGGCGCCGATCATCGCTGCTCCGCCGGCCATGTCATATTTCATCTTCTCCATGCCGTCGGCCGGCTTGATGGAGATGCCGCCAGTATCAAACGTCACGCCTTTGCCGATCAGGCCCAGCACTGGTTTTTCCGGCGCGCCTTCCGGTTCATATTTCATCACGATCAGGCGAGGCTCTTCGTCAGATCCCTGGGCAACGCTCCAGAATGCGCCCATTTTCAATGCTTTAATCTTGTCAGGACCGCCAATCTCGCATTTCAGTCCGGTAGCTTCGCACATTTTGCGCGCGCGTTCAGCCAGCATGATCGGCGTCATGCGATTGCCGGGTTCGTTCACCAGTTCGCGGGTAAAGTTCTGCGATTCGCCGATAATGCGGGCCTGGTCAAGCACGCGCTGAAGTTTGCCTTGATCGGAGCCCGTGGGAGCCACGATTGTCACGTCCTTCATGCTGTAATCTTTGCGGTCACTGCGATAGGTGTCCGGATCAAAGTCAGCGACAAAGGCGCCTTCAACAATGGAGCGCACGGCATCTTCCGCGCCACTGGAAAGTTCCGGCAACAGGATTGCGCAACTCTTGATCATCTTGGGCTTCAGTGCGCGGAGAGCTGTACCTGCCGCTTTGCGAAGTTCCACGTGAGAAAACGGCTTGCTTTTGCCTGCGCTGACCACCAGAAGCCGTTTTGCTTTTAAACCTTGCGGGCGATGCAGCAACACAGTCTCAAAAGGCTTTCCGGTAATTTCGCCCGAAGTGATCAGGTCCGCGGCGGCCTTTTCCAGGGTGGCATCTTTGGATGCGACTTTGGGATCAGGCTTTTGCTTATCACCATGATCGAGGGCAAAAGCCACAAGGCATTCGGTTTCAACGTCGGCAGGGTTGGCGATGGCAAGTTTTATTTCCATAATGGCTTTCTTTCCACTCCAAATAAAGTTTCTTATAAAAAACTGGATACTAATTCTTACGCGACCGCGCTACGGCTTCGCGGGCTTCTTTATCAGCGGTACGGCGGCGTTCGGTTTCGCGCTTGTCCCACGTCTGTTTGCCTTTGGCCAGCGCGATCTCAATTTTGATTTTGCCATTTTTGAAATACATGCGCGTGGGGACCAGTGTGAAACCTTTCTGCTGGCTTTTTCCCAGCAGCTTTGCGCAGCTCTTCTTTGTGGACCAGAAGTTTGCGCGTGCGCTTCTCAGCATGGCCGGCGTAGCCTGCATTTTCATAGGCGCCGATGTGCGCGTTGAGCAGCCAAAGTTCACCATCTTTCACCAGCGCGTAAGCGTCCTTGAGGTTGGCGCGGCCCGCGCGCACGGACTTGACTTCAGAACCACTCAGCATGATCCCGGTTTCCATGCGGTCTTCAAGAAAATAGTTATGTGAAGCCGCACGATTCACGGAGGCGTCGCGTTCTCCGGAAGCAACCGGATCGCGCTTTACGTTTTTTGGCTTGTTGGGCTCAGTTTGATGGGTAACTTGGCGGGCCATGGCAGCTTTCTGCTGCATGCAGCAAAATTTTTATGCTATCACAACGCAAACTATGGTTACCAAAGTCGTTCTAGGGATTGAACGGTTCCGGTGTATAATCTGCCATTCCGTATAGTTTATTTCCGGGTGCCTAAAGCGGGCTGTTCCTTCAATAAACCCCCACAACTGAAGGATTTAAGCGTGTGTATAGGACTAAGCAGGAGCGTATGAGGAGAGTAGCAACAGTCTTTACGATTTTATTGATTTTATCGGCAATTTTGCCGGCAGCGGAATCGGCAAAGTCTCTGCATAGTAAAGGCCAGAAAGCTGAGAGCCGCGGCGACTACGAGGCCGCTTATGACCTTTACCGCCAGGCCTACAACCAGCAGCCAGACAACCTGAAATATCGCGTTCCCTATGAACGTACGCGATTCCTGGCGGCTGCCGCAAAGGTCCATCGTGGGCAGAAGTTGCGCGATGAAGGCCGCTGGGCCGAAGCCCTGTCCCTGTTCCAGAAGGCCGTGGAGATTGATCCCAGCAATGATCTGGCTGCCCAGGAAATCCGCCGCACCCAGCAGTTGATGCAGAAACCTCAGGCCCCTGCTCCCGGGCCGGGCATGGGCGCAAACAAATATGGGGGCGAAGAGGACCCTCTGCGCAAGCGCCTGGAAGAAGCCACCGGGCCGGCTTCACTGGGCCAGATTTCCAACGTTCCCATCAGCGCGCTGGAAATGACCGAAGATTCCAAACTGGTGTATGAAACCATCGGCAAGCTAGCCAACCCGCCGATCAACGTACTTTTTGATCCTGACTACACGCCCCGCCGTCTGACCATCCGCCTGCAAAAAGTTTCCCTGCCGGAAGCACTTGATATCGTCGCATTACAATCCCGCACTTTTTGGCGACCGGTAACCGGGAAC
The DNA here is from genome assembly GCA_963824835.1 of Terriglobia bacterium. Classification (GTDB taxonomy): domain Bacteria; phylum Acidobacteriota; class Terriglobia; order Terriglobales; family Acidobacteriaceae; genus Angelobacter. The sequence goes on along the minus strand of CAWGRA010000003.1, from coordinate 232,681 downwards.
ACGATTTTTGTAGCGCAGGATACGCAGGCCAAGCGCAGGGAACTGGAGCAGAACGTTGTGAAGACGTTCTATCTGGGTAACGTCTCAGGCCCCACGGATTTGCAGGATATTGTGAACGCGATCCGTACCGTTCTTGAAGTACAGCGCATTCAGCAGATTCCTTCGCAGAGCGCCATCGTCATCAAAGGCACGCCGGACCAGTTGGCATTGGCCGAGAAGATGATTGATGACATCGATAAATCGAAGCCGGAAGTGATCGTAGATGTTGTGGTAGCGCAGGTGCGGCGTGACAAGCTGCGGAACCTCGGCATTACGCCTCCGCAGAACGCTACCGTGGCATTGCAGGGCGTGAATACCACCAGCACCGGGACGAATGGGACCACAAGCAATTCCACCGGCGGCCTGAACTTCAATGATCTGCAACACCTGAACTCCACCAACTACGCTGTAACCATTGACTCGCTGAAGGCCGTGGCCCTGTTCTCTGATACTGATTCCAGAGTGCTGGAAAGTCCTCGCGTTCGTGCCACCGACGCTGAAAAAGCCACATTGAAGATCGCCGATAAGATTCCAATCGCAACTGGATCATTCGGGACCCCTGTGGGTATCGGCACAGCCACGGGCGCTGTCGGCGTGAATACGCAGTTTACATACACGGAAGTCGGTGTGATCCTGGAAATCACTCCACGCGTCCACCCTGACGGGCAGGTCACACTCAAGACCGTGATGGAGCTTTCCAACCTCAACGGCTCATCCACCATTGGCGGCGTTACCCAGCCAATTATCAGTACACGCCGCATTGAACACACCATCAGGCTTAACGATGGTGAGATGAACCTGTTGGGCGGCATCCTGGAAGAGCAGTGTTCAGGACACATCAGGTGGAACTCCTTTCCTGGGACAGATTCCCATTCTCAAGTATCTCTTCTCATCCACGCAGAAAGAGAAAGTCAACAACGAACTGGTCTTCCTGCTGATTCCGCACATTGTTCGCGCACAGGAATTGAATGACCTCAACCGCCGCGCGTTTGACGTTGGTACCGGCAGCGGTATTGATCTTCACATTGCTTCAAAGGCGCCGGTAGCCGTACCCGTGGTCAGTGCCACTTCAGGGCCGCTACCTCCCGGCACCGTACCGCCTGCAGTTGCGCAACCGGGCGCTACTCAGCCGACGCCTGTGGCGCCGGTCAAGCCATCACCTGTTGTGCCAACCCCACAACCGGCCACGCCCTCCAACGCGACGACAGGGAAGCCCGGCGCCGGAGGTCCAGCAGTCCTGCGTTTGGATCCTGGAAGCTCGAAGCAGAAACAGGGCGGGACATTTACCGTAAACGTCCAGATGGGACACGCAGTGGACGTGGCATCAGTTCCGATTCAAATTACCTACGATCCCAAGGTGCTGCAGTTCGTAAGCGTTTCCAACGGTGAGCTCCTGTCACGCGATGGGCAGCCGGTAGCGCTGGTGCATCGAGACGACTCCTCCGTAGGCAAATTGCAGATTACGGCACAACGGCCCGCGGGTACACCAGGCGCAACGGGAGACGGCACGGTGTTCAGCATGGTATTCATGGCGAAAGCCAAAGGCACCGGCACGGTATCCATCACCATTCCGGGAGCACGCAATAGCCAGAACCAACCTCTGGATGTGCAGGGATCCCAGGCCGTGGTCACTGTAAACTAGAATTAGAGAAGTAAAGCAGATGAAGGCGAATTACAAAACGAACGCGCAACGCGGCGTAACACTGCTGGAAATGATTGTGGTCATCACCATCCTGCTGGTGCTGATGGGTGCAGCCGTGCCGGTGGTGAAAATCAGCGTTAAGCGTGCCAAGGAAACAGAACTGCGACGGGACCTGTGGGAGATGCGCGCGGCCATTGATCGCTATAAAGATGCCGCTGACAAGAACGCATTCCGCACCAAGCTGGGTTCGGAAGGCTATCCCCCGGACCTGGACACGCTGGTGAATGGCGAGGATGTGGCTGGCGGAAAAAAGATCAGGTTCTTAAGGCGAGTGCCGGTTGATCCCATGACGGGCAACAAAGACTGGGGACTGCGCGCCATGAAGGATGATCCCCAGTCAGATTCATGGGGCGGCGAAAACGTTTTTGACGTTTACAGTAAATCCACCGGGAACGGCCCTGAACGGCACCAAATACAAGGATTGGTAAATACGACGATTGGTAAGTACCAGGCATTGGTAAATACAAGGATTGTTAGCGCTATGAAGGAAAACTTTCGCAGTCGGAACGGCCGGCGGGGCTTCACGCTGATTGAGCTGATCATTGTGGTTGCCATCATTGGCATTCTGCTGGCCGTGGCGGTCCCTGTGTACCGCGTCCACCTCCGGCACGCCAATGAAGCCGTACTGAAGCAAGATCTTTACAGCATGCGAAACGCCATTGATCAGTACACGCAGGATAAGTCCAAAGCGCCGCAGGACCTGAACGACATAGTAACCGCCGGCTACTTGCGCGTTTTGCCGAAAGATCCTTTCACCAACTCCAATAGCACCTGGCAAGTAGTCCAGGAAGACGTGTTGGAGAGCGTTGACCAGACCCAGCCTGGCATCAGCGACGTGCATAGCGGATCAAACGCCATCAGCACCGAAGGGACTGCTTACAGTAGCTGGTAAAGGGGTATGTTCCCCACCCGGGGCTGTCAGTCGCCCGGGCAATGCACGTGTGGCACAGCCGCCCTCGGCTGTGCGAGTTGTTCTAGGCCCGTATCAGGGGCCACGGCTCCGCCTTATCCGCCTCGGTCAATACCGCAACGGGGAATTCTCCCGACCGGCTTCCCTTGTCGCCACAAGAGGTGAGTACAAGCTACGTCGAACACGCAATCGCACCCACCTGCTCCCAATTTGCTACCATCAAGCTATGCCGGTAGATACTGAAATCCAATCCACGCATTTGCCGCCGCTGAAGCCGCGCGGGGCAATGATCTCACCTGCAAGGCATGGCCGCAGGAAGCTGCCATGCGCATGCTCATGAATAATTGCATCAAGTGATGGCCCAGCGTCCACGTGATCTGCTGCTTCGGCGGTAATCAACGCCGATCGGCACGAAACACAAAGTAATTCGTGTTCATTCGCGTCAATTCGCGGCTCAATATTTTTTGCCCCAATTTGCTACCATCAAGCTATGCCGGTAGATACTGAAATCCAATCCACGCATTTGCCGCCGCTGAAGGCCGCGCGGGGCAATGATCTCACCTGCAAGGCATGGCCGCAGGAAGCTGCCATGCGCATGCTCATGAATAATCTGGATGAAGAAGTGGCGGAGCGTCCACGTGATCTGGTGGTGTACGGCGGCACCGGCAAGGCAGCCAGAAACCAACAGTCGCTGGAGGCGATCCTGGCCTCGCTTAAGTCTCTGGACAATGACGAAACTCTGCTGGTGCAGTCAGGCAAGCCGGTCGGAATCTTCCGTACGCATGAATACGCGCCGCGGGTGTTGATCGCCAATTCAAATCTGGTGGGGCACTGGTCGAACTGGGAAAAATTCAACGAACTTGAGCGCGCCGGCCTGATGATGTACGGCCAGATGACGGCCGGATCATGGATCTATATCGGTTCACAAGGAATCGTGCAGGGAACTTTTGAAACCTTTTCCGCAGCCGGCGAGAAAGGTTTCGGCGGCGATATGGCCGGCAAACTGATCGTCAGCGGCGGCATGGGTGGCATGGGTGGCGCCCAACCATTGGCTGCCACCATGACAGGCGCATGCTTCCTGGGTATCGATGTTGATCCTGAACGCATCAAGAAGCGCCTGAAGACCGGCTATTGTGACTTCATGGTCAACTCGCTGGACGAGGCGCTGCGCATCCTAAAGAATGCGGTACGCAAGAAGGAAGCCATTTCGGTAGGGCTTGTAGGCAACTGCGCTGACGTGATTCCGGAGATGGCTGAGCGCGGCGTGCTGCCGGACATTCTCACTGACCAGACATCGGCCCACGATCCGCTGAACGGCTATGTGCCAAACGGCATGACGCTGGAAGCAGCGCTGGAATTGCGCAAACGCGATCCCAAGGCATATCTGGAACGGTCACTCGATGCCATGTCACGCCACGTGGAAGGCATGCTGCGGCTGCAGAAGATGGGCAGCGTAACGTTTGATTATGGCAACAACATACGTACTTTTGCCTTTCAGAATGGCGTGAAGAACGCGTACGATTTTCCCGGCTTTGTGCCGGCCTATATTCGGCCGTTGTTCTGCGAAGGACGAGGTCCGTTTCGGTGGGTAGCATTATCCGGCGATCCTGCTGATATCGCCGTCACCGACGATCTGGTCCTGGAGATGTTCCCGAAAAACCAGATTCTGGAGCGCTGGATCAAGCTGGCGCGCAAGCGGATCAAGTTTCAGGGCCTGCCGGCTCGCATCTGCTGGCTGGGATACGGAGAACGCGCGGAGTTTGGCCTGGCGATGAATGATCTGGTCAAGAAGGGCAAGCTCAAAGCGCCCGATCGTGATTGGCCGCGACCATCTTGATTGCGGATCCGTCGCCTCACCGTATCGTGAAACCGAATCCATGAAAGACGGCAGCGACGCTGTGGCCGACTGGCCGCTGCTGAACGCGCTTGCTCAATACCGCCAGCGGCGCAAGCTGGGTATCGATCCACAACGGTGGCGGCGTTGGCATTGGCTATTCGCAGCACTGCGGGACAGGTCACCGTCGCCGATGGCACTGACGCCATGGCCAAACGCATTGAGCGCGTCCTGACCAATGATCCCGGAATCGGCGTGGTCAGGCATGTGGATGCCGGATATGACGAGGCCAAAGCCTTTGCGGAGAAGAATGGTGTGAAGGTGCCGATGGGTGCTGTGAAGTCCCGAGCTTGTTTCAAGTCCCGAGCTTTGTTCTGAAATCCCGAGCGGAGCGAGGGATCCCTATCATCTGAAAGAAGCACGCAAAGGAGGACGAGGTCTGGTCTGGCAATCTTCCATGCTCTTCAGGTTTACGACGCATCGAGCGCCGTAGGCGCGAACAGAAGTTAGCCCACCCTGGAGGCGAGCGATAGCGAAGCCGGAAGGGTGGGTAAGATATTGAAAACTGGCCGAGCCCCGGAGGGGCGACACACGAAATACATAGATCCTTCGACTGCGCCGTCGCATCACGCTCCGGCTCCGCTCAGGATGACAAAATGGGAAATCTTCAATTTTGAAAACTAGCACGAATAAAAAAAAGCCTCGCCTTACCTCCTTCTCGCCAACATCGGCCAGCTTCTCACTCTTGCGTGGCGATGCAGGCCCGCGTCGTGGCGCGGCTCTCAATGACGTTGGCTTGATCGAAGACGCCGCCGTCCTCTGCGGCGGAGGAAAAATCATCGCCGCCGGACGCCAGCGTGACATTCTTCGCCATCCCTGGATCAAGAAAAACAAACGAAAACTGAAAGAGACTGGACTGCCATGGAAAAGTTGTTATCCCCGGCCTGATCGATTGCCATACCCATCCGGCTTTCATGAAGCCGCGGCTGGTTGACTTCGAAAAGCGGATCTCCGGCGCAACGTATGAAGAAATCGCCGCAGCCGGTGGCGGCATCCGCTCCAGTCTGGCCGCAGTGCGTGACGCCAAACGCAATGCGCTGGCAGAAAAAGTTCTTACCGGCTTCAACGCCATGCTTCGCCACGGCACCAGCACCATCGAAGCCAAGTCGGGTTACGGGCTGAGCACCGAATCGGAAATCAAATCCCTGGAAGCCATTCGCGACGCGGCCAGACGCTGGCCGGGAACGGTCAAACCCACGCTTCTGGCCGCTCACGTGGTTCCGCCGGAGTTCAAAGAAAATCCCGAAGGCTACGTTGACCTGGTCTGCGAAGAGATCATTCCGCTGGTGGCCCGACGCAAACTGGCGGAGTATGTCGATGTTTTCTGCGAGCGCGGAGCATTCACGCTGGAACAGTCAGAAAGAATACTGGCCGCAGCCAAGGCACACGGCTTGGATACACGCGCCCATGTCTGCCAGTTCACGCCTTCATCGCTGCATGGATTACTCAAGCACTCGCCAGCATCATTCGATCATATGGATTGCGTCGCCGATCACGATTTGGCCGAGCTCTCGCCGGCAGTAATACGGTTTCCGTGCTGCTGCCGGGCGCGAATTATTTTCTGGGCCACAAAGAATATCCCAACGCGCGGCGGCTGATCGATGCCGGACTGCCGGTGGCCCTGGCTACTGATTACAATCCTGGCACGTCACCCACGCCCAGCATGCCGTTTGTAATTTCGCTGGCCTGTACGCACATGAAGATGACGCCGGCTGAGGCAATTGCCGCCGAGCACGGTCAACGCTGCAGCGGCGCTGCGTTTGCAAGGCAGCAAAGGCACGATCGAACCCGGCAAAGACGCCGATCTGGCCATCTTTGATGTGGATGATTTCAGGGAAATTGCCTATTGGTTCAGTTGGAATCGCTGTGCTGAAATGGTGGTTGCCGGGGAAATTCAAAATCTTACCGCTGATTAACGCGGATAAACTGGAATTTTCTAAAGATGGTCTGCAAGGGCCAGTTTAGCCGTGCCAAAGTACGTATCTATGATTGCTTTGCAGAGGCACAGCTTTAGCTGCGTTAGTTATAGCTTGCTTGAGGGCACAGCTTTAGCGGTGCCGTTAATGCTGGAACGTATCTCATAGATGTGCTTTGAAGGGGCACAGCTTTAGCTGTGCCGTTAAGGGCTGATATAGATTGGGCTTTAGCCCCTGAGGTTATGGGTGCCATCAGATAATGAGATGAGATGGCCTTTACAACAAATCTGATCGCATGTGAGTCAAGGAGCCAGTGCCGAAAAAGAGAACGATCGCGAAATTGTATAAAACGTGCCGGCCCATTCTTGCGTGTGTAGCTCTGATATTGGTCAGCCACGCAGCCGCGCAGAATCGGCCCTCTTCCCCAACACCCGATGCTGGTTACACGCCACAGCTCACCCATACCGGCTCCCACGCCGATCGCCGCCCGCTCCGGGCCCGACGTAGTTTTTCCTCCGCTCAATGATCGCGAACTGGTAGTCACCGCTGTGGGCGACGTGATGCTGGGCACCACGTTCCCTGACGAAACCGGCGGTCTTCTTCCTCCCAACGATGGCGCTGACATTCTGCGTGAAGTAACTCCCATCCTCAAACGTGGAGACGTTGTCTTTGGCAATCTGGAAGGGCCATTGACCGAAGGCGGCGCTTCAGCCAAGTGCAGAGGCAAAGCCCTTGGCACCTGCTACGCTTTCCGTGTGCCGCCACGTTACGGGGCACATTTGAAGGATGCCGGGTTTACAGTGATGGGTCTGGCCAACAATCATGCCATGGATTTCGGCCTGGAAGGGCGCGCGAGTTCACGACAGACTCTGGAATCGCAGGGCATCGCCCATCGCGGTGAACTTGGCGACATCGCCCACCTCACAGCCAAGGGCAAAAAGATCTCTGTTATCGCTTTCGCCACTTATCCCGGCGCCTACAACTTGCTTGACTTGACGCGTCATTGCAGACGATCCGGCAGGCGCGGGCCGAGTCGGACATCGTGATCGTATCTTTCCATGGCGGTGGCGAAGGATCAGCCCGCCAGCACGTTCTCCCCGGCGACGAAACATTTCTTGGCGAAGATCGCGGTGACCTGCGCCGCTTTACCCACGCCGCCATTGATGCCGGCGCTCAACTGGTGCTGGGCAGCGGACCCCACGTGGTGCGCGGGATGGAAATCTATCAAGGCAAGCTCATTGCCTATTCGCTGGGAAATTTTGCCACCTACGGGCCCTTCAATCTGAGTGGCGAAAACGGCCTCTCGCTGATCCTGGAAGCGCACCTCGCCGATGACGGCTCGTTCATCAGCGGTCAGGTTTATCCCGTGAAGCAGGAAAAACCAGGCGGCCCAAAGCTTGATCCGGGCATGAGTATTCTGCCGATACTGCGCGGATTAACCAAGGCTGACTTTGGCGCCGACAGGAGTTTCTGTTGGGCCCAGCGGGCGAACTCACACTGCCGGGTACGCAAGTGCCGGAATGCAGCAATGCACCGGACATGCTTGATCAGCCGCTTGGTACCAGACCCTGTGGTATCTACCCGTAACTGCGGCTATGCCGGAAAATATGTCGTATCATGAGATGTCGGTACCCCTTTCTGGCCATCCTTCTACTTAGTCTTAGCCTCCGCAAATGGCGGAGAGCAGTATGCTCGCTTATCCGAACTGCAACCCGATTTGCAACAGGCGCTGGTGCGTGATGCCGTGTGCAGCGTGAAACCGAGCGGTGCCTCCGATGGGCAGGTTGGAAGCGCGCTCCTGGACGCCGCCGCGCCGGTACCACGCAGGAAATCCTGGCCGCGGGACGTGAGGCTGGCGTGATTGCCGCACCTCATGACTCATGCCACTGCATAAATGAAAACTGCTCGACTTTTGTCTACCTGCGTTCCGATGGTGACTACAAGCTCGCGCTGCACGACACCTTCGCGTCACTACATCCCATGAAGGTGGCGATGCACGGCCTGCCTTCGCTTTCCGGCAAGTACCAGGTCAACGCGAACCAGGAAGAGACCACGGTATTCAACTGGAATGGCCAGCATTATGAACCTGGCCTGTGCGCGACCGTGACTCGGCGCAATAACCAGAAGGTCCCGTCAATTGCCACTCATCCATGCAAAAAGTAGTACGCGTTCTCGGGATGGCTTCCTTCGCGGTAAATTCAGTGCCAGAATGCATTTGTGATTCCCGCGTGCACATGATTCCTTCCGCCATTACAATCTATCTTTCATGCTGAAGCTCAGGAAGAGAATGTCACGCTCTCTTATTATTCCTCATGGTTCCGATTTTGGCCGCTCGCGCAGCGATTGCCCGAAGGCGCAGTGCCGCAACATTACAATCTGACGTTTACTCCCGATCTGGCGAAGGCAACGTTTACAGGCGAAGAGACAATCGACCTTCTGCTGTCAAAGCCAGTGTCCTCCATTACGCTCAACGCGGCTGAATTGGAAATTCCGCTGGCGGAAGCCACGCAGACAGAGAAGTCGCAAACTGCGCAGGTAAGTTTTGACGCCGCAAAAGAGCAGGCCACGCTGAGTTTTGCCACGTTCCTCTGGAGGCCGGTGCCGGTAGTGCTGCATCTGAAATTCGACGGGAATTCTCAACGACCAGTTGCGCGGATTTTATCTGGCCCGCAGCAAGGCACGGAACTACGCCATCACGCAGTTTGAAGTCCACTGATGCGCGGCGCGCTTTCCCATCATTTGACGAACCGGCGCTCAAGGCCACATTCGACATTACATTGATCATTGATAGCGCGGATACGGCCATATCCAACGGCCGTATTGAATCCGATACGCCCGGTCCGGGTGAAGGGAAGCACACGCTTAAAGTTTGCCACCAGCCCGAAAATGTCAACCTATCTGGTGGCGATGGCGGTTGGGGATTTCGCCTGCAATGAAGGCTCGGCGGACAATATTCCCATCCGCGTTTGCAGCACTCCGGATCAAAAGCCGCTTGGGACCGTGGCGGTGAAATATGCGGAAGAGATCCTGCAATTTTACAATCGCTATTATGGCGTGCCCTATCCATTTGGCAAGCTTGATATAGTAGCCGCGCCGGACTTTGACGCAGGCGCCATGGAGAACACGGCGGCAATCTTTTTTCGCGAAGTCGGCGCTGCTGGTTGATGAGAAAAACTCTTCACCTACCGCCCAAGCGGAGGTCTTTGGTGTTCTGGCCCATGAAATGGCACACCAGTGGTTTGGTGACCTGGTGACCATGAAATGGTGGGACAATCTGTGGCTGAATGAGAGTTTCGCCACCTGGATGGAGGTGAAGCCGTCACAAGCACTGCATCCAGAATGGACAGCCTCCCTGGAAGCAGTGGCGGCAACCGATTACGCACTGAGAGTTGACGCTTTGAAGAGCACGCATCCCATACGCGTCCATGCAGAAACGCCAGAAGAGATTGGAGCGTTGTTTGACGGCATCTCCTACGAGAAAAGGCGCAGCGGTGCTGCGCATGCTGGAGACGTATGTAAGCCCGGAGACCTTTCGCCGCGGAGTAAACCTTTACATACGGAAGTTTTCATATTCCAACGCCGCTGCGGAAGATTTCTGGAAAACACTGAGCGTGGCTTCAGGTCGCCCTGTGGAGCGCATTATGCCTACGTTCGTGGACCAGCCAGGCGTGCCTTTGATCTCGGTGAAAGCCGCTTGCATTGCGGCGCCGCCGGAACCAAAGGTCTCACGCAAGTCCAGACGTCGCCGGCAGCTCAGGCCGGCAGCGCCGCACACTGAGATCACAATTTCGCAGTCGCGTTTTTGGGCAGACGGATCAGCGGCGGGCCCAAACTCCAGCGCTATCTGGATGCTGCCGGTGTGCGTGAAAACGGAAACGGCCAAGCCGTTCTGCCAGGTATTGAGCCAGAAACAACTGGTCTTGCCGGCCACGGGATGTGCGTCATGGATGTTTATGAACGCGAATGCATCGGGCTATTACCGGTCACACTATGACAGCGGCACCATGCAGAAGCTCACAGCAGTAGCTGCCAGGGAATTGAGCACGGCGGAACGAATATCGCTCTTGAATGATCAGGCGGCCCTGGCATTTTCCGGGACTGAGCCAATCGGCAACTATCTTGACCTGGTCGCGGCGCTATCTCAGGATGCCGAGCAAGCCGTGGTCGGAAGCTACGTTGAACCGCTGCTGATTGCCAGGAGCTATGTTACGACTGATGCTGATCGCGAGGCGTTTTCCGTCGTGGGTGCAATCCAGTTTCGCTCCCATGTTCGCGAAGGTCGGATGGACAGCCGACCAGAGCGATGGGCGTCTGCGGGCAAACCTGATTTTGATCGAAGGGTCTTGCCGGGCGAGACCCGGCGGTAATTGCTCGCGCCGTGCAGATGGCAAAGAAATTTCTTCAGGATCCTCAATCGCTTGATCCCTCCATTGCCCCAGCGGTTCTGGAGGTAGCTTCAATCAGCAACGATGCTGAATTGTTTGAGCTCTACATGACGACGCTGAATAATCCGGCCACAACTCCGGAGATGCGCTCAAGTCTTGCTCTGGCCATGAGCCGGTTCAGTGATGCCAAGCTGGTTAACGCCTGGCTGGAAAAAGCGGTCTCGGCGGAAACCCGCAGCCAGGATGCGTTGCATTATCTGGCGTCTGTCATCAGAAATCCTGATGCCGGGAAAATGGCCTGGGAGTGGACTAAACAACATTGGCCGGAGGTGGAAAAGAAGCTTGCCGGCTCCGGCGGTGATGCCCTGGTGGGTTCAACGGGGTCGTTTTGTGACGGTGACGCGCGCACTGATGTAGCTGCGTTTTTCGGGGAGCATAAAATTCCCGGCACAGAACGCACGCTCAGGTTGTCACTTGAGCGAATCGATGCCTGCATCAACTATCGCAAACGGCAGCAGCCGGAACTGGCAGGTTGGCTGGCGCGGCATGCGGCCGCAACCTCCACTACCACGCCCTGAGAACTAACGTAAGTCATAGCGGATCATCAACGTGCCCTGCTGCGGGTCCTGCCGGCGCACGTAATTGCGGTCGCAATGCCGGCAGCGGACGTCAACTGGTCCGCACCATTCCATTGCAATGTAAATCCTGCGCCGGCTGCGTCCTGTTCAATCATGAAGACGTTGTTGTTGATTCGCCTGCCCGGAAAAGAAATCCTCGCACCAGTTTTGTGCCGCCGTCGCCGCAGGTTGATTTGCGTGATAAAGGGCGACTCTTCACCGCAACGCCGCTCAGATAACCGCGGCAATCCAGCGCCGGTCAGGGCTGCTGGATTCGGTCACAATCCGGTCACCGCATCTGGGACGCTCGTGGACGTAGGCCACTGTAAGCACAGCGGCCATTGCCGCCAGCAGCGCGGCGTATGCGAGACCGGCGCGCCACATCTTTTTGGCAAAAGGGTCCATTAATAGTCAGTGTCGGTAACAGCGTCAGCTTTTGCCAAAGGGCTGTAATGCTCAGCGCGGCTGCGGATTTCCCGCCAGAGCTCCGCTCGTCCTTCACCGGTTTTGGTCGAATAGGGAAGAATGCCGGCAATACCGTGATCTTTGGCAAGCTGTGACAATGAGGAACGCAGCTTGTTGCTGGAGAGTTTATCGGTTTTGGTGCCGACCACGATAAAGTCGCGTTGCGCGTGCTGTAGAAATTCTATGAGTTGCTGGTCAGGCGCCTGCGCGGGAATGTTGGAATCGATCAACACAATGGCAAGCCGCAAGGCATTACGGTCGCTCAAATAAGGTTCAATGAACTTAGGCCATTCGGCGGAAATCGACTTGGAAATCTTTGCGTAGCCGTATCCCGGCAGATCAACCAGCATCAATTCCGGACGCGGTTGCGTAAGCTTGGCTATATACGCCGATGAAGTTGATCATCCGCGTTCGGCCAGGCGTGGAACTCACATGCGCCAGCTTCTGGCCCAGCAGGGAATTGATCAGGCTGGATTTACCTACGTTGGATCGCCCGAGGAAAGCAAATTCCGGTCATCTTCCGGAGGGAATCCCTCCGGCGACGACTGCGGACAACAAAAATTTGGCGATCAGCGGCTTCATGGCGTTCTACCAAGACTAACCGATGATCGCCCACGTCTCAAAATCGGCAGCGATTCGCCTATTTGGGGTTGTAGTGGCGCCGCTATTCTGTCGCCGTGCCAGCGGACGCATCTGCAAATCCTGCGCCAGCTTAAAGCTCAATTCGGTTTCTGCCGGTATCTCCTTCTTGCGTCCGGTATAGACCTGCGCACCCGCTCCACCGGCCCCGCCGGCAAGTGCTCCTATCGCGGCGCCTTTGGCTCCGCCAAAGATTGCTCCCAGCACCGCTCCAACCGCTGCTCCTCCGCCCACATACTTGCCTGTACGCTTGTTTGCTCCCAGGCCGCCAGGGGCTGAACTTCCTGATGTTGTCTGGGTGGCCAGCAGATATGGTTGACCAGCTACTGTTACTGATCGCAGATCAAGCGTGGTGTCTTTGCCATCAGCGTTGGGGACGGCTACCAGTGTTGCCCGCGATCCACGCGGAATGATCACGCTGCCGGAGCTGTCAGTGACATCGCTGCTTACCGATGCGGTGAATTTCGCGTTGTCAGCCGGTTTGGCTGGAATAGCAGAATCAGTGCGCACTTTGATCGTAGTATCTTTTGGAACGACCTTCGATTGCGCAGCGGCTCCTGTCACCAGCAATGCCAGGATGGTTGCGAGTAGATTTAGTTTCCGTTTCATTTCAGTCCTCCGCCTACTTTCCCAGAGATGCCGGCGCGTGTGGGCGGGTTGTGGAGGCTTTCAGGCGGGATCTGTGAGCCGCCGAGCGATCTCTGCTGCCCATAGCTCATAGACCTTGGGGCCGGGATGGAAGCCATCTGAGGCCATCAGGGAAGCGTAGCCGCTGGCTGGTGCAGTGATGAACTCGCAATCGGGCTGTTGTTGCGTCCAGGAGAGCAAAACGCCATCGAGCAGCCTTGCCCGCGCACCCAGATACCAGCTTAGAGGCTGCGGTAAAGATGGAAACTCGTGCATGGCAGGTACACCGCTCCACAACATCCGCTGAACCCTGAATTTATGGCGCAAAAGACCGGCCAATTCATCCAGTTCGGCCAGCCACTTGCGGACACGCCTTCCGCAAGTCACTTCATTCACTCCGAGTGATATGGCCACGGCATTGAACTTCTCCGGTGCAGCGGCCTTTAGTCTGGCAATGGTTGTGCGTGTTGTGGCTCCAGTCTGGGCTTCAACCTTCCAGAACACGCGGAATATTCCTTCCAGCCCCTTCACCAAATGCCCCGCCAGGGCCTCTTGCTGGGTGTTTACGCCCACACCCGCGGCTGCAGAATCGCCCAGGACCAGCAGGCGGAGTGGTTTACCCACACCGGATTCGCCGAAGCGTAGTCCGTCAGCCTCAGGAAGTTTCGGCGTTACGCGCCGGACATACTTTCCCTGGCATACCAAAATCGGCGCTAAAGCGAGCATGGCGGCGGTAAGAGAGAGCTCGCGATGGTTGCGATCCGGCATTTTCTAACAGAGTATAAAAGAACTCCGCAGCCATCCTCACTCTGGCATACTTCCTTCACCCGGCAAAGAAAAGACCCGCCGTTAAGCTTTATATTTAAAGAGCGAGGCCGACTTGCGTGCCGAGCTCGTTGCAACAGGAGCCCGTCTGAACGCAGCATTGGGATTTGCTCTTAAGCGGTTTGGAGCGGAGCGACAGGACTTTAGAGATAACGTTCGCGTGAGATTCCTTCTGTTGGCGTGGGAATCGGCTGGACCGTTTCTTCGTGGTACTCCGGAAGCGGCGATTCCAGCGCGATCTTCAACACCTGGTCCATGTTCTCCACCAGGTGGATTTTCATCTGGGTGCGGATGTTCTCCGGCACTTCGGAAATATCCTTCTCATTTTCCTTGGGGATGATGGCTTCATTGATGCCGGCCCGCAGCGCCGCCAGAAGTTTTTCCTTCAAGCCGCCGATGGGTAGCACCTTGCCGCGCAACGTGATCTCGCCCGTCATGGCAATGTCACGACGCACGGGAATCTTGCTCATAGCGCTGGCAATTGCCGTTGCCATCGTAATCCCGGCTGATGGGCCATCTTTCGGGATGGCGCCTTCCGGCACGTGAATGTGAATATCAACGTTGCGGTAGAAGTCTTTGGGTAAGCCCAGACGTGCGGCGCGTGAACGCACATAGGACATGGCTGCGTGCGCTGACTCCTGCATCACGTCGCCAAGCTGGCCCGTGATGGTGAGCTTGCCTTTACCATCCACAATCGCCACTTCGGTACTCAGGATTGAGCCGCCAACTTCCGTCCACGCCAAGCCTGTTACCAGGCCGACTTCACTCTTTTCATTGGCCAGCGTGTCACGGAACTTGGTGACGCCAAGGAAATCAGAAACCTTCTCCTGTGAGAGGACGATTCCGTATTCCGCCCCTTCTTTAACAACCTTGCGCGCCACTTTGCGGCAAATGTTTCCAATCTCGCGTTCAAGGTTGCGCACGCCGGCTTCGCGCGTGTATGACCGGATGAGCTCTCTCAATGCGTCATCCACGAACGTGAGCTGTTTTTCGGTCAGTCCCGTCGCTTCACGTTGCTTGCGTACCAGAAACTGTTTGGCGATCTCCACCTTTTCCAGTTCGGTGTAACCATGCAGCCGGAGAACTTCCATGCGGTCCTGCAACGCCGGCGGAATGCTGTGCAACACGTTGGCCGTGGCCACAAAAAATACCTGGGAAAGATCGTATTCAACGTCAAGATAATGGTCCTGGAACATCCAGTTCTGTTCCGGATCAAGAACTTCGAGCAACGCGGACGAGGGATCGCCACGGAAGTCAGAGGCCATCTTATCGATTTCGTCCAGCATGAAGACCGGGTTCTTGGTGCCGGCTTTCTTCATCATCTGGATGATCTGGCCGGGAAGGGCGCCAATATATGTGCGCCGGTGTCCGCGGATTTCAGCTTCATCGCGTACGCCACCCAGTGACATGCGGACAAACTTGCGTCCCGTCGCCTTGGCGATCGACATACCCAGTGACGTCTTGCCAACGCCCGGAGGTCCCACAAAGCAGAGAATTGAGCCTTTGGGATTTTTCACCAACTGGCGGACGGCCAGGAATTCCAGGATACGGTCTTTGATCTTCTCCAGACCGTAGTGGTCCTGGTTCAGGATTTTTTCCGCATGCTCAATGTTGCGGATCTCTTTCGATTTCTTTTTCCATGGGACCGCCAGCAGCCAGTCAAGATAATTGCGGGAGACGGTTGACTCGGCCGACATCGGCGGCATGGCCTCCAGTTTCTTCAGTTCCTGGACAGCTTTTTCCTGAACTTCCTTTGGCATGCCCGCTGAATCAATCTTCTTCTTCAGCTCGTCGAACTCGCTCTTCTCGCCGCGGCCCAGTTCTTTCTGGATGGCCTTGATCTTCTCGTTGAGGTAATACTCTTTCTGCGCCCGTTCCATCTGCCGCTTCACGCGTGTCTGGATGGTGCGGTCCATGTTCAGCTTTTCAATTTCGATATCCAGCACGTCCGCAATGCGATTGAGACGTTCCACCGGATCAAATATCTCCAGCAGTTCCTGTTTCTCTTCAATCGAAAGTTGCAGGTTCTGGGCAATGGTGTCACTGAGCTTGGCTGGGTCATTCATCCCGGTGATGATCACCGGCTCCAGATTCAGGGACTGGCACAGCTTTACATACTGGTCAAAAAGGCTGTGGACGCGCTGCATGGCTGTTTCCAGCACCGGCGTGGCTTCCGTGGAATACTTTACGGTCCTGACGGTAGCTTCAAAAAATCCGTCAGCATTGGCCAATTGCAGAATCTTTCCGCGCTCAACGCCCTCTACCAGCACCTTGATATTGCCGTCCGGCAGCTTGAGGTTCTGTACGATGTTGGCAATGGTGCCGACCTGATAAATCTCGTGGGGCTTTGGTTCGTCAACGCTCGCGTCATGCTGGGTGGCCAGAAAGATCTTGCGATCTGATGCCAGAGCTTCTTCCAGGGCGCGCACGCTCGATTCCCGGCCTACGATAAACGGAGTCATCATGAAAGGGAAGATGACCACGTCGCGAATGGGCATCATGGGCAGTCGGCGTGTTTCGAATTTTTCCTTATTTTGGGTCACTGTTAACCTTTTTAGCATGCTGCCGCTGGCCTATACAAATCCAATCGGGGCGGAAACACTCTCCTTAGAGAATATCATGCAGCAGACGTTCTGTTGGCGGCAGTATTTTGGTCATCACCTTACGTAAGTGTGCGTAATCATACTCTTAAGTGAAAAGCCCGCTGCGTACGGCAACGGGCTTTTTTCCACTTAGAATCAGAACAGTTATCCGCCTATCCGGCTTTTTCCATCGCAGGCAGTGAGATGTCTCGCCGCTCCACCATCTCTTTGGTTACCTCGAACTCCTTCACTCGCTTCTGGCCGGGCAGGTGATACATAAGATCGAGCATGAGTTCTTCCAGGATCATGCGCAGGCCGCGGGCTCCCACCTTGCGTGCCATCGCTTCACGGGCAATGGCTGCCAGCGCACCATCAGAGAAGCGCAGCTTTACGTTCTCAAACTCAAACATACGCTGGTACTGCTTCACAATGGCATTGCGTGGACGCGTCAGGATTTCAATCAGCGCAGCTTCATCCAGATCGTTCAGGATTCCCACCACTGGCAGGCGTCCTACGAATTCCGGGATCAAGCCAAACCGTACCATGTCCTGCGGCTCAGCTTTTTGCAGCAGTTCGGTGTCCCGCTTGTTGGCTTCGGTAAATTCTTTCTCTTTGGCTTCATTGGTGCGGAAGCCCATGGACTTCTTGCCAATGCGCTTGGCTACAATCTTTTCCAGTCCCACGAACGCGCCGCCGCAGATGAAAAGAATGTTGGTGGTATCAACCGGCGTAAATTCCTGGTGCGGGTGCTTGCGCCCGCCCTGGGGAGGCACGTTGGCGATGGTGCCTTCCAGAATCTTCAGCAGGGCCTGCTGTACGCCTTCACCGCTCACGTCTCGCGTGATGGAAGGGTTTTCGTCCTTGCGGCCGATCTTGTCGATTTCGTCAATGTAGATGATGCCGGTCTGAGCGCGGCCCACGTCGCCGTCAGCCGCCTGCAGCAGCTTAAGGACAATGTTTTCCACGTCTTCGCCTACGTAACCGGCCTCAGTGAGCGTGGTGGCATCCACAATCGCGAAGGGCACATCCAGCATGCGGGCCAGAGTCTGGGCCAGCAGGGTCTTGCCCGTTCCCGTGGGTCCAATCAGCAGAATGTTGGATTTGGCCAACTCCACTTCATTGCCCTTGTTACGGTTCATGTGAATACGCTTGTAATGGTTGTAAACGGCAACAGACAGCTTCTTTTTGGTCTGCTCCTGCCCGATGACGTACTCATCCAGGAAAACTTTTACTTCCTGTGGCTTGGGTAGTTGGTTGGGTGCGGCCGCCGCATGGGATTCAGTGCGGTCATCTTCCAGAATCGAGTTACACACCGCGACGCATTCGTCGCAGATGTACGCTCGAGGATAATCGCTGGGTGACGAGATCAGCTTCGCCACTGCATCCTGTGACTTGTGGCAGAACGAACAGCGTAAGGTTTCTTCAGGCGACCTTGGTTTCAAGCCTAACTCCTTCATAACTCAAACCTTTAATCAATCTGGCCAGAACGGTTTGAGCTAGATACTCGCAGCACTGATTTTTACTTCACTACTTATGCTTGTAGATGATGTCGTCAATAATGCCATATTCTTTCGCTTGCTGCGCGTTCATAATAAAATCTCGTTCCACGTCTTTTTCCACCTTCTCAAGCTTTTGCCCGGTGTGTCTGGCTAGCATTTGATTGGTGATTTCCCTCATACGCAGGATTTCTCTGGCATGTATATCAATATCCGTGGCTTGACCACTAAGGCCAGACATCAAGGGTTGGTGAATAAGTATCCTAGAAGTGGGTAGGGCAAAACGCTTACCTGTCGCGCCGGCGCAAAGTAATGTTGCCGCCATGCTGGCCGCCTGCCCGCAGCAGATGGTCATTACGTCAGGCCGGACGAACTGCATGGTGTCATAAATCGCCATGCCGGACGTAATGGATCCACCCGGTGAGTTGATGTAAAGCTGTATGTCCTTTTCCGGATCTTCCGCTTCCAGGAACAGCAGTTGCGCGATGACCAGGTTCGCAATCGTGTCATCAATCGGCGTGCCGATAAAAATAATATTGTCCCGCAACAACCGGGAGTAAATGTCATACGCGCGTTCACCGCGGCTTGTCTGCTCAACCACCATGGGTACCAGTGCCATACTGCTTGTTCCTCCGTTCGATTCTTCAACGCCCTGCGCTCACACGCGGCCGGAAATCTTGTTAAGAATTTGTATATAGAAAGTCTAATGCCTTTTCGCCACGCATGCGTGCACGGATTCGATCCAGCCCCTGGTCTTTCGCCAGTTGCGCCTTTACTTCGTCAGGCGATTGCTGCGTCTGGTGCGCCAGCAGGTGGACTTCGCGCTCCAGTTCATCATCGGAAACCTGTATGTTCTCCGCGTCCGCGATCTTGTGCAGCAGCAGGCCGGAGCGGACTTCCTTGATCGCTGCCGGAGTCTGGGCCACGCGCAGCTTGGAGAAATCCATGCGCTTCATGTCTTCCGTCCGCATGCCTTGCGCGGCCAGTGCACGCAGCCCGCGTTCCAGACGCAGATTGATCTGGTGATCCACCATTGATTTGGGAACAGGGAACGGGTGCGTTTCAATCAGCGCGTCTATCAGCTTTTCTTTGGCTTCGTGATCGGCGTGCTGTTGCCGGTGGGCCTGCAGGTTTTCCCGGATCGCCTGTTTCAACTGCTCCAGCGTTTCCATTTCCGGGCTCAATTCCTTGGCGAATTCGTCATTCACTTCTGGAAGGGTCTTCTTCTTGATGGAGTTGATCTTTACCTTGTAGTCAAAGTTCTTGCCCGCCAGACGATGGTCGTAAAAATCACCGGGATAGGAAACTTCAAAGCTGCGCTCTTCGCCGGCTTTGGCGCCGCGCAGATTTTCCGTGAAAGCGGCCACCGTATTGGGCGATCCGATCTCCACCATCACCTCGTCCATCTTCACCGGCTCTTCTTTATTGACTTCAAGGTTCTTCGGCGTGGCTTCAAACGCTACCTGGGCGAAATCGCCGTCCTGAAGGGACGGTCTTCATTTACCGGATCGTAGCTGGCCTGGCGCTCTTGCAGGCTGCTGATCTCTGACTGCACTTCTTCATCGGTCACTTCCACTACCGGCTTCTCAACTTTGATGCTCTTGTAATCGCCCAATTCAAATTCCGGCATCACATCAAAAGCTGCCGTAAAACGGATGGCCTCTCCCGGCGCGGCTTGAAGGTTCTTGATGGAAGGCGTGGCAATCGGCTTTTGTCCGCTTGACATCACAGCCACCTGGAAGTATTGCGGCACCAGACGCTCCAGCAGCTCTTCCTTCAACTGGTCATTAAACCGGTTGCGCACCACGCTGGCGGGAACCTTGCCTTTGCGGAAGCCCGGCACGCGTGCCTGCCTGGCGTATTCCGCTACCAGCTTTTCCTGCTCCTCCGCCACTACGTCCGCGGGTATTTCTATGGTGATTTCCTGGCGGCAGGGGTCATTTTCCGGCTCTGTGGCGATTGCGGACCCATGGCCGGTTTCAGCCTGGTTCTCAGTGGCTTCAGCCGCTTTATTTTCAATGTTTTCGTTATCCAAGGTGACAGTTCCTTTTCAAGTTGCCTGCGGGGTTTCAGGCTGAGGGTCTTCAGGAAAATCCGAATCTCAAGTGTAAGAGAGTCTTAGAGATGGGTCAAACCCACCATCCCTCAGAACGCCCGAAAAATAAACCGACGTAAGGTGGTATTTCTGGAGTGCGCTTTTATTTACTTGCTTTCAGCTTCTTTCAGGAGAATACTTCTTCCACAGGTAATACAGCTCAGGTTCGACGGATACAATATGAGACCAGCTATCCTTTCCTTTGCCCGGGAAAAGGTGTTGTCGCCTATTCGCAATGCGGTCTTGGCGCATGCCGGTTACAGCGTCATACCGGTTACCGCGGCTGATGCCGCCATTCAGATTCTGGCCACCAGGCATATCTGCGGCGTGATTATAGGCCATTCCATCTCTGACAATGAACGTCATGTAATCTGCCAGAACGCGCGCCTGCTTGGCGTTCCCGCCATCGTGCTTGATCCTTTCGAAGTGCTGGATGATGATGCCGCTCTGGCGCATATCAACCCATTGGACGGCCCGGAAAAGTTCCTTAATACTCTGGCTGATGCGGTCAATGTGAATCATTCGCATTGCCGGGATGCATCCGCCTGAGGCAAACATCCCGCATCATTCTCCATGTAAACTGAATGACAGATGCCCCCATCATCATCACAGTCCAAACTGGCACAGTCAAAGCTGGGTCTGGTTCAACTCAATCATGAAATTGCCGCCTGTACCCGCTGCACCAGGCTTATCGAATATTGCCAGAAGATTGGACGCGTAAAACGCCGCGCCTATCTCGAATGGGATTATTGGGCCAAACCCGTGCCCGGCTTCGGCGATCCTAAGGCACGGCTCTTGATTCTCGGCCTTGCTCCAGGCGCTCACGGTTCCAATCGTACGGGTCGGCCTTTCACCGGCGACGGCTCCGGCTATTTCCTTTATCGTGTCCTGCACACCACCGGCTTCGCCTCGCAGCCCACCGCGCTGCATAAAGATGATGGTCAGCAACTTAAAGACGCCTACATCACTTCCGTGGTCCATTGCGCCCCGCCAGACAACAAGCCCACGCCGGCTGAAGTATCGAACTGCTCTGTGCACGTGGCGCGCGAGATTGCTGCGCTGAGCCGCGTTAAAGTGGTCCTTGTGCTCGGCAAGATCGCATTTGATGCCTACCTGAACCATCTAAAGCGCACCGGTGTTCTGTCTTCCAAAGCTGGGATCCTTTTCGGTCACGGCGAAGTTTACAAGTTAACCAATGGCATAACGCTGCTGTGCTCCTATCATCCCTCATTGCAGAACACCAACACCGGCCGGCTGACTGAGGCGATGATGGTGGAAATTTTCCGCCGTGCTCGAAAACTGATAGCCTGAATCGCATTCGTTCTCGCCTGCCGGTCCCGGCGATCTCGATGTCCCCAACCCCATCCCAACCATCGTCATCCCGACGACCGTGAAACAACCGCGCGCACTCTTCAGCGTGGGCGTAGGTCGGAGGGATCTTGTGCTTGCCTTGATCACTAGATTATCCGATCACCGGATCTCCAGAACCCGGTTTTGGCTTTCTCGTTCTTCTGATCCGCGACCCCACGTCATCCGCGGTAAACTGGTTTAAATCACCCGATTACCGAATTTACTCATTTACCCAATGGGGGATACCCCCCGCTCCATCCCAATATCTAAAGCACTTAGCCGAACCATCCCAAGCTGTGGCGTTTTTGGATCGCGCCTTAACTCGCCGATCACTGCCATTCAACGATCACTGCAAATCAACGATCACTGCAAATCAACGATCACTGCCATTCGCCGATCACTGCCATTCAACGATCACTGCAAATCAGTGCGATCAGTGAAATCACCGGTAAGGTTTTGGTTTTGCCATTTGTCTAAACTAAAGTTTCCGGGCTGAACGCTGAATGCTCCCTCACTATGCCTCATCTTGCTCATCTACACAAGAAATCTAAAGTTTAGACGCGCAGACCGCGATACCCAAATACCGCGGGATGGAGCAGGCCTTCAGGCCTGCGGCTAAAAGCTCAAAAAAGCGGCTTCAGCCGTTGAGGTAAAGCCTCACTACCTCTCTGGATAACCTGATATTTTTGGAACAATGCATTCTCTCACTCAGCTCCTGTCCAATCCTCGCATCACCATTCGCAAGCCGGTGAACCCTCCGGCAAGTGCGTTGTTTACTGGATGCGGCGCTCCCAGCGCGCATTGGACAATCCTGCACTGGAAACGGCCGTGCAGGCTGCCAACATTCTCGGTTTACCTTGCGTCGTTTTCTTCGCGCCTGTTCCGTTTTATCCGCACGCCAACTTACGTCATTTCCGCTTCCTGAATCAGGGCATTTCAGCAATCGCCCAGGGACTGGAACAGCGTGGTATCGGGTTCGTGCTCCGTCGCTATCCCGATCATCATCTGCTGAATTTCTGTGATGAAGTTGGCGCCGCGCTTCTCATCGGCGACGAGAATCCCATGCGCGAACCCGAACATTGGCGGCAGGTGGTCGCCAAACGCGTGCGCATTCCATTCTGGACCGTTGACTCTGACGTGATCGTGCCGTCAAAGCTGCTGGAGAAGGAACAATATGGCGCTTACACCATCCGTCCGCGCATTCACCGCATGTTGCCCGAGTTCCTTAAGCCCGTCGGCAACAGCAAAGCCATGGTCGAATGGATTCCGCCGAAAAACTTCCAGACTCTGCCCGTTGGCACTGACATCACCGACGGCTGGGACATCGACCGCTCAGTTCCGCCCGTGGATTTGTTCAGCGGCGGCACCGACGAAGCGTTGAAGCACTTGAAGAAGTTCACCGAGCGCCATCTGGCCGGCTACGAGAATGATCGTAATAAGCCCGAAATGAATGCCACCAGCCTGCTCTCACCCTATCTCCATTTCGGACATCTCGGGCCCCACACCGTGGCCCTCGCGATACAGGAAGCAGACCTTCCGGTCGCCGCTAAAAACGCTTATCTTGAACAGCTGATCGTGCGCAGGGAACTGGCCATCAACTTTGTCCGCTTTAATCCTGATTATGACAACTTTGAAAGCGGTCCTGACTGGGCGCACAAGACATTGGCCGAACATGCAGGCGATCCCCGCAGGCTCTACACGAAAAAAGAAATGGAAGAAGCCCGTACAGATGATGCCTTGTGGAATGCGGCTCAGCAGCAGATGCTTTATGCCGGCTGGATGCACAACTACATGCGCATGTACTGGGCCAAGAAAATTCTGGAGTGGAGTAAATCTCCCGCAGAGGCTTTCCGTTTTGCCGTCTACCTCAATGACAAATACTTTCTTGATGGCCGCGATCCCAACGGATATGCCGGAATCGCCTGGGCCATTGTGGGCAAGCATGATCGTCCCTGGTTTGACCGTCCCATCTTCGGCCAGGTCCGCTATATGGCCTTCAACAGCACGTCAAAAAAATTCAACAGCAAGCTGTACATCGAACAGATGCGCAAACTTGCCGCCCGCGTGACCGGACAAAACGAAGGACCATCCAAAGAAGAAGCGTTTCAACTGATGTCACCCGGCGAAGCTAAACCCAAAACAGCCAAAAGGCGCAGATGAACTCACTCTGCATCCTGGTGGCCTCCGTTTCGCCGGTTGAACAGCCAATAAACTGCTCGGATTACGATGAGCTTAGGCGAACGGAATGATTCGAACGTAGAGACGCGGCATGCCGCGCTCTGAAACTCTCAATCTCACGCGCTCTCGAGGGCTGTCCACACTCAAAGCGCCCGAAGACGCGAGCACGTCCTTTCCCGAGGCCGCTAATCTCCGGCCGCCGCCTGCGCCGATTTTTCCCGCAACCCTTCCCACATACTCACAACCTCTGCGCGCAATTGCTCCGTCATTTCTTTGTAGGTCTCTTCCGGATTGCGAATCATATCCGGCGGATTTACCGGATCGCCAAAACGCACGCGCAGCCTGGCCAGCCGGGGGAGTTTGCGATTGCGAGGCCACGCTTCATAGAAGCCTTCAATGGCAACCGGATAAATCGGAACTTTCAAATGGGCAGCCAGAATCGCCGCGCCTTTTTTAAACTTCTTCGGCGTCCCATCAATGGACCGCTCACCTTCCGGGTACAGCACCAGATTTTTGCCTTGTTTCAATCCGTAGGCGCCGGCGCGCATCGCGTTCACCAGGTTTGAATCGGGATCCACCGGTACAAGCTTGAACGTCCTTCCCAGATGCTTGAAAAATCCCTGGCTGAAGATTTCGCTGGTGCCAACGTAAAACATGTCTTTAAAAAGCCGCCACGGAATCTGGCTGGCCACAACCGGTCCGTCAAGAAAGCTTTGATGATTGGGCGAAAGGATAAAAGGTCCGCTCTTGGGCAGCTTCTCTTTGCCCGTCACGCGCAGGTCAAAGAATATCCTCAGAAACACTGCTGCCAGTTTTCCCAGCAGGAACCAGCCCAACGTGATCACTTTGCTCGTGCGCAAAGCGTTCAGCACTGAAGGATCGTCAGGGCCGGCCGCCAAGACCGCGTCCCAGCCCGGCAGCGCGGGTCGAACGCCGGTCGCGCCACCGCGAGCCTGCAAAATGGCATCCACCAGCTCACGCACGGAGTACACCGCGGAGATGACGTTATCATCCGCCTCGGCCCCCAACTCGCGTTCCAGCGCCACCACCAGTTCAACGCGCTCCATGGAATCAAACCCCAGGTCAAGCTCAAGGTTTGATTTTGGCGTAACCGGCTTCTTCGTCTTGCTCGCCGCGCGAATCATGGCCATTGCCGTCTGAACTTCCGGTTGCGCCAGCCATATGGCTTCTTCCGTTGTAGGCTCTTCCGTTGTCTGGTCTGCGTGCTCTTGTTCCGCGCGTTCGCCGGCCAGCACGCGTTTCTGAATCTCAAATCTTTTCAACTTGCGTGTTGTGGTCCTGGGCAGGAGATCAGGCCACAGATCGAAACTGAGAATGCGTTTTGTGCTGGGCAGTTCCGATGAAAGATTTTCCACGTCAAAGCGGATCACCTCGCGCGCGTTCACAATCTTTTTCTCGCGCAAAACGTCAAAGTCCGGGACAATCACCGCGTGCAGCCGCTCAGAAAATGGTTCGCCGGGCCGGTTCGTCAACCCCATCACGCACATTTCCTTGATGAACGGCGATTTCAGGTATTGCGCCTCAATTTCTTCCGGATAGATGTTCTTGCCCGAACTGAGCACGATCATCTCTTTCCTGCGTCCGGTGATGAACAGCATGCCGCGTTCATTCAAATAGCCAAGATCGCCGCTGTAGAACCAGCCATCACGAATGGCTTCAGCGTTGGCGTCGGGACGATTGTAATAACCTTTCATGACCACGCCGCCGGAGATCGCAATCTCTCCCACCGGAAAGGGAACGCCTTCCTGAGTTTCAGGATTACTGATCTTGATCTGCACGCCGGGTAGCGCCTGCCCAACTGATCCCATCACATTCTGCTTTGGATTGGTGCAACTGGCGGCGCCACTGGTTTCCGTAAGACCGTAGGCCTGCAATACATTGAAGCCCAAGTTTTGCAGATCGCTGCCGATATGGGGATCGAATGCGGAGCCACCGGTAATCAGGTAACGCATCTTCGGTCCCAGCAAGCGGTGAATCCCGCGAAAGAATAACTTGCCTGGATTAAGCCCCAAGCTGGCGCCAATTTTGCGACCGGCTCCCGAAATTCCCATCAGCATGCGGAACCCAGCTCTGGCCGGAGCTGGACGCTTCTTCACTTCCTGCATTACGCGCTCGTGGATCAGGTAGAAGAATTGTGGAACGCAGGCGAATAAAGTGATTCCTCTTTCACTCAGGGCCCGCAGCAGCTCTGTGGTGTTGGTTTCTTCCAGGTACACCACCCGCGCGCCCACCGCATACGGGAGCAGCAGGTTTGCCATTTGTGCCAGGGCATGAAAGAGCGGCAGCACACCAAGAATCGCGTCGCTTTCGCTCACGGGGATAAAGCTGAACACTGCATCCGCTTCGGCCAGCAGGTTGGCATGCGTCAACGTGACGCCTTTGGGATCTGATGTGGTACCTGACGTGTACATGATCACTGCCGGGTCGCTGTTCTGTATTGTTGCCGGTTTGAATTCTCCTGGTCCGGCGGCGAACATCCCGAGCAGGTTGGAGTACTTGCCTTCACCCGAACCATCCACCATCACAACCCGCACCAGTGTTTCTTCAACAGCGGTTTCAACCAGCGCCAGATGTTTTGCATCCGTAAAGATCACCGCCGCGCCGGAATCCCAGAGCAGCTTGTTGACCTGGTTTGCATTGAAAGCCGTATCCAGCGGCACTGCTACAGCGCCCGCTGAAAGCACGCCCAGGTAAGCCGCCACCCATAAAGGGCCGTTGCTCGCCATGATGGCGCAGCGCACACCGTCTGACATGCCGGATGCACTTAACCACCGGCCTACGGATTCCGCCATCTTGCGCAGCTCAGCATAGCTGTGGCTCTGCAACTCGCCGGTGGGGCGCTGCAGCTCTGCCGCAATAAGGGCAGGGTATTTTTCTACTGAATTGACAAAACTGCTGTAAAAACCGTGCATTGTCCGGTTAAGCGTTCGTTGGGTGGGCAGCCTTCTCCAGTGCCAAGCATCTTATCCGGTTTAGGCAGTTGGAGGACACAATAAAATGCAAACCGCGCATGAACTCTTTTTACACGAATTGGGCGACATGTTAAACGCTGAACGTAACCTTTTGGACGCTTTGGAAGAACAGGCCGAGGCTGTCACTGACGAGCAACTCCAAAAGGCCATCACTGACCACCGTGCCCAGACTGAAAAACAGGTCGAGCGAATTGAGCAGGTGTTTGAAGATCTGGGTGAAGAGGCTGAAGAAGCTGAGTGCAAAGGCATCAAAGGCCTGGTTGAGGAATGGAAGACCTTCAAGGATGAGGAAGATCCTTCCGAGGATATTCTTAATGTTGTTACCATCAGCGCTGCCACAAAGGTGGAAAGTTATGAAATCAACGCCTATGAATCACTGATTCAGATGGCCCAGGACATGGAACACAACAAGGCCATTAAGCTGCTCCAGCAAAATCTGAAAGAGGAGCAGCAGACACTGAAGAAGATGCAGGGCTTTGCCAGGAAGATCAAGCCAGAACTATCTGGTATGGAAGAAGCTGAAGAGGAAGAAGGCGCTGAACTCAGCAGTGAGAGCGAAGGCCAGGAGACTGGTCGCGCCAGGAGCAAGAAATCAACCTCGCGCCGTGGCCGCAAAGCCGCTTAACGCGATCTTGATCGCGGTAATCCAGCCGGGCGCACCGTCGCCCGGTTTTTTTCGCGGCGAGTGGAGCAGAAACGAAATTACTGAACGCCCACCACAATGAGCGTGGCGTCATCAATAAAACTGCCATGGCACTCCGCTGATCTCAAAATGGCGTCCTTCAACTGATCGGGCGCAAGGTGCACGTTCCGCGAGATCAATTCCACCAGCGTCTCCTCCCCAAACTCATTGCCTTCAGCGTCCGCGCACTCGGTAATGCCATCAGTAAACAGCACCAGCCGGTCGCCGCTGCGTAGCCTGGCCGAAAGCTGGTGGTAATTCCAGTCCCGCACCGTTCCCAGAACAACATCCTCGCTGTTCAGGCGTTCACATGTTCCATCCGCGTGGGCCAGCACCGGCCAGTTGTGACCGGCATTGGTGAAATCCATACGCTGTTCGGCCGTATCCATCACGCAGTAAAAGAACGTAATGAATTTGCCGGGAAAATTGTTGCCGGAGATTGCCCGGTTCACGCGATTGCAGAAGGTCCTGGGCTCGCTGATTTCCGGCGCCAGCATGCGTACCGCGGCTTGCAGGTTTGACATTAACAGCGCCGCGCCCATGCCTTTGCCCACCACGTCTGCAATGCAGATGGCTGATCGCTGTCCTTCCAGTTGGATCACGTCATAATAATCGCCGCCAACGTTGCGCGCTGATTTTGAGGATGCAACAATGGTCAATCCGTCGCCCGCCGGAATCTCTCCCGGCATCAGCGCGCGTTGGATCTGTGCGGCTTCCTGCTGCTCCAGTTGTTCGCTGAAGCTTTTCTGCCGCAACGCCTTCGATCGCCGCATTTGTTCTTGCAGCACATTGAGTAGCTGGCGGTTGTCCCAGGGCTTCTGTACGAAGTCACAGGCGCCACGATGCATGGCTTTGACGGCCAGCTCAATCGATCCCCAGGCCGTCATCACCACCACCGCAAGATTCCTGTCCATGGCCTGCACTTTGGAAAGAAGTTCCAGGCCTTCAGTGCCAGACGTGGTGTCACGGCTGTAATTCAGGTCCAGCAGAATGGCGTCAAATGATTCCTTTGCCAGCGCCGTCAACGCCCCCTCTGGGGAACGCACGAACTCAGCCTCGTACCCTGCACTCTTGAGAAGGAGATGCAGTGCTGCAATCACGTCTTCCTGATCTTCCGCCACCAGCACGCGCGGCCGCGACGGGATTCCATGCATGTCAATTACCGGGGTTGCCATGGGATAAGATTCTGTAGGCCAAATCATAGTTGAAACACTTTTGCGAATAGTGACGGTCCCTTATAGCCAGTTGAAATCTGTCATCTTTGTGCAGTGCATTCCTTCGGCCTAACCCCCGGAAAATGTAACCGCTTGAAAATACATCAATAACTTGATTGTAAGGACCACGTTAGCCCGATTCGCCGTTCATTTGTGGAACCAGATGTCCGAAACTGAACATCCCCGTTATCAGGCGCACAAACACCGTCAACTCAAGGCTTAAAGCCGGGTAAAGCGGTTAAAACGCTTCTAAATCGGTCCATTTATGCTTTTATGGACCTTGTGGCATGCTAACCCGGTGAGTTCCAATCCGTTTACCCTGAAAGCCGCCGCTGGCACTGACAACGATATCGATATCTATGTTCATCGTTGGCTGCCTTCCGCCCCAGCCAAAGCAGTAATCCAAGTTATTCATGGACTGGCCGAGCATGCTGGGCGGTATTCGCGACTGGCTGCCGCCTTGATCGATCTTGGCTACGCTGTCTATGCCAGTGACCTGCGCGGCCATGGCAAGACCGCCACATGTCAGGAGGATCTCGGCTTTTTCGCCGCAAAAGACGGCTGGCGCAAGTGTCTGGATGATCTCTGGCGGGTCAACCGGAATGCCGCCTCTGCTCATCCTGGTCTGCCGATTGTGCTTCTGGGGCACTCAATGGGTGCCACCTTGGCCCGCCAGTTTATTGCCGAACATGGAGATTCACTTTCGAGTGTGGTCCTCTCCGGTTCCAGCGGACAGCCGAACGCACCGGCCCAGACTGGGAGACTTACCGCAAGGCTGGAGTGTCTGCGACTTGGCCCGCGAGGCAAGAGCAAGCTGATTCAGTCACTTACCTTTGATGCCTTCAATAAACGCTTTCAACCCGCCAGAACCACGTTTGACTGGCTCTCACGCGACCCGGCTGAGGTGGACAAATACGTTGCCGACCCGCTCTGCGGTTTCGCTGCTTCCACCCAGTTATGGATAGACATGCTGGATGCGTGGGCTGCCATCGCCCGGTCCTGTGATAGTGTCCCGCGAAATCTGCCGATTTACGTGATCTCCGGCACGCATGATCCAGTCAGCGCCGGCGCCAAAGCGCTCACGCCAATGCTGGAGCAGTTCCGTGCTGCCGGTTTGCAGGTGGAGAGCAAGCTCTTTCCGGAAGCCCGCCATGAATTGTTGAATGAGTCGAATCGGGATGAAGTTACGGCAGATTTGATCAGATGGCTCGGTACCGTGGTTGACGGCTTTCCGGCAACAGGCCGCGCGGGGGACTAAAGAAAAGCGCCGCAGGCGCGAATGAAAATAGCCCGGCACGCCGCGAAGCTAGTGCCGGGAAAGGTAAGGAACAATGCAAGTCCCGCTAGGGACGGCTGATCTACAGCGAGCGGAAACCGGCGGTGAGCCCGCTGCAACAGGAGCTGATTGGATCAACGGGTAATAAAAGATCAGCAAGCGGTTTGAAGCGAAAAGATCAGGCCTGGAGGGAAAACCGGCGGTGAGCCCGTCTGGCGTGGCGAACCGCCTGCAAACGGGTGCTCGAAAATGTTTGCCGGGGGAAATGCTCTGTGGCGGGGTGGAGCAACGCGACCAGAACAAAATCTAAAAAGGCTGTGACATTGGTTATGCTCTAGCTGCCAGCTCCTGCGAGGGACCTGACAACGTGGATGCATGTACCGTCACAGCCTTTGATGTGAATACTGCTTTCGCAGTCCCCAACCCCAACTCATTCCTCGCAGAAAGCGTCGGTTTTTTCGGGTCGGAGTGTCCGCTGAATCGCTTCACCGGACCAATCACCCAGTCTACTTCGGCTCAGTTGCTGTTTATTTCAACCGAACCTTTCGACCGTCGACGTGAACGATCCTACCGCAAAAGCCATCGATGTCAACACCCATGCTTGGTGCAAACAACGAAATATTTTCGCGATACAAGGCGCTCATTTCAGCCGCTAATCATGCGGGTTTTAAAATCTCACGAATTTGTTTTCCACGATTTGCACAGCGCTTTCCACAATTACCTGTGTCACTAAAGTACAATCCGAATATCGGTCTCATGATTTTCTTGACCAGCGAACTCAGTTAGCGCATTGTGTCTCTCAGGAAGTATCGTTAAAGAGCGTCAGACGGTCCAAGGTCCGAATCAGGATGGCAACTTTAATCGCTTACATTGACGGTGGCTCCCACGGAAGTCCGGGGCCGTCAGGTATTGGGGTTGTCATTGAGAAGCCAGACGGCGAGACCGTTCAAATCGCTAAATGGATCGGCCACCAGGACAACAACGTAGCCGAATATGTGGCATTGTTAGAAGCCCTGCAATACGCTGCGGAGATGAAAGCCACCGCCCTCAACGTATTTACCGATTCTGAGCTGGTGGTTAAGCAGATGACTGGCGAATATGTCTGCCGCAGTCCGCGGCTCTATTCGCTCAACTGGACCTGCCGCAAGCTAGCGCGGACCCTGAAGTTTGCCATCGCCCACGTCCCGCGCCATCGCAATCAGCAAGCCAACCGTCTCGCAAACCATGCCGCGCGCTTGCGCGGCCAGCTCGAATCCTCTTTAAATTGTTATTTAAATTCTTAAGGGCGAGGCCGACTCGCGTGCCGAGCCCGTGGCGACTGGAGCCCGAGAAAGTCGCGGCGAATTTGCTGTTGAGCGGGTTAGGAGCGAAGCGACAAAGTTGAGGTCGCGAGGCCGACTCGCGTGCCGAGCCCGTCGTAATAGGAGCCCGAGGAAGTCACAGCGAATTTAGTGTTGAGCGGGTTTAGGAGCGAAGCGACAAAGTTGAAGTCACAAAATTCGTTGCCCTCCGGCCCTGATCCGTGGACAATGCTTCTTGGCCTCCATGCAGATATCCAAATCCATCCTTTGCCTCGCCGTGTGCCTCACTTCCTCTGCTCTCTTTTGCCAGAAGCCCGTGTTCGATCCTGGCGCACAAGCAATTTGCACAGAAGTGAACGATGTAGCAGTGCCCTCCACCGATCGTCCCACGGCCGACGAGGCGAAGGACCTGGCCGGCTGCCGGTCACAAGACTTTTACTTCGGTTTGGACACCCCCACTGATTCCGTCAAGGCCCGCAAGTGCGCCTTCGCTGAGATTGATCGCGGCGTGAGCGACCTTGATATCGCTGGCCGCACAATTCTGGCCATGATTTACACCAACGCTCAAGGCGTGGATCGCAATATAGATCTGGCCATCAAATTCTCGTGCGAAGTTCAGGGTTCGCCCAGCGATGTGGCCGGCAACATTCACCAACTGGCCCGTTTCAAAGAGGCGCATTACGACGGCACGAATTTTAATTTTTGTGATCACAGCAGTGGCCGCCATCTTTATGAAGCCTGCGCGGCCCTGGATGAGCGTTTTGACAAAATCAAACGCGAAGACAAAATCGTCGAGATCACCAGATCCTGGTCGGCCGAGAATAAACGTGCATTTGCGGACTTGCGAAAAGCCGCGGACCCATTCTTTACTGATCGCTGCGCCGGTGAATTTGATACCAGCACCACGCGGGTGCAGGAGCGGGCATTTCTGGAAAGAGACTTCATCGCAAAGTTGGAACAACTGGAACGTGGAGAATTCCCCAGATTTACAGCCGCCGACCTGCAAAAGTCCCAGGGCAAACTAAAGGCTGATCTGGATAAGGTGCAGGCGAAGGGTTCTTTCATGCAAGGCCAGATATCGGCTGAAGGTGTGAATAAAGCAGAGAAGACGTGGCAGCTTTACAAACAGGCGTGGATTACTTTCGGTAAGAAGAAATACCCCAAAGTGACTGTTGTAAGTTGGAACACGTGGCTGACTGAGGATCGAGTTGTCATGCTGGATCGGCTGCTTTAACTTAAGCAGTCCCGGTTTTTCCCGTCCAGTCGCCCAGGAGTTCCACTTCTCCACCCGGGTTAATCACCTCTCGAGCCGGCTGGAAGATAAACTGTTCTTCAACTCGATAGTAGCTGGAAACAATACTCCAGGTTTCAAAGCCGCTGCCGGACACGGTAATCACAATGGCTTCATTGGATGGTTGCCGCAGGCTGCCCCATCCCGGTCCCTGCAAATCCACGGCAGCGCCGCTCTCATTCATGTAAACATCATTGATGGTCACAATGGCGGCTGCGTTCTTGTCGCGCGCGCTTTCCACCAGTTCGCCGTAAATCTCCTCACGCTCTTCGTCGTCTTCAAACTCCACGTCCACGATCAGGTTTTCATCTCGCGTGATGATGATCGCAGTGGGGTTCAAGTGGCCTTCGCTCTCCAATGATTGCTGCGCCTCATGGAGCAGTTCGTAGGCGAGCGCTTTCAGGTCGGTCATAAGTAATTCTTTTCCGCCGCCAGCAACTCCGTTACTGTTTCTCGCCTGCGGATCACCCTCGCCCGTTTCCCCTCCACTAGAAGCTCTGCCGCCCGTGGCCTGGTGTTGTAGTTGGAAGCCAGAGACATTCCGTAAGCGCCAGCGTCGTAAATGCAAAGCAGCGCACCTGGCCGTGTAGTAGGCAGATCCGCATCGCGGGAGAGAAAATCTCCGCTTTCGCAAATTGGTCCGCAAATGTCTGTACGGGAAATCTCGGGTGATCCGCTCCCCAGTTCTACCGGTACAATCTCATGCTTTGCCCCGTAGAGTGATGGCCGTATCAAGTCATTCATGGCCGCATCCACAATAGTGAACCTCTTGCTGCCATTCTCCTTTTGAAATAGCACGCGCGTCAGGAGCGCTCCTGCGGGAGCGATAATGGAGCGTCCTGGTTCCAGCAGAAGATGAGGCGCTGATTTACCCAAAGTCATTAGTGGTTGGGTGATGGCGTCCGCATAGCTGCGTGTCTGGGCGATAAAGTCCACGGGCTTTGCGCTGTCATAGGAGATTCCCAGGCCCCCGCCGGCATCAAAATAGCGGATCTTGTGACCGTCTGACGCCAGTTCACGTATCAGGGAAACCGCCCGCTCTACCGCGGCGCGAAAAGGAGAAACATCCGTGATCTGGGAGCCGATATGCAGGCTCACGCCCGTAACATGAAGATATTTTTTCCCAGCAGCCTGCCGATAGAGTTCCCGGGCTCTTTGGATAGGTACGCCGAACTTATGTTCGCGCAGACCTGTGGAGATATAAGGGTGGGTTTCCGCGGCTACGTCCGGGTTTACCCGAAACGCAATGTTGGCGGTCTTGTGGACTTTCGCCGCGCATTCTGACAGAAGTTCCAACTCGCCTTCGCTTTCGATGTTGAAGATCAGAATCCCGTTGCGCAGCGCGAAAATGAGCTCTTCGCGTGTTTTGCCCACCCCGGAGAATACGACTCTTGCCAGTGCCTTCTTGCTGGCCACGCGGACGCGCTCCAATTCGCCGCCAGAGACGATATCAAACCCCGCGCCCAGGCCCGCCAGAAGCCGTAGGATGCTGAGATTCGAATTCGCCTTCACCGAGTAGCAGAGCGTATGCGGCAGCCCTTTAAATGCAGCATCCAGGGTGCGGAAACGTTGCTTCATCGCCGTGGCGGAATAAACGTACAGCGGGGTTCCGTATTTGTCCGCGAGCTTTTCCAGCGCGATGCTCTCGCACTGTAACTGTTTGGCTTTATAAGTGAATGCCGGGGGCCGTGTGAACATTTCTGGGGGATTGTAACAGGCAACTTCCTGTGAGTTTCTTTCGGTGCTGGTTGCCAACAAAGAAACGGCCGCTGACAAGGTCTTCAGCGGCCAAAACGGCAATACAACAGTGAACTGGTTTATCTGGTACCGGATGAATTTGCCTTCGTTGTGGCCTCGTGGTTCTCCGGAGATTCGACATGGGTGTTCTCTTTGGCCCTGGCTTCAAGGAATTGCACCAGGTTTTCTGCCTGAGCATCGTCCAGTTTGAGGTTGGGCATGTTCACTTGTTTGTACTTCTTGTACAGCGCCACTGCGATCGGGTCCTGTGATTTCAACACAGCATCCGGTTCCTGGATAAAGTGCTTGAGCCATTTGCGATCGCGGACAAGGGTAACGGTGGCAAGGTCTGGGCCAATCAAATCGCCCCCGCCCACTGTGTGACAGGCAGCACAGGAAGTCCGAAACAGTGATCCTCCTCTTTCATGTTCCAGCGGATCCATGGGAGGCTTTTGATCGTAAGTTGCTTCCACTTTGTTGTACTTCCAGGATGACATCCAGTTGCCCAGAATCGCAGCCAGATAATGGGGATCATCCATGGAGCTATCAAGTATCCACTGTCCCGTCGCTTCATTGCCGATCATCATGCTGGTGGTGTGACCGGTCAGCGGATCGGAGTTTGGACGCAATGCAATGCCCAGCTTTTGGCGGATGGCGTCAATATCAGCCTTCTTGCCGGTCAGAAAATACCATCCCGGCCCGGTATGGAACTTCTCTGAGTAGGCTTTGAGCACTGTAGGCGTGTCTCGTTTTGGATCAATGGTGATGGAATAGAAGTACAGGTCTTTGCCCATGCGGTCTTGCAGAAGCTTGTAAACCTGCCCCAGTTTTGCTGTCTCCAGCGGGCACACGTCAGTGCAATGCGTGTAGATCAGGTTAATGGCGAACATTTTGTTCCGCAGCAGATCGTCGTAAAACTTTACCTGCTTGCCATCTTGCGTGGTGAGTACAACGTTAGGGAAGTAGTTCGCTCCCCAGTTGGGATTATCAAATGCCTGGGCTTTCGGTAAAGAGATGAGTGCAAATGTCGCCGCCAGCATGAGGCTGGCAGCAGTGGTAGTTACTCGACTATTCCGTCGCATGAATCTGGGCTCCCTCCCCGCTAAGGGAATACGCAATTTCTTGAGATTGGCAGGCAAAATCAGGCCAGCCTGCCACCCGGTTGAGTCTCTGGAAATTGCTTGTTGATCAAAATGCAAGTGTGCAGCGGGCTCCTGTGTGGGAAACCCGCTGCGTTAGTTGTGATTAACGTCCGTTTCTGCCTCGGCCGGAGCCACCCTTGCCGGAGCCGCTTCCGCCGCCGTTTCCGCCCTTGCCGGAGCCGGAACCAGCGTCATCAGCGCCGTTTCCACCCTTGCCGGAACCGCCCTTGCCGGAGCCGCTTCCGCCACCGTTTCCGCCCTTACCGGAACCGCCGCCGTTTCCGCCTTTGCCGCCGCTGTTCACGCCGGACCCACCCGTGGGGGCTGGCGCGCTGTTGAATGCGGTAGGCAACACGGTGGTGTTGATGTATGTGACGCCCTGGGGAGTCGGGTTCGGTGTCTGCATCGGCACCGCGCCTTTATCCAGTTCCCAGCGAATCAGCATGGCGTGATCTTCGTGCACTGTGTTGTGGCAGTGCTCCATGTACATTCCGAAGAACTCGCGGAACTGCATGGTGAGGGTCACGCTTCCGCCCGGACGCAGGCGATAGACGTCTTTGCGGCCTTTTTCCCAGGCCGGAACGTTAGCTGCGCTACCGTTACGGGCCAGAACCTGGCCTTCTTCAAAGTGGATGTGGACTGGGTGATCCCATCCGCCGCCGCCGTTTTGCAGCGTCCACACCTCGCGCGTTCCCGGCTTGGGAGCAGCAGCCAGGCGGCTGAAGTCAGCGCTCAGCATGCTGCCAAAGTCGGTGCTTACGCCCCATGGATCTTTATCTGTGGGGTCAGCGGGATTGCTGGCGCCGGCGCCGAATGTAAAGGTGCGTTCACGGACAACCGGTATGTTGGTGAGGTCCGGGTTCGGGATCATCACCGCGGGAACCTGGCTCACGTCAGGCTGCGCTGGGTTACGCACGATGCGGAATTCCAGGAACTTGCCTACCACCGGGTCCTTCGATTTTCCCGCGAGTGCATCTGCCAATGTACGGTCAGCAGCCGGTTTCTTACCGTCTGAGTGTTCGCACAGGTTGACCATCCACACCTTGTCACCGATGCTGTACTTGGAGAAATCGATGACGATGTCATAGCGCTCGGCAATGCCCTGTTCGTCAAGTTCAGTGACCTGAAGCGATCGCGGCATCAGGTTACCGTCATTGCCGATCCAGTAGAACGGCGAGCCGTCACTGAGACAAACTTTGAAGAACCGGGAAACGCTGGCGTTCAGGATGCGGAAGCGATACTTGCGGCGCTCCACTTCAAAGAATGGGCGATACGCCAGGTTCACCGTCATTACATCGCCGATGAAACCATCAAAGTTGAAGATATCGAAAAACAGTTGGCCATTTTTATCAAAGGCCTTGTCTGCAAGCATCAGGTTAACGTCATAGTCCAGGTTGCCCCAGGACTTGTCCGTACCGGAGGGCAGGCGCAGGTTGATCCCATCATTGATGGATTCGTTACCACGATCCAGCGCGCTGTAGATGTTGAACATGGCAGCATTGCCCTTGTACACGTTCTGCGAGGTGAAGCTGAACATGTGATCATGGAACCAGTGGGTGCTCATGGTCTCATGCCAATCGCCGGCCACGCGAGAAGTTCCACCGTTATCGTCGGGGCTGGCAGCCCTGGGATCAGTTGCATCCACGTTGATGCTGTCGTGACCCGCAAGAATGATTGGCCAGTGATAATCGTAAAACTGTCCCGGGAAAAAGAACGCGCCGGTAAAGCCGTCGTTTTCCGCGCCGTGATGGCCGTTGTGCTCGTGGGTGGTGATGGTATGTCGTCCGAAACCGCCGTTTTGCGTTACATCGGCAGGCAGGCCGTTGTGATGGCGGAACAATAGTGGCTCACCGTAGCGGCCGATTGCCAGCTTCGGAGGAATGGTGCCATTGAAAGTCCACACGGCCAGCGGACCCTGGGTCGGCATGGACGGATGGAACTTCAGCGGAATTGAAGATGTTGGATCAATGCCGGAGTTCAGGCTGGAAGCAACCCCCGGATTGTAAGTGGTGTTGGTGGTTGCGCCTTTTTGTGTGGCTTCGAGGGCAATCTTTGGTGCGAACTCGTCAAATCGCTGGTGGGCCCAATCTGCTCCCGGCGGACGGCCTTCCATCGGTCCCTGTCCCCCACCCAAAGCAACATCCATGGTCTGCAAAGTGGTGTTCGCCTGGGCCGTGGGAATAAGACCGAGAGGATGCGGGTGTGTGGCATCGATCACGCTGGGAATCGGCATGCGCTCCAGAAGATCGAAGCGGGGCATGGGCTGGGAAAATGCAGCCGCCCCAAATAATGGAGATCCCAGGGTCCCTGTGGGTGAAGCTCCGAACGCGCTGGTTGCAAAGGGGCTCAATCCTTGCTTTGGCACGATCAGACCGGCGCTGGTGATCAAACCTAGTTTGACCAGGTCGCGACGGGTAATACGTCCCTGAGAGTAGGCAGAAACAAATTCAGCCCGGTTTTCCCGGGCATTCTCGGCCTCTTTCAGACGCGTTTTAGAAGCATTCTTCTCATCTAGAAAAAACTCACTCATTGTGGCTGCGCTCCTTGTAGTTTGGCGTACAAAAAGCCGGCTGTAAGCAGGCTTATATTTCAGGATTCGGCTGCCCGGATTTCTAATCGCAATGAGCCTGTCCGCCGGGCGCTTCGCCTCTGGCTGCGAGGGAGTTACCATCTTCCTTCGCTCTTGCCGATCGGCGTGCGTCTGCGCGACACGTCTCCTAAACGATGTTTCAGCCTTGAACGTAAGTTTCTGTTGGTGGGATTAGAGCGACACGAAGATGAAATTAAAATGATTAATAGTTCCAAGTAAGGCACGGTCCAGGCACGGAACCGAATCTTATTAAATCAAGATCTTGCCTGTATGTTGTTAATTATCAATGGGTTAGTTGACGATTATTTCTTTGTAGCTTGAGCTCTTAATTTACCTTCATTGCATCCTGCGCACAGATGCTGATTCACGTAAGACACCTAATTTTTTTGCGCCTTTCTAATTTAGCCTCGGGGATAATGCAACGCAGCGCGCAGGTACTTCTGCTGGATTGAGTGTAACGAGTCGCTCACAGTGGATGTGATTCAGGTCGCCAGAACGCAACTCTGAGTCGGGGCATCACCGGGGAAACTCTGGTGTGAATGTGCTCGCTATAACCACGCGGTTGGAAAATGACTCCGGTCGGCTGAAAACGGCTATCTGACTTTCAGGACCACTACCGTTTGATCGTCAAACACCGGAGCGCCCGCGGAAAACTTGTTCGCCGCATCAAAAAGTGCGT
Organism: Terriglobia bacterium; assembly: GCA_963824835.1. Taxonomy (GTDB): domain Bacteria; phylum Acidobacteriota; class Terriglobia; order Terriglobales; family Acidobacteriaceae; genus Angelobacter. Next base: position 194,056 of record CAWGRA010000003.1, on the reverse strand, counting down.
CCACAATCTGCTGCGCGTTCTTGTCCGTATTCTCAGCGATAACTTTTTCAATGCGGACCCGGCCAAATTGCTCATCGCGCTGGTTGCTGGCATCAACAATGCCGTCACTGAAGAAAACAAACACATCTCCACTCTTTGCGTGGATTGTGGTTTCATCATAAGCAGCGTCAGAGAACATGCCCAGTGGCAATCCGGCGGCCTCAATCATGTGAGCATGTCCACCATGGCAGTAAATGGGGCGGGGAAGCCCTGAATTAGCCACGCGCATGGTCTTTTTTTGGTCGTCCCACAAAGCGCAGCAAAGCACAACATAGTTGGCGTCCAGCCGCCTTTGATTGAGTGAACCGTTCACCGAACTGAGCAGGACCGCAGGCGTGGGTTCCGCAGCCGCCACGCTGCGTATGATTCCGCTGACCAGCGCGGCGTAAAGCGCGGCGGGAGCGCCTTTACCACTCACGTCGCTCACGATAATGCAGGCCCGCGGCGCCTTGTAATCCAGAAAGTCATACATGTCTCCGCCAATGGCGTGGGCGGGATTGAAGTGGGAGGCCAACTCAGCGTTCTTCAAGATCGGACAGGCCGGCGGCAGCAGATGATGCTGGACCTCCCGTGCCATGGCAAGATCGCGTTCCATCCGCTTTTCTTCGCGGGCGATCCGCTCATATAGCGTCGCGTTTTCCACGGCAATAGCAATTTGCGCTGCCAGCGTGCTCATGGTCCTGACGTGTTCCTCGGTGAAATACCCGCGCCTGGTGTGCTCCAGATCCAGCACTCCGATCACATTATCTTTGTAGATAAGCGGAACGCATAATTCAGCGCGCGTTTCCGGATTCGATCTAATGTAGCGCGGATCTTTGGTTACATCTGACACCAGGACCGGTTGCTTAAGCTGTGCCGCGGTTCCCACCAGTCCCCGGCCCAGGGGAATATCATGCTTAAGCTGAATGTTCTCTTTGAAGCGAACGGAAAAGCGGTGCACGAGCTTTTCTTTGTTCTCATCCAGCAACAGGATTGAAAACATCTGGTAATCGATAATTTTCAGCAGGAGATCGCCAATCCGTTTCAGCAACTGGTCGAGATTCAGGATCGAAGTCAAGTCCTGGCTGATCTCGTTGAGCAGCGCCAACGTGTTCGCCTGGCGAACAATGCGTGTATAAAGCCGCGCATTCTCAATGCTGACCGCTATGCGGGAGCCGATGAGCGAGAGTAGACGTGAATGTTCTTCATTGAAGTAGCCTGGCTGGCGGGCTTCCAGATCAATCACGCCGATGACCTTGTTCTTGGTGATCAACGGCACGGCCAGCTCTGAGCGGACACGCGGAAGCGCCTCAATATATCCAAGATCCTTGTTTACATCATCAATCAGGATGGCTTGGCGCTCCTTGACGGCTCGGCCGGTGACGCCTTCTCCAACCTTTACCCGGATGCGTTCGGCGACTTCGGGCAGGTGGCCAATCTGAAAGCGAAACCGCAGTTCCTGGTGGCGCTCATTGAGCAATAGGATGGAGAAAATCTCGTAATCAATGACCCGCTTTACCACTTCCGCAACCCGCTGAAGCAGAGTATCAAGATCAAGGGTGGTATTCAGGACGTCAGCCACTTCAATGAGAAGTGCTTCAACGTCTACACGCTGGGGTGAGGGGGAGCTGACCATAATTTCCACGTTCAATGATCAATGATAACAGGCTGCGAACCCGGGGAGTTTGCCGCGGAGTTCAGTTGGCGGATACGTTTTTCGCCAGACCAATTCGCATATGGCCCGGTGTGATTGGCATGACGCTACACGGAAGAGGTCCAGGCTGAATAGTGACTGATTTAGAAAACTAGTGGGACTGAAATTCCGGCGCACCGAGCTCGTGGACAATGGCAACACCTGAGCTGCTTCCTATTCTGTTTGCGCCGGCCTCAATCATCGCCTGCGCTGTGGCCGCCGTCCTGATTCCGCCGGATGCCTTCACGCCGGCATGATCACCGACTACGCCGCGCATGAGTGAGACATCCGCGGGTGTTGCGCCGCCGGCAAAGCCCGTAGCGGTCTTCACAAAGTCAGCTTTTGCCGCCAGGCTCAACTGGCAACCCAGAATCTTTTCTTCCAGAGTTAGGATGGGTGTTTCAAGTATCACTTTCACGATGCAGCCGGATGCGTGTGCAACTTCCACCACTGCGGCTATGTCATTCTGAACGGATTGACGATCTCCTGATTTCAACGCCGCCACGTTCATCACCATATCCAGCTCGCGTGCTCCAAGTCGAATGGCCTCTTCCGCTTCAAATCGTTTTACCGTGGTGTGGTTCACGCCGTGAGGGAATCCGATTGTCGCCACAACCTTTACTGGAGTTCCAGCCACAAGCGAAGCTGCCAGGCCAATCCACCAGGGGCTTACACAAACAGAGGCAAAATTGAAGAACAATGCCTCTTCACAAAGGCGAATGATCTGGTCACGGGTGGTATCAGGTTTGAGGACCGTGTGATCAATGAAGGCGGCAATCGCCTGCCAGCCACGAACGTTCAGCGAGGGGTCGGTTAGGACTGGTTGCATCCGGGTTTGATTTTATCACTTTCCCATTTTTGGCTGTACCGCATTCTGTTAGACGTCTTCTGGAGAAAGGCTGCAAATATCGGCCAGATTGCGGTACCGTTCGCCATAATCAAGGCCATAGCCCACCACGAACTCGTCCGGAATCTGAAAGCCGACATAATCCGCTTGTATCTGGGCTACTCTGCGCGATGGTTTGTCCAGCAGCGTGGCAATTTTAAACGACCGCGGTTGATGCGACAGCAAATGCTTTCTAACAAAAGTCAGAGTGAGCCCGGTGTCAAGAATATCTTCAATCAAGATGATGTTCAGGTCCCGCAAGGGCGCGGTCACGTCTTTGATCAACTGCACTTCACCGGCGCTTTGCTTCTCCATTCCATAGCTGCGCACGGCAATAAAATCAAAAGTTGCGTTCAATTCGATCTGCCGCGCCAGGTCGCTCAAAAACATGCAGGCGCCCTTGAGTACGCCCACCAACATCACGGACTCCCCGGCGAAATCCCGGGTGATCTCTTCTCCAATGCGTGCAACGGCTTCAGCAATCTGCTGGCGTGACAACAAAATTTTCATGGTGTTGAGTGAATCTGTGAAGCTGGATTTTCTCATAAACCCGCGTCTTCTGAAATGCTCATTCACAATTCAGCTGCCTGACCTTCTCACCCAGACACTCGAGGCGACTGAGTTGGCTGAAGTTGCAGGCCTTCCTTTACCTGGAGTTCTTTTACTGACAGGCGGCCAACTGTTAATTCCTCGATTTCGAGTGATTTCATTTTGCCCTTGTAAATTGACAAACGGTTAATGGAGAGCGTGGCTATTGCCAATGCTCCAACCGCCAGGGCGCCTATCGCGAAAGATCCAAAGGCGATTGCCCCCACGGCCACTGCTGGGAGCGCGTATTTCTTTTTCAGCATCATAATTTCCCATCCTGGATAGATTTACCTGCCTTTGATGATCATATTTATTTCCCGCTGAACAAAACGATACGTCCCCATGGGTGATCTAGATCACTTCCGGACTGTGTTTACAGTTGCAGAATGGTTCTACTTCAGGTACCCATGCTCGCACAGCAAAATGCTCACATCGCACTTACGCAACCAACGCCAGCCCCTTCGCTGCGCAAGGTTTTCATACCTAGAGAGCACGGCTCCTGGGGCATGTGGCTGCTGCCATTGCTGAGCGGAGCGGCAGTGGGGGCCCAGGTTGCTAATGATCACCCTCCACTCGCCATCCTATGGTTCCTTGCGCTCTCAGCGTCTGCGTTCCTGGCATATCAGCCACTGGAAGTGCTGCTGGCGCTGTCTCCACTTCGTGCCCGGACAAAACGCGAGCGGAGTTTCATTGCGATTTGGGTCCTGGGCTGCGCCATGGTGGCATTGTTAAGCCTCAATCGTTTGAGCCATCTGGGACGGAGTGATGTCATCTGGTTCGCCATTCTTGGCGGTTTGTGCTTTGTCGCCCGGTGGATATTCGGCACTACAAGGGCGTTCCGGACCAGCAAACAGGTGATGGGCGCACTGGCTCTTACGTCCACGGCTGCCGGCGCCTACTACATGGCAACGGGCTCAATCGACAGGGAAGGGCTGCTTCTGTGGTTTGCATTCTGGCTCTTTTCCGCTGCGCAAATCGAATTCGTGCAGCTATGCATACGCACCGCGAATGCAAAATCGCGAGCGCAAAAGCTTTCCGGCGGTCGGACTGTCCTGATTCTCCACCTGTCTTTAGTTCTTGCCGCAATTGTGATCAGTTTGGCCAGATTTACGCCTGTGCTGTTCAGTTTGCCATTCCTCCCAGCTCTGATCAGGATTGTGCTATGGGCATCCAGACCTCCGCAAAAGATCAACTTCCATCACCTGGGCTTTGCAGAACTCTTTCAGAGCGTCATCTTTACGGCTCTGGTGACCGTCGCCTTGATGCAGCACTAACCATCTTTTATGGCGCGCTGGTTTCGGGTGGGCTGTTTCGTTTAGAATTTTCGGTTCTTTCAATCGAGGTAGCCCATGCCCTTACCCGAATACCACCAGCTTGTGAATGAAGCAAAAAAGGAAATACAGGAGCTGGATTCAGCTCAACTGCGGGGCATGCAGCAAACCGGCGAGAAATTCACGTTAATCGATGTTCGCGAACCCGATGAAGTGGCCCAGGGTGCGATCGCTGGTTCGGTCGCATTACCCCGCGGACAACTTGAACACAAGATCGACACCATTACCACGGACAAAACGGCCCGCATTGTCTGTTATTGTGGCGGCGGCGGCCGTTCCGCGCTGGCCGCACAATCTTTGAAACGTATGGGATTTAAGAATGTCCTGTCTCTTGCTGGCGGTTACAAGAAGTGGATTGAGGATTCCTCGAAGTAGTTATGGCGTATCGAAGTAGGGCAACATTCGGTTCAGACAACCAATCTACCTAATCGAACTTCACTGAGGGCACATTTTCAATGAAGCTGAACGGCATTAAAATTACCTGGCTTGGTCACGCGACTTTCCTGATTGAAACTCCAGCGGGAAAGAAGATCATGATTGATCCCTGGGTCCAGAACAATCCTGCCACCCCCGCATCGCACAAGAAAATTGATCACATTGACGTGATGCTGTGCACCCACGGGCACGGCGACCATATTGGCGACGCCGTGGCGCTCGCCAAACAGCATGACCCCAAAGTTGTGGGTGTTTATGAGCTTTGCCTCTGGATGAATAAGAAGGGCGCCAAGCAGATTATGCCCATGAATAAAGGCGGATCACAGGAGGTGGGCGATATTTACGTCACCATGGTCCACGCTGATCATTCTTGCGGTATAGAAGATGAGGGGCAGGTTATTTATGGCGGTGAACCATGTGGCTACGTTATTCAGTTCCAGAACGGCGTGAAGATTTACCACGCCGGTGACACCAATGTGTTTGGCGATATGCACATTATCCATGAGCTCTATCATCCGGATATTGTCATGTTGCCCATTGGCGATCTTTTTACCATGGGGCCCAGAGAGGCGGCTTTTGCCTGCAAGCTTCTTATGCCCACTACTGTTATTCCCATGCACTTCAATACTTTCCCATTGCTCACAGGTACGCCGCAGGAGTTGGAGCGTCGGGTAAAAGATCTGGGCATTGAAATATGTGAGATGAAACCAGGAGAAACTTTAAGCTAGAGGCCTTCAAACCCGCCTATGCCACAAATGACCAGCCCATCAAGCGTGAAGACCGGCTTTACTTTTCAGGCAACTTCACTTCAATCGGGTCCGTCTGCTTATTCGTAAACACCAGCGTACCTTTCTTACGCCACCGTTTGGCAAGCTTCCTGCCGAACCCGGGATCCGCTCTATCGCCGGAAACCTCCAGCGCCAGCGGCCAAAGATCCAAATCCAGTTTTATAGCGCATGGGCAGGCTTTGCGGATGCCGTCCCATTCGGCCGGGCCGCTGCCTTTCGGAATATCCAACTGCACCACAACGTTCCAGCCAATCGAATCACCGGGACCAAGCGTAATAAGCTCGTCCTCTGGCGGCTCCTGCTGATCCAGCGCTCGCCGCAGCTTAGGTAATGCGGCATCGGTATGGGTCTGCGCTCCAGCCTCGTGCTCCTGATGCCAGATTGAGACTGCCGGGTTCGCTAACCTGACAATCTCCTCCGAGTTTGAAGCGGGCGTCCGCCGCAGCAGGAGAAGGTTCTCTTTGCCGGTATTTTCCGCGATCACGTTCAGGGATACCCGCACCTTTACGTTCGGCTCGCCGGCGACCAACCGTACATCACCCGGAGTTCCCCAGAGTTTTAGCGAACTTGCACTCGCTGTGGCATCATCGGCGGCGTTTTGTGCCTGGATCGTTGTTGTGAATCCCGCAGCCAGCAGAAGCAGCAGCAAAGCTCCGAACACAGCTTTAGCAGAGAAGCGCCGTTTCAATTCCGCGGGGTGTGGGTTCTGGGTGATCTTCCGCATGACGTCCTCTGATCAGACTTTTTAAAGTACTCCGAGGTTAGCGGCGCAAAGTGTAGCTTCGAGAATTGCTTTAAGCAAGTAATTTTGCGGGACTCCAATCAGGACGCACAGACTTCGAATGAAGGGCTTATTTAACCGCGAGCGGCTAACCAAACAGGTATTTCCTTGAGGCGACCGCTTATCTACTGGCAGTTGGCGAGTTCCGGGGGTGACAACGTCTGCAAGAGCCTTTCATCCGGATATGAGTATGCGCCATGGATTGCCCGAGAGGGTTTTTGCCGTTCAAACCACGGCAAGAGTGCTTCATTTTGGGGGTGATAAGTTACACCGTTCATTCTCATGGGAAATGTAGCATTGGGCAGGTCTTCCAGCACATCGCCGGTCTCCAACAGATCTTGACAATTGCCGTTTGGAGACATCCACCAGGGAGTAATGCCATGCACACCATCCGCGGCCACAAAAGGGTCGTTCACGCTTTCGGCGATCTCATGGCTGATCGCCGTTATGTCCTCAAAATTGTCTCCAAAAAAGATGAACGGCGTGACCCATGAGGAGAAGTTGAGCACAAATCGCTCTTTATGAAATCCATTACTGATGGATGCCGGTCGTTCGTCGAACGTGTGAAACCCGACGAAAAAGAAGTTCACATTAGGATCCGAGAAGAGAAAGGTGTTGGGAAACAGAAAAGTTGAAATATCTCTCGTGCGGATGTCCCCTGCCAGTTCGGCCGCTCCCACCGGCGACTTCCTGTCTGTGGATGAAGCGGGAAGCAGTTTGCTATAGAACGTGTTCAAATCCACCAGAACGAAGGCACAACACGTTCCGTCCTTGTGCAATGAGAACTGATAGCTGCCAGCTCGTAAAACCATCACCCTGGCGGTTTTTACCGTTGGCTTGAGGATGGTATGCCATGGCCTGTTCGCGGCACGATTGTAGAATTCCGCCCGTTGCACTGCATCCACAAACTGAGTAGCCCGCTGGCTGCTGCTGTAATGTGCATTCACGAAAAGTGGCGACTCCAGAACTTCTTTTACATAGCGGGTGGCGTCGGAAAAAAGTCGATGTCCCTTGACGAACCGAGGCGATCCGTCAGCGTTGCGCAAATCGAGAGATACGGGAATGATCGGCGCGGATATGTTTGTGGTTACGGCGATCTCCGGTTCGGTCCCAATCATCTGGTAGTGCCAGCTCAATTGTGGAGCATTTGAAGCATTGAAACCGTGGGCAAAATAGCCGCCGCTGAATGTAGGCACTGATTCCAGACTTGTCGCCGGAGCCAAAATCAGGTTGCTGGCGTTCGCAGAACCCGGATGAACATGAGGGGCAACGCGTGCATAACCACCATGAGCACCAGGGGCCGTTTCTGACGGTAACTGGTCCGGTTCCAGCGTATGCTGGGCCAGAGCAGGCAGGCTAAATCCCAGGCAAGCAACAAGATATAGGAGGGAACGGAGTGACATGAACGAAATGCCTGTATTACCGCGACTGAGGAACATCTGCACCCGATTCTTTTCCCAAGAGCCAAGCTTATGAGCAAGAAAGATGAGGCTTTGTGGGAGAGGCTTCTACAATTTTAAGATTGAAGGCCGGGATGGAAGGTTTGCTGCCGTGATAAAAAGAAGAGCAAAGTTTCATTCTGGTCCGTTGAACGGGAAAACCTTTGTACCTGATTCTTGCCTCTAACTCTTTTGAGAATACACAATGAGCGTCGGCCGGTTTTTCTTGATCAATGAACTAAAGCGCCTGGAAATGCGTTTCTACCCTGACAACTCTGGTGATGAAGAGGCAATCGAGCATATAAGGGCGGCTATTCGGGCTCTTACTACCCAGTCTTACAGTGAAAAAGAGCGAACTATACCCGCTGCTTTTTCACTGCTACGCAGGAAAGCCTCGTAGAGTCAAAAACATCTAATGAACTAAGGCGTTACAGCGGCAGTGCGAACCTGCTCTTCCGTCTTGAAGCTGTCTTCCAGTGCTTCCTCACAGGTATGTTGAATCACTGAGCGGTAGTGTTCTCCCAGAAAAACTCGCAGCCTGGCCGTATCAATCGCGCACGATCCCAGCAAATAAGGTAGGGCTTCTGGCGGAATGTCTGATACCCCCAGGTCCCAAAGAAGTCGCAGGGTCTGGCGGCAGATGGCACGCGTGGGAACACGTTTAACTTCGATTTTAGCTATTTCCACGCACCGCCTGAGCGTAAGTGGGTCCCCACGCCCGGCCACATTGATGATGGACAACCGGGGGTCGTTCAATTTGCGTTCGACAATATGGGCGATTAATCTCGCCACATCGTCAACATGGATAAACTGGAGCTTGTTTTCCAGGTAAGCGCCGCGGGATGGAAGCCACAATGGCAGCCGCGTGTTTTTACGCCGTAGTCGTTCTGCAATGCGCCCTTTCCCGCCCGGGACGCCGCGCAGAACACCAAGCTGATAATTCTGAACCGTTGCGCCCGGCATAAACATGGGATCGCAGGATGTAAGTCTTGCACTTGCGCAGACCCTTGGCGCGAGCTTGCACCGTCTGATCAGCTTCCTGCTGGTGGAGAGCATACGGAAGGCTTTGGGCATTTAACGGGGCATCTTCCGTCACAGGCTTTTCCACTTCGGGACCGTAGACGGCTGTGCTGCTGGGGAAGATAAACTTCTCAACTCCACCGATCATGCGATTGTGCTCGGCAATGGCTTCCGTGACCCGGCTGGTTCCAGCCACGTTCACCAGCCACATGTGTTTGCGATTGATCACCCCGGTCCGCAGAGGGTCCAGGACGAAGGCCAGATGCACCACCGCTTCAGGACGGTAGGCCTTCATCAACTCCAGAAGCTGATCACAGGACCGCTCTTCGCCAAGATCTACTTTTTCGAATCGGAACAGGGGCGAAAGATTTGAAGGTTCCTTTACGTCAACACCGATCACCTGAAAACCTGCAAGCTGCTCCAGCAGCCGCGTTCCCAGATTTCCTGAGACCCCGGTAATCAAAACTGTAGGTTTTGCTGCCATCGTGCGCGGTGAAAATCTCTTTTTATTGAGCGATTGATGTTTGAGAAGTAAGTCATCGTAACACAGGATTAGCTCTCACCGGCTAAGGCCTGCATCTGTTCAGCAATGAGGAATTTGACGTAGATTTCTTCCGCTCAGGCGCCGCAAGTCGCATGCAATTCAAACCATTCTGATCCTCCCATGCTCAGCAGTTGGTATGAAGTCGGCATCGCATTGCAACGGTTTTAATTGGATACGCCCTGTATAAACCTGAGAAAATAGCTCTGTGCCCACTGTTGAGTTAAACCCAGTTCATGAAAGCATGCGTCAGGAGAAGCGTGCGGTAGCGCTTAATTCGCTGCTGGCGGCCGCTGCCATCACGGCGTTCAAACTGGTCGTGGGCATATCCACCATGAGCCTGGGCATCCTTTCTGAGGCTGCTCACTCGGGTCTCGATCTGGTTGCCGCTTTCGTGACCCTGCTTTCAGTCCGGGTTTCAGACAAGCCCGCCGACGCTGAGCACCAGTATGGTCATGGCAAGGTGGAAAATTTCTCCGCGTTCATTGAGACCGGTTTACTCCTGCTGACTTGCTTCTGGATTGTTTGGGAATCAGTGCGTCGGCTGAGCGGACAGCATCCGGTGCACATTGAGCCGAGCCTCGCTGCCTTCGTTGTGTTGTTTGCCTCCATGTCCGTTGACTGGTGGCGTTCCCACAAGCTGAAAAAAGTTGCCGAAAAATACGAAAGCCAGGCGCTGGAAGCAGACGCCCTCCATTTCAGCACTGATATTTTCTCTACCGGCGTGGTTGCTGTTGGCCTGGCCCTGGTTTGGGCTGGCGAGCGTTTCAAGGTTGGATGGCTCGTCAAAGCCGACGCCATCGCGGCCCTTGTAGTATCAGTGGTCATTGTTTATGTGAGCTGGCGTCTTGCCCGCAAGACTATAGACGCATTGCTTGACGCGGCGTCTCCGGGTGATCGGAGTCGCTTGATTGAAGCCGCCTTGCAGGTCCAAGGTGTGGTCGAGGTCGAGCGGGCGCGCACGCGGCGCGCTGGAAATCGTCATTTCGTTGATTTAACCGTAGGTCTGGCGCGCAACGTAACTTTCCAGCGATCAGGGCAGGTGGTGGCGGACATTACCGACGCGGTCCATCGGATACTGCCGGATTGTGACGTTGTGATCCACTCCGTGCCTCGCGAGACTGGACACGAGAACATTTTTGACCGGATACGCGCCGTTGCCTCCCGCAATAACTTCAGCGTGCATGATGTAAGTGTGCAGGACCTGGGTGGTCAGCTTCATGTTGAGCAGCATCTTGAGCTGGATGAGACACTATCGCTGATGAGCGCGCATGAGATTGTTACCCGGCTTGAAGCGGAAATAAGGCGCGAAGTTCCCGAGATTTCCACCATTCTCACGCACATTGAAAGCGAGCCGAATACCATCGAGTCGGGTAATAAAGTCCTGCGCGACGCCGTTCTGGAGCAGAAACTCAAGCCCATCGTAAGGGAATTTCCGGAAATCCTGGACATGCATGAGGTGGAGATAAAACGCGTTCGCGGCAAGGTTTATATGTCTTGTCACTGCACCATGCCGGACGATCTTCCACTGTCTCGCGTACATGATATTTCTACAGAACTTGAAATCCGTTTTAAGCAGGCTGCGCCGGAATTGTTCAAGGTACTCATTCATCCCGAGCCGCTCACAGATAATCGCCGCTAATCATCTAAGATAGCTGAGGAACTCATATGGTGGAAGCAAAAGTGAACTGGATTGATGGTGAGCGGTTTATTGCTCAAGCAAGCAGTGGCCATGCCTTTGTGGTTGATTCTGACCGGCAACGCAACACGGCGCCCGGCCCAATGGAACTGGTGTTAGTGGGTTTGTGCGGGTGCACAGCCACCGATGTTGTGGTTATTCTGCGAAAGAAGCGGGAGCCGGTTGAGGGTGTGGAGGTGCGCGCGGAAGCCGAGCGGGCAACCGAGCCGCCCACCGTGTACACCTCGATCAAGCTGATCTATACAGTTACTGGAGCTGTCTCACGCAAGGCGGTGGAAGATGCCGTGCGCCTCTCAGAAGAGAAGTACTGCGGCGCCTCGGCGATGTTGCGGAAAACGGCAAAGATTGTACTGAAGTGCATATTGTGGATTCTAAAGTTGCTTCGATTGCCGCAAAATAGCAGCTATACATGCGGCGGCGGAAATTGAAGCCTGCGTCCAGGCGCGCGAATCCAATATCGTCAAATGACTTTGGAGGATATGAATGAAGACCGAAAAGAAAGTTGTTGTTTACAGCTCACCTGGTTGACCGCCCTGCACATGGGCCAAAGCCTACCTTTCGGAGAAAGGTATTCCATTTGAAGTGAAAGACGTGAGCCAGGATCAGCAGGCCGTTTTCGAGCTGGTTCGAACCTACAAGAGCCGTTCCACGCCAACCATTGTGGTGGGAGATAAAGTCATGATTGGCTTTGATCCTGAGCAACTGGACCAGATGCTTGCAGGCTGAACCAGCAGAGTCCTCAATATCCTCAAGCCCCGCCACCAACCAAACTCATCCCTGGCGGGGTTACATCTTGATTGCAGCCGCATCATTTTGCTGGGGCGCCTCAGCAACTTTCGGCAAAGCGCTTTTCAGCGGACGCCTCTTTGGCGACACACCCAGATTTCACCCCTGGTGCTCTCACAAGCCAGGACCACGTTCGCTGTCCTGCTTTTGAGTGGATTCCTGCTGGCTCGCTATGGCCCGCGCTTTTTTTCGTATCGCTCGCCGGGATTTGGTGCTTTGCCTGCTGGTTGGGACTCTTGGGCTGGCCGGATCGAATTACTTCTATTATCTGGCAATCCAGAAAAGCACCGTCGCGCTGGCCATTACTCTGCAATATACAGCGCCTCTCTGGGTGCTCATCACCATGGTCCTGCGGGGACGCGAACGCTTCACTTTCTTGCGCGTCAGCTCTGTGCTTCTGGCGATGATCGGGATCGCGCTCAACCATTGGCCTCTTTCGTTCAGGTGTGACCATCAATCGCTGGGGCGCGGCGGCTGCGATGGTGGCTTCCTTTTCATTCGCTTTTTACAACATCCTCGCCCAGACACTGGTAAGCCGGATACCACCAGCTTGTGGTGATGGCCTATGCTCTTCTTGGCTCTGCATCCTTATGGTTGATTGTGGATCCGCCGTGGAAGCTGGCGGCACAGCATTTAGTCTGAAACAGTGGGGATTTCTGTTCATCTTTTCCTGTTGCGCCACCCTGGTGCCTTATTTCTTTTACTTCAGCGGACTGAAATATCTTGATCCCACGCGGGCCATCGTGGCCAGTTGTCTGGAGCCAGTCTTCGCCATACTTTTTGCCGCGACCTTTGTTGGCGAAAGCATTGGTTTTCTCCAAGGCAGTGGGCATTGCCGCGGTGCTTGTGGCCACAGTCATGGTCCAGATCTGGCGGCAGGCGCAGCCACTGAGAATATCCTCGCGGGGTAATCAGCAGCCATTCACCAGATTCGGAAAAGCAAAAGGCCGCCCAAAACTGAGCGGCCCGCTTCGAATGCAATTTAGAAGTTGCTGGTACTACTTTGCCTCTGCTTTGGCGCAATGCTTTTCGAAAGCATTCTTGAGCGCTCCGGCAATCAGCTCCGGCGTGCTGGTTTCAATGTCACTGCGCTGCATCATGTACACCAATTGCTCCGTCGCGCAAGATGCCAATGGCAGGTGAGGTGGGCTGATAGCCCGTGAAGTAGCTGCGGGCCTTGTCCGTGGCTTCACGGTCCTGGCCGGCAAAAACGGTGATGATCTTGTCAGGCTTAATGGAATTTCTAACGGCGGCCCGTACGCCCGGACGCATTCTTCCGGCTGCGCACCCGCAAACCGAGTTAACCACCACCATTACCGTCCCTTTTTGCTGGATGGCCTGGTCCACTTCCGCCGCTGTGCGCGTCTCTTCAATCGCCCGCCGAGGTCAATTCCTGGCGCATTGGCGCGATCATCATTTCTGGATACATTCATTTCCCTCCCAATGGGTTTGTAGCTTCTATTCTACCAAGGAAAAAGTCGTTCTCCGAACTTCATTGCGAATGCGTTAGTCTAGCTCATAAGGTGAATATTCAACAGAACATTCCGCTCGCGCCAATGACCACGCTGCACGTGGGTGGCTCAGCCCGCTATTTCATTGACGCCCAGACCGAAACTGAAGTGAAGGATGCACTGGATTTCGCCGCAAAAAAGCGGCTGCCGCTTTTTGTTCTGGGCGGCGGCAGCAACCTGGTGGTGGCGGATGAAGGCTGGCCCGGCCTGGTGCTCAAAATTTCACTTCGGGGCATTGAGTTCGAGTTTGAAAAAGACAACATGCTCTTTTATGCCGGCGCCGGCGAGAGCTGGGATGATCTGGTGGCCATGACCGTCGGCAAAGATTGCGCCGGCATTGAATGTCTGAGCGGAATTCCCGGGACCGTCGGCGGCACTCCGGTGCAGAACGTGGGCGCCTACGGACAGGAAGTGTCCCAGACCATCGCGAAAGTGCGCGCGCTGGATATTGCCAGCGGTACTTCCGGCGAATTTACGAATGACGAATGCGGCTTTGCCTATCGCACCAGCATGTTCAACTCCACCCAAAAAGGGAAGTACATTGTGCTGGAGGTCGGCTACCGTTTGAAGCTAAAAGGCGAACCGGTTCTGGAATATGCCGATCTGAAAAAGTTCTTCGCCGATTCCAAAGGCACGCCTTGTTTGCAGGACGTTCGCGACGCCGTCCGCAAGATTCGTCAGAGCAAAGCCATGCTGATTGTTCCCGGCGATGAAGATTGCCGCAGCGCCGGATCATTTTTCAAAAACCCTCTGGTAAACGCTGCGGAAGCTGATCGTGTTCAGGCCCTTGCTCAGCGGCTTGCCCCGGGTAAGGCAATGCCTCGCTATCCGGAGAAGATGGACAGGTAAAGCTTTCAGCCGCATGGCTGGTGGAAAATGCCGGGTTCGCCAAAGGATACGCGCCTGGGTCCGGTCGGTATTTCCAGAAAACATACCCTCGCAATCGTGAATCGCGGCGGCGCCACTGCGAAAGATGTGATCTTCTTAAAGATGCAGTGCAGAAGAAGGTATTTGACGTCTGGGGAGTCACACTTCATCCTGAGCCGGTGTTCGTTGGCTTCGATTGGCAAGGCGAAGTCGCTGCCGTCGCGTTTCAATCTAAACTTGTGCCCACGAAAAGTTTTCAAGCTAATGGAAGCCTAACGCGAGTGTCTTCATGGCCCCGGAACCTCACGGCCGTATGATCATCACTTCCGTTGATTTGATCAATGCCGCCGCCGTGTCGCCCTTCTTCAGTCCCATCTCAGCCACTGCTTCGGCGGTGATGATGCTGGTGATCACCTGACCTGAGATTGAAAGCCTCACCTGGGCCATCAATCCATCAACCTTGATCTCCAGAACACGCCCCACCAGTTGATTGCGTCCGCTGATCTTGCGGAAATCACGCCGCGTCTGCGGGCCCGACTTGATCTCGGCTTTCGGGATGAAGCGCTCCAACTCGGAGTCCGGTATCCGATGGTGACCGCCGGGCGTGGTCACTGTCCGGATCTTCTTCGTGTAAATCCACTTCTTCAGCGTGGGATAGCTGATACCCAGCCGGGTGGCCGCTTCTCGAGGTTTGAGAGGCATGAATCGATTTTATACGGATTCATCCGATTCCCGGCAACGCGTTGCAACCACGCCTTATGCTGCCTCGCCTTCCGGAGAAGCTGCGTCCACTGGCTTGGGTGGCTTGTTGATCGGCGGGCGATGAATCTCCTGTGCCAGGCTTGGCCTGGGCTTGGCCGCGATTGGCTCAATTCGCACCGATTTGCCCGTCCGAGCCGATTCATAGATCGCATTTACAATTCGCACATCAGCCAGCCCTTCCAGACCTGAAGGCTCCGGCTCTTTGTTCTTAGGATGCAATCCGAGAAGTACACCAGTTCGCGCGGCGAACTGGTCGCGTTTGGGAAATGTCCGCTGCCTCTTCTTTTCACCAATCGACCAGTTGATGCTTGATTGCGCCGGCATATTCATAGGCGGGATCCGCGCGTCAGTGTGCCTTCATCTCCCACCAGCGTGTAGCGCGAGATGTCCGCGGCGCCAAAGCTGCAAATGATGCTGGCCAGCGCGATTGTGCGGAAATCGCAGAATAAAGCTGGTCATCTCTTCAGACTTACTGAACCGCTCTTGCTTGCGTGACTCCGCCGCCGCCAGTACTTCAACCGGTTCGTCGCCAAACAGATAACGGGCGGCGTTAATGCAATAGACTCCCATGTCAAACACCGGGCCGCCGCCTTGTTCCGGCGGATAATTTACGCGAATATTGCCTTCAGCCACCTGCTGGCTGAATTCTGAAGTGAAATAACGCAGTTCACCAATTTTGCCTGATCTGGCGATCTTGATTGCCTCCAGATTGCCTTTCTCAAAGTGCAGCCGGTAGGCGACCATCAACTTGACGCCGGCCCTGCTCCGCGGCTTCCATCATTTCCCGGCACTCAGCTTCATTCACCGCCATTGGCTTCTCGCAAAGAACATGCACTCCTGCCCGCGCCGCGCGCACCGCATATTCCTTATGCAGATGATTCGGCACTGCAATGTAAACAGCGTCCACGCCGCTGGAGAGGCATTGATCGATACTCCGTGTAGGTGTAAGTTTTTTCCACACCATACTGTTGCTTTCAGTTCATTTCGCTTTTTCTCATCATCAGAAACAAGGGCCACGAGCTCGGAATTCTCCGCATGGTGAAACGCCGGCAACATTGCCACTTGAGCAATATGTCCCAGTCCTACCACGGCATAACGGATTCGTTTTTTCTGTTCGCTGTTCTCGCCCTCTGTGGCCATATCACTCCCTCCTGATTGTTTATGCCTGACCGGCGCTCCTGTCGATCATGTTGCGATGCCCGGCATAAGCCTGACGATGGCCTGCCATCACAAGCCTGCGTATGGCATACAGATACTAACTTTGGGAATGCAAAATCAGCGGTTTGCGAAGCCTTCACCTACAATCGTGCGCGCGATGGCCGATGCGGCAGTCCTGATCTGCTCCGGATCATTCACGAACGAAGTCATTCCGCCCGACCAGGACGCAAGCTTCTGTAGGTTTTGCCGATCCAGCGCCTGTTCCACATCCAACCCGATGCAATCGATTCGTACCCGGCTGACGTCCGCATCCAGATGTTGCTGGCCATTTGTGCTTGGGACGTTGCGCCCATCGGAGATAATCAGCAGCACCCGGTTGCCATTCTTGCCGATACGTTTCAGATGCTGAACAGCGAAAGTCATGCCTTCAAAGAGCGCGGCGCCCGGCTTGGGTTGTAGATTACGCAAGCCTTCTTCCAGGAGTTCATCGTTTTCAGTAAGGTCCTGTTCGAAATCGAGTTGATCACTGAAGGCCATGATGAAGGCCTCATCTCCGGGCCGGAGATTGCGGGCCATTTCGCGCATGGCTTCCATTATCGGCTCCCGATAGTTGCCGCTCAGCAGCTCCGTTTGAATCAGGATTCCCAATGATACTGGCCCGGTGGGCGCGGTGATGATGGGATTTGTAACCACCGGAGGTGGTGATACCGCAGGCTTGCGATCAGGAAGCGGAGCACTGGTGGGCCCCGCCGGCGTGCTTGAAGTGGCGGGTGGACGCACCACCAGAATGGGCTGGTCAGATTCCGGTAAGTTGCTCGCGTTGCCCCGAACCGCGGGTGGAGAGGCCGTTGCAATTGTTGTTGTGTTTTGCTGGGCTGCATTCTGTGGTGCGCCGATATTATTCGATCGGTTCGCAGCGGCCGGAGGATTGGCCTCCGTGGGAGGTGGGTTCGAAGAATTGCTTGATGTATTTGATGGGGCGGCAGCAGGAACTGTTTGTTTCGTGGCAGGTGTTGCGGCAGTCGAATTCTGGGGGCCCGGCGTAACATACTCCCAAGTCACTGATGCCGAGTTGCCGGATGGCAGCGCATTCGTTTTGGCCTGCGCCACAGGCGGAGTTGCTGAACCTTGCGGCTGGGCTGGAGATGTTGCAGCCGGCGGCTTATTGGCCGGCGTTTGCGTGGCAGGTGCTTGCGTGGCAGGGGCTTGCGTGGCAGGGCTGCGTGGCAGGGCTTGCGTGGCAGGGGCTTGCGTGACAGGTGCTTGCGTTTGCGAGGGTTGCACTGTCGTCGTATTCACGGCATTGTTTGCCGCTGGTGCAGAAGCAGGCGGGGTGGAAGAAGATGCGGTGGCAGAAGATGAGGCCGCTGGAGTATTAGTCACCTGCGTAGTGCGGTTTGAAGTCTGTGCGCTGGATGGTGATGTATTGCTCGTCGGGCTGTTGCCGGCAGCAGGGTTACTGGCCGGCGTCGCGGTTTGGCTTTGTGCAGGCTGTGCATTGGTTGTCGTTGCAGCAGCATTCGCTTGCGTCGTGGAAGCCGCGGCCGCTGCCAGAAGCTGGTTCCAAACCGCCTCACTGCCTCCGTTTTCACGATACTTGCGCAAAGAGTCGCTTGCGATTTGCTGTTCATTGGGAGTGCCCTTGGCCAGGTTCACAGCTTTGGCCAGCAGCCAATATGCGTCAGCGTTATTGCCGTTGCTTCCGGAAAGAATCGCCTGTGCCAATCCGTAGTTATAGCGGGCGCTTTGCGGCTCAGCAGCCACGGCCTGCTGCAAATAATTTGTGGCTTTTTCATAGTCCTGCTGGTCAAGGTATCCCATCCCAATGGCTCCCGCCAGCATGCCCCGGATCTTTTGCTGAAGCTGCGTGAATTGCGCCTCGCTCAATCCTTCCGGCTTGTGCATCAGATCCACGTTGCTCAGTCCCCGCCGGGCGGCGTTGTAGTCGTCATTCCGTCCTTTGCGGTTATTGGCGGGCACTCCGTTCTCATTCAAGACGGCGATAGCCAGGGGATTTGACGGGTCAATGTTCAGCAAATCATGTGCCCGGGCCACTGCCCGTTCAGAGTTGTTCATCTTCTGGTAATCCATCACCAGCATCTCGAGTGCGTCCAGCCGAAGCGTGCTCTGCCCTGAGATTTGCAGAAAGCGCTCCATCGAATTGACCTGGTCTGCGGTATTGGGCTGCTTGATTGCGTCCACGTATGCTTCCAGGCTGCTGATATCCGGGGACTGTGCCACGGCGTGTGCGCATGCCACTGCGGCAAAAGCAGATACTGCGCACGCAACGAGAGAGGGAAATGGAAGACTACCTTGTTTACTTTCAGCGGCAACCTGCCTTTGAAAATGTTTGAAAGCAAACGGAATTAATTGTTGCAGAGACAGGCTCTTTAACAACATGGGGGGACCTCAAGAGATTGTGTGCTTACTTGAGATTGTCAGATGCCACGTGAGCGGCGGCTGGTGTCCCTACGCAAGGCTTAGGTGTCTTTTGGTGAGAGTCGCTCAACCCGTCATAAATGTATTTGTGGAGGAACTAAGGCATTGGAAATCTGACCATAGCTTAATCCGGACGAATCACCATACAGAGTTCATCAGCTCTGGTCCGAACGCCTGTTTGAACTTCTGCGGGCCGCATTCAATCATTATTCAATCTCAGAGCTGACAGGCTCGCTAATTCCTTCATAAATCGCCACCGTCTTGATGTTTACGAATTCCCGCATGCCGAAGTAACTCAGCTCTCTGCCGTATCCGGAATGGCGAACTCCGCCGAAAGGAATTCTTGGATCGGACGCCACCATGCCGTTGATGAAAGCCATGCCGGCATCAATTTCATTGATAAACATCTCCTGCTCCTGTTGTTGATTAGTCCACGCGCAGGAGCCCAGGCCGAAATCGGTTTCATTCGCAATCTCCAGCGCGTCTGGCATCCCGCGCACTTTGAAGAGAGATGCCACCGGACCAAACATTTCTTCCACGCGGGCCGGCGATCCTTCTGGTATATCGGTGAGCACTGTGGGCGCAAAGAAATTTCCAGGCTGATTCAAACGCTTCCCTCCCAGCAGAACGCGAGCACCCATCTCCACGGATTTATTCACCTGTTTCTCCAGATCATTCACGTCCATCCGCAGTGGCCAGTGGGCCAACGTGAGTTTGTGGATCCATGGGGTTGCCGACCTTGAGACTGGCCATTCTGGCCACAAACTTCTTTTCAAACTGGTCGAAAACCCTTTCGTGAACAATGAAGCGCTTGGCCGCAATGCAAGACTGGCCATTGTTGACCGTGCGCGCATCCACGGCGGTGGCAATGGCCTTCTCCAGATCGGCGCTCGGCATCACGATAAAGGGATCACTTCCGCCCAGTTCCAGTACTGACTTTTTGATTGCTTTGCCGGCGACGGCCGCAACCTTGCTCCCGGCACCCACGCTGCCCGTTAACGTGACCGCAACCACGCGCCTGTCTTCAAGAACGGCATTCACTTTGTCTGAGCCAATCAGCAGAGTCTGAAACGCGCCTTGCGGGAACCCGGCTTCACGGAAGATGCTTTCAATGGCCAGTGCACATTGCGGAACATTGGATGCATGTTTCAACAGACCCACGTTCCCGGCCATGAGCGCGGGAGCGGCGAAGCGGAATACCTGCCAGAAAGGAAAATTCCACGGCATCACCGCGAGCACCGGACCAAGAGGCTCGAATTTCACGAATGACCGGTTGGCGGCGCTGGTAGCGGCTTCGTCCTATAGAAAACGATCACCATTTTCCACGTAGTAGCGGCAACCGGTGGCGCACTTTTCAACCTCCTGGACGGCCGAACGCAATGTCTTACCCATCTCGCGGGTCATCATCTCAGCAAATGTGTTCTTCTCAGCTTCCAGAATTTCCGCGGCACGGCCCAGCCATTGCGCGCGCTGGGCAAAGCTGGTTTTTCGATAGCTGCGGAACGCAGTAGCAGCCAGCTCCAGCTTGGCTTCAATGGCCTGGTCGGAGTCAGCCGTGAACTCTCGCAGCAACTCGCCGGTATATGGGTTGATACTGGCTATTCCTCGGCGGGGAATTTCTGTCACGATTCTGGTGCTCATAATGGCAATTCCTCAATGGTGATGTTGTGGTTGGTTCGACGGCAGAATGTCTCTTAAGTGTGATTCTTAATTTGATGCGAAACGTTTTCCATGTTTGCCCGTTTTGCCAATTTAGAAAAGCATGGGAGTGCTCGCGTCATCCGCGGGTACCTCCTGAATGCATTCCGGACCGTCATTGTTGACGTTGCTCACCTTTGGGCTTAAAGGGTACTTCTTCATCCTTCGCGGATCGAATGGACGGAGCAGGTGCTGGAGCTGTTCTGGATCAGTAATCCCAGGATCAAGCCAAAGATCATAATCTTCCGGTTCAAGAATCGCCGGCATGCGGTCATGAATCTCTCTGGTGAGCGAGTTGGCGTCGGTCGTCAGGATGGAACAGCTCTCAATGACCTCGCCGGAACCGGAGCGCCAGCGATCCCATATGCCAGCAAAGGCAAAAAGGGAATCGTCCAGCATGCCAATGTTGTAAGGCTGTTTCCGTTTTGAGCTTAATTTCTTCCATTCAAAGAAGCCGTCTGCCGGAACCAGGCAGCGCCGCTTTCGGATGGCTTCACGAAATGCCGGCTTTTCAGCAAGCTGTTTCCGACATGGCATTGATGGTTTTGTTGCCGATTGAAATATCTTTCGACCAATAGGGAATCAGACCCCAACGCATGAGGGAGAACGTGCGTCTTGGCTGCTCGCGATCCTGCCGGATAACGACTACCGGCTGAGTGGGCGCGATGTTGTAGCGGGGCTCCCATTCAATGTCGTCATCAACGCCGAAATGTTCGGCAAGGTAGCGTTCTTTCGCCGTCAGGCGGTATCGTCCGCACATGATCATTATTTTAAACGAGCTGGTCATTGTCTATGAACCAGATCCATAACCCGGATTTCGAATCCAGAGACGATTGGAGAAGAGCGTGCAGGGAAGGGTGGATGGAATTCGCTGGTCAAAAACTAACAGTCGCTAATGAATGGATTTTTAGTTCCTGTTGTGGCTCCTGATGTTCGCTTTCGAACAACAGCGTTCGCTTTCGGACACTACCATCACTGTGTGTGCATAAATGTGTAAACAGGAGGTGAAAGATCTGCAAAAGGAATGCAGTGGTGCTAACGGCAGCTACATGCGAATCGTCTAACACCACGACTCATCATTCGAACAGATGAAACTTTCATTCAGTTCGAATCGTATTTGGATGTAGTGCAATGAAGACGGCCACTGGTAAGTGGCTGATGACAAGTTCAGGGGTTGAGGGACTATGTTCGCCCACGGTTTGGCGGCCCCAAGCGTACATAGTCCCTGAGAGAAGCGTAGCGCGCCATTTCTGTGCGCCGGCTCTTCACTTCAACCCCACGGTTGCCAATTGTAAGCCAGGCGGAAATAAATGCAAGGTGCACGGCTTAAATTCCGGGGCTGCCCATTGACGCGTCCCGACGCGAATCGGGAATAAGGAGCAAAAATGAAATTTTCCAGTTTCTTAAAGATCTTGCGATGTTCTGCTTCGCTCTGACTCTTGCGGCCAGCAGTTTCGCCGCTGATACACATAAAGCCAATTTCCAGATTTCTGAATCCGTCCAGGTCAACGGCACGGAACTTGCACCCGGAGACTATGTGGCGAAATGGGCCGGGGATGGACCTGATGTCCAAGTGAACATTTCCCGGAATGGAAAGTCCGTGGCAACCGTACCGGCGAAGCTGGTGCAACTCGATCAGAAAGCATCATCGGACGCATCTGAGGTCCGCAACGGCAGTGGCGGAAGACAACTCAGCACGTCTGCAATTCGCGGGCAAAAAATACTCTCTTGAAATCGGCGCCGGTACAGGAACCGCTGCTCTTCAGCGGCAGTGAAGTAACTTAGATAACCGAACTTCGTGGCTGGGCCGGAAGCAAGTGCTTTCGGCTCGGTTGTTTTACGCAATGCTGAATAAGGTTATTGCTTGAATTCCACCGACGGTTGTCTGTACTCACTGCTCGTATATACTGCTTCTACTGGCCGGTACAATCATTCGAGGAGCAGAACTATGCGTTTGGATTCGCGACAAATTACAAGGGCAATAGTCGCCCTTGTGTTGGCAACACTCTTCTTTATCCCCAGTGACCTATTGGCCCAAAGCCATGTGGTCTCACCTGCCGATTTACAGAAGCAAGTGGTTTCTGCTTCCCAGACACGCGAGAACAATCTGCAAACAGTGCAGAAGTTCCTGTCAACTCCCCTGGCGGAAAAGGCAATGAAGGGCGCCAAAATGGATCCCCAGCAGGTCAAGACTGCCGTATCCACATTGAGTGACCAGGAACTGGCGCAGCTTTCCGCCAAGGCCGACAAAGCGCAGTCCGATTTTGCCGCCGGCAATCTGAACGATCGTGACCTCATCCTGATCATCCTGGGCATTGCGATTCTGGTGCTCATCATTGTGGCGGTTCGGTAACAAAATACAGTGCATCCATTCATGCCGCAGAGAACCACATTACTTTTGTGCCTCTGCGGCATGCTGTTTTTAGCTCAAAGCCCAGGCATTTGGCTTGATGTCCCATTCTTCAAGCAGGAGAAGGATGGCTGCGGCGCTGCTGCCATCGCCATGGTGATGCAGTACTGGAACCAGAAACAGCCGGGCACGCCTGTAGCTGTTGATCCCGTCCAAATCCAGAAGGCTCTTTATTCCAGGAAGGCCCACGGAATCTATGCGTCCGATCTCGAGCGGTACTTTGAAGAGCATGGATTTCGCACCTTCGCCTCAAAGCCACATGGGACGATTTTCAGCATCATCTGGCCAAGGGGCGGCCATTGATTGTGGCTCTCAAGCCGATTACCGGGCAGACCTCACTGCATTATGTGGTGGTGGTGGGAGTGGATCCACACGAGAACACCGTCGGTGAATGATCCGGCGCAAAAGAAGCTGCTTAAGATGGAGCGTCCTCATTTGAAAAAGAATGGAATGCTGTGCAGCGCTGGACTTGCTGGCGCTCCCCAGGTGAGGAGTGACGCGGTGTCCGTGCCGAAGGCTCGCGGCGTTGCGCCCTGATTCTGATTCTATCTGATTGGTTCCGCTCATTGCGGATTCGCCCAGACTGGCGACTCTCCCCACGATCTCTTCAAAGCTGAACGCTGGTCTGAACTGGTTGACATGCTCAAGGCCGAGCCAGTACGCTCCGCGGAAAACGAGTACGAGTACGGCATCGCCCTGGCTCATCTGGAAAAATGGGACCAGGCACGTTTCGCATTTCTCCGCGGCAGTAAGCTTGCGCCCGGCTGACAAGCGATTTCCAGAAGAGCTTGCCGGGGTCGCCTTCAAACTGAAGAAGAACTCAGAAGCCAAAAAATATCTGCATCGCGCACTCCGCATCGATCGCCAAAGACGATTATGCTCAGGATTTTCTCGCCACCATTTATTTTCTGGACGACAATCTGGAAGCAGCCGTTTCCGCATTGGAACCACGTAACAAAGCCTGAGATTGCCGAACTAAGAATGAGCCCAGGTTACAGCGTGCGTCCTGCATTGCTGGATCATGCCATCACCTTCGGGCCGCATCACAGTTCTAAAGCTCGAAGATCTGCGCACCAGCGATCAGCCAACTGGATCAGCTGGAGATATTCTCCGGCCTATCGCTTCAATCTGGTGGCCACCGGGGAAGGAAAGTTTGACGCCGTTCTACGCGCGCAGGAACTGAATGGATTTGGCGAAGGAAAGGTCCAGGCACTGGTGCGCGCATTACGCGGAATTGCCTTTCAGGAAGTAACCCCGGAGTATGACAATCTGCACGGCTCCGCCATCAACATTGCCACATTGGCGCGTTGGGATCCCGACAAGCGGCGTTATGAAGCGTCCATCTCTGGTCCGCTATGGCAGTTGCCGCAATGGCGTTACTGGGTAAGTGCCGGCATGCGCAATGAAAACTGGGACTTGCGCCGGGGATTTACCGGGCCAGCGCCGGTCCTGGCCAGCGCTCAATCTGCGCAGAGAAGAAGCAGTCGGCTGAAATCGAAAGATTGATAGGCTGGCGCTGGCGATGGCGAGTGGGGCTTGAGCTTTCCCATCGCGATGAGCGCAACGTGCTCTTCCCGGCGGCGTTCTCTCCCAATTGCTGGCCAAAGGCTATCAGCTTAAGCAAACTGCTTCGCTCGGCTATGAAGTCTGGAGATCGGCTGAACATCGCGCATCAGTCACAGCCAACTTGAGCTCTGCAGGCAGGCAGTTTATGGTCTGAGCCCAGGCGCAGTCATTTGAGAAACTGCAGGCGGGACTGAAAATGCACTGGCTGCCAACAGCGCGCGGTGACGATTACGAAACCCTGGTCCGGGTGCGCGCAGGAAAGACTTTCGGCGACCTTCCTTTCGACGAATTGTTTATGCTTGGCCTGGAGCGGGACAACGATCTCTGGCTGCGCGGTCACATTGGCACTCGTGATGGGCGCAAAGGCAGCGCGCCGCTGGGCAAAGATTATTTCCTGCTAATTGGGAGACAGACAAAAATGTTTTCTCCAACGGCTTGATCAATGTGAAACTCGGGCCATTTGTGGATGCAGGTAAAATCTCTGATCCAGTGTCCGCGCTTGGTACGCACCAGTGGCTGGTGGATACCGGGAGCGCAGATTGAAACTCCGCGTGCTGGGGGTTGGGCTGATTTTCTCTTACGGCAAAGATCTGCGGACGGGAAACAACGCTTTTTATACCACCGTGGTCCGCTGATCCGAATGCGCCGAGCTTTAAAATATCTCCTCTATGCGATCACTCATCATCGGCGGTACACGCAATCTTGGGCCTTCCATCGTTCACGCACTTCTCCAAGACGGCTCATCAAGTCACTGTTTTCAACCGCGGACAAACGCCGGATGATCTTCCTGCCGAAGTTGAGCGAGCTGCGCGGCGACCGCAGTGATCCGCAGCAGATGCAAGGCCGTGCTGCGCGGTCGGAACTTTGACGTCGTGATCGATACCACGCTTTACACCGGCGCTGAAGCCGAGAGGGCAGTTGAGCTTGTTCCAGGACCGCGTGGGTCGATACATCTTCATCAGCACCGGGCAGGTCTATCTGGTCCGTCTTGGAGTGCAGAGACCATTCAAGGAAAGCGACTATGCGGGTCCGGTGATGCCAGAGCCGCGCAAAGTCTGATGAGTCTGAACACAGCAACTGGCTTTATGGGTTTGATAAACGCCAGGCGGAAGACGTGTTCGCAAACGCATGGAACGAACACAATTTCCGTTTACCAGCCTTCGACTTCCCATGGTCAACAGCGAACGCGATCATTATGACCGTCTCTATGGCTACTTTTTGCGACTGAAAGATGGTGGACCCGTGCTGGTTCCAGACGATGGCGGCACACCGGTGCGGCACGTTTATGGTGAAGATGTTGTGCAGGCGATTATGCGCCTTATCAAGGGCGATAAAGGGAAAAGGCGAAGCGTACAACATTGGCCAGGACGAATCGGTATCTCTCGATCAGATTCCTCGCAGATGATGGCTGGGCTGATGGACGTTCCTCTCAAATTAAGCAGGCTCCACGATCGGAATTGACGCAGGCGGGCTTGCTGCCCGACTGCTCTCCATTCAGCGGGTCTCTGGATGTCAGCCCTGGACAATGCGCGCAGCAAAGTTGAACTCGGCATGCAGTACACGCCACTGAAAATTTATCTGAAGAAACTGATTGAGTTTTACTCTGCAACATCACCTCGCCAAATCGAAGGCTATAAGCAACGCGCGCGGGAATTGGACTTCGCGTCCGCGGAAATAACTCTGCTTAGTTGTCAAAATCCTAAGCCTTCGGATGAATCCTCAACCGGGCACTCTGTGTTGTTCGCCGATTCCGAGTGTTTACAGAAATTTACAAAACTCGCAGAGTCATCTCCGCGAAGGACGTGTTTCTACCCAGTACCAGATTTATTTTTTCAGGTAAAGGGGAGTCGGAGGATTTATGAAGTACACCCGAGCGTTGATATTGGGAGCGGCGTTGCTGACCAGCGGAGCAACGTTCGCTTCTGCGCAGGCGATTGTGCCGGTACAGTGGGGTGGACAACATCGTGATGATGATGACCGTCAGGCTTTTCGCGACGGCTTTCAACGCGGGCGCTGGGACGCTGAGCATCGCCGCCGTTCTGATTGGGACGACAACTGCCGCTATCGCGAAGATGATGATCGCCGGGCGTATCGCTCCGGCTATGAGCGCGGCTACCGCGAAGTAACGTAGGTTACGGCGTGAGCTATTACGGCGGCGATGGTGACCGTGATCGTGATTACGGATGGACGGGGCTCTCGCGACTATGGGTTCAACGCAGCAAGGCAATACGGCTATCAGGATGGACTGAATGACGGCGTTGGAGACCGCAGGAACGGACACAGCTTCCGTCCTGGACATGACAGCAACTACAAACATGCTGACCGTGGCTACGATCCGCGCTTTGGGAACAAGAACGATTACAAAGCGTATTACCGTCAGGCTTACGAGCAGGGCTATCAGCAGGGATACAACGGCAATCCCTGGAGAAGGTAACGCTTTAAGTTCGGAATGCGTCGGGCCGAACGTTTCCGAAACACAGAAGGGACGCAGCTTGCTGCGTCCCTTCTGTTATTAGTGTCGCTTCGCGACAACACCGCCTCTAGATTTTCCGATCAACTTAGAAACTTCGATGCTCCTTGGAGCGCAAGCCGGCCTCGCGTCGTTGTTCGCGCAAGTCAGGCCTTGGCCTTTTCTACCAGACTTCGCAGCGATCGGCTGCCGGGCGGACCATCGGGCTATCCGCCTTGCAGGAGAACGCCGCGGCAACGCCGGCAGATTGGACAGCGGACCGATCACGCGGTACTTGGCGATCGGATGCGGATCGCCCTGCACCATCATGCCGCTGCGTCTTCCGGACGGATCTCGTCGCCGCGCCACTGTCCCCAGGCGATGAAGAACTGCTGCTCCGGCGTGAAGCCGTCGATCGTCGGCGCGGGTCTGGTTTTCTTGCGCTTTCTGGAATGCCAGATAGGCGATCTTCGCGCCGGCCAGGTCGCCGATGCGTTCGCCCAGCACGAGCTTGCCGTTGTGATGGATGCCCGGCTCGATGAAGTAGCCGTCGAACTGCCGACCACGCACGCGGTGCGCTCCTGGAATTTCTTCAGATCCTCGTCGTCCACCAGTTGTCGAGCCGCCCTGGGCGTCGAACTGCGCGCCCTGGTCGTCGAAGCCGTGGCTGATCTCGTGGCCGATCACCACGCCGATCGCGCCGTAGTTCACCGCGTCGCGCGTTCCCACGCGAACGCCGGCGGCTGCAGAATGCCGGCCGGGAAAACGATCTCGTTGAGCAGCGGGTTGTAGTAGGCGTTGGAGGTCGGCGGCGTCATGCCCCAGCGGCCGCGATCGGTCGGCTTGCCGATCAGCGAGCGGTCGTCGTCCACGTTCCAACTTCACCGCCGCAATCAGGTTCGTTCCAAGTACGAGTCGCGGCGTGATCTTGACGCTGCTGTAGTCCTTCCACTTGTCCGGATAGCCGATCTTCGGGATTGAACGTGGAAAGCTTCTCCAGCGCCTTCTTCTTCGTGTCCGGGCCCATCCAGTCCAGGCCTTCGATGGTGTCCTCCATCGCGGCCAGGATGTTGCTTGACCATCTCCTGCATGCGCGCCTTGGCCTGCGGGCGGGAAGTATTTCTCCACGTACTTGCGCCCAGCGCTTCGCCCAGGAGCTAGTCTGTGGATTCCGCGCAGCGCTTCCAGCGCGGCTTCAGCTCCTTGGCCGCTGAGGTACTTGCCGTAGAACGCGAAGTTCTCGTTCACGAACGGCGAAGACAGAGATGTCAGCCGACGCGTGCAGGACTGCCACCTCAGATAAGTCTTCCAATCCTGAAGCGGAGTATCGGTGCAGCTCCTTGTCGACCTCAGCCAGGAACTTCGGCTCGGTCACGTTGAGATCGGCGTGCGAGATCTTGCGCTCGTTGAAGATAGGCTGCCCAGTCGAACTGCGGCGCCATCTTCTGCAAGCGCGTCAAAGGTGGTCTTGTGGTCGGTTGCCCGGGATCACGCAAGGCCACGTTGTCGAGCGAGGCCTCGGCCAGCTTCTTTTCCAAAGTCGAAGACGGTCGTGGCGGCGGCTTTGGCTGCGGCATCGTCGTAGCCGGCCAGCTTGAACATGTTGGTTACGTGCGTCGCAGTATTTCTCGCGAGCTCCGAAAGCGCTGGTCAGGCTTCAGGTAGTAGTCGCGGTCGGGCAGGCCGAGCCCGCTGGCAAAGACGTTGGCGATGATCTGGCCGGGATTGTGATTGTCCGGGGCAGATGCCATGCCGAAAGGTACGGAGATGCCGAGCGTCCTGCAGCTGGCGAATCATGCGCTGCAGATCGGCGGGCGTCTTGATGGCGTCGATCTGGGCGAGCATCGGCTGGGCCGGCGTGCAAGTCCGAGCTTTCGATCCTGGCCTCGTCCATGCAGGAGCCGTAGTAGTCGCCGATCAACTGCTCGAGCTTCCCTTTGGCCAATCGGTGCGTTTGGACACATCGTCCAGAATTACTTTCAGCTGTTCCTTGGCATCTTCTCCGGCCTGCCAGCGGCGGCTCCAGCGGGGCATGGAGGCGGGAATGGGATTCTCCGCGCGCCATGTGCCATTGGCATATTGGAAAAAATCCGTGCAGGGATCAGCCTTACGATCGATATCGCCGGTTTGTACACCATGCTGAGATGTGGTTTGTCCCTGGCAACAGGGCCGGAAGCAGTCCGGTAAGCAGGACTAAAAGCAATTTGAAACAACGCATTCATTTCTCCTCAAAGATAAGAGATTGGCGCACAAGAAAGCCAGTTTCGTCCGAAATGTCCGGGCGGATCACGATTAAAGTTTATGGAGGGAGACCGATCCTCTTTCTGTCCGCAGACGGACGGTAGGTCCTCCGTGATTCACCGTGCCTTTCAGATTGTGTCCCGAAAAAGTTGCCTGCGAAATGTGGGAAAATCGGTAAAGAAAGAAGCACGGCGTCCGCCATCATAATCAAGATTGAAATTGGCATTGGCAGGAAGGCTCAGGCTGATCGTGCCTTTTTCAGTCTGAATGTCAACGTTTTGCCCGACGCTTCTTGGCGGTGATCTCGGTATCCGCCTTCATCGATTCAATCACCAGATCGCCTTCGATCGTGACGTCTCGCAAGCGGATCAAATCCTTATAAGTCTCAATACGGACTGCGCCGGTCGTGGAATCAATCAGCATGGGCGCTTTGTAGCTGTGAATCGAGATTGATCCCTGAGTGGATGAAACGCGAATGTCCGGCTTGTAGCCGTCCAGTTGAACGTCAATGCGGTGGGGAACTTTGATTTCCAGATCGACCTCGGCCTCATAGCTGCTGGTTGTCCAGCAAAACATGCAATTCTGTGACGGATAGACAACTTTGACCGTTACGCGGTCCGGCTGGCCATTTACATCCACTTTTAAGATTTTCCAGCCACCATTTGCGGTCCGCATCACTGCCTTCAAATTTCTTGTGCACATCCACCACCACCTGGTTGCCGTCAGTGCCGGTCACGTGAATCGCGCCTTTGTAGTTTTCAACCACCAGCTTCGCACCTGGAGAAACCGTGAAGCTGCGCTGGAAATCAGACTGCGCGGCAGGCGTCTGGCTCCAGACTTTGGTTGCGATCAGGGTGAGCATGACGGCAATCGCCATCAGGTAAGCGCTCTTGCGCGATTTGCGTGTGCATCGATTCCTCCATTGACGCCTTGCATGCGCGAGGCAGGGCTTGCCTGGTAAGCCGCACCGATTAGACGTGAAGAAAACGAAGAAGTTACCAGCGCGCTGTGCGCGGCGAAAGCGTAGCGGGCGCCCGCCGAGGAGCGCCCTAAGACCTTACATCTTTTTGAGCAGTTCCAGCCAGCGTGTCCACGCCTCTTCGCGGGCTTTCTTGTTGTCTGGGTTCGTATCACCGGATCTTCGCCCGCCCGCATAAAGCCGTGACCTGCGCCTTCGTACGTAACAGGTTCAAACTTCTTGCCGGCCTTCTTCATGGCTTCAGTGGTCTCCGGCAAGGTGGCCCGATGCGGGAATCATTGCCGGCATAAAAGCCGTAAACAGGCGCGGTGATCGAAGAGACGTCCTTGGGCCCGGGCCGTAGAAGACGAAAGCAGCGCTCAGGTCTTTGCGATTGGTGGCAAAGCGGAAGCTCTGTCCGCCGCCCCAG
This sequence comes from Terriglobia bacterium, assembly GCA_963824835.1. Taxonomy (GTDB): domain Bacteria; phylum Acidobacteriota; class Terriglobia; order Terriglobales; family Acidobacteriaceae; genus Angelobacter. The sequence goes on along the minus strand of CAWGRA010000003.1, from coordinate 163,562 downwards.
CAGAAACCAACCACGGCCAGCTTGCCGTTGGACGGCGGGAATCTTCTTCGCGTAATCGGCGACGGCATTCAGGTCAGCGGTGACCTGATCATCATCGAGTTTGGAATTGGCTTCTCTGGCGGCATCCACGCTGGGAAAGTCACTGCTTTTTCCGCCATTGGGCCCCATGCCGGAAAGCAGGTCAGGCGCCACGGCGATGTAGCCCTTTGCCGGCGAGCTGATCAGCCAGGCTGCGGGACCAGTCGGTGGCGCCGAAGATTTCATGGATCACAATGACTACCGGCGCCTTCTGTTTGGTTTCCGGGTAAACCACAAAGGTGCTTACGGTACGGTTATCGTGTTTGATCTGGACCCACTCGCCGTGGCGCGGAGATTTTTCCAGATTCTGCCTGGCCCAGTCCTGCGCGGCCATCGGGAAGCTAAGCAAAAGAGCAGCAGCAACAACGATCAGTTTTCTCATGGCTGATGAGTTTACTATCCGGCAACATCCGGTACAAATGTTTCTGAAGTCCATATTTTTATGGAACCAAAATGGAACCAGGGACGTAGACAATCTACAGCCGTGGGTGTAGGTTATCTACATGCCTAAAACGGAACGTTACCAGAATCGGGTTGAATTGTTGCAGGGAACGCTTGATCTGCTTGTCTTGCAGACATTGTTATGGGGACCGCAGCACGGATATGGCATCACTCAGGCCATTCGCATGAACTCAGGCGAGGCGCTGGAAGTGGAAACCGGGTCGCTTTATCCGGCGCTGCACCGGCTGGAAAAACAGAAATGGATTTCTTCCGAATGGCAAATGTCTGAGAACAAGCAGCGAGTAAAGATCTATAAGCTCACCGCCGTGGGCAAGAAACAGCTTGCCTCAGAACGATCACGGTGGGAAAAGCTGCTGGAAGCGATGTCCGGAGTACTGAATCCCGTTACGCCGCGGACCCCACGGGAATAAGGAAGGCGAAGCCATGACCGATAAACGTGATCGCGAACTCAACGACGAACTTGAAAGCCACCTGCGAATGGCGGCGCAAGACAAGATGGATCGGGGAGCTTCCCGCGAAGAAGCGGAAACAGCAGCCCGGCGAGAAATGGGCAACGCCGGCCTGATCAAGGAAGTCACGCGTGAACAGGATGGCTGGCATGGCTTTGAACGCCTGATGCAGGACGTACGCTTTGGAATGCGCGTCCTTGCTGAAGAACCGTGGGTTCACCTTTGTTTCTGTGCTCACGCTGGCGTTCGGCATTGGCGCAAGCACGGCGATCTTCAGCGTTGTTTATGGTGTTCTGCTGCGGCCGCTGCCGTACTACAAACCAAACCAACTCGTTCAGGTCTGGGAGCAGAGGAATGACGGCAATACCATGGATGTTGCTGATCCCAATTTTGAAGACCTTCGCTCTCAGAACAGTACGCTCCAGGGTCTGGCAGAATTTGGTGCTCAGATTGAATCAGTGTCGGGCGGAACAGAGCCCAAACGGCTGACGGTCGGTGTCGTCTCCCGGGACTTCTTCTCCATTATGGGAGTTCAGCCTTTTCGTGGACGTAGCTTCCTTCCAGACGAGCAACGTCAGAATGCCTCTCCAGTCTTGCTTGTGAGTTATTCATTCTGGCGCGACGACCTGGGTGGAAAAGAAGACTTTTCGAACTTGCGACTGAAGGTCGGAGACCATCTCGCATCGGTTGTTGGCGTGCTTCCGCCTGGGTTCCATTTCCCTGAAGAGGCTGACCTTTGGGTCCCGCGCGAACTCTTTGAGGTGTTGCCGGCACGCGATGCCCACAATTGGAGGCTGATAGGCCGGCTCAAAGATGGCGTCACCCTTGATCGCGCTCGTGCCGAGCTGGCAGGAATCGCCCGGCGTCTCAAGCAGCAGTACGGAGACCAAACCCGCATGGATAGCGTGGCGATTGTTCCATTGCGGGAAGCGCTCACCGGAAAAATAAGTTCCGCGATGTGGATACTGCTCGGAGCAGTAGGGTTTTTGCTGCTTGTAGCCTGTGCGAACGTAATGAATCTGTTACTGGCGCAGGCCGCGGCCCGCGATGGAGAACTCGCCACGCGCGCAGCGCTGGGAGCTTCCAGAGCGCGACTCATCCGGCAATTTCTGGTGGAAAGCCTCTTGCTGTGTTCCGCCGGAGGACTGCTCGGGGTTTTGGCGGCCCAATTCGGCATAAGGGCGCTGGTTGCGTTGGCGCCTGACAATATTCCACGGCTTGGCGAAGTGTCAGTGAATACTCCCGTGCTCATTTTTGCCCTGGGAACCTGTTGCCTGGTAGCGATTGGCCTGGGAACGGTGACAGCAATGCGCGCCACGTCTGGCAACATTCAAACCGCTCTTGGAGAGAGCAATCGTCGGCAGGCGGCAGGCGGCCAGGGAATTGGCCGTTGGATTATCGCCACGCAACTTGGTATCACCATGATTCTGCTCGTCGGCGCCGGGCTGCTGGGACGCAGCCTGCAAAGAGTGCTCGCCGTTGATCCTGGATTTCAGGACGGAGCAGATTGTCACGGTTGATCTGGCCTTACCCGATATTTCTGTGGATGCCAGGCCCCGTCGCGTCGAGTTTCTGGATAGTCTTCTTGCTCGATTGAGGTCTTTGCCCGGTGTGGAACAGGCAAGCGGCATTGACGCCATGCCTCTGGATGGAAATGGACTTCCGGACGGCACATTCGCAGTTGTCAATGAATCTCAACTATCGGCCCACGATCGAAACCTGATTCAACGCAGTGCCAGCCCAAATGGCGAGGCGGATATGAAGGAAATGATTACGTTTTTAGACCGATATTTCCACGATCCAGCCATCACTGGAGATGCCGATTATGCGGTCGTTGGACCTGGATATTTTCAAACTATGGGGATTCCCCTGTTGCAGGGAAGGTCGATTCAGGAAAACGATGGTCCTGATTCACCCGCATGTCGCTGTTATCAGTGAATCTCTTGCCCGCAAACGTTGGCCCAATGAAGATCCCATTGGCCGGACGATTGAGTTCGGAAATATGGACGGAGATCTACGGTTGCTGCACGTGGTCGGCGTAGTAGCAGATGTAAGAGAGCGCAGTCTTGAGCGGCCAGCTCGGCCAACCATCTACGCGAGCTACCGCCAGCGTCCTCAAAGTACCAGCCACTTCGTCGCTGTGGTCAGGGCCGCAGGATCGGAGACCTCACTCATTCCGGCAGCACGTCGAGCCGTGATGGAACTTGATCCGTCTATTCCGCCCAGAATAAAGACGTTCCGGCAGGTATTCGCGCTTTCGCTTCTTCCCAGAAGATTCAACCTGACGGTCATTGCCACGTTTGCACTCACGGCCCTGGCACTAGCTATGATTGGCATCTATGGCGTTCTCGCTTACTCAGTGGCACGACGGACCCGCGAAATGGGAGTACGAATCGCGTTAGGGGCAACGCCGCGGCAATGTATTGAAATTAGTGCTGAAGCAGGCAGTGTTTACGGCCGCGATAGGTGTATGCGTAGGAATCGTCGGCGCATTCGGATTGACACGGCTCTTGCAGTCCATGCTGTTTGGCGTGCAAGCCACCGATCCCATCACCTTCGCCGCTGGTTACTTTGATCCTGTTGATGGTCGCCTTGCTGGCTGCCTATGTCCCCGCACGCCGGGCCACCAAAGTCGATCCCATGATTGCCTTGCGTTATGAGTAATATTGACCATGAGACGCGGCGTTAGAATAGAAGCGTGACAACCTCTCCTGTTCCCACGCGAAAGGCGAACGACGAGGAAAGCCCTAACCAGGTTTCTCCGCTGGCAACTACAACCTTTTCACCACCGACGCAACGCTGGTTGCGGCCGTGGATCGTGGAGGAGCCGCCTGGGCGAACAGAGAAAATCACCGAACTCGGGCGGCATTCTGGGCACAGAAGAAGCGCAGCGGTGGGGTGTTGAAGCCAATGAGAATCCGCCTGCGCTGCACACCCATGATCGCAATGGCAATCGTCGTGACGAAGTCCTGTTTCATCCTGCATGGCATCAGCTCATGCGGACATCAATAACGCATCAACTTCACAGCCTTCCCTGGACGGACATGCGTCACGGCGCACATGTGGCACGCGCTGCCATGATGATGATCACGGTGCAAAACGAGGCAGGACACACCTGTCCCGTTTCGATGACGTATTCCGGGATGGCTGCCTTGCGCGCAGAGCCGGATGTCGCCAAAGTCTGGGAGAGCAAGATCTCTGTCTTCAGAGTATGACGCTGCTTTTGCCCCTGCTCGATCAGAAGAAGGGCGCCTTGCTGGGCATGGGGATGACCGAGAAGCAGGGTGGCTCTGATGTTCGCGCCAATACTACCCGTGCGGAACGAATCGGTGATTCCCGCGAATTTCTGATCACCGGCCACAAATGGTTCTGCTCCGCGCCCATGTGCGACGCTTTTCTGATTCTTGCACAAACAGCCAATGGTCTTTCCTGTTTCCTTTTGCCTCGCTGGACGGCCGCCGGCGAAAAGAACAACTTCTTCATTCAGCGACTGAAAGACAAGCTTGGCAACCGCTCCAACGCTTCCAGCGAAGTTGAATTTTCCAATGCGTGGGCACAGCTTGTGGGAGAAGAAGGCCGGGGAATCAATACCATTATCGAAATGGTGAACCATACGCGCCTGGACTGCGCCATTGCCGCTGCGGGATTGATGCGCCAGGCTCTGGTTCAGGCACTTCATCATTGTTGCCATCGCGCTGCTTTCGGCAAGCTGCTGGTTGAACAACCGCTCATGCAGAATGTGTTGGCCGATCTGGTGCTCGAATCTGAAGCCGCCACGCTGATGGCCATGCGTCTGGCTGAGTCATTTGATCTGCGCGCCGGCGACGAGACGCAGCGGGCATTTGCCCGCATTGCAACGGCCATCTCCAAATACTGGTTGTGCAAACGCGTGTCACCGTTTGTGGCGAGGCACTGGAATGTCTTGGCGGGAACGGCTATGTGGAAGACTCCGGCATGCCCCGGCTTTATCGGGAAGCCCCGCTTTACGGGATATGGGAAGGCTCCGGCAACGTGATCTGCCTGGACATTCTGCGGGCGCTTCAAGAAAGAGCCGGCAGCCGGTGAGGCTCTGCTGCACGAATTGCATTCTGCCAAAGGGGCGGACCAGAGATTTGATCTGTTCACGAATGCCATTGAAAATGACCTGGTTAATATGAAGAAGAGCTTTGCCGGGAGTGGCCAGGAAGGCCAATCGCGGCGCCTGGCTGATCGCCTGGCGCTTGCGCTGCAAGGTTCGTTGATGCTCCGTCATGCTTCCTCCGCGAATGCACAGGCATTTATTGCTTCCCGGCTGGGCTACGACCATGGCGTGAACTTCGGCACGCTATCGAGCGCCTGTGATCTGAATGCCATTCTGGAACCAGTGGCTAAAGATTTTTCATGAGTCTGATTCGGCAGCGAAACGTTATGAACATGCAACAAGAGCTTCGCAGCAAAGGTTAACTGATCTGTGATTCAGAGCTGAAATGGGTTTCATCACCATGCGGTTCGAAGGCGCACTAAATCGATGAAACCGGGATCGCGGTGATATCGTCCACCAGTCCTACTTCTTTTTGTACGAAGGGCTCGGCGTATTTCACGCCAGCCAGCAGTCCGTAGAAGCTCGCCATTGATTCCAGGCGGCTGCGGATTTCTTTTTCCTGCGGGAAACAGACCACTGCCGGCGCTTTGGTCAGCATATTGGGACTTGTATGCCATGCAGCGCCTGAAGTCGGCCTTCGAATTGGTCAGTAATATCCACCACGAACGACGGGCGCACGTCATAGTAAAGGCTGGCATAGATAATCTTGAACGGCCGATGTGGCGCAAGCTTGGCTACGGCTTCCGCGAGCTGCGCCGGTACTTGATCCGGGAGTGTTGCCGAGTTTGCGCAGGCCGGCCAGGAAAGCCGCTTCATAGCCCAGGGTTGACGCAGTGTAGTGATCAGGATGACGGCCCTGCCAGTAGGGAAGAATCAGCACGCGCGGACGCTGCTCGCGAATCACTCGGGCAATTTTCAAGCGGTTTTCCCAGGAATTCTCCACGCGCCCATCAGGAATGTCGAGCGCATGACGAAAGACTGCTTTCAGGATTCGCGCCGCATCGGCGGCTTCGCGGGCCCGATCATCAGCGCTGCCGCGGGTTCCCATTTCACCCTGAGTAAGATCAAGTATGCCGGTGCGAAGGCCGCGCTGGGCCATCTTGAGCAGAGTGCCGCCGCAGGTCTGCTCCACGTCATCACGATGAGCGGCAAGAGCCAGGACGTCCAAAGCCGGCTCGCTCAATCGGCTACTCCTTCAATGGTGACCTTTTCACGGACGATCAGCCGATGGCCGGCCATCTCTTTAATCGTCGGCAACAGCTTCAGCACGTTCTCTTCGGAATCAATGAAGGTAAGAACCAGCGGAAGTTTGCCGCCGGCGTCTATCAGAGTTGCGGTCTTTACGCGGCTGTGGCCAGTGAAGCCTGCCACTGCGTGCAGCACCGTCGCGCCCGGGACTTCCTTTTCGCGCAGAAAATTGAGCAACTCCAGGTGGAGTGGACGGCGATGCCATTGGTCGGCCTCATTCAGGTAGATCGAAACTTGAACAGCAGTTGCCGGACGCCATACGCAGTAATCAATTCCTTTCATGCACATCCTGACGAATTCTTACATGTTCCGTCATTCAACCGGTGGACCGAGCTAGAGTGAACGCGCCAGCATGCCGCCCAGAAGCACAGCGCCCAGACACAAGATGTTATTGGAAAGAATGTTGCCGGCGAACAACATCCAGTTGCCCTGTTCGAAGTAAGCCATGGTCTCAAACGCGTAACTGGAAAATGTGGTGTAGGAGCCGCAGAACCCTACGGCAACAAGCGATCGCCAAAGCGGGTCCGCCAGAACGCGCTCCGTTGTCCATACCACAAAGAATCCCAGAATCATGCTTCCAGTAGTGTTAATAATCAGCGTCCCGAGAGGGAAGGCTGTGGTGCTAAGGCGGGCAACAACGGTGGCAAGGAAATATCTTAAATTGGCCCCGACGACCGCACCAACAGATATCCAGACGTAGGCTCTCCACTCGATGAGAGTTCGCATGTCAAACGGCTCCAAAACTCAGATTGGTAGGAGTTATCAGCCGTATCGGGCGGTTAAAGGCGAACTCCATCGCCTGGTTCCATGCTCATTATTGCAGGCTAACCCCTTGTTAGCGCAAGCACTTCCAGCCATCCCGACCCCGCTCCGGTTGCGTCTTAAACGGAATGCCGTCATTTATCGTAGGTGCACTGCATTATAGCCATCCGTAGCGGGTGGCGAACTATTTCCCATGACCCTTACAGAAGCCAGATTCAAACGCTCACGGGCGAGCTTTCTTCAGCCATCGCCAAGCTGAAGGGTGATGCGTCTGTCAAAGGGGTCCATCGTCTGAGGACCACCACCCGGCGTATGGAAAGCCTGATCGACTACCTGCATCCAAAACTTACGCGCAAACAGTCTGACGCCATGCAAGAACTTGAGGCCTTGCGAAAGCGTGCCGGGAAAGTCCGCGATCTGGATGTCCAAATGGAGCTTCTCAAGCAGGGAATTTCGCAATGGATCGGCCACCGTGGACCGCCGAAACCTGACGCAGGCACTGCAGCAAAAGAGAAGCCGCCAGGCGGACCGGCTGGCCGCGGCGGCCCGCAAGATTGAGCGATCCAAGCTTTTCACTCACCTGCAGAAAATTGAAGCGCAGGCAATGACGCAACCTGATTCATTCGGAGATGACGTCAACCCCTTTACGGCAGGCTGAAACGCAGTTAACCGAACTGGCTGCCGAGTTTGTCGCCCATGCCAGGACTGAAGCCTCGGCTCTTGCATTCTTTGCGCATGCGGATGAAATTTATTCGCTACCAGGCGGAGCTTGCAGCCGAAACAGACGAACAGAAACAGTTTGTGGAGAGAATGAAATCGGTGCAGGACATTCTGGGCGAGTGGCATGACTGGCAGGCGCTCTGCGCGGTGGCGGAGAAATTCTTTCGCGATCGCGCAAATTGCCCTCTGCTGGTGGAAGCGCGCGCCGTTCGTGCGTCAAAATATTCGGCCGCAATATCGGCGGTAACCAGCCTGCTGGATTCCCACAATCCGGCCCGCAAGCGGCCATCGAAAGTACACCTGGTGGCTTCTTCCGCCAAGCACGCCTGACTGACTATGCCTGTTCTGGCGGCGGTCGATATTGGCTCCAATTCAGTTCGCCTGAGTATCGCCGAATTGCGCAAGGGCCGCCTCATCCCACTGCATCAGGATCGCGAAGTCACCCGCCTTGGCGAAGGCGTGTTTCATGACGGAAGTCTCAATCCGCAGGCCATGGCGCGAACCCTGAAGGCGCTGCGCCGCTTTCATCGTACCGTGCAGAGTTTTGCCGTGGAGCGTACGCGCGTGGTGGCTACCAGCGCCATGCGTGACAGCAATAATGGACGCATCTTCGCGGAGTGGTTAAAGTCCGCCACGGGATGGAAGCTGGAGATTATCAGCGGACCGGAAGAAGGCCGGCTGATCCATTTGGGTGTGGTTGCCAACATGCGCACCCGCCCGGCCAAGCTGCTCCTCATCGACCTGGGCGGCGGAAGCTGCGAGTTGATCCTTTCAGAAAAAGGCCACATGAAGGAAGTGATCAGCCTCCCATTGGGAGCAGTGCGCCTGACTCAGGAATTCGTCCAGCATGATCCTCCAAACAAGGAGGAGCTCCGGCGAATGCAAGGCTTTATTGCTGAAGAGTCCGCGCGGCTACCCAGGCAGATCAGACGGGCCGGGCCAACAATGACGATAGCCACTTCAGGTACCGCCGCAGCCTTAGCAGGGGCCGCGCAATCACTCAAGCTGGGCGCGAGCCCCATTTGTTTCGCGGGACGCGGTGCAAAAACTTGAAAAGCGCCTGGCCAAGATGACGGAGCGGCAGCGCGCAGCCATAAAAGGCATCAATTCAAAGCGGGCGGAAATTGTGATTGCCGGAGCTGCTGTTTACGGTTACCTGCTGGAAACCTTGGGAGTGCGGGGGTTCAGGTATTCACCATTGGGCCTGCGTGACGGCTTACTGGCCCAGATGGCCGCTGAACATGACATGAAATCGCGGTCACACCGGCAGATGCAATCTGATCGCGAAGATGTGCTTGAGAATATAAGCCGCCGTTATCACGTTGACAGCGCAAACGCCGCGCATGTCCGCCAGTTGGCCACATCTCTGTTTGATCAAACCAGGACGCTCCACCGGCTGGATAAACAATTCAGGGAATGGATTGATACAGCCGCCAAGCTTTACGAAGTAGGCGCGTTTATTAATCCGGTGGGACGCCACCGGCATGCTTATTACATCATTTCTCAGTCGGAACTTTTTGGATTCACTCCGCTGCAGCGCCAGATTATTGCCACCATCGCGCGATTCCAGGGCAATTCCCGTCCCCAACTTCGTGACCGTTTGATCAAGATCCTGCCGGCTCCATTGCGCTCTGATGTCATGAAGGCCACTGCGATCTTGAGAGTGGCACGCGCGCTCAATCAGGGAAGACGCGGCGCCGTGGAATCGATCCGCGCTAGTGGCAGGGAAGAATCCGTTGTAATTCAACGTTAAGCCCTCACGTGGAGGAGCCGACCTGGAGATTTGGGCCGGCGAAAAGGAAATTCCCTATTTCCGCGAAGTCTTCGGGCGAGAGCTGGCTTTTAAGGTAGTTTGAAGCGTCCGGGCGATCTTGGGCGTGATTAGCCATTCCAGGGTGCCTGTTCGGCCCGTCATTTCAACCCTGGCCACTGCACCTTTCTTCAAGTCCACGTGCGCCGCACCAGAGTTCGAAGACATGACTTTACTTAAGAAATTCACTCAGGCTGGGGTTGTGTCCAACCACCATGATGGCTTCATGCCTGCTGTAACGGGCAAGCAGTTCCTGAAATTGTTCGTACTCACTTTCAGGGCGAAGCGCCGCATCAATCTGAATGCCAGTTTCAAAAGCCAATTCATTGGCTGCCAGAGAGGCCGTTTGCAGCGCCCGCTTTAACGGGCTGCTGATGATCTGGTCCAGTTGAATATCCATATTGGAAAGCAGGCGGCCGATATAACGGGCCTGCAAGATGCCGGATTCATCCAGCGGGCGACGCTCGTCCTTTTTGGGATTGACGTATTTCTTGCCGGCAGACGCGTGACGCAAAAAATAGAGTGTCATACTTTCTTAGTTGCAAGCAATCTGGCTGAAGTTGATTTCGTTTTCCTGCTGCGAACAGGTTTAGCCGCGGGCATGACTGGTTCAGGGATTGTTGCAATACCCGTGTTGCCTTCCGCCACTGCCATAAGAAATTCCTGAGCTGAAAACGCAGGTTGCCCGCGGCGGCGTGGTATCCGGGAGTAGTTGCCATTGCGATCCAGAACACGGGCTTTCACATTATCAGCGAGATATGCTGCGAGAATTTCATCTTTCACGCGCCGCTTCAAAACCGGATCCAGCAAAGGGCACATTACCTCAACGCGTTCATAAAGATTTCGGGGCATCCAGTCTGCGCTGGAGATGAATACCTCATCATCGCCGCCGTTCTCGAACCAGAAAATGCGGCTATGCTCCAGAAATCTACCCACCACGCTGCGAACAACAATGTTCTCGCTCACGCCAGGAACTCCCGGACGCAAGGAACACATTCCGCGGATATTTAAATGGATCTTAACGCCTGCCTGGGAAGCCCTGTAAAGCGTTTGAATCACATTCTTATCGAGCAGGGCGTTCATTTTGGCAATGATGCTGGCGGGTCTTCCAGCTTTTGCGTGTTCTGTTTCGCGCTGAATGAGCTCCAGGGTAGTGGTGGCAAGATCGATTGGTGAAACTGACAGCGGCAAATAACTGGGAGCCTCAGAATAAGCGGTCAAATAATTAAATACCGCATGGACTGCCACCGTGACATCCGGGGATGCGGTCAAGAGGCTCACATCAGTATAAAAGCGTGAAGTTGTTGGGTTGTAATTGCCGGTGCCGATGTGAGCGTACCTGCGCGTCACACCGTCTGGATCATGCCGAACCAGCAGGCAGAGCTTGCAATGGGTCTTCAGCCCAACCAGGCCGTGATACACCTGCACGCCTTCGTCTTCCATGGTACGGGCCCATTGAATGTTTGATGCTTCATCAAAGCGTGCCTGCAATTCCAGTACGGCAATGACTTCCTTTTCTTTATTGGCCGCCGTGATCAATGCATTCGCAATGGGAGAGTCGCGGCTGGTGCGATAAATGGTCTGCTTGGCGGAAATCACTTCCGGATCCAGCGCCGCTGTTTCGATAAAATCCACCACCGCGTCAAAGGAATCGAAAGGGTGATGCAGAAGGATGTCACGCTTTCTCAACTCGTCAAAGATGTTGCTGCTGTTAGCCGGAAGTCGAAGCTCGCGGGCAACAAAGGGCTTAAATTTCAGATCGGGTCGCGCCGTCAATTCATAAAAATTAAACAAGCGCGAAAGATTAACCGGCCCCTGCGTGTAGAAGACCTGCCAGTCCTCGAGTTCAAAGGTTTGCTGCAGACGGCGGGCGATTTCAGTGTGCACGCCGGCATCGATCTCAAGCCGGACGGCATCACCCTTGCGCCGCTTGTGCAATTCGCCACGGACGGATTCCAGCAGATTGCGCGATTCTTCTTCTTCCAGATACAGATTACTATTCCGGGTCACGCGGAATGAAGCCGCTGAAACAATGTCATAGCCGCGATACATGCTGGCCGCGTGATAGGTGAGCAGGTCGGCAAGAAAAATGTAATCAACGCCTGTCCGGGAGGGAAGCCTTACCAGCCGCGGCAGAACGCGCGGAACCGTGATAACTCCCATGTACGTGCCCGTGCCCCGGCGTTTTCGCTTCAGCAGCAATGCAATGCAAAGGGCTTTATTGAGTACGCGAGGAAAAGGATGGGCCGGGTCAACCGTGACCGGCGTGAGCAGCGGATCCACTTCCTTTTCGCAATAGTCGTCAATAAACGCTTCCTGCTCGGGATCAAGGTTCTTGAGGTCCAGGACCCGTATGTTTTCCTTTTCCAACGCGGGAAGAAGCCGGTTGTTAAAGCATTCATATTGTTCGTTGACAAAGTCATGCGTCTCTCCGGCGATCAGCTCGCGTTCCTGGGCAGCCGAGAGTGCATCCGGACCCGAGTCAATGAATCCGTCTTCTATGCGCTGCAGCAGTCCGGCGACACGAACCTCAACGAACTCGTCGAGATTGCTGGCAGAGATGGCCAGAAACTTGACTCTTTCCAACAGGGGATTGCTCTCGTCATTGGCTTCTTCAAGGACGCGGCGATTGAAGGCGAGCCACGAGGCTTCACGGTTTATGTAAAGAGACGGATCGTCAACTGACCGATTCATAAATGTGACGTGCGGATGCTAGCAGGCCGATGTAAAAACCACGTTAAAAAATCGCGGAGAACTTTAACGTCAGGAGTCCATTGTAACTTTTTTCCCGGAAGCTGGAGCACGTGGTCAGAGTGGGTGATCTGGATGCAGTCCAAGCTGCCCCGGAGATCCGAGGCAGCGAACTCAGCTTTGGGCGTGATGTCTAACGTCAGCGCCGCGGACCCAGAATATTACGTCTTCGGCGATGTTGGTTGCATGGTCAGCCACGCGCTCAAGGTTACGGGCGACAATCAAAGTGTCCAGGGCATCACGATGAGTTTCTACGCCGTGGGTCATGGCAAAATCGGCCGCTTCGAAAATCTCACGGTTGATATTGTCCACCAGATCATCGCGTTCCAGCACGGACCGGGCAAGTTCAGCGTCCGCCGTAAGAAATGAGTTGAGGGCGTCTCGCACCATGTTGATGGCAAGAGAGGCCATGCGGGGAATGTCAACATTTAGATCGGACTTCGGATGTGAAACCATGTCCAGCACGCGCTCCGCGATATTAACGGCCTGGTCGCCGACGCGTTCGATATCTGAGTTGATCTTGATGCAGGCAATGATGAAGCGCAAATCCACCGCCATGGGTTGCTGCATGGCGAGGAGATCAATGGAGAGCTCGTCCACTTCGCGTTCGGCGGCGTTGATATGGGCTTCGTCACGGAGCACAGCTTCGCAGATGGCGGTGTCACGGGATTGATAAGCACGTACAGAGCGTTCTACTGCCTGTTCAGCCAGCCCGCCCATGGTGAGCAGTTTCTGTTTCAGGTCGTCGAGGCCCTGGTGGAACCGTGTTCGCGTCATCCAAATCTCCCGGTAATGTAGTCTTCTGTGCGTTTGTCAGTGGGCTTGGTAAACATTTTTTCGGTTTTATCGAATTCAACAAGATAGCCCATCAGAAAGAACGCGGTGAACTCCGCCACGCGCGCGGCTTGCTGCATGTTGTGAGTGACTATCACAACTGTGTACTGCTTCTTCAGATCAAAAATCAAGTCTTCAATTTTGGAAGTTGAAATAGGATCGAGGGCTGAGGCTGGTTCGTCCATGAGTAGGACTTCCGGCTCAACTGCAAGCGCCCTGGCTATGCACAATCTCTGCTGCTGACCGCCGGAAAGGCTCGCGCCGGACTTCTTTTTCAGGTTGTCTTTTACTTCGTCCCAAAGGGCAGACTGGCGAAGTGACCGCTCCACAATCCCATCCAGTTGGTGGCGATTGGTGAAGCCATTCAATTTCAGTCCGGCGGCGACGTTGTCATAAATCGACATGGTAGGGAACGGGTTGGGCTTTTGAAACACCATGCCGACGCGGCGGCGGATAGTAACCGGAGAGACGCCCTTGCCGTAAATGTCGAGATCGCCGATTTTTACAGTTCCTTCCACGCGTGTGTTAGGGAGCGTCTCATGCATGCGATTCAAGCAGCGTATGAAAGTTGACTTGCCGCAACCGGAAGGGCCAATGATGGCTGTGCTTTGTTTTTGAGGGATCTCCAGTGAAATGCCGTGAAGCGCCTGCGTGGAGCCGAACCAGGCATTCAGGTCCCGGACATGGATGCCAGTGTCCATTTAGCTGGCCCCTTTCATTACGCCGCGATTGGCAAAGAACCTGAAGAGGATCACAGTGATCATGATTAACGAAATCAGTAACAGCGCTCCGGTCCAGGCCAGCTGGTGGGCCTGGTCATAAGGCATAACAGAGTAGCTAAAGATCTGGAGTGGCAAAGCGGCTGTGGGCTGGTTCGGATTTGTATTCCAATACTGGTTGCCCAGGACGGTGAACATCAGCGGCGCTGTTTCCCCGGCAATGCGCGCAAATGCCAGCATGATACTGGTGACAATACCCGCGCTGGCAGTGCGCAGCACGACTGAAATAATGGTGCGCCATTGCGGTATTCCCAGACCCAGAGCGGCTTCTCGAATGGACTGTGGCACCATAAGGAGAACTTCTTCCGTGGTTCGGCTGATGGTGGGAATCATCATGATTCCCAGGGCAACACTGCCGGATAGCATGGAGAAGTGATGCTGCGGAACAACCACCAACGCATAAGCTGTCAACCCGATCACTATGGAAGGAACGCCGTTGAGGACGTCGGCGGTAAAGCGAACAATCTTGCCGGCAGTATTGCGCCCGTATTCGGCGAGAAATATTCCAGCGCCGATCCCGAGGGGCACTCCGATCATGCTGGCCAGCGCAAGGATCATGCCGGAACCAACAATGGCATTCGCCATGCCGCCACCGGTTTCATCCATTGGTTTTGGAAGTTGAGTAAAAAAGCTCCAATTAAGACCTGCCATACCGTGGTAGATCACTGTCCCCAGGATCAGGAACAAAGGTACGGTCACTACCAGGGCCGCGGCGGTAATAGCACCCAGCGCCAGACCATTGGATACACGTCGACGCAGCGAGACGTTGTTGGTGTTCTTCTTAGGCAAGAGACCTCGAGGGCATGCCGCGCGCAATTGACCAAACCAGGAGTCCGGCCAACGCATTCACGATCAGAGTCACGACAAAGAGGATCAACGCCATTTCAATGAGCGCGCTCTGGTAGGTATTGCCGACCGCCTCAGTAAACTCATTGGCAATCACGCTGGCCAGGGTATGGCCGGGAGCAAAAAGTGATTTGGCTATCTCTGCCCGGTTGCCGATCACCATGGTGACAGCCATGGTTTCACCCAGGGCCCTGCCAAGGCCGAGGATTATGCCACCCAGTACTCCAGGACGAGCATTACGCAGGACGGCCATGTTCAACATCTCCCATTTGGTGGCGCCGAGAGCGAGCGCGGCTTCACGTTGTTGCCGGGGAACAGCTGTAACTACCTCGCGGGTAATAGACGCGATGATCGGCAGGATCATGATGGCCAGAATCACGCCGGCTGCCAGCATGCCAATGCCATACTTGGGACCTGTAAACAGTCCAGTCCAGCCGAAATAGTCTTGCAGAAAAGGTTCGACATGAGCACGCAGAAACGGCGCAAGAACGAAGATGCCCCACAAGCCATAAATGACGCTGGGGATTGCGGCCAGAAGTTCAACCAAAAGAGAAAGGATGCTGCGCATTTTGTCGGGGCATAACTCAGTAAGGAAAAGTGCCGTCCCAACCGACAGAGGAACAGCCAACAGCACGGCGATAAAAGATGAAACCAGAGTGCCGTAAATAAAGGGAAGAGCGCCGAAGTCTTCCGCCACCGGGTCCCAAATTGAACGGGTCAGAAACTTGAACCCAAACTTCGACATGGAAAGATGCGACTGGGTAATCAATTCAAACCCGATCATTCCCACGATGGCTAAAAGCGCAATGGCACATGCAAATACCAGCGACCGGAAGGCGTTGTCCGCGAAGACGCTTTCTTTTGCCCGAAAGCGGGATTTCGCTGTCGCCCCCACCGCCACTGGCGCCCCAGAGGATTCGCCCTGCGCATTTCCGGGCTCGTTGGAGCTGGCGCTAAGGCTGGAATCCTTAGGCTTTGGAAGCGTGGCCATGTCAGCAACCTAACAAATGATTGTTAAAGCGTTGTTAAAAGAGCGTTGGAGTGTTCTCCAGCGCTCGTCCGGGTGGAAGGAAGCACAGTTGAATGTCTATGGCTTAACTTTGATTTGTTTGATGCATTCTTTCACTTTTTTTGCCACAGCCGGGGGCAACGGCGCGTAATCCAGGCTCGCGGTAAGAGTCTGGCCTTTGTCCACCATCCAGTTCAGAAAATTAACAAAGGCCTTTTCCTTGCCTGCGTCCTTCCATTCCACCGGCACCAGGAGCCAGGTGAAACTGGAAATTGGATAAGACTTGTCGCCAGGGGCGTCTGTAATGGACACTCGAAAATCATCCGGCATGTCTTTGATGGAATCAGCCGCTGCGGTGACTGAGGCCAGATCAGCCTTGATGAACTTTCCAGAGTGATTCTTCACGCTGCCATAGGCCATCTTGTTCTGAAGCGCATAGATCAGCTCAACATAGCCAATGCTGCCTTCAGTCTGCTTCACGGTCCCGGCTACGCCTTCATTGCCTTTTCCGCCCAAGCCGACGGGCCAGTTTACTGACGTCCCTTTTTTCACCGACTTCGCCCAGTCCGGGCTTACTTTGGAGAGGAAGTCAGTGAAGATGTAGGTGGTGCCGCTACCGTCAGTACGATGGACCACAACGATGTCTGAATCGGGGAACTTGACGCCAGGGTTATCCCTGGCCAGGCGGGGATCGTTCCATTTTTTTATTTTGCCGAGGAAGATGTCGGCCAGAACATCGCCAGAGAATTTCAGGTCGTTGCTAACACCCGGAACGTTATACGTGGGAACAACCGCGCCGAGAACCGTGGGAATGTGGAATATCTTGAAGGCAGCCTGCGAAATCTGTTCATCGTTCATCGGGCCGTCACTGGCGCCGAAGTCAACCGTACCTGCCGTGACTTGCTTAATTCCAGCGCCGCTGCCAATGGACTGGTAATTAATTGTCACGTCCTTATTGGCGTTATGGAATTCGCTGAACCACTTCTGGTAAATGGGGTTGGGGAAAGTAGCCCCCGCACCATTGAGATTGGTTTCGGCAGCCGCGCTGCCGATTGTTGCACACAGCAACAACGCCACGACTAAGTTGAGTCGCATCTTACCTCCTGGCTTGCGGGTAGAAAAGTGCACACCGCACTTATAGGCAAGGTTTGTTACAAACAGGTTAAAAGACCATGAATAGCGAATAAAAACAGGGGGTTATAGCTTCACGCGTTGGGAAGCGAGAAATAAAAAGTGGAACCGTGTCCAAGAGAGCTTTGGACGCGTACAGCTCCGCCGTGATTGAGCACGATGTGTTTTACGATTGCAAGACCCAATCCAGTGCCGCCGGTTTCGCGTGAGCGAGCTTTATCCACGCGGTAGAAACGTTCAAAAATCCGCGGCACATGTTCAGAAGCAATGCCGGGACCGAAATCGCGCACGAAAAATTCGACCGCCCCCGGCTTGGTTTCGCCGCCGACTTCAATTTTCTTTCCACCTGCTGCATAGCGAATCGCGTTGCTGATCAGATTAGCGAATACCTGATGAATGGCATACGCGTCCGCGGTAACCAAAGCCTCAGGAACCTGCGTGACCACGATTTCAAGATCGCTGTCTCTTGCGGTTTCCAACATGGAGGATACTGATTCAGTTACAAGCTGCTGGGCCGATTGAGGCTGGAGATCAAGCTTTGCCTCGCCAGATTCCACGCGCGCCAGAACCAATAAATCTTCCGTCAAGCGGCTCATGCGTTCAGCGTTGCGCCGTATAATCTGAAGAAAATCTCGTGTATTGCCGTCATTGAGGCTCTCGGTTTCAAGGAGGGTCTCAGCGTAACCGCGAATGGAAGTCAGCGGAGTACGAAGTTCGTGCGAGACATTGGCGATGAAATCACGCCGGGTCTTTTCCACTCGTTCAATGGCTGAGATGTCATGCAAGACGCTCACCACGCCACCATCCGGCAGGGGCTCAGCCGTAACAGAGAAAGATCGCCGGCCGCTCAGTGAAGTCGCAATGGTGACCTCGCGTTGCCTGGAGGCCAGCGCGGTCTTCAGAGTGGAAAGAAAATCCGGGTGGCGAATGAGTTCAATGACCGGAGCCCCGATTTGCGCTGGCCGATGCACGATGCCTGTGATCGCCTGATTGGCCCAGAGCACATGCATTTCCGGCGAGACAGCAATTACGCCATCCGTCATGCTGTTCAGAAGAGCTTCCAGTTGGGAACGGCTTTCCTTAACGCTGGCAAAGTTTTCTTCCAGCCGTCTGGCGGTGCGATCCAGTGCCATTGCCACCTGAGCTATTTCATCACCCCCCGTTTCAGCGATGCGGGCGGAAAGATCTCCCGATGCCACCCGCTCCGCAAAACCTACGATACCGCGAAGACGGTTTGAAATGAGCTGGGCGGCAGCAAAAGATATCAAGAGGGCAAAAGCAAGAGCGAGAAGCGTGGCGCGCAGAAGGGATCCGCGAATTCCGGCTATCTGAGCCCGGATGGTGGAAAGCGGATAAGCGAGGCGGACAATCTTGTCCCCGTCCGGCACGGCCACATAGAGAAATTCGATCCCAACCGTCTTGCTTAATCTGGTGGCAGCGCCGGGAAGTCCATTGAGGGCTGAGACAATTTCGGGCCGTTGGGCATGGTTCTCCATGGTGCTGGAATCGGCCTCTGAATCTGCCAGAACACGTCCGTCGCGGGCGATGACGGTGGCGCGTGCCTCGGTTATGGCTGCCTCATTCTCTGCCATCTGCTGCAGGGTATGGTTATGATCATTCTCAATCCGCAGCGCGAAAGCGCGCGCATGCTGGGTGAGAGAGTGTTGCAACCGGCTACGCAGAGAATCTTCCCAGGTGCGGCGAATGGAAAAATCCAGGGTGAGCGTGGCCACCGCGATCACCGCAATGAATGCCAGCAAGGCCTTGAGAAAAATGCGGTTCCTCACTTAGGGGCCTCAAACTTATAGCCGGCGCCCCTGACCGTCTTTAGATAGCGGGGGTCTTCAGGATCCTGTTCAATTTTTTCGCGCAGCCGGCGGATGTACACATCAACCGACCTCGGGGTCACGAATGACATATCCCGCCAGACTGCATCCAGGATCTGGTCTCGTGAAAAGACCCGGCCTGCGTGAGAGCCCAGGAAGTGAAGCAAACGGAATTCAGTAGCCGTAACATCCGAATGCTGGCCGCGCACGGTGAGCGTGAACGAATCAGAATCGAGCTGAAAGTCAGGAGTAGTGATATTGGCGGAAACAGGTTGCTCAAAGCGGCGGAGCACGGCATTTACCCGGGCCACGAGCTCGCGGGTGCTGAACGGCTTGCTGATATAGTCATCCGCGCCCAGTTCAAGGCCTTTGACGCGGTCCTCCTCGGTTGTTTTAGCGGTAAGGAAGATGATGGGAATTTTGGCCAGATCGCCGCTTTCCCGAATGCGCCTGCACACTTCAAAGCCGCTACTGCCCGGCACCATTATGTCCAATAGAAAAAGAACCGGCATTTGCTGCCGGGCTAGAGAGAGCACGGCATCACCGTTGCCGGTTACTTTGGCCACAAAGCCTGCCTGTTGCAGGTGCAGCCTGACCAGGTTCGCAATATCGCCGTCGTCCTCCAGGACGATGACTATTTGTTTCACGATTGGTAGCTTCCCAGCATTTTGTAATTCTAATGCAAGCAGCCATTTTGCTTCCTGGCGGCGAAATCCTGATATTGTGCCGGACAGCCAGCACTGCTACCATCAAACACGTGATCCAGCCCAAAAACCTTTTCATGAAAAGCCTGCTGGTGTTGGCATTGGGTGCGGCCGCTACGCTCGGTATCGCCGCGCCGCCGACGCTTCCCGCAGTGCCAACCACCGTTGATTCCATTACCCCAACCGAACTCCGTATGCATCTGGAGTTTCTGGCGTCTGACGAACTTGGGGGACGATATACCTTGTCGCCCAGTTTTGCCATCGCCGCGCGATACCTAGCCTCACGCCTGGAAAGCTATGGATTCCGCGGGGCCGCTGAAAACGGCAGTTTCCTGCAATCGTTTGAGCTGGTTTCCAGTAAACCCGATGCGGCCAAAATGGCCCTGGAACTCACGCTTAATGGAAAGCCGGAAACCTTCAAGTTCGGTGAGGATTATGTCTCCGGCCAGGTGACTCGAAGCGGTGAAGCCCAGGGACAGATAACGTATGTTGGCGCCGGCATCTCCGCTCCTGAACTCCATCACGATGACTATGCGGGGGCCGACGTAAAGGGAAAGATTGTGCTGGCGCTTTCAGAGCTTCCCGGGGGTATTGACGCGTCCAAGATCACGCCCGAGCAGCGAGGGGCTGCCGCCGCCGCCGCGCATGGTGCTGCCGGCTTCCTGTCGGTTCCGCCGCAACGTTTTCTTGACTTCATGAAGCAGAAAAACGTGATGCTGGGGCTGACAACGCGTGAATCAGTGAGATTGGCCAAAGGCGAAGGCAAAATTCCCGCCATCACATTGGGCCCGGATCTCACACAGAAGCTTTTTTCCAGCGTGGGCATGGACCTGAAGACTGCCATGCAAACAGCCAAAAAGAACGAGCCGGCCAAGCCGAGGGACTTGAAGGTCCCGGCGAAGATGAACGTCGCCATTCAGCAGACGCGCTCGACCTCCCAGAATGTGGCTGGAATCCTTGAGGGAACTGATCCGCAACTAAAGAACGAGTATGTCACCTTCAGTGCCCATTATGATCATTTGAAAACCGGCGCCAATGGTGACATCTATCATGGCGCAGATGACGACGGTTCAGGCACATCCGCCGTCCTGGCGATTGCTCGCGCCATGTCCATGGAGCGGCCGAAGCGGTCAGTGCTGGTGATATTCCATGCGGGTGAGGAATTGGGGCTGCTTGGGTCAGAGTACAACACAGACGTGGCTCCCGTGGTTCCATTGGACAAGGTGGTGGTGGACCTGAATATCGATATGATTGGAAGGTCAAAGCCGGCGGGCGACACTGATACGCTGGATGAGCACCTGACTGATGCGAATACGGTTTACCTGGTGGGAGCGGACCGCATCAGCCCGGAGTTGAACCAATTGAGCGAAGATACCAACAGGCAATTCCAGAAGCTGAAGCTCGACTACTACTACAACGATCCCAATAACCCTGAACGCATATACTTTCGTTCTGACCACTGGAATTACGCCAAACACGGCATACCTATCATCTTCTATTTTGACGGCACCCACGTGGACTACCATCGCCCCACTGATACGGTGGACAAAATCGATTTTGGAAAAATGACGCAGGTGACGCGCCTGGTATTTGAAACTGGTTGGAGAATTGCCAACCTGGACCACCACTTGGCGAAAAAGCCCTAAAGCTTGGAGCGACGGGAAGTGGCGGCTGCGCCGGTCTGGATGTAGCCGTCCATTACAACATTAAGGCGTTCAAAGAATGAGCCCGATTCGATTTCAGAATCGTCGGCTTGGTTCGAGAGCTTTTGAGCAGGAGGTGCTGCCGGTTGGGCGGAGCCGGCAACGGCGTGCAAGTCTGCTATGCCTGTACCGGAATAGAACCACAAGATACGCCGCATCTGGTCCACAACTGTCTTGAATAAATGCAAATCGGCGGCAGCCGCTGCGTCCGGCGACGCGTTTTTACGCGGAGTTCCATCAGAATCAGCCAGTTGCATGCACATCTCATTCTGAATGGCCTCAAGTTCGTGAGTAACAACCCGCACGCGTTGCAACATCCGATCGGCGGGTGTGGGCTGGATGCGGCCCGTGAGCCCTAAAGAGGTTCCAGTGAAGCTGCTTTGTGGTTTCATGCCCTGCTTCCAGTATTCAAAGCTTTCAAGATTTGTGAAGTAACACCATAAAGCGTAACCGGATTGGGCGTAAGAGAATTCAGAGCGGTGTGACCAAGTTAGACAATAATAGCCGGGTGGCGTGTTGATGGATCAGGCGGTACGGCGGGCGAGAACCAGAGTGATATCGTCCGGCTGCTCCGTGGCGCCAATCCAGTCTTTAACGGCTGAGATCGTGTGGGCAGCGATTCTATCGAGAGGCTGGTCGCTATTGGCTGAGATGACTTCCATCAGACGATCTTCGCCGAACTCGCCGAATTCGTTCTCCGGTTCCGTCATGCCGTCACTAAACGCGATGAAGATGTCTCCCTTGCGAAGCTCAACCGTCTCTTCCTGGTATTCCATGTTGTCAAATAGACCAACCACCATTCCGCCGGCCTCAAGGCGGCGGAGGGAACCATCCTGCCCAAGGATAATGGGGGCAAGATGGCCTGCGTTGGAATATGTAAGCCGGTGCGTGTCACCGTCATAAAAACCAAGAAAGAGCGTAGCGTATTTTTCTGGCTGCGTACTGCGATAAAGATGGCGATTCAGTAACCAGAGCATGTGGGCGGGTGATGGCAGAGCAATGGACGACCGGGTAAGAACTCCGCCCTGGCCGCCGGCCGCGAGCACCCTCGCCGAACCAGCCCCAACCGCAAAAAGCTGTTCCTGTTCGTAAGCGCGAACGGCGGAGTGGATGGTTGCCATCAGAAGCGCGGCGGAGATGCCTTTGCCACTGATATCGCCCACCGCGATTCCCATTTGTTCAGGACCATAAGAAAGAAAGTCATAATAGTCACCGCTGACGGTGCGTGCCGGCTGGCATACGCCATAGAGTTCCAGCGTCGCCCGTTCCAGATATGGCCGGAGGGAAGAGCTGGGCCTGCACCTCATGGGCGATCTCAAGCTCGCTTTGTAAACGTTCCTTTTCCTTCTGCTCGATGATCAGGCGTTGCAGGGACTCGGTCATGGAATTGAAGGATTTTTGCAGCGCGGCGAGCTGATCGCGCTCTTTGACTTCAATGCGATGATCAAATTCTCCGCGATTAATGTGCTGCGTGGCTTTATATAGGTTAGCGACTGAGTAGGTGATGGTCCGGGTTAAACGTATTCCGATCAGCAAAGCGATCAACACAACCAGGGCGAAGGCAATGGACACCACAAACAAAATTGTTCCCACCACGCCAGTCCATACGCCCATCGACGCGGTGAGGAAAGAGTAGATGGTGGAGAGCCTGGTGGTGCCGGTTAGGAATTTATTGTATATGGGATCGTTGGATCCGTCAGACCAATTGCGCGTCTGAACAAGACCACCAAAACTAAACTCGCGATCAAGAGAAAAGCGCTGGGCGCCAACAGAACCTGCGGAAATGAACTGCGAAGTGTCCCGGTCCTTTGCCTTCTGCTCGTCGCCGGCGCGGGCCTCTGGCCGGCTGTCAACGGTTCGGACTTTTACGCCGGATTTGTCGTCGATTTCAACAGGCCTTGTGTACACGGTAAGAGTGCCCAGACTCGCCGCAACCCTGGCCAGGAATTTCTGGTCAAAGGGAACGCTGGAAATGACCACCAGTTCGCCCTGCGAGGTGTTAATTTTGTTCGCGGCGCGAAGATAAAGTTGACCTTTGTCCTCAACCAGTCCAGTGAAGCCATCGGGTAACCAACCAGGCGCTATTCTGACCGGCAGATTCATGATGGTGCGCCCGCTGAAAACGGTGTCATTGGCCATGATCTGATCGGGCGTCACGCCATGATGCGCAATCAAGTCAGCGGCGGCGGCATTGGCAGCGCCGAGCCGCTGCTCCTGTGCCTGGATCTGAGAGACTGCAAGGAACGTAGCCAGATGCTCAAGCACCAGATAACCGCTGCCGACCGCCAGCGCTAATGCCAGCATCACGGGTACCGCACCCACAAAGAGATATGTCACCAGAAGCCGGTTGCGGACGCTCCAAAGGACGTGGTTGCGGAACCATCGAATCGCCAGTATGGTGGCCAGAATGAAAAGCACGAAGCCAAGAAACCCGGTCCAACCGCCAATGGAGTCGGCGGCTGAAGCTGCGCCAAGCTTGCGAGTTATGGCTTCCGCGGTGATCAGGATCAATTCGATTCCGCCTATGTAAGCCGTAAAAGTGGCCAGGCGGCCGCGCGGGCGCAGACGAGCAAGCGCGGATTTAAGCGAATTTGCGGACCAGATTGGCAATCTAGCAAGATTATAGCCGCAAGCAGGGAACGCGGAGATGCTGGAGCAGGAGAGACGGGCGTTTACAGAGGGTGCTCTTATAGGTGATCCAGGAATTCGTGCCGGCCATAAGCGGTGCTAAGGCCACCCGCGGCTTGCTTCAGTCGATTGTAAGACGTGAGCGCATCGATACCGAAGACCTGGCGCAATGCGGGAAGGCTGGGGGTGGAAATCAGTGGCCAGCGATCCAGACGAAAGACAATCCAAATCTTGAGTTTTAGAAGAGCCAGGAGGGAATAGAGGCGAAATTCGGTAGCAGCTTGAATCAGTTCCTGGGCCAGCGCCTGGCGCTCAGGTGAGATTCTTGGACCACTGCCCCCTTCAAAGCACTCCAGGTTTCCCCATTCGATCAGGACCAGAGCGTTGTGTGACATCCGCAACAGATACTCACGCATCAGGTGGATCCGCTTACGTTGCCAGCGGCGGAACTCTTCCGGTGAAAGATGCAGGCGGAAATTGGCTTCCTGTGCGGGATCGAGAAGCTCCTGAATCTCCTGCAGTTCGGCTGGACGGAGATAAGGCGTTACGTCGTCAAGTGTGCGGCGAGGGAATTTGCCGAGCAACTGCAGCGCCGTGTAAGTGGCGAAGAGCAGCACCAGGCCAACCAGGAAAATCGTGATGATATCAAACATCATCGCTTAAGGATTTCCTTCACCGTTTGAGTGTACTGCTTCAGTTCCGTAACCACGGCTTCGGGGGTGAGGGCCGGGGTTGTTGCTTCAAGCTGTGCTTTCGGCACTGGCCATAAAAAGGTCAGAAGCCAAATAGCGACCCCGACAGTGTATGTCATAGGAACAAGAAAACGGAATATAGGAATGAATTTCGTTCCGAATTCGGAACGGACCATGAAACCGACGAGGCTGCCGGCGGCGGACACGCCAAAACCCAGCGCAATGCCGAAAGTGTATTGCTTCCATGGAAGCCTAAAGAACCTGACGAGCACCAGGAACAACAGGAAAATTCCGACTTCCAAAATATATGCTGCTATCTCGACGGCGAAAATTTGAGAAATAAGAAAGCCTTCTGTCGATCCCGCCTGGAATACTGATCTCAAAGACCCGATTGAGATTAATATCACGCAACTCGCGGGGAACACCATCCTGAACCATCCGAAGGCATAGAAATGCAGAAAGACGTTATGAAAAATTTCATAAAGCGCCAGGAAGATGAACAAATTAACGATGGCGTCAGCCGTCCAGTAGAGGATGAAGTACAGCCGCGCGTGGTCCCGAAGGATGAAGAGAGCAACCGTAAATGCGCAATTAGTACAGAGATATACAAAAAACCAACTGAACAGCTTGTAAGTTGTTTTGAAAACCATGACCACTAGCGAAATTGCCTGCAGGGCAAAACCGCTGAAAGCTAAAAGGATTTCGGCTGTCGTCATGAAAGAGTGGCCAGCTTAAACCAGCCACCCTCTGATATCAACAATCTTCAATTGACGTCTTAGTATTTACTTTGGTGGTGGCACAGGAAAAGAGTCGGACGTTAATGTAGCATCAGCCGTTCCCCACAGCATCGCTGCGATAACCGTGTCCAAAATTGTCGTAATCATTTTATTTCTCCTTTGGGTGTTGCGAATGGATTTCTCCGGCCTTTGCGAGCCTCAACAGCAGTAACAAGTCTTTCTTGGGCCCAGAGATCTGATCAACAAACATTGGCAGATAAGCCAGGGGAAGGCTGCGAAGTCGAAAGAACCGCAGCTAAAGTCTAATCCCGCCGAGGGGTGGAAGTTTCGGCGGAAATGTGAGAATTGTGAAAAACGAAATCGATCCCTCTAGACCTGGTGGGTGGTCAGTTCAGACCCGATCTCATGCTCAATCATCACGTTATGGCCATCGCTATTCAAAGCCACGAAAGTACCTTCGCTTTCCGGGGAGTAGTCAGAAGCTAACTGGGCGCCTGCCAGGGCCATCAGCCCGGAGAGGAAGGCCCAAAACATAAGTGTTACGGAAATGGAAAACGGCCCGTAAACCTCTGGAAAATTCAACAGAGGAAGTGACTTCATATAAAGATAGCGGCTCGCTTCCCAGATAAGGCCCATGGCCACGGCAGCGGGCAGAACGCTGGTGGCACTGACTTTGCCGTTGGGTAAGAGCCAGTACAGAAGAAAAAATATTCCGATACTGGCGAGGGTAGCCAATATCTTGAGGGTGACTCTTGCAATCAAGTCAGAAACAACGTTCTTATGGCCGAACATGACGACTTGGACCACCCATTGATTACCCGCGGCCAGTCCGATCGAAGCCATGGCGAGTAGTCCGCAACCGAAAGCAAGCAGCAGAGAGATGATCTGGTTGCCGAGGTAAGAGCGGTTTTTGGTGAAACCCCAAATCTGATTGAACGCGACTTCCAACGGCAGAAATACGCCCGTGGAGGTAATCAACAGAATGGCAATGGAAGCGAATTTCACACGCTGACGCGCGCGAACCATGGAGTCCAGATTGCGAATCACATAGTCCTGATTGGTGGGCAGGTGGTCCCGAAGCAACTGGACGACAACATCAAACATGGTCTGCGAATGGAAAACATTTCTTATCAGCCACATGATAAGCATCATGAACGGGAAGAAAGACAAGATGGCATTAGCGGCAACGGAAAACGCGAAGGTATGGGCTTCCGTCCTGGTCAGGTAGCGCAGAGTCAGCATACCCCGTTCGCGCACCATCAGCCTCCAATGCCGGACGAGCTTTTCCGCCGCGGTCTCCGGCAGAGGCGCCCGCGCCGGGGCGGCTGATGATGTATTTATGGATGACATGGAAGGTAGGACGAATCCTATCGAAAAAGCGAGCCGTGGGAAAGACGAAAACAGCGTGACAAAAAAACGAAAGTTGCCTGCCTTTTATTCACTTTGGTATCAATTTTCGCAGGTGTTTTGCAATTAGAGCTGGCATTTACGCTCGCATATGCAGCTTTGCTTCATGAACAGGTTATGAATGTGCAACAAATTGCTTTACAAAAAGCAGAGTTCCTGAATATCATGCGTTGCTCCTTTAGGAGGAACATCTCCAAAAGGGCATTTTGGGTTGATGTTTTTGTGCAGCGCAGCAGAACTTGACGAAAAGCCGGGTTGCCGCCGCGGGACGAAGCGCCCGTCAGAGGCAGCCTTTTTTGTTGCAAGGACTCGACTGGCAGGCGCCAAAGCAGCAACCTCTTCTCTCATCCTGATTCCGGCAGGGGAGAATTTTCATTGAGGCGAAAGGAGTTAGTTGTGAGAGAGAAGGGTACAGTCAAGTGGTTTAACGGCGCAAAAGGATATGGTTTCATCCAGCGTTCCACCGGGGAAGATGTTTTTGTCCACTTCTCCGCGATCCAGGAGAACGGATACCGCACGCTGAATGAAGGAGAAACAGTGGAGTTCGAGCTCTTGAAAGGGCCTAAAGGCTATTTGGCCGCGAACGTTTTACGTGCAGTTGGAGTAGCAAATTAGGTAATTCTTGTCCGCAAGCTGGCCCCTTGCCTCGGCGCGAGGGGCTTTTCTTTTTTTGAGACAAAATTGGTATCAGAACAAAGCTGCGAAGACGTATGCGCGGTTTAGACGTGCTGGCTTGGTTTGAAAAGCTGATTATCGAAACAGAAATGCAACGTTAATCCACACGCGCGCGACGACGGGCTTGCCCCAGGTAAGGAAGTTCTTGCTGGCTAATGTGCACTTGTGCGCGATGGATCCCAGATTATGCATATTCCCTCCGTCAGGAAAAATTGCAATCACAGGGCAGGAGTTGCTCATCCCGGAAGGGGTGCTCCAATCCCGTTATAAACAGCTTGCTCCTGGCACGTTAAGGAATTCATAAAACATGATTAAGATTTTTCATTAGAAGGGGCTGGTTTCGGCATTAGAGCCTGGAGTGCAATCAACTGCTCGTCGGAAAAGGAGTTGGACAATCCCGAAGGACGATCCAACTCCAAAGTACAGCAAAGCTATTGCTTGAACATCCTGGCCGCGCGGCCAGGAACTTGTCAGTGGCAAACCAGACTGGCGTCTGCCTATTGTTGCGGCGGATTTGCTTCAGGCTGTTCAGGCGCTTCCGTTCCGCCCACCTGTCCACGCACATCAACATTCTCGACTGGATTGCCTCCGTTGTCTGCTTCCTGGCCCCGGTGATGCCGGCTGCGCGAACCGCTTCTCATGAGGGGTGAACGTGACGGAATCGCAGGCGGCGCCATCTCTCCAGCGGGTCTGATCTGGCCGGACTGAGCTACCTCTTCCGGTTCACTTGGCTGGGCCTCTGCCGCGGGTTCCGGGAAGCCCAGATTGCGATGTCGAGCGACCGCGGGAGGCGGCACAGAACCGTATCGCCGGCGAATAACTACCTTGGTCACTTTGTCTT
Source organism: Terriglobia bacterium (assembly GCA_963824835.1). GTDB lineage: Bacteria > Acidobacteriota > Terriglobia > Terriglobales > Acidobacteriaceae > Angelobacter. The sequence continues at coordinate 135,389 of CAWGRA010000003.1, read as the reverse complement.
CGCCGATCATGATGTAAGTCAAATGTGAGCTGTCAAGCAAGGCCGTGAGTACTTCGTTGGGACTAGCAGGTCCAAGGTGGGCCATAACCAGTTCGGTCGCCACATCAGTCGCAACGTCTATTTGAGCGCCAGTCCGGCTTCCTACCAGACGCATCAGCTTACCTAATTCAGCATTCTCAGCGACAACGCTCAGCAGGCCTGCGTGATACTCAACTCCGGCGCGTCCGGCGGAGCCCATCAACGGCATAGGAGCTGGCATGCCGCCATTCACCGCAGGCCGGGTGGCGTTTGAAGGCAGGGATGCGCTGACCGGTCTTGCCAGCGCGGGATTAGTAACCGCCGATTGAGGTACTACCACGTGGGCCTGATTGTCCGCGCCGGGCCATGAAATGCTCGCTCCGGTGGTTGGTTCAACTGAAATCATTGTGGCCTGGGCGGTGCAGGTCTTTGAGCTAATGGCTGTCCAGGACGCAATGCAGGCTGTTGCTGCGGCAGTGCTCCGGATGCCGGTCGAGCGCTTGTTGCAGTTGGGTTCGCAGAATTTCCTTGCTGGGGTTGGGAAGGAACAGCGCTCTGGGCCCATGACATGGCGGCTGCGGCCAAGAGAAGACATGCAGCCCGCAAATTTCCTTTGCAACATAGTGCTCCTTATTTTCCATTCGCCCGGCCAAAATCAGCGGCTGAGCTATCGCGAGGATCCTCAGGTTAATAAACAGGAACGCGTGTGACTGTCTGGTGTCAATGGATAAGGAAGGCCCGGGATTTCAGGTTCGTGCATTGCCCGCTACCTGGATCCTTCGAAAAACATCATCAGTCCGGTCGTTCCGCAAAACGAAGCTAACTGCGTAAATCGTTGTGCCCGATCGTCGCGGCACCCTGTTCCGTAAAAGCGATGGCCAACCAATGTGTCTCGCTCAAGAAGCCCATCAGTTGCCGGAAGCACCTATCAGAACAGAATCAAGTATCAACCTGGGAAATTAAACCGCTATTGGTAAACCATTAAATTCCCTAATTCAGGCTGATTCGCGCGCTGGCTTGCCGGCTTAGTGAATCGCCGGATCCAGCGTGGTCGGTTCAGCGTCACCAGAGCCAAGCGATAGACGGGAGAGGGGAAGCGTCACGCGAAAGCACGTGCCCTCACCGGCCACACTGGAGAACTCAATACGGCCGCCATGCGCGTGCGCGATGGAGCGGGCGAAGTGAAGTCCCAAACCTGTGCCGGGAACGCCGGAGCCGCGCGCCGATGGCGTACGATATCCACGATCGAAAATCCTGGTTTGTTCTTCTCTGGGAATGCCGGCGCCGGTGTCACTGATGGAAAGCAGGGCTACGCCATCATGCGACGTAAGAGAGACGTCCACGCGGCCATTCAATCGGTTGAATTTCATGGCATTATCCAGAAGGTTGAGAATGAGCCGCCAAACCTGCGCTGCATCGAACTGGCCGAGAATGTTTTTCTGCACTATGCCGGAGATCTGGATGTTGCGGTCATTCGGTTTGAGACGCATGCCATCAATCGCGGCTTGAATAAGCTCGGAAAGGTCCTCGGATTGGCAATGGAGAGTGACCACGTCATTATCTGAATGCGCCAGTTCCATCAACCCGGATATGGTTCGAGCTAATAAATCAATCTGTTCCAATTGGCTGGTAAGGGTTTCACGATATTTTGCATCAGCCTGGCTGAAGCGAAGCGCCTGTTCGGTTTCCGAGCGCATGATGGTAAGCGGCTGACGAATCTCATGAGACAAATTGCGCAGAAAATCTGACATGCGTTGATAGGAGCTCTGCAAACGCGCGATGGCTCCGTTCATGGCCGTGCTAAGCTCGTCAAACTCATCATCATTGCCCACCACGGGAAGGCGCGTGGCAGCATCAAACGGGGTGATTTGCTTTGCAGCCGCCAGGATCATCTCCAGAGGCCGTAAAGCCTTGCCCGCCATCAGCCACGCATTCGCCCCGTGAATGAGAAGAATCAGGAGAAGCAGGGCGATGATGGTGAAACGCGTCTTCGCCATGCGATCTTCAATATCAGTGAGCGATATCCCCAGACGCAACAAATAGAACTGCTGTTTTAAACCCTGCACGCGCGAATTCGAGATGCGCAGATTGATGCCGTTGGCCAGTTGAATGGTTTCGTATGAGGTGATGCCGGTGGCGAGGGTGTTCTGCGCCTGCTTTCCAAGCGGAGGCTGAAACCGAGAGAGTTCACGGGAAGAATCCAGGACCTGTCCGTGCTCGTCAAGGAACTGGTAGAAGCGAATGGAGTGTTCGAATTGTTCGCGGACTTCGCTATCGGCTTCCTGATTCAACCAGCGAACATGCCCATCGCGGACCTGTAGCATGGTGCGCACGGCAATGGAACGGTCCTGGACTTCATCGTCCACTTCACCGTAAACATGGCGCGCGAGCAAACCATAGGCGCTCCAGGCGAGGATGATCACCAGGAGCGCGAAAGAGAAGGTTTGCCTCAGCGCCAGCCGCGTACGCAGATGACGTGTGAGCAGGAGTCGCATTTATTGATTCGAGGCGAGCATGTAACCAACGCCGCGCGCGGTGTGAATGAGCGGCTTTTCAAAGCCATGATCAATCTTCTGGCGCAGGTAGTTAATGTACACATCCACAATATTCGTGAGCCCTTCAAAGCCAAGGTTCCAGACATGCTCCACCACCATTGTGCGGGTGACGGTGCGGCCAGCGTTACGCATGAGATATTCCAGAACGGCGTATTCGCGCTGAGTCAGGTTGATCTGCTTGCCGCCACGGGTCACCATGTGACGCATGCGGTCGAGTTCCAGATCTTCCACGCTGAGCTTATCGAGAAGTTCCTGGGGCCGGCGAAGCAATGCATGCACGCGGGCGAGAAGTTCCTCAAAAGAGAAAGGCTTGGTCAGGTAGTCATCGGCGCCGGCCTGGAGTCCGCAGACGCGATCAGAAACTTCTTTCCGCGCGCTCAGAAGAAGGATCCGCATGTTGGAGCCGGACTTTCTGAGCTTCTTGAGGACGGTCAAACCATCCAGCTTGGGCAAATTCCAATCGAGAATGATTCCATCGTAATCAATCTCGGTAGCTAACTGCAGGCCTTCCTCTCCGTCTCCTGCAAGATCGACGGCAAAGTGATCTGCTTCCAGACCCTTTACAAGTGTACGTGCAACTTTCGGCTCATCCTCAATAACCAGTATGCGCAAATTCCACCTCCCGCTTCGGTGGAAGCACTGCGGCCAGATCGATCTGACCTGCAATGCCCATCCGCTAATGCCCTGGAAGAAATCTTTGTACATTTCGCCGTTCCACTTGCTTGCCCAGCGAACCCGGATACAAATACTTCCTTCTCAGAACTAATGTGAACTGCTGACCCTGATCGTTACAGTTTTTCGTTTTTTCAATTGTACTTTCGTACATCTCTAACGATCGCCTAATTTCCCATCTGCAAACAGCAACTACAAAATCTCGACTGACCTTTTCCTGCAAGCTACCATCCCTGATTCTCTGCCGCTTATCTTTTGATCGGCGCTTTGCCGCATTAGCTCGACCTCAACAACAAGAACGCAGAGACTCTGGATTGCCCTGTACTATAGTGCAAAAACTCTTGAGAAGGAAACGGTATTTTTTGGCGATTGACCGCATTTTTACCGTGCTGTTCGCCAAAATCAGCCGTCTTCTTGAACTCGCAGCTCTAATCCTAAAGTACCGTGTACCAAAGGACATGTGACTAAGTGTTTGGTACATGTACCAGTCCATGTCCACAAGTACAATAGAGGCCTTTGACTGATTTACGCAAGCAAAATATCTGGTTTGCTTTCATGGGGTTACAGGGAATTTTTTGGGCCTAATGAAAATTTCTAATGATTTGGTCGGGAAATTGACCAAACGTAATTCCTCCAGAGGTGAATAGCCCAAGTTGTTCAGGCCGGAAAGAGGCCGAGTTGGATGGCGATAGTGCATGCCACGGCAAGAGAATCGCACGTCTCTCTGAACGCCAACGCTGTGCTTCTGGCAGAGCTTTCGCACCAGAGCTGAGACGCGATTTCCGTAATGCGCAGGCAAATACGCGCGGTCCGCAGTACATCTGCTCGTAACGCGACCAGGTGAGGAAATTTTCCTGAAGAAAAGGCAGAAAAACATTCTTCGCGCATGGTTTCAGGAATAATGCGTTGCAGAAAACAAAAGCGGCGCCGGCGTCTGCCGCGCTGCGCACCAGTTCTTCCAGGTCCTGGCGAGAATCAGTGATCTGTGGAAGCACGGGCGCACAATTAACGCCGGCATGCAGTCCTGCCATGCAACTGCTGTACCGCTTTCATGCGCAGATCCGGCCGTGGCGCCCTTGGCTCCAAGCGGCGCGCCAGATCAGTATTCATGGTTGTAATGGTCATGACTGATGGAGAGTTTGTTGTGCTTATGAATTTCACGCAATAACGCAGTGTCACGCAGGATCATGTCTGACTTAGTGATTAAGCCGATGTTCAAACCTTTATGTTCAGCCATTTCCTCCAGGATGGCCTGCGTTACGGCAAATTTGCGCTCTGCCGGCTGATAAGGATCAGTTGCCGTACCGATGGCGATACTTTCACCTTTGCGTACGGATTTCAATTCCTGGCGAAGAAACCAGGCCGCGTTCTGCTTCACGAAAATGAGGCGCTCAAAATCAAGACCGTCCCGCAGCTCCATGAACTCATGCGTGTAACGGGCATAGCAGTACTTGCAGGCGAACTCACAACCGCGGTACGGGTTGATCATCCACGCGAACGGCATACGCGGAGAATTGCATCGGGTAAGCAGGGTGCGATTTTCCAGAGTCAGATATTCAACTTGATGACCTTCGGCGATGGCTTCTCCCTCGGCCGCCAGTCGGGCGATCCCGACCAGCGGAGAGGGAGCTTCGGGTTGTGGAAAGAGCGAAGACATGGCGTGATTCGCTTTTTGTTCGCTATAGATAAGATAGCGCTATTCGCAGCGCTTTTGGCAAGACTAATTCGATGATTTCTGGAAATTTTTAAAGCAGGCTTGCCGCGGCCTGATCCACTATCCACAGTAAGCCGCCCGTGCGCGCGGATGAACGCGCTGGACAGGATAGCTTCTCGCCTTGCGCCAGGAAAATACCTCTCTAACGATCTCCGCCTTGCTCGGCGCCTGCCACCAGGAACATGGTTTCCGCCGCACTGTTGATGAGAGGAAAAGTAAACGTGATGCGATCGGTTTTCAGCTTTTCAATCCAATTGGGAGCCACCAGGCGAGACGTCTCTGCCAGCGCGGCCGAGCCAGGAAACAGGGAAGCTGTGTGACCTTCTTCCCCGATGCCCAGAAGGATCAGATCAAAGCGAGGCCATTTGCCGGAGTTGCAGCTTTGAAGAAACTCCTTTAACGTAGTTTCATAGTTTTCTGCCGCTTTTGCCGCACCCAATTCCGCAGGAACGCGGAATATGTTTTGCTCAGGCACAGGAGCTCTGGAGAACAGAGCTTCGTTTGGCCATGCGATAGTTGCTGTCCGGATGGTCCGGAGGAACCGAGCGCTCGTCGCCGAAGAAGAAAAATGTTTTGGCCCAGGGAAAAGTATCTTTCTGTTGTTCTGCCAGCAGTGAATAGACGCCACGGGGCGTGTTCCCGCCGGAGAGAGCGATGGTGAATCGGCCGTGTTCGCGAATGGCCGCTTCGGCTGCAGCCGTGATTTCGTTCACGGCGGCCCGTTGAGACCGTTTACGTCCGGAACAACCATGAGATAGTCCGGTTTGCGCAAGTTGTTGATGTTTTCATGTCATCTTGATAGCTCCGTTCGCGCTTACCGTTACTACGGAACATTTGCCAGGTGCATTACGCTTGAGCTGTGCGTAGCGAGCCGCCCCTAGCAATCCCACGCGTTCATTGATAATGACTTTCACGGGGATGGTTTCCATCAAGGGCTGTCAACCGTCCTTTGGCTACAAAGGCCTCCAGAAAATCAGGCGTTTGCAGCCTGGGAAGAATTTTACCTGCTATCCCGCCGGAAATAAAAACGCCAGCAGTTGCAAGCATCTTCAACGCCAGATTGCCGGCTTCCGCACCGTAAACCTGCACGAAAATCCTCAAAGCTCTTACGACATATTGCAGCATCGCCTTTCAGAGCATGCTGGGAAATAATTGCGACGCCATCTGCCGCCTGCGCCAGTTCGGCTTTCAGCGCCGCAGGTTCCGATTCCAGCTGCGAGTCACGAAGAAAGTCATAGATGTTATGCAATCCGGGTCCGGACAAGATGCGTTCATAACTGACGCGGCCAAATTTCCTTGATCAGATATTGCAGAAGCGCGACTTCCATATCATTGCTGGGAGCGAAATCGCAGTGTCCGCCCTCACAAGGGAAAGCATGGTGGATCGCTCCGTCCCAATAAAGGCCTGCTTCACCAAGCCCGGTACCGGCGGCGATGAGAGCGGCATTGCCAGCGCTGCGCAGCAGCCGAGTTGAGGGAACAAAATCTGAAGCTGCAAGATCGCCTACCCCTGACGCATGCGCCTGAAGATCATTAATCAGCCACAGCGGCTTGATGCCACGTCTGCTTGGAAAGCTGCGCGCCATTGATCACCCACGGCAGGTTAGGCGTAGAGACAACCTGGTTGATGATTGGCCCGGCAATGCCGAAAGCACGCCGCACTGATTTGCGCAGGATGTCTGCTGCATGAACAACTGCACGATCTCACTCAAACCCTGGTGATCACGGCTGGGATAAACCTGCTCCAGAACCAGACTGAGTTTATCGGTGGCAGGCTTCAAAGAGAGCGATTCTGGTATGTGTGCCTCCAATATCGCCGGCCAGGATCATTCGGGGATCTTCCTCCAGTGGCGGCCATCGCGGCGTCATGAGTTCATCGGCTTCCGGCAGGTCCCCATGAACCGGCGGGGTAGTTGGGGAAGTTGCGCGGCGGAAGGGCCTTCCACACTTCGAGCACGCGGTTGATCACTGCCCACCCGGCTTCCACCATGTCAGCCCGCTGGAACAGCGTTTGATCGCCCATGATGCCGTCATAGAGCAGAATTTCATAGCCTGTGTTGGGATTGGTGCCGAAGTAATCGTTGTAATTGAAATCCATCTCCACCGAACCAACTCGCATTTGCGCCCCGGGAATCTTTGGCGCCAAAACGCATGGAAATACCTTCATCCGGCGCAATATGGATCACAAGCTGATTGGCTTTCAGATTGCTCACCGGAGTATCGCGGAAACAGAATGAAAGGCGCGCGCCGGAACTGGATGGCAACTTCGGTATGGCGCGAGGCCAGGCGCTTGCCTGTGCGAAGATAGAAGGGAACGCCGGCCCAGCGCCAATTATCGATGAGCAGCTTCAGCGCGACGAAAGTTTCAGTCTTCGAATCCGCCGGCACGCCGGTTTCAGAACGATAGCCCGGCACATGCTCTCCGTTCATTTCACCCGGCCCGTATTGTCCGCGAACGGAGTTGTGAAGCACATCCTGATCCGTCATTGGCTGCACGGCATGCAGGATCTTGGACTGTTCGTCATGCACCGCATCCGCACTGAAAGAGATAGGCGGTTCCATGGTGGTGAGCGAAAGCAACTGCAGGATGTGATTGGGCACCATGTCACGCAGAGTGCCGGCCACATCAAAGTATCCGCCGCGCTGCTCCACGCCAACAGTTTCCGCCACCGTGATCTGTACATGATCAACGTAACGGCGATTCCAGATCGGCTCAAAGATTCCGTTACTGAACCGGAAAACCAGAATGTTCTGTACTGTCTCTTTGCCCAGATAATGATCAATGCGGAAAATCTGGTTTTCCGTGCAGATATTTCTTCACCTGTTTGTTTAAGGCCTTGGCGGATTCAAGATCGCTGCCGAATGGTTTCTCAAAGACCACACGACGCCATTGGCCGTCTTTTTCGCAGATCAGCTCAGCGGCGCCAAGATGCTCGGAGATCGGTCCAAAGTAAGGTGGGACTGGTGCCAGATAAAAGAAGTAATTGCCGTGCGTGTTGTGGTTCTTGTCGACTTCAGTCAGCAGCTTGCGCCAGCCGGTCATAAAGCTGCGGGTCATCAAATTCGCCAGGAACGTAATACACACGGCGCAGCAGCCATTCCTTTAGATCGTATCCACGGCGCTGGTGGCAAAGGTCTTGAGCTTGTCGCCCATGATCTGCCGGAATTGATCCACGGTGTAGTCATTGCGCCCAACGCCGACAATGGCAAACTCGCGCGACAGCATGTTGCTCTTCGCCAGATTGTAGAGAGCAGGGAAAAGCTTGCGGGCGGTTAGGTCACCTGTGGCGCCAAAAATCACCATCACGCAAGGACCGGCGGGACGCGAAGTTCCGGTGGGAGCTTCTTCCAGATGCGGCATTTCGTGTTCAAGCTCTTGAGGCATGAGATTCAGTCTCCGTAAAGCGTGCTACTTCTTTTGGGATTGTTCAATGTGGCCGCCAAATTTCTGGCGCATGGCGCTCAGCATTTTGTCAGCAAAGGTATGCTCCTGGCGGGAACGGAAGCGCGCAATAGAGCGCAGCCGTCAGAACGCCGGCCGGAACAGCTTCATCCACGCGCAGCCTGAACTGTCCAGCGGCCTTCGCCGGAATCCTGCACAAAGCCGGTGTATTCAGATAGCGTGGGATTTTCCACCAGAGCCATGGCGCTGAGATCGAGCAGCCAGGAGGAGATCACGCTGCCTCGACGCCAGACTTCCGCAATGTCGGCAAGGTTGAGATCGTAGCGGATGTCTGCCGGAAGCTGGTCTGACGTGGCGTTCTTGAAGATGTCAAAACCTTCCGCATACGCCTGCATGATGCCGTATTCGATTCCGTTGTGGACCATCTTCACGAAATGTCCGGAGCCGGAAGGGCCGCAGTAAAGGTAGCCAAGCTCAGACGTGCCGCCCATCTTCTCGCGTCCGGGAGTGCGCGGGATATCGCCGATGCCGGGAGCAAGAGTGCGGAAGATGGGATCGAGACGATCGAACGCCTCCTTGGGTCCGCCGATCATCATGCAGTATCCGCGTTCCAGGCCCCAGACGCCGCCGCTGGTGCCCACGTCCATGTAATGGATGCCGCGATCTTTTAATTTGTGGGCGCGGCGAACGTCATCTTTGAAGTAGGAGTTGCCGCCGTCAATGATGGTGTCTCCGGCTTCAAATTTCTCCGCCAGAGCATTCACGGTTTTTTCCGTGGGATCGCCGGCAGGAACCATCACCCAGGCGGCGCGAGGCTTGGTGAGCTTGGAGACAAAATCGTCGAGTGAACTGGAACCGGTGGCGCCTTCTTTGGCGAAGTCGGCAACAGTTTGCGCGCTGAGATCGGAGACAACGCATTTGTGACCACCGCTCATGAGGCGACGCACCATGTTGCCGCCCATCCTGCCCAAACCTACCATTCCTAATTGCATGTTGCCTCTTTCATTCAGCGTTCAAGATCGCTTTGCGTTCAGCAGGCGGGTTTCGCGCGTGGACGTTCCTCGTTTGCCGGAAGCTTACGCCAGCGCCTCCTGAATCGCCCTGCTCAACTTTTGCAAGCCGGCGTTTACGTCTTTGGGTAGATGAACGCGCAGAGCGCGGCGGCCGCGTTCCGCCAGGACCTGAAAGTCGCCAAGTGCCTGCGCGGCTTTCACCACGCCGAAGGTATATTTCTGGCCGGGCACCGGCACGTCAGCTGCATCGTCACAGGTCACCTGCAGAAACACGCCGCTGTTGGGACCACCTTTATAGGCTTGTCCGGTTGAATGCAGGAACCGCGGACCAAAGCCAAGACACGTGGCAACGTGCTTCTTATCACGCACGGCAAGGCGCATGGTCTGCAGCGCGTTTTCGTGATCGCGATTCATCTCAATGTAGGCGAGAAGAGCGAAGTAATCGCCGGGGCTGAGTTGGTCCAAGATGTGCGCGCAGAATTCCGGCAAGATCTTTCTTGCTGCCTGCAAGTTTGGTCAGGTTCTGGGCGTTGCGAGCGTCAGTGAATAGCTTGATACCGTCGGCTTCGAAAAAAGGCGTTTCCGCCGGAAGCTTGCCGGATTTCTCAAACTCGCTGGTGATCTGCTGGGTTGCAATTTTGCTCGCCTCAACGTCAGGCTGATTGAAAGCGTTGATGCCGAGGATGGATCCAGCAACCGCCGTAGCGATCTCCCAGCGGAAAAATTCCTGGCCAATGTCATAGATATCTGCCACGTCGATGGTCACAACTGGTTGACCGGCTTTCTGGAGCGCATCAAGTTTTGCCTGCTGCGAGTTGTCATCACCGGCAAGGCGCAGATAAACGAAAACGCGATCATTGCCGTAAACGTCCGGCGCCGCCAAGCTTTTCCCGATCAACAGGAATCAATCCCTTGCCGAGTTTGCCGGTGCTCTCGGCAATCAACTGCTCCAGCCATGCTCCCACATCAAAGATCTTGGGAGTCGTGACGATGGTGACTTTGTTGCGTCCCTGATTGCCCAGCGTGCCCAGGATCGCGCCCAGGATGGCGCCAGGATTCTTGTCTGCCGGAACGGTAGCGGCGCAGGCTTCCACCATGACCGCGTACGTTCCAGGAAACGACGAACATCCAGACCCATGGCGGCGGCGGGAACCAGACCGAAGTTGGAAAGCGCGGAATAGCGGCCGCCAATGCTCGGCAGGCCATGGAAGATGTATTGGAATTTGTCAGCCTGCGCCACCTGCTCCATCTTGGAACCCGGATCCGTGACGGCGACGAAGTGTTTTCCAGCGTTGCCCTTTCCCAGCGCTTTTTCGGCAACCTCAAAGAAGTATTGCTTGAAGATGTTCGGTTCAAGCGTGCTGCCGGATTTACTGGCAACGATGAAAAGTGTCTTCGCAGGATCAATCTGCTTTTCAACGGACTTTACCTGTGCGGGATCATCGGAATCCAGAATGTGGAGCTGCGGGAATCCGTTCTGCTTGCCGAAAGTGAGCGCAAGCACTTCAGGACAGAGGCTTGATCCGCCCATGCCCAAAAGCAGCACATGTGTGAAGCCGGAGCTCTTGACGAACGCGGCCAGATCGTCGAGTTTGGCCAGGTCTTTGGCCGATTCGGTGGCGATATTCAACCAGCCGAGCCATTTATTTTCGTCATCATTGGTCCAGAGCGACTTATCGCACTTCCAGAGACGATTGACCTTGTTGTTCGTAACCCAATCCTTGATGGTGGCGTCAACTGCCTGCTGGAGCGGCGTGGGAAGCGCAGCCGATTGTGCCTCAATTTTTGCTTTCGTCGCGAGGCCGTCGGATTGGCTGCTATCCTTCTTTGCCGCCACCGCGGCAATCAGTTTCTGAAAAGCTTCCTCAAAGAGCTTGATGGCATCATCAAGCAATTGCGTGGTGATCTGCTGCATGGAGATGCCGGCCTTTTCAAGATCGGTCATGATCTTGTCGGCAGCGGGTAGATCATGGTCAATGGTACGTGCCACTTTACCGTGATCGCGGAAGGCGTCCATGGTGGCTGGTGGAATCGTATTCACCGTGTCTGGACCGATGAGTTCCTCTACGTAAAGCACGTCACGATAACTGGGATTTTTGGTGCTGGTGCTGGCCCAGAGAAGACGTTGCGTCTGCGCGCCCTTGGCTGCCAGGGCCTTCCAGCGTGCGCCGGCGATGATTTTTTCGTAGGTGCGATAAGCCTGGCGGGCGTTGGCAATCGCAACTTTGCCCAGAAGGGAGGTGAGCAGTTGCTTTTTTTGAGGATCGGTTTCCGTTTTTAGCTTGTTCTGTATGGTCGAGTCAACAAGGGAATCAATGCGACTGACAAAGAAGCTGGCAACGCTGGCCATCTTGCTGATGTCCTGGCCTTTTTTCACCCGATCTTCCAGACCGGCGATGTAGGCTTCAGCAACTTTTTCGTAAGCTTCCTGGGCAAAAAGCAGCGTGATGTTGATATTGATGCCTTCGCTGATTAGCTGGCGCACCGCGGGTGCACCTTCGTCAGTACCCGGGACCTTGATCATCACGTTCTCGCGGCCAACCGTCTTCCAGAGCCGGCGAGCTTCATCAATGCTCTCCTGGGTCTTGCGCGCGAGCGTGGGCGAAACTTCAAGACTGACGTAGCCATCGCGCCGATTGGTTGCGTCATAAACGGGACGCAGCAAATCCGCGGCATCCTGAATATCGCGGATGGCGATGCGTTCGTAAATGTCTCCGGCGCTCAGATTCTGGGCGCGCAGTTCCTGAAGCATGTCAGCGTAATCAGTGCTGCCGGCAATGGCTTTTTCGAAGATCGAGGGATTTGACGTGATGCCGCGCAGACCGTCATTGTCAATGAGCCGCTTCAGTTCGCCGCTGGTGATCAGATGACGGCGAATATAGTCGAGCCATACGGATTGGCCCTGTTCCTGCAATCCCAGCAGTGGATTCATGCCGGCAGCTTTGGCCTGCGGCTGTTTTTCTTCAGTAGTAATCGGATTCATGATTGCTTCTCCTTAAGTGCTGGTTGGAGTGCGTAACGTTCTTCAATCTTCTGAATTTTGGCGAGCCGGCGTACATGCCGCTCTTCGCCGGTGAAACGTGCGTTGATGTAAGCAATGCAAAGATCTTTGGCCAGCTCCGGGACCGATGATGCGCGAGCCCAGCACGAGGACGTTGGTGTTGTCATGCTCCACGCCCTGATGGGCGGAATATGTGTCATGGCAAAGGCCGGCACGGATTCCAGGAATTTTATTGGCGGCCACTGACGCGCCGACGCCGCTTCCGCAGATCAGGATGCCACGCTCGGAATCGCCGCGAAGCACGCTCAGGCTGACGGCCTCGGCATAGTCAGGGTAATCGACAGGTTGCGTGTTGGAGGTGCCGACGTCCTTAAGTTGATGGCCGCTTTTCTGAAGATAGTCGATCAAGAGAGTCTTGAGTTCGAAGCCGGCATGATCGGAGCCAATAGTGATGCGCATCTTCTTGTTAGATAACTTTCCAGCGAACAATGTTTCACAACAAATGCAAGATAGTCGAGCCTTTAAATCCTGGCACTTCCGGTGATCTCGGCAATCTGCCAGCCGCCCCGTTTATCCCAAGATCTAAGGACTTACGCGATTCATCCGAAGCGATCGTTCACTTTCGAAGTTTACTTACCATTCAGCAATTCGCGCGCCCGTCTTCACCACGGCTTCCGGCGTGAAGCCAAACTTCTTCAGCAACTCTTTCAACGGCGCCGAGGCGCCGAAAGTCTTCATGCCGATCATGCGGCCTTCGCGACCGACATATTGTGACCAGCCCATGGTGGAAGCCTGTTCCACGGAAATGCGCTTTGGTCACCGACGGCGGCAGAACACTGTCACGATACTCAACGCTTTGTTTCTCGAAAATCTCCCATGAAGGCATACTGACCACGCGGACCTTCTTGCCTTCCGCCGTGAGTTCCTCATAAGCCGAAATGCAGAGTGAGACTTCACTTCCGGTGCCCATAAAATCAGGTCCGGCTTGCCGTCTTTTGCGTCAGCCAGAACGTAAGCGCCTTTGGCCACGCCGGAAGCCGCAGCATATTTGGTGCGATCAAATGTAGGAATCGCCTGCCGGGTCAGGATAATTGCCGCCGGCTCGTGGCGAAGCTGCATGATGACTTTCCATGCCTCGGTGACTTCGTTGGCATCAGCGGGACGCAGCACGATGAAGCCCGGGAATAGAGCGCAAGGTCACCAGTTGTTCGATGGGCTGGTGGGTTGGCCCGTCCTCTCCCACGCCGATGGAATCATGGGTGAAGACGTAAATGACGGGGATCTCCATGATCGCGGCCAGACGCATGGGCGGCTTGGAATAGTCACTGAAAATCAGGAACCCGGAACCAAAAGCGCGCAGTTTGCTGAACGACATGCCGTTCAGAATGGAGCACATGGCGTGTTCGCGGATTCCGAAATGAAAGTTGCGGCCGTTGTAATGGCCGGCTTCGAAATCTCCCGCGCCATCAAATGTCAGCCGCGTCTTGGTGGAAGGCGCCAGGTCTGCGGCGCCGCCCATCAGCCACGGAACATTCTGGGCCAGAACATTGAGTACCTTGGCCGAAGAATCGCGTGATGCAACGCCCTTTGCGTCAGCAGGGAACACGGGCAGATTCTTGTCCCAACCTTCGGGCAGGCGGCGACGCTGCATCAGGTTGAGCTGCTCGGCTAACGCGGGAAATTCTTTTGTATATTTCTGGAAGAGCTGCTTCCATGCGCCATGCAGATCTTTGCCACGCCTGCCGAACCCATCGGCAAAGTTCTGCTGGACTCCGTCCGGCACCAGAAACTTGGCGTCTTCAGGCCAGCCATAAGCGCGCTTGGCGCCGCGGATCTCCTCTTCGCCCAGAGGCTCACCATGGGCTTCCTTGGTGTCCTGCTTGTTGGGAGCGCCGATAGCCGATGTGGCTGTCCACAATGATCAGTGTAGGGCGGTCTTTTGTTTCATTGAAAGTTTTCAGCGCGCGCTCAAGCATGTGAAGGTCATTGGCATCACTCACGCGCAGCACGTTCCAGCCATAGCCCATGAAACGTGTGCCCACGTCTTCACTGAAAGCCAGGTCGGTCTTGCCTTCAATGGTGATGCGATTGTTGTCGTAAATCCAGCAGAGATTGGAAAGCTTGAGATGACCAGCAATGCGAGGCGGCCTCGCCGGAAACGCCTTCCATCATGTCACCATCACCGCAGATGGCATAGACGTTGTAATTGAAGAGCTCGTAATTCGGCTTGTTGAAATATTTCGCCAGCCATTGCTCCGCGATGGCCATGCCAACGGAATTGGCCACGCCCTGGCCCAGAGGCCCGGTTGTGGTCTCAACGCCGGAAATCATGCGGTATTCGGGGTGGCCGGGCGTCTTGCTGTCAATCTGGCGGAAACGCTTGATTTGGTCCAGCGTGATGGATGGTTCGCCCAGAATTTCGTAGTCGGAGTTCACTGACTTCACTCCTGTCAGGAACAGGAGTGAGTAAAGGAGCATGGAGGCATGGCCGTTGGAAAGAACGAACCGATCACGGTTGGGCCAGATAGGATCTTCAGGATCGTAGCGCAGAAAACGCTGCCACAAGCAGTAAGCCACCGGAGCAAGAGCCATGGGCGTTCCCGGATGTCCGGAATTGGCCGCCTGCACGGCATCCATCGAAAGGGTACGGATGGTGTTAATGGTCAGCTGATCGATGTCTCCAGCATGTTTAAGGTCCTTGGTTTGCTCCGCTACTTGAGTCACTGTTAATGGCGCCGCCATAGGTGGTGCAGCTCCTTCTGGGGAAATCAACAGCCGGGCGTCTTCCGGCCCTGCTATTAGCCTACAACTAAAATCGCGTCCCGTGTTGCACAAGCTCCGCTTTCCAGAGCAACCACGCTATTAAAGCTCAGTTAAAAGACCTGGCAAGGCAATTTTCTGCGGCTTAGATATCGTTCAAACGTTCCAAACGCGCAACTGGAATTTTAGCATCTGAGGCTATAAAAGCAAGTCAGCAGCATGGATTTCATGCTGCTGGCTTCGCCTAGCTGGTCATCTGCTGGATCAGGAGATCAGAATCAGCAGGCCAGTTTACAACGATCAGTCGCCTGTTTTTTGCATCCAGAGGCTGCACGGCCACACATTTTTGCCGTCCAGCGTTGGCGTGAATACCTTCATGGCCGGTGACATACGCTCAAAGCTTCCCGACCCAGCGCGGGAAGTATTGTTCCAGAACTTCGCGATGGTGGAACTGCATCGCGCTGCTGGCCCAGAGAACTTCAAATGCGCGATTGAATGAAAGGAAGGCCTCCAGCATGTACTGTTCGCCCCAGAAGCAAAGGTTGGTCATGACGAACTTTTCGGGATAATCGGCCGGCATGAATATGTCATGAACGTGCACAATGACCCCCGGTTTCAGCTTGGGGAGGATCTTGAGGATTTCGTGAACAACGTCACTTCCCACGGCCACAACGTGGCTGGAATCGATGAAAAGAATGTCGCCCGCTTCCAGGCGAACGAAATACTTCCAGCGGCACATCCTGCACGCGCTTCAAAATCAGTTCAGTGAAGCCTGGAAAGCCGTGCTTCAACACCGGCGAAGGATATGGTTCAATGCCGATCAACTCGCCAGGCGAGCCCTCCTCATGATTCCGGCACAGGGCCGAAGCCATCACGCGGGTACTGTGTCCGCTGCCGATTTCAATAATTTTCCGCGGCCGAAACTGGCGGACCATGGAGTAGGCAACTTCAGCGTCCACGCGCTCAAAATATCCGTTGTTGAAATGAAATTCATGATCGCATTGGGTTTCCGTCTCACTGAAATTCAGTTCCGCCTGGAGAAGCAAGAAAACCGGATTTCAACAACTGCATCTGTCGGTCAAGCCGCAGGTCAACCCCTTCAGAAAGGGAACAAGTCGTCCAATTTTTAGAAGCTAGCGCGTTCAGGTCGGGAATAGGCCAGTAGAAATGGCGGGGCGTGATATTGATGCCCATCCTCTGGAACATTCGGAAGGTGGCAGCAGCGAATTGACGGAACCGAGAGCTACGGGTAAATGGCTCGCGAGGACGACCTTGATGACGGGCAGGTGCGCTGGCGGCGAAAGGCCGGATTTGCCGCTTTCGAAAGACGTACTGGCTGCATTCAATTCTTCTCCTTGAACATCCTCTACCTGAATGCAAGACGGCGTGGCGGACGGCGAGTGAACCTGCCAGTGGTTGTCTAGATGTGAGAAATTGGACAAGGTGTTTGATGCGGAGTAGGTGATTTCTTGCGTAAAAGATGCTTAACCCTGGGTTAAGTGAGACCAACAGGAACAAAAAGCCTCACGCGTGGAGCGAAAATAAGGGTCCGGCCAGGTGAGCCGGACCCTTTCTGAAGAGGCAAAGGAATTACAGCTAGTATCCAAGCCGGCGGTGACACCCCCTTTGGCAACCACCGCCGGCCCAGGTGCTTCTCCGTTCATCCTGTCTATTAGTGAACGTAAGCCGATGACCGTTTCCGAGAAAATTAAAAAAATAATTTCGCTTGGGCCTTACGGCATGCCGAATTGAGCTTGGGGAGAGATTCGCGCCTTAGGAGCCGGCTGCTGGAAAGAGGCATTGCAAGGCGCAAAAAGTTAAGGGCCAGAGCTTCCGGGTCTCTGGCCCTTAATAGCAGTCGACGGATGAGCCTGCTTCTAAAACAGTAGAGTGGCAATGGGCCTGGAAAATATGGGTATTTTCAATTTTTTTAGTGTTTTTTGGGGTTTCGATCGAATGTAGGGGAGGACAAGCGAGGTCTTAAAAACTTAAGGGCCAGAGCTTCCGGGTCTCTGGCCCTTAATAGCAGTCGACGGATGAGCCTGCTTCTAAAATAGTAGAGTGGCAGATCCGGTCAAAAATATAACTTGATAAGAAAACTTTTAAGGGGTGTGAGAAACGATGGGTACGGAGCGCGGGAGCTAAAAATAGTCGCGGGAGCTAAAATAGTTAAGGGCCAGAGCTTCCGGGTCTCTGGCCCTCAATAGCAGTCGACGGATGAGCCTGCTTCTAAAACAGTAGAGTTGAAATAGCCCTCCAAAATATAGGCTAGTCCGCATTTTTTGTGGATTCCGAAATTGTGCCAATCAAAGGATGGCAGTTTCGTGGAGCAGCTCGTTTTTGGCAAAACGTTCAAAGCAAAGAAGTTGCACGTTATCAACCACATCAGTCTGACCCGTCAAGAATAAGATCGCTCAGAATCTTGCCGGTCGAGGGCGCGTGCATTACGCCATGGCCGCTAAAGCCGTTGGCCAGATAGAAGCCAGGAACAGCCGGAGACCGCGCCCAGGATGGCATGGTGATCCGGCGACATCTCATAAAGACCCGCCCAGGCTCGCTTTGGGTTGATGGCGAGATTTTCAAAGATGGGCACTCTATCCGCCGCCTGAACCAGGATTTTCTCGATAAAGGATGGCTCAAAGTCTGACTTGTAGCCAGGCGTTTCCTCGGGATCGTTCCAGGCCAACAGAAAACCCCTTCCCTCGGGCCGGAAATGGAAGCCGGTGGACATATCGATGACCATAGGCGAGGAATGGGGAAAATCATCGAAGGGTTCAGACGGCACCAGCATGCGCCGGAGGGGCTGTACGGGAAGCTCAATGCCCGCCATGGCTGCCACCTGAGCAGCCCATGCTCCGGCGGCATTCACCACTCTTCGGGTTGCAACCCGGCCCCGAGTTGTATCAACCCCGGCAACGCCATCAGGATCTTTGGCGATGCCAGTGAGTCTCAGTTTTTTTCCAAAGAGTCGCGCCCTTCTCGATTGCGGAGGCCATGAAGCCGTTCATCGCGCTGTAGGGATCCACGAAGCCGTCACTGGAGCAGAAGCTTCCGCCGAGAATGTCATCCGAACGGAGCTGGGGCAGCATGCCTTCTGATTTCTTCAGCCTGGAGCATGCGAACAGTCTTCAGCCCCAGTGCTGTCTGTTTTTTAAAGTTGGCGCTCAGGTAATCGAGATGCGATTGTCTGGTGGCCAAAAACAGGTAACCTTGCGGCCGATAGCCTGCCGGATACCCAAGACGCTCCTCGAAGCCAGCGTAAAAGGGAATCGAATACAAAGACATCTGAATATTCACAGCAGTAGAAAACTGCGCGCGCACGCCACCCATGCTCTTGCCGGTCGATCCCTTGCCTTGCGCACTCTCGCGTTCAATGACCAGAACGTCTTTGCACCCCGCTTCAGTGAGATGCCAGGCAATGCTGGAACCCACGATGCCTCCGCCAATGATGACTACATCTGCTGTCTGCATGGAAAATCTATCTCACGTCTATCTGGTTGCTTGCGCTTTGGACTTTGATGCCCTCCCATTGCTTCATCAGGGCAGCATTCTGTCCCAGCGCTTTTTCTGCCGCTGCGGTTTGCTGCGATGTAGGCGCTGCATCAGCACTGGCGATACCGTTCGCGAGTTGAAGAAGCGCGCCATTCATGGCGCTGAGAGAGGTTTTGGACCGCGCACGGCGTGGTCGCTGCGCCTGCAGGCTCAATTTCGGCCAGCGAAGATTCGATTTCGGGAGTGACGGCTGATTTTTCAGAACGCAAGCGGCGAATCTCAGCAAGCGCCTGATCTCCCTTTTGCAGCGCCTCCAGAAGCCTGGTTTCAAGAGCAAACTGTTTTTGAAGATCGAGCGTGGCGACCTTTACGCGCGGATCCATGGTCAGCTTGAATGTTTGCGTTAAGTCTTGCCGTCCGCAAGGAGCCGCACCTGATAGTTTCCGGGAAGGGCCTGCACGCCTTCGGGCTCATGGCCCACGTTCTGGCCGAAGACCGTTGACATGCTGTACTCCGTGTTTGCGCCCATTGATGCCAGCCGCGGCGCCTGGTAATGCATGTCCCATACCAGACGATGCATCCCGGCCCCGGCAGAGACTCTCCGGTTGGACCGAACCAGTAAGACGCGAAGGCTGGAGGCGCCGTCGGCGACCAGGGCTTGTCATTGCTGGAATAACTGCGGATTACATGACCTGCGGAGTCGAGAACTTCAATTTTCACCTCGCCTTGGGCAGGCGTGTTCAACGAATAATAAAAAACTGCGCCGGTAGGAGGATTTTCACCGGCAGGGACCTCCGGGCTTAGCGGCGTGTCATGGTTGGTGCTGGCGCGCATACGGATGGCGTCGGCCGGCTTGAATAGCGTGGTCGGCTGCGTGGTGATGTCAGCCTTTATCTGGCGCAAGGGCGATATGTCATCCATGATCCAGAATGACCGTCCGTGGGTGGCAATCACCAGATCATTTCCTTTGATAACAAGATCGTGTACCGGTGATGCCGGCAGGTTCAGTTGTAGAGGCTGCCACGAATCGCCATCATTGAGCGAAAAGAAGACGCCGAGCTCGGTGCCGGCGAAGAGAAGTCCCTGGCGGACGGGATCTTCGCGTACAGCCCGGACATAAGCTCCTTCCGGTATCCCGGAGTTTATACGAGTCCACGTCTTTCCGAAGTCATGGGTGCGGTAGATATAAGGAGTGATGTCATTGATACGATGGCGGTCAATGGCCGCGTACGCGGTCCCGGCTGCAAAGTGGCCGGCGTCGAGGAGACTGACCTTGCTCCAAACCGCCAGTCCCTGGGGCGTTACATTTGTCCAGGTTTTGCCGTTATCACGGGTGAGTTGGATAAGGCCGGTGTCAGTGCCCGCCCATATTTGTCCGGCGGCAAGTAAAGCAGGCGCAATGGTGTAAACCACTCCGTGGCCGCGCTGCATCGCGTTCTCTGCTGTATCCGGCCCCTCATGCGGGGTTTTTGGATCGGTTCCGGTCAGATCAGGACTGATCTTTTCCCAACTGTTGCCCTGATTGACAGTGCGCAGAACATTTTGCGATCCGTAATAGAGCGTGTGGGAATCCTGTGGCGAGAAGACCAGAGGAGACGTCCAGGAGAAACGGAACTGCTACTTCCGCAGGATCGGCATCGAAAGTAGCGGACCGCTTCGGGAGCTATGTTTTGCGCCTGCCCAGTGCGCTTGTCTATAGCGAAAGAGTTCGCCGAACGTGCTGCCACCGTAAACGATGTTGGGATCAGCGGGGTCGGGCGCGATGTATCCGCTCTCGCCCGCCGCGGTTGGGTGCCAGTCACGGAAAGTGATTGACCCGTCATTGCCGCGGCTGGTGGTGTCAACGGAGCCTGAGTCCTGTTGCGCGCCATAGACGTGATACGGGAATTGATTGTCAACCATCACGTGGTAGAACTGCGCCGTGGGCTGGTTATACCAACTGCTCCAGGTGTGGCCGTTATCCAGGCTGATGCCCGCGCCTTGATCACTACCGAAAATCATGCGCGTAGGAGTCGCGGGATCAATCCAGAGTGCGTGATAATCATCGCCGCCCGGAGCGCCTTTGATGGCTTCAAAGTTCTTGCCGCCATCGGTGGAACGATAGATGGATACGTTGGGTGTGTAAACGACGTCAGGGTTTTTGGGGTCCACCACAACCTCGCCAAAGTACCAGCCTCGGCTGCTGATGCGAGGATCAGAGCTCACCTTCTGCCAGGTCTGACCGGCATCGTCCGAACGATAAAGTCCGCGATCTTTGTCTTCTTTGGTGTCAATGAGGGCATAAATGCGTTTGCCGCCGGTTCCACGAGCGACGGCCAGACCGATGCGTCCAATTTCGCCGGAAGGAAGACCGCCCCCGGTGATCGGATTCCAGGTCGCGCCACCGTCAGTTGATTTAAAAATGGAGCCACCGCTGGTGCTGGGAGCATAGGTACTCCAGGGCGGACGGCGATCTCTTACCAGCGAAGCGAAGACAGTTTGCGGGTTGTCACGATCGATCTGCACGTCAATGGCGCCAGTGTCGGGATCTTTGTAAAGCGTCTTCCGCCAATTTGCACCGCCGTCAGTGGAGAGAAAAACGCCGCGCTCCGGCCCTGGGCCATACGCGCTGCCCATGGCAGCCACAAGAACGCGCTGCGGATTCTGCGGATCAATGGCAATGCGGGAGATGTGTCTTGAATCCTTCAGTCCAATGTGAGTCCAGGTCTTGCCGGCGTCAATTGATTTGAATACTCCAATCCCATAGGTGAGGTTTGAGCGGAAATCTGCTTCACCGGTGCCCACATAAATGATGTCGGGATCAGAAGGCGCTACGGCGATGGCGCCAATAGAGCCGATGGGCTGCTTATCAAAAATTGGTTCCCAGGTTTCGCCCGCGTTCACGCTCTTCCACACACCGCCACCGACCGCGCCAATGTAAAAGAGATTGGGCTGGCCTTCCACACCGGTAACAGCAATGGTGCGTCCTCCGCGGAACGGCCCAATCATGCGCCAGCGCAGTCCGGCAAGCGGTCCGGAGGCAGCTTGCGAATCCGCAGCGTGAAGTGGCAGCCATGCCAGAATTATTGAGAAGCAAAACAGCAGAGCGAGCGCGACGAGTCGCAAGGCGGAACGGAACCATGATTTGTGCATAAGCAGAAGAAATTGTATATGACGATAATTTTTCTGTTAGGCAAAACGATCTGATAGATTCTTGGGTACTCCATCCGAAGTTTAAAAGGGGCTCCCCCATGCAGATCTTGTCGTCCATGCAGATCAAGGAAATTACTGTCCCCGGATATGAGCGCATTGTCCAGGGAACGGATGAGGCCGCCGGCTATCACGGGATCATTTTTGTCCACAGTACCGTGCTGGGACCAGCCGTGGGCGGAACCAGATTCTGGAAATACGCCAGTGAAGACGAGGCAATCACTGACGGGCTGCGATTATCAAAAGGCATGACTTACAAGAACGCACTGGCTGGCCTGCCATGCGGCGGAGGGAAGTCCATCATCCTGAGGCAGCCAGGGGAGCCGGATCGGGAAAAGCTGTTTCGCGCTCATGGACGGCTGGTGAATACGCTGAGCGGAAAGTACATTACGGCTGAAGATGTAGGCACAAGCCCGTCTGACATGGAGTTTATTTTGCAGGAGACGCAGCATGTGGCCGGGTTGCAGGGAAGGTCAGGGGATCCCTCGCCCAAGACGGCGCGGGGTGTGTTCCGTGCCATGCAGGCTGCCGCCAAATTCATGTGGGGCAGTGATGATCTTGCGGGAAAGACAGTTGCCATCCAGGGGTGCGGCCACGTGGGCTATTATCTGGCATTTGAATTGGCCAGAGTGGGCGCGAAGATCGCGGCGGCGGATGTTGACGAGGGAAAGTTGAATCGCCTGGTTCACGAGTTTGGAGCCAGAGAGTTGAAGCCGGCAGAGATACTTGCCGCTCACGCAGACATCCTGGCGCCATGCGCTTTGGGTGGAATCTTGAATGACGAGAGCATTCCGCAATTGAAGGTAAAGATGGTGGTGGGTGGCGCAAATAATCAACTACTGGAACAGCAACGACATGGCGAGATGCTGCGCGACCGGGGCATTCTGTATGCGCCGGATTATGCAGTGAATGCAGGCGGGGTAATCAATGGAAGCTGCCGGGAATTACTGGGCTGGGATGAACAGAGAACGCTGGCCAAGGTGGACGCGATTTATGACACCTTGATGAACATCTTCGAGGTGGCGCAAAGAGAGAAGATCATGACCACAGAGGCCGCGGACAGGTTGGTGGAGTTGAGACTGAATAGCGGCCGCGCCGGCGTCGCCGCCATGATACTGCCATGAAGCAGCGCAAGAGCCAGGCCAGGGAAGAATTGCATGCTCCCCGGGCGGTACCCGCGCTTTCACCCGTCCTGCCGGAAGCGGAAAATGCGGTTGAGCTATTTCAGGAACGCGAGATCACGGTTCGAGAACTCTCGATCACTGATCTCAAACTTGAAGGGCTGCTGGACAAGCGCTTGCGAATTGAGGATTGTGTCTTAACTCGGGTGAATTTCTCAAAAAGTAACTTTAGCGGATTGAAGTTGAAAGACGTGCGTCTGCTGGAATGCGATTTCGCTAACGCAAATGCCGCCGCGATGGTGGCGCTACGGGTAGAGTTCGTGAATTGCCGATTGACGGGATTTCGAGCTAATGAATCCGACCTGCAGCACGCGCTCATCTCCGGTTGCGACGCAAGTTATTCCCAGTTTCGCCTCTCCCGGTTCAAATCAGCGCACCTGGAAGCATGCAATTTTGCTGACGCCGATTTTCATGGCATTGATCTTCGCGCTGCCGTGATCAAGGGATGCAATCTCAGTCATGTGGAAATGACCGGCGCAAAGCTGGGAGAGGCGGACCTGAGAGGCTCGCAACTGGAAGGCTTGCAGGCGAACGCAGACGACCTGAGAGGCGCAATCGTTGATCCCGCCCAGGCCATGGTGCTGGCTGAAATCATGGGCTTGAAAATCAGATAGCGGGAGCGCCCTAACATATGATCTCTCTGCATACATACATGCTTCACAGACATACCAATAAAAATTTGATATCGCTCTGTGGCAGGAACTCCCGCAATCGCTGAAGCGTAAAAACTCGCACCTTTCCGCCGCTCTTTAGTAAGCTAGTAACGCATGGCCACTGACAACTCATTCGACATCGTAAGCAAGATTGACCTCCAGGAAGTGAACAACGCCATTCAACAGGCGTTGAAGGAGGTACACACGCGGTTTGACTTGAAAGACTCCAAATCAGAGATTGAGCTGGAAGGCAAGGATGCCATCAACATGAGCTCGGCCGACGAGTACAAGCTCAAAGCCGTCACGGAGATTCTCCAGAGCAAACTGGTGAAACGCGGCGTGCCGTTGAAAGGCCTGACATACGGGACAGTTGAACCGGCATCGGGTTCCCGGGCACGGCAGAAGATAACCATGCAGCAGGGAATCCCGACGGAGAAGGCCAAGGAAATCGTTCGCGTGATCAAGGATTCCAAGAAGAAAGCGCAGGCATCGATTCAGGCTGATACGGTGCGGGTCAGCAGCAAGGACCGTGACACGCTGCAAGAAGTGATTGCCCTGTTGAAAAGCCACGACTTCGGGATCGACATGCAGTTCACCAATTACCGCGGCTAAAAACCAGTAGTGAAGGGAAATGTTTGAGTTCACCGGCCACAGGCAACGTCAAAGAAATATTTGAATTGCTGCGCGACGATCTGGCGGCGATTGAGCGTGAATTTGGGCGCGATACGGTCTCAAACGTCCGCGCCATCACTGACATTGGCGAACACCTGCGCGCGGGCGGCGGTAAAAGGATTCGTCCCGCATTGCTGCTGCTGGCGGCCAAGCTTTTTCCCCATGAAGAACGCTCGGCCATCTGCCTGGGCGCGGTGGTGGAGATCATCCACACGGCCACCCTGGTGCATGATGACATTATTGACGAGGCCAAGACCCGGCCGCGGCCGTCCGGCGGCAAATACACAATGGGGCAATTCAAAATGTGTGCTGGCAGGCGACTGGCTTTATATGCAGGCCTTCAAGATTGCCGTGCTGGAACGCAACTTCAAAATTCTTGATGCGCTGATTGAGCTCACGCAGCAAATGGTTGAAGGCGAACTGCTCCAGATGGAGAAGCTGGGCAAATGCATATCACTGGATGAACATTTTGATCTCATCTTCCGCAAAACAGCATGCCTTTTCTCCGTGTCCATGCGGATGGGAGCGCTGCTGGGCAATGCCACGGACGATCAGGAATCGCGGCTGGGCGAATACGGCCGCCATCTGGGCCTGGCGTTTCAGATTGTGGATGACGTGCTGGATTTAACCGCTTCAGAAGAAATCCTGGGCAAACCCGTGGCCAGCGATCTACGCGAGGGCAAGGTCACCATGGCGGTGATCCATGCGCTGGAGAGATGCACGCCCGCGGAGCGCAAGCTGGTGGAAACCGTTCTGGAAGAGCGGGCGTTTGTGAGCGTGCAGCATGAGCAGATTCTGGATGTGCTGAATAAATACGGGTCAATCCAATACGCGCATGATGAAGCGGCGGCGCATGCAGCCAGAAGCTCGCAATGCCATTTGCACGTTTCCCGATTCGGAGATCAAGCGCGCCCTGCTGACGATTCCGGAGTTTGTGGTGGAACGAAATAGCTAGCAGCATTTTCCCGAGGTCACGTGAAAAGCGTTCTCCCGGATTTTGGAGCGAAGCGAAAAGGCATAAAGGCCTCGCGCCGCCCACGCGCGCTGAGGCCCTGGCAAAGGAGCCTTGTCGCTCTAACCAGCACCGTGCGCTCGAGCGGTTTGGAGCGAAGCGACATAATAAATTGATTCCGGAAAACACGGACAATATACTTAGACCATGAGTCTTACGGCCGTCATTGTCGATGATGAACAACTTGCCCGCGATGAGCTGGGCTTTCTGCTGAAATCGTTCGACGATGTGCATATCCTGGCGCAAGGTCATAATGGGCTTGAGGCCGTCAACCTGGTCAAAGATCACAATCCTGATTTGCTTTTTCTGGATGTGCTCATGCCGGGGCTGGATGGCTTTGGCGTTCTGAAAAAACTGCTCGACAAGAAGATCCCGCTTCCGCAAATCGTTTTTGCCACCGCATTCGATCAATACGCGGTGAAAGCGTTTGAAGTAAACGCCATCGACTACTTACTCAAGCCATTCGACAAGAAGCGCGTGGCCCAGGCGGTGGAGAAGGCACGCAAGAGTGTGCAGTCAATGGCGTCTGCCGATGGCGACAAGCTGGACGCATTGATGAAAATGATGGAAGCGCAGAAGCCGCAGAATTCAAAAGTGCTTCTGCGCTCCGCAGGGCGGCTTTTTCTGGTCGACCAGAAGGACGTCTGCTATGCCTCCATTGAAGACGGCATCATCAGCGTGTTCGCTACCATGCAGGAAGGCCAGTCCAACTGCCGGACATTGGAAGAATTGCTGGAAGACCTGGATCCCGGTATGTTCTGGCGCGCTCACCGGTCGTTTGTTGTGAACATCAACCGGATCAAAGAAGTGGTGCCCTGGTTTAAGAGCTCATATCAGCTGCGCATGGACGATCGCAAGCAAACGGAAATACCCGTCAGCCGCGCACAAACCAAGCGTCTGCGCGAGCTTTTTGGCCTGTAATCCGCCAGGATTGCTTTTTAGCCCGAGCGAATGATTGCGAATACAAACCGATTCGCAAATATTCGTGTTCATCACGCAATCACAAATTCGCAGGTCTTAAATTCAGTTCTTCCTCGCTTCCGGCGTGATCTTAAATTCCAGACGTTTTGCGCCCCGCAGAACGGTGACCCGGGTGTTCACGCCAATCCGGTCTTCGCCCAGAAACTTGTGCAGCTCATCCACGCCTTCCACCGGCTCGCCATCCAGCGCCACAATGACGTCGCCTTCCTGAAGGCCGGCTTTCGCAGCCGGGCTGCCCGGTTCAGGTGACAGCACCAACGCACCGGACAGATGTTTCAGATCATAGTGGCGGGCAATGATTTTATTGAGTCCCGCCGTCTGCGCCTGCACGCCGATGTATCCCCGCCGTATAACTCCATCGCGGATCAACTTGCCGGCAATAAATTTCGCTGTGTTGACTGAAATAGCAAAGCAGAGGCCCTGGGCGGGCAGAATGGTTGCGGTGTTCACGCCGACAACTTCTCCATTGGCATTTACCAGCGGCCCACCGGAATTTCCGGGGTTCAAGGCCGCGTCAGTCTGGATGACATCATCAATCAGCCGGCCAGACTGCGAGCGCAAGCTTCTGCCCAGCGCACTCACCACGCCGGCCGTGACGGTGTATTGAAAGCCATACGGATTGCCGATGGCGACCACGAGTTGGCCAACGCGTATATGCGCGCGAATCGCCAAGCTTAACCGCCGATAGGCCCAGGCGCGTCGATGCGCAAAACCGCAAGGTCAGTATCTGGATCTTCGCCGATCAATTGCGCCACGCACTCGCCTGAATCCGGCGTGATGACCTTGATATGCTCGGCGCCGTGCACAACGTGGCTATTAGTGATGATGAAACCGTCAGGCGTAAAAACAAAACCCGATCCGCTGCCGCCGCGTCCGCGGGCTGATTCCACCTGAATCCGAACCACGGACGGACTGACCGATTCGGCAACCCTGGTAACGACCTGAGAATATGCGTCCAGCGCCTCGGCTTCGGTTGGCAGCTTCGCCGAGTTCGCCATGCTTTCAAGCGGGCCGGTTGAAACAAAAGAAACTAGTTCACCCATGAGCCATTGGATAACGGCCACTTGGAAAAAGATTCACCGGGCAGTCTTTTAGCGGTGTGATCAGGTATGCTCCACATTCGGAGATATGGCCTGCATGTACACGGATAAAGTTTCTCGATGGCTTTGCCTGTCCTGGATCACGCTGATCACGCTGATCACTCTTGGGCTGGTCGCGACGATTGCTTTGCTGGAAGCACAGCAGCCGTCCAATGTGCCGGCTGTGAAAGCAACCGGAGCGCAGAGCGGCGTCCGCAGAGAGATGGCAGAGCTGAAGCCCGATGCGACGTTCGATGTCGGCGGCGATCCGGATTGGATGGCGGTGAGCAAAAACGCGGTGTGGGTGACGATCTCGTCCAAAAATGAGGTCAGGCAGTTGCGCGCCCACGACAATACGGCAGGCTTCACCATCAAGGTAAAAGAGCCCTGCTCGGGTTTGGTGGCCGCATACGGCAGCTTATGGATTCCCAGTTGCGGTTCGCATAACCTGGTACGCGCTTCTTTGACGACCGGCAAAATCCAGAAGACCATCCCAATCGCGCCGGCAGATTCAGAAGGCGGCATCACAGCGGGTGCAGGCAGCATCTGGATGGCCAGCGCCGGACGACTCGCGCGAATCGATCCGCGGACCAATATAGCAATCGCAACCATAGCGGTCCCCTCCGGATCTGTCTGCCCGATATTTTTTGCGGGCTACGTCTGGATCACCTCGACCGAGCACAGCGTGCTTACCAAAATCAATCCAAAGACTAACCGCGTGATTGCCAGGATTGCCGTCGGCAAAAATCCCAGATTTCTGACTGCGGGCGCAGGCTCAATTTGGACCTTGAACCAGGGTGACGGCACGGTAACGCGAGTGGAGGTAAAGACGGACCGTCGCGTGGCTGACATTCCGGCCGGACTCGCGGGCAAGGGCGGTGAGATCGCTTTTGGTTTTGATTCGGTCTGGGCGACTCTGGAACAATTCCCCATCACCAGGATTGATGCCGCAACCAACCAGATTGTCAGTCAATGGAGGGGCGCGGGTGGTGACAGCATTCGTGCAGGTCATGGCACGATCTGGCTGACGAACCTGCGCGGCGGAAAAGTATGGAGGATCTCGCCCGGAAAACTATGAAAGCCACTGGTCAAAGATGCGATACGCTACAATTCCCAGCGTGGAGCAACTTGAGGGGAAGACCGTGTTCATTACTGGAGGCGCAAGGCGGCTGGGCCGCGCCATGGCGCTTGCAGCAGCTAAGAACGGTGCGAACGTTGCTTTCACCTATCTAAATTCCGAAGATGATGCCCATGAGACGATGGATTGCATCCATGGCCCAAATCGTAAAAATCCTGGTGTGAAGGCGCTCGCCGTGAAGTGCGATGTTCGTTCTGAAACGAGCATAGAAAAAGCCGTAGCAACCGTGTTGAGGAAGTTTGGCGGGATCGATGTCCTCATCAACAGCGCAGGCATGTTTGAGACCGCTGCCTTTGAAGATATCTCCATTGAAGAATGGGACAATGTGTTTGCCACGAATGTTCGTGGACCCTTTCTGGTGTCACAACACTGCCTGCCGGCGCTGAAAAACGCCAAGGGCCGCATTATTCATCTCGGATCGCTGGGTGGAATCAAACCGTGGATCACTCATGCGCATTACTGCTCGTCTAAAGCCGCGTTGCATATGCTTACGCGGGTTATGGCCAAAGCACTTGCCCCGGAGATCGCTGTGAATTGCGTGGCACCGGGCATGATTGCGTCCAAAGAAGGCAAAAGCGATTCCAGGCTACTGAAGCGCTCTGCGGAACGCACGCCGATGCGCCGCAACGGCTCGCCGGAAGATGTTGTGAGCGCCGTGATGTACTTTGCTGCTGCACCGCACTTTATTACCGGACAGATTCTCACCGTGGATGGCGGGCTAGGGCTGGATTAAACAGTATGGCCACCCGCCTGCCGATTTTGCATGAATGACATTCTCATACGTTCCGTGCAACCAGAAGACCTCCCGCGTCTTACGGAAATCTACAACCACTATGTCGTGACGGCGCCGATTACGTTTGATCTGGAACCGTACACCGTTGAGCGACGGATGGCGTGGTTTGAGCAGTTCGCAACCACGGGACGGCATCGTCTGCTGGTGGCGGAATCTAACGGCGTGGTAATCGGATACGCCGGAACCACGCGTTTCCGTCCCAAACCGGCATACGACACCACGGTGGAGACTACTATCTACTTAAGCGCAGAGGCGGCGGGCAAAGGCGTGGGCAGCCGGCTGTATGCGGCATTATTTCAGGCCCTGGCCGATGAGGACATTCATCGGATTGTGGCAGGTTATGCGCTTCCCGAACCCTGCGTCCAAGGCCTTGCATGAACAGTTCGGCTTTCAGTTGGTGGGAATCTTCCGTGAAAACGGGCGTAAGTTCGGTCGCTACTGGGATGTGGCATGGTCAGAACGCCCTCTGCGGCTGGAAGGAGTAAGAGCACCGGACTCAGTGCCGCTTGAAGTACTGGACCGCGCGTTCGTGGGCTTTGGCTTTTTCCATGGATGAGAATGTTCCCAGGTTGCGCCGCTTGCCGGTCTTGGGATTCTTTTTTCGGGAGTAGAGCCGGTATTCGCCAGATTTAAGTTTACGGATCATACAGAAATTGGATGGCGATCGGGCCAGGCATGCGGCCTTTCACGGTCGCAAGGGCCTGTTTTAGTGTCCGTTTCCGCACGCATTTTCCCATAAACGATCAGCCCGGCATAACGTCCTAAGGACAAGCAAGCAGCCATGGACCAGTGTTTAGGCGGTGAAGACGCATTTTTGAGAATGGCAGAGATGTTGCTCATAGTACTTAGGCAAAGAGTCGGCTGTAGCAAAAATCAAGATCCTGTTGCAGATGGAGAAGGCATATGGCAAAGGTTGAACGCATTCGTGAGCTGGTAACCGGGTCAGTGGACCTGGAATACGTGCGGCAGAAAACGGAAGCCGGCTGGAAGCTGGTGGCCATGGAGTGGCGTCGTGAGTTGCCTGGCGACGAGCTTGAACAGCCAGTGATTGTGGAGGAAATTCCCTACGGCCTGCGGGTTGCCAGCGATTGCAGCCGGCTGGAAGAAGATCCAGACGAACGTGATGTTCTGGTCCAGATGATGGAGCTGATTGTGCAGGATTATTCCATCACCCTGGTTGCTTCAGAGCTGAACAAACGCCGGCTGCGCACACGCAGCGGAGGCCCGTGGACGCCGGTATCAGTGTTCAATATGCTGCCGCGGCTGATCGAAGTGGGCCCCCAGATCTTTACCAGTGACGAATGGGACGAAGCGCCGCAGCATCTGCTCAACCTTGTCTGAGGCCTCAGGCCGGTTTTCAGCTGAATGCCCTCCAAAGAGAGCCCGCTTTCGAAGCGGGTTTTTATTGCTACCGCAATGGCTAAACTGGCGTAACTCTGGTTTTATTGACTATGGTTTCCGCGAACTATGAAGATCGTCAGTGTTGGGGAAATCCTCTGGGACCTGGTGGAAGGCCGCGAATTTCTTGGCGGCGCGCCTCTGAACTTCGCTTTGCATGCTGCCCAGCTCGGACATGAGGTGTTGATGGTGAGCGCCGTCGGCGACGATGATCGCGGCTCTACGAGCGCTGGCTGAAATCTCCGCGCGCGGTCTGCGCACCGATTTCATTTCCCGCGTCCCCAGCTCATCCCACAGGAACAGTCAGTGTCAACATGTCTCACCATGGCCTTCCCAGTTACGTCATCCATCGTCCGGCCGCTTACGATTTTCCAGTCCTCGATGCAGCAGCCCTGAATTCGCTTGCCTCGCCGCCGCCCGACTGGATTTACTTTGGCACTCTCCAGCAGCTCAGCCCGGAGCGCACCAGGTTTTGAAGACGATTTTTGCCTGCCGCTCCATATGGCCGGCGCTGCTATGACGTCAATCTCCGCCGCGACAGCTATACTCCCGGGCTCATCCAGAATCTTCTCTCGGCAGCGAACGTGCTGAAGTTGAACGAAGATGAAGTTTCCGAAATTGCCGGCCTGCTGCCCAGCGTATGGACGCGAGTCACGGGAACGAAGGACAAAGCAATCTTGAACAGTTCTGCCGCCGCGTCTCACTGGTCTTCAACCTTGAGGCTGTATGCGTGACCCGCGGCGCAGATGGCTGCGCGCTGTCTGCTGGGCGACGAATACGTTACGGCAAGCGCCCCCAGATCACGGTTGCAGATACCATCGGCGCCGGCGATGCCTTCTGCGCCGCTCTCGTTCATGGCATCAGCCTTAACTGGCCGGCAGCACAAATTGCCCGCTTCGCATCTGGCGTGGGTGCGCTGGTGGCCAGCCGTTATGGCGGATCACCGGAATGGCATCCCTCAGGAGATTGCCGTTATGACGTGATGCCGCGCAATCCCGTACAATTTCCGGAAGCCGCCTTCATGGCGGGAAAAAGCCCTCATGCCCGATCAACGCACGGTCTTTCTTTTTGATGTGGACAACACGCTGCTCAACAATGATCGCGTAACCGACGATCTCAAGCGCTATCTGACAAAACAAGTGGGAACGGAGCGCCAGCAGCACTACTGGGATTTTTTTGAGCAGCTTCGCGCCGAGTTGGGTTACGCCGATTATCTGGGCGCGCTCCAGCGTTATCGCATTGAGTATCCCCGCGATCCCAGCCTGCTTACGGTTTCGCACTTTCTCATCAATTACCCTTTTGCCACCAGGCTTTATCCTGAATCGCTGGATGCGGTCGCGTACGTGAAGCAGTGGGGTGAAGCGGTGATTGTTTCTGATGGCGATGTAGTTTTTCAGCCGCTCAAAATCGAACGCTCAGGGATTTCAGAAAGCGTGGATGGAAAAGTTCTGATTTACATTCACAAAGAGCGGGAACTGCAAGACGTGGAGCAGCGGTTTCCGGCCGACCATTACGTACTGATTGACGATAAGCTGCGCATCCTTACCGCAGTGAAAAAAGTATGGGGCAGCAAAGTCACTACAGTATTTCCACGGCAGGGACATTACGCGCTTGACGCAAAGCTGGTCGCCAGCCTTCCACCGGCGGACATTACCATTGAGCGGATTGGCGATCTGATGAGATGTTCATGTGAGCAGTTGATGGCCGTAACCGGCAAGTAATGGTATGAACCGGCACGCTAGCCGCGTTTCACCGCGATACCTTGAATTTCAAAACGCGCGTTGAACAGCAGCTTGCCTGACCCGAGGAAAGCCCGCGCAGGATATCCGTCCGGGAAGAACGTGCGATACACAGCGTTAAACTCATCAAACAGGCTCACGTCCGAGCAAAAAATCTGTAGCGAGACCAAATCATTCATGGTGAGGCCGGCGGACTCCACTGTTTTCTTAAAAGCCTCCAGCACCAGCCGCGCTTCATCAATGGCATTGGCCGGCGGACGCCCGGCGGCAGCCTCAAGACCGAGATGTCCGCTGAGATAAAGCGTGTCACCGGCCCACACGGCATCACTGAAGGGGAGATTGGCCTTTTCCGTACGCGCCGAACGAATCCGTTTATGCTCGATCGCGGCCAGACCAAGACCCAAAACTGAAATGCTCATGATGAAGAGCTGTGTATCAATCAAGGACGCCTCCCGTACCCATCGCCGAAATTACGCGATTGATTCTAATTGGAATGCGCTGCCGCAAGATAGAATTCATGGGCATGACAGCCAGTAAACTGAAGCGACGGCTTGGGGTTTACGCACCTTATGTGGGAGCGGGCGTCCGAGTCACGCACATTGCCGACGATTTTCTGACCCTCCATGTGGAGATGCCGTTGCGTTTTTACAACCGCAATTATGTGGGCACACATTTTGGCGGATCACTCTATTCCATGTGCGATCCGTTTTACATGCTGATGCTGATTAATATTCTCGGTCCCGATTACATCGTATGGGACAAGTCTGCCGCCATTCGGTTCAAGCGTCCGGGCAAGGGAACAGTCAAGGCGATTTTCGAAATTCCTGCCGCAAGAGTGGCTGAGATCAAGGCCGCGGCCGATTCACTGGGCAAAGTGGAACCTCAATTTCAGGTTTCGGTGATGGATGAGGAAGGCCATGTGGTGGCTGAAATCGACAAGCTTCTGTACGTGCGCCGAAAGGACAAGAAATCTCAATAAGCGGAGATTTCCGCAAACAAGCGGTTACTGGCGCTGGCTGATGAATGCTTTTACCACGATGGCCCGCGGATCGCGCCCCAGGGGGATCATGGTTTCCATGACCGGCGTTTCCGGCTGCTGGTGGCCTTTGCGATCAATCAGTGAAAGCACGGAGAGGTCTCCGCTGGCGGTATTCACAACCAGAAGCATCAACTGATTCGGCGATATGGCCATGCTCTCCGGATGGCTGCCAACCGCAACCGAAGTCAGCCGCTTACCGGTGTCAATGCTGTAAACCGCCACAGAATCAGATCCGAAGTTGGTTACGTAGAGCAGGGAGTTGTCAGGTGTAACCATGGCGCGCACCGGATGATCGCCGATGAGGAAAGTGTTGTTAACTTCATTGGCGCCGGTGACAATCTCTGAAATTGAGCTGGCATCGTAGTTACAAACAAAGACTTCACCGCCATCCGGCTTCACGGCAATATCAATAGGCGTCTGGCCTACGTCCAGCAGCGCCAGCAGGCGCGCCTCTTTCAAATCCACCGCGGCGATCTGTTTGGATTCACTGCAAGCCACAAACACTTTGCTGGAATCCGGAACAATGCCCAGATCCACGGGCTTTGGGCAGGTTTTGACTTTCGCCCGGACCTCGAGTGAGTTCGTATCCACCAGGGCGATTGCGTTCTCGTCATTCAGAGTGACTACTAAAAGTCTGCCATCGGGGGTCAACCTGGCCAGGCTGCTGCCATTGCCGGTAGTGATCGTCTTGATCACTCTGCGCTGGTCCAGATCAATGACGGAAACGTTCGCCGATCCGGAGTTGGCCACGTAAGCTCGTTTGCCATCGCGTGAAACATCCACAAAATAGGGAGCACGGTGTACGCCGATGGTGGCCACCACTTTATTGCTCTCCGCGTCAATCACGCTCACGTTGTTAGATTCCGTGTTGGCAACGTATATTTCGTTTTTCCTGGGATTAGTCGCCAGGCCGGTGGGACTCTTGCCCACTGGCACAATGCTCTGTACCCGCAGTCCGCGCAGATCAACCACGGTTACAGTGTTGCTGCCGCCATTGCTGATGTAAGCGGACTCGCGGAAGTTGGGAACTGGATCGGGTGTCTCTTTACATCCGGTAAGCGCAATGCATCCGCACAGCGCGAGCAGCAGCGCGCTCAAGGCGCGGGCAACAGGTACACGGAGATATGGTGAAAGTGAAGTGCGTGAAAGTGAAGTGGCGTTCAATTACTTTCCGGCCTTCGCAATAGCAGGTTGTTTCAGCGGCTCCTGGACATTGCGATGTACCACCGGCGCGATCTGGCGGACCTCAGCCATCAACTCGTCAAACTGCTCGGGAAAAACGGACTGAGCGCCATCTGAAAGCGCGCGATCGGGATCGTTATGCACTTCAACGATCAGCCCATCCGCGCCTACGGCCACCGCGGCCCGTGACAGCGGCAATACTTTATCGCGTTTGCCGGTGCCATGGCTTGGGTCAACCACGATTGGCAGATGGCTCAGCTTCTGCACGGCGGGAACAATGCTCAGGTCCAGCGTATTGCGAGTATGGTCAGCGAAGGTACGGACGCCGCGTTCGCACAGTATCACCTGGTAATTGCCTTCGCTCATCAGGTATTCCGCGGCCATCAGGAATTCTTCCAGTGTTGCTGACATGCCCCGCTTCAGCAGTACCGGCTTGCGCATGCGTCCGGCTTTCTTGAGCAGCGAGAAATTCTGCATGTTGCGGGCGCCGATCTGGATGCAATCAGCATATTCGGCCACCAGGTCGAGCGACTCATTGTCAATGGCCTCAGTCATGATCATGAGTCCAAAGCGCTCACGCACCTCCGCCATGATCTTCAAGGCCTCTTCGCCCAGACCCTGGAATGCATAGGGCGACGTACGCGGCTTGTAGGCTCCGCCGCGGAAGAACCGGGCGCCGGCTTTGGCCACGCGCTCAGCAATTGCAAACGCCTGCTCCCGCGACTCAATGGAACACGGGCCGGCAATGATGCCAAGATCGCGTGCTCCAAACGTGCCGTCAGAGCCGGGGAAGCGGACCACGGTGTCTTCTTCCTTCACATCACGACTGACCAATTTGTACGGCTTGCTTACAACAATGACTTCCTGCACACCGGACATTTCTTCCAGCGTGCCGGCCTCCATAGCGCCTTTATTGCCTGTAATGCCAATGGCCGTGCGCTGCGCGCCCGGGATGGCGTGTGCCCGGTACCCAAGACTCTCTATCCGTTCACATACGGCGCGCACCTGCTCTTCACTGGCATGCGCCTTCATGACTACTAACATTTCACCTGACCTCAGTGGAACACTCAGTTTACTTTGATTAGGCCTTCATGGGCAATCGAAAGGCGCGGATTAG
This sequence comes from Terriglobia bacterium, assembly GCA_963824835.1. GTDB lineage: Bacteria > Acidobacteriota > Terriglobia > Terriglobales > Acidobacteriaceae > Angelobacter. The sequence continues at coordinate 99,588 of CAWGRA010000003.1, read as the reverse complement.
CGTGTTAGAATCAGGCGTTTAGCGCATGCCGTCCAACAAAGAAGAAGGTGCTGATGCCGCCCGGCGCAAGCTCAGCCTGAAAGACGTTCTCTTGTGGTCCAAGGGTGATCCTCCCAAGCCCGGCCCTCGTCGCATCGGCATACATACCTCAACCGCGGGTGGGGTTGCCATGGCAGCGGAGCGGGCCTACCGCCTGGGCGCCAATACTTTTCAGATCTTTTCCTCCAGCCCGCGGCAGTGGAAGCCGTATGAACTGGCAGGCCCACAGTGCAAAGAGATGCGCCGCCTGCGTGATCAATACAGCATTGGTCCGCTGGTGATCCACACCAGTTATCTGGTGAACCTTGCCAGTTCAACGCCGGAGTTCCATCGCAAATCGGTACAGGCCTTTCGCGGGGAACTGGAACGCGCGCTGGCGCTGTGTGCGGACTATCTGGTACTGCATCCAGGCTCTTTTCGCGGGCGCAGCCGGGAAGAGGGGCTGGCGCTGGTAGCAAAGTCCATTGCTGAGTCAGCCCAGGGGCTGGATTTGGAGAAATCAAACCTTAAAGTGTTACTTGAGAATACTGCCGGGGCTGAGTTCTCCCTGGGCGGGTCATTTGATCAGGTGGCGCACCTGCTCGAATACCTGAAGCCGGTCTGCCCTGCGGGCGCTTGTATTGACACATGCCACACTCACGTCTCCGGTTATGACATTGTTTCCGAACATGGATGGCAGGAAACCATGCGGCAACTGGATGAAAGTATCGGTTTAAGGAACGTTCATGTATGGCATTGCAATGATGCGAAGGACGCGCGTGGTTCCAGGCGTGACCGGCATGAGCACATTGGCAAGGGAACCATTGGCGTGGAACCATTCCGCAGGCTTTTGAATGACCCACGCACCGAGCACGCGGCGTTCATTGCAGAAACTCCCATCGAGGAACCGGGCGACGATTTGCGTAACGTGGAGACCTTGAAATCGCTTGTGGCCACAGGCGCAAAGCGCCGAAGAGCCAGGCCTTTGAGTTCCCCGATGGGCTGAGCCATTTGGCATTTGGATTAATCGGGGATCACATTCCGCTCTCGTCAGCCGATGGCCCATAGATGGCCGGGACGGCGATATTGTTCAGCCGCAGATAGACGCCCAGTTGCGCGCGATGGTGGATATTGTGGTTCATGACCCATGTCCGGAGACAGACTGCTTTGGGCATAGTCAACAATATCTGGCCGTTGTCTTTTAAAGACCATGGCTTGGCCAGTTCGGCATCGGAGACGCCGGCGATGGCCGCGCGGGCTTCCTTCACGTACTGATCGAAGCGATCCAGCATTTCTTTGGTGGTCTTGGGCGGCGGTGGTTGTTCCATCTTCTTACCGCCCGGGGACATATCCAGCTCATCATGCTGGATGGTCATGCTGGCCCATGATGGTATGTCTGCCAGATGTGATGCCAGCCAGATCATGGTGCCGGACTTGTCATGCGGTTTCCAGGAGAACTTTGCTTCGGGTACGCGCTCCAGGGTCTTGCGCGTGCTTGCCATTTCCTGATCGAACTCGGGTAAAAGGGCCTGACTGATGCTCATAAAAAATCGCCTCCAGAAATTTAGTCGGTAGAATTGTACACGAAAGAAAAGCGAAAGCAAGGGGCAAGCTTCAGTTAGGGCTTAGCAAAATCGATCTTTCTGGTTGTCGCCACGTTGGCTGATGCCCTGCTTGTGGACTCCCTCGGTCCTGTTCGTCGTCTTCAACCTCTTGCTATGAAGATGCTGGTGTTCAACACGAGACAGCGCCGTAGGCGCGACTCAGAAGTTAGCCCAGGGCGTGAGCCCTGGGAAAGGTACGGTGTTGATGTAGCGCCGTAGGCGCGGCAGATTAGCCGAAAACATATCGAGAGTCATAGTCGATTCCATGCTTCTTTAACAAAGCAATGAACTCATCTTCGAACGTCATCCTGCGATGATGTTTCTCCTGATTCTGGATGTAGCGTTGAACGGCGGACCTATTTGATTTGCTCACGCTGAAAGCACCGTATCCTTCCTGCCAGGAAAATTTTCCGATTTCGTCAGACATCCAACTCGATGTATTTGCTTTTATTTTCTTGACGGCCTCCGCAACTGCAATCGTTGCCGGGAATTGCAGCAAAAGATGGACGTGGTCTTCTACGCCGCCAATTGCATGAACAAAGACGTTTTGTCGTTTGCAAATGCCCGCCGTGTAAGACCAGAGCCTTTCCTTGATCTGCGGAGAAATTGTTTTCCGTCTCTCTTTTGTGCTGAAAACGACGTGTATTACGTTCTGGAAATAGGTGTGCGGCAATGTGTCACCCCTCCGGGGTTCGCCATTCTACACGACATTTTCCCAGGGCTCACGCCCTGGGCTAACTTCTGAGCGCGCCTACGGCGCTTGCATGGGCAACGTTGGAAATCGCGGAAGATGGCAACAGGGAAACTTGACGGCAATGAACGGCATGGACTGCTCTGGAAGGCGGGGAAAAAGGCGACAAAGGAAGGCCCCACGGGTCTTCTTGATCGACGAGCGAGTTCCGACAAAAACTTAGATCTGCTTCTTCAACTCATTCAACAGATTCATGGCATCGAGCGGCGTCAGGTTGTTGAGGTCGGCTTCGCGCAGGCGGTCAATGATCTTCTGGGAAAGCGGCGTGAACATGGTCAACTGCATCTGCGGCTCATGGTCCATGCGCCTTGCTTCCCGGCGAGAGATGCACGGTGGCTTCATGCTCGGCATTTTCATGTTCGTGCAGGACTTCGCGGGCGCGTCCGATGACTTCGGCAGGCAATCCCGCCAGCTTGGCGACTTCGATGCCGTAGCTGCGGTCGGCTGCGCCCGGTTCCACTTTGCGGAGAAACACAATGCCTCCGGCATTTTCTTTTACTGAAACATGGAAGTTCTTCACGCCGGGCAGGCTTTCCAGCTCGGTCAGCTCGTGATAATGGGTGGCGAAGAGCGTTTTGGCCTTGCTGGTGGAGTGTATGTATTCCACCACGGCCCAGGCGATGGCCAGACCGTCATAGGTTGAGGTGCCGCGGCCGATTTCGTCCAGCAGGATCAGCGACCGCGGGGTGGCAGTGTTCAGGATCGCGGCCGTCTCGGTCATTTCGACCATGAAGGTGGAGCGGCCGCGGGCCAGATTGTCACTGGCGCCGATACGGGTGAAGATCCTGTCCACCACCGGCAGGCGGGCCGAGCGGGCAGGAACAAAGCTTCCCATCTGCGCCATGAGGACGATCAGCGCGGTCTGGCGCAGATAGGTTGACTTGCCACCCATGTTGGGGCCGGTGATCAGGAGAATGTTCTGTCTGCCGGCATCGAGATAAAGATCATTGGGCACAAAACGATCATTGCTGCCGGTGATCTCGAGTTGTTCCAGGACGGGATGGCGGCCATCGACAATTTCCAGTTGGCTCGACGAGGCCGCGCCATTATCCGTAAATATAGGCCGGCAATACGCGCGGTTCTGGGCGAGAAAGGCGAGCGAGGCGAGTACATCCACTTCGGCCAGCGCCAGCGAAGTCTGCCGGATGCGCTTTGCTTCCGCCGCAATGCCGGTACGCAGTTCGGTGAAGAGGCGGCGTTCAATCTCGACTATCTTCTCCTGCGCGTCCAGCACCTTGGCTTCATATTCCTTCAACTCCGGCGTGGTGAAACGCTCAGCATTGACCAATGTCTGCTTGCGTTCGTAGTCCGCCGGCGCATGATGCAGGTTGGATTTGCTGATCTCAAGGTAATAGCCGAAGACGGAGTTGAACTTTACCTTCGAACGAGCCGATGCCGGTGCGCTTGCGCTCACGTTCTTCAATCTGCGCGATGTATTGCTTGCTGTTACGACTGAGATTTCTCAGCTCGTCGAGTTCGGGATCGAGTCCGGGTTGAATGACGCCGCCATCAGAGAGAGTCAAGCGGCGGCTCTTCAACGATGGTCTTCTCAATCCGCTGGCGGAGATCATCCATCTCGTCCAGCAGATCATTGAGCGTTTGCAGACGGGCGGATTGGAGCCTGGACAGAGCGGCCTTGATCAGCGGTGTGCGATTTAATGACGCGCACAGGGCCAGCACATCGCGCGGGTTGGCCGTTTCCAGAGTTACGCGGCTGAGCAGGCGTTCCATGTCCATGACGCCATTGAGTGCGCGCCGCAATTCTTCGCGAGCGACAAAGTCTTTTACGCCGGCTTCCACTGCGTCAAGACGGTCATTGATCTCGCTTACATTGATGGATGGCCGGAGCATCCAGGCGCGGAGAAGCCGCTTGCCCATGGGCGTGAGCGTGGCGTCAAGCGCGCGAAACAGCGTGACTTCATTCCCGGTGTTGGCGAAGAGGGGTTCAACCAGTTCAAGGTTGCGGACCGTGACGGCATCAAGCACCAGGTATTCCTGGCGATCGTAAAAGCCGATGCGGTCCACATGCTGGAGCGTGCCCTTCTGCGTGCTGCGGACGTAATGCAGAATGGCTCCGGCTGCCGTGGCCGCCGCGGGCTTGCCTTCCAGGCCGAAACCTTCAAGTGATAGAACGCCAAACTGATTTTCCACCAGCGGGATGGCGTAGTCGGGCGAGAACACCCAGTCTTCTAAAGGTGTTTCAGTAAACCTGGCGCGCTCGCCGGAATTTTGCAGGGCGTCTCCAGGAGCAACCGCTGGAGCTTCAGCTTGCGAATTGGCGGTCGAGTCGGCGCTTGCACTGGTGAGCGGTGCGCGATCAAACAGCGGCAGTCCACTGGGATACAGAACTTCTCGCGGACGAAGCTGTTGCAGCTCTTCCAGAATGCGACGCTCGGCGTCCGGGCCGCGAAATTCGGTGGCGCGAAATTCGCCGGTGGAAAGATCCAGTGCCGCCAGGCCGACCGCAGCGCCTCCGCTTCCCGGCGGATGAGGCGCGGGCGAGTGCGGCGAGAAAGTTGTTGTCCTCGGCGCCCACGCTGGAGTCAATGGCGGTGCCGGGCGTCATCACGCGGGTCACTTCGCGGCGCACCAGCTTTTTGGCGACTTTGGGATCTTCCATCTGCTCGCAGATGGCAACCTTGAATCCCTTGCGCAAAAGTTTGGAGAGATAGCCTTCGGCGGCGTGATACGGAACGCCACACATTGGGATGGCCTGGTCTTTTTCCTTGTTGCGTGAGGTCAGCGTGATCTGAAGTTCTTTGGCCGCGACGACGGCGTCTTCAAAGAACAGCTCGTAGAAATCTCCCAGGCGGAAGAAGAGCAGGGCATTGGGATGTTGTTTCTTGATGGCGGCATACTGCCGCATCAGCGGTGTGGAGGCTTCTGTCATCTGGGGAACTGCTCAGTATTCAGGGCAACGCTGAGTCATTCGGCTGGTGTGGGGATTATATCTCAGGTTAATTCCGTCGTTTCAAAATAGACTCTCAAGGTCCCGAGCGCCATGGAGAACGCGAAGGATCAAGATCTCCTCGTTATCAATCCTGTAGAAGATCAGATGTTTCGGAAATCCTGGGATCGGAGTACGTCGAACGTCGCGAATCTCTTCTGCCTTGAATTTGCAGAGAGAACCGGTCCGAGGATTTTTTGTGAGTTTAAGCAGAGAATTGGTTACTGCGCGTTCCCACCTGTTGGATAGCTTGGGACCGGATTGAAGCACATACCAGTCTCCCTGATCCAGTATGTCGGCAACCGCACCGTCGCTTACAATCAAATTGTATTTCTTCACTTCTGCTTGTGCTCACGGAGAACCCGCAGGAGCCCTTTTTTGCGAACATCAGCAATGGAAAGCTCAATCTTTGGTCCCTTTGTAGCCGCAATTAACTCTTGTTCCAGACTGCTCAGGCGACGTTCCTTGTCCTGGCGGATTAGCTCACGAACATATTCGCTGGGTGTGCCCCAGTCGCCCGTCGCGACTTGAGTCTCAACGTAATGTTTCAGGGCTTCCGGGAGAGAAATATTCAGAGATGTCATTGCCATAACCTTCATATTATGCCATTTTATGCCCGTTAAGAAGAGCCTTGATTTACTAGACAATTTCGCTGCGGCGCTTTGGGTATGGGCAGGCCTGGAGAGCCACTCCTATTTGCAAACACGTTTACCGGTGGCAGGCCTCGCTCAGGTCGGGATGGTAAGGATTCTCATTACATTCATGCCGGGATTGGTTCACAATGTGTTAAGGAGAGCCTTATGACTCGGGAGCGTGCATTGAAGATTGTTCTGGTAGTTGTCGGGCTGTTTTTTTCTGCTGCCATCTATCCTGCCATCAATGGTCTATTCAACCCGGTGCTCTCTGACACCGGTGACACCATGCAGATGGCAATCTACGCAACTCTGGGCGTTTTCCTGCTCTTGGCGGTCAAAACCCCAGCGGCACACCGCAGCTTGATCGCGTTCGCAGCCTGGTCGAGCTTCGCTCATGCGGCAGTCATGGGTGTGCTGGGGGTGGAGATGGCAAGCCAACGCCTGGGATTTCTGGTCACTTCCGGCGTGCTGATTTTGATTGGCCTGCTCCTCATCGCTTTATCGCCACGAAAGCAACCAGCACAGCAGGCAAACGCAGCGGCCCGTTGATGACTGAGATGAAAACGTCATTCGACTCACGTCGCAGATCGAAAGGCGCCTCGCTTTTCATCCAGTCCCTTTACCGGTGGCACCCATCGCTCAGATCAGGATCGCAATGGGCGTAGAAGATATGCCGGCTGATCAGGAATCCCAGAGAACTTCCCACCAGAATGTCTGAATTGAAGTGCATCTTGGCGCCGATGCGGCCCGCTGCCACGGCTGTCGCCGCTCCATAGGCCAGGATTTCAACCCAGGGTTTACGGTACTCATGGGCGATGGTAGTCGCCATGGCCATGGCGAACATGCCATGACCGCCGGGGAAGGATGTGTTGAATCCGCGGTTCACGAAGAAACGTCCGTTGCCTGTCCCCTCCGTAGGCCGTTCACGGCCAAAGATGAACTGCATGGGAGTGTAGACCACAAAAGTGTTGACCAGCGTTTCCAGACCGAGCATGCCGGTTTCGCGCGCGTGTGGATGATCGCCGGTCAGGCCCGCCACGAAGATTCCGCCCAAGGCCACGCTGAGCCCGCTGATGCTGGCATTCGACATATTGCGGTAGGTATTGACATGGGTCAGTGAGATAGCGCGCGAGGACTGCCGGTCGGTGGCGATCAGGGCCGCGGTGCCCACCAGGAAGAGCGCGTCCCATTTGAGGTTCTGGCGATGGAAGGGTGCGGCGTAGAGTTCTTTCTGATCTTCCAGAGTACGTCTCAAGCTGCGAACGATCAGGCCATGTTGGTGGGAATCGCCCGAGTTCGGCGACGATGCTGAACTGCCCTGTGTTGCCGTTAGCTCGCTCGTGCCTTCCGCATCGGGCTGCGCCAGCGTTGGCTCGGCGATTCCTTGTACATTGAATGCTTCTCTGGCCGTGGCCACGAATAGGCTCGTACAAAGTCGCCGCTTTGTTCAGGCTGTTGCTGGGGTGCTTGATACTGGCCGGCTGATACTGGGGTGCTTGATACTGGGGTGCTTGATAAAAGACGATCTCTGTGCGCGTTTGTGGCTGGTTCAGAGCTTCTGGCTCTTCCAGAGCTGAAGAGCTCTGGGCAAAAGCTCCGGTTGAGGTGAAGACGATGACCAGAGCTGACGCGATGGTCGCTCTAAACTTAAGATTATGAAGCGGCAATTGGACTCCTCAGAATGGATCGCTCTGGTAAAGATGTATTCCCACCGGCTGAGAGTTGCAGGCAATCGGCAGGTACTTGCAAATATTCTTAAAGGCTTAAGCTTTGGGCCTGGCGAAGGTGCTCGGCCACTACCTGAAAGCTGGCGCTCCTTGACCTCTTTCCTTACGCTCTGTTTACTAGAATCAGCATGGAATTGCGCAAGGATCCCATCACACGCTCCTGGGTGATTGTCGGTGATGAGCCGGAACGGCAGCCTCAGCCCGGATATTGTCTTTTTTGTCCTGGGTCCCCAAACGCCCCGCAGGTCATCAGCAGCATGAGTTCGACAGAATCCGGAGCTGGACCGGTAATGGCCATGGTGCATCCGGCGCCGTTGTACCGGATTGAAGGCGAGCCGCACCGCCGCGCGGAAGGCATTTATGACGCCATGAATACCGTGGGCGCGCATGAAGTGCTGGTGCAGAGCATTCGCCATGATATTGAACTGTGGCAATCGTCCGACGCTGAGATTGCGCAGTTCCTGCTGCTGGCGGCGCAACGCATTCATGATCTTAAGCACGATACGCGCTTCAAATATGTGACCATGTTCAAGAATTACGGACCGGCGGCCGGGCAGGAGTTTGATCATCCCGTGTCAGAGATTACGGCCACCACGTTTGTTCCTCGCCGGGTGCTTTATGAACTGCGTGCTTCGCGCGACTACTACTACGAGAAAGAGCGCTGCGTATTTTGTGACACCCTGAACCAGGAACTTCGCCACCCGGTTCGCATTGTGGAGCAGTCAGGAAACTATGTGGCGCTTTGTCCTTTTGCGTCGCGTATGCCTTATGAAATGTGGATCATGCCGCGCAAACACGAATCGTCATTTGAACGGTCAATCCTTGCGCGTTCCGGCGGGCTGCAGCGAACTGGCGGCGCTGGTCCGCCATACTTTCCAGCGCGTGATGAGCATTGCGGAAAGCTTTCACATGGTCCTGCACACGGTCCCCAATACCTATCAGAAATCCAACACGCTGCAGTACTGGAAGACCGTGGATGAGGATTATCACTGGCATATGGAAATCCTTCCCATACTCTCCACGCGGGCGAAGCCCTATTTCCTCAAAGAGGTCTATTACACGCCGATTTCGTCAGAATTGGCGGCGGAACGGCTGAAGAAGCTGGAAACGAGATGAACCAGCCATTAGCCATTAGCACCTAGCCATTAGCTAAGCCGGAAAATTGGCGGCTACGAATCTAGCCCCATCCATTCTGGGTAATTGGTTGCGGCTTAAGTTGCTGATTGTAACGGTGTTAAGTAGCATTGGCATGCCGCCCAGAAATGGCTCGGCTTATGCCCGGTGCGAATTACTATTTGCTCCTTGTTACCATTGTGTGCTTTATCACCCGCGGCTATGACGTAAGATGGCATAATCAGCCGTTAAATCGGTTACTCTTTAACTCATAACTCTATGCCCTTGTTCTGGTTACGAGTCGCCTTATCGCTGTATGCGGTTGGACTCCTGTATGCGCTGTCGGCCTTGTGGAGCGGCAAAAAGGTCCTGAGCACCATCACCATTCCGGCGGTGGGGCTGGGATCAATTTTTCATTTCGTGGCGCTGGTGGAAAATGCCATGATGAGCGGCGTCTGGGCGCCTTCATCGATGCACGAAATGGAATCACTGCTGGCATTCCTGCTCATGGTGTTCTTCTTTGTGGTGTACGCGCGCTACAAGGCCACTTCTCCGGGGCTGGCGGTATTTCCACTGGTCTTCCTGTTGACACTTTCCGCGGCCAGCCAATCAAAGCCCGGCGATGTCATCCACACCGCTCTTTGTCAGCAGGCAGTGGATATACGTACACGTTGTGCTCATCCTGATCGGCTACTCCGCACTCTTATTCAGCTTCATCGCCAGCATCCTTTATTTGATCCAGGAGAAGACGCTGAAATCCAAGAACGCCAGCGGCGTGTGGTCAAGGTTGCCTGCACTGGCGGTGATGGATGACATTGGCTACAAGAGCCTGATCTGGGGCTTTCCGTTTATGACGCTGGGCCTGATTTCGGGAGCGATTGTGGCGGAAGCGCGCGTGGGGACACAGTATTTCTTTGACGCCAAGATTCTTATCTCCATCCTGAGCTGGATCGTTTACATGGTGCTGCTCTACACGCGCTGGAGCGCGGGATGGCGTGGACGGCGTGCCGCGTATATGGCGACATTCGCTTTTGCAACCGCTGTTCTTGCCTGGGCCGCCAACAGCCTCAGCCATGTGCACAGGTTTATCAATCCATGAACTTTCAGCTCATTGGCGTGAACCACAAAAGCGCACCGCTGGATTTGCGCGAGAGGCTGGCTGTCTCTGAGGCCCAGCTTCCAGTGGCGATTAGTGAGCTGGTGAAACAGCCGGGCGTGGATGAAGGCATGTTGATCTCCACCTGTAATCGCGTGGAGGTGATTACCAGCACACGGCAGCGAGCCGACCTGCGCCAGTTTCTGAGCAGCTACTTCGGCGTCAGCCAGGACAGCATCCATTCCCACCTCTACGAATTTTCCGAGCTCGACGCCGTCCGCCATGTTTTCCGCGTGGCTTGCAGTCTGGACTCCATGGTGGTGGGCGAGCCGCAGATCCTGGGCCAGGTGAAAGAAGCGTATGCAGTGGCCCGCGGACTGGGGGCAGTGCACTCAGCACTGGAAGCGCTGCTGTCGCGAGCATTCGCGGTGGCTAAAAAGGTCCGCAATGAGACCGCGATTGGCAGCTCGTCCGTTTCCATCGCGTCAGTGGCTGTACAACTGGCGGAGAGAATATTCGGCACGCTGAAAGGCAAGACGGTCTATCTGATCGGCGCCGGCAAAATGGCTGAGCTGGCGGCGCGCCATCTGATTGCTCACGGGGCGGAGAAGATCATTGTCAGCAATCGCACCCATGAGCGCGCAGTGAATCTGGCGGAAACCTTTGGCGGCCAGGCTGTGCCGTTCGACCTGATTTATGATACGGCCGACCATGCCGATATCATCCTGACTTCCACCGGCGCCGCTGAACCGATCTTCCGTCGCGAGCATGGTGAACGCCTGCTGCGCGGTCGCCGTAACCGCCCCGTGTTCTTCATTGACATTGCCGTGCCGCGGAACGTGGCGCCGGAGGTCAACAAGCTGGACGGCCTTTTCGTTTATGACGTGGACGATTTGCAATCAGTGGCCAGCAACAACAGCGCGGAGCGAATGAAGGAAGCCGAGCGGGCGGAGAAGATCATTGAGTTTGAAGTGGACCGCTTTGCCACGCGCATGAAGTCGCTGGAACTGGTGCCGACGATCCTCTCGCTACAGGAATATTGTGAGACCATACGCCAGGCGGAGATCGATCGCATACGCGGCAAGCTGGGCCAGATCACGCCGGAGCAGGATGCCGCCATTGAGGCCATGACGCGCGGCATCATCAACAAGCTGTTGCACACGCCCATTACCACGCTAAAATCTTCAGCGGCGCATCCGGAAGCGCAGACCATACATGACATGGTGCGGCGCATCTTCAACCTGAACACCAATTCCAACAACGGAAAGCCCAAACCCTAAGATGGGCAATTTTATGGGCAATTAAAGATCGGCCAACCTACGCATTGGTTCACGCGGCTCAAAACTCGCACTCTGGCAGGCCAATCATGTAGCGGCGTTGCTGCGTGAGAAGGGGCACGCGGTGGAGATAGAGATCATCAAGACCACGGGCGATAAGATCCTTGATGTGTCATTGGCCAAGGTCGGCACCAAGGGCATGTTCACCAAGGAAATTGAAGAAGCGCTGGCGGACAAGCGGATTGATCTGGCAGTCCACAGCCTGAAAGATGTGCCTACGGAACTGCAACCTGAGTTCACGCTGGCGGCGATTATGGAACGCGAAGATCCGCGGGATGCCTTTATTTCGGTCAAGTATTCCGCCATTGATGAATTGCCGGAGCGCGCAAAGGTTGGCACCAGCAGCCTGCGCCGGCAATGCCAGTTGAAAGCCCTCCGTCCTGATCTGGAGATATTTCCGCTTCGCGGCAATGTGGATACGCGGCTGCGCAAGCTTGAGTCGGGCGAATATGATGCGATTATTCTGGCGGCAGCGGGCGTGAAGCGGCTTGGCCTGGATAAATATGTACGCTCGCGCGTGGCCCCAGAGATTATGTGTCCGGCGGTTGGCCAGGGTGCGCTGGCGATTGAGACCCGCGCCGGCGACACTGAAACGCTTCGTCACATTGAATTCCTCAACCATGCGGAAACTCGCCGGGCGATTGAGTGTGAACGCGCTTTGCTGGGCAGCCTGGGCGGTGGATGCCAGGTTCCGATTGGGGCCCATGCTGAGATTCACGGCAGCGCAATCAATCTGCGCGCCATGGTGGGGCGTCCGGATGGCAGCCAGATACTGCGCCAGACAGCCCAGGGCAGTGATCCCGTGCAGTTAGGCAAAGAGACGGCGCAGAAGCTGTTGAATCAGGGCGCCGATAAGATTCTTGAAGAGGTTTACCGCCAGGAAGTGGCTGTTCCCAATCAGCCTTGAATTTGCGGCACATAAGCCATGAATAGCGACGCGAACAAACCACTGATCGGCTGGCGCATCCTGACCACGCGTGCCAGCAAGCAGTCCGGTGGTCTGGCGCGGCCGTTGCGCGAACTTGGCGCTGAAGTGACAGAAGTTCCCACCATTGAGATCAAGCCGCCCAGCAGCTTCAAGGCGCTGGACGCTGGTTTGAAGGGCATCGCTGATTACGACTGGCTGATTCTGACCAGCGTGAATGGCGTTGAGGCCATGGTGGAGCGGTTGAAGAAACTGAAAATTCCCGTAAGCAAGCTGAAGCATCTGCAGATCGCGGCGATTGGCCCGGCGACCAGCAAGGCGATTGAAGAGCAAGGGCTGAAAGTTTCCGTGACGCCGGAAAAGTACGTGGCGGAATCCGTGGTGGAAGCGTTGCGCGGCAAAACGGAAGGGAAGCGCGTTCTGCTGGTTCGCGCGAAAGTGGCGCGCGATGTTTTACCGAACGAACTGCGGAAAGCCGGAGCGGAAGTGGATATCGCCGAGGCATACGAGACGAAAGTGCCCGCGGGCGCGAAAGCCAAATTGCAAAAATTATTTTCTGACGATACCCAGTTTGCCGGACATTGTGACGTTTACCAGCTCGTCCACGGCAACGAATTTTCTGGATCTGCTGGGCAAAGAAAATGAACCAACGCTGCGGGCCATCTGGCTGGCGTCCATTGGTCCGGTGACAAGTCAGACGCTCAGCGATGCGGGATTTCCTCCGGCGATTGAAGCCCGCGAATACACGATGATGGGCCTGGTCTTCGCCATCACCGAACACGTGCATAGGATGGCATCACAGGAGTTGCTGAAAAGGTTGCTGGGGAGTGGCAATTAGCAATTGCCAATTGCCAATTGCCAATTGCTGACTTAGTCATACACATTGCACCCGCACTTCTCCGGCGGCAGATACTTCTTCAGGAAGTCGGCGATGCGCGTGTAGGAATCAATCTGGTTTTCTATTTTGGCGAAGCCGTGGCCTTCGTTTTCGTAAACTTTCAATTCCACCACGCCGCCGCGTTTCTTTATCGCCGATGCCACTTGCTCGGCTTCCGTACGCGGACAACGCGGATCATGCCCGCCGGCCAGCAGCAGAAGCGGCGCTTTGATCTGATCGACAAAGTTGATGGGCGAGCGTTCCTGCAAGCGCGCCTTGTCTTTCACCGGATCGCCCATGGTGGAAATGTCATATTGGCGCAGCAGCGGATCTTCGTTCTCGATTTCAGTGAACCAGTTCACGAAAGGGCACAATCGGCACGCCAGCGGCCCAGCGATCGGGAAATTTTGTAACGGCCATCATGCTGAGATAGCCGCCATAGCTGCCGCCCAGCACCGCAACCTTTTTGGGATCAACAAAGCCGGTCTTGATCAGCCAGTCGGCAGCGGAGATCACGTCATCAAGATCGCCGCCTCCCATGTCATGCAGGTTGGCGTCAGAGAATTCTTTTCCGTAGCCGCTTGATCCGCGATAGTTGGGCGCAATCACAAAGAAGCCCTGGTTCACCAGGAACTGGATATTGCGATTGAAGCTGTTGATGAACTGCGCATCTGGCCCGCCATGGATGGAAACGATGGCAGCGTTCTTGCCGTTGCGCTGGGCGTTGATACGGGACATAGACAAACGCGGAGATCTGCCACTTGCCGTCTTTGCTGGGATAATGGACCAGAAACGGCTCCACCATGTCTTCACCGCGTACGCCCGCAGACAAAGAGTGCGTTACCTGATGACTTTTTGCCGTGGCAAGGTCATCAACCCATATGTCGTTGGGCGCGTTGGGACCATTGTGATTCAGGAGCAAACGCAAATCGCGCGGCACCCTTGCCTGAAAATGCAGTGTCTGATCCTGCCAGCGTGTTGATGCCTTTCGGCAAGGGAAGGGCGCGCTGTTCGCGTTTGGCCAGATCATAGGTGACAATCTCCGAATTGCCGTCGGCATTCTTGACCCACGTCAAAAGCTTCCCGTCGGGTGAGAACTGGCCCGTATTGATTTCCCATTTGTCTTCCGTCAGCCACGCAATTTTCTTGCTGGCCACGTCGAGCAGGGCGGCATTATCGTACCCATTGCCGGCGTTGGATGTGAGCAAGATGGTTTTTCCATCGGGCGATATGTCCGTTGCCGTATAAACTTTTTCGCCCGTGTGCGTCGTGAGGTTGGTGGATTTGCCGGTGGCAGCGTCTGCCAGGAAGATGTTGGCATTCTTTCCGGCGGCGTTACTCTGGTTGAATACCAGCCATTTGCCATCACGCGACCAGGCGGCCGGAGCATTATTCAGGTCTGCCGGCGTGTTGCTGGTCAGGTGCGTTACTTTCTTTGTCGCCACCTCCATGATGTCAATCTCATAGTTGGGGGATTCCTTCGGTTTAACGCTGTAGGCAAGCCGCTCACTATCGGGCGACCAGAGAAAGTTTTCTTCTGATACGTCCGGCGTGTTGGTGAGGTTGATCACCTGGCCGTGGCAGGCGAAACGATAAAGATGTCCCATTGCTCATTGCCATCCACGTCAGAACCGTAGGCGATCCAGCGCCCGTTGGGCGACCATGCCGGGACTACCTGCCGCTGGTCACTGACGGTAAGCTGGGTGGGCCAGCCGCTTTCAGACGAGACCAGCCAGATATTGTTACGACCGCTGATATTGCTGATGAAGGCGATTTGTTTCCCATCAGGCGACCAGGTGCTGGCGCCAATATTGCGCGTGGTGAACAGCTTGTCCACGCTGAGCTGCTGGACGTCAAATTTGTCTTTTGATTTGATCTGCGCCGGGTCGGTGATGAAGGCAGGCGTTTGGGCGAACGACAGCATCGATAGAGTAAGACGATGATGGTGATATGGACCGCGCGGATTTTCTTGTTCATAGCAAAAAACCAATGTCTAGAAAAAATTCCCTGTAGCGGCATTGTCGCAAGGGACATTCTCGGGGTTCCTCTCTCGTCGTCGCGTAAGCTCCGGCATCGCTCGAAATGACAGATGAACGGGAGCATACATCATCCCGGCGTAGCGTTCTTATGTATGTCCACCGTGGACCAGGTTTTGTCCGCGGCGTGGCAGAGCTGTTCCAGGCTGCAATCAGCACATTTGGGTTTGCGGGCGATACACAGCGCGCGCCCGTGATGGATGATCAGGTGTGAATAGTCGATCCAGCGGTCTTGTGGAATCACCTTCATCAGGTCCTGCTCAATATTTTTTGCATCGTTGCTTTTGGTCAGTTCGAGCCGTCGGGAGATGCGGTGCACATGCGTATCCACGACCACGCCGACGCCGATCTTGAACCAGGTTCCCAGCACCACGTTGGCGGTCTTGCGCGCGACGCCGGGCAAACTCAGCAGCTTTTCCATGTCATTCGGGACTTCACCGCCAAAATTGGCCACCACTTCTTTGGCCGCCCCCACCAGCGACTTGGACTTGTTGCGGAAGAAGCCGGTTGGCCGAATGTCGGGTTCAAGCTGTTCCGGCGTAATCGCAGCACATGGCCTGCGGTGTGGGATACTTTCTGAACAGTTCCGGCGTAACTTTATTCACGGTGGCATCAGTGCATTGCGCAGAGAGAATGGTCGCCACCAGCAACTCCCAGGCATTTTTGTGGGTCAAGGCACAGGTAGCGCCGGGATAAAGTTGATCGAGACGGGCAAGGATTTCCCGGACCCGCTCAGGAGCCACGGGATTGTATCCTTTGGCCTTCGGGCTTGACTGCGGCGGCTTTTGCCGCGGCAGAAGGCTTTTTGCCGGTGCAGCTTGGGCGCTGGATTTAGGTTTCAGTACGGATTTTGCGGCGTTTTGCGCCAGAAGATTTTGCGGCCTTGCGGGAGCGGTCGGCATAGCTGATTAAAATTAAAGCACCCGGGCTACAATCACAACAGAGGAAAAGCATGGCATCCATCGGTAAAGCAGAGACGCGGACACAATCTGAAAATTTGCACGCAGTTCCACTCACACTGGAAGGCTCCAGCGTACTGCACCAGATGTTCCATTTTCGCTGGGCGGAATGGCGCAAAGTTGCTCCGGCGCAGCAGCATGAGATTCTTGCCGAGGCAGGCGCAGCCCTGGTGAAGCTGGAGCAGCATGTGAACGGACAGAGCGCGTTGTTTTCCATGCTGGGGCACAAAGCCGATCTCATGCTGATCCATTTCCGCAACACTTTTGATCATCTCAAGCACGTGGAACTGGAGATTGCGCGGCTGCGGCTGAATGATTATCTGGAGCAAACCACGTCCTATGTGTCGGTGGTGGAACTCGGATTGTACGAGTCTTCGCTCAAGCTTTACCGGACTTTGCAGGAGAAGGGAATTGCGCCGCATTCGCCGGAGTGGGATGCCGCCATCGACGAAACGGTCGGAGCGGCAGACGGAAGCGATGCGGCCGCGTTTGTTTCCGCAGATTCCGCCTTCGCGCTATGTCTGCTTCTATCCCATGGACCGGCGTCGTGGAGAAGACAAGAACTGGTACAGCCTGCCGATTGAAGAACGCCAGCGCCAGATGGAAGAGCATGGCATGGTGGGCCGGCGTTATGCGGGGACAGTCAAGCAGATCATTACCGGGTCGATCGGATTCGACAACTGGGAGTGGGGCGTTGATCTGTTTGCCGACGATCCTGTGATCTTCAAAAAGCTGATCTATGAAATGCGCTTTGACGAAGTGAGCGCCATGTATGCGATCTTTGGCAGTTTTTATGTGGGCGTGAGAGTGCCGGCGGCGAAGATCGAGGAGCTGTTCAACGGGAAGCTGCCGGGGCTTTGATTTTGTCGCTGCGCTCCAAACCGCTTGAGCGCGAGTTTCTTGGTTGCTCAGTGGATGCTCCTGTTGCCACGGGCTCGGCGCGCGGGTCGGCCTCGCCAGGAGTTGATTGTCCCGCAGCTACAGCACCTGATAGGGTTTGGAGCGGCACGTTGAGCGGATCGAGTAAATCGGGAGAATGCCCTAAAAAAGCGCCGAAGGCGCGACTGAAAGTAGCCCGGCACGCCGCAAAGCAAGTGCCGGGAACAGGCAAAAGAAAAGACTAGTCCCGCCAGGGACGGCTGACTAGAATGCCTCATCTCCCTTCCTGCTTCCATTTTCTCGTGCACTCTTCGGCAAAACAACGCAAGCACTCTGATCAAGGGGCAAGCTTCAGCCGTCCCTATCGGGACTTCGTTCTTTAGCTGCCTTCCCGGCACTTGCTCCGCTGCGTGCCGGGCTACTTTCATTCGCGCCTGCGGCGCTGTGAACACAGAGAACTTGGTGACAACACAATTTGCTGCCTGTGGTTCGCTGCCATTGACCTTCCTGCACGGCAATCAGTAGTCTGTTGCTTATGGTCAAAAACGTTCAGGCAGGGCAGGTGTGGCGCAATGATGAAAACGGCGCCAACTTCCTGGTGACCAAGGTTTACAGTGAGCTGTTTACCCAGTACGCCATGCTGCGTCCGGCCAGCAAAGATGCGCCGGATGCGGAAAGCATTCGCGTGAAAGTTTCCCGTATGGATGAAGGGATGAGTCTTCCCGGATATACGTTTACGCAGGATTCGCAGGAATTCTGACCCACACTAGCATCCCACCGAAAAGCAATCCCATCCCATGAGCAAATCCATTCAATGAGTAAACCCAGCGAATGACAGAAAAAATCATTGCAGTGCTGGCAAAGATCATTGTCGGCGTGATCTCCAGCACAGGCTATTTTGGCGTGGCTGCGCTCATGGCCATTGAGTCGGCGTGTATTCCGCTGCCTTCTGAGATCATCATGCCCTTTGCCGGATACCTGGTCTATACCGGCCGGCTCAGTCTTTTCTGGGTGGCTACGGCGGGCGCCATCGGCTGCAATCTGGGATCGGTGATTGCCTATGAGATCGGACATTACGGCGGACGTCCGCTGGTGGAAAAATATGGCCGCTATATCTGGATCAACCGCCATGATCTCGATATGGCGGACCGCTTCTTTCACAAGTTTGGCGCCGCTGCGGTGTTTATTGGACGACTCCTGCCGGTGATCCGGACGTTCATCGCTCTGCCGGCGGGCATTGCGCGCATGCCTCGGGCCCGCTTTCATCTTTATACGTTTGCCGGTTCATGGCCGTGGTGTTTTGTTCTGGCGTGGGTCGGCATGAAACTGGGCGAGCACTGGGACACCGATCCTCGTTTGCGACAATGGCTGCACCGGCTGGATGCGGTGATTATCGCGATGATCCTGGTGGGAATTTTCTGGTTTGTATGGTCGCATTGGAAGAACAGGATGCACGCTTCAGCCTGAGCAATAGCACAACTCGCCCGCGGTTGATCTTGCAATCCATGGTTTACAAAACCGTGCTGAATGCGAGAAGATAATCAGTTTGCAATCACAGTCTGGTTCGTTATGGGACGTTGCTGGCAGCGTCCCGGGGCCGAAGGTTCATTTCGGCTTCGCGTCATTTTATTTTTTTGTGCGCTGAGCGCCGCGAAGTGACGTTTATACCAAGATCTTTATCTAGGATGGTCGCAAAAATAAATGGCACCCAAATCCTCTTCGGAAGAAACCAGGGAAATCAAAATAGCCCCGGCAAAGGGCAAGCTCGGCGTCATGATCTGCGGAATGGGCGCAGTGGCAACCACGTTCATGGCCGGTGTTGAGGCGGTTCGCAAAGGCATCGCTGAGCCGGTAGGCTCGCTAACGCAAATGGGCACCATCCGTCTGGGAAAGCGCACTGAGGGCAGATCGCCCAAGATCAAGGAATTCGTCCAACTGGCCGACCTCAATGACATTGTCTTCACTGCATGGGACATTTTTGAAGAAGACGCCTATGAAGCCGCCATCCACGCGGCTGTTCTGGAAAAAGACCTGCTCAACCAGATCAAGCCTTTTATGACTTCGATCAAACCGCGCAAAGCCGTGTTTGATCGAAATTACGTCAAGAAGCTGGACGGTCACCACGTGAAGAAAGGCAAGAACAAACTGGATCTTGCCAACCAGTTGCGCGAGGATATCCGCGCCTTCAAGAAGGAGTCCGGCGCTGACAGGCTGGTCATGATCTGGTGCGGTTCCACTGAAATCTATCTTCAGCCAAGTGCAGTGCATTCTTCGCTCAAAGCCTTCGAGGAAGGCATGGAAAAGAATGACGAGAACATTGCGCCGTCCATGATTTACGCGTACGCGGCACTGTCAGAAGGTGTTCCGTTCGCCAACGGCGCTCCCAACCTGACGGTGGACATTCCGGTCATGATGGAGTTATCCAAGAAGAACAATGCGCCCATCGCGGGAAAAGACTTTAAGACCGGCCAGACGCTGATGAAGACCATTCTTGCGCCAGGGTTCAAAGCCCGCATGCTGGGACTGAGCGGATGGTTTTCAACCAACATCCTCGGTAATCGCGATGGAGAAGTGCTGGAAGATCCCGGGTCATTTAAGACCAAAGAGGAGTCAAAGCTTTCAGTGCTGGACCAGATCCTTCAGCCTGAACTGTACCCTCAGCTTTATAAGGATTTTTACCACAAGGTCCGCATCAACTATTACCCGCCTCGTGGTGATAACAAAGAAGGTTGGGACAACATCGATATCTTCGGCTGGCTGGGCTATCCCATGCAGATCAAGGTTGATTTCCTGTGCCGCGATTCGATTCTGGCGGCGCCTATCGCGCTGGACCTGGTCCTGTTCCTTGATCTGGCCAAACGTTGCAATGAGCTATCGGGTATCGGCGTGCAGGAGTGGCTCAGCTTCTACCTGAAGTCTCCAATGACGGCTCCGGGACTTTATCCGGAACATGATCTGTTTATCCAGTCAATGAAGCTCAAGAACACCCTGCGTTACCTGAAAGGTGAGCAACTCATCACGCACCTGGGCCTTGAATATTACGACTGAAAAAGTGAACGCCGCCCGGTACAGCAGCATCAGAATTGATTATGCGCTGTAGCTGGGCGGTGTCCCTGATTTTCGTCTTCGTTCTTGCTGCCTGTCTGCCGGCTGGAGTGCCTCAGGCATGTTTCAAGGCACTGTGATCGATCCACCTTTGTCACAACCCTCCACTCCCGGCTGGATCTTTGTTCAAGGGCGGAACCACATGCTGAGGCGCGTGGAGGTAGCACACGCGCGCATAGAGTTCAGCAGCGGGGTGCCTGCCGCGCAACGCCGTAATTGCCGTATGGAATGTCTTGAAGTCGGCCAGGAAATACGCGTGACTGCCAATCAGGACAAAGCCGGGGAGTGGCGGGCTGAGCGCGTGGAGATCCTTCATCTCACAACCAGCCGAATCTAGGCTTTTTCAATGGCCCTGTAATCCTCATGTGGCGCATGAGTTTACAAGGAATTTACCCGGTTCCTGAGTTGATGAGCAGCTAATTAGTGCATAGAAACAGCATCCAATCGTTCAAGGATAAAATCCAAGGTTACAGATGAGCCAGCGGTATAATGAACGTATTGACATTGCCGTGAGGCCCCGTCCTTGCAGGAGTGTGTGCCTATGAAAATCCGAGTTTTACTGCTGTCTTCTATCCTGGCTCTAACCAGCCTGTCCGTTTCAGCGCTAGCCCAGGAGGATCAACAGAAAACGCCGCCCTCCAATCAGACTTCGCAGCAGCCTGCCGCTCAGCCATGCGGCGCCAGCAGCCTGCAACGGCGCAGCAGCAGCCTGCAACAACCCAGCAGCAACCGGCGAGCACGACATCGCAGCAGCCTGCCAGCGACCAGACGCAGGCTCCAGCTTCAGCTAGCGCTGCTTCGGCACAGGACCAGACCTCCGCCAGCGATCAGGACAGCGACAAGGACAAAGATAAAGACAAGAAGGACAAGAAAGAAAAGAAGATCAAGCACGATGGCAGCAAGAATGATGTTGATGCCATCGGCAACCGCAAGCTCGGCGGCATGGATTGGTATTCGACTGAGAGCGAAATCAAGATGGGCAAGCAATATGCCCAGCAGATTGAGCAGAGCATGAAGCTGATCCAGGACCCGGTGGTGAATGAATACGTGAACCGGGTAGGACAGAACCTGGTCCGCAATTCAGATGCGAAAGTGCCTTTCACCATCAAGGTGGTTGACGCTGATGAGATCAACGCCATGGCGCTTCCCGGCGGGTTCTTCTATGTCAATTCCGGCCTGATTCTTGCCGCCGACGATGAAGCCGAACTTGCCGGCGTGATGGCCCATGAGATCGCTCACGTGGCCGCCCGCCATGCCACGCGTGGCGCCACCCGTTCGCAGCTCGCCAATATCATGACGATTCCGTTGATCTTTGTTGGCGGCGGCATCGGCTACGCGGCGCGTGAGGCGGCCGGCATTGGTCTGCCGCTGACGTTCCTCAGCTTCTCCCGTGGATTTGAAGCCGAGGCGGATTATCTGGGCGTGCAGTACATGTATAAGGCGGGATACGATCCCAACGAGCTCGTGAACTTCTTTGAAAAGATTCAAGCGCAGGAGAAGAAGAAGCCGGGATCGCTGGCCAAGGCATTCGCAACTCATCCCCAGACTCCTGATCGCATTCAGAAGACCCAGGAAGAGATTGCCACCATTCTGCCGAGTAAAGACCAGTACATTGAGACCACGTCTGAATTTAACGACGTGAAATCGAGGCTGGCCGCAATTGAGAACCGCCGCAAAGTGGACGATTCGAACCCGAACAAACCGACGCTGCGGCGTACGGCAAGCTCCTCAAAAGATAACAATGGGAACGATAAAAAGGACGATGATCGCCCAACACTCAAGCGGCGAGATAACTAGATTTTTTCCGAACCTAAAATAGATCAGGCGGCTTCAAGAGGCCGCCTGTTTTTTTGTTCAATGAATCCGCAGTGATGAACAAACATAATGTCCGGAGTGAGCGAGCTCCCGGGGCTGGGTTCGGGGATTAAATGCGAATAGAAGGGGCGGCGGTCCGCATTAATGAAGAGCAATGATGCATGTTCTCCACCAGGGACAGCACCTCAGGTCGGGGACTGGCGCCGACAAATGAGTTGCACTGCGGGCACGTGGATTGGACCAGCGTGACGTTGCGGCCGCTGATCTTTCTCCAGAACGTTCCCATGGCTTGCGAAATTTTCTTTCCGGAAGTAGGAGTCATCCGTTCTCCTTTAAATACCTGTTGAGACATGATGGCACGGGCAGCCAGAATTTCGAAGTAAAATGTCTGTAATTCTGATTTATCTAAGATTCGGCACAATTTGGCGTATTCCGCCCATGGCTGAGAGCATTAGCGACAGCGAAAAAGCCGCTCGTCGATCCCTTTCGGATGATCTAAGCGGCTTATTTTCAAATACATCGAGCGATACTTGATTGATTGCGGGGTGGAAGGCTCGCAACTGGGTCAAGAGTTCCCGAAGACCCGGCCAGAACCCTTGGCTTTAGCTTGCGCCCAGGTTCATTTGAGCTTTATTTTCCTGCAAACGATTCGGCAGTGCTCGGAGCCACAGCCTTGAACTGGTGGGGAAGGCTCTCAATCACCTTCATCTCCTGCCAGTCATA
This sequence comes from Terriglobia bacterium, assembly GCA_963824835.1. Taxonomy (GTDB): domain Bacteria; phylum Acidobacteriota; class Terriglobia; order Terriglobales; family Acidobacteriaceae; genus Angelobacter. The sequence goes on along the minus strand of CAWGRA010000003.1, from coordinate 77,041 downwards.
GGCGAATTCTTTGCCGCAATCCAGGCAGCAAACGTAAGTGCCCGTTAGAGAGGCCACTTCAGAACGGCGTTGACCCGGTTTTTTGGTGATGGGAAAGCTGAAATTCTTGTGGTGACAGCCGAACAACACATCGAAGAAACTCGCCATAATCACACCCCGTCAAAATCTGGTCTTGTTAGAACCACCCGGAAGCCCAACTGCTAACGAGTAGTAGTGTACTACAGGACAATGACCAATGGTACATATAAATCATTTATCCATCGTACTCACAAACATTAGATTCAGAGCTGGTCAAAAAGGTTCGAAGCTGCTGTTTGGAAACTTACATGCACACACATTTTTTGCGTGTTATGGGATAACTCTTTTGTTTTCAGCAGATGATGTATTATTGGATTGGCCGGAAAATGGGTCTTAGGCGTCCTTTTCTGACTTTTGGCCCCGGCATTTCTTCATGATGGCGTCATGGAGGCGGGTTCTGAGGCTGGTGGGCAGCTCGTAAATCTGGTTGTCCCGGTAAATCTCAATGGTCTTTTTGGTGGTATTCATGACCACGTGGCACTCGTGGCACCAATGGAGATGTTCGTCTAACTCGATCTTGAGGTCTTCAGTGATCCTGCCGTCCAGGTAATCTGACAGTTCTTTTAAGAAATCATTGCATTTCACTGTTTGCCATCTCCATCTTGCTTGGCCTTGAAATATCGCGCCAGTCGTTCACGTAGTTGCAGCCGGGCACGCAGGAGTCGAGACTTTACGGCAGGTACGCTCAAATCCAACATTTCCGCTGTCTCCTCCGTGGAAAGCCCTTCAACATCCCGTAACACAAATACCGTTCTGAAGCCGGGAGGCAGCCCCTGGATGGTCTTTTTCAGGATGTCTCCCAATTCAGACTGTCCGTACAACTGCTCCGGATTGGGTGACCAGTCCGCGACTTCCCGCGGCATGGAACCCTCTTCGGTCTCCACATCTTCGTCCAGCGAAACGGTCCGATCATTCCGCCGCTTGCGCAGCTTCATCAACGCTTCGTTGACTGCGATCCTCACCAGCCAGGTATAAAACTTTGAGTTCTCCTGAAACTGCGCGAGGTTCGTATAAGCCTTGAGAAATGCGTCCTGGACCACATCCTGGGCGTCTTCCTCATTATGCGTAATATGCTGCGCGATACGGAAGATATTCCGGTCATACCGTGTCACCAACTGGCTGAACGCTTCAAGGTCGCCGCCTTTGGCAGCGTGCACCAGCGCCAGCTCTTCGGTGATACCTTCCTCGGCTTTCTTTTGGATGGTTGCCATGCAACTCCGACTCAAAATAATTTACTATGTTTTGACGGTTGAGAAGGGCGAAAGAAATAAAAAACTTTCTGAGCCTGTAACGCTCAAGTGCACTCACGCCTCATTCATTCACTATGAAAAACATTTTGGTACCAGTCCCTGCTCAATCTATGAAATTAGATCTCGATTATTAATCCATGTCCTGTTCAGTTTACTGATTCTCTCCGCGGGATGCCAGAAAGCCAAAGCTCCGGCCCAGCAGATAAACGTAGTCATGAAGAAATATGACATCCAGCCGAACGTGATTCACGTGAAAAGCGGAGAACCGGTGGAACTGGATGTCACAACCAGCGACGTGCAGCATGGCCTTGATGTTCCTGACCTGGGGATTAAGGAGTCTGTTCAACCCGGACGCACCACACGGATTAACTTTACGCCCCAGAAGCAGGGCGAGTTCAAAGTTGTGTGCGGCGTCATCTGCGGCCCACATCATGAGGACATGGTAGGGAAGCTGGTGGTGGAGTAGGCCCGAGCGATTTTTGAATGTCTGGAGATGTGGCATGCCACGAGTCTCACGTTGAGATTCTGCTAAGGACTTCGGATGAAAGAACAAAAAGCTCAGCCGGCGATCCTTGTCATCTGTTCTGCCGCCAGTTTCCAGTCCAAACCGTCTTTGATCCAGACCCGCGTGAAGCGGTAAGCACCGGAAATGCTTTTGCCCTCCACCGCGCCTTGCACTTCGAGCTTTCCTGTTAGAACGACCGTGTTGCCATGGAAGGTCTGGGCAGTACCCTCGCTCAGGTTCCATGAGTCGTATTCCGGCTGGCTGTTTCGGTAGAGTCGAATGATATCGGCACGGCTGCTGAGCTTGCCGTTCGCGTCGGTTTCTACAAAGCTCTGCGCCAGGTACTGCTCAAACCATGAGGCTTCACCCTTCATGGTGGCAATGCGCAAGTCACTCTCCAGTTTCTGGATGGATTTGGCGATCTCCTCCGGCGAGCTGACGACCGGCGTGGCGGCCTTATGCCTGGTTTGCGAGCCCAGTGGGGCCGGGACGGCAGCCAATAGCACAACCAGCAGCAGAACTCCGTGTTTCATCTTAGAGACCTCCGGTTTGGCGTTGAATCAACAGCATTCGCGGTTGGCTTGAGGCCAGCGTCACTACTAAGATACTAGAGGTACTCACTTCAGTAACCTCGCAGATTGACAGTGATCTGTTAAACCTTATAATCGCCGCTAAACGCGCAGAAACGCAGAACCATAGAAGATAGAACGAAGCCGAATGCCACGCCCGTCTGAAATTCAATCCATTATCGAAGAAGTTGTTGCAGAGGTGCTGGACACCGTTCTGCCCAGGCTTCGCGCTGAAATTGCCCGACGCGCCACGGAAGAGCTGGAACTGCTTAACCCGGCGCCGGGATCCTCGCCCACTGACCTACTGAGCGCGGCCGTAACGGCCGTACAGGAAGGGAACTCCCAATCAGAGATATTGCGTCATCTGCTGGAAGGCGCGGCTCGTTTTGCCGGACGAGTTGCCCTCTTCGTGGTGAAGGGCGGAGCCGTCAATGGATGGCAGGGAATCGGGTTTGAGGATAATGATGCTATTCGCAATGTAAGCCTGGAATCATCCGGCGGACTAGCCGCTGAGGCGGTGCAGGGCCGGATGGTTGCCGCCGGCCCGGTGGCGGAGTTCGATCCTGGATTTGAAAATCTGGTCCGCACACCGGCACAGAACAACTGCTTGGTCCTGCCGCTGGTCGTGAAAGACAAGGTCGCGGCCCTGATCTATGCCGATGGCGGCCTCACCACATCCGGCAGCATGGATGCCTCAGCCATGACGGCCCTGACACGCTTTGCCGCTCTCTGGCTGGAAGTCTGCGCGCTTCGCAAGAGCGGAGTCGCGGCGCCCCTGGTTGAAGAAGCCCAAACTTCTTATGCCGCCGCGGCGACGAACGTTGCAACGGCTGCCGCGTCCAGTGTTCCCGCGAGCTTCCCCGCTGGTGTGCCGGTGAGTTCGCCGGGATTTACCCCGGACGGTGATGAATCTGACCTGCACAAGAAGGCCAGGCGTTTTGCCAAATTGCTGGTGGAAGAGATCAAACTTTACAACCAGCCGAAAGTGGCGGAAGGCAAGCAGAACCACGATCTTGTATGACCGTCTGCGGGAAGACATTGAGAAGAGCCGGGCCACGTATGAGAAGCGTTATGGTGACAGTCCGGTATGCAGCGGCCGATTATTTTACGCAGGAACTGATTCGGATTCTGGCGGACAGTGATGTTACGCTGATGGGAGTAAGTTTCCCGCAGTAAGTGTGGAAGTCGAAGGAAAATTGTGGCAGTCAGAATTAAAATTTTATTCAGCTTTTTGGTGTTGCTGTTCCTCTCCGCGAGCGTTCTCGGACAAACTCATAAAAAAGACATCACAAAAAAAAGACCGCGGCCAGCCAGAAGAAATCCACCAGCACTGCCGGCAGTGCGACTAAACTTCGGCACATCAATCGCGCTTTCATCGCATCGGCTGATCTAAAGCCCATGGCGCAGCAGTTGCTGGAGAACCGCACGCCGGAAGCATATGCGGGCGTGCAGGATTACGCGCATCGCCATCGCAAGGATGATGCTGGTCCGCTGGCATGGACCGTTCTGGGCTACGCTCATTACCTTGACAAGGATTACCCGTCGGCGCGCGAATCCTGGCAGCATGCGGAAGAAATTTCACCTCTGCTGGGCGATTATCTTGATTGGCTGCGGGCGTCCGCATGGCAGGGTGAAGGCAACCAGGAAGAAGTCATCAAGACCCTGGAGGGCTTTGAGCAGAAGTATCCTGATTCGCTCAACCTGCACGAAGTGAGCCTGCTATATGCGAATGCGCTGATTGCAACAAATCAGGCAGAAAAAGCGGCAGCGTTTCTGGAGAAGCATCGCCAGCCCGGCAAGGCGGATATTGAACTGGCACTGGGGCGGGCATATGCCAAAGCCAATGACGCTGTAAAAGCGGCTGCGATCTTCCACTCTATTTATTTTGAAATGCCCACCAGCGCTGAGGCTGATCTGGCGGTAACAGAGCTGCGCGGGCTGGGTGAGCCTACGCCGGTAGGAACATTTGAGCAGCGCCGCTTGCGGGCTGATTTGTTGTTCAAGGCGCGTCGCTATCAGGACGCGGTGAATGAGCTGAGTCCGCTGCTGGAACAGGCCCCGCCGGACAAGATGGCGGCCATGCAGGCAGAGTACGGTGCGGCTCTCTACAAGGCCCGCAAACGCGATGATGCGCAGCATCTGTTCGAGAACCTGGCCCAGAATCAATCCGCAGATCAGTGATGTGAAAGCCCAGGCGCTGTATTTTCTGGCGGAAGTTTCCCGTGACAAGGACGATCGCGACAAGCACGCCGATTACGTGGCGCAACTGCGCAACTTTGCGCCGGACAGCCCGTGGTTCCAGGAAGCATTGCTCTCAGCCGGCAACATGTACATGCTCAAGAATGATTTTGAGAGCGGCGCCAAATTCTACGCCGAGATTTATCAGCGCCAGCAGAATGGACGATTCTCGCCTTACGCACACTGGAAGACGGCATGGTTGAGTTATCGCCTGGGTAAGAAGGATGACGCCAAGCGGCTGTTCGAAGAGCAACTGACTCTCTATCCGACGTCGAATGAAATACCGGCGGCGATTTATTGGCGTGCCCGCATTGCCGAAGACGAAGGCGACAAGGCGGTGGCCCGCGCCTACTACGAAAAGCTTTCGGAAAATTATCGCTACTACTATTACGCCAATCTGGCGCGCGCACGTCTGGCCAAGCTTGGATTCGATGAAGCCGGTACCGCGGTTGCGCTGGCCAGGCTTCCGGCCGTCGCCACCCCACCACGGAGCTGGGAGGCGCCGGAAGACAATCTGCACGTCCAGAAGGCCCAGCTTACTGGCCAATGCCGCGCTGTATGACTTTGCGGTGAAAGAATTGCAATCGGCCAGCGCAGGATCGCCTCCATGGCTGGCGAAATCACTGGCTGAAGTCTATGGCGACCAGGGAAGCTATATCCATGCCATCGAAAGCCTGAAGCGGGCTGTGCCCGGGTATTTCTCGGCTGAAGTCAGCCAGATTCCGCGGCCGGTGTGGGAAGGACTGTTTCCGCGTCCGTTCTGGGATGAGTTGCGGCAGGATGCCACCGCCAATCACCTTGACCCTTATCTGGTTGCTTCGCTGATCCGGCAGGAATCTGAGTTCAATCCCAACGCCATCTCACCGGCGAATGCCATGGGGCTGATGCAGTTGCTGCCGACCGTTGGCAAAGGATTGGCCAAAGAGATGAAGATCCATCACTTCAGCAGCTGACGAACTGCTGGTGGCCAATACGAATCTGCAACTGGGCACACGCTACTTCAAGCACATGGTGGACCATTATGACGGCCAGGTGGAATACGCTCTGGCCGCATATAACGCCGGCGAAGACCGCGTGGATGACTGGCGCAGGAACGGAAATTTCAAGAGCGTGGAAGAGTTTGTGGAGTCGATTCCGTTCACCGAGACGCGGGAATACGTCCAGGCGATCATGCGCAATGCCGTGCTGTACAAGTTGCTGTATCCATCGAAGGCGGACAGCAAGAGCGTGGCGGAAAATCAGACGCCCTGAGGCATAGCGTTCTGGACAACAACGATGCCATAAACAAACGTTATCCCGAAGGGGTTAGCGAGGCGAGCGCTTTCTTTTAGCTCGCAAGCCGCCCTGAAGTACCTTGTGTTTATTTTGTAATGGCGAAGCACAAGATCCCTCCGTCCTACTCACGCGCTGATGAAAACGCGCGTTCGCTTAACGAACGTCGGGATGACGAGGTTTTTTTTGTCTTTTTAAGAACTCCACAGATTGCATCGTCACCGCAAGTCTAATGCTTGGTCTCAGCCTTGGGGCCAAGCATGATCTTCCAGATTAGTAGCAGGGAACCGACCACGATCGCGCTATCCGCCACGTTAAAGGGCGGCCAGTGATGCTGGCCGATGTAGAAATCAAGGAAGTCGGTTACTGTTCCCTTGGCCACGCGGTCCCACAAGTTGCCCTGACGCGCCACCCATGATCAGCGCGAGCGCCAGTGTGATGGCGTTGAGTGCGCTCCCGCTCTTCCAAAGCAGGAACCCAACCACCAGTAGAGCCGACCACGGCGAAGCCGATCAAGCCAAGTGTTCTCCAGGGGGAAGAGGAGTCGGCAAACATGCTGAAGGCCGCTCCGGTATTCTCCCAATGCGAGAGCTGAAACAAACCGGGAATAACTGGTATCTCATGGGCTTCCGGTAATGCCTGATGACGAGCCACTTGGTCAGGCGGTCGAGCGCAATTACGGCGGCGACGATGAGAAATTGATATTTACGCATGGGTGAAAGGGCTAGGACAGCTTAAAGCATGGCAGGAAGAGTTGGAAATAGCACGCAGGAATGACAGTATCGAGAGAATTCCCTGTTGCAGTACTTGATACCACCGGCACTCTCTGGATCTCTCCGCTACGTCGTCGCATGCGCTCCGACTTCGGTCGAGATGACAGAGGGTGAGGTTTCGGAGGGCGAGGCCGAACATGCGTCGAACCCGTAGCAACAGGAGCCTTCAGGCTGTAACCACGGCAGGTAACTCGAGCGGTTGTCGCGAAGCGAAAGAAATAATGAACCGTCCACGCGCGTCGAGCCCGCTGCTACAGGCGCACGCCGCGGTAACCAGCACTCGCACTTTAGAGCGGTTTGGAGCGAAGCGACAAGAATCTTCTCTGGGAAATAAGGGCTCGCGCCGTCCACGCGCGTCGAGCCCGCTGCTACAGGCGCACGCCGCGGTAACCAGCACTAGCAATTTAGAGCGGTTTGGAGCGAAGCGACAAAGCTACTGGCTCACTGCTTTTTCTTCATGCGGTGCCATGAAGATTTCGCTCAACAAGAGCAAGGCTCCTACCACGATGGCGCTGTCAGCGATGTTGAAGGCGGGCCAATGATGCTGTCCCAGATAAAAATCAAGGAAATCAATCACGCGACCGCTGGCCACGCGGTCCCACAGATTGCCAACGGCTCCGCCAAAAACCAGTGATAAAGCAATGGCGGTGGCGTTCAGGGCGTCGCCGTTCTTCCAGAGCAGGGCAGAGACCACCGCCAAAGCGGCGAGTGAGAACAGAATCAGCAGCGCCACTTTCCAGGGAAAGGAAGAATCAGAAAACAGACCAAAGGCGGCCCCCTGGTTCTGGACGTGTGTCAGACGGAAAATGCCCGGGCACAATGTCAACACTGTCATGCAGGCTGATGCGGTCGGCCACCACGGCCTTGGTCAGCCGATCCACAATAACGACAATCGCGGCAATCAGTAATGTGGTACTTACGCATAGTTCAAACGTTGGCTGAAGCACTTTCATCCGGTTCTCGTTCTTTTCCAAGCTTTGTTCTTTTCCAATTCTTCCAAAACAGCCAGGCAGCGTTCACATACGGTTGGATAGCGCTCGCTCTTGCCCACCTGGGTTGAATAATTCCAGCAGCGCTCACACTTCTCCCCAGGCGCCTTGGTTACATCTACGTGCAAAGTCCGGCCTCTGGGTTCCCATTGCCAGCCAGTTTAATTTCAGTTTTGGAAACCAGCAGCAGAAAACGGATATCACTGTGGTATTTCTCCAGCAACTTATAAATGTCCTGGGGAGCGTGAATGGTAACCGCCGCTTCCAGTCCGGTTCCGATGATCTTCTCCTTGCGCGGAACCTCCAGCGCCTTGTTTACCTCGTCGCGGACTTTCATCAACGTGTCAAAGTCAGCTTTCACGGTTTTGGCAGCGGCCGGATCAACGCCATCTCCCGTGATCTCATTGGATGCAGGGAAGTACGCCAGGTGAACGCTCTCAGGACGGTTGGCGACTTTGGGCAGGAACCGCCAGACTTCGTCGGCGGTAAAGGTCATGATGGGCGCAACCAGCCGCACCAGCGCTTCTCCGATGCGCCAAACCGCGGTCTGGGCAGAGCGCCGGGCACGGGACGCTGGGCGCGGCGGTGTAGAGACGGTCTTTCAGGACATCAAAATAAACAGCGCTCAGATCCACGGTGCAGAACTCATTTAACTGATGGAAGATACGGTGAAACTCAAAATTTTCATACCATTTCTGCACGCTGTCAGCGATTTCCGCGGTGCGCAAAAGCATGTACTGATCCAGCGGATGCAACTGGTTGAATGGAAGCGCATCTTTTTCCGGATCAAAATCATAAAGATTGCTGACAAAATATCGGAAAGTGTTACGAAGCTTGGTGTAGGTCTTAGCCGACGCGCTCCATCAATTCCTGCGAGACGGTTACGTCTTCCTGAAAATCAACGGAAGCGACCCACATGCGGATGACTTCAGCGCCGAGGCTGTTGGCGATCTTTACCGGATCAATGCCATTGCCCAATGATTTGGATGTGGCGCGGCCCTGCGGATCGAGCGTCCAGCCGTTGGTGGCGACAGCACGGTAGGGCGAATGGCCGCGTGTGCCGACGGCACACAGCAGGGAAGAGTGAAACCAGCCGCGATATTGGTCTCCGCCTTCCAGGTAGAGGTCGGCTGGCCAGGGCAGGTTAGGCTCGTGTCCCAGGACGGCAGCCTGACTTGATCCGGACTCAAACCACACGTCGATGATGTCATTCTCCTTGCGGAAGGTGGTGCCGCCGCATTCGCACTTTGTACCGGCGGGCAAATTTCGCCAGCAGCGACGCGTGTACCAGGAGTCAGCGCCCTCGCGGCCAAAAAGATCCACTACCGCCTGGTTCACTGCTTTCGATTCCAGAAGCTTACCGCAGGCTTCACAAAAGAAGACCGCGATGGGCACTCCCCAGATGCGCTGGCGGGAGATACACCAGTCAGGACGGGTGGCGATCATGTTGCTGATGCGCTCTTCACCCCAGTCAGGAATCCACTTGACCTTCTTGATCTCGTCCAACGATCGCTGCCGCAGAGTGCTGTCATCCACCTTGGATTCCATGGAGATGAACCACTGCTCCGTGGCACGGAAGATGACTGGATTGTGGCAACGCCAGCAATGCGGATAAGAATGTTCAATCTTGCGCTCAGCCATCAGCACGCCGCGAGACTTCAGTAACTCGATGATCGGCTGGTTGGCCTTAAAAACTGTAAGGCCTTCATATTCAGGGAGCCCGTTATGCAGGCGTCCGGCCGCATCCACATTGCACGTCTGCTCCAGTTTGTATTTCACGCCGGTATAGAAGTCGTCGGCGCCGTGGGACGGCGCGGTGTGGACGGCGCCGGTGCCTTGCTCAGTGGTTACATAGGTGGCCAGAACACCGAGAATCGAGCGATCAAGAAACGGATGCGCGAAGGTTACACGCTCAAGCTTTTTGCCGGGAAACGCGCGGTCACCTCCGCATTGGTAAAGGCCGACAGCTTCTTGCGTGGCTTTGGCCAGCGCTTCCGCCACGATATAAACCTGGCCTTCATGATCCAGGGCGACGTATTCAAGATCGGGATGGAAGGCCACGGCCATGGAGGCAGGCAGCGTCCACGGCGTGGTGGTCCAGATGATGGTATTTACTTTTCTGCCGGCGAGCCGCGGATCGATCTGGGCAGGATCGCTGGTGAGAGCATATTTCACCCACACGCTGGGGCTGGTGTGCTGTTCATACTCCACTTCAGCTTCCGCCAGGGCCGTCCTATCGTGGATGCACCAGTAAACCGGCTTGAGTCCTTTATAAACAGCGCCGCTCTCAAGAAAGTCGTAGAGAGTACGGATGATGGCCGACTTCATATTGCGGATCCATGGTGGAGTAAGGCTGGTTCCAGCGTCCGAATACACCGAGTCGCTTGAATTGCTCGCGCTGGATATCAAGATACTTTTGCGCATATTGACGACATGCTTTGCGCACATCAATCGGCGCCATCTCCAGTTTTTTGCGGCCCAGCGACTCATCCACTTTGATTTCAATGGGAAGACCGTGGCAATCCCAGCCGGGAACGTAGGGCGAATCAAAGCCGGCCATGGTCTTTGACTTGACCACGAAATCCTTCAAACATTTATTAAGCGCATGGCCTTCATGGATGGCTCCATTGGCGTATGGAGGACCATCATGGAGCACGTAAACCGGCTTGCCTGTCGCGCGAGGCGCGAATCTTTCCGTAAATATCCTCTTTGTCCCACTTCTCCAGCCATTTTGGCTCATTCTGAGCAAGGCCGGCCTTCATGGGGAAATCAGTTTTAGGAAGATTCAATGTCTTCTTTGGATCAAGGGGCGTGGGCATCAATTCTCCGCTGAGTTGTCTGTACATTTCATTATAACCAGAGCGCTTGGGCCGCCTGCGGGACCATCTCTGAGAGAAGACCAGTGAAATAGGGCGCGGGAGTTTACGTTTCTCTTTACAGTTTTTTCCGCTGAGAGAAAGAAACCAAAGCGCAGGCGAGCGAATCAGATACCTGACAAGCCCAAAAAACTTTTAGAGAAGAAATGCCTTAGGAGCCCGCAGTAAAAGCAACTTGCACCTTACTTCGCTCATCTTGTATGTGAGAGTTCAGACCACATGGATTTGAGTGGTCACGTGAAGGAAGTACCGGTCGAACCCATGGCGAATCAGATCATCATCCCGCGTCCGCACCAAAGCTATTACGGAGAGGCACCGCATCTGGCATTGCTTCCCGAGATGCACCGCTCCATGCTGGTTTCTCTGTTGATCAACATCAAGGAATCATTGTTCCCAGAGAAGCTGCCACCGTTGCGACTGACGTCGCGTCCGGTTCAGGTGAGAGAGATCTGGACACATCGCAGTCCGAAAAAAGCGGCAACCGGATCGTTGACAGTGCATGCGTTCTTCATTGTGGGCTGCTGGTGGCTTCATATCTCAGCCTTCATACAACACACGCGATCATCAAGCCGGAAGAGCACGTGACCCTGATTGCTCCTCCGCTGAGCGATTATCAACCGGTGATGGCACCCAAAGAAGCTCCCAAGGCCCTGGCCGGTGGCGGTGGCGGCGGTGAACACGCCAAGATATTTGAATCCAAAGGACGGCTGCCGAAGATTGCTCCTGAACAATACACGCCGCCGACGGTTGAAATTCAAGAACATGAAACCCAAGCTGGCGATGGAACCAACGGTTGTAGCGCCGCCGAATGTCAAACTGCCTGACAATCCCAACATGCCGAACCTCGGTAATCCAATGTCAGCCCGCGTGAGCGGACCCGCATCGAATGGTCCAGGATCGGGCGGCGGCATTGGTTCCGGTAGCAGCAACGGCGTTGGTTCGGGAACCGGACCGGGGCATGGCCCAGGGCAAGGCGGTGGTTTTGGTGGCGGTATTTACTCGCTGGGCGATATCGGCGTGACTCCGCCAGTAGCCAAGTTTACGCCGGAACCAGACTTCTCAGAAGAAGCACGCAAAGCAAAGTATCAGGGAACGGTGACTCTCTCCGCGGTGATCGGCCCTGATGGCCGTCCGAAAAATCTGAAAGTCGTACACAGTCTGGGAATGGGACTCGATCAGAAAGCTCTGGAGAAAGTCCGCACCTGGCTGTTTGAGCCCGGTAAACGTAATGGCCAGCCTGTGGCCGTAGCGATGACGCTGGAAGTTGATTTCAGACTGTTCTGATTGTTTTGTCGCTTCGCTCCAAACCGCTTTCAGTGCAATTCTCCTGGTTGCCTCATCAGGCACCTTGGCATCGGGCTCGACGCGCGTGGACGGCGCGAGCCCTTGTTCGAGCGATCTTGTCGCTTCGCTTCAAACCGCGAATAGTGTAATTCTCCTGGTTGCCTCGCCAGGCTCCTGTGGCATCGGGCTCGACGCGCGTGGACGGCGCGAGCCCTTGTTCGAGCGATCTTGTCGCTTCGCTCCAAACCGCTTTCAGTGCAATTCTCCTGGTTGCCTCATCAGGCACCTGTGGCATCGGGCTCGACGCGCGTGGACGGCGCGAGCCCTTGTCGAGTGATCTTGTCGCTTTGCGCCAAACCGCCTTCAGTGTAATTCTCCTGGTGGCCTCGCCAGGCTCCCGCGGCAGCGGGCTCGACGCGCGTGGACGGCGCGGTCGAGTTTTCTTGTCGCTTCGCTCCAAACCGCCTTCACTGCAATTCTCCTGGTTGCCTCGTCAGGCTCCTGTTGCATCGGGCTCGATGCGCGTGGACGGCGCGGTCGAGTTTTCTTGCCGCTTCGCTCCAACCGCCTTTAGTGCGATTCTCCTGGTAGCCTCGTCAGGCTCCTGTTGCATCAGGCTCGACGCGCGTGGACGGCCGAGCCCTTGTCGAGCGATCTTGCCGCTTCGCTGTACTGAAAATAAGCGTGATAGCGGGAGAAGGCAGAAGCTGAAACCTCTTATGATTGTTCACGCGAACTGCTGGTGGATTCTATTTCTTCTCAGCCACGAGTTTAGGGTCAAGCAGTTCACTGGATTTGGCAGCCAGACAGCACGGCCCGGCAGGGATAAGGCTGCCGTGCGGACACGTTCGTGGATGTCCTAGGAAAGTGCAGATACGGTCCGTTGCTTCAGGCGAGAGGATGTGTTCGAACCTGCAGGCTTGTTCGGCGATTTCCTTTTCGTCTTCCACCTGAAATGTGTGCGTGAACAATACTCTCCGCCAGGCGATGGCGGCGAATCACATCTTCAGCGCGACGGCGGCCCTTTTCCGTGAAGATGATCATCTGTTCGCCATGCTCTTCTGAACTGGTGGGTGGACGGAACGCCACATGGCAGCGATTCAAGACTTGTTTGTGCGAATGAGGCGCGTCTGTGTGATCCTCCAGATCGACGAGCCCGAGGGCCTGCATGCGCTCCAGCGCGATCGGCATGGGCAACGAACCTTCCACTTCCACGCGGCCCAGTTCGGCGGGCTCACCATTTTCCGCAAGCACCCAGAGTTCTTCCAGGACTTCATCAAACTGCTCGTCGTCATTCATGGTGAACGTCTGGTGAGACTTGATCTTGCCATGATGAAGCTCCAGCAGGCGGTCCGCCAGCTTGGCCACGTCAGGATCATGGGTCACCATGATGATGGTCCGGCCCTGGGCGTGTAGTTCGCGCAATTGGCGCAGGACCAGAAATTCATTTTCCGCGTCCAGATTGCCGGTGGGCTCGTCAGCCAGAACGATGTGAGGATCATTGATGAGCGCGCGGGCAATACATACGCGCTGCTGTTCGCCGCCGGAAAGCTGCGCGGGCAGATGATCAGCACGGTCTTTCAGCCCCACACGCTCCAGCGCCGCCAGGGCTTCGCTCTTGTCCGTCATGCTGTGAAAGTATTGCGCCAGCATGATGTTTTCCAGCGCGGTCAGGTACGGGATGAGATGGAACTGCTGGAAGATGAAGCCAATCTTCTCGGCGCGAAAGCGGTTAAGTTCCGCCGCCGACATCTGCGAGACGTTGCTGCCGTGGATCCAGATTTCGCCGCTGCTGGGCTGATCAAGGCAGCCGATCAGGTTAACCAGAGTTGATTTGCCGGAGCCGGAAGGTCCCATGATGGCCAGCCACTCGCCGGGCGCCACGGTGAGAGAGACGGAGTCCAGCGCCCGCACCTCAACGTTGCTCTTGTAAACCCGGGTAACGTTTTTTAACTCGATGGGCATTATTCGCCTCTGAGTATCCCTGCCGGCTGAATTTGTTGCAATAACCGCAATGGCGCTGTGGCAGCACCCAGCGCCAAAATCATGCTGCCCAGCAACACCGGCAACAATAGCACTGGTTGAGGCCATATCGCGGCTTCAAAATTTGCTTTACCGATCCAGAACGCCACGCCGCAACCGAGCAGGTAACCGACGGCGGCTCCGGCAAACGCTTGAACCACCGCTTCAGAGGCGAACATGATGTTCACCGTGCGGTTCGACGCGCCGAGCGCTTTCATCACCGCGAAATCCTTGCGACGTTCCAGCACTGAACTGGTAAATGTGGCGACCATGGTGAGCATGATCAGCACCAGCACAATGGCCGAAGCGGCGAATACAACGGACCGCGTCTTGCCAATGACTGACGTTTGCGCCTCTGTAATCTGGCGGACCGGTTTAACTTCCGCTTGAGGCAGGGCAGCACTGAGGCGGTCAATCATGGCTTGAATTTCCTGCGGCTTACCCTGTATCCGGACGAGAGCAGTGTTGGGCTGAACGCCGGTCCAGGCGGTAAAGGCGGCCAGATCCAGGTAGATGCGGCTGTCATCGTCTGATCCGGAACGAAAAACCATGTGCGGACCAATCGCCCGCTCGGCATTACCAAGTGTGATTTTGAAATCCGAGCCGCGAGCGAGCTTTTCTTCCACGCGTGCGCCGACCAGAACCGGTGAAGCATTGCCGCTGATTGACCACCAGGAGTTGAGCTGCATCAGCCGTTTGATATCGGCTCCTCCAACCACCAGCTTGGAACCGTCCTGCGCGGTTGCGATAGCGTACGCCACCGGCACAGCTTCACCCTGCGCGCCGAGCACGGCAGTTATTCTGCCCAGGTCCTGCTGAGTCATGCTGGATTTTTCTGTAATGACGACGTTCGCACCGAAGCGGCTGAATTCGCGGCTAAGTTTGCTCTCCAGATCGTAATAGACGGTGAGAGCAGATGTGGCGATGGTGGCTACCACGGCGACAGAGACGAGCGCGGTCAGTGCACGGTCTTTGCGCACCCATACGGCTTTGAGCAGAAGCGAGAAGAAGAGGCGGTTGCGGTTCAAGCGTCCCCCCGCAGCACCACGGCAGGATCAAACTGCATGGCTTTGCGTACCGCGCCAATGCTTCCCACGAAACGTGACAAGGAATGCGGCGCATATGACCACGGCGAGCACCACCGGCTGGACGTCAATGGCCGATCTAAATACCGTCTGCCCCACGCGATGGGCCAGTACCGCGCCGGCGAGAAATCCAATCAAGGCACCGGCCAGCGCGAGCAGACCGGCTTCAGTGAGGAAGAGGGAAGCCACGGTGGCGTTGCTGGCGCCCAAGGACTTCATCAAACCGACTTCGTTGCGACGCTCCAGAATGGTTCCGGCCATGGCGGCTGAGACGGCCAGCGCCGATCCCAGCAGCGCGGCCAGAGTAAGCAGGAGCATCATGCCGGAGATACGGCTTAAAACTTTGCCCTGGTTCTGCTCCACCTGTCGTATCTGGTCAACGCGCACGTTGGGTAGGGTCTCATGGATCTGAAATGCTATTGAGTTGGCATAGGGCGAGCAGTACCAGCGATCGCGGGCCGCGGGAGAAAGCGTGTTGGGATCGCGGCGGGCAAAAGCATCTTCCGGTTTAGTAAGCGCGCTCACCACCACGCGGCGAACTTTACCCGGCTGCCCGAGGATGGTCTGGGCGATGTGCAGCGGAGCCACAATCGCCCGATCCTCCGGGCCGCCTGTGTTCAGGATGCCGCTGATACGCAGCTTCCTGCCCGCGATCTGGATCTCATCGCCGGCTGAGAGATTGTTTTCTTCAGCCAGGGTGCTGCCGGCAAGAACGCCGGGCGCTGCGTGCTCTGGCCATGCCGCATAGTCTGTCCGGCCATTCGCCCTGTACTTTCCACAGGCCACTCATGCTGCGCGCGCCGGTAGTGAAGTCCTCTTTACCGTAATGCAGCTTCTGATCGAAGTATGTGCCGATCAATTCGGCGTTCAGCGATCGGCCGCCGGCAATGATCTTTTCGGGAGACGAGAGGTAGGGAACAAAGCTCTTGATGTTATGTCCCCAGAAGATGCCTTTCAATTTCGGCAGATCAGATTCAGCGATGAATGCGCCTTCGCTCGCAGGCTTTAAATCCACTCCGCCCAGGTTCACATCCAGCGTGTCTTCAATAGGAGTAAGCACCAGGTTGCCGCCATTGCGGCGAAGGTCTTCATTGATCTTGTCACCTACATCATTGCCGACGGCGATCATGGCGGTGGCAATGGTCATGCCCAGGGCGATAGCCAGAAGGGCAACGCTCTTGCGTCGCTTTTGCCGCCGGAATGACTCAAAAAGCAGGCGAAAGAACATGTCAATGAGAGAATTGCGCAAGTTGCGGCCGGAGGTCAGTGATATTAATCACAACGGAATCGCCGCTCTGCGTCATGTGCAGGGGAATAGGGTTGCAGCCACCGCTCTGGCCCACGCTCTGCGAGTTGATGGGAGCAGCGCAGTTTTTGCAAATCAGCCCCTGGGATCCTTTATAAAAGCCGACCGAGCCGCAAATTTCACAGGCGTCAAATAGTGAAGCAACTTTGCCGTCGGGCTTGCGGTAAAGAAGAAAGCGCATGTTCACGCCATCCACATTGGCGGCGTAACGGGCAAGATCGCCTTCAGCCAGCGTTTTGGTTGGAATTGTCACGTTGCCGGCCGAGTCAAAGGCGACGCTGGTAGCGTCAGACAAGGCAGTGGTGCTCTTGGCGTAGATGAACTCGGCGGTGACCATGAAGATGAAAACAAAAGCCGTGGTAATGACGGCATTGGACCAGAACCGCTCACGACGGGCGGTAAATTCAACTTTGCGCTCTTCCGCCTTTGAGGTTGTTACGGGAGCCGCCGCAGGCTTGCGCCTGCGGTATTCCATCAAGACCATCAGAACCACCAATGCCAGCATGGTGATGGAAAAGAAATAATCATTGCGAACAATGGGCCCGATGACCGCCATCTCCCGCTTGCTGGAGGGCAGCACACCGCTCTCTGAAAGCTCGTGGAATCCGGAGATGATTAGCTGGGCGGCAACAAAGAAGAGAATGACGGTGGTTACGCGAAAGAACTTTCTCAAATCAACCCGTACGCTGCCTTTGATGAACATCACGCCGAAGACCACGGCCAGAGCCACGCCCATTAAGGTCCCGAGAAAACTCATCAGTTCGGTGGAGTCAAGGCTGACGCCGGAGAGGATGACCACTGTCTCCACGCCTTCGCGAAACACCATGAGGAAGATGAAGGCAAACAGGCCCCACCTGGAGCCATTGTCGCCGGCCAGCGACCCGACTTTGGTTTCAATTTCGCCCTTGAGCTTGTGGGCGGTGCGCATCATGAAGATGACCATGCTGATCACGAACACCGCGGCCACCAGCATGACCCAGCCTTCGACTTTGTCCTCATTAATTGGCAGGTAAGAGAGAACCACAGCGCCGGCGATGCTTCCCAGCAGGGCAGTAATCAGTGCTGCGTAAACCGTTTTGCGCAGGTCGGTACGGCCGATCTTGGCCAGATAGACCAGCGTGATGCCGACAATCAGAGCGGCCTCAACGCCTTCCCGTAACGTGACTACCAGGGCCTGAAACATAGTTTGAAGGGTCCCTAATTGAAAATGAATTTCAATTTCATTTTCAATATTGATTGTACGCATCAGCCGTCTTTCTCGTCAACAAATTGAAAACCCAAAGGTTAGGCGCATCAGCCCGACCGGGCCATCAGAAATTCTTGTGCGGCATCCTCATCGGCGGCTTAAGCTTCTAAGCCGAAGTGTATAAAGTACGAGTTGCCACCACGGCCCAGGAACTTCTGGAACTCCGCCCGATTTGGGAAGAGCTGATCACCGATTCTGGCTGCACAGTCTTCCAGAATTTCGATCTTAACCTGCTCGCCGCCAAGATGTTTGCCAGCAGGGAAGTTCCCCATGTGGTCTCTGTAATCGATAGCAATGGAATCGCCATTGTCCCGGCTGTGATTCGCCTGCGCGACGCTGTTATTCGATTGCTGGGAGAAGAGTTGTTCGACTACCGCAGGTTCCTCCATGTTGGCGACCAGGAGGCGCTGCGTACCGCGCTGGCAGAACTTGCCAAACTGAAAATGCCACTGGATATTATTGCCATGCGGGAATGCTCGATTCGGGGAGCGTGCGGGCTCAGTTTCAATCCTTTCGCCGGAGCACCCTTTGTCCGGCGCAGCGATACTGACGCGGATCAATTCAACCAAACCCACCACCGGCTGCTTCGAAATTTGCGCAGGCTCTCCGCCCGGGGCTATGCAATTCGACGGTACGATGGAGAAAATCCGCAACTTCTGCGCGAGATTTATCAATTGAAAGCCAGTCAGGACCGAGAAAGCCTGTTTCGCGACCCTGAGCGGGTTGACTTCATGGTGAATGCCGCTTTGCTTCAGCCTGAGCTGTTTGAGATATTTACTTTGGAGAGCGAAGGGCAGTTGGGTGCGGCGCTGGTTACATTGTGTGACGGCAATATTCGCCGGCTCTACACCGGCTGGTTTGCACCCGATTTAGCGAAACATTCCCCAGCACTTTGTCTCATCCATCACGTGACGTGCGAGGCCCTTCAGCAAGGAATGGACTGCGATTACATGACGGGGGAGCAACCTTATAAGTTGCGCCTGGCCACCGGCAGCCATCCACTGTATCGTATACAGGCCACGGCGCAGGAGCTTGCGCGATTTTCTGAACTGGAACAGCAGATCGCGCCATTCACTTCACTGGGCCTCACATCCGCTTGAGAAACTCTTTGGCTTCTTTAAGCTGCGGGAAGAGTTTTTCCTCTTCCTGAAAAGCCCGGGAATGCACGCAGCGGCGGCTGCCGCGCATCTTCACCGGATGCCGAAGGTGAAGCATTTCATGATAGAGCAGATAGTCAATGGCATAACGCGGCACGTTGGCCTGCGTCAAAAATGCGGCTTACCACAATGGTGTTGTGCGCGGGATCATAGTGTCCCAGGCTGTAACGCGAATGGTTGTTGCTCCATGTGAGCTGGGGACGCGCCATTAATCCGTGAAAGAAGCGCTGGTTCAGCTCTTCAAAAATTTCTTCCAGATGATAATGCTCACCCTGAACGCCCGCGATCCTCTTGCGACCGCGCATCTGGCGGATCAAGTGCATTTTGGTTGCAATGGCCTCAGTGCCGGAATATTTGCGATAGCGTGCGGCGTGCACCCGGTCAATCTGCTTGCGGTACAGCTTGGCGATGAGGATGTGGAGGATGGCATGCAGGACGGGAGCTGGAGCGCCTTCCAGCAGATCAGAGAGGCGAACCAAAATCTTTCCCTGGCGCAGACGAATGGTGTTGTTCAGGTTGCTGAAGGCGAAGAAGCGCACGTCAAATTCCGGCATGGGCGCCCGCGGACGCAGCTCACGGTAAACTTGCTCAAAGAGATTTCTGATAGTGGGGTCCAAGAGTCGTGGGTCCGGGCGCGGCCGATCCATACCGTGAAATGTATTCTGCAAATTGGGGTCCGTTGGTTACTTCTTGTTGGGCTTTTCTTCCTGTTTTTCAGCCAGGTACTGCCGGGCTGTTTCCAAACTGGAGCTCAGTGCGGCGTCAGCATCCTGGAGAGCAAAGACGTAGGCTTGCGCTTCCGATTTTAGCTTTGCATCGGTTCTGGATATCATGTTGCAGCGTCCGCAGCCGGGCGCGTAATTTTCCGTCCTGCGCAATCAGCTCTTTCAGGCCTTTACGGTATTCCTTCTGCTCATCTTCGGCAAGAATCTTGTCGCTCTGGAACATGTCCAGATTGTCATTCATCTCGTCAACGATGGAACTGAAATCTTCCAGCAGGTCGTGAATCTTAGCGGGCCTTTGCTGGGCTTGCTTAGGATCATTGAGTGCCTGATCAATGCTGTCCAGGCGCGTTTCAGCGAATTTGCCAAAGAGCTTCAGTCGCTTGGCGGGTTCAAGCCGGACCTGCCGCAACTGGTCAGTCTCGGCTTCGGTTAACGGGTCCCGCTTGCGGGCGAAGGCGACCGTGCTTAACAGAAGGATGACGATGGCGAGCTTCCTCAAATTTTTCATTTCTTCTTCTCTTCTTCCTTCCGCGGCGAGAACATGGCATTGAGCAGGTCCTGCCTGAAATCGGAAAGCTTCTTCTCCACGGCTTCCACCTCAGGACGGTCATCAGCGGAGAGCGTTCGACGAACATCTTCCAGACGACGCTGCGTCAGGCGGAGATGGATTTCCGTTTCCTTCAGCTTGCGCCGCGAACTTACACCGCCATCGCGCGCCTTGGTGGCAACAGAAAGGATCTCCTGGATGGTGGCCTGGGCTTTTACCGATTCACCTTGCGTGAATTGCTGGTCAGCCTGGTCCACCAGGCGTTCCGCAAGTTCAGCGTAAAGCAGGGCCTGATGCCCGCCGCCGGCTTTCTCCGCCTCTGTCCGCAACTGGTCCACGGATTTCTGGTCTTTGCCATGAAGGGCCGCCGCCAGAGTGAGTACAACCAGGATTGAAGCGAGTTGTCGCATTGATTGAGGTCCTCTGATCGGCGCTACTCCGGCTGTATTGCCTTGAGCCGGTGCCTTGCCTGAAACTCCTGATCAGGAAACTTGCCTGCCGCTATGGCCAGAAACTTTTTGTAATTCTCCACTGCCGGTTTAAACATGTGCAGATTGTCAAAGGAGGTGGCGCGAATGAAATAACTGCGCGCATCCTCAGGCAAGAACTTTGCCCTGGCATCCAGTGCACGGATGGCCAGCTCATAATGCTTGTTTTCCCGGGCTGCATCGGCCAGGTATCCGTAGGCTTCGCCATAATCGGGCTTCAGCTTGACCGTCTGGATGAACTCCCTTTCAGCTTCAGCATACTTGAGCTGATGCAAAACGGCCACGCCCAATCCGAAATGTAAATCCGGGTCCGTTGTGGCGGCCTGTGACAGCCGACGAAAAAGCGGCTCTGCCTGGGCATATTGTTTGGTTTGCAGGTAAAGTTCCGCCAATTCGCGATCGATTTCACGGATTGCCGGCCGGTGGAGCTGTATCTTGCGCATCACCTGTCTGCGGCCCGGCGACCTGCAACACGGCAATCGCTTCCTGGAGTTTGCCCTGTGATGCCAAAAACTTTCCCAGCTGCAATCTCGCTTTGGAGTCGTGCGGATCTTTCTCCACATATTTGGTCAGCCAGGCTTCTGCTTCTGGATAGCGCTTTTGCTGGTTCAGTAGATTGATCAGCATCACCATGCCCTGAGCGTCGCCGGAATCTCGGCCGATTTCTTAAAATGCTCCTCAGCGCCGGGGAGATCGTTCGCGGATTGCAGCACCCGTCCTGCATCCAGCGTTAGTTCTGTTTGCGAAGGATCCAGTTCCACTGCTTTGTCATAGGCGGCTGCGGCTGCCCTGGGGTCATTCTTTTCCAAAACCTGGGCCAGAGACTGCCATGCTTTGCTTAGCG
Organism: Terriglobia bacterium; assembly: GCA_963824835.1. Taxonomy (GTDB): domain Bacteria; phylum Acidobacteriota; class Terriglobia; order Terriglobales; family Acidobacteriaceae; genus Angelobacter. The sequence continues at coordinate 55,787 of CAWGRA010000003.1, read as the reverse complement.
CCTTGTTTCCGCCGGTGGTTGGCTTGAGCGTGACAGCATGTTGCAAGACGGGCATTGCCGCCGCGTAGTCGTTCGATTTTGCCAGGGCGACGCCGAGATTGAGGTTGGCTTCAAACCATTTTGGCGACAGGCCAGCGGCTTTGCGATAGGAAGCGGCGGCTTCTCCGGTTTTGTTGAGATGACTTTGGGCGAAGCCCAGATCAAACCATGCCTGCGGATTCTCCGCCTGGCTCGCTGAGAAGGGCCGTTAGCTTTTGTTCGGCCTCAGCATATTGCTGCTTTTGTAAAAGGCCTTCAGCTTCGGCAAGGGAGTCGGCTTGCTGGGGTTTTGCCGAGCGAGAAGGTTCAGTTCTGGAAGACTTCTGCGACCACGCGCTGCCGGTGATCGCCGAAAATAACAGAGCGAGCGTTAACAGTACGGTGGTTCTACCTGTGTCCATTCGTTTCAGGGCCATCACTCTTTAGAACGCGCGCCAGCCATTTTCCTGTGTACGATTTTTTGGACTTGGCAACGGTTTCCGGCGAACCAGTGACCACAACTTCGCCGCCGCGTCCGCCACCTTCCGGCCCCAGATCAATGACCCAGTCCGCCGTTTTGATCACGTCCATGTTGTGCTCGATCACCAGAACCGATCCGCCGGCTTCGATCAGCTTGCGGAAGGCCGCCAGCAGCTTGCTTACATCGTCAAAGTGCAGGCCGGTGGTGGGCTCGTCAAAAATATAGAGTGTGCCTTTGCCGGCGCGGGCCTTCTTGCGCTCTTCTTTTTCTTCGTCAGTGGCCGCGTCAAAGTTTCGCGGACGTCCTGCCGGAATCAGATGCGCCGCCAGCTTCATACGCTGTGCCTCGCCGCCGCTGAGCGTGGTGGCGGATTGCCCGAGCCGAAGATATCCAAGCCCGACTTCTTCCAGCACCCGCAGCTTGTCAGTGATTTTCTGCTGTCCGGCAAAGAAATGCATCGCTTCGCGGACGGTGAGGTTCAGGACCTCATGTATGTTCTTGCCTTTGAACCGGACATCAAGCACGCCCGGTTTGTAGCGCGTGCCCTTTGCAGTCTTCACAGATCAGTTCCACGTCGGCCAGGAACTGCATTTCAACCGTGACCGTGCCGTCACCCTGACAGGTTTCACAACGTCCGCCGGGGATGTTGAAGGAGAAATGCCCGGCAGTGTAGCCGCGCCGGTGGGCGTCGGGCACGGAGGCAAAGACGTCACGTATGGCGTCAAAGGCCTTGATGTAAGTGACGGGATTGGAGCGCGGAGTGCGTCCGATGGGCGACTGGTCCACCAGCACCACGTCCGACACATATTGCCCGCCGGTGACTCTCTTGTAACCATTCAGGGCCGGGCCGGCGCCGGCGGTGATACCTTTTTCCGCGGCGAGCGCCTGATAAAGGACGTCATGCACCAGCGTGGATTTCCCCGAACCGGAGACGCCGGTCACAGCCACCAGCATACCCAATGGAATTTCAATATTCACGTTCTTGAGATTGTGTGCGCGGGCGCCCTCAATACGAATCATGGGCGTGCCCACGCTGCGCCGGCGTCTGCGGAATCTGTATGCGCAACTCGCCGCTCAAATAGCGGCCGGTGAGGGAAGTGGTGAGCTTCTTCAACTCATGGTATGGCGCTGCGGCCATCATGCGGCCGCCGTTTTCACCCGCTCCGGGACCGAGATCAAGAATTCGATCAGAAGCGGCCATCACTTCAGGATCATGCTCAACAACAAGGATCGTGTTTCCCAGATCACGCAGCTCGTGCAGGATGTTGATCAGGCGTTCGGTATCTCGGCTATGCAGGCCGATGGAGGGCTCGTCGAGAACATAGAGCGCGCCAACCAGTCGCGATCCGAGAGAGGTGGCGAGCTGAATGCGCTGGGCTTCGCCGCCGGAGAGCGTGGCGGCCAGACGGTCGAGCGTCAGATACTCGAGGCCAACGTCATTCAGGAACTTGAGGCGTTCGCGAATCTGGTCCAGAATTTTGCCTGCAATGTCAGCATGTTCCCGGGATAACTTAAGGTTCTGGAAGAAGATTAAAGCATTCTTCCACCGTCATGGCTGTGGTTTCACGAATGTTCCTGCCTTCAAGTTTTACTTGAAGTGCTTCCTTGCGCAGACGGCCGCCGCCGCAATCAGGACACTGCGCATATCCGCGATAACGGCTGAGGAAGACCCGTATATGCAGTTTATATTTCTTGCGTTCCAGCATGGCGAAGAAGCCCTGTATGCCGGGAAACTTGCCTTCACCTTCCATGACCATGGCTTGCTGTTCGCCGGTCAGGTCAGCCCAGGGGACGTCAGTGGGTATGTCTTTCAGTTTGGCAAAGCGCCGCAGCTCGGTTTGCAGCGTGCGATATTTGGGCTTGCTCCAGGGCTCAACCGGACCATCGGCAATCGTCTTGTTCACGTCCGGGATGACCAGGTTCATGTCAAAGTCAATGGTGTTGCCGAACCCCTGGCAGCGCGGGCAGGCGCCAAAGGGATTATTGAAAGAGAACAGCCTCGGCTCGGGTTCCTGATAAGCAATGTGGCAGTTCTTGCACTCGAATTTGTTGGAGAAGCGGAACTGGCGGGGGGCTTCTTCGCTTCGTCGTCGATTGCGCGGCGCGGTTTGAAAGACGATCTCGCCCGACTCACGGAAGCCCTGCTCAATGCCGTCCACGATGCGCGAGCGCTGGTCAGGCCCGACGGCGATGCGATCGACGAGAATGTAGACGTCCTGCTTGAAATCGATGTCCAGCAGCGACTCAGGCGTGGAGAAATCAAACACCTGTCCGTTTTGGAAAAGGCGGTTGTAGCCCTTTTTTCGCAGATCAAAGAGACGTTCACGAAGCGCCGCGCCGGCGGCTTCTTCGGCGGCTTTGGCTTCTAATTGAGCGGCTTTCTTGCCGCGAGGCTTTTCTTTTCCGCCGGTATGCTGTTTGCCGGCACGGCTCCGTTTTGCGTGGCTGCATGCAATGCCGCAGTATGTTTCACCGGAAACAGAACGTTGATGCGCGTGCCTTCGCCCAGGCCGAGGATGGTCTGCGCGATCTCGTCCACTGTGTCTTTTTTGACTTCCTGTCCGCAGACATGCAGAACGTACGGCCAACGCGGGCGTAGAGCAGGCGGAGATAGTCGTAAATCTCAGTGGCGGTGGCGACGGTGGAGCGGGGATTGCGCGTGGTATTTTTCTGCCGGATGGCGATGGCCGGGGCAATGCCGTCAATCAGGTCAACGTCGGGCTTTTCAATGCGTTCCAGAAACTGGCGGGCGTAGGCCGACAGAGATTCCACATAGCGGCGCTGGCCTTCCGCATAAATGGTGTCAAAGGCCAGGGAAGACTTGCCTGAACCGGAGACACCGGTCACTACGGTCATGGCGTTGTGAGGCACCTCAAAATCAATGTTCTTGAGGTTATGAACGCGTGCGCCGCGGACAACTATGTTTTCATTCGGGGAAAGAGACATCGTCACCAGGTCCAGCTTGCTCGGCGGGCCGCCCTGTGTGTCCGGCGAGGGAGGCTGAATCTTTCTATTATAGTTCGGCGGGCAGATTGGTGCTGGCGCACAAAGGCTTACTCCATTCTGGGTTTGTCTTCAGCTCTTTCAATCTTTTTTCTCCGTGTTCTTCTTCCTTTGTGGTCAGCCGGGTTTTGCGTGTTGGGTCTTGAATTTGCTGATTGCTAATTGCTGCTTTTGCATTCCCAATTTGGTGGTCGATTCGGCTCTTTCAATGTTTTTTCTCCGTGTTCCTCCGTGCCCTCTGTGGTCAACCGGGTTTGATCTTAGGTTTTGAATTTGCTGACTGCTGATTGCTGGTTTGCCTGGCTTTGGCTAAAGAAGTGCTAAGTGCCAATGGCTAATTTCCTACCCGCTGCTCTTCATCCTGCTCACATTCCACGCCGCCAGTTGAATCGTGTACGCCAGTTGCCCCACCTGGCGATGGTCCAGTGTCCCCTCAATAATCGCTGCCTGCAGCTTCTTGATGCCAATCTGTATGCTGTCCGGATCTTCCATTGGCCCCAGGTCCAGCTTCGCCGACTTTGCTTCCTCCAGGCGCTGGTGCATTCGGCACAGCTTCCCGCCTTTCATCCTCGGAGCCTTACACTGCTCTCCGCTCAGAAACTCGTGTTCGCAGCGGGCCGCTGCCTGCGCCTTTTCCAGGTTTTTGCGCAGCTTCTCCGCGCGTTCAAATCTGTGCTCGTCCACCGCGCGCAATCCGTGTGCAAATAATTTGTGTTCGTCAAAGTCAACCTCGTACCCCCAGATCGTCTTTCGCGCATGCGGATTCTTCTCCAGATACGCCCGATACGCCTGAAAAGCCTCATACAGCGCCAGACACAATTTCCCCTGCGGAGTCGCCTCCCACGCTTCTCTTGTCTTCCTGGCCGACTCCGCCCGCCGCGCCTCATTCTGCCGCTCCACCTGCTCCACTTCCTCCGGTGCATACCACTTGCCCTCAATGTTCACCGTCGCTCTCGGATCGTCGTGCTCTCTCGGATGTATGAATCCTTCATCGTTCTCGTTCATTTGCTCGATCTCCTTTTCTTGTCGATTGTGATTTCGTCGCTTTGCGTTCTCGGTTTCGCTTTTGACTCTGCGCCAATTGCCAATTGCCACTTGCTCAGTGCTAGATGGCTAAGTGCTGTCCGTTTCTTCAATTACTCAATTACCCAATCACCCAATTACCAAATTTCCTGGGGGGTGCCCCTACCCCCGGTTTCCACCCAATTTCACCCAACCTCACCCAAGGTCACCCAAGGTCCTTCTTTGATCCACCGCCACCCGGTCTTGCCTGCCGCTGTGAAAATCGGCAGAGGCACGCAGGCTGAGGGTCATAACTCCTAAAATGCAAAACCCGGCTCCAAGCCGGGTCGTAAAAATGCACGTGTGGCACAGCCGCCCTCGGCTGTGCGAATTACCGTATAGCGAATAAAATACGAAAACATCCTAGCACTGATTTCCGCCGAGGCAAGAAGAATTTTCAATATCGCGAGTAAAGTTGAGACACGGGGAAACCCGGGGACTGGTATCACCATGCGTGTTGATATTACGTGTTTTACGTGATACACGTATTACACGTAAGGGAGGATTGGATTGCCATGGCGGGTTCACGGGATACAGAAAAGCAGAATGTGACTCTCAGTCTGAGCCGGCGGGTGCTCAAGAAAGCCAGAATCCTTGCTGCCCGGCGTGAGACATCCATCAGCGGTCTTTTGACGCAGGAGATTGAGTCGCTGGTAGCCGCGGAAGAGCTCTACGAACGTTCCGAGCGCCAGGCCTTGGAGCTTCTTGAGCAGGGCTTCCATCTGGGTGGAAAGATTGTTTCCCGCGAGAAGCTACATGAACGATAAGGCATTCATTGATACCAACGTCTTGATTTATGCCTATGACGTTGACGCCAGGACAAAACACGAAACGGCCAAGGCCGTGCTGCGCGAGCTTTGGACTGATCGCAATGGCGCGCTGAGTACCCAGGTGCTGCAGGAATTCTATGTGAATGTGACGCGAAAAATTCCGCGTCCGCTACCTAAAGCTTCAGCCCGGTTGATTGTGGACAGCTACATGGCGTGGTGCGTTGATACCACGCCCGGCGAAATCTCCGCTGCTTTTGCCATCGAAGACTCGGCAAAGATCGGGTTTTGGGATGCTCTCATCGTGGCATCGGCTATCAAGGCACGCGCCGCTCGAATCCTCTCTGAAGATCTAAACCCGGGCCAACGAATCGCCGGGGTGATGATTGAAAATCCATTCGCCCGGTAACTCCAGAACCAAGGTCGGGAAAACGCTGCCAGACGCACAAATTCTATCCCCACCCTTTCACCGAATCTGAAAAACTACTGCCAGCTTCCGCGAAAGGATGGGGCACCCGGCAAGAAGAATTTTTAACGCCGCGGGAGAAGGGGAGACACGTCAATTGGCCATGTAGACAGAGGAATTTTCCTCCCGCTGTCATCTTGAAGCGCAGTCGGAGCGCATGCAACGATGGAGTCGAAAGATCCCGACCACGCAATTCGTAACCATGCTGCAATCAGGAATTTCTGCGGCGAATTGCCGAGGGCCTCGGGCTGACCGGATACCCCATCATTGACCCCTGTTATTTCCATGTCGTACCTGCTCAAAGCTCTCCATTTCGACCAAAATCTCTGCTGCGTTTGATGAAGCTTCACCGCGTTTTTTAGAGTGGAAATAGAAGCACGCCGCAGTCGCGAGAATAGAATTGCCTGTAATCACCCAAGTGGTCTCCCATGCCCAGCGCGGGACGGCAGGCATCAGCGCTAGTCCGATCAGCAAAGTGATGAAAGAGGCAAATACTCCCCCCAATAGCGACCCCCAAATCAACAGCATCGGTGAGGGCGTCTTCGCTTCCGCAACCATCTTCTTAAGTCGTTGCCATTCTCTGTTGGGAACCATGAATGCTGGTTCTCTCTTAGGTAGCAGCAAATCATAATCGCAGGTGAGATTGACGGTCGGCCCAGATTCGGTCCGTGGTGGCATGAGGCTGGCTTCGTTCGCTGGCCGCCCTACAATCGGCAGTTTGTCAGTCGGTTCCATTTTTGGCAATTCGAGGGGACCTTTGCCCCCTACTTACTGCCGGGAAGAACCTAGCGTTTTTGTAAGTTCTGACGGAAACTGCCTGTGGATTTCTTGTCTGACCTGTTTTCTAATTTCTTTCTTTTGTAGTGCGTATGGTCGATTGCGAGCTCAACAGGATTGGGAAAATCGGTCAGTCCTCTAACATCCCAGAGAAGCGACCCGTTATGCGTGCAGAGTTTCCCAGTTGTGAGGTTTTCGTCCAGATATTTAACTAGGGAGAGAGCACCATTTTGCCTCAGCTCCATCTTGGCGTCCGAAATTGCCATTCGGACCTTCGGTCGTGAATTGGAGCTGTGCATCTCAACTTGATCCAGCAACCCCTCGTATTGCCGAACGTACTTTACCGCCTTGTCCACCCGATCTACGAGCGATTGAAGTTCAGCAGGAACACGTGCCTTAATGCCACATTCTGGCAGAGCAAACTCAGCTCGCCGCTTATAAAGAAGATTGAGAACTCCCTCAAGTCCCTCGGTTGTCAGATCAACATACCCAGTGCCGATGTACGAAGCTAACGGGCTCTCAGACGTGATCATATGGGTGGCCTCATACCAGCCTTTCCCTCGCTGCAATCCCATCGCATCACAAACGGCCTCCTCCACCTTTCCGGCTGTCAGGCTGCCTCTAGTTACCCGTGGCCTGCGATACGTCTTACTGAACAATTTCTGGTATGGTGGGCGGCCTGCCAAGCGGGAGCGGAGTATGTCGTTTGCAAGAAGTCCACTCGGGACTAGAACACCCGTCTGTTCCAGCAACCTAGCTATATGGGTCATGCCTGTATTGTGCTTCGATGAAACCCTGATCGGCTCGTCGTCGCCTTGCCAATATATCTCCCATCCGTCACGCGCTTTGATCATAGAAGCATCGGCCGGAAGGGGCGGGGCTTCAGTGAGCCATTGCTCTCCATTAGGGTCCTTGAAAAAAAACACTCCTTTTTCATCGCAGTCGATTCCGTGATTGAGCGCAGATGCGACAAGTGAGCTGTGCTCATTTATTTTTTCGATGACGTAGTTTATGAGCTCCTGTATGGGGTGCTTCTCAATCTCGTACTTTCGGAACTTCCCGATGCCTTGCCTATCATCATTTGGAATACTTATTGTCAGACCTGCTGCTTCGACCGTGCGTGAGAAATTGCGAGCTTGGGTATTGTCACTCAGGTGCGTCGCTGGAATTCCTTTCACGTGACCAAGCGTAATTAGCTCGTGAATCTTTTCCACGCCTTCCGCGCGGGACGCCATGGGTGGAATCGCAATTCCGTGCCATGAAACGTACCAGCGCCCGTCGGGAAGTCGCAGGAAGGCGTTGTCAAATTGGGCAAGGTGATCTAGGAGAGTTATGGGGGAAGCATGTGGGTGTTCGAAATAAGCCTGGATTAACTCGTCGGCCCAATCGGCTTTATAAAGGCTGCGACGATCAAAGGCTCCCGCATGAAACCAGGAAGTCTCATGTTTTAAGCGTCCGGGATAGGACAATAGATTATTCATGGGTTCAGAAACTCCCCAGTCTTTCCGAAAAGGCCCAAAATGACCATTATTCGCATTTTAGCACGTCTTGGGTTCTCGCAAGCGCAATATATAGTGGTTAATCCAACAGCCCCCAATATCTCGGGCCCTGTTTCTCTAAATATGCAACAGGATTGGTGCACACTTCACCCAGGAGTCAGAAGAGAGAATGATCGGATACCCGGAAAACCGGGGCAGACAGGACGTTTTCTATTCGTGCGCTCCGCGATGCTGCGCGCCAGCCTACGGCGTGAGGAGCGAAATCTTTCAATCCGTTCCAGGCACCCAATGAATAACAAATGGGAATTGGTTATTAGCAATTACTAATAGGTAAATACCAATCCGCAATAAGCAATCAGCCAGGGCGAGATCAAATCTTTCGGCCCGAGGCCTAAACTTTATCGAGGTCTGAAGGGAACTATCTCACCGGACGCCCGTATAAGGGGAGTCTGCTGGACAAGCTTCTGGAAGCCTGTAGACATTTCCTGCAGACGGTTTTCCTAGAACTAGCGAGGAATATCAATGAAGCCCAACCATCTATTAGTCATCGCGTCTCTGCTCTCGATCCTGTTGATGACGCTTCACCTGACCAGCGATACCATCCACGCCAGGGCCGGGACGCCCGAGGCGGGCGGATCAACCCTGGTTGCCGTGCCTGTCCTGGCCATCTTGCTGTATGGAACGCTGCTGCTCAATGAACGGCGGTCGGGGCTCATCATCATGTTCATCGGGTCGCTCCTTGCAATAGCCATGCCTGTGGTCCACGTGATGGCGCCGGCAGGCATGTTTCACGGCGCGATCGCCAGGTCCAGCCCGGCCTTTTTGTTTGTATGGACGCTTCACGCGATGGGCGTGCTTGGGTTGTTCTCCTTCATCCTTTCAGTGCGCGGACTGTGGGAAATTGGGAAATTGAAAACCAAAAACCTTACCACTGATGAACACTGATCGGACTGATTTAACGGTGATTGGGAACGAACGGAAGAATCGCGAGATGACGGGATCGCACGACATCGGCAAACCTTACCGCGGATAAACACTGATCGAACTCATTTCCGATGCTCAAAAGAGGCTTACCGAGGATCAACGCGGATAGTCGCGGATCAGAAGAAGATTGCCAAAATTGCCAGAAGTGCCAAAATCGCCGGAATTTAGGCCAGATTCGAACACCTAAAGCGGAAGGTCCCTAAGCCCGAATTTCACAAGACAATGGCCAGTCGTTGAAAAAGTGGTTACAATTCAGTGCATTCTGGACCGCTGAGCACACGCGGTTTGTTGTGGGTATTCCCCGTGCCTATACGTGAAGTCCATGTCACCGGTTATCGTTCAGTCCGCGACGTAAGACTGAAGCTCCGCCAACTCAATGTGATTACCGGGCCTAATGCTGCCGGAAAAACCAACCTGTATAACTCCGTGCTGCTGCTGGCGAAAGCGGCTGCCGGCGGATTTGCCCGCAGTATTGCCGATGAGGGCGGCATGTCTTCTGTCCTCTGGGCGGGCGAACGCAAAGGACGCGCGTTGCCATCCGCGCGGCTGGAGCCGGTACGCATGAGTTTGGGAGTGAAGACTGAGAGTTTTAATTACGACCTGGTGTGCGGTCTGCCAAGGCCGTCGCGATCAGCTTTTGACCTTGACCCTGAAGTGAAGGAAGAGCGCGTTTGGATGGATACGCCTCGCGGCATGAAGGTCACTTTCTTTGAGCGCAATTCCGAGCGGGCATGGATCCTTGATCGCGATGAGAAACTCTCTGATTATTCCGGTGAATTGCTGCCCACGGAATCCGTGCTTTCGCAACTGCGGGAGCCGCATCTTTATCCTGAGCTTTCCGCCCTGCGCGCGGAGATGAACCACTGGCGGTTCTATCATCACTTCCGCAGCGATCATGAATCGCCTTTGCGCCATCCGCAGGTTGGTGTGCGCACGCCCGTACTGAGCGACGATGGCCATGATCTGGCTGCCGCACTGCAAACGATTATTGAAGTCGGCCAGGAAGAAGATCTGCATGCGGCGATACGGCAGGCATTTCCCGGAAGCGCATTGGAGATCGATCATGATGAAGAAAACGGGACCTTTGCCGTTCGCCTGCGCATGCCCGGTTTGAAACGTCCTCTGCGCGCGCGCGAACTTTCTGATGGAACGCTGCGTTATCTCTGCCTGCTGGCGGCGCTGCTGAGCCCGCATCCGCCCGCGTTGCTGGCGTTGAATGAGCCTGAAACCAGCCTGCATCCTGATCTGCTTGAGCCGTTGGCACGTCAGATGGTTGCCGCCAGCCACCATTCTCAGCTGTGGGTGGTCACACACTCGGAAAAGCTGGCGCAACTGGTGGAAGAGCTGTCAGGAGAGGCGGCGATTCGTCTGGAACTCTCCGGCGGCGAGACCAAGGTGACGAACCAGAAACTGGTGGAGATCAGCGAAGAAGCGGGTGATGCCATTTGGAAATGAGTAATTTGGTAATTGAGTAATCGAAAGGCGGGCAGGAATCGTTCATTCTCGGACGATCAATTACGCCAATTACCCAATTGCCAAATTCCGCCTACTTGATGTACTTCAACATCTCTTTGAATGCCGGCGTGCCGGATTTGGCCATCAGCTCATACATCATCATCTCAGTGGATGAGATTACGGCTCCGGCATCGCGCATACGTTCCAGTCCAAGCTTCCAGTTGAGTTCAGTTCGTGAGCCAACAGCGTCAGCCGCAACGTGGACGTTGATTCCCTGATTCAGCGCGCCGAGCGCAGTCTGCATGACGCAGATGTGGGTTTCCATTCCGCAGAGCAGGAGAGTATTGCGTCCGGCTTTGGCGCTGACGGCGGAGCAGAAATCGCCATTGCCGAAGCAGCCGAATTCCAGTTTGTCCACGGGTTCGACACCGGGCAGCAGGGAACTGATTGCAGGGACAATGTGTCCCAGGCCCTTTGCGTATTGCGTGGTCACCAGCACGGGGATGGAGAGGATGTTTGCCAGCCGGATGAGGAGTTGCGAGTTGCGAATCAGGCGCTCGTTTTCCCAGATTGGCGGCAGCAGCTTCTCCTGTATGTCAATCACGGCGAGCATGCATTCGTCGGCGTGCAGGGGACGACGCGCCACTTCAGCGTAGGTCAGGTTTTCAATGGTGGTAGCCATGGGGAAATTGTAGCGTTTTCCGTTTTTCCGAAGGAGTGAGGGATCCCTACTGCTCCAGAACCGCTTTGAGTAAATGGGTAATCGTACGTTGCTCCGCGAAGGCTCCTCATTTACCCGACTCGGCGCATTGTTCGGCCTCGCCCTGATAAGTATTGATCTCTCGCTTTGCTCGAGATAAGAGAACAACCAATCAACCAAGTACGGAAATAACAACTAAAAATGATCGTCCTGCACGGCCGCGGTTTGCGGCGTGTACGTGTCTGTTGCAATTGCCATGCGGTGGTCTGCCAGTTGTCTTTGCCGGGAGCGTCGCGCTTCACCCACGGAGGCAAGACAAACCCCAGATATTCAGCCAGCGCGATTGCATAAGGTTCGTACTGAGCGCGTATACGTGTCAGCTCGGCATAAGCGCCATCACTCAGAGTGAGATTGAATCCTGAGCCGGCTAGTTCTTTGCGAATAAAGAGAAGGTCATCATCAGACAGCCGGTTGCTCGATTGGCTCGGCTTGTGGTCTGGACACTAAAGACCTGGCTCAGATCCACGACGGTATGGCGAGCGATGGCGAAGGTCATGCGCGCCTGGTATTGGCACATTCCTTCAAGGCCGACCATGGACAAGGCGCAGACATCGAGCACGGCTGTGAGAGCGCCGATCCATGACTGATTGTCATGTTGCGAGCGGAAGTAGGCCAGTACGGGATAGGAGAGATGGCTTTCCATCATGTCCGCGGCCAGGTTTTCCCATGTGCGGAGAACATCAGTAAGAGCTTCAACATGAAGCTCGCCGGAAAATAAATGCCGGCGCAAAAGTTCAAACGCGGTTGGAGGCGATCCGGCGCGGGCGTCCAGCAGGGTGATGGTTGTCTCCCGGCGGGAAAACGATTGATAGAGCACGGGGAAATATCCAATGACAAGGGCCAGAAATCCGAAGCCCAGGCCGGCTTCAAAGACAGTTACAAAGCGGCCGAGCGGAGTTGCGGGCGTGATATCGCCCAGGCCAAGAGTAAAGAAGGTGGTGCCGCTCATATAAAGAGCGTTGCCCAAACGGCTGGCAAGCAATGCTCCGTTGAACCTGGCGCCGTCGCCAAAATGGATCAGGGCAAATCCAATGACCATGCCAAGCCCAGAAGGCCATCAGCACTAATAAGGAGAGCGGTCCGTAGTAGCTGTACATCGCCTCGCGCGTTTTTTTCTTCTGAATACGCCTGGCGATGAACCGCCATGGCTGCCACGTCATCCGATAGAAAAGGCGCGTGAGCCTGAAACTGGCGCGTCACTCGGCGCGGCAACACAATGGTTTCAAATGTCTCCCACAGCACCACCGATAACAGTACGATTCCGACGATCAAGCAGGCAATATTCTGCACACGGCCCTCTCAGTTAAGACGATTAGATCACTTGATCCCTGTTCAGGCGTCAGTTTCTTGCTCTGGGGTAAACTGATACCGGGAATCCGAAACCAGTGAAAGCATTACTCCATCTGCTCACCAGTCATCCTTATGCAATCCTCTTGGCTTCGGCCCTGCTGGAGCGCATAGGGCTACCGCTTTTTCTGTCCCCAGTGCTGGTCGGAGCCGGGGCATTGGCCGCCGCCGGCCAGATGCGCCTGGATGTTGGCTTCTGGATCGCCCTGCTGGCTTGCGTTGTCGGCGACGTACTATGGTTTGAGATGGGCCGTAAACGGGGCGATTCGGTGCTGTCAACTCTCTGCCGAATCTCTTTTGAACCAGATACTTGCGTTCGGCGTTCTAAAGTATTTCTTGAGAAAGGCACAAGCCGGACAATTTTCTTTGCCAAGTGGCTTCCCGGCGTTTCTCACATCATTCCCGCCGTGGCAGGGCTGGCCGGCGTAAGCCGCAGGCAATTCATGGTGGCCAACACCGTTGGCACCGCCGTGTTTGTTTTGTCCCTGATGCTGGCCGGTTATCTGCCGGTTGAGCATATGAGCGTGGTACCACGAGTGGGCTCAGTGGTGTTTGAAGCCGGCCTGGCTTTGCTTGTCGCCAACGTTGCGGTGAAGTACATCCAGCGCCGGCGGTTCTTTAATGAGCTATACAAGTCTCGCATCACTCCCCAGGACCTGCGAGAGATGATTGACGCGGGCGTGAAAGTGGTGATTGTTGATCTGCGCCATCCGCTGGATTCGGTGGCCGATCCGCGCGTGATCCCCGGAGCGATCCGCATGCTGCCTGACGATGTTACGGAAAAGGCAAGCATGCTGCCTGCCGAAGAAGATATTGTTTTGTACTGTACTTGACCCAATGAAGCGACCAGTGCCCGGGTGGCACAGAAACTACAGAAGTTGGGAATCAAGAGAGTGCGGCCGCTGCAAGGCGGATTTGCCGGATGGAAAGATCTGGATTATCCGCTGGCACAGCCGACTGAAGTGGCGTGGCACTCTGCCGTGAGCAGCTAAACCACAATCATCGCGTTCCGAGATTGGCAGGGATGGAAACGGGGGAAAGACGAAACTCAGTTTGACCTCACGCAGAAGCCATCATAAAATCAGTGTAGTCAGCAGTTTGCTGCTGGCTCATCGGTCGTTTACTGCCCCCTCGTTCAATGGTAGGACAGCTGCCTCTGGAGCAGCCTATCGGGGTTCGAATCCCTGGGGGCAGCCAAAATCCCCAAAAGTAAATCTGCAACATAGAACCGCTGATCCCACCGAGTGTTACTCTTTTTTCGCCATAAGGAGCTTTTGCGTCCAGTTGGTTTCGCGGAAACTGGTCCGGACTTTAATTGCCGCGGTAGCTGATGATGCATCTTCCCCTCAGTCGGCATCCTGAGGGCACGCTCCAGAGGCAATCCGTTTTCCTCCGGTTCCTGATGCCGGCTCACGCTCCTGCGCAGAGATCAGGGAACAGAAATCAGGAATCGCAAAATTCACACTTGACATTGGCAGATAATCCACTACCATATGGTTGTGGATAGATTGGGTACAACATTTGCGGCTTTGTCTGATCCAACCCGGCGGGCGATGATCGAACGGCTCTCCCATGGGCCTGCCACTGTGCATGGATTGACGGAACCGTTTGCACTCTCGCAGCAGATGATTTCAAAACATATTGCCTACCTGGTGCGGGCGCGGATTGTGATCAAGACGAAGCGTGGACGAGAGAGTGTGTGCACGCTTAGGCCAGAGGCGATTAAGACAGTCAGCGACTGGGCGATCAGCTATCGCCGATTCTGGGAAGAGAGTTTCGACAAGCTGGATGTGGTTGTGAATCAAATGAAAAAAGCGGAGGTCAGAGATGACAAAAAACACGGTGAATGAGATAGAGCGGATGGTTGTCACAAGAGTTTTTGATGCCCCACGCGAATTGGTTTGGAAGGCGTGGACAGACCCGAAGTACGTGATGCAGTGGTGGGGACCGAAGGGCTTTACTGCGCCCGTTTGCGAGATGGATTTTCGCGTTGGGGGAAAATCTCTCTGCTGCATGAAGGCGCCGGATGGGCAGGAGTTCTGGAATGCGGTTGAATACCACGAGATTGTTCCGCACGAGAAGATCGTTTCCTTGATGTACTTTTCCGACTCGAAGGGAAACAAGATTGATCCTGCGCAATTGGGAATAGAACATGAGGCCATAGAGGGTGCGTACGACGTGACCCTCTTTGAGGATCTCGGAAACGGCCAGACGAAACTCACCTTCATTGGAAATGAGCCCATGGAGAGCGCGAAAAATAGCGGTCAACTAGAGGGCTGGAACCAGATACTCGATAAACTTGCTGCGGTTGTTGCGGGGCTGGCGCAGGCGAAATAAGAAGTTGAAGTTTTGATGATCGTCATGCGCGAGATACTGAACGTAAAGCAAACGCAGGTCGATCCCGGAGGGTCTCCCGTTCCTTATCTTTATTCCCAGATGAAATCATAGACTTCAACAGCTCTGTAAGAGTCCATTTTGCCCTGTTCGTTAAAGTTGAATTGGAGGAAGATGCGCCCTTTCCAAAAACTAACGAATGATGTTCGATAAATCTTCCCGTAGGATCGGTGCAGTTCTCGGGAATACCCCACATACACGATGTGGTGCGAATCCATAAAACGATGAACAGTGGGTTCATCGGATCCTGTTGCCAAGTCTCGGATGACTGCGTCCTGAACATCCTTTACCCTTACGCGATGAACTCCATGGACGAATAGAGCAACACAAACGACTGCTGCAAACGCGACGAAATACAGCCAGACCACCTGCTTGAGATGCGTTCTCGTCATAGTCGGTTTGTGGGGCTCAGTGGTCATTTGTGTGGAAGCGGGGTGCCCCCGCCTTTTCCCCAAAAGATACAGTGGGTGCCCCATCCTTTCACGAGAAGCTAGCTCTTGGTTTTTTAGCTTCGAGGGAAAGGGTGGGATAGATTGCCGCCGGTGGGGACCGTCAGAGTTTAGATTGCGCGAAATGACGGATCATGTTGAGTTTGTCCTGGGACAAGCCCTGAAAATCCTTTTCCGTGAGCCGGCCTTCATGGACGAGGATCCCAAAAACCTCGGGAAGAATTGAGTAGCCGGGTGCCCCGCCCTTCCCCTAAAGACACAGTGGGTGCCCCATCCTTTCACGAGAAGCTGGCTCTTGGTTTCTGGCTTCGAGAGAAAGGGTGGGATAGATTGCCGCCTGTGGGGACCGTCAGAGTTTAGATTGAGCGAAATGGCGGATCATGTTGAGTTTGTCCTGGGACAAGCCCTGAAAATCCATTTCTGTGAGCCGGCCTTCCTGGACGAGGATGCCAAAAACCTCGGGAAGAATCGAATATCGATAGTCGTACTTGTTGTCGATGTATTTGCGACTCTCTGTGAGGTAGGCCTCCAGTTCCCAGAGGTCTGAAGGTCCTTTGGCTTTTGCGGCCCTCTGCTTGGCTTCAGCCGTGATTTCGTCAAGTTCGTGCCGCAAGGCTGAGTCAAAGGCTGCGCGGGCGACGGTCTTTTCAGTTTGCGACCATTTCATGTCGCGCATCACGTCATAGGATTGTCTTGAGTTGGAGAGGGGTAAACTGGCCATGGGTCTGGTCCTCCGCGGCAAATATTTTATCGTTAATCGTTGTTTTCGGCGACGAAGCTGAAATGACCGGGCGCGAACTAAAGATTAGTTGAAAATACTTTGGTTAGTGTTAGTACTTGATGGCTGGCCAAATAAAAGCTGCTGGCTTCTGGCTGCCCGGGAAAGAAATCACCACAGCCGAGGGCGGCTGTGCCACACAGGTATGGGCTGGGATGGTTGAGCTAAGTCCTTTAGATCTTGGGATGAGGGCCATGGGGTATCCTCCATTTGGTAATTGGGTAATTTGGTGATTGGGTAATTGGAACCAAAACCTACCACGGAGACACGGAGGCACGGAGAAAGGCACAGGATGGGCGAGCTTGTGAATTTATAATGGTTCATCCAAGCTGCCAATTACCTGCAAGTTTGATCAACCGCTACGTGGTTGACAAACAAAGACCAGGGAATCTGGAAATAACGAAAAGGGAATCTGAAAGCGCCACATTACATGCACCATCCTACAGACGATCTACGAATTAAATGGACCAAAGTTGTCCTGCCTCCGGTATTTTTGCAGGAGGAATTGCCGGTGACCAACGGCGCGTCCGACGCCGTTTATCAGGCGCGCGAGTCCATTTGCAGGATCATGACCGGGCAGGACGACAGACTGCTGGTTGTGGTGGGGCCCTGTTCCATTCATGATGTATCCGCGGCGCGCGAGTATGGCCGGCTGCTGGCGGCTGTAATTCCTGAAGTCGCGGACCAGCTTCAGATTGTGATGCGGGTGTACTTTGAAAAACCCAGGACAACCGTCGGATGGAAAGGCCTGATCAACGATCCGTATCTGGACCAGACGTTTCAAGATCAATGACGGTCTGCGCATGGCGCGCCATCTGCTGCTGGATCTGGTGGATATGGGCGTGCCGGCAGGCACCGAATTTCTTGACATCATTACGCCGCAGTATGTGGCTGACCTGGTGAGCTGGGGAGCGATTGGCGCGCGGACCACGGAAAGCCAGGTGCATCGCCAACTGGTTTCCGGCCTGTCATGCCCGGTGGGCTTCAAGAACGGCACGTCAGGCGACATACAGATTGCCATTGAGGCAATCCAATCGGCATCACACCCCATATTTCTGGGGCACACCAAGCAAGGGCAGTCGGCCATATTCGGGACGTTGGGCAATCCCAACTGCCATATCATCCTGCGTGGCGGAAGAAAGACGGTGAACTACACGGCGGAATCCGTGGCCCATGTCAGCACTGAGCTGGAACGGGCGGGATTATCACCCCGCTTCATGATCGATTGCAGCCATGCCAACAGCAATAAGGACCATACCCGGCAGCCAATGGTTTGCCGCGATGTTGCGGCGCAGATCGCGAAGGGAACCCAGAGCATTAGCGGCGTGATGCTGGAGAGCAATCTGGTTCCCGGAGCCCAGAGGCTGTTTCCGGGAGCGAAGCTGGTGTATGGCCAGAGCATTACCGATGCCTGCATTGGCTGGGACGAAACCACTGTCTCTGTTGCGCGAACTGGCGGAGGCGGTGCGTTCGCGGCGCAAAGTGGCGGATAAGTCCAGCTCCGTCTGCAAAAGTAATGGTGCTTCGAAGCTTGGCCCTCATTAGAGCCTTTTTCAGGCATTTGATTATTCAATAGCCTACTTTCACGAAAGATGAGTAGAATTCCGCTGACATGATCAACCACCTTTTCCGGCATACACGTTTGCTGTTCACGATGTTGTTGTTCTCAACTCTGAACCTGGCCGCACAGAACGTCCTGCAGCCTCTGGCAGATAAACCGGTGCCGGGCGCGTCGGTGAAGTTGAAATCGGATTATTACGTGCCGGTCACCCCGGATTCCGTCCGCTGGGGTTACCTGCCTGACAATGCTGCCAAGCCGATATTGAGTATTAAATCAGGCGCGACGGTTACGTTCGATACGCTTTCGCACGAAGGCATCCTGAAGATCAGGGACGCGATCCGGTGAAGTACTTTGCCGGCTTTGGGGTTCCGGCGGCGCAGATTCTGAATGACGCGAAGGCACTTACTTCCTCATCAGTGGTACACGACTTTGTTAAAGACGGTCCGCATGTGGTGATCGGGCCGGTTGCCATTGAAGGCGCCCAACCTGGCGACGTATTGAAGGTGGAAATGATCTCATTGCTGCCTCGCGTCCCTTATGGCGTAATCAGTAATCGTCATGGAAAGGGAGCGCTGCCGGGAGAATTTCCGGAAAATGCCGAACCGCAAGCCGGCGCCGGCGCGGAAAATCCGCAGCTTTATAACAATGTCTCCAAGTTTGTGCCGATTCGGCAGATCGACGGAAAATGGTATGGAATTTTGAAGTCAGCGAAAGGTACGGAGATTCGCATACCAGTAGCGCCGTTTATGGGGACCATGGGAGTTGCGCCGAACGTGAGCGGCAGGCCGAATTCCGTTCCACCCGGCGATTACGGCGGCAATCTTGATATTCACTACCTCACGGCTGGCGCTACGCTATACATACCCGTTCAGGTGGCTGGAGGCATGTTCTTTCTGGCTGATCCGCATTTTGCTCAGGGAAACGGCGAAGTGGCGCTCACCGCGATTGAGGGCTCCCTGCGAACCACTCTCCGGCTGACCGTGTTGAAGCCCGGCGATCAAGCGATTCCGGCAAGCGGCAAACTGACCGCGCCTTTCGCCGAAACACCCGATTACTGGATCGCCATTGGCCTTGATCCTGATCTGAATGAGGCCATGAAGAAATCCACGCGTGAAGCCGTACGGTTTCTGTCAGAAAAGCTTGGGCTAGATCGGGCGACTGCGCTTGCGTATCTCAGCGCTGCTGCTGATTTTGAGGTTTCCCAGGTTGTGGATAAAACCAAGGGCGTTCACGGATTGATACGCAAAAAAGACTTCGCAACCAAGTGATTGCGGATTGGAACTCACTTCAAATTTGTTATCGCGGTAAAACGATCTTTTGGGGCAGCAGTCGCTGCTGCTGCTCCAGTTCCACGGATTTCATGCAATCACTCTTACCTTGATATTTTGTCTTCCTGTTTTTGCTCGCTGAAGAGCCCATCCGTCGTCGCCTCGAACAAATTCCCATAATGGAAGGTGGTGCTTTGTTAATCACCCCATACGTCCGACTCCAGACAGACAGGAAGTCAGCTAAGCCTTTATCTTCTAATGCGTTTCAGGGAAAAAACTGGTTTTATCGAAAAGGTACCCGGGTTCTTGCGTCCCGATGGTGGTCGTGTTCCCATTCAATGACAGCCGACAAAAATCAGACATCACGTTATAAAAACCGGATACTAGCATTACTGCCCAAAAGCGAAATCAATCGTCTGGCAAAACATCTTGAGCCGGTGACGCTCAAGCAGGGACAAAGCCTGCTGGACGGCAAGGTGACCCATGCCTATTTCCTGGAGGACGGTATGGCCTCGATCGTGTTGAGCCTGGCCAGCGGAGATACCATCGAGGTGGGAGTAATCGGCAATGATGGCTTGGTGGGACTCCCTGTTTTGCTGGGCACCGGAAGCGTGCCTGGCCGCACATTTATGCAGATTGGCGGTTCCGGTTTTCGGATCAAAGCAGAGTTCCTGAAAGAAGAGTTGGAGCGCAATGGCGAACTGAAGCGAGCGCTGGAAAGACATTTGCAAGGTCTGTTTGTGCAGAGCGCGCAGACGGCTGCGTGCAACCGGATGCACACGATTGAGGAGCGGCTGGCTCGGTGGCTCCTGACCTGCCATGACCGGTCCCAGGCTGACCTGCTACTACTCACGCATGACTTCCTGTCCCAGATGCTTGGGTCGCCGCGCACAACGGTCACCCTGGCGGCGGGCGCGCTGCAGAAAACAAATCTCATTGATTATTCCCGTGGCAAGGTGACTATTCGAAATCGGGCTGGGCTGGAAAAGGTTGCTTGCGAGTGCTATCGCACCGTGCGTGATGAGTTCCATCGCCTGGGGCTTCTCAACTCTCGCTGAAACTTGCTCCCCGAAAGAAGATGATTATTCGTCTTCGAAAGGCAGGCCCACGTAGTCTCCGCAGATTTTGCGAGGCTGCCCGTGAGCAGAGCCAGCGGCTTCAGAGAGACGCCCTTGCCGGCCTCGGCTGGAAAAGATCACGCGGAGTGATAAAAGGATAGATTGCTTGCCCTTCCTTCAGCTAAAAGACGTGCGCCTGTTTTACCGGCTTCAAGGACGTGAAGATCTTCCCGTTCTTGTGCTCTCACATTCGCTCGGCTGCGACCACAGCATGTGGGACCCGCAGATGCCGGATTTTCTCACGCGCTTTCGCGTGCTCCGCTATGACACTCGAGGCCACGGCGCATCTGATGTTCCGGCAGGGGACTACGCATTGGATGATTTGGGCAATGATCTTGTGCAACTCACGCAGATGTTGCGAATGGAGGAGTTTGCATTTTGCGGTCTCTCCATGGGAGGCGCGGTGGGACAATGGCTTGCGCTTAATCACGCCAACAAGCTTTCAGCGCTAGTGCTGGCCAATACTTCGCCACAGTTTGGAACGCGGGACATATGGGAAGCGCGCCGCAAAGCCGTGAGTGAAGGAGGCATGCCGGCTGTGGCTGACGCGGTGATGCAAAGATTCTTCTCAGCGCAGCGCCAATCATCGGCCAGCGCCCAATCAACCCGCCTGGTGTTGCTGGGCACTGACCCGGCTGGTTACAGCGCTTGTTGCGCCGCGCTACGAGACGTGAACACCAAAGCTGAGCTCAAGAAGATTACCGTTCCCACGCTGGTGATTGGCAGTGAAGCTGATCCATCCACACCATGGGAAGGAAACGGAGATATCCTGGCCCGGGAGATTGCCGGCGCCAAATCTCTTGTTCTGCAAGGCGCTCACCTTTCTAATCTCGAACAGCCGCGTGGCTTTACATCCGCCGTTCTGGAATTTCTGCTGGCTCGCCGCGCAACTAAATAGCCGCCGATCAAATTGTTCAACGTGTGGAATCGAGGGCAATACCCGTAGGGCTGCTCAAGGTGGTGCTGGCGCCGGAGAACTGTCTTGACGGTGCAAGGTTCACCGTTCCCGTTACATTGGAGATCGGCGAATAGATGAGCACGCTGTTTCCCCCACTATCTGCCACGTAAAGGGCGCCGTTGGTAATGGCGTTTGTCGCAGCCATCTGGGCCGGCGAACTTAACCCTGTGCTGTTGCCCTTGATCACGGCTGCGGGAAGCTCGTCACCATTGGCGCTCGTGGGATTTGGATAGGCACTGAGGCTGGGCACGCCAGGATTACTTATCACGAGCCGCCCAGCGCTATCCAAACCAGCGCCGGTTGGCCTGGAGAGCCCGGTATCAGGGCCAACAATAGTTCCGCTGGCGAAACCTACGCCGCTTTGAGCATTGGCTGACTGATAAATTGCAACCGTATTATCGGTGGCATCCGCTGCATAGAGAATGTTGTTCGCAGCGTCCACAAAAATTCCCGTGATGGTAAAGCCGGCAATAAATGATTGAGCAGGCCCTGTGTTTGCGGTTCCACTCAGGCTGGATACGTTCGCAAAAATAAAAATTGTAGTTCCATCAGCGACGTAAAGAATGTTCCTGCTGGTATCCAGGGCGACACCGACCGGAGAAGAGAGCCCGGTATTCGCGCCAACCAAAGTAGCGGCGGGCGCAACGTTGCCGGTGACCGTGGAAGCCGCGGAGAAGACGAGAACTGATGCGGCTCCCTGGTTGGCGACATAAAGGCGGTCAGTTCCGGTATCGATCTGGAGAGCGTGTGGAGACGAAAGTGTTGTTGAGGTACCATTGATTGAGCCACCCGGCGCAATGTTCCCGGTGGTATTCAGCGCATTGTCAAAGCGGAGAATAGAATTGCCGCTGGTTACATAAAGCTTGCCGCCAGTTGCAGTCCCGCCACCACCACCGCCGCCGCTTCCCCCGCCTCCGGCTGTGCGTCGTGGGGAAATCACGCAGCCGCTCAGGAGCACTATGCCCAACAAAAGCGCGATTGCCAGGTTTCCAGTAGCGGGAAGAAAAAGTCCCTTTTTTCTTTCGTCAAAAAAACCTCAGTTTGAAGCAGGTTAACAAAATCAGTCACCCATCATAGAACGAGTGCGCCGCCCAATCCATCCATTTAGATTCGTTAAGCCCATTTGATTGGGAAGTAAAAAGCTGGTAAAGCCAGTGGACGAGGACACAATAAAGGAATACAAACTATGACCAGGTAAGCCCTCATGAATGATTTATGTCCCATTGGTAGAGGTCTTCAGGATAAAGCAGCGGCGTACGACCATGTTTTTAAGACACGGCTGCTCGCTTACTTTTCGGATACACACAATTCAAGAAATGAAGATGAGATGCTTGAGATAGAACGCCTGGGCGTACATCATCGTGCGGCGGATGAATCTTTTAATCGCCATCAACAGTTGTGTGACACGTGCGCGAAGGCGATGAACACCTACGCAAGCGCCGGCGGCCATCACTGCTCCGCTCGATTAAGATTTTAAAGGCTTCGCAAAGCTTTGCTGCGACTTGCTGCTTCCTTCTTGCGCGACGATTCAGAGTTCATCAGGCTCCGGTGAACTTATAACCCAGGCCGGGCACGGTGATGATAAAGCGCGGGTTTTTGGGATCGTCTTCCACTTTTTGCCGCAGGCTGCCCACGTGTACGTCAACGGTTCGGGTAAACGTATCTTCGTTGTATCCCCAGACTTCTTTAAGAAGCGTTTCCCGGGATAACGTGGTGCCCGGGTTTAAAACAAAATAACGCAACAGACGAAATTCACGGGCGGAAAGCGGGATCGTTTTACCGTTGCGGCTGGCGGTGGTCCCCCGCAGATCAACGGTGATGTCGCCGAAATGGCGTTCATCGGCTTTGTCCGCGGCAGCGCCCGTGCCTCGACGCAGATGTGCTTCCACACGCGCGAGCAGCTCAAGCATCTCAAAGGGCTTGGTGAGATAGTCATCCGCGCCGATTTTCAAGCCCAGTACCTTGTCCACCAGTTGGCCGCGCGCAGTCAGCATGATGACGGGCGCGGTCACGCCGGCGTTGCGAATGTCACGGCAAACATCAAAGCCGCTCTTCTTCGGCAACATCACGTCCAGCATGATGAGATCGTATTTGCCCTGGAGGCCTTCTGCACGCCTTCGGCGCCATCAATGGCTTGTTCTGGAATGTAACCTTCGCTGCGCAAACGATCCGTGAGCGTCATGCGCAGGTCTTCTTCATCTTCCACCAGCAGAATACGTTCATTCATGAAGGGAACTCACTTGCGGGCAGATCTGATGATAGCTTTGCATCACGTGCATTCAGTCCTTCCATAACCGGGAATCGAATTGTAAATGAGCTGCCTTTGCCCAGTTCGCTTTCAGCCAGCAGTTGCCCACCCATACTTTCCACAATCGACTGGGCGAGGGGCAGGCCAAGGCCGGTACCGCGGATCTGGGAATCAAGCACCGACGGGCTGCGATAAAAAGGCTCAAAGATATGTTTCAGCTCAGCCTTGCTGATGCCGATGCCGTGATCGTCCACGGTGAGGGCGACTTCGGTCACCACGCCATTATCACGCCTGGCGTAGGCGCGGACGCGGAGCCAGCGCGCTTCACCGCCATATTTGACCGCGTTTACGATAAGGTTTTGCAGGCACTGCGTGAGCGCTCCATAATCCGCATGGATCGCGGGCAGGTGCGGCTTCCACTTGCTTTTCCACCGTAAATCCAGCGCCATGAATGATCGACGCAGTGCTTTCCAGTGCCGCTTCAATCACTTCACCCAGGTCAAGCTCGCGCAACTCATAATGGCGATTACTTCTGCTGCGTGGTGGCAAACAGTAAAACCTGTTCCATGAGAGTTGTGAGCTGCCGTGATTGCCGCAGGATTGAATTTCCATAGCGAACCACCTGCTGTGGATCAGTGATGACGCCATGAGAAATATTTTCCGCCGCGGAGGTGATTGCCGCCAGAGGCGTGCGTACCTCATGAGAGACGCCGGTGACAAAATCCATCTGCATCCGCGCCAGCCGGCGAGCGCGTTGGGCGCCGACGACGATAAGCGTCATGGTTACCCCGAGCAGCACCAGGACACTGAAACTTACAATCAGGTTGCGGTTGCGCAGGCTGCTGACCGCCGCCTCCAGAGAACCGCTCTGGTGCTTGACCACAAGTTGTAAACCTGCCTGATCGGGTGAAGGTGGGAATGGCTCAAATCTAACCAGTCGTTCAGATGTGGCGCCGTGATTATCGCCGAACTGAGGCCTTCCGCCAGGCATTCCCATTCCGGGCATCCCAAATATACCCGGGCCCATGGGACCGCTCATTCCCTGATTCTGATGCCGGAACGGGGGACCAAACAGGTTCAGGCTGCCATCCGGGGCTGACGAATCCATGTTGTCCGCCTGCTTGCCTGATGAGAACAGGACCTGCTCTTTGCCATCGTTCGCAATCAGTACCTTGACGTTGTATTCCTGTCCGCTGGAGCCGCGAAAATATTTCTGCGCTAACTCAGAGAAAACTTCCTTTTCCAGCACGCTCCGGTTCAACTGCACAATGATCAGCTTGATGTGTTCGTCCGGGTTGAAACATGGGATACAGCAGCGCGGGAATACTCTGGTCAACTCCCCAGGGAAGAAATGCGTCGCCGCCATGCGCAGCTAAGTGCCGCCTGGCGTGACGTGAGTGCTCACGTAAATCCATGGGCGGACCGTGACCGTGATCATTCAGAAAATGGATGCTCGTGAGATGCTGATGGAGTGGCTTCCAGGAGCGGTGGCCAAGCCACCACTTCGGCTGTCTCCTTTGCCGTGTTTACCTGTAGAAGCCGGTTGTTGCGCTGGTCTTTCAGATCCATGTCCCAGACATAAACGCTGGCTACCAGGCCGGGATGGGCTGCCGTCTGCTGCCAGTGGCGGAGTTTGGGAGCGAATTTCTGGGGATCGCCGCCGGCCGCATCCATCGCAGAGCGCACTTCCAGAGCAACGGCGCTCAGTTCGCGCGTAAGGTCCATGCGAAACCCGAACAGTGCAGCCTGCAGATTGGTCTGCATCTGAGCCCTATTCGCCGTGCTTATCTGCCCACTCCACTTGTATTGCAAGACCGCCAATACAATCAGCACGATGGCGAGGACGGGAATTGCGGCCCAGGTAAACAGGCGTTCTTTTAAATGGGGCTTCATGTTCGGTTCAATTAATTACGCTCGTTCGGCTAGGAGAACGCGGAACCAGCGATTCTGTCACTTGATTCAATTATAGTGTGGGGTCGTACTCTCCATCGTTCGATTATGGTTCCTAGGTGCTGAATGTTTGCTGCCGCTCTTCGGCAAATCCGCGCAGGGGAGCCATTTGTCCGGTCTCCAGTCCTGAGAATCTGATCAAGTTCCTTGAGAAATCTCGGCTTGTAAATGACCGCGTGGGCGCCACAATCATGGCACGCTTTTACAAACCTCTGGTCAGTGTCCATCGACATCAGAACGATGGTGACCTCAGGATAAAGCTGCGATATCACCAGCGAGGCACGCAATCCGCTCATTCCGGGCATGTCCGCATCCATGAGAAGCAGATCGGGCCTGAGCAACTGGACTGCATCCACCGCTTGCGAGCCGTTCTCTGATCTGCCCACCACATCCACTATCTGATGATGAGTCAGCAGAGAGCAGACGGCATGAAGGATGGTGATGGAATCATCCACGATAAGAGCTGTTTTCAGCGCAAATGGCGTTGACGGGCTTTCCTTTGACGATGCAACGCGGGCCTGCAAGACTGGCATGTTTTCCCCCACAGATGAAAAAGAGGCGAAGGGCATTTTGCCGTGGCCCTTCGCAGCAATATTTAGAAAGGGCCGCCCATGGGTGGTCCGCCTGGACCGTGCATACCATGTTCATGGCTATGCAGTTGGCTCAGCTTGGCCTGCTGGTCTGGCGTGAGAGTTTGATTGAAAGCAGCCTGGGCTTTTGCGTGCCCCGAGATCATTTGCGTGGTCAGGTTGCCGATGGTGGCCGCGTTCTGATCAATTGCTGCCGTGTCATTCTTCTGGATGGCCGTCTTCAAGCGCCTCATGCGCGGTTCTCATCTGCTCATGCAGCGCGTTTGCCGAATTGGCCGCGTTGGTGAAGATGGTGGTTGCCTGCTGCTGCTGCGCCGGCGTCAATGACAATACCGTGGTCATGAAGTTTACGTGTTCTTGGACGCGAGCTGCCGGGTCAGACGGTTGATGATGATGATTCTGCGCCGCCGCAATCGCACCAGCGATGGCAACGAACAGGAAAATCCTGCTGAGAGTGGATTTCATAAAGTTCTGTTTCTCCGTTCCGGGTGGCTGCCTTTGGCTGCCCGAACATTCTTCGGCCAGATTCGGGTCCTTGATGGCCTCTTATCCCGCTATGTCATAAGACCACTTTTCAGACCAGGACGGGGTAAAGAGTCAGGTAAGCGCATGCAAAGATCGATGTAAAACTCTGAAATCACAGGAGTTGGGCACGCTGATGAGCGTGATTGCACTTAAGCGCTTAAGACTTGGGGTGAGGTTCGGGTATTCTCCCGCTTCCATGCTATCTAAAGACGGTGGCTAATCGGGCTTTCGATTGGCATCTTGCAGGGTTGCCAAAAGACGTTCGAGCTGGAACTCGGTCTTTTTTGCCAGCACGCTGTTCTTGTGGCTGATCATGATGAGTTTGAGTGAGACCAGAAAAACGCCCGCTTCCAGAAGAATTTCATGGGTCAATCCTTTAATGAAAAGAGCCACGATGAATAGCGCAAAAGTAAGGACGATAACGAAGAGCGACCAGAAGTCAAAATGATCGCGTAAATAGTTTTTCACGAGCATGCTCCGGTGTGACTTTCATTTCTGATGAACATCTAACTGTAACTCGATTCGTGAATGTTTTGGTCGCGTGCGGATCAGCCTGAGCGGTTCGACCCGTGTGAGGCATTCGCTAAACTGGATCACGAGCCTGGTGCAGGACTTGGAGAGGAGGTTTGGTGCAGGGAGGTATACACGCGGCGGAGATCGTAATGATATTGCTGCTGGTATTTGTGGCAGCTTTTGCCACCCTGGCCAGCAAGCTAAAGACACCCTACCCAATTGTGCTTGTGGTGGCCGGCCTGATTCTGAGCGTGGTGCCAGGCATACCCCACGTCAGGCTTGATCCGAATATCGTGTTCGTGGTGGTGCTGCCACCATTGCTTTACTCGGCGGCATGGCGAACATCCTGGCGGGATTTTTATTACAACCTGGTGAGCATCCTGCTGCTGGCATTCGGCCTGGTTGGGTTCACGGTTCTAGGCGTTGCTTTCATCGCCCATTTGGTTTTTCCGGGTTTTGACTGGCGGCTTGGAGTGGTACTGGGCGCTGTTGTGGCGCCTACTGATTCCATCGCCGCCACCTCGATTGCGAAGAAAATCGGCTTGCCGCGAAGAATCGTGGATGTGCTGGAAGGGGAGAGTCTGGTCAACGATGCCACCGGCCTGCTAGCGCTCGAATTCGGGATAGCGCTGGTGATCGTGCGGTGACTTGCCGACGTTAACCGCTGGTTTTTTTCGGCTTGCGTATCTGGTAATTGCCGGTCTGGGGATTGGGCTTGTGGTTGCGTTGGTGGTGAACTGGTTTGAGCGCCGCATTGATGACAGCCGAATAGAAATCACCATCAGCATACTGGTCCCGTATGCCGCGTATCTCGCTGCTGAAAGCATTCACGCGTCTGGTGTGCTCGCGGTAGTTGCCTGCGGACTGTACTTGAGCCGTCGCAGCGCGAAATTCTTTTCCGCTGGCGTAAGGATGCAGGTGACGGCGGTATGGAACGCCCTGACTTTCATCTTGAACGGGCTGGTGTTCGTCCTCATTGGGCTGCAAATGCATTACGTGGTTATCGGCATCCAGGGGTTTGGCATGGCCAGGCTCATCCTGTTCGGCGCGCTGTTCAGCGTTCTGGTTATCGTGCTGCGCTTGTTATGGACCTTTCCCGGGGCGCAATTTGCTTACTTCGTCCGCTCGCGCTTGCTGGGGCAGACGAGCGAGAAGCCATCCATGTCACAGATCTTTGTGGTGGGTTGGACGGGAATGCGAGGCGTGATCGCATTGGCGGCGGCCATCTCTTTGCCTGAGGTGCTTAGGGATGGGAGTCCGTTTCCGCAGCGAAACATCATTATTTTTCTTACCTTCAGCGTGATTCTGGTCACCCTGGTGGTGCCAGGGATTGACTCTGCCGGCTGTGATCCGGGCTTTGGGGCTTGCCGCAGAAGGCCGCACAAATGAAGAAGACCATGCTCGCCGCTTGATGCTGCAGGCCGCGCTCGACTATCTGGAGCGCCAACGCGAACAAAACAATGGTGAATTTGCGGAAATCTATGACGATCTTGCGGGCCATTATCAGCACCAGCTCGCGTCACTGGGAGGAGATGGGCACGAAGAAACGTACGAAATATATTCACGCTTCCTTGAGATTTCCCGCGATCTGCTTGGCGTGGAGCGGGAGAAGATTATTTCTCTTCGGGATGAAGGCCGCATCTCTGATGAAGTGTTGCGGCGGCTTGAGACCGAGCTTGACCTGAATGAAACCCGTCTTTTGTTAGCATCATCCGGTCAAGCCGATGAATAATCCAGCCGGCAACACCATGAACGCAAAAAGTTCGTGGCGTGATCTTGGCCTCATATACGCCGCTGCGTGGCTGCGCTCGTTTGGGATCGGATTGCTGGGTGTCATTCTCGGCATCTTTCTTTACCGTCGCGGACTATCGTCCATAGCGATTGGAGCAGTGCTGGCCGCGGGTATCGCAGGATCGGCAGCGGGAACGATCTTTGTAACTTTCAAGGCAGATAGCGTTGGGCGACGGCGAACATTGTGTTGCCTTTCACTTCTTACGGCGCTGGGATCTGTTGCCGTTATTTTTAATCTCTCTCTGCCGATCCTGCTGGCAGTCACATTCTTCGGCATGCTGAATGGCATGGGAACTGACCGCAGTGCGGCTTATGCGCTGGAACAGGCACTGATTCCCAGTCTGGTTCCCGATGAACGCAGAACCTGGAGCCTGGCCTGGTACAGCCTGGTGCTGGATGCCAGCGGCGCGCTGGGGGCTCTGGCCGCGGCCCTGCCTTTGATGATGCAGACGGCACCTCGGCATGGACCTGAACGTCGCATACCGCTATATCTTCGTGGGATACGGAGCAATCAACCTGGCGAGCGCCGGACTCTATCTGCTTGTTGTCTGCCCAAGTGGAGCACCCGCGCGTGAATCTTCCGGGTAAGACAACGGCGGCAGTTTCCCAGGAAACCAAAAGCACGGTGAAACGGCTTTCGGCCTTATTTGCCATTGACGCTTTTGGCGGCGGATTCCTGATTGATGCGTTGGTAGCCTACTGGTTCTTCCGCCGGTTCGGCATCGCCGAAAACAATCTCGCGGTGCTGTTCTTTGTTGTCCATATTCTCAACGCACTCTCTCATCTTGGCGCAGCGGCGCTGGCAAAACGGATCGGTCTCATCAAGACCATGATCTTCACCCATCTCCCCTCAAGCATCTTCCTGATTGCCGTGCCACTGGCTCCGTCGGCGACCTGGGCGGTCATTTTGTTCCTGCTGCGGGAGTCGCTGGTGGAGATGGATGTCCCCACGCGTCAATCGTATGTTGCCGGAGTGGTGCCGCCGGAGGAACGGACTTATGCCAGCGGCATCACCAATCTGACGCGCAACGCGGCCTGGGCAGCATCGTCTTCATTGGCAGGCGTTTTCATGCAGACCATCGCCTTTTCAGCGCCGCTGCTGCTCGGAGGCGGGCTGAAGATTATCTATGACATCCTGTTGTGGCGTGCTTTCAGGCATGTAGCTCCCCCCGAGGAAAAGGTCAAAGATAACGTTTAAGGCGCAAAAATAACTCTAGGAGCTCGTTCTTAAACTCGTGGATGCGCGAAAAAAGTCGAGTTATGCTGAAGCCTTCGAGGACTGCCATCTTGATGAGGCCCCTTTTCGTGTGCTGTGTGTTTTCTTGCTCTGGTCTCTTTGCTCTCCGGCAATGCGAGTGGCCAGTCAACCGACTGATGATGTTTACCGGGTCAACGTTCGTCTGGTAAATGTTGACGTGCAGGTATCCGCCAAGAAGACTCACCAGACCATTCGCAATCTTCGCCAGGACGACTTTGAAATTTATGAAGATAACGTTCGCCAACAAATCACCTCTTTCAGCCAGGACCAGCTACCGCTCTCAATTGTTTTCCTGTTCGATTTAACTGACAGTGTAAGACCCGTGCTGAAGTCCCTGGCTGCCGGCGCGATGGAGGCTTTGCAGCATTTAAAGCCCGAGGACGAAGTGGCCGTGATGACATATTCAGCTTCCGGCCGTTTGATTCAGGACTTCACCACAGACCACGAGCTAGCGGTGGCAGCCATGCGAAAGGCCAGTCACATGGAAAGTGATGAGGCCGCGTTTTTTAATGAAGGCATCTTTCAGGCAGCAAAGCAGCTCGCAAAAGGGCACAATCCTTCAAGCCGGAAGGTGGTGATATGGCTGACTGACGACATTCCTAACTTCCCGTCAGAGGAAACCCGCGCGCGTTACGGGCGCAGTCTGGGGAAAGCCAAATTACATTCTGAAGCGGAAGCAACGGCGGAATTGCTTCACGCCGGAGCCACGGTGAGTACGCTTTTGCAGCGAAGTGGAATCTCAGATGAGGAGTTTTCCTTGCGCATGTCCAAGGCTGGTGAAACCATGCTCGACAACATGCGCTATCCGCCGGGGAGCGTGAGAAATATGCGCTGGCCAGTGGAGGGGAAGTTATCGAGACCAATGCGAAGCGGATGCAGGGACAGCTTGCTTCTGTTGATCGATAACTTGCGGTTACGTTATACCCTTGGTTATCGCCCAGCGATCACCCACGCCGAAAGGGAAATTTTCCGCAATCAAAGTGAGACTAACCCCGGAGGCACGGAAAACCATCGGCGGCCAAGTTACGATTTCTGCCAGGCAAGGGTATTACCACTGATGCAGTTATCGCTGACTGGCTGCGGCAGAACAAAAGTAAAAGGCTCAATCGTCAGTCGTCATTTGACGGTCGAGCCTTTGTGATTCTATGTACTGAATGAAGCGTTAACGGAGCGGCCTGGCGCTCTGCTTGATGGCTGGGGAGAGCCTGTTCTGCCTGTGGCGTGGAGATCATAGGCGCAGTTTCACGAATTCCGAGATAGATCCCCGAGGCCAGAACGCCACCGGCCATCGGCGCCACAATGAAGAGCCACAACTGCTGCAAAGCCCAACCGCCGGCAAAGATCGCGGGGCCGATGCTCCGTGCCGGATTGAAAGATCCATTGGTCACAGGAATGCCGGCCAGAATGATGGTGGTTAGAATCAGGCCGATAGGGATTCCGGCAAAACCGGCCGGCGCGCGATTATCAGTAGCGCCCAGAACGGTACCGGCCAGCAGCATCGTCAGCAACATTTCTGCAACGAAGCAAGCTGCCAGAGAGAAGTGGCCGGGAGAGTGGGCGGCATAGCCGGTTGATGCCAACCCAGACAAGGCAGCGTTATAGCCGCCCGGGGCTCCGTTGGCTATGAAAAGTACGACGCCGGAAGCAATGGTAGCTCCCACAATTTGCGCTGCCATGTATCCCAGGGCCTGCGATATCTGCATACGGCGGCTGATAGCTACGGCGAGCGTTACGGCTGGATTCAGATGGCATCCGGAAATTGGGCCAACAGTGAAAACCATCGCAGTAAGGGCAAGGCCGAATGCCAGAGCCACGCCTACGTTTCCAACCTGGCCGCCCGCAAGTACCGCAGTCCCAAGACCTGCGAAAACCAAGACAAAAGTGCCGAACATCTCTGCCGCGTATTTCATAGCTTCCCCTCTGTTTCAAACATTATAAAAATGTTTTATGGCTGGGCCATTGAGCGATCATTCTATAGAAGAAGAGAGCTTTTGCCAGAACTTTTATGGCAAGTGTTGCTGTTTGATCACTGCGAAATTGAAGGAGCGATCTGATTTTGAGCGATCCGATGCGCTGAACCCAAAGGGACTGCCATGTGACGGAAAAAGGCCAAGACACCAAGGATATCTTCAAGCGGCCCGCTGCTCCTTATATACATAGCGAAGAGAAGCGGCGAACCCAAAGCATTAAAGCCGGTTCGCAAAACCTCAGGAAGCTGGAGCGCGCCCGTGTCTCTCAAAGCAAAGATTTTCAAGATTATTTACCGGCTTACATTGCCGGGCGGACTACTGCTTATCTTTGCCGCCGTGTTGATTCGTGTTGGCATACTTTCAGACCCTGACTCGCCGGTGGTTCGTTATGTTCCGCTGGTAATCTTTCGCGATTGGCCTGGGGCTGAGTGGGTTCTTCCGTCGCAGCCGGTTGTTCTTCGCGACGCTCGTTCTTGCGCTTTCCGAGGCAGCTTTCATCTGGGTGGCGCCATTCATGTCAGTAACCGCGGCCCACACCATGGTCACGGCGTTCTCGCTGCTGCTGCCGTTGAACCTGGTGGCGATTGCATTCATCAAGGAGCGGGGAACCATCTCCCGGACCGGCAGAAGACGATTAGCGATTGGGGCGATTCAGATTATTGCCATTGCCATACTCTGTCTGCCCATCGTGGCGCCGCTTGCCGCGAAAATTGACCGGCCGTTCATTCCGCTGATTCTTACTCGCTGGACGCCACCTTGGGCAGGCGACGCTGGCATCTTTCATCATCGGTTTTGTTGCCATCATGGTTCCGCTGATCCAGCGGTATCGTGCAGTTGAAAGCGGCTTTTCTGGGCACTGATTTCGTCTTTTGCGGCCTGCCGGCTGGAAATTGGCAACCACTTCTCCGGCATTTTCTTTGCCACGGGTGGCCTGGCGCTGATCGTGGCTGTGATCGAGACTTCTTATAGCATGGCCTATCTCGACGAGCTTACGCAATTGCCTAGCCGGCGTTCGCTGAATGAGGCGATGATGAAGCTGCCGGAGACGTTCACGGTGGCCATGTTCGACGTGGATCATTTCAAGAAATTCAACGACTCGTACGGTCACGAATCTGGTGACCAGGCATTGCGGATGGTCTCTTCACGATTGGCGCGCATGGCAGGAGGCGGGAAAGCCTATCGCTATGGAGGCGAGGAATTTGCCGTGGTCTTTCCCGGCAAGCCCGCCGAAGACGTGTTTGTCTATCTGGATCGCATGCGCAAAATCATTGAGCAATCTACTTTCACGGTGCGCGGCAAAGACCGTCGCGGGAAGAGAATAAA
Source organism: Terriglobia bacterium (assembly GCA_963824835.1). Classification (GTDB taxonomy): domain Bacteria; phylum Acidobacteriota; class Terriglobia; order Terriglobales; family Acidobacteriaceae; genus Angelobacter. Next base: position 22,474 of record CAWGRA010000003.1, on the reverse strand, counting down.
AGTAAAAGGCGGGAAGGTGCAGACCAGCGTCACGGTCAGCATTGGCGTGGCCTCCACAAATGGAGACGCTCTAACGCCTACCGAGGTGATGCGATTGGCCGACCAGGGACTTTATCGGGCAAAGGCAAGAGGACGCAACTGCACCATTGCCGTTAAAAGTGGAAAGTCCCCGCGTCCGATGGAAACCGGCTTGCGCGTGGTGAGCGCGATCTAGCGAACTCGACAGGTTACACAATTTGCAACGAAAAAGAAAGGGCTTCGGAATATCCGAAGCCCTTTTTGTTGGTTGAAATTATCCGACCGATTGGCTTTCCCCCGAAATCAACCGGTCGGGATTGATGTCAAGCAGGTACATCTTGGCAGGGAACAACCCTGGCTTCAAGGGTACGTTGGTAACGTGCTGAAAAGCCTTGTAATATGAGCATTTCGCGGCTACAAGGGAGACAAAAGAGACCGCAGGTGGGAAGTTGCGGGCGTGCGACGAAGCTCATCCCATGAGCCACGCTGCACCAACTTGCCGCTTGCCAACACCAGGGCCTGTTGTGGACAAAGCCGCTCCAGCACCTCTGCCTGATGGTCCACGGCGATCATGGTGAATCCAAGTTTTTGGTTCCAGAAGATCAGGTCATCAATAAGCTGGCGAACCAGTTGGCGGTCCAGACCGGTAAATGGCTCGTCTATCAACAGAAGAGCAGGCCGGCGCGCGAGGGTGCGAGCCAGGCTTACACGGCGCGCTTGTCCACCAGAGATGCGCGACGCAGGCGCATCCCAGAGTAGCGAAAGATCAAGACGAGCACGAAGTTCGTTGATCCAATCGGAAACATCGGGTGAGAGGTGGCCATTGGAATTTGCTTTGGTGACACCGAATAGCACGTTCTCCCGGACAGAAAGATGAGGAAAAAGATTTGGCTCCTGAGTGAGATAGCCAATCGAGCGCTGGTGAAGCGGCAGACTGGGAGGAAACAGAATGAGATCATGCAGCCGGACATCGCCCTGATCAGGCTCTTCAATCCCGGCAATACAGGATAAAACAGTACTCTTGCCGGAGCCTGAAGCGCCAAAAAGTCCAAGAGCCGCTCCGCGATCGAGTTCGAACGATGCGCTAACTGTAAAATCCCTGCGCCGTTTAGTGATGTTCACGCTAAGCATGGCGCTTCCTCTGTGCCACGACGTGGATGAGCCAGGGAAGAGGCAGAGCGACGGCGAGAAAGATCACCAGAAGCGGCATGACCGAGGGCAGGCCGAAGCTCTGGAGATTTACCCAGAGTTGAATGGGGATTCCGGAAGGGTAATAGGCAGTGACCACCACGGCGCCAAATTCTCCGATGGCGCGCACCCATGCGAGGCTCAGCGCCACGGCCAGACCAAGGCGTGCCAACGGGAGCGTAACGCGGACAAACACCTGGAGAGGCGTATGACCGAGGAGAGCCGCCTGCTTTTCGAGCATGACTGGAACCCCGTCAAAGGCGGCGATGGCTCCGAGAACGAAATAACCCATTCCGATGTAAATTTGAGTGACCACAAAAGCTAGTGGACTGTTGGTCATCACTAACCCGTAATGATCGAGCAGTTCACCGAGTTTTGCGGCGGGGCCAAATGCCAGTGTCAACAAGATGCCGAGGGCAAGCGGCGGTAAGAGAATCGGCAACAGCAATACGCCCTGCCAGACCAGCCGCTCTCGCGTGGTGCAGCGTGCCACGTAGGCGGCGAGTGGCGTGCCCAGGACGATGATGATCAGCATCGCCAGGGCGGTCAGAGAGAGCGAGACATGGACTGACCTTAATGCCGGACCGCGGACGCTTTGATTCCACTGCCAGGGCCCAATATCGGCTAAAAAGGCCGTAAATGGATAAAGCAAGGCAAGGGCAAAAATTGCCGCCGCACCGCGCTGCAGGTATTTTCGCGAAGCGATCAAATGAAGATTCTCCGAGTTTGGCTCATGGATGCAGCGGCTGTGCGCTGCCGGGTGGATCGTACTGATACTGCCGGAAAATCCTTTGAGCTTCTGCGCCTTTTAACCAGTTGAGCAGTGAAGCAGCACCGCCTGGATTTGGAGCCGTTGTAAGAGCAGCCCCATAGTAAATGAGTGATTCGGGCGTCCACGTTTTCTCGCCTACCGTGAGCTTTACGGCAGGATGCCGGCTCTGCATCTTCTCGCCACTCAGGTTCACGGTTGGGGGAAGCTGGATAAACGGCAGGTTAAAAGGGCCGGGCTGAATTTTATAAGCGGAAGCAGCATCCAGTTCACCGCTTTGCAGCCGGGCCATAACGGTAGACTCCGTGAAAATCTGCTTTTCATTGATCGTGGGCCCCAGTATCTTTGCGGCGAGCCCAGGTTTCTGAAGCGCCTTCTCCGCCAGCATGGCTGTAAAAATGATGTTGCGACCCTGCGGATCTGTGACCGGGTCGGTCCTTCCAAAGCGCAACCCCGGCTCCTGAAGAATCTGGAATACATCATAGGATGTTTCGTTTCGGGCGTTCTTGGCAGCCTGATCGAACCGGGAAGCAAAGCGGCTCCTGGGACTATAGGCGATCACCATTTCAGTATGCGCAATTGGCTCGGCCACGGTTGCTTTGCCGGCCTTCAAGACCGATTGCATTGGTCCCGGAGTGACCGAGATAAACACGTCTGGACGGATGCTTCCGCCAATGATCAATTGGGCCAGAGCATTGGATCCCTGGGCACGCCCGCGAAAATCCAGGCGCAGGGATTTCGCAATTCCGGCTTTCATAGGGCCTTCCATCAGTGAGCCCATCGAGCCCGCGTAAGCCACGTCAATGGGCGCCAGACCTTCGCTTATCGCCCAGGCGGAAGGTAAGCGCCAGGCAGCAGCGCCGAAAGCGAGCTGGAGTGAATTGCGCATGAACTTGCGACGCGATGTAGCCATAAGGGTATATACGATTTGATACGAAAAATATCGCTATGGCAAACAGATTGTTGCGGGCGGAACCTTGTGATGGCCATCACGCCATTTGCAGCCAGCACGGTATTGCTCCGGCTGAACGTGCTAGAATCGCCCTTCGATTGTTCGAAACCTCATGTCACGCAAAGTCTGTTTGTTCGTTCCGTGCTTCGTGGATCAGCTACTACCACAAGTCGCGGTAGATACGGTTAAAGTACTGCGCCGCATCGGCTGCGAAGTCAATTATCTGGAAGAGCAGACCTGCTGCGGGCAACCGGCGTTCAACAGTGGATTCTGGAATGAATCCCGCCCCTGTGCGGAACGCTTTGTCAGCTTGTTCAAAGATGCTGAATACATTGTGTGTCCATCGGGCTCCTGCACCACGATGGTGCGCAATTTCTATCCTGAGCTGCTCAAAGGTAGTGAGTTGCTGAGCGAGGCGCGAGAGGTGGGCCAGCGGACCTTCGAGCTATCAGAATTTCTGGTGAAGATTATGGGCATCACCAAAGTAGGCGCGCGATTCCCGCACAGCGTCACTTATCACGCTTCCTGTCATGGCCTGCGGGAACTGCATCTACGGGATGAGCCTTTGCAACTTCTGCGGGGAGTGGAAGGGCTGAAGTTGGTGGATATGCTGCGTTACGACGAGTGTTGCGGTTTCGGGGGAACATTTGCCACGAAGTTCGCCGACATTTCAGTGGCTATGGGCATATCCAAAGCCGACAACATCGCTGTAACCGGGGCGGAGTACGTAACGGCTATTGATCCCAGTTGCCTGATGCACGTGCAGGGAGTTCTGGGTAAACGCAAAGACAAGGCCAGGACCATACATCTGGCAAGCATTTTAGCCAGTGAAGAGAAACCGGCATGAGCACAGGAATACCGATCCGACCGAGGGAAGGAGCGCCGAAGCCGGAAAACGCCGAAGCGCATGATACGGGAAGATCAGCAGAGTCGAATGCGCGCGGCGCGCTCAGCAATGCGCAGCGGTTTCTGCGAGATGCCGCGGAAAAATCTGCTGATCTGGTCCACCGCGAGATCATTCGAAAGGGCATGGAAAGCTATGATGTCGCTCATGCCAAGGGACGGAGCCGGTTTGCATTCTGGGAAGCAGCCCGGCAACGCTGCCAGGAAATCAAGCGCGAAGCGGTCAATCACCTGGACCAATATCTGCTGGAATTTGAAAAGAACGTGATTGCGCATGGCGGCCACGTGTTTTGGGCTTCTACCAGCGAAGAAGCCTGCCAGTATGTTGCTGATTTGGCGGTTCGAAACAGCGTTAAAACGGTGGTGAAATCGAAATCCATGGTAACGGAAGAGATTCACCTGGCCGGTGCGCTGGAAAAAGTGGGCTGCACGGTTTGGGAAACAGACCTGGGCGAGTACATTGTGCAGTTACGAAATGAAGGGCCGTACCACATTGTGACGCCGGCCATGCACCTCAATCGCCAGCAAATTGCGGAGCTATTCCGGGAAAAGTTTGAAGAGCCGAACCTTTCAGACGATCCGCAGGAACTGGTGGCGGCCGCGCGGCGGAAACTGCGCAAAGCATTCTTCGCGGCAGAGATGGGGATCTCCGGCGCGAACTTCCTGGTTGCCGATGCCGGCGTAATCGCCATCTCCACCAACGAAGGTAATGCACGTCTATCAACCAGCGTGCCACGGATTCACGTTGCCGTGACCGGAATTGAAAAAGTGATTCCAAAGCTGGAGGATTTGGCCACGCTGTGGCCGGTGCTGGCCACCTCAGGAACGGGGCAGCCAATCACCACCTATGGAACATTGATCGGCGGCCCGAGGAGGCCGGGCGAGGCCGACGGTCCGGAAGAATTTCATGTGGTGCTGGTTGATAACGGACGCAGCGGCCTTCTTGCCAGTAAGGAAGAGAGAGAAGTGCTGCATTGCATTCGCTGCGGCGCTTGCCTGAATATCTGCCCCGTGTTCCGGCATATCGGTGGGCATTCCTACGGCACTCCTTATCCCGGACCCATAGGCAGCGTGCTGGTGCCGCGGCTGGAGGGTGAAAAGTTTGAGCATCTGTCATACGCGACCACTTTATGCGGAGCCTGCACAAGCGTTTGTCCGGTAAAGATCAATTTGCACCATCACCTTCTCGAAAACCGGCGGGACTTCACTGAAGCCGGCCACACCACGGCAAGCCAGCGACTGGAGTTCAAACTTTTCCGGACCGCCATGACCAATCCGACGTTATATAAGCTGGGTGGGTGGTTCATGCGGACGAGTTTGCGTCTTTATATGCGTTGGGATTATCAGGATCGGTGCTGGATCCATTGCGCGAATGGAACCGGGGACGAGCGACGATTCCGTTGCCAAAGAAGTCATTTCGGGCGATCTGGAAAAAGGAGTTGGACCATGGCGAATAATGGCAGCCGTGAGCTGATTCTGCAACGTATTCGTTCCGGGCTGAAGACGCAGATTCCGGTTCCTCCGCCCATGAGCGATGAAGCGATGATTTTTCCGCCCGTGGAAGATCCGATGGCGCGATTTCAGCAGGAATGCAAGACCAACCTGATGGAACTGACCATCACCCAGGATTCGCGGGCCAGCGCACAGCAGATTGCAAATGTGCTTGCGTCATTGCCGGAAGGTGAAATTTACGTCCAGGATGCGCCGTTGCTACGGCGAATGATGGACGCTGTGGTCACGCCGAGAACTATTCGCTGGTCAAGCCAGGGTGCACCGCGCGAAGCGGCCCAGGCCACCATCAGTCTGGCGGAAGCGCTGGTTGCACAAACCGGGTCTGTGTTTGTGAGCGCGGCCTGCGGCGGCCGGGGGATTTCAGTGGTTGCGCCCTGCCATGTGGTATTCGCCACCAAAAGCCAGCTTGTACCGGACCTGAAGACCGCGCTGGGGAACGCCTCACGCAAAGGACTGTTGCAAAACAACTCTTTTGCCTGCATGATCAGCGGCTCAAGCCGAACTGCCGACATTGAAAAGATACTGGTCCAGGGAGCGCATGGCCCCGTGCGACTGGCCGTAGTGCTGCAAACCGGCAACTAGACAGCTTTGCTCACCTGGCTCAGGCGGCGCGATCTAAAACAACGTCCTCATCAACCTGCGTCCGGCCTCTTCGATTCAACCAGACTGTAAGGCCAATGGCGGAAACTCCTGCCGCGGCGATCATGGCGTTCCGTTTGACCGGGTCAGGAGCAGGCGGAGGCAGATAAGCAATTCCATTTTCGTCCAACTGCGCCGGCTCGGCCACATATCTTCCATGCTCCGGTACGGGGAAATCCCGGGCAAGTTCACGCAGCTGTTGCAACGCGTTTTCACCCGCCATGGGCTTCCCGTGTCCGGCAGCAAGGATGCGAGGATTCAACGCAGCTAGCTTCTCCACGGAAGATCTGGCAAGTTCCCAGTCAGGAGTGTAGTAGGCAGGCGGACGGCATACCTTTTGGGTCTGGCTGAGGGCGGCAGGCATACTGTCCTGGTCAATGGTGGTAAAGGCGTCGCCAGCCAGAAGCGTCCCGTCACTTTCGCGAAACAGAGAAATATGTCCGGCGGTGTGTCCGGGTGTTTCAATCACCTGCCACTCCTGGAGCCATGGTAGCCGTGAACCCGGCAACTCCCGCAACCAGGGCTGAAGATCAATACTGGTGTTGGGCACAAACCTGATGATCTGGGCCATGAAACCGCCAACAGTGGGGTCGGGAGGAGGATATTTGCTGGTTCCATTTACGAACGGCTTTTCGCGGTGATGGACATAAATCTTTACGCCCCAATGAGCCGCAAGTTCCCGCGCCGAACCCGAGTGATCGAAATGCCCATGCGTCAACACGATTGCTATCGGCACCGATCCGGGGCCCATGTGTTCCGCCGTGAGTTTTCAGGATCTTTTCAGCATTTCCCGGGGTACCTGTATCCACCAGTATCCACTCGCGGGCGTAACCGATGATGTAAGCGTTGGCTATTCCAACAGGAATTCTGACGACATCCTGCGCTACAAACGCGGATTTGCTCATGACGCACCTCAACTGAGTTCAGATGCTGCGTGGGAAATCAGCGTTGTGGTAATCAACAACGAATTCCAGCAGCTTGAATGCTCTTGCGCTCACTTGAAGCCGTGCGCTAAAGGTGAATTATGTTTTTTAAAATCAATAGCAGAGAGAATGACGCCACCAGGAGCCAGAGAAATACTCCCTGCAACAGAGGCCTGACGCCGACCTGACGAAGAGTCTGGCGGGATACTCCGCTGCCGATAAGGAAAAGAGTTGCGGTGAGGCCCAGCTTCCCCAGTCGCGAAAGCTGCGCATAAACGCCCGCGCCGGCGGGCAGATATGTATTCAACATGGCAGCCAGACAAAACAGCAAAATGAACCAGGGCCATTGAATTTTTGCTTTATGTTTCCTGAATGCGGCTGTGGCCAGAGCGAGCGGAACAATCCAAAGCGCTCGCGCCAGTTTTACAGTGGTGGCAATGGCCAGGGCAACCGCGCCATATTTTGCCGCTGCCCCTACCACTGAGCTGGTATCGTGAATCGCCAAGGCCGACCACAACCCGAACTGTGTTTGTGAGAGATGCAACGCGGCGCCAATGGGAGGAAATGCAAGCAACGCAACCGAGTTCAAGACAAACACCGTTCCCAGGGAGACGGCAATCGATTCGTCAGAGGCTTCGATGATGGGCGCAACCGCGGCAATCGCGCTGCCCCCGCAAATCGCCGTGCCCGCGCTGATCAGATATGACGATTTCTCCACAACTTTCAGGGCCTTGCCGATCAGGTGACCCGCCAGCAGGGAAGCCGTAATGCCCACGAATGTGTAAACGAAGCTGATCTTGCCGGTACGGATAATGTCATACAGGTTCATTCCAAATCCGAGGCCAACCACCGCGCCCTGAAGAAGCAGTTTTGAAGCCAGCCGCAACTGGTCAGGATAGGGATGCTTTAGCGTGAAACCAAAGAGCAATCCCATAGCCAGGGCGACCGGTGGCGATACCAGGCCGCTGCAACTGACAATGATGGCGGCGATGAACAAGGCCTTAATGACAGCAAGTTTTAGGTTTTCAGATTCCAGTGGGAACTCCATTATTCGTTATTGGGAATGCGCGGAGATGACATCAGATTTTCTTGTCATTTTGGCATCTTTGGCATCTTCAAAGTTTTGGCATCTTCAATGGGCATCTTGACGCGCCGATCGCTGCGGTGCAGGGCAGCAACCAGGCTCGCAATGAGCCAGGATTGGCGAAGTGGCGCTGGACAGGAACATGTCGCGAATCATACTGACCAGTTTGGGATGAGAGCCAGCCGTTCCTGCACGAGTCATCTTGATGCCAAGCTCATCACATAGCGTCCGCGCTTCAGTATCCAGGTCATAGAGGACTTCCATGTGATCAGAGATAAAGCCAATGGGACACAAAATCACGCGCTTCACTCCAGCAGCGTTTTGCCGGCGAAGATGATCGCAGACATCGGGCTCAAGCCATGGTTGCAAGGGCGGTCCGCTGCGGCTCTGATAAACCAGCACCCAGTTCGCAATTCCTGCTTCTTCGGCCACTTTGGCACACGCAGTTTTTAATTGCCGAACATACGGAGAACTCTCTGCCATGCTCATTGGAATGCTGTGGGCGGTGAATATCAATTGCTGCGCATCCGGCATTTGGGTCATGGCGTCACGCACGCGCTCGGCCATGACGGAGATAAACTCAGGCCGGTCACAGAAATTTGGCAGCTTCTCAATCGAGAGGCTATTGAAGCCGCCTGCGTATAACGCTGCCGCAACATTCTCACGATACTGGCGGCAGCCTGAGTACGATCCGAAGGCGGATGTGGCGAACGCGGCTACCCGGTGCATGCCATCTGCCCGCATTTTTTCCATGGTCTCCGAAAGGAGTGGATGCCAGTTGCGATTTCCCCAATAGACAGGCACATGCAGATTGTTCGCGGCGAAGTCCTTCTCCAGCGCGGCAATCAAATGGCGGTTCTGTTCATTGATTGGACTGCGACCGTCAAAATGATAATAATGCTCTGCCACTTCCAGCATCCGCTCGCGGGGAACATTCTTTCCGCGCAATACATTTTCCAGAAAGGGAAGCACGTCTTCCCGCTTTTCCGGACCCCCGAAGGAAACCACCAGCAAGGCGTCAAAAGAATTCATGAGTGAAGTTATTTTATGGGAGCGAGCCGGATTCAGTAAGTGGCGCCCAAACAACTCCCCTGTTACGCTAAACGGCTACGCTCAACGGCCAATGCGGATTCGGCCGTCAAGTATTGAATCTCAATAACAGAGCGTTTCATCTTAAACAGCGCTTGAACTTTAACGAGAGTTTGATCGGACGAGCGGCAGATAAGCAAAATGAAGGGAAATATATGAGTCTTGTGAATGAAGTGGGCGAGGGTCTGGATGGCCTGGGGCAATTACGCGCATTGATGGCCTCGGGGCGCAAACCCGGCATTCTGGTTTCACTTGATCTTGACTTTATTGAAGTATCCGCAGGCAAGGCCGTTTTCTCAGGCACCCCTGGCGAACACGCTTATAACCCCATTGGATCAGTGCACGGTGGTTATGCTGCCACGCTGCTCGATTCTGCCTGCGGATGCGCCGTTCACTCCCGCTTGTCCGCAACCCAGGGCTACACGACCCTGGAGTTAAAAGTCGCATATCACAAAGCGATCACAGCAAAGACGGGCAAGTTGCGCGCCGAAGGGCTTGTGCTGTCAATCGGGCGTAGAGCGGCATTTGCCGAGGCGAAGCTAACCGATGCAAACGGGACTCTCTACGCCTCGGCGACATCAACTTTGTTGGTATTCGAATCCTGATTATCGAAACGGAGGCGATCAATGACATCAAAAGCGCACACCGGGATTATCGACATACGGAGCCATCAGCCGGTGGAGACGCTCGTCGAGAAAGCAGCGGAGCAGACTGCGGCCTGAACGGTGAAAATCGCCACCTTCAATATCAATGACATCAACAAGCGGCTGGCCAATCTGTTGGATTGGCTTGGCAGGAGCCAGCCGGACGTTGTTTGCCTCCAGGAACTCAAGGCGGAGCAGACGGCATTTCCCGCCCAGGCCCTCCGATCCGCCGGCTACGAAGCGGTGTGGCAGGGCGAGCGTTCCTGGAACGGCGTGGCGATTCTGGCTCGAGGCAGCAGTCCTGTCCTTACCCGCTCGTCGTTACCCGGTGATCCTGATGACCGGCAAGCGCGTTACATTGAGGCCGCCGTCAACGGAGTGTTGATCACCTCCATTTATCTTCCCAACGGCAACCCTCAACCGGGTCCCAAGTTCAATTACAAGCTCGCGTGGTTTGAACGGCTCATTGCGCATGCGGCGGAACTCATTGCAGCCGGTGTCCCCGTGGTGCTGGCCGGCGATTACAACGTGGTACCCACCGCACAGGACATCTATCCCACGCGATCACTGGATAACAACGCGTTGATTCAACCCGAAAGCCGCCAGGCTTTTCAGCGGCTACTGGCCCAGGGTTGGACCGATGCGCTGCGGGCGCTGCAACCGGAAGGGCCGCTCTGGACATTCTGGGATTACAAGCGCGAGCGCTGGCCGGCTGACAAAGGTATGCGCCTGGATCATTTTCTGCTCTCGCCTCATCTAAAGGATCGGCTTGTTGATGGCGGGGTAGATCGCTGGGTACGTGGAGAAGTAAATGCCAGTGATCATGCTCCGGCCTGGATCAGGCTGGGCCTTTAATTCGGTAAATGCACGATGTCGATTTTGATTCGAGAGGCCGATTAACACCGCATCAAACTTTGGATGTTCGCTGTAACGCTATAATAAAAAAGGCGTGTTTTTAGTATCCAATTGGGCTTGCGCCTGTTGGACGCCGCGTAAATGGCAAGTGTTTAAGGCATCAGGGAACTTATGAATAATCAGGATCATCCGCTTCATAAACTGCTGGAGAATCGAATCGCGATCATTGATGGCGCCATGGGCACCACCATCCGCACCTATGGGATGAAGGAAGCTGACATCAGGGGCGAGCGTTTCAAGAACTCGAAGAAGGACCTGCTGAATAATGGTGACCTCTTCTCACTCACGCAGCCCGATATGATCTGTGATATCCATCGCCGGTTCCTGGATGCAGGAGCGGACATCATCGAGACAAATACTTTCGGCGCAACCAGCATCACGCAGAGTGAGTTCTTTGTGGATGATCCGCGCGAAAGCGGCGGGCGCAAGGACCCTGAGTTTTACCAGAAAGTGATCGAAGATCCTTTCCTCGGCGACCTGGCCTTCGAGATCAATGAGAAGTCGGCACGGCAATGCCGTGAATGGGCCGACCGCTTCGCGAATCAAACGTCGCGTCAACGCTTTGTGGCGGGTGCTATTGGACCCCTGACCGTGTCTCTCTCCAACTCGCCGGACGCAGACGACGCCGGCTTCCGAGTGGTTACTTTTGACCAGGTAAAAACTGCTTATGCGCAGCAAGTGCGAGGCCTTATCGCAGGCGGAGTTGATACATTGCTGGTGGAGACCATCTTCGATTCGCTTAATGCCAAGGCGGCACTGGTGGCCATTCGCGAAGTTTTTGACGAGGACGGCAAAGAGCTGCCAATCATGATCTCAGCAGCCGTGGGTCGCGGCGGCGAGACCATGATCTCCGCGCAGACCACTGAGGCGTTCTGGAACGCGGTGTCACATGTAAACCCGCTATCCGTGGGACTGAACTGCTCTCTTGGTCCTGACTTGATGTATCCGTTCCTGAGTGACCTTTCAGAGAAGGCTGACGTTGCCATCTCATGCTACCCAAATGCCGGATTGCCGAACCCGCTTTCGCCGACAGGATTTGATTTTCAGCCGGCGGACATGGCTCGTTATCTGGGCGACTTTGCTCGCGCCGGGCTTATTAATATTGCCGGTGGCTGCTGCGGCAATACACCGGAACACATTGCTGCCATCGCTAAAGCGCTGGAAGGCCTGCCTCCGCGGGAACTGAGGGTGGGGGCCACACGGTGACATTGGACGTAGCGCAGGAATGGCCCCGACCCGGAGGGCCAAAAATTTCGGCCTCTCCGTCTCTCCGGATCACAGCCATTTTCTCAGCAGGAGAATGTTTTCATCATGATCGGTGAGCGGACCAATGTGGCCGGCTCGCCTAAGTTCTCCAAACTGATCAAAGATGGCAAATACGAAGCCGCAGTCAGCATAGCGCGGCAGCAGGTTGAGAACGGAGCCAATGTCCTGGACATCTGCATGGATGAGGGCATGATCGATGGCGTCACGGCCATGACGCGCTACCTGCAATTGCTGGGGAGCGAGCCTGAAGTGGCGAAGGTCCCCTTCATGGTGGATTCCTCAAAGTGGGAAGTCATTGAGGCCGGTCTCAAATGCCTGCAGGGAAAAGGAATCGTAAACTCCATATCACTGAAAGAAGGCGAAGAGAAGTTTCGCCAGGCACGCCGCTACCGTCCGCAAATATGGGGCCGCGGTGGTGGTCATGGCTTTTGACGAGCAGGGCCAGGCCGCGACCTACAACGATAAGATCCGCATATGCGAGCGGGCCTACAGAATCCTGGTTGACGAGGTGGGATTCCCGCCCGAGGACATCATTTTTGATCCCAACATCCTCACCGTTGCCACCGGCATGGAGGAGCATAACAACTACGCGGTTGATTACATCAACGCAACGAAATGGATCAAGGCCAACCTGCCGCACGCAAAGGTGAGCGGCGGCGTCTCCAACATCTCATTCAGCTTTCGCGGCAATAACAAGGTCCGTGAAGCCATGCACTCCGCCTTCCTATATCACGCCATTGCGGCCGGCATGGATATGGGCATCGTCAACGCTGGAATGCTTGAGGTGTACGAAGAGATTGAGCCGGAACTCAAGGAACTGGTTGAGGACGTGTTACTCAATCGCCGTGCTGACGCCACAGAACGATTGGTTGAACATGGCGAAAGTCTGAAAGGGGCTGGCGCAGTCGCCAGTGAGAAGAAGGCTGAGGAATGGCGCGCCGGCAGCGTGGAAGATCGTCTTTCACATGCCTTGGTGAAAGGCATTGACACATATATCGAAGCCGATACCGAGGAAGCCCGCCTGAAACTGGGCCGGCCGCTGCTGGTGATTGAAGGCCCGCTGATGGCCGGTATGAGCGTGGTGGGTGACCTGTTTGGATCCGGCAAGATGTTCCTGCCCCAGGTGGTGAAATCTGCCCGCGTGATGAAAAAGGCAGTCGCGCATCTCACGCCCTTCATGGAAGCCGAGAAAGCATCACTGGCTGCGGCCGGTGGCGTGGTGAAGCCGCAGGGAAAGATACTGCTGGCAACGGTAAAGGGTGACGTTCACGATATTGGCAAAAACATTGTCGGCGTGGTGCTGGCCTGCAATAACTATGAAGTCATTGACATGGGCGTAATGGTGCCGTGTGAAAAGATCCTTGAGCGGGCGAAGGCGGAAAAAGTTGATTTGATCGGCCTGAGCGGTCTGATAACTCCTTCTCTTGACGAGATGGTCCATGTGGCGCGAGAGATGGAGCGCGGAGGATTTAAATTGCCGCTGCTGATCGGCGGCGCCACCACAAGCCGCGCACACACGGCCGTGAAGATAGCGCCGAACTATAGCGAGCCGGTGGTCCACGTGCTGGATGCCAGCCGGGCAGTACCGGTTACAAGCAGCCTTCTTAGCGACGACGGCAAAGACGCATTCGTGGCCAAGCACCGCGCCGAGTATGAGGCAGTACGTAAGGCGCACTCTGCGCCGCGGCAGAAAGCTGTGCCACTGGAAGTTGCTCGCGCCAGACGGACGCCGATCGAGTGGCGCGCAGAAGATCTGGCCGGTCCCCGAATTCACCGGCGTGCGCGTGCTGGATAACTTTCCTCTGGCGACGCTACGAGAATTCATTGACTGGTCTCCGTTTTTCCACACCTGGGGGCTGAAAGGCGTCTATCCGCGAATTTTTGAGAACGAAAGCCAGGGCGCGCAGGCGCGACAGCTTTTTACCGAGGCCAACGCTCTTCTGGACCGGATCATTGAGAAGAAGCTACTCACAGCTCGCGGCGTGTACGGCTTCTTTCCCGCTAACGCGGCAGGCGATGATGTTGAGTTGTATTCGGACAGACGCGCGGGAAAGTGGTTGAGAGATTTCATTTCCTGCGCCAGCAGACGAATCGCGAAGGCAGTGAACCCTGCCGCTCACTGGCAGACTTCATTGCACCAAGAGAAACAGGCATGAGCGATTACATTGGCGCCTTTGCCGTGACCAGCGGTATAGGTCTGAGAGAGCTCTGCGACCGCTTCAAGGCTGATAATGACGATTACAACGCGATCATGGCGGAGGCCATTGCCGACCGCCTGGCAGAAGCCTTCGCCGAATGCCTGCACAAGCGAGTGCGTGATGAATGGGGCTATGGTCGCGATGAAGGCCTGAGCAACGCTGAACTCATCCAGGAAAAGTATCGCGGCATCCGTCCCGCTCCGGGTTACCCGGCGTGTCCTGATCACACGGAGAAGGGAACCCTGTGGCGTCTGCTTAATGTGCAGGCGAATACCGGCATGCTGATAACCGAGTCATTTGCCATGTGGCCCGGGTCGAGCGTGAGTGGGCTTTACTTTGCCCATCCTGAATCACGCTATTTCAACCTGGGGAAGATTGATCGCGACCAGGTTGACGATTATCACCAACGCAAAGGGATGAGTGTGGCAGAGGTGGAGCGCTGGCTCGGCCAGAACCTGAATTACGATCCGGCTGAAAAATCGCCTGGATCAGTTGCTGTTTCATCCCGGGAATTAACACCGGAACCTTCCAAGTCATAGAGTTTCCTCGCGCTTGCGAGTCCCACCAAATCCATTACCTTCGTAAGTTGTCTGCATCTCCGACAAAAGTATTCTTCTGGCTCGTTCACCTTCCGGCAACGGGAAACAAGGTTTTTGCAACCGATCCAGGCTGAAGAAAAAGATCTTTCTTTTAATCACCCAAGTCCCTCCCCGGACAATTTTGATTGAGAGCAATACGCGGATTGATCGCCCATTCAGCGGAGCGGCTTTTTATCGCGACTGATTTAAAAAGCGTCCGCCGATCTCTGCTGCTCATTTCATGCTGCCCACAGTAGTGAGAAGGAATTCGAGAGGAAAGAAAGGAAATAGGAAGAAAGATGTTCAATACAGAAAGAAAACTCAGGACCATAGCTGCCACTTTTTGCGCTGCTGTAATCATGTTACTGTGCTTTGCTGCCCCGGCTAGAGCGCAGGATGCTGTTGGCGGACACGTCGGGTTTGTTCTTCCCCTGTTCACTCACGCCGGTGGGCAAACCACTAATCTGGGCGACAATTTCTCCATCGGCTTCCCAATGGGAATTACCGTGAAGGGCAAGGGCACGGACCGCCTTTGACATGGAATTTGTTCCTTCGGTGAACGATTCGCCGCGCCAGGTTGCTCTCACAGTTCATCCCGGACTGGTCTGGGGCGTGGGCCATGGCTTCTCTGTGGGTGCTCGGGCCGCCTTCGACATCAATTCCGCGCAGTTCGGATTTACACCTCTGGTAAACAAGAGCTGGCCCATCCGCACCGAGAACGGTTTCTTTAAAGCCTACTTCGCCGAAGCAGTGCTGCCGGTGCGTTTCAACCGCCCATCAGATCCTAACGCTGTTGCCACCAATCCGGTGACTTTCGGTATCCACTTCGGACTGGGTTTCTAACTGGGTTTCTAACTCTGTTGAGTCCCACCAGTTTGGGCGCTTTGCCGGAAGGCGGGCGGCCAAAATTTTCTGCGGCCCCTGGTCGCCGGGCCTTTCGTCCGCCAGTAAAAACGACAATACGGATTAAACTTTATGCGGGTGGCGCTGCGTTAGTGTACGGCCGCCTTTTCCTGTTTAGGCACAGTGCCATTGCCGTTTAACAGTGTCACAGTTTTCGTGTTGTCGTCGGGCACGCGATCGATGAGCAAGGCAAATGGATCAACGCCGGCTTTCTCCGGCAGTGAGGCTGTCACAAAAGTAAATTTTGATTCTTTTTGAGTGATATGCACTCGCTCACGGTAGAGCGTGTCGCCGTATTTCTTGTTCTTGCGCTGGCTTGGCGAATGCCCCGATATCGATGTAGTCATTGACCGGCACTTCCGTTTCGTTGCCTTTGGATCGGCCTTGTATTTACGTGTCTCTACCTTGATGGTCACGTCATACTTGCCGTCAGTACGTTTTTGGGCGGTTGCATCGAGCGTGCGATTGGAGAAGATCGTTATGTCTTCAAACAGGTCCTTGATCAGATATTGCAGGTCCGGCGGCGTCTGCTCCGGAAGGCATCCACCAGCGCATGCGAAGTCGGATATGGCGGCTGCGCATATGCATACTGCTGGATTATCTTCCGCAATGCGCGGTTGACTGCTTCTTCGCCAATCATCTCTTTCAGGTAGTAAAGCACCACGCTGCCCTTGCGATAGTGAATGTATCCCTGGTTCGCCTCCACCGTCAGCAGCGGACGCTCTTTCAACCTCTCCGCGCCGCGTGACCGCAGATAGTTGTCCATTTCATACTTCAGGAACTTCCGCATCGTGTCGCGGCCATATTCCTTTTCCATCACCATCAGCGCCGAATACTGCGCCATGGTTTCGGAAAGCAGCGTGGCGCCTTCCATGTTCGCGCCCACCACCTGATGCGCCCACCATTGGTGTCCCATCTCATGCGCGACCACGTAAAACACCATGTCAATGTCATCAGGCTTGTTGATGTTGGCGATAAAACCGATGGACTCCGAATAAGGCATGGTCCCGGGAAAAGCCTGGGCAAAACGCGCCACGCGTGGAAACTCGATGATGCGGGCTTCCTTGTGGTAGTACGGACCAAAGTTCTTCGTGTAGTAGTCCAGCGATTTCTTGATCGAGTTCATCATGCGCGGAACGTTCCACGGATGCTGCTTGTCGTAATAGACCTCCAGCTTGATTCCGTTCCATTCTTCCCGCGCCACTTCATAACGGGCAGACATGAAGGAATAGAAGTTCAGTGACTGGTGATCAAGCTTGTATTCGAAATAGCGCCGGCCGTTCTCCTGCCATTCCCGCAGCAGTGAACCGGGCGCAATGGCAAGCTGATCAGGCGAAGTGCTGATGACGGTTTGAACGTCCACCCAGTCGGAATGTCCGCCCAGGTATGTGTCCATGCAATCGCTCGGTGCAGTTGGCTCCAGCGGCGGCATGAGATCAATTTCTTTGAGTCCGTATTTTTTGCGGTCATTGGGATCGGTGAGCTGCCGTTGCGGATCGTAACCGATCGTCGGGCCAATGGTGTTATTGAAAAACGTTCCGTTCTGCACCAGTTCAACCGTGCTCAAATCATTCTCAAAGCCGTGGTTCTTGCTCTTCACCGTGAAATGCATCGTCCGGCTTTCACCCGGCTGCAAGGGAGAATCAAATTTGTAGATCCGGTAGAAAAGCTTCTGGTCGTCTTTGCTGATGGAAGCGCCGGGAATATCAATGTCGGTCAGATAGTTGGGATCAATGGTGAAATGAATTTCCGTCGAGCGGCTGCCCGGTTGGGTTCTGAATGACCTGCTCGCCCCGCATCACGATGTTGCGCGCTTCCGGATAGACATCGATCGCGTACTTCACGTTGCGCACGCGCGGTTGCGGCATCTTCTCATACTGCTTGTACGCTTTCTCGTATTCGGCCTGGCGTTTCTGCAGCGGTCTTGGGGCCAACCAGACGATTCAATACCGCCGTGTTGTACCAGATCCATCCGCCGGTGCACGGCGAACACCAGCAGGCAAAGTGCTGTAGCCGATATCCAGCCACCGTGAAAACGCAGCGCAGCGTTGCGGCGACGCCCCGCCAGCGGTCCTGCTTGCCGCGGGGCCAGAACATCACGGTTAGTATCGCAAGCAGCCCGCAGAAAATAGCAGCCAGTAAAGCGTGTACCAGTTCCAGGACGGTCGATAAGGCGCGTCGCCAAACATGTCTGAATGGACAACGTTGGGCGTGCCGGCAAACTGCACCAGGTTGGTGGCTACATTCAGATGGCCGCCACATGAAGGTGTTGGCGGCAATAAATGCGATATAGAAAAAATAGCCGACGTATTTGTTGGGTGAAAGAGCGTGGATGAGAAAAGCAAGTACGCCAAGGAACAAGAACCCAGAAGCATCGCGGACCAGCAATTCATACAGATACAGGCCAATCTGATAGCGATGGTAGTGATGCCATGCCTGCACCGCCACGCCGCCCAGCAGTGCTGCCGTCTGCATCAGCATCACCATCAGAATCAAAGTGAGCAGGCGTGAGGCATAAGACATCCACTCCGGCGTGGGCGTGGAATCCGCAATTTCATCCATTCGTTCGTCGCGGTCTTTCCAGACCAGAACGCCGGCGTAATAGGTAATCACAATGACCACGAAGAGATACAGCGTGCCGCGTATCAGGTCAAGCACCCAGTACGTGACCGGTAATGTGTCGAGTTACCATAACCTTCTGTGGCGTTCAGGGCAATGCCGGGAATGCAATTCAGGAGGGAGGCAACCGCAATCACAATAAAGAATGTGCTTCGTGACCATTCCCAGGAAATGGATTTTGAACGAGCCAGCAAATTTGGCCCAGGGCGAATCGTGCAGCTGCGGGCGGGGCAGCGTTACTGCGACCGGAATGATGGCTTCCTCGCATCTGCCTCAATCGGCCGGGCCTTGGTGCGCCTCTCAGCAAAGCTGAAACGAGCATAGGCGGCCGCAAAAATCAGACAGCCGACCCCAATCCATATAAGGCGGTTCCATAACAACAGCCCGTCAAAGCCAACCGAGACGCTGTTTTTTTCCGCGACCGTCCAGTATCGTGTGATCAAGGTGAAAGCCCGCGTGCCAAATGGATCCAGCAGCGCGGCAATTTGTTCATGTTGAATGTCCTGGGTCAGCGCGCCGGCAACGCCATATCCCGTGAGCAGGATCAGCGCAGCAACAAACGAAACGATCTCATTCCGCGCCAGCACAGCAATGGCAAACAGAACCGCCGCCACAAAAAATGCGTTGGGCAAAGCAAATACCGCAATGCCGTTCAGGTGCGCAGCCCAGTCCACTCGCCCCCATCGCTCAGGATCAACCCATGGCATGTACTTTGCCAGAAGAATGCCCAGGGAAACGCCAAGCATCGGAATCACCGAGATCAGCGTTGCGCCGATAAAACGGCCCAGCAGAAAATCGAATGCGCCGGAGCGGCGTGGAGAAGATAATCTGGTAAGTGTTGTTGCTGAAGTCCCTGATGGCCGCTGAATTCACAAACGCCGTGGACATCAGCAGCGTGAGCAGCCCGATGAACGAGTAAAAATTCTCAATGACAAAAGGCGCATTGTGGAACGTGTTGGACAGAGCTCCGCCAACCTGCATATGGTCCGTGCTCACAGCCCCGAAGATCAGCAATGCCGATGATGAACAGGAAAATCCAAACCATCCAGGAACGAAGCCAGAAGCGAATTTCAAACAGAGCAATGTGTAAAAACATGATCTCTCCCTAGTTCCAGTTCCGGATTTTGGTGAAGAACACGTCTTCCAGATCAGGCTGGCTGGCAATGAACCCATCCGCCGGAATCTGCTCGCCGAAAACATGAAGTGACGGCCGTCCGCCTACCAGCTTGTTGGAAACAACTCGAATGTCTCTTCATATTGCGCCAGCTCAGCTTATCGATGGAACGCTGCCAGATCCTGCCTTTGAGTTCGGCAATTGCGGCTTGAGGCTCGCCCTCATAAAGCACCTTGCCTCATGTGAACAATGGCCATATTGGTGCAAAGGTCCATTACGTCTTCCACAATGTGCGTGGAGAGAATCACGATCACCTGTTCGCCGACTTCAGCCAGCAGGTTGTAAAAACGATTACGCTCGCCGGGATCAAGGCCGGCTGTAGGCTCATCCACAATCAGAAGTTGCGGATTGCCGATCAGCGCCTGCGCTATGCCAAAGCGTTGCCGCATGCCACCGGAGAAACCGGTCAACGCCTTCTTGCGGACATCATAGAGATTGCAGCGTTGCAGCATGGTGCTACCGCTTCCTTGCGCTCACGGGCGTTGGTAATGCCTTTAACAGAGCCAGGTGGCTGAGCATGTCCTGCGCGGAAATCCGCGGATAGACGCCAAACTCCTGCGGCAGATATCCAAGACGGCGGCGCACTTCATCTTTCTGCCTGAGCACATCGATATCACCCAGGAAACGCTTCCGCTATCCGGCTCCTGAAGGGTTGCCAGCGTTCGCATCAGCGTGGATTTGCCTGCCCGTTAGGCCCCAGCAGGCCATACATGCCTCGCGGAATGGTGAGCGAGATATTGTCCAGCGCCTTCACGCCGTTTTTGTAGGTCTTGGAAAGGTTGCTGATCTTCAGTTCCATGCTCATGCCTATCCTTTACGCAGAAGACTAAGAGAAGTTCCAGACAGGGGTTCACCTTGTGTAATTTATTTGACGTTCCCCGAAGGGCTAAGTTATGGGCGTTGATCAACTGGGAAGATAATACGACACATCCTTCTTTTATCGTGGGCGCAGATTTTGCGCGTGGCCTTGGCGACTTTTTTCTGAAATCCCGAGCGCCAGCGAGGGATCCAGACGTCTCGAGTCAAGCTCAAGTATCAATAAGCTCACATCTTTCCTCATCCACTACCGGCGTTCATCTGCGGCGAAAGATATTCCCGATCGCCAATCACTGTCATCTGTGTAATCCGTGGTAAAAATTGGCCATCCGATCAGTCTGGCGAAATCAGTCCCATCAACGTTCATCAGCGGTAAGCTTTTCCCCGTTTGCAATCACCCGATTATTGAAACTGCGAAGCGCCCCACCCCCCGGTTCTGATCCCAATCGTCCCAATTTGCGTAGGTTTCTGAGGTGCACCCCACAGGTGAGACAGTATTTGAGGTCACCGCTGAGGTGAGACAGGAAATTTACCCCACCCGATGCTCGTGTGGCACAGCCCCGGGTTCCTCGGCAGGCCTGCTTTTGGCCTGATGGGGTGGCAGCCCCCGGCTGTGGCTTGCCCTTGCCTCTGTGTTCCTCTGCGGCCTCTGTGGTGAAGGTTTTGGTCTTGCCTTGCAATTTTGGCGATTTTGGCCCTTCTGCAACAATCTCTAATCTTCTTTCCGGCTGGCTGCCGGCTTCGATCCGCGTTCATCCGCGTTAATCCGCGGTAAAAGTTGTTGCCTCTTTGCCCTGAGTGCTGATACTGCTGAGTGCTGACTGCTGCTTCCGGCATCTCCGTCACCACTTCCTTCTTGCTGTCGGTGAACGTCGTGTGCTTCAGATTGCTCGACGCCATCTGTAGGGAATACAACAGCAGCCCGGCTTTCTTCTCGCTGATCTCATCGTCAATCAGCGCTTTCTGCACCCGCATGATCGCCATCTGGATGCCATTGGCATCTTCCAGTGCCGGCAACTCGAGCTTCTGTGACTGCGTTTGCAGCATCCGTTCATGGGCGTAGCAGTATCGGTATCCCTTCATCTGCGGACTCCCGCAGACCGTCCCATCTTCGCGGACCTTCTCGCACCGCGGAGCCCGTGTCCGCTCGCTCCAGGTTCTGCCGCAGCTTCTCGTAAATCTTATGTTCCCGGCCTGGGCGTCCCTCATCCCGTAAGGGTACTCCGGGATGCTCCGCCATAGACTCCTCGCATGCCTGTACGCCTCGCCCACCTCGCTGATCAGGCGCTGGATCTCGTCCTGCGTCCGCTCCTTTCCTTCGTTTCTTTTCCTTTCTGTACTCCTCATATTCCTCTTGCTCAGTCTCGTTTCCCATTGATAATCCATCCCCGTGCTGCCTTCACTTTTCTCAGCCCGGAGATAAGTTGAAGTTAATTGGAGTTTGTCTGGCTATTTGCGACTTTGGTTCCTTGTTTTTCCTCCGTGCCCTCTGTGGTTAAAGTTTTTGCACTCGGTTTTGCCAATTGCCAATTGCCAATTGCTGTTTTCCTTTCCCAATTACCAAATTACTCAATTTTTCATCCGTTCTCCACTAATCTTTAGTTTACGGATGCGGGCGGCTGCGGCTTTTGCTAATTGCGATGTGCCACTTACTAATTGCTTCTCTTCAGCGCCCCAGGCCGACATAGCGGTAGGGCAGGGTTTCAACCCTGCCTGAGCGAAGCGAAACGAAGGCCGGAAGGCCTGGGTAGGCGTCAGGAGAACAGCGAGCCCCGTAGGCGGCGACACGCTTACCGCTGATGAATACTAATGGGGGACCGATTTCCATTGATCGGAAAGGCGAATCTTTACCACACGCACCGACTTCTTTTTTTCTTGCGCTGCCAGCGTGGGAGAATTATCGCGATGCTACAATGCCAATCATGTTTTGGACATGGCTGCTGAAATATAGTTAATCACTGGCGCTGTGAGCGTTCTGGTGGGCATAGTTCTTCACAAGATCACAACTAGAACTGCATCCTTAATTTTTTAAACAGCCATCCGCAGTGGGTTACGCTCCCTCCACCACCCCGAAGGGCAGCCAACGGCCCATCGGCACATTCACGTTATTCCTTTGGAATTCAGGAAGGGCGGCGGCTAAAGAAGTCCATGTTGGACATTTGTGGCTACCCGCCAGTAATGTTTATCCGGATATACCCCGCGAAATCGTTGATACGCCCGGTGGCGGGAAAGCCATTCGCTTTCCTTCGATTCCACCCAAAACACTGATAAACATTTCATATCT
>CAWGRA010000002.1:0-83268 GCA_963824835.1 Terriglobia bacterium | reverse complement strand
AGTGGCGTGGGCGCGATTACAGAAAACGATGTGCTGCTGGCTTCGGCCTCCAACGCGGTCATTATCGAATTCAAGTCGCCCGGAACGCAAGGCACAGGAATTGGCGGAGCAAGGAGAAAGATGGATATCCGCCTGCACTCGATCATTTACGAACTCCAGGATGAAATCAAGAAAGCCATGACCGGGCCTGCTTGAGCCCATCATCAAGGAAACCTACCAGGGCCGCGCCGAAGTGCGTGACACCTTTCCGCGTGCCGAAGGTCAGGCACCGTGGCTGGTTGCGCCGTGCTCGATGGGACCATCAGGCGTGATTCCGGAAGTCCGGCTTATGCGTGATGGCGTCCAGATTTACAAGGGCAAGATCGGATCGCTCAAGCGGTTCAAGGATGATGCCAGCGAAGTGCGTAACGGCATGGAGTGCGGTATTAACATCCAGAACTTTAATGACGTGAAGAAGGGCGATGTGATTGAAGCCTTTGTCACGGAGCGAATTGCCGCGGAAATGGGAGTCGCTTAAGAATTGAGTAATTGAGGTAACTCTGAGTAATCGGGTAATTGAAGAGGCGCGCGGGATTGATCCGCGTCCTTTTTTTGCAGCGAAAAATTTATAAACCACACCGTCGATCATCAGGCGAGACGAGAACTAGGTTGTCGCCCCACTCCCGGCTCCGCTCAACATGACATACGAAAAACGGCGAACCCCGGCGTTGTCCCTTTTAGGAAACTTAGAACGAGCATGAAATGAACAACAACATCTCTTGCCGGATGGGTTATTCGTGTTCATTCGCGGGCTGAAATGTTCCCGCCGCTCGTTTGTCGGCGTGCTAATCGGCGTCGCCGGAATCTGACGAGGCAGAAAATTTACTCCCTGGCGAGGTTCTACGCCTTCCGTAACCAATCCAGGACGCTCTTTTTGGGTACGAACAGTAGCCCTGGGCTGATGAAATCGCATCTCAATATTGAGAGTACCCGCTTTTGCAAGGCCCCAGATTCAAAATAATTCGTAAAAATATGAGAGAGAAAAGGAATTGCTACTGACAATGAAGAACCATTGGAGAATGGCAGTTATCGCGAGCTTTTCAATGTGCTTGATGACCCTTTCTGCCGGGGCACAGACCGCCGCTGGTAGTTCAACCTCCGGCAACGCCTCAGTCACGCCCGGACAAGCCAGTGCCGGCGCCGGCACCAGCCAGAGCGCACAGACACCGGGCGCTTCAGCCAACGTGGATGGCTCGGCAAATGCCGGGCGTCGCATGAGCATGAGAGCAAGAAGCAGGAGAAAGATTCCGGTTCCAAAAACAGCTCGAATTCGCCAGCGGCAAACGGCGGCTCGGCGGCCCTCAGCAGCGGAACCACGCTGCAGGCCGAACTTAGCAAGGGTCTGGATTGCAAAAAGGCGAAGCCCGGCGATGAAGTCTCCGCCAAGCTCACTCAGGATGTAAAGTCAGACGGCAAGGTAGTGCTGCACAAAGGATCGAAGCTGGTCGGGCATGTTACTGAGGCGCAGGCCAGGAGCAAAGAGAGTACAGAGTCGAAGCTGGGAGTCGTTTTCGACAAAGCCGTGCTGAAAGGCGGCCAGGAACTGGCATTCAATGGAGCTATCCAGGCACTGGCGCCTCCGGCGCAGAACTCGCTTTCCGCGGCGGCCGATGAGAGCGCGAACATGGCGGGTTCAGGCATGGCGCGTGGCGGCAACATGGGCAGGCTCACGTGGCGGAGGGCCGTTAGGCGGAGCGGTGGGTTCGGTGAATAACACCGTGGGCGGGGCTGCGAGCGGCGTGGGAAATACGGCCGGGCTGGGTAAGAGGTTCGGCAACCGGCGCAGTGGGAGGCAGCAGTGAATAACACCGCGGGCACCGCCGTGAATGGCGCGATTAACAGCACCAGCCATGGCGTTGTGGGCATGAAGGGCTGGCGCTGGCAACGGCCGCCACGGGCAACGCGCAGGGTTCGGTGATCAGCTCTGCCACACACAATGTGAAGCTCGACGCTGGGCACGCAGATGGTCTGCAGGTGATGGGGCAGCGAAGTGAAGGTCATCCTATTTCTCAGAGCGGCCAGGTTTTGTCTGGCCGTTTTTATTTTCAGGCGACGCAACTGTTTAGACTTGTCATCGTGAGCGGAGCGCCGGTGAAAAAAATCAGTCTGCGAAATTCATCGGCGCGCAGTCGAACGATCTATGCATTTGATTGTAAAAGCAGTTCGCTAGTTTCGCTAAGCGATAACGTGTGGCTTGCAGCAATCCAGGCGCTATTCGATTAATCCCTCATCAAAGGATACATAGATCCTTCGACTGCGTCGTCGCAGTTGCTCCGACTCCGCTCAGGATGACAAGGTCAAGAATTGAACTCATGCATGACAAGGCAAATTGAGAAACTCCAGAAGATGGACATGGTCTCACTTCGCCGCCACCGACGATGTTGACACTTCGCTGCGGTCAACTTTGGATGCGGCCACTTTGATTCCGCTCAGGCCGTTGATATAGCTGGAGACGCCTTTATAGAGCGAGTCGGCGATGCGCTGGCGGTATTCGCTGGTGCGGAGTTTCTTCTCGTCACTGGGATTGCTGACAAAGGAAATCTCGGCCAGGATTGACGGCATGTTGGCGCCGATCAGCACGATGAACGGCGCTTTCTTCACGCCGCGATTGCGAATGCCCGGGTTCTTGGCATTCAATCCGAGCATAAAGCGATTTCTGCACGTCAGCGGCGAACTCACGCGATTCTTCAATCTTTTCCTTCAGCGCGATCTTCTTCACCAGGTCCTGAAGCTCATGGATGGATTTTTCTGACACCGCATTTTCGCGCGCGGCGGTTTCCAGTGCGTCGCGCGATGAGGTGAAGTTCAGGTAATAGGTTTCAACGCCGCGAGCTGTCTGATCACTGCTGGAGTTGGCGTGGATGGAGATGAACAGATCGGCCTGCTCTTTGTTGGCGATCGGCGGTCGCGTTTCCAGCGGGATGAACGTGTCATCGTCGCGGGTGTAAACGACTTCCGCGCCCAGCGGTTTTCCAGTTCCTTGCCGAGCTCAACGCCGACGTCAAGCACAAGATCTTTTTCCGCCAGGCCATTGGGGCCGATGGTGCCGGTGTCATGGCCGCCGTGGCCGGCATCCACCACGATCTTGCCGATCTTTAGTCCGAGTGCACGGATCAAAGAACGTTCGCCATTGGCTGTTGGCGCCGCCGTGTGCGTGGTAGTGGCGGACGCAGGAGCTTTGCCGGTGGCAGTCTCAGTAACTACCCTGTTCTTCTTGTTGCGGCTGGATTGTTGTGGCGCAACGGCCTGATACGTGGGGCCGCTGGTCGGCTTGGTCGTGTCCTTCGCGTATCTGCGCCAACCGGCTGTTCCGGCTGGTCCGGTTGATCCAGCGTGTCATCCACCACAACCTTCGGCGGGTCAACTTTCGCGATTTTGGTGGTGGTTGCCGGCTGGAGTGTTGTTTGACGCGCTGCCGATACTGGCGTGTTCGCGCGGCTTCCACCAGAACCAACCAGTCGCAGGGCCGTTCTTCAATGGTCCGGCTTTGGCATCTTCCGCGCGTTGCAGCGCAGAGGCAGCGTTGTCTGACGATTTAGTGCCGTTCGGGCGAATGTTTGTGACGGTTACGTCAGACTGTGAGGGCGATGAATTATTAGCGGTGCTATTCGCTGCCGTCCTGGCTGGATTCTTTCCATTGGCAGGCGTCTGCATTGCGTCCTGCACCACGGACCTGGAATCCTGCTGTGACTTTGTAGAACTTGCCCCCGGTACTTCCGCTATTGGCTGCGAATTGTCCGGCTTTGCGGAGGCGACCTGGCGCGGCGGCATCTTGCCGTGAATGTCAATGATCAGGCGGTACGGATTGGGCAGAAGGAAAGCGGAGTACTCGGCCACATCATCAACGTCAAGCACCACGCGCGCCATGTTGGATTTGAATTGGGCTACGCGAATCTTATGCAGGAAGCCGGCTTCAACGTCAAAGGTTTTGCCTACCAGATCAGACGCCAGCTTAACGCCGTATAGATCAAAGAAGATGCGGTCCGGGCGAGGCACACGGCCTGACTGGTACTGCACTTCCTGTTCCAGATCAATGGCCACGCGCACGTAATCAGGCGTTGACCAGGAACGGATGCTGGTAAGGCGAGGCATACGATTCAGCGGCGGCAATCCGGGCCGGGCGATGGATACATCCTGCGCGGGCTGAGATTGCGTTTGTGGCGAAGGCGCTGTGACTTCGTCTCATCATTCTGCCGGGTGCTCGCGTTGGCGGAAGGCGAATCGTCATTCGCGCTATCATCTGATTGATCGTCAGCTTTTGGCTTGCCGGCTTTGGCTAGGGTCTTACTGGAATTCTTTTTTGTATTGCCGGCTGCGCTGTTAGTGGCCGGCCTGGGGCTTGATTCCACGTCAGCCCATGCAGCCTTTGGTTCGGAGCCATGCTGTGCCCGATGCGCTTTGCTGCCTTTCTTCTTGAAAGGGCTGGGACCATTTTCAGCATTGTCGATCTCAGAGATCGCCTGCATGGCTTTGGGCGCAAGCTGGCTGTGAGGATAATGCTTCAGGTAATCCTGAAATGTGGCTTTGGCCTGCTCTGGGTCTTTCAGGTCATCGCGATAGATTTCGCCGATGGTGAAGAGAGCTTCCACGCGATGCTTGCTGCCGGGATATTCGCGGCGCAGGAAGGCAAGCTGTCCGATGGCATCTTTATAGCTCTTGGGATCGTTGAAGACGCGGCCCTGATCGTCCAATAACTCCGCCACGGCGAGCACAGCGACATCAGCTTTGGCCAGCGAAGGCGCGGTGTAATAAACCTTGCGGTAGAGGTCGATAACTTTGTTGTAATCGCGGCGTTCACGGTCAGACTCAGGAGTGCCCAGCAGATCGTCACGCAGGCGGTTGGCATTTTCCAGCATCTGCGCTGGCGGCCTGTTTCTTTTGCTTGACGGTGCGGGCGTGAGCGAGTGGCGAAAGAGCACACGCCAGCGCCAGCGCGAGCGCCATAGGCTTCGCGATCCTGGTCCCGAATTTCATTTGCGACTGCTGCAAAGCACCTTACTTATTAAACCCGGTTCCGCGCTACTCGTTGTTGGTAAATACGCGGTGCCCTTCGGTATCACGCGACTCTTTTACCCGCTGTTTGACTCCGCTGGCGAGGTAAATGTCAGTAATTTTTCTTACGTAATCACGCGTTTCCCGATACGGCGGTATGCCTCTGTTTCTGTTTACGGCGCCACTGCCGGCATTATAGGCCGCCAGTGAGAGCTCCAGATTGCCATTGTAATTCTCCAGCAGGCTCTTCAGGTGGCGCACGCCGGCGTCAACATTCTGGTGAGGATCAAATGCGTTACCCACACTGAGTGATTTCGCGGTGGAAGGCATGAGCTGCATCAGCCCAACGGCCCCTTTGCGCGAAACCGCATGCGGGTTGAAATTTGATTCCACCTTCACCACGGCGCGGACCAGGTTGGCGTCCACTCCATGGCGGTTGGCCGCTTCTTCAATGGCCTTATCCACTGCCTCTGAGGATGGAACCGCCGGCACTCCCGTCTTGGGGTCAACCGGCTGCGATCCGACCTTGACTGATCCAAAGTCGGTGCGTCCGGCTTTCCCATTGAGACTTACAGGGAAGGCAAGCGTGTTCACTTCCTGGGCAGCCTGGCGGGCCGCCTTCAGAGTAGATGAGGAAACAGATGGCACAGGTTTCCAGCGGTGGTCTTTACTGCTCCAATAAACCAATCCGTTGTAACGCGATGAATCTTCAGGAGTTGAAGAAATGTGCAGGCTTGGCCTGCGATGCCTGCGGAGAGGCGTCAGCGGCTTCAGAGAAGACCATGTGGCCATTAGCGTCTTGCTGGGCCACCACTTTCTGGGCGCTCATATGCTGATTTGTCACCATCGCCGTGGCGCTGATCAGGATGGCAAACAGGTGCTTTTTCATCGCGTTACGCTACTTATTATCAGTAAATTGCGGCCAACGCTAGCTTCCTGAAGGGCCAACACCTTCTGCTAAAACCCGATACTAGAACGGCCAGAGTGTACGGATTATATGCGGGTTACAGACGGAGTACAATCGGGCAAAACTGGATGAATCTAGGGCGTGAACAGGGGTGAATCACGGGTAAAGGCCTAAGAAACGCTCTTTCCGCGAATGAACGCGGACGAAATGGATTTTTTCTCGCTTTCAGCGGTTCCAAGCTGCCGCAGGCGCGACCGAAGTAGCCCGGCACGCGCGAAGCAAGTGCCGGAAGGAAGAATTCAAAGATACAGTCCCGCAAGGGACGGCTGATAAGGTGCGCAAGGGCCTATTTCTGTTCGTGAGCCCGCGACGTTGTCGCTGGTAGCGATCCCTCGCTTCGCTCGGGAGTAAACCCAAAGACAAAAATCTAATTCAACAAGACTCTCCACAGCCGCGTAAGGTACATCCAGCGCAGCTGTGCGGGATCTTTGTCACCGGCTTCTGCTCGTAGAATCTATGGATGAAAACGTCAAAAGGAGGACTCGCATGCATGCAGCCGTCCTGCACACGATTGGATCCGTGCCTCGATATGAAGAATTCCCGGAACCCGCCATTATTAGCAAAGCGGCGGCACAAAGACGGTGAAGTGATTGTGCATGTTCACGCCGCGTCGCTGAAGCCGGTTGACAAGCAACTGGCCAGCGGATCGCATTATGCCAGCGGCGGCGAATTACCTCGCGTCTGTGGCTCGGATGGAGTCGGGCACCTGGACGACGGGCAGCGGGTCTTCTTTGGCGGTCCTCGACCGCCCCACGGCGCCATGGCACAACGAACCGTTGTGCCGCGCGCATTCACCTTTCCAATCCCGGAAAATGTGAATGACGAAACTGCCGCCGCTTTGCCCAACCCGGGTATCTCAGCCTGGCTTTCACTCGCCTACCGGGCCAAGCTGGTGCGCGGTGAAAACGTCCTCATCCTTGGGGCAACTGGAGTGACGGGCAAGCTGGCAGTAAAGATCGCGAAGCTTCTTGGGGCTGCTCGCGTGGTTGCAGCGGGGCGCAATCAACAGGCACTGAACACGCTTAAGGATCTGGGCGCCGACGCGACTATCTCCCTCGCTCTGCCGGAGACTGAACTGAGCGAAGCATTTGTGCGGGAAGCCGGCCAGTCTGGATTCCAGGTGGTGATCGATTACCTGTGGGGCCACCCTGCAGAGGTGTTTATGTCGGCGATAACACGAAAAGAATTTGCGGTTATCCAATCCGAGACACGCTATGTCCAGGTTGGGGAGAGCGCTGCGCCCACCATCACGCTTCCGGCAGCGGTGCTGCGAAGTTCGGCACTGACAATGATGGGTACGGCGGGGATTCCACCGCGTGAGGTTCTGGTCGATGCCTTTCAGCGAGTGATGGCGCACGCCGCCACAGGGGATCTTAAGATAGACACGGAAAGGGTGCCGCTCGCGGATGTCGAGAACGCCTGGCAGCGCGACCAGCCAGGCCGTCGATTGGTGATCATTCCTGACTTATCATGAATCGCTGGTTTCAGGACGTAAAATTACTACGAATGACATCGACGGCGATTGAAAAGGATTTCGCGTGTACGCTCAAGGGGAATTACGATGACGATGCCCCATGGCAGGCCGTTCACGCTCTTCGGAAACTTGGCACGCGAGACGTATTCGACATAGCCGCGGCATGGTGCAAGTCTGATGATCCGCTCATGCGAGCCCGTGGTATCGATGTTCTCGCCCAGCTTGGTAAGACCACTGACCACCCTGTGAACAGCTTCCCTGAAGACGCCTATGCCATCGTCTCCGAATTGGTCCAGCGGGAAAGAGACTTCCGCGCGCTAAAATCTGCGATTATCGCGTTGGGCCATCTTGATAATCGTCGCGGCGGTTCCGGTGATTGCAGCCTTTCACAAACATCCAAATGCCGACATCAGATTTTCAGTTGCATTCTCACTCGGGTCGTTTCCAAACGACCCTCTTAGCGTTGAGACTCTTCTGCCAATGATGGAAGACTCTGACGAAGATGTGCGTGATTGGGCGACATTTGGGCTTGGGGTTTAGGGCGACCAGGATTCTTCGGCAATTCGGGATGCTCTTTTCCGCCGTCTCAGCGATGCGAGCGAAGATGTACGCGAGGAAGCGATGGTTGGATTGGGAAGCGTAAGGATCAGCGGGTATTGTCATCAGTCTTTGCTGCGATAGACGGCCCCGAGATCAAAGTCAGGGTTGCAGAAGCAGCATCCTTAATGCTCGGCATGGAAGGTGATCAAGGAGAAGCTGGGTGCGGAGGATTATCGTACCGCCCTGAAAGAACGCTTCTTTCACTAAACCGTGCGGATTTTGACTCACTGATTCCGGCTACCGACCCGAAATCTTCCACATTGCTGATATTACCTACGCATCGAGCGCCGAAGGCGCGACCGAGAATAGCCCGGCACGCAGCGAAGCAAGTGCCGGGAAAGCTAATGGAAATAGAAGAGTCCCGACAGGGACGACTGAAAAGGGAGACAAGAGTGGAGGTATTGAGTCTCCAAAGGGACGCAGGACGGGCTCACTGATCAAACGAGCCAGTAGTCCCAATGAAAAGAAAACGACTGATGCAACGCCCAGAATGATCCACATTCGCTTCTTGCGAAAATGAATGGACCGGCATATCCCGCACTTTTTCGTTATGGTTGAGGGATAGGGGTGCAGTCCAAGTTCTCCCTCTTACCCGCACCCTTTCCCTTTGCCTTGGTGAGTGCAGGCTCGCCCGGCAAGCTTCTTTACAAACTCCTTAAAAATGCCTCGAGATCGCTCTTTTGCTCTTCCGTAAAGCTAAGCTGGAAACGTTGTTCGTAAAAATTGATGACGTCTCTCAGTGTGGCTGCCGAGCCGTTGTGAAAATACGGTGCTCTTGCCGCCAATCCCCGCAGGATCGGCCCTTTCGTTTTGCCTATGTCGGCGCATTTCCCGGTGATCAGCGCCCGGGCCGGATCTGTCGTCTGGATCGTCGAATCGTGGTTGATCGGCGTCTGCGCGCCTGCGGCGCAATGAATGGTGTAAACCGGCAGGCCGGTGATATCGAGCGCCGGAACCGGCGGAAATTCCGTTACGCCAATGTTAATGGCCAGCGGAACGGAATGATTGCCCACGTTCGGTGTGTTATGGCACGTTGTGCAGCTTCCCACAAACGAAGCAGGCACTCCGGGCAGATCATTCAGGCCGCTCACGCCTGAGATCGGGATTGGGAAAGTGTTGAACAGCGCCTCTCCGCGAGCCACGGCTGCGCGCGCCGAATTCCGGCCGTCATCCGAATCTTCATCTTCAGGCCTGCCCATTTTGAGAACACTGTCATGGCCACGGGGTTGAAATTAACGCCAGGAGGTGTTCCGCCGAGCGGATCGTTGATTCCAACCGAGAAAGGCTGGACGATGCCAGGGCGTTCGGTCCGCCTTGCGCGCCTTCGGCGTTCAGTTCGCCCACCCTATCGTCGTCAATCTGGGCAGTAAAGTTCGAGAGTTCAAAACTCACGATCTCGGCAACCTGTTGGCTGGTTGGGGCCTGGCTGGCCTGCGCGTGGCCGAGTGTCGCCCCGACTGCCTGGTCGCTCAGGTTGAAGTTAAGCGTCTGCCCTTTGAAGGATTCACGTCCGTCCCACATGACTGTGGTGAGAAAGGGCAGATTGGTAGATGGCAGCGGACGTCGGAATCAGGGCCAGCCCAGCCGGTGTTGTCTCGGCGCAGTTGTGCGGATCATCGATCCCCGTTACGGCGAATTCCGCAGTTGCGGGCACACCGATTGAGACGCGGATCAGTCCCTTATTCAGCAGCATGCTATAGGACTCGCGTCGGGCGCTCAATGTACTCACGTCGGCACTGGGACAGTTGGCTCCATCCACGGTCCGGAAAATGGGATCAGTTCCGTTTGAAGCATCGAACCGTGCGCGAATGTGCTCCGGCGTAACCGTCCATGCGTCGCTTGCCTGATGGCAGGTTACACAGCTGCGGCCATTGGTCCCCAGGCTCTAAAGAAAGCATTGTTAACCCAGCTTCGCCACTCGTGCTGACGGTACGCACCCGGCCTGTGGGATCGTCGAATGGCCTGAGATTGTTAAGGTGACTATCGGCTGAAACCAGCGTCGTAACAAATATTGCGCCCAGTATTGCGGCGACCAGGGCGCGGCGCCGTCGGCTTGTCATTCTCTGTATCGCCTTTCTGTAAAACTGCCTCATCCCAACTCCTTATCACTACGATGGTGAAAAAGTGCGGAAACCGTTTCATCGGAAAGGTGTTATCTCGAAGCCGAACATAACGGGGTGTGATCAGCTCACGGGGCCGGATCTGTTGTCCGGGATGATCGAACCAGGGTTGATCCGCTGCGATGCATTAATAGCCCATCATGAGAATCCCGTTTCGCTCAGATTCGGCAAGACTGTTGCTCCTGCGGTCCTGCCAATCGGAAACGCGGTTCCGGTTCAGTTTCCCGAGTGCTTTATGTTTGGCCCACGTCCAGCGAAAAGAGGCTATGGGCGATCGTAAGATCAGCAGCATTCGTTTGAGCTTCTTTTGTAATAAGGTCCATTTGCCTGTCTGCGAGCGCCCGCGACCGCCGGCCGGTTCAGCAGAAACGACAAACAAGGCGGCTGGTTCCCGTGCTACCAACTTGGTCCGCGCATTCATCTTAGAAACCTTTCATCCTTCCTCGGACAAATCTCATGTATTGCATGACAGTGCCACCGTGAAAATGTGCGGTAGCCGCCTCATCCGGCAAGCGTCATTTCGCTGGCGGAGAGTGCAGCGGTGGTGCTGCCACTGGCGTGGCGGACGTTAGTCAGAAGAGCGCAAAGCCTGCTGTTGTCGTTCAAGGCGGCCTAAAGCAAGCTGGGCGTCGCGGGTCGGGCCGGCCAGGGATTGGCGCAGTTTCCGTAATTCGCTCTTCTGCCGGAGAAAGTCGTTCCGTGCGGCGGCACTGCCCGAATTTCCAAGAGCTTGCCGTGCTTTTGCCACCAGAACAGACTTTTGTGAAAGCCGGTTTTGGAAACTAGACAGCAGCTTCTTCTGTTCCGCAATCTGCAGCTTAAGATCCGTTGCGGAATTGGAATGGATAACCTGTCGGCTGCTGGGCGAATCGTCATCAAAGTGATCGGGACTGACTTCAAACTGGGCTACAGCAGGAATTGCGGACATCATCAGCAACAGCAACGTGAACCCATAGGATCTTGGTTTTCAACTTCATACTCTATCTCTCCTGATTTCCCGAGTTTTGCAGAAATGGTCTCGCACAAAATTCTGGGTTAATTTGGAACCACCGGTCAGGTAAGGTCAATAGTTCACGATTCATCCTTTGTACATTTGTGAATCATCTTCCAGGTTGCTGAAATATGGAGGTTTATCGAGCTGAATCATCAGCCTGCCGTGTGCTAAACTTGCGGACTACCCCCTTCAGCGCCAAGCCCAAAGGGAAACAAATGGTAACCGCGGCCGAGCCCCGGAGCTACGAATTTGGAGTCTTCACAGTTGAGCTCAGCGGGGGTGAACTCCGCAAACACGGCGTGCGGCTCAAGCTACAGGAAAGGCCCTTCCAGCTGCTGGTTTGTTTGCTGGAGAAGCCAGGCGAAATCATCAGCCGGGATGAACTGCGGCAGAGGTTATGGCCGGATGGCACCTTTGTTGATTTTGACCACAACATCAGCAGCGCCATCAATAAACTCCGGACTGTCCTGAATGACTCGGCGAGCAATCCCCGTTTTATAGAAACTGTGGGCAGCCGTGGCTACCGCTTCCTGGCGGATGTGAAACGGATTTCGTCTGACCCACCTTCTTCTCAACCCGCAAAGCAGATAACAGCGGAAGTTCCTAAAATCGAAGCAACTACAGGCTCGCGGCATCAAGGGCGTTGGAAGGTAGTTGCCGGAACAGCGCTGATGTTCTCTATCCTTGTGGCCGGTTACTTTCAATGGGTGCGCAAGATAGTAAAGAGTGTCGCTCCGGTCACGCGGGTCATGGTGGCCGTTTTGCCTTTCCAGAACCTTACGGGAGATCCCGCGCAGGACTACTTCAGTGATGGGCTGACCGAAGAGATGATCGCCGAACTGACTCGCCTTAACCAGGGCCGTCTCGGAGTCATTGCCAGGACATCCGTCATGGTCTACAAGCAAAGGCCGAAGCCACTGGACCAGATCGGGCGTGAATTAGGAGTGCAGTACCTGATGGAAGGCAGTGTACGGCGCGATTCAGGACGGGTACGGATCACCGCAGAACTTATCCAGGTAAAAGACCAGACCCATATTTGGGCGCGGGAGTATGACCGGGAGCTGAAAAATTCGCTCGCGCTCCAGAGCGAAATAGCCCAGGAGATCGGCGATGAGATTCAGATCAGCCTGGGTGACGGCAACGGTGTGAAGGCCGCGAATCACCTGCTCCAGCCCACTCCACGGCTTCCTATGAAGCCTACGATCTTTATCTCAAGGGCCGGTACTTCTGGAATAAGAGGACGAGAGCGGGCTTCCTGCAAGCTGCGAGTTATTTCCAGCAGGCGATCGCCAAGGACCCAGGCTATGCGAGTGCTTACGCGGGCTTGGCCGATACCTTTGGATTGATGAGTACCTGGCATGCAGTGCCGCAACAGGAATTTATGCCGAAAGCCAAAGCCACGGCTCTGAATGCGCTGGCGTTGGACGATTCTCTTGCTGAAGCACATGCGTCGCTGGCGCTGGTGGCTGAAAACTATGACTACGATTGGCAAACTGCCGAGAAGGAGTTCCGGCGTGCCATTCAGTTGAATCCTGACTACGCCACTGCGCACCAGTGGTATGCAGAGTACCTTTCCTGGCAGGGGCGTTTCGATGAAGCCCTGGCTGAAAGCGAACGGGCCCGCCAACTCGATCCCATGTCGCTGATCATCGCTACCGATCGCGGCGCAATCCTTTTCAATGCCAGAAAGTACGACCGCGCGATAGACCAATTTCGCGCCGTGCTGGACATGGATCCGGGTTTCAGCAACGCACGGTCCTTCCTCGCTGCTGCGTACGTGCAGCAAGGAAAATTTGCCGAGGCGTTGAAGGAAAATGAGCTGATCGGAAGTCAAGAGGATCCCCCGTGGTACTGGGCATTCACAGCCTACATCTACAATCATTCAGGCAATGTTGCCCAGGCGCAGCACGCACTGGCAAGATTCGAAGCATTGTCACCCAGCTTGCGTTCCGATGCCCTTCTGGCTCGTCTGGTCGCGTACAACGGATCAACCCAGCACGAAAAAGTCTTGTCGCTTCTGGAGCAGGCTTATAAGGAGCACTCCCCGGCGCTCACGGACATCAAAGTGGATCCCAGGTATGACAATCTTCGTGAAGACCAACGGTTCCAGGGCTTGCTTGCACGGATGAACCTGAACCACTAGAGCGCTTCCCAAAGTTGCTATACCCAGATGAGGGGTAGCGACCTCGGCGCGGGCTTTGGAAGGGCCGAAGGAGCGAATCCTTCTGAATCCCTGCACATCAACACACCTGAAAATAATCGCTTTGCGGTGTTGACAAAAATTGTTCTTAGTTTTCATCGCGTGAGCCGGCCAGTGGAGTAATCGTTTCCCCGTTCTTGATTTTTTTGACTTAAGCGCCGAAGGCGCGACTGAGAATAGCCCGGCACGCAGCGAAGCAAGTGCCGGGTGATGGTGATAGAAGAAAATAACACCTTGCTGCCGCAGGCAGGAGCGCAGCGACATCGAAAGATAATTCCTCAACAAATGCGGCCGTCGATCAAAGAAAATCTAATAGCAACCATAGAGATCCCTCGCTCCGCTCGGGATAAAGGACCGCTACTTCAGAAGAGCTTCCACTGCCGCATAAGCTTCGTTCAGGGCCGCGTCAAGCTGTGCGGGGTCTTTGCCACCGGCCTCGGCCATATCCGGGCGTCCGCCGCCAGAGCCACCGACTTTTTCAGCGACCAGCTTGATCACTTTCCCTGCCTGGACTTTACCCGTGAGATCAGCCGTCACGCCAACGATCAGCGCGACTTTTCCATCTTCATTTTGCGCTGAGCCGAGTACGACTACGCCGGAGCCGAGCTTGTTGCGCATGTTGTCAACCAGAGTGCGCATCTGTCCGCGATCAAGGTTGTCCACGCGATGCGCGAGCACTTTCACGCCTTTGATGTCGCGAACCTTGTCATCAACGGAAGCGACACTGGACGCCGCCGACTTCATGCGCAGATGTTCCAGTTCTTTCTGGAGTTTTTTGATCTCGGTATCTTTCTTTTCCAACTCAGAGCGCAGAGCGTCCGCTGGTGAGCCGCCTTGTTGCGCACGCGGCACCAGAGTGGAAACAATATTTTCCAGCGCGTGATCATTGCGGAAGTGGAGCAATGAGCCTTCGCCGGTGACGGCCTCAACGCGGCGCACGCCGGATGAAACCGAACCTTCACTCATGATCTTAATGAGGCCGATCTCGCCGGTGGCGCTGGTGTGTGTGCCGCCGCAGAGTTCAGTAGAGAAGTCGCCGATCTTCACCACGCGCACCTTCTCGCCATACTTTTCGCCGAACAGGGCCATGGCGTTGTATTCATTGATAGCCACGTCAATGGGCACGTCTTCAATGGTTTCAACTTTTATGTTGCTGAGCACTTCCTTGTTGACGAGGTCTTCAATGTCCTGAAGTTCTTCATCAGCCACGCCGGTGAAATGGGAGAAGTCAAAGCGCAGATGGCCGGGATCAACCAGCGATCCGGCCTGCTTTACGTGCTTGCCCAGCACTTCACGCAGTCCGGCGTGGAGAAGATGAGTAGCGGTGTGATTGCGGCGGGTTGAATCGCGGACTTCAGTATGCACCACGGCATCAACCTTCATACCCACATGCATGGGTTGACGGACTTTGATCTTGTGTGCGCGAACGCCTTGCACCGGCATGTAACAGCCATTCACGTCGGCAAGGACGAGATTGCGTTCAGTGTTAAAGAAGACGCCAATATCGCCCACCTGGCCGCCCGAATCGGCATAGAAAGGAGTGTGATCGAGAACGGCCTCGCCTTCGTCACCGGGATTCAGCGACTTCACCCCTTGGCCATCCTTGATAAGCGCCAGGATTTCGCAACCATCCGATTCGGTCTGACGATAGCCTTCGAAAGCCGTCTTGGCCAGCTCACGAAAGACGGGCGAAGCAGCCGCCTTGGAGCCGCCTTTCCATGAGGCGCGCGCCCGTTCACGCTGCGCTTCCATGGCGCGCTCAAAACCTTCCACGTCAAGGGCGATGCCGGCTCCCGGCAGGCGTCCATGATGAAATCAAAGGGAAGGCCGAAGGTGTCATACAGTTTGAAAGCATGATCGCCGCGATAGCGCATGCCTCGCTCAGCCTGGAGCGGTACTGCGCCATGGTGGCGCGTCCCACGCCTGCATCACATGGGGGTCCTGCGCGGCTACCATGCGCTGCGCGTCCGCGGTTTCCTTGCGGACGGCCTGCAAGTCAGCTTCAAGGCGTGCGAGACCTGCATCCAGCGTGTGGGCGAAGCGGCGTTCTTCCTCATGCACCACTTTCGATACACGTTCCGCGTGCTCTTCCAATTCCGGATAAGCGCCTTTCATCAGATCACGCACGGCGAAGACCATCTGATACATGAATGGCTTTTCAGCGCCAAGAAGACGTCCGTGACGGATCCCGCGACGCAGAATCTTACGCAGCACGTAGCCACGGCCTTCATTGGCCGGGACCACGCCATCTGAAATAAGAAAGGTGGTGGCGCGAGCGTGATCGGCAATGACGCGCAATGATGCCGCGGATTTCGATCCGCGCTCGGCGGCGAGTTCGCGTCCCAGATTCACGCCTGTCAGTTTGGCAGCCGCCTGAATCAGCGGAGTGAACAGATCAGTTTCGTAATTTGACAGTTTTCCCTGCAGGACGGCGGCCATGCGTTCCAGCCCCATGCCAGTATCGATGGAGGGCTTGGGCAACGGGTTCAATGTGCCTTCCTTATCGCGGTCAAACTGCATGAAAACCAGGTTCCATATTTCCACGTAGCGGCCGCATTCGCAGGGAAACTTGCAATCGGCATGGCCTTCATCAGAGGCCGCAGGTCCCATGTCATAGTGAATTTCACTGCACGGGCCGCACGGGCCGGTCTCACCCATGGACCAGAAATTGTCCTTCATGCCCATTTCAAAGATGCGGTCCCTGGGCACGCCCACTTCCAGCCAGAATTTTTCCGCATTATCATCGCGAGGAATATCCTGCTCGCCGTTGAAGATGGTGCAATACAGGCGCTCTTTCGGCACACCGTACCACTGCGGCGAAGTCACCAGCTCCCACGCGTAGGCAATGGCATCGCGCTTGAAGTAATCGCCAAAACTGAAATTGCCCAGCATCTCAAAGAACGTATGGTGGCGCTTGGTGAAGCCCACGTTCTCCAGGTCATTGTGCTTGCCGCCGGCGCGCACCACTTTCTGCGCCGTGGTGGCGCGGACATAGTCTCGCGTCTCATTGCCGAGAAAGACGTCCTTGAACTGGTTCATGCCGGCGTTGATGAAGAGCAGAGTCGGATCGTTCGCCGGGACCAGGGACGATGAATGGACGCGCTTATGGCCTTTGCTTTCAAAAAAGCGCAGGAAGGTTTCGCGAATTTCAGAGCCAGTGGGCATGTCATTCTATTTTAAACGCAGTGGCCAGAGTAGAACCAAGGGTCGGCTAGTCCTTCATTTTGGAAAGGAATAATTGCCTAAATCGCCTAAATGGTCAGAATTGAAACTTCACACTCGAGAACCAGAGATTGCCAAAATCGCCGGAATGGCCATTGATTGAAAACCAGTCATCGAGAGCAGTTTTTCACAGGTCGCGGGATGACAAGGTGCTAGCAAAAAGACGAATGCAAAAAAGGGCGAGGCCGACTTCGCGTCCAAGCTCGCTGCACACAGGAGCTTGATGCTGAGCGCAAGATAAAAGAACATTGCAGCTTTGGAGCGAAGCGACAACATTGAAAAACTAATAAGGGCGAGGCCGACTTGCGCGCCGAGCCCGCTGCCATAGGAGCATCGAGATCGCGGCCAGATAAATGTTCTCGAGCGGTTTAGAGCGAAGCGAAACATTGAAAAAGAAGGGCTGAGGCCGACCTGCGCGCCGAGCCCGCTGCCATAGGAGCATCGAGACGCGGCCAGGATAAATGCTCCCGAGCGGTTTGGAGCGAAGCGACAAGAAGTTGGAACCTCAAAAAAATTCCGGGCGGCCATGAGTGACCGCCCGGTTTTCCTCTTGGAGGGAAGAAAAAAAGAAAGGAGAGAAGAAGACTTACTGGCTCGGTTGCGCTTGCTGTTGTGACTTCTTTTGCATGCGTTCCTGATGGCGCTGTTCACGCTGTTGCATGAGCTGGAGCGCTTTCTGGCGCTGTTCAGGAGTGAGCACGGCATAAATCTGTGATTTCATGCGTTGTTTTTCCACGATCAGGTCATTCATGATCTGGGTTTGTTTTTGGGCGAAGGCGCGGGCCTGGGATTCGTTGAAATCCCCGGTGGTGGCGGCATTCTGCGCCTGTTCGTTCTGGCGAAGCTGTTGCATCAGCGGCTGCATCTTGGGCCGTTCGGCCTGCATAATGGTCTTAATTTGACCTTGCTGAGCGTCCGTTAGATTCAGCTGTTTAGCCATGTGCTTGAGCATCCAACCGCCATGGCGTCCAAAACCGGGCCCGTGGCCGGGACCCTGTGCATAAACCGTACCGGCCAGACCTGCTGCCACGGCCAGTATGAGTGCCACTGGTATGAGGAATAATTTCTTGTTCACTAGGAACTCCTTTTACAATCGAGCGGCAGCCGAAGCCAGTTGCAATGCGGTTTTGGTCTGCCACCAGTATTAACCCTGCTGGGGGGAGTTGAAGGTTAGGAGTTGTAAACGGGTTCTGGTACCCTTCACACTTCTTAACTGCTTTGATTTTGAGCTTGGATATAAGGTGAAAGTTATGGTCTCAGTGCTGCTGATTGATGATGATGCCGAGTTAAGCAAGCTTCTGGAGGAATATCTGCAGAGTGAGCAGCTTGAGCTGGACGCCGCGCATGATGGTCCAGGTGGACTGGAAAAAGCGCTTAACAACCAATACGCCGTGGTCATTCTGGACGTGATGCTGCCGGGCATGAGCGGACTGGATGTGCTGAAACAGCTTCGACAGAAGAGCAGCGTGCCGGTCTGATGCTTACGGCGCGCGGCAGTGAACTGGATCGCATACTGGGTCTGGAACTGGGCGCGGATGACTATCTGCCTAAACCTTTTAATCCGCGTGAACTGGTAGCGCGTTTGCGGGCGATCCTGCGGCGGACGGCCTCCGGCGGCGTCGCAGCCACAGGACAACCGGTCCATCTGGCCGATGTGGAATTGCATCCCGAATCGCGCAGCGTGACCTGCGCCGGCAAAAACGTTACGCTAACGGGCGCCGAGTTCGACCTGCTGTACACGTTTCTGCGCAGTCCCGGGCAAGATCATCAGCCGTGAAGATCTCACGCAGGCTGCGCTGGCCCGTCCCATGTCACCCATGGACCGCAGTATTGACGTGCATGTAAGCAACCTGCGGCGCAAGCTGGGCTCCTATGAAGGTGAGCAGGAACGCATCAAGGCGATCCGTGGCAGCGGCTACGTATATCTATTACCGGGAGAGCAGCAGTGAAACTTCCCGCGTTCTCATTTTTCGCAGCTTGTTTTTCAAGATCTTCATGTGGTTCTGGCTTGCCGCGGCCATGATGTTTGGCGCGTGGAACCTGATGTTCTGGACGTCACTTTCGCAGTTGCCGTTGCCGGAACAGCGGCGTGGAGCGTTTGGCGAGTCGCTGAACCTTTATGCCGAGTCAGCGGTGCAGGTGTATGACCGCGAAGGCCCGCAGGCTTTCGCGCAATATGTTGCGCGGTCGCAAAAAGAAGCGGGAACAGAACTGTTCCTGTTTGACAGCGCAGCCAAGCCGATTACGCCGACAACGTGGGCGGCCACTGATCTGGCGGCTGAAGTCCGCGACCAGCAGAAACATATTGCGCATGTGGTGCTGGGCAGGTTGAGCTGGGGAAGATCAGTGGAAGCAGCCAGCGGACGCACATACATCTTTGTTACCCGCCTGCGGCAGCCGGTGCTGCCGCGTCCAGATGCGTTTTCTCCGGCACGGCTGGTGGTGAGTATCCTGATCGCGGGCATGGTCTGCTATTTTCTGGCGCTGTACCTGACTTCAATCCGGTCAAGAAGCTGCAATCCACGGTGAAGGCGTTTGCGGAAGGCAATCTGGAAGCGCGCGTTTCACCGCAATTGGGCAATCGCGCCGATGAACTCGCCAATCTGGGCCGCGAATTTGACCACATGGCCGAGCGCATTGAAGGCCTGATCTCATCGCAAAAGCGCCTGCTGGCGGACATCTCACATGAACTGCGCTCTCCGCTGGCTCGTCTTACTGTGGCGCTGGAACTGGCGCGCAAGTCGGCGGATGGCAGGGCGGTTTCAGCGCTCAATCGCATTGAGCAGGAAACCGAGCGTGTGAACCAGCTTGTCGGCCAGCTACTGACATTGACCAAGCTGGAAAGCGGCTCAGAGCGCGTTCCGCCGGAAATTGTGGTGCTGGAAGAGATTGTCCATCAGGTGATTGATGATGCTGATTATGAAGCCAAGCCGCTGCATCGATCAGTGATTTCAGATGAGCTTGAACACTGCCGCGTGCGTGGATCAGTTGAACTGTTGCGCAGTGCGATCGAAAACGTGATGCGCAATGCCGTCCGATACACCGCCGAAGGAACAAGCGTGGAAGTGGCCTGCGCTGGCGCATGGATACCGCAGTTCTTACCGTGCGCGATCATGGGCCGGGTGTTCCCGATGCGGAACTGCAACATATCTTTCGAGCCGTTTTATCGCGTGAGTGAAGCGCGTGAGCGGGCCAGCGGCGGCGTGGGACTTGGGCTCTCCATCGCCGACAGAACGGTGAAGCTGCATGGCGGCACCATCCGTGCGGAGAATGCGAAGGACGGCCTGGTTGTCACGATTGAATTGCCTCTGGCGCCCAACGCGGCCCCGGTGCAATCACAGCCGGAAAAGACGACGGTGTAAATGAAGCATTTCAAATTTTAAATTTCTTTGAATTTGAAATCGTCAAGCGATCGTTCGTGATCACTCGAATTAGCCGTCTGGGATGACGACTGCTCGTCGTTGGCAGCGGCGCCAATACGAAGGAGTAACGCAGCAATTCGAATTTCAAGTTGAAGCTAAAATCGTTCTACGCTGCTTTCTCGCCCACTTCCTTGGCTTCGGGATGGCCGCGTCGCGCGGCGGCGTTTTCAATCTCAGAATTGATTTCTCCGCCCACCAGAATTGCCATTCCGGTGATGTACAGCCACAGCAGTAAGACGATGACCGCGCCCAGCGAGCCGTAGGTTTTTCCGTAGCTGTTGAAGTAATGCAGGTAAACGCGGAAACACGATGGAAGCTGCGACCCACAGAATAACGCCGATCAGGCTTCCGGGCGTGATCCAGGACCATTGCTGCTCAGCATCCGGCGCCCAATAGTAGATGGTGGCGAAAGCCAGCACGACAAAAAAGAATGCCAGCGGCCACTGCACCGCTTTCCATAGCAGGATCGTAATGTTGCTCAGGCCCGTGTGATCGCCGACAAACTGGGCGATGGCTCCTCCGTACAGGACGATGACCAGCGCGGCAATCGTCAATGCGGAAATGGCTGCGGTGAGCGCCATGGATAGCGGCACGCTTTTCCATAACGGACGGCTTTCTTTCACGTGATAGCAACGGTTCAGTGCGTCCATGATGGAGCGCATCCCGCCCGAACCCGACCACAAGGCAAGCACCAGACCGATCGCCAGCTTGAGCCCGCTGCTATGCGTGACAACTTCGCGCATGGTTTTCTGGAGCATGCTGAATGCGTCCGGCGGCATGAACTGTTGTATGTAGGTGAACAGGCTATGGCGTAAATCATGACTTTTGCCGAAGATGCCCAGGCACGTGACAAGGAAGAACAGCATGGGTATCAGCGCCGACATGAAGTAATAAGAAAGGGCGGCGGAGCGGGTAAGCACTT
The DNA here is from genome assembly GCA_963824835.1 of Terriglobia bacterium. GTDB lineage: Bacteria > Acidobacteriota > Terriglobia > Terriglobales > Acidobacteriaceae > Angelobacter. Next base: position 62,316 of record CAWGRA010000002.1, on the reverse strand, counting down.
CGTCGTCATCAAACTCCTTGTACACGCGCTTGCCGAGTTGCACTGGGGTAAGTCCGCCAAGTTTCCACGGTGAAGCCTTTTGTTTCGTCCTTTCAACTCTGGCTGGACCGGCTTTTGCCACGTTGTCCTTGGCTCATTCAGAGTCCCTGGGTGATTCAGGTCTGATTTGCCTGGGCTGAGAAATTTCCTTGCGCAACTGCATGCCATCTCTCCATCGATTGCCGAAATACTCTCGTGCTGCTGGTTGGATGAGAATCGCCGGGAAAAGGAAACTGCTGGACAGAGTTGCTGCGGGATTACGACCCGTGCGGGTGCGAAGCGATTGGAAGGCGAAACCCCGGAAGCAATCAGTGAAGCTGGCTGTGAGGTCAGGACCAACTGCAAAGATCGCCGGCTGCGGTGTCCGTCTTCTTCATCGTTTCGCACCCACTCGGGTGTGAGAGAAAAGAATGAATTACTGTAAGACGTTGATCGCGGGTAATTGATAGCAGCAAGTTTGTTAAAACTCGGTAAACATCTTGCGCGAAATGCTTTTTACAGTAGTGGAACCTTTTTTCGTTGCCAGCCGTATTACTAACCAAAGGAACCTGCAGCCGTCAAACAAAGGCATAAGCAAGTTACTTAAACAGGTTTTACTGAATGAATCAGGAGCGATTTTATGGACGCGAAATGGAATGACATTGTCGACAACATGGCAGTACGGCTGGGCATGGTGATTGTAGTTTTCGGAGCCTGGATCGCGGTCAGCTATAGCCTGCTTCAGTTAATTGCCGCTCACTCAACCCCTCGCGAGCGGGAATTTTCTTATGGAAAATTAATTCTTGTTGTAGTGGTTCGGCGTCTTGGTGAATATGGACTGGCGGCGCGTCCACAGCCGTCAGTCGCTGTGCAAGTGCATTCGCGGTATTGCGAAGCAGCGTTCTCTAGACGCAACAAGAGATTAAGGACTGCGGCCGTCGACGCGCCGTCAGTCCGCTGTGACAAGCGCCATTCACGGTTATCGCCGAAGCAGACGCTCTTAGCGGTTTTGGAGCGAAGCGACAGAATTTAATGCCCCGGCCCCATATCGGGATTCAACGTACTCATCCAATATCTGGATAAACTCGGCGACAATGCGGTCGCCCTTCAAAGTGGTCATCAGGCGTCCGTCAACAAACACGGGCGCCTTTGGTTCTTCAAATGTTCCCGGTAATGAAATTCCGATGTTGGCATGCTTTGATTCGCCGGGTCCGTTGACCACGCAACCCATCACGGCGAGCTTCAGCTCTTCCACGCCCTGATATTTTTCCTTCCACACCGGCATGCTCTCACGCAGGTAGGTCTGGATCTGTTCCGCCATTTCCTGGAAGAAGGTGCTGGTGGTGCGTCCGCAACCGGGGCAGGCGGTGACCTGCGGAGTGAAGCTGCGAATCTGTAACGACTGCAATATCTGCTGCGCGACCAATACTTCTTCCGTGCGATTGCCGTTCGGCGCCGGCGTGAGTGAAACGCGAATGGTGTCGCCAATGCCTTCCTGCAACAGCACGGCCAGCCCGGCGGTGCTGCTGACAATTCCTTTTGCGCCCATGCCGGCTTCGGTGAGACCAAGATGCAGCGGATAATCGCATCGCGACGCCAGGCTGCGATAAACGTCAATCAAATCCTGCACGCCGCTGACCTTCGCGCTCAACAGGATGTGATCATGCGGCAGGCCGGCTTCTTCGGCGATCTCAGCCGAGCGCAGCGCACTCACCACCATGGCTTCCATGGTCACATCGCGTGCGTCTTTGGGTTCGGCGGACCTGGAATTTTCGTCCATCATGCGCGTGAGCAGTTGCTGGTCCAGCGATCCCCAGTTCACGCCAATGCGTACCGGCTTCTTGTTCTTCACCGCCACTTCCACCATGGCGCGGAAATTGTTGTCATCCTTGCGGCCAACGCTCACGTTGCCGGGATTGATGCGGTACTTGGCCAGCGCCTGGGCGCATTCAGGATATTTTGTGAGTAGAAGGTGGCCGTTGTAATGAAAATCGCCGATGATGGGGACGTGTATGTTCTGTTTGGCCAGGCCTTCCACAATGGCGGGCAGCGCCTTGGCGGCAGCGTCATTATTCACGGTCACGCGCACCAGTTCTGACCCGGCACGGGCCAGTTGCGCGACCTGAAGAATGGTGCCGGCCACATCCGCCGTGTCCGTGTTGGTCATGGATTGGACCACCACGGGCGCGTCTCCGCCTACGCGGACATTGCCGATTGTTGCTGTAACAGATTTCCTGCGCTGTATGAGTGCCATTGTGTCTATTTTAACCGAAGTGAGCTGATTAGGGCGGTAACGCAGGGGGCTAGGGCCTGGCATCGAACAGGCCGGGAATCAGGCGCCATGAGACTTTGCAGAAAGTCTGCGTTTGAAATCTTCCACGCGAAACATGGCATGTATTCGTCGGCTTCGGTTTTACATGCATGCAGCTTTTCAAGGCAAATCATTCAGAACCGGGTGAGATGGCCGGTGACCGCGAATTGGAGGAACCGGAGGTTCATCTGGAGATGAGACAGAACCAGACACGAGACCTGGAGCGAGCGGCGGTAAGTGGCAGACATTCCCGGAACTAGATGAGGTTGCCGCGATGTGCATGCAATTTACGGCATTCCTGAATACATTACCTGTGAATGAATCGTGTCCGGCGGTTTCCATGGCTTCAATCTGAGATAGCGTGCCAAAGGGGATGAACGAGTTGCCGGTGATCATGTTGCTGCCGGATGCGCCATCCGGACTGGTGATTTCTATGGCATGGTTTTTATTCTGGCCGAACTGGTTGCCGGTGATGATGTGATCACCGCTTTCAGCGCCCGTAATCAGCAATCCGTTCTGAGCGTTGCCGCCGAAATCAGAACTTTCAATCCTCATGGCGGCGCCCCCGTTAATGACAACGCCATGGGTTCCGTTACCCTCAAACTCGGAACGGCTGATGAACCAATCCGTGGAGCGGTTGATCCACAAGCCGGCATCGCCGTTGAACCAGGACTCCAGGTCAACGAGTTTGGCGCAGCAGGTACGATTGACGTTATCGGTACGGTTGGATCCGTTGTCGCTATTGATCACGCCTTGTGCGGTGAAATCATGGACCTGAACGCGAGTGAGATCAACCCGGGGAGCATCAATCAGCACGCCGGCGATGGGAGCGGTTTGGATGTCCTTCTGCCCATCCAAAGCCAGGTCATGGAGAGATGCTTGCGCGCCCGCAAGAATCACCAACGCTGCAGCCTGGTAGTCGGGAGCCGTCTTAAGCACCGCTCCTGCGCCATTCGCACCTTGCGGGCCGGAGATGGAGGATCGATCGTAAATCAGGATTGGACCGGACGAAACAAGGGTTACGTAGTTAAGCAGGACCTGTACTCGTTTTCCTGGAGCGCCCACGTGAAGCCGTTGGCCGTCTGAACACCCGTGAACTGGCGCGCATCGCAAATACCACCATCCAGCAAAATCAGGCTGGCTGAGCAGTCGGCAATTTGCTCGCCCAGAGTCAGATTCGCGGCAGGTATGAGCAGGACAGTCGCAGACTGGTCCGTAGTGACCAAAACACTTGCGGTCGATGATGAGTTGGATGCATGCAGGGTGGAACGATAGCCAGAGCCAGCCGCAGGCAAGCACAACAAGGACCAGGACGAGGCTTAAGAAGAATGAATAGGATTTCACGGGTTTTCCGGCGCCTATTATGACCGAAGTAGTTCCTTAGTCCAGTGTCCTTTTTCTTCTAGTGTGAAAAACTAACTCGCAGTAGTGGCATCCGGGTAAAACAATAGTCTGAAGACATTAGTCAGCAGGTGAATGGATTGTGAGGAAAACACCCCAGAGCGGCATTGGCTCGCGCTGGCTTCCGCGTGCCTCTGGCGGGTTGTTTCCTCTGCATTTAAGAGACCGGAGGACTAGAATCTGAATAGGGCCTAATGGTGTCTAAATACAAGGGTGTTTTAGCAATTATGAAGAAACGTTTGTTGATGTTGGTGCTGATCGCGTCCTGGGCGGCGATGGGGCAGGGAATGCAGGCGCAAAAGGCGCCTGAGCAAAAGGCGCCCAGTGACGCGGCGAAGGCTTCTGCCGGGAAATCCAGCAAGGGATCGGCCAAAACTCAGAGTCAATCTGAGAACAAAGAGAATAAAGATCAGGCCAAGACCCAGAGCAAAGCCAATTCGCAAGACGCAACCCTGCTGCCTTCCAGCTTCAATGGCTGGCAGGAAGAGAAGTCGTCTGTGAAGGCCGGATCGGATCCCGCTGCCGCTGACGGCACTGACGCTCCAGTGCTGAAAGAGTACGGCTTTGCCAACTATGAGAGCGCTGCTTACACGCGCAACGGTCGCCAGATGCAGATCAAAGCCGCCCGCTTCAGTGATGCCAGCGGCGCTTATGGCGCGTTCACCTATTATGTCCAGCCGCAGATGCAAAGCGAGAAGATTGGCGATATGGGCGCTTCCAACAACCGGCGAATACTGTTCTATCGCGGCAACGTTCTGGTGGACGCCACTCTTGACCAGGTTACGGCGATGTCCGCCGCTGACCTGAGAGCACTGGCGGATGCGCTTCCGCGTCCGAAAGGCAACACGTCTGCTCTGCCGACCTTGCCCTTGAATCTGCCCAGGCAGTCACTGGTGCGGCATAGCGCGCGCTACATTGTGGGACCGGTGGCGCTGGAGCGGCAGGGAGTTCCCATTCCGGCTGCGCTGGTCAACTTCAGCCTGAGCCCGGAAGTCGAGTTCGCCAACTATCGCAGCTCAAATGGAAGCGCCAACCTTACGCTGATCGAATATCCCACGCCGCAGATTGCGGCCGAGAGGCTTAAGGCGTTTCAGTCGGCCGGACTGGCGGGCGGTCCGTTCTACTTCAAGCGCACGGGACCGCTGCTGGCGGCGGTGAATGGAAACATCCCGGAGAGTGAAGCGCAGTCTCTGCTGGCCTCAGTGAACTATGATGCTGACGTTACCTGGAACCAGCCCACCAAGCCCAACCCGCGTGACAATATCGGCGGCATTCTGGTGGCGATCATCACCCTGATCGGCATGATCCTGCTGGTGGCGTTGATTCTGGGATTCGCTTTTGGCGGGGTTCGCATTATAGCGAAAAAATTCTATCCGGACAGGTTTTTTGACAGACCAGAGGACGTTGAGATCATCCAACTGGACCTTAAGTGAGCCTCTAACTGCCTGAGAAGCATGCGGTTATGGGCCGCCTTAGCGCAACCGAATACGGCCTGAAAAAGGCCAGAGTGACATTTTTTGTCACTGCCGAGAAGCTGTTAATTGTTTAGCTAAGTTATTGAAAATAAAGGTGCTTATTCTGGAGAAATTCCTTGACACTGCCTTTCCGCGACCCATAAGATTTTTACAGAAAGTTCTGATGGTTTTTTGAACCTCCGTTGGAACTATTCTCCCTTGAAAGAAAAGGCCGTCCCGTTGCCGGGCGGCCTTTTTGTTTGCGATGAATGTCATTTCGGCACTGCAAACTCGCCAGAAGAGTGGAAATTCCCGCCATCGTTCCTGTTTCTGGTAACACCTTGCAGGTCATAGGCCAGCTTGATTCATCATTTTAGTTTTCGTCCTCCTCCTAAAATTAGTGTCCTCAAGTCAGTGTCCATCAAAGAGAGAGATGCGTTCTTGAGAGATGTGCTATCGAACCATGTGCTCTTGAAACGGTGCGCAACATTTTTTATCTCCATGGCCTGTAACCGAATTGAGGATGCTCACTCTATCGCCATGAGAGCTTTTCCGGCAGCCCTCCATCCACCCCCGAAACAGGAGGAGAACCACCGTGCGGAATCTGAGATTCGCCCTGGTAGTAGCTGTGGCAGTGCTTACATTCGCAACTTTGTATTCCCAACGAAAGCATCAACATCCTTCTTCGCCCTCTGATGCGGCGATCAACCACCATGCCGAACAATTATTGGAGCGAGGCCGCGAGGTTTTCCGCTATGACACTTTTGGCGATCAGGATTTCTGGGGCGGAGCCCTGGGACTGCATCAGGCCATTGAAGGCGCGAAGCATGGCGGCGTTGGACCGGGAGTTTCTCCGGCCACGGCCCTGGCGGTTGGGCTGAAAGTGGATCAAGACGCTCTTCCTGCTTCGCTGGTCCAGGCGATCCAGGCAGGCCAGGTTGACCTGAATGATCCCGGCACAACTCTCGCGCTGCTCAAACTGAACGCGGTGATTGGCGTGACCGGCTTCTTCAAGCCCGATGGGACGCTGCAGTCCGTGGGCATTCAATGCGCCCTTTGTCATACCAACGTGGACAACGCGTTTGCGCCCGGAATCGGTCATCGCCTGGATGGCTGGGCCAACCGTGATCTTAACGTCGGCGCGATCGTGGCTTTGTCTCCGAGTGTCCAGCCATTTTCAGACCTGCTTGGCGTCGATCAGGCCACCGTTCGTACGGTACTCAATAGCTGGGGACCGGGAAAATTTGACGCGGAACTCGCCATGGACGGCAAGGCTTTTCGTCCTGACGGCAAGAGCGGGGCCGTTTTAATTCCTCCCGCTTTCGGACTGGCCGGCGTGAACATGCATACATGGACCGGATGGGGCTCAGTGACACATTGGAACGCCTTTGTGGCCAACCTGGAAATGCACGGCAAAGGGCAACTTCTATGATCCCCGATTGAAGGATGCTGCGCAGTTTCCGGTCGCCGCCAAAGCCGGCTTTGACAACGTGCGCAACACCGAAGACCTGATTACAGATAAGCTTCCCGCGCTCCACGTCTATCAGTTGGCAATTCCCGCACCGGCGCCGCCGGCCGGAAGCTTTGATCAGGCATCGGCGCTCCGTGGCAAGGCCGTGTTCACCGGCAAAGCCCAATGCAGCACCTGCCACGTGGGTTCCATCACCACCGAACCCGGCTGGAACATGCACACCGCGGCGGAAGTCTGCGTGGATGATTTCCAGGCCAACCGCGCGCCTGACCATCGCTATCGCACAGCGCCGCTCAATGGCTTGTGGACCCACACCAAAGGCGGCTTCTATCACGATGGCCGTTTTGCCACGCTGGGTGATGTGGTTGACCATTATGACAGTTGTTTTAACCTGGGCCTGAGCCCGCAGGAAAAGACCGATCTCTCCCAATACCTGTTGTCTCTGCCGGAAAGTAATCGCGAAGACCTTGATCGCGATTAGCAAAAGGCGCTCAGAGAGGGCGGTCCGAGCGGGCCGCCCTTTTTTGTTGCATTAGATTGAAATGCCCTATGGATGTGCACGCACGATGCGGTCATCGCCAGGATGAGTTGCGACCGTGGTGTGCAGGTTGCTGGTGCTGAAGTAAAGAAAGCCATCCGGGCCTTCCACTACGTCGCGAATGCGGCCAAACTTGTTTCGCCAGAGGACTTGCTCCATGGTCACCACCCGCCCGCCCGGCCCATTCAGAAAAATCTGGTGCACGTGATGAGCGAAGGTGTTGTTGGCGAGGCCAAGCAGGCCGATCAGCATGCTTCCATTCCAGCCGGGTATGATCGTTCCCTGATAGAACGTCATGCCTGAAGGCGCAGCGGTCTCCGGTGAAAACAAGCGTACCGGATCAACGAACGCGGGATTATTGCAGGCGCCCACGCACGTGGGCCAGCCATAGTTGCTTCCGGCGAGTATGATGTTGACCTCATCATTGGAAGTGGGGCCGTGATCAGTTCCATAAAGTTGGCCGGAACTGTCAAAAGCCAGACCCTGCGGATCACGGAAGCCAAGCGCATAAACGAAAGGATTGGCTGGAAATGGGTTGCCGGCCGCCGGAGTTCCGTTAAGGTTCATCCGCAGCACCTTGCCATTCATGGAAGTCAGGTCCTGAGCGGTGGCTGGCGTGTCATGATCGCCGGTGCTGAGATAAAGCAGATGATCCGGCCCAACCTTCAGTCGGCCTCCGGTATGATCCGCTGCCTGGGCTTTGTAGTCGAAAAGGATGGCTCCAAGCGTGCCGGTATTTCCCGTCACCTGTACGCTTGCAATGCGGCAATGCAGTCCATCCGATAGATTGCTGCAAAAATGAATGTATAGAATGCCGTTGGAGCTAAACCCTGGATCCAGGTCCATGCCTGTGAGTCCAGCTTCGAAGCCCGCGGATTGCGAGCTGATGTCCAGCACCGGTTGCGCCACCAGTCCGGTATTTGTGATCACGCGGAGTCGTCCCGGCGGTTCTGTAAAGAAGAGACGGCCGTCCGGAGCGAACACAAGCGACCAGGGATTATCGAGGCCCGTCGCCACGTCTTCAGTTTTCAGGGTTTGATCATTGGCAATGCCGCCGGTGGGAGTTGGCGTTGGACTAGGCGTTGGTGTTATGCCTGGTGTTGGAGTCGGAGTTGGCGAAACTGGGGTGGGAGTAGGCGCGGGATTGTTGCTGGATCCGCTAACGCTTCCGCAACCCGCGAGAGCGAAAATTGCAATGGAGATCACAATCAGACAGAAAATCTGCCCGCGCGAAACAAGAGAGGATAAGCGGTGCATGTAGAAGGAAGGCTCCCTTTGGTAGATTCCAGGGGAGGAACTTGCCAAATGTGATGCTTTCCATTGTGACGCTGCTGTCCAAGGCTGCTGCTGAACTGTTAAATATTGTTTGAATTTTCCATCTTCAGGAGACTAAGGACAAATATTCTTTAATCAGGCATGACTGAGCGCTTCCATTTCGCAGGATTACCTGAGCTCTTCGCCCGGGCCAATGAAGAGAAGTCCGGTGATCAGCTTGCCGGGATCGCCGCCGCTTCCGAACGTGAGCGTGTGGCTGCCAAACGCGCGCTGGCTGAGGTGACGCTGGAACACATCGTCAACAATCCTTTGATTGACCCCGATCACGATGATGTCAGCCGCTTGATTCTGGAATCGCATGATCAGCAGGCGTTTGCGGGTATCAAAAGCCAGACCGTAGGCGAGTTCCGCGAGTTCCTTCTTGATGACCAGACCAGTGAAACGGACCTGAAGCTTCTGCACTGGGCGATTACACCGGAAATCGCGGCTGCCACGGCCAAACTCATGAGCAACAAGGACCTGGTAATGGCGGCGAGCAAGATTCGCGTGGAATCGCATTGTCGAAACACCATGGGCCAGCGCGGCGTTCTGGGCATCCGCCTGCAACCCAACCATCCCGTCAGACGATATTGCGGGAATCCTGCTCTCAGCCTTTGATGGCCTGATGTATGGCTGTGGCGATGCCGTCATTGGCGTGAACCCCGCAACAGATTCGGTGGAGACGGTTTCGGCCATTCTGCATGCCTTACAGCGGCTGATTGATGCGTACAAAATTCCCACGCAGGCATGCTGCCTGGCGCATATCTCCACGCAGTTGCAAGCCATGGAACAGGGCGCGCCCGTGGATCTGCTATTTCAGTCAGTGGCAGGCACGCAAAAAGCCAACGAAAGCTTTGGGATATCGCTGAACATGTTGCGAGAAGGCCGCGAGCGCGTGCTGGAACACCATACGCAATCGGGGGATCGGGAGATCAGTTGATCGGTGATCGGAAACGCTGAAGCGGTGCCGCAGTCGCAGGATGGCGGACGCTCAGATGCCGCGCGCTCAGATGAGGTGGCGATGCAGTCAGGTTCCCGATCACCAGTTCACCTGATCACCAGATCACCAGATTTCCACACCGGATCACCAGATCTCAACAACGTCATGTACTTTGAAACCGGCCAGGGCAGCGCGCTCTCAGCCGACGCTCACCACGGCATTGACCAGCTCACCCTGGAAGCCCGGGCTTATGGCGTGGCCCGCGTGTTTCAGCCTTTTCTGGTGAACACCGTTGTCGGCTTTATCGGGCCGGAATATCTCTATGACGAGCGCCAGATCATCCGCGCCGGTCTGGAAGACCATTTCATGGGCAAGCTGCTTGGACTGCCGATGGGCTGCGACGTGTGTTACACCAACCACGCTGCCGCTGACCAGAACTCCGCCGATAACCTGCTGATGCTTCTGGCCGCCGCGGGCTGTAATTATTTTATGGGCGTACCATGCGCGGATGACGTGATGCTCAACTACCAGTCCACCAGCTTTCATGACGCGCTGGCCGTGCGCAAGCTGTTTAACCTGAAGCCCGCCCCGGAATTCCTGCAATGGCTACAGGAGATGGAAATCTTTCAGGGCAACGAGCCGGCGCTGGAGAACGGCAGATAGCGCCAGCAATTGATGGAACGCTTTGATGCGGTATTGAAGTATTGAGGGGGAGACGCGGCATGTCGCTCTTTCGCGGGTTTTTCAACATCTTCGCGATGGAGGAAACTTTGGCGAAATACATAGATCCTTCGACTCGCGCACGCATTCGCTCGCGCTCGCTCAGGATGACAAGTTTTTACGGCATTCCATTGCTATGGCCTTTGCGAATCGTAATTTCTGCGCGTGATTTGAGCTATCATTCGGGGAAGATGTCGCCAAGCTTTTATCACCCTGAGCGAAGTCGGAGCGCATGCGACGGCGTAGTCGAAGGGTCTATGTATTTCCATTGCAAACGGAATCGATTCAATCTTAAGCTTGTTCGCGGTCTTCATCCTTGCCTCCGTGCCTCCGTGGTGGATGTGATTTTTCATGACCGATGACCTGATCCAACGAATCCGCCAGCGCACTCCAGCCCGCGTGCTGGTTGATCGTGCCGGCGCGGGATATCGCACATCCACGCAACTCGAACTCCGCGAAGCCCATGCTGCCGCGCGCGATGCCGTCAGAACCGAATTCGATCTTGTTCGCGATCTTGGCGCTGATCTCATCGAGAAATACAAGATCTTCGAGGTCTCCACCCGCGCTTCATCCAAAGACGAATATCTGTTGCGTCCTGATCTTGGACGCAGCTTTTCGAACAAGACCGCCGCGCTGATCCAACAACAATGCCCAGCACAGCCCGATCTGCAAATCGTCATCGGCGATGGTCTATCGGTAACGGCCGTTGCCACTCAAGTGCCGGCTTTGCTTCCGCTCATCGCCCAGCTTGCAAACGAACGCGGATGGGCCCTCGGACGCACTTTCGCCGTCCGCTACTGCCGTGTGGGGATCATGAACCGGTCGGCGACCTGCTGAAGCCGAAGGTCGTGCTGTTGCTGATCGGCGAGCGGCCCGGCCTGGCGACCGCCGAAAGCCTCTCGGCTTATATGGCATTTCAGGCCGCGCAAGGGCGATAATGACGCGCAGAGAAACCTGATCTCGAATATCCATGGGCGCGGAGTGACAACCGAAGCCGCGGCGATGCGAATCGTCAATCTTGCGCAAACGATGATGACGAAACAGCTAAGCGGTGTGGAGGTGAAAGAATCTCTCGAATCTCCCAAATGGTTGAAGCAAAATGATGGCAAAGAAAAAAGTCTCAAGTAAAAAGCCCGCCGCAGGCAAGAAAACGGCGGCAGGCAAGAAGGCAAAGAAAAAAGCCATAACCACGGACAGCAAGAAGTCTGTCGGCAAAGACTTTGCTGTTGTCTTCGCCGCATTGCGTGACATCCTGACGCCCTATGAAGGGCGTCTAGCGCCTTGCGAGAAAGGTCCCGGATATTTCTATCTGGAAAGCCTTGAGCCAACGTATAAAAACCGTCCCATGTTTTTTGCGGGCGTGAAGGCGGGCAAAAGCTACATCAGTTATCACCTCTTGCCCTTGTACATGAACCCGGAACTCAACCAGAAGATACCTCCAGAACTCAAGAAACGAATGCAGGGCAAGGCCTGCTTCAATTTCACGGCCATTGACCCACCCGTGTTCAAGCAGTTGAGCGCGCTTACCAAAACCGGGTATAAAGTTTTTAAGGATCGCGGCTGGCTTTAAGACAATCGAATAACGTGATACTTATGGAAGCCACGTCCGATCCAGAGAATTTCTCGACTACTACGAAAAAGTCGGCAGCGCACGCTCAAGGTGATCGCCTGCATTCCGCGTGAAATATTCGACTGGACATATCGCGAAGGCAAATTCAGCTTTGCCGACATCATCCGCCACCTGGCCCTGATCGAACGCTACATGTACGCGGAAAATGCCCAGTTCAAACCCAGCAGTTATCCCGGCCACGGCAAGGAACTCGCCGATGGCCCGGAGAATGTGCTGGCCTTCTTCAACCAGAGAACACGCCGAGTCCATGGAAATCTTCAGCCGTCTGACTGATGAAGACCTGAAGAAGAAATGCAGTCACCCCCGGCGGGACGTCAATCACGTTGTGGAAATGGCTGCGGGCCATGGTGGAGCATGAGATCCATCATCGCGCACAGATCTACACCTATCTGGGAATGATCGATGTAAAGACGCCGCCGATCTATGGACTCACGTCAGAAGAGGTGAGGGAGCGGAGCCGGCCGGATCGGGTCATCGGGTGATCGCGCGTCATCGGGTGATCGGCAAAGGACGCATTCAGCTTAATGTTCATTTGCCGTTGAAATCGCGTTTGCAGTTGAAATCCGCGTTCATCCGCGTTCATCCGCGGTAAGATTTTGTTAGCTAATTGCTATTTGCTTAAGATGCCCGTAGCCTTTCTCACTCTTGAAATCCGCATTGAAGCCGCTCACTCGCTCAAAGACAAGCGACAAGTGGTCCGCAGCCTCAAAGACCGTCTGCGCAACAGCTTCAATATCTCCGTGGCGGAAATCGATGTCACCGACCTGTGGCAGCGCGCTACCATCGGCGTGGTCAGCATCTCCAGTTCGCGCGACTATCTGGAAGGTCTCATGCGCAACGTTGAGCGGGAGGCGGTCAGGATCGCCAATAACAACGGCGCTGAGGTCGTGGACTCCTTCATGGACTATCTGGAAAGCGGCGACACGCCGTCTGAAGGTGAAATTCCCGTCGAATAAAGCATTGGCAAGGCACCCTCATACCCTATTTCCCTCACCGCTCATACTCTGCTAACCTTAGAGGTTTTCAAGAGAAGCGGAAAATGTATGCCTGAGCAGCGCGGACGTGAACATCATCGCAAACGCATTGGTGAGACCCTGAAGGAAGAGATTGGGACCATGCTGGAAGGCGAGCTGGGCGATCCCAGAATTGCGCTGTGTACCGTAACGGAATTGCTGATGTCACCGGACGGCAAGAGTGCGCGCGTGTTCATACAGGTGGCCGGCGATGATGATGAAGCGGATGAGACCATCAAGCGTATTAACGCCGCCAAGGGTTACATCAAAAGGATAGTGCAGGAAAGAATGGGCGTGCGTCACGTGCCGGAGCTAACGTTTCTGCTGGACCGTTCGCAGGAGTACGGTTCGCGTATTGATGAGTTGTTGGGCAGGATCAAAAAGCGCAAGAAATAGGTGATCATGGACCAGCTCTCCCAGGTGTTGCAGGAGATTGAAAAGCGCAACAGCTTTGTTGTGACTTCACACGCGCGTCCTGATGGTGACGCCATCGGCTCCACGCTGGCACTGGCGCAGATATTGCGGGCCATGGGCAAGCAGGCGCATGTGGTCCTGGCAGATAACGTTCCGGTCATCTATAAGCCTTTGCCGCAATCCGGTGACATTGTGCAAGCCACTGTGATTCACGCCAGCAACGGCCGTTATGATGCCGCCATCATTCTGGAGTGTGACAGCATACAGCGCACCCGCCTGGAAGGGCTGGAACAACTCTTCCTCATCAATATTGACCACCACGTCAGTTCCAAAAACTTTGCGCACTTGAACTGGATTGATCCCTCCGCCAGCGCGGTGGCGGAGATGGTATTTCGGCTGGGACTTGCGGCAAAGGTAAAGATCACTCCGGAAATGGCCACATGTCTCTATACAGCGGTACTCACGGATACCGGTTCGTTCTGCTATTCACCAACCAACGCGCATACGTTTGATCTGGCCAAGTGTCTGGTGCAGTACGGCGCGGACCCGGCGCATATCGCGCAAAATGTTTATTTCGCCAACCCTATTTCCAAGATGCGCCTGCTGGGAACGGCCTTGAGCGGATTGCAACATGAAGGCGCGATTACGTGGATGGCCGTGACCCGGCATGATATGGAGCAGACCGGCGCGCTGGATGAGGATTGCGAAGGCCTGGTCAATTACGCTCTCGGCATTGCCGGCGTGGAGGTGGCGGTGTTCTTCCGCGAGCTTGCCAATGAGAGAATCCGTGTGAGCATACGCAGCAAAGGATCAGTGAACGTGGCTGATATCGCGGAAAAATTTGGCGGTGGAGGACACGAATGTGCCGCCGGGTTTTCCATGCAAGGCCCGGTCCCCACAGCCGCGGAAATCGTTCTTCGTGAGCTGCGTCCACGAATGCAGCCGTCGAAATAATTTATGCCAACAACATTGCCTTCTGGGCAGGCCGGCGGATCGCATGAATCTTCGAACCAGGCTGCTCTTGGTCCAACTCGCGCTGATTCTGGGAATCTGCGGCTTTATCTTTTTCTTCGGACTGGGATCGTTTGGCCTGGTCGGCGCGGATGAGCCCCGGTACGCGCAGATTGGCCGCGAGATGCTGGCCCGGCATGACTGGATTGTTCCCACGCTCAATGGCTCGCCATGGCTGGAGAAGCCCATACTGCTTTACTGGCAGGAGATGGTGTCTTACAAGATCTTTGGCGTGGAAGACTGGGCGGCGCGCGTTCCCGCGGCGAAGTTTGCCACCTTGCTGGTTCTGGCGGTGTTTTTCTTTATGCGCAGGTTTCGTCCGGGCAGTGAACTGGATGCCGCGCTCATCACGGCTTCATGCGCCGGCATGATTGGCTTTGGCCGCGGTGCATCCACTGACATGATGCTTTCCGCTCCGTTCTGCGTGGCCATGCTGGCCTGGTGGGCGTGGCATGAAACAGGAAACAAGTCATGGCTGGCCGCGTTTTATTTGTTGCTGGGCGTAGGAGCGCTGGCCAAAGGCCCGATCTCTCCCGCCATGGCGGTGTTGATTGTTGCAGCATATGCGGGCTTGCGTCGCGAAGGAAAGATTTTTGTCCGCAGCCTGTGGCTGCCCGGCTTTGCGCTGTTCTTCGCCGTCGTGTTGCCCTGGTACATTGCCGTGCAGATCAAAGTCCCAACGTTCCTGCGCGTCTTCTTCCTCGAGCATAATCTGGAACGCTTCAGCACCAATCTCTACCAGCACTCGCAGCCCTTCTGGTATTACATCCCGGTCTTTATTCTGGCCACGCTGCCCTGGACAGTGTTTACCATCCCCGCGTTGATTGAGACCGTCCGTGCGTTTTGGCAGGGGTTTGGAAAGGACGAAGAAGTTGCGGTGACGCCGGAGCGCGATTGGCTGTCTTTGTTTTTTGCCTTGTGGACACTGATACCCATTGTGTTCTTCAGCATCTCGCGGTCCAAGCTGCCCGGTTACATCCTGCCGGCGATTCCGGCGGCAACCATGTTGACCGCGGCATATCTTCATCGTGGCCAGAAAATTGAGCGCATCAAATTAATGTTGCACTCGCTGGTCTGCGGAGGTCTGGTTGCCGGCGCTCTGCTGGCGCCATGGATCATGACCAGACAAACAGTTCCGGAAACCAGCCGGACGGTAATCATCATTTGTGCAGGTGTGATCGCCATCTTCGTGTTGCTGCTGGTGCGCCGCAGCGGACTCAAGATCCTGCATTTCGCCACGCTGGTTCCGCTGGTGCTGGCGCTTGCATTCCTGTTAAAGCCGTCCGCAGCCGTGGTGGATGATGCAATCTCAGCCCGTCCCGTAGATGCGCAATTGACAAATCTGGGCGTGGTTGCGGAACCTGTAGCCGTGCTGAACGTGCGGCGTGATGTGGAGTACGGCCTGAATTTTTATCGCAACCAGCCTATCGCACGTTATGAACGTGACGGAATTCCCGCACAAGAGCACGTTGTGATCGCAAAACAGGGTAGTGAAGCCGCGGTCCAGGCCCTTGTGGGCGAGAGGAAGGTTTCCCCGCTGGGAGCATTCACGCCGCAGCATCTGGAGTTCTTCCGGATTTCCGGCCGGCACTAGCCTTACTGCTTTGGTTCATGTGCGAATGTGGCGTTGCGGAAAAGACGGGGCGAAGCTAGACTTTTAAGTCATCGCCGATTCCTTTCCGGCCGGCAGAGATTTATCATGGGTCTTCACACTCCTATTGAAACGCACGGCTCCCATCACTCTTTTGGCGTGGAAATCTTAGACCTGAGACACTTCAATTCGCACCATCTGCGTCCTCTTCTCGAACAGGAGACCCGCCTTTGGAATGATTTGATGTCCTGGGACTATAAGCCTTCCGCTGAGATGATCCTGCGTTATGTGGACTCGAAAATCCTGCCCGGATATGCAGCCGTGGAAGATGACCGGCTGGGGGGCTACGCGTTTTTCGTTTACGAAGGCAGCAAGGGCGTGATTGGCGATCTCTTCGCCGACAATACCATCCATCTGGAAAATGATACGGTGGAGCGGCGATTGGCCGTGCACGTGATTGACACCTTGCAGCGTTCGCCGGGCGTGCACCGCATTGAAGCGCAGCTCTTGCCGCATGACTCAGGCGCCTTGGCAGAACCGTTTCTGGCCGAAGGCTTCCGGCAATACCCTCGCTTGTTCATGGTGCTGCCCGTGCGCACCAGTCCGCGCCCGCAGATTACGCAACTGCCGGACTTTGAATTTCGCCGCTGGATGGAAGGAGATTTTCAGCCCGCCGCGGCCGTGATCACAACCTCCTATCGCAACCACATTGATTCTGAGATCAACGATCAGTACCGCAGCCTGAACGGATCATTGCGTTTCCTGAATAACATTGTGCGCTTTCCCGGATGCGGCGTCTTTGATGCCCACTCGTCGTTCATTGCCGTCCACAAGCCGACTCGTTCCATCGCCGGACTGCTGCTGTGTTCCCGCGTTCGCGAAGATGTGGGACACATTACGCAGGTCTGCGTATTGCCGGAGCATCGCGGAAAGCGGCTGGGAGAATCGCTGATCGGACTCTGCACGCAGGAGCTGCGCACGCGTAACTTTTCTGACCTGAGCCTCACGGTGACGGAAGCCAACTTCGGCGCCGTGGATCTCTATCGCCGCATCGGCTTCCATACCAGGCGCAAGTTTGATGCCTTTGTGTGGGAAGGCTAGGCGTTGCGACAAATCGGCCGCGAATCAACGCGAATTGACAGGAATGCTAGGAGCCAGTAGCCATCTTACTTCCCAAGTATGTCCTTGATCTGGTTCAGGTTCTTCCGCGCGTCGGCTGCCAGCGGGCCTTTCGGTTTCAGCTCCAGATATTTCTGATAATGCATTCTGGCCGGGTCCAGTTGTTGCAGGCCCTGAAGACTCTGGGCCAGATGGAAATGCGTGTCAGCGTTATCTGGATCGAGCCGCAGCGCTTCTTCAAAATCCAGTCTGGCAGCCGCATAATCATTGGCGGCCAGCAGCTTCTGGCCTTCTTCTGACTTTGCCGCAGCCTGCGTGGCCGCCGAAGTGCCCAGATTGTTATTGCCTATCCGCGGTTCCAGCCGCGCGACTCCTTCCTGCGCCTCCTTCGCCATGGGGCCTTCGGGAAGCAGGGCCAGATAGCCTTTGTAATTCCGGTAAGACTCCAGCAGCAGCTCCAGCTTCTCCTGCGTCACTGCCAGGCCAAAAGTGGCTTCAGCGTCTTTGGGCTTATAGAGAAGAGCGTCATGAAAGCGCTCCAGCGCAGCCCGATAATTCCTCTGCTTCAGATAGTAGTTGCCGACCTCCACATCTTTCTGCGCTCGATGCGGGTCAAAGGGATATTCAGATGGCGCAACAGAGATAGGCGACCGGGTATCAGGACCTGCGTTCAGGTCAATCTGTGAATCCTTGCTGGAGCTTTCGCCCGCGGGCTCTGCATCAGGCATGCCGGGCGGGGGATCATTGGGCCGGTTTGCTATATCGTCAGGCGATTCGGTCTTGGAGCTGCCTGAATTAGCAGGCGTAGGCGTGGTAGGCGAATCCGGGTTCGGCGTGGCGGACGGACGTGCCGGACGCTTTTCCTTTTCTTCCTTACGAGGCTGAATATGCGGCTGGTCTTCCTGGTTGTCCTGGGCGATAAGCAGGCCCGCGGACGCCAGACAGACGAACAGAAAAAGAATGCAGGATAAAAAACGAACGGGGTTCATACCGGATATTTTAGGTCTAAAAGTTGAAGGCCGCCAGAAATCTGGCGGCCTTTAACCTGCGCAAGTCCCGGGGGAGGAGACTACCGGCTCGGGTTAGGAGCAGCACTCTGCGCAGAAGCGGGTGTTTCCTGGCCGGTGGTGTTCGTCATAAGGCGAACATCAACGCGGCGATTCTTGGCACGGCCTTCAGAGGTCTTGTTATCGGCAACGTACTTGTCCTTGCCCAATCCCAGGAGGTAAATCTTGTGGGCAGGAACGGCCTTGCCGGAAAGATATTGCACAACGGCATCAGCGCGACGCTCGCTCAGCTTGTAGTTGTACTTGGCGGAACCAACAGCGTCTGTGTCACCCTCCACCACCACCAAATAACCCTTGGTGTTGGGGATTTCGGCAACCAGTTGGTCCAAAGCAGTCTTGGCCTTGGGGGTAAGATCAGCCTTGTTGAAAGCAAAGTGGACGCTGGTTTCCAGCACCGGGCGATAGTTATCAAGGTTCGCCACCTGGTTCTGAAGAGCGTCAACACGGGTATTGGCCTGGGCAGCCAGCGTGGCAGCCTGATCAGCGCGTCCACGGGCGGCAACCGCTTTCTGGTCCGCGTCGGCGGCCTTGCCGTTTACGCCCTGAATGCCTGCGCTGGCGCGAGAATCCACATCACGGATGTCCCGGCTGTTCTTCGCCGTCTGTTCATCCAGCGTATTGGTTTTGTCGATGATGGGTTGCGTCTGCTGACGCACATAGTTTTTGCTCGAACAACCGGCGCTGAACATCACGCTTGCACCAGCCAGCAGAACCAAGAGACTAGATCTAACTTTCATGGGAAGACGCTCCTTAAAACCTTTGCGGCGCGGGGACCGCCAGAATGGCTTTACCACGCTAAGGTAAAGCAACTTGCATGCCAATGACTCACAATCCTGGTTGGATTGTTAAGTCTCTTGTTTTGACTAGTATAAACGGCGACCGAAAGTCGCGCCAGCTGGTCATTTTCCGCCTGACCGTGGAATTTTTACTCACGGGTTTACCTGTTAACATAATAGTAAATCGAGAGTAGCAGGGACCTGGCCGAGGTTATTTTGGGCCAGAGCGCCTGGGGCTGAATGCCTGCCTGGCCCGCAGCGTGTTGAAATAGTCCTGAGACCACAAGACTTACATGGACCTTCTCCAGAAAATCCGGACCATTCCCATGCAGCCCGGCGTGTACCTGTACAAGAACGCCGAAGGCGAGGTCATTTATGTGGGCAAAGCCAAGAACCTGCGCTCCCGTGTGCGGTCGTACTTTCAAGAGGGTGTGGGCGAGGCCAATGCCAAGACGGGATCGCTGCTGCGCGAAGCCGTGGACGTGGATTACATTGTCGTCGCCAATAACAAAGAAGCGCTGGCGCTGGAAAACAACCTCATCAAGCAGAAGAAGCCCCGCTTCAACATTCTTCTGCGCGACGACAAAACCTATCCTTACATCAAGCTGACTTTGGGTGAGCGCTTCCCTCGCGTGTATGTGACGCGCCGACTCAGAAAAGACGGCAGCGAATATTACGGGCCATATTTTCCCGGCAATCTGGCTTATCGCATCGTTGACCTGATTCATCGCCATTTTCTGGTGCCGTCATGCAAGGTTGATCTAACCCGCTATCATCCGCGTCCGTGTCTTCAGTATTACATCAAGCGCTGTCTGGGACCCTGTGTTCAGGACCTGACCACACCTGCCGCGTATCAGGAAGCAGTGCGGGATGTAAAGTTGTTACTGGAAGGGCGGCAGACGGACCTGGCCCGCGGCCTGCGGGCACGCATGGAGCAGGCGGCGCAGTCAGAAGAGTATGAGCGGGCGGCGCGATATCGCGATTTGATTTCCACGGTGGAACAGTTGCAGGAAAAACAGCGCATGGCAGCGGCTGAAGGAGACGATCAGGATGTATTCGGCTATCACTTTGAAAATGAGATGCTGGCCGTGAACGTTTTCCATCTGCGGGGTGGAAAGATTCTTGATCGCCGCGAATTTTTCTGGGAAGACCTGCCGGAGTTGGGCGTTCCGGATGCTGTGGAAACTTCCGCGCCATTGGCTTTAGCCCCCGGCTTTGCTCCCGGCGCGTTCTTCTCCGCGTTGCTCAAGCAGGTTTACATTGATCAACAGTACGTGCCTAAAGATATCCTGGTGCCGGTGGATTTTGAAGATCGCCAGGAGCTGGAGGAACTGCTCTCTGAGAAGCGCGGCAACAAAGTTGAGATCATCATCCCGCAGCGTGGTGAAAAGAGATCACTGATTGATCTGGCGGCCCAGAACGCAAGGCAATTATTTGATCAGCGCTTCCGCGTGATGAAGCCGGCCGCCAAAGCTGTCCAGGAAGCGTTGCAGGACGCCATGGGCTTGCCTGAAGTGCCCAAACGGATTGAGTGCTTTGATATTTCGCACATACAGGGCGCGGAGACAGTTGCGTCCATGGTGGTGTGGGAAGACGGCAAGATGAACAAGTCAGAGTATCGCAAGTTCATTGTGAAGAGCGTGACGGGCGTTGATGATTTCGCCTCGATGCGTGAAGTGGTTTCACGCCGCTACAAGCGCCTGCGTGACGAAAACAAGACCATGCCCAGCCTGGTGCTGGTGGATGGCGGACTGGGGCAGCTTCATGCCGCGGCCCAGGCGCTGGAGTCACTGGAGATTACCAACCAGCCGCTGGCCTCCATCGCCAAAAAAGAAGAGATTATTTACGTTTACGGACAGGAAGATGAGCCGGTGGTGCTGGAGCGTCACTCGCCAGTTCTGCACCTGGTCCAGATGGTGCGCAATGAGTCTCACCGCTTTGCCGTGACCTTCCATCGCAAGCGCCGGCAAATGCGGGACCGTGCTTCAGAACTGCTGGAAATTCCCGGCATCGGCGAGCGTACCCGGCAGCGATTGCTGCAGCATTTCGGCAGCGTTCGGGCCGTACAGACGGCCGACGCGGCGGCCTTGAGTTCCATCCTCAACAAAGCGCAAACGGAAGCGGTGATGCGGCACTTTCATCCTGAATTACATCCAGAGCAGGAGCCACAGGCGGGCTGATGGCACCCATTGAGGCCGGCGCAAAAAGCAGATCAAAAAGATGCTGTCCTGAAACTTCGGATCGGCTGGCCTATCTCTCCAGAATGTCTTTATAGGCATTCAGCGCGACCTTCTTCGGCTGCATTGGCAAAACAACATCTGCCTTGCGGGTTGAATTCCCGTGCACCCCGAGCTGGCCAATGCGCACCATACCCTTGCCGAAGTCGGCAAAAACGGGGACCAGCATCACAAACTGATCATCAACATCGCTTTGCGTGACGGTCATATGGAGGTTCACTTTGCCGGAATCGGCAGGAGTGATCTGATACTCGAAGTGGTACTTCGGTATCTGTGTTCCGTAAACCCATTCTCTGAAAAACCAGTCGAGACGGCCGTTGCCCGCAAGATCCATCGTTTTGGACATGTGCTTTTCCACAATGGCTTTGAATGACTCGGTGGATGCCGGCTTGTCACGATGGCTCTCCACGAAATCATGCATCATGGCGATGAATGGCTTGTCCTCATCCTGCGGGCTGTACATGATGGAGCGCAGCATTTGCAGCACGTATGCGCCTTTAGGGTAGGTCACGTTCTGGTAGGCATTCTCCGTGCGGGGAGAAATCAGGCGCAATCCCATCCACAATGGACCGGCATCATTGGGAGCCTCGCCAAAATTATTTTTCTCCAGAATGCGTTTTCGCAGGCGTTCCCAGAATTCAATGTAGTCCTTGCGCCAGTCACCGGCCACGGCCTGTTGCAGAAAAAGCCCCGCGGAAAATTCAGCAAAACCTTCGGAGAGCCACTGATCATGATAGGAAGCCCAGCCCACGGCATGGCCCCACCACTGGTGGGCCACCTCATGGGGCGTTACCTCCTGCACAAAGCCGCTGAATTTGCTGTTGATGTTGCCGAACATCATCCAGCGCTGCGTGGCGTCTGTATAGGCGGAGATGGGCAGGTAAACCAGATTCGGCCAGGATTGGCCAAAGGCAAAATCAGGCTGTTCGGTGATGGATAGCTCATCGTAGGGAATCTTGCCGAAGAAAAAATTGCAGAGCTGAAGTTGGGCCCGCGTCTGCTCCAGCGCGTATTTAGTCATGCTTTTTGGCGCCAGGGTATTGAGAGCGCTGTATTGCTTCAGGTTATAAGGGAGCTCGGTCAGGTAATAACCGGCAAGCTTGAAACCGGTGATTTCGTCAGGCAGTTCAAGTTTCTGGTAAGCGCCATAATTGAACCCAGCCACCGCCACAGGATAGGGTGTTACCCAATGACTGACGGCGAAATCCTGCTCGAGCGACTCCTGTTGCAACTTGCCGACGCTGATCACCTTGTACTTGCGAGGGACCTTGAAGGTCAGGTCGTAGAGCGAGTGTTCGCCGAATCCGTTCAGGTTGGGATACCACGATGTGCGAGCACGCACATAATAACTTCCATCCCCAGCCTGCTCCAGAACCTTGTCGCCTTCATATTGCACCACGATGGCATACTGCTTTCCCATCTCCGGCGATTGCGGCAGGATCACGTAAAATGATCCGTCCTCCTTGCGCCCCTCCTGGACGTAATAGATGTCCTGCCCCTGATCGTCCACCACACGTGAGACCCTCAAATTGGGCAGGAGCGCAAACTTCATGACCCTTTCGCCTGCAATGAGCGGCTGGAATGAGATGGCGGCGCTGCTGAAGAGATGATCGTTTTTGGAAATGATTGTCTCGATCTTGTAGGAGCGGGTGGCAAACAGGCGGCGGTCCTCAAGCGAACTGGCCGTGCGGTTCAGATATTCAGATTTGAAGTGGCTCAGATACCAGACACCGTCCTCCATGCCCTCCGGGTCATAGTTAATCAGTGCCGTTTCTTCTGATGAATCAAGCTGGGCCAGGGCGCCCACGCGCGCCCGCGTGAAATAACGCAGATCCTTGTGCTTCCTGCCTCGAATATAGGCATTCACGAAAGGAGGATGAGAGGGGTTGTAGATGGCCGCCAGAAGGTCGGCGTCAACGTTGTCCATGGTTTCGCCGTGCAGCCTCTGCTCGGAAAAGCCCAGCGCATGCTCGCGGCGCTTCCTCATCCTCTCCTTCCAGTGGTCGAAGATGCTGGTGGCCTCTGGCGGCGTGTCCACTTTTTCCTTCAAGCCGGAAAGGAATTGCAGGCGTTCTTCGCCGGTAAAGCGGAAGACAACCTCGGTGAAGTCTTCATCGGCTTCCGCGGTTCCTGAGCGACGCTTGAGTTCCGCGGCATCCAGTGCCATCACGGGCTTGAGATTGAAATGTCCTTCGCCAATGAAGATGGCGCCGGTGGTTATCCCGTTCACCGGATTCAATACAGTGACCGTGCCTTTGCGAAACTGGAAGGTTGCAGCATCGATCTCGACCGTCACGTCATCACAACGGAAAGTCTGGCCCAGGCCAAGGCTGCGAAGTTGCCGGTAGACTGGATCGGAATTGGCGTAGGTACGGCCCTTACCGGAAACATTGACCTCTTCGTGCGGCCTGGCAATGCCGAGCTTGAACTCCAGTTGGGTGGTGGCGGGCAAGTCTATGGTCTTGACCATAGGTTCAAACCCTTCGCGCGTCGCCCGCAGTGAATAGTTCCCCGGCTTCAAGTCGGCTGACAGGAACCTGCCTCGCGCATCTGACAAAAGCACGATCGGTTGTGTAAGCTCGCCGCCGGTGATCTCAATGCGGGCGCCGGCAATCACGGCGCCTGAAGGATCAATCACGGTTCCGGAAATAGTTTCCGCCGCCAACATGGCCGGACTGGCCAGACACAACAGCAGCAATGCCAATTTTGGCGCCAACGAGAGCGGAAAGCGCTGCGGCGTGATTTGACGCCGCGATACATTAATAACGTGGGATTTCATGGTTGATCTAGCCAGATGGGAATCTTGAGTTTTTGAGGGATAGTTCCCATCTGAGTGCAGGATTGTATCCTGAGTTGCTGAATAGCGATAGGAATATCAGGTATCAGCCATCGCCACGCATCCCGGTGAGCCATGCCTGGAAGGCCCGCAGGGCGAAGCGGAGCTAGCTCCAGCGAAGGGGAGCGCCAGACAGACCGGAACTGCTGGGTTACTCTAGGCGGAAACCGAAGTGTCGCCTTCCTCGATCACCGGCAGTTCGAATACGAAGTAGCGTGCGTGGCGGTACACAACAGGATCAGAGTGTGTGAGTTCGAAACGCACAAAACCAGAGCATTTTTGGCATCTTGGGAATTTAAATCCTTCGATTACGACAGCTTCGTGAGGCAAACGATGGGCACCGTGGATGACCCGGTAAATGCCCGTCTGGGGCACAATGTCCCCTGTTTTGTAGAGTCGCGGCTCTTTATTTTCCATCTCGGCTTTTGAGTTTAACAAAAATATGCCGGTCTGTATGATCCCACGCAGCAGGTGAGTTGCTTGGATGATGGCTGTTCCATCAGCGCGTCTACTTCTTGAGTACGTAAGGCCATGAGCATTGTCACTCGGCCGGTTGGTGCTGCGCGCAGGGTGGTCCTAAAATAGGAGATGGGGAAATAATATGTCTAAATACAGCAAGACGCCTGAAGCCGTATCGCGGCTTACTCCCGAGCAGCTCCGCGTTACGCAAAACAATGGCACGGAGCCTGCCTTTCACAATGAATTCTGGAACAGCCACGAGCCCGGCATTTACGTGGACGTTGTGTCCGGCGAGCCGCTGTTCTCTTCACTGGATAAGTTTGACAGCGGTTGCGGCTGGCCCAGCTTTACCCGGCCGGTTGAATCTGAAAACGTGATTGAAAATACTGATATCAGCCATGGCATGAGACGGACTGAAGTCCGCTCAAGCCACGGCGACAGCCATCTGGGCCATGTGTTTCCTGACGGCCCGCGCCAGGCCGGCGGCCTGCGTTACTGCATCAATTCAGCTTCGTTGCGTTTTGTTCCGCTGGACGAACTTGAAGCGCAAGGCTATGGCGAGTACCGCAAATTATTCGCGAGTAACGAAAAAGGAGTGACGAAATGAGTTCATCAACGGAAAGAGCAGTGCTGGCCGGCGGATGCTTCTGGGGAATGCAGGACTTGATTCGCCGCAAGCCGGGCGTAATCTCCACACAGGTGGGCTACTCAGGTGGCGACGTCCCCAATGCAACGTACCGCAACCATGGAACTCATGCCGAGGCGATTGAGATTATTTTCGATCCCGCAATCATCAGCTATCGGGAACTGCTGGAATTCTTCTTTCAAATTCATGATCCGACTACGCGTAATCGCCAGGGCAATGATATTGGAACCAGCTATCGTTCAGCCATTTTCTACACAACCGACGAACAGAAACGAATCGCGGAGGACACCATTGCCGACGTGGAAGCTTCACGGCTCTGGCCGGGCAAGGTGGTCACGGAAGTAGCGCCGGCGGGACCGTTCTGGGTGGCCGAACCGGAGCATCAGGATTATCTGGAACGCATTCCCAACGGCTACACTTGTCACTTTGTACGGCCGGGCTGGAAACTACCGAAACGAGAGAAGGTCGGCCGGGCCAGCTAGGAACAGTGTTGCCGGTCCAAGCCAAAACGACATAGCTTCTAAACCGTTACGTTGATGGTTGGATTTCATGGCTGCCCTAAGTCATTGATTCGATGGGCAGTTTGGGGCATCAATTCGCCCGTACCAATGGGAATTTGGTAACCAAAATGATAGAATATTGTTATGAGGAAAAAGGTAGGATCGAAGCCTTTTGGCGGTGGTCCACTGTTCTCAGACAATGAGATTAAGCAAATCGTCAGCGGCACCTCACTGGATATAGCCAAGTGGGTACGCGCAACGGCTGTTGAGCAAAACATATCTTGCGGGTTGATCAATCGGCAGCTTACGCAAAGGTTTGCTCGCGCCGTTTCCCGCCTTTCGGACTCAGAGGTCGATTTGGATCCAGTAGAAGAGTTGCTTGTGGCCATGAGCAAGTCCGGAGTTATTACCCCGTTTCAACGGGGGCTTCTTCAGGTGCACTACCTCCGCTAAAAGATGGAACTTCCAATCCTTGATCCATTCGGGGATTACCATTCCGAAGGATATCTTCGCAATGTCTTCAAAGAAGTTCGATCGGCCCACCCTTCGGCCAGAAACGGGCGAAAGGGTGGGCCTTATTAAGGGTATTGGGGTTTTACTTTTTGAATAGCGTCCTTCAGGCGCTGGTTTTTCTGGACTTTCGCCGGGTCGGCAACAGATTGATACTGCTTGTGCTTTGCGCGCGCTCTCTTGACTGGTAATGATCGGACTTGTGTCACTTCAGAAGGCTTCAGCGTTTGCGCGTCCGGCGTTACCGGCTTTTTCGTAAAGTTGGCAAGATACTCAGCGCGTTGAGCGCTCGGCGCCCTGGCCAGTATCCCCTGGACACTTTCTTCGGGGCTCAGCTTAGACGCCCCATGAAGCGCCTGAAGGTTTCCACGGGCGGGCTGCGCGGTTCTTGTGGCCGTGCGGGTAGTGGCCCCGGAAATGGCGCCGGCAATCACTCCGCCGTGAACCCTGGCCGGCACCGGTGAAGTACTGGGAATAGGAGCAGGCCCCTGGCCACCCTGCCAATTCAGATGAAGCTCGCCATTGATGCGATTACAGGTGGCACAAATTCCCGCCACGTACTCAGGAGCCGGCAGCGTAAATGAAACCAGCAGACCCTGATTTGGAGCTGATTGCACATTCGGTCCGGAGGCGCCGCTTGATGCGGCAAGAAACGTGGTGGCTGACCCGACACTTACGCCTGTTGCGCCCGGCCGCCAAGGTAAGCGGAAGGTATAGGTGTTGTTAGGGAGATCGACGATCAGGTGCTGGTTCCCTGAGCAGAATCCTTCATTGCCCCAGCGCCGGATGAACATGGCCCACACTTCATCAGCCGGATTATCCTCTTTTACGCGAATCGCCACTGCCCAGGCGGGATGTAATTCTGTGTCGCCGGCGTGGCACATCTCAAGGCCTACCAGTCCGGTGACAATCGCATACCGTCCCAGTGAGCCATCCGCTTGTGTGAACAGTGCATTGTTCACCGCGTCATCACTGGTGTTATCAACTGCATGATGCAGCGTGTTCCACCATGGCGTATTGAAATGATCAATGGTTTCATCGGAATCAAACTCCACTTCCAGGTTGTCGCGCACTGAAGTGAGAGCGGCCGAACCGGCGGGATAAAAATCGAAGTTGTAATCGTCGTCAGTCCCGGGTGAGGAGTGCGATTCCCATTTGATTTTTCCCACGTACGTTCCCGCGGCCCAGTTCACGTGACCGGCCACTCCATAAAGCGGTGGGGAGTTGGAATGCCCGGGTTCATATTGCTCGATATCGCATATCTCCGCGGTGTCTTGCGAGATCACATCTCCCCAGGTTGTGCATGGCCCCTTGAATGGTCCATCGGCGCACATATTGGGATCAGGGAGAGCGCCGGGATGGGTGGTTTGCCATCCCCATTTTGCGTTCAGCGGAAAACCGTTGTCATCTTCATTGTCCCAGACAAGATCAAAGGGCGCGGCTGACGGCAGGGGGCGGAGCGACCGTGGAATGAGTGATGGACAAGGTCACGTAGGCATTGCCTACATTTTTGCACTGGTTTTGCGTTCCATCATCATGCGAATAATATCCATTGTCACCATATCCATCGTCTTCATAGCCAAGCCGGAGATACAGTTCCTGGGCGATTGGTTCCTGAAGGCACCGTAACCGCCTGCGGCGCGCCAATGTATGCGGAAATGCGCTGCGGATTAGGCGGCACTCCGGTGGCCGCAGGTCCTCCGATCACACCGGGAATCCAGATTAGGCCGTGATAAAGACGGTCCGCATCAGGGCCTGTGGGATGGACGTACAGCTTCCATGTTTGGCCGACTCCCCCAGTCTGCACGCAGCCGCCTGCCTGAATGAGGATGTGGTCCCCGGGCTTAAATCGAATCTGTGGATACGGAGTGATGTGCTGCTTGACGTTCGGTTGGTCAATGCGCCAGTTGTCCGTGGTTCCATTGACAGTGTGCGTGATCTTTTCTCCAGACTGTCCGTAAGAAATCAGTGCGGCGCCGCAAAAAAGCAGGAATGCGCCCACTGCCATCATTGATTTAACTGAATGTGAATTTGTCGATCGGCGATTCATCATCGACCTCCTGTCCTGATGTCGTTTCACGATGCAACTTCCTTAGCGGGAAGCAGGCGGCAAAAGTCTGATGCCCCTTATCGTGCTATGTCAATCATTAACGTGAGCTGGGAGCTTGTCCCTGAATGTGAGATTCACCTTCGGCGATTTCTTATGAGGTTAATCCGGAGCGTTTCGGGTTAAGTGCGGCAATTGGCAATTGGCAATTAGCAATTAGCAATTGGCAAATTGCAATTGGCAAAACCCAAAGCCAAACCCAAACCCAAAGCCAAATCCAAACCGAACCCAAATCCAGAACCCAAACCCAACGTCCCATCGATTCTGGTAGAAACTCGCCTGTTGCGGCATGTAAGCGGTTGGCATTCTCGGGATTCCTCGGCTGCGTCGTTCGCGTGCGCTCCGACTTCGGTCCGGGATGACAGATGCAGAGAGTCGCTGTGGTCGGTGTGTAAACTTTAGATTACTTGGCCTGGTTATCAAACTGTGTTAAGAAGAGGTAGATTGCGAAAATCGCCAATGTGTACCCAACAAAACACCTACCACGGAGACACGGAGGCACGGAGAAAGCCGGATCGGGAGATTTGGCGAATGGGAGAACTTTCGGTTATCGAACCACAGCCGAGGGCGCTTCCACCCCAGCACACGCAAACCCTGCGCGTCCTGGGGCCTCGGGCTGTGCCACACAGCATCGCTTGGGGTGAATCGTGTAAGTCCTTTAGATTTTAGGATGAAGTCGGGGGCTGGTGGATTGAAAAATCGCCGGGATTGCCAAAATTGCAAAGGTGTGGATCCGAACATTGATGGCTCACGCAAAACTGGGGCAAAGCAGATCTCTCACCCGCTCACTTCGTTCGGGGATTCGAGATGACAATTCTGTTGGGGTAATCGTGTAAGTCGTTTAGATCTTGGGATGAACGGGATAAACCGGGGAGGCAGGTATGGGGCCTCAGAGCAAGAGGAACGAAGCTAAAAGCCAAGAAGCCAGGAAGCTAGGAGCAAGGTCGCAGCTCAAACGAAAAATGGAGGCCGCCTTGCGGGAGCGGCCTCCATACTTACTTCAGATTGCGACGTGCCAAACACTAATCGCAGGGAGCTCCAATGTTCTCGCAGAACTTAGGAACCGCTGCACCACCAGATTTGCCAGTCGCCGGCAAAGTAATGGTTTGCTCCAGAGGTATGCCGCCGGCCAGGTCCATCCCATTCGGAATGGTGAGCGAGGGGTGGTCGAAGGGTGCGCTCTGGGACCTTACACGTTCATCAGTAAGCGACTTGAGGAAAGCCACTACAGCCTGTTTGTCATCTGGGCTGAAGCCGGCCTTCTCCAAGCTGGGATCAACGTCTGCGGAGGGGAAGTCTCCACCGCGGCTGTAGAAATCGACCACCTGGCTGAGCGTGGCCTGTCCGCCGTTGACGAAGTACGGACCGGTGAGCTCGATGTTGCGAAGACCAGGAGTCTTGACGGCTCCGCTGACTGCAACAGGGGCGTTGAGGGGAACAAGTGTACCCGTCGCCAGACCCTGCGAAGCCAGAGCGGCTACCGAGAGTGAAGCCAGACCTGAAGGATCGCCCGCGGCGATTCCCAGATCGTCAGTGGTAGGCCGAACGCCGATGTTGTGGAAACCAACATCATGCCAGCTACCGTTAAGCAGTTGCTCAACCACGCCGCGTGATTGAATGTTGGACACAGCAGCGTCAGTCAATTCGGCGCCGTTGTGGCAATTGCTGCAACCACCTTTACCGGTGAAGCGGTCTAACCGCGTTGTTCCAGAGCAGTGAGGGCGGTGCGATCGCCTTCCATGAACTGGTCAAAGCGGGAACTGTCAGAAACCAGCGTGGCCTCATAGGCCTGGATGGCAACGCCCCAGAACATGGAGAAGTTGTATTCCATCATTGAGTACTCGTTGGTGTTCTGGGGTGTGCCGGTGTGGAGGAAGTTGCCGTTGGCGTCAACCACGGCATTGGAATTCCACCATGTGGGCTGGAACGCAGCCTGGATCATGGTTACGTAGTCTGTGTTCAGTCCGTTAGCGGGAGCGTTGCTGAAGCAGCCGAGCACGCTGTCATCGCCGGCCACGAGTTGCTTGGCCAGAGGTGATAGCGAAAGCATCTTCTTGCCCATCTTCACGAAAGGACGTCCCGAGGCGGACATCTCTGTGTCGCTGCCCGGAGGCCCAACAGCCTGGGAAGCGAGTGCTGAGTTGGAGAGACGCAGTTGAACGTGGCTGAAGCCCTGCGCGCTGCCGTCTGCCTGAAGAATGAAGGCATTGGGATCACCGGCGCCAAAGGGATTCACACCGTTGAAGGTGCCTTGCGCGCGACCATCCCAGAAATTGCGGTAGTTGAAAACCGCATTGATTACGGATGGAGCGTTGCGCGGCGTGCTGCGACGAGTGTTGACCGAGTTGCCGGAGCCGTCCTGGATTTTGAAAACGGCATCTGGAACGGCGTCTGGTCTTCGGCAGCCTGGCCCATGATCACGTCATTGAAAACGTTCTTGTGACACGCCCTGTGATCCGACAATGTTGTTGTTGTCAGAGATCACGGCTGAACCAGAACTGGCGATATTGCTCAGTTGGTGCAGCGGGAAATCCTGACGCTGAGGGATGGTTCGCGGAGAAAGGAGAAGAGAAAGTATTGGAGTCGGCGGCGGGAAAACCGTTGATGTCCACGCGGCGCGAGCCAGGGTTGATCTGGTTGACAAAACGGCTGTCACTGCCGGAGGTGAAATGGCAGGTTGCGCAGGCGGTAACACCGTCGCTGCCAAACTGCATTTCCCAGAAAAAGGCTTTGCCCAGGGCAATGGCTGCATTCTGGTCGGCGATCAGGTTGTTGATCTCAGCCTGTGACGGGCCGGGAATGGTGATGGTCTTGAGCGAAGCCAGCTTGCGTTCTCCGCCGCCACCACCGCCATTGCCGCCTTTGCCGCCTTTACCGCTTCCGCCTTTGCCGCCAGCCGTTATCACCGTTGCCGCCGGAGCTGACGATGCCGGCGTTGGCGCTGGCGTTGGTGTAGCCAGTGGGATTGGGAGTGGCCGTGGGCGCTGGGGTCGGACTTGGCGTTGCTGTTGGTGTTGGAGTTGGTGTTGGGTCGGATTCGTTCTGCTGCTTCCACCGCCGCTGCCTGTGGATGAGCCGTTGTTCTGGCCCGGTCAGGTTAGGGTTGGAATTTCCTTTGGCTCCGCCGCAGCCGGCTATCACCAGCAAACCACCGATCACGGTTGTCAGGGCCAATTGATGTAACGCTTTCAGGTACCGCATTCGTGCCGCTCCTTGCGTGCTCCACAATTCGGTCAACTGGCCGCAGTGCAGGCAAGACACACAGTATAGCATCTGCGATCCTGTGCATACTGCGGTTGCCATGGGAGGGGAGGCTGCGGCTGCCGGAACAGCGGCCCTGACCAGACTTGCCTTACTCATGGCCGACAGTTAACCCAACTTGCGCCGGTAGTTCCGGCACAACGAGAGTCTTAAGTTTTGTGGTTGCTGAACGGAACGCCCCTAAGGGTTTAAAGCAGTCCTTACCAGAGAATGCCCCGAAGCAAGCCACCCGTCAATTCGCAGGTAGTTTGCGTTGCGTACATTTGGAGTGTGATTAAATCCTGATTAAAGTTTTTAATCGCTATATTTCATCGGGGTATTTCCTGCACGCAAATCCGGGTAAATACCCTCACGATGGATAATTCTTTGTCGGGCTGGTCCCGAGACGAATGCTGAGCGCACTCTGTATCTTTGAGTTTGAGCTCACACCACCGCAGACATTATGTAAAGTGAACAATGCGGCTGTTTCCGGAACCAGAGTAACCATATTTTCATCGTTCTTCTTAATCTGGTTACGGGAAAGTTGCTCCACACCGTTTAAAGACTCTAATGAGTAACTTTAATGGGCCTCTAATCAGATTCTAGGGTGGCTAGTCGCATTCTTGTATCAGAGCAAAAGACTACTGAGAAATTCAGTACTGCCGATCTCTCAACCAAGGCCGGTAGAAATGCAGCAATCGTCACCCCCAACGTAGCGCTTCCGGAGCGGAGGGACAGGCAATGAACAGCAAGAAAAAAACCAACGGCCATCAAGGTTCGGATCTGCGGCGCAATTTGTATTGCCATGATTTATGTGCTCGCCAACAGCTCCTACGTGCAGGCGCCCGTGAAGCCAGAAAACATGGCAACTGCCACGGTTGAGATATCGTCTCGATAGATTGAGGAACAGATTTTTCCAGGTACCCACCGGAGGCACCATCCGCTTCCGGTCGGTTAGAGAAGGATGGAGTGCAGCCAAAACAGGTAACACTCGGGTTCTAAAAACCCCATGATCAGCACAGCCGAACCTGACTGTGCTGATTGCTTTTTAAAAGCGTTTATTAGCGGCGGCTAGAAACCGCGCTTGACCAGTGCGGCAACATTCAGCGCTGAGGATGAAGATGTTGATGGCTTCTGCGTCAACTTCTCCACGTACTTGGCTAGCACATCCACTTCCAGGTTTACTGGCGATCCACGAGCAGATCGCGCAGGTTCGTCTGCTCATAGGTATGCGGGATGATGGCGATCTCCACTCGATGGCCTTCAATCGCCGCCACCGTCAGGCTGATTCCTTCCACGGTGATCGATCCCTGCGCCACCACGTATTTCGCCAGTTCCGGAGGCATATCAATCACCAGCCGCCAGTCATCACGACCTTTAATCTTCCTAAAATCAACCAGCGTTCCTGTTGCGTCCACATGGCCTTGCACAATGTGTCCGCCAAGCCGGTCCTGCGGGCGGGCAGGCAGCTCCAGATTAACCAGCGATTTCTTTTTAAGACGGCCCAGCGATGTCCGTTGCATGGTTTCATCGGCCAGGTCAGCGGAGAAATTTTTCCGGCCGATCGCGACCGCTGTAAGGCACACTCCGCTTACGGCCACACTGTCACCCAGTTTCAGCTCTTTGGGAATGGATTTGGCAGACACGGTAATCCGAGTCACAACATCTCCGTTGCGCGCCTTCAGGCGGCGCAGGTCCGCGATTGCGCCAGTCTCCTGAACCAGTCCTGTAAACATCAGGCTCTCTCCTCTTTGGATGCGGAATTCCGCGCCGCGGAGACATCGCCCATCGCGGCATAAGGATCACGCAAGTAGCCTTCCACGGCGAAGTCTTCACCAAAGCGATGCAGCGAAATGTTTTTCACCAGCGCGGCATCACTCATCTTGCTGAAGCCCGCGCCTGCGGCAAAGGGCACTGAGCCCATGCCGGCCAGAATCTTGGGCGCATAATAGAGAAATACTTTGTCGGCCATGCCGGAGGCCAGCGCGGTCCAGTTCACCAGCGCGCCGCCTTCAATGAGCAGGCTGGTAATCTCAAGCCCGCCCAGCCGGACGCGCGATTTTGTTGAAGTCGGGGCGTCCGTCACTGGAGCCGAGCGCAATCTGCTCAACGCGTACGCCGCGATCTTCCAGGGCGCGCCGCTTTTTCTCTTCTGCAAATGAGCATAAAACCAGCACGTCGTTATTGGCAGTTTTTACCAGCCGTGATTCCAGTGGCATGCGCAGCCGCGAATCCACCACCACGCGCAGCAGCGGTCGGCGGCGTTTGCGTCCGGTGCGGTCAGTGAGCAGCGGATCGTCAGCCAGCACCGTGCCCACGCCAACCATGATCGCATCTGACTCGTGCCGCAGTTCCTGAACATGTGCGCGCGCTTCTTCGCTGGTAATCCAGCCGCCTGTTGTGCCGCCGGCGCTGGGCGTGGCTGAATGTGGCGTCTCCTCCGGTGGCGGAGCAATTTTTCCATCCAGCGTCATGCCGGACTTAATCGTCACCAGCGGCTTCTTCGCCGTGATGTAGCGGGCGAAGGCCTCGTTGAGTTTGCGCGCTTCTGTTTCCAGCAAGCCGGCTTCAACTTGCACGCCGGCGTCGCGCAGTTTAGCAAAGCCGTGTCCGGCCACCCGGGATTCGGGTCCTGCATGGCAGCCACAACACGCTTGATTCCCGCGGCGATCACCGCATCCGCACACGGCCCGGTGCGGCCCTGATGGCTGCACGGTTCAAGATTCAAATAGAGTGTTGCGCCGCGTGCTCGCCCGCCAGCCTGTTCCATGGCCAGAACTTCGGCGTGCTTCACGCCTTCGTACGTATGGAATCCAGTTCCCGCGATTTCACCCGAAGCCGTAACGATCACGGCGCCCACGCGGGGATTTGGCGAAGCCAGCGCAGTCCCTGGCGGGCAAGATCGAGCGCCTGCCGCATGTACTGCTCGTCTTGTGCGCTGAAGTTCATGCGACCGGCAAACAGCGAATCCACGAAATTTTCCGGGCTGAAGGGAAGCAGGTCGCCAATCTTTTCGCCCACGCCGACATAGCGGACCGGCAGCCCAAGCTCGCGCGAGATCGCCATCACCACGCCGCCTTTGGCCGTGCCGTCCAGTTTGGTGAGCACGATGCCGGTTACGCCCGCCGACTCCGTAAACAGGCGCGCCTGCTGCAATCCGTTCTGGCCGGTGGTGGCGTCCATCACCAGCAAGCACTTCGTGCGGCGCGCCGGGAATAATGCGCTGCGCCGTGCGCTTCATTTTTTCCAGTTCCGCCATCAGGCTGGTCTTGGTGTGCAGGCGGCCGGCGGTGTCAACGATCACGCATCCGTGTGGCGATTCTTTGCGCGGCGTTGAGCGCGTCATAAAGCACGGCTGAAGGATCGCCGCCCGGTTTGGTCTTGATGACCTCCACGCCGGTGCGCGATCCCCAGATTTCAAGCTGTTCGATGGCGGCAGCGCGGAAGGTATCAGCCGCGCACAGCAGACGGTCTTGCCTTGGCGCGCATGGCGTGCGCCAGCTTGCCGATGGTGGTGGTCTTGCCCGTCCGTTCACGCCCACCACCATTACGATTTCCGGCTCGCCCTTGAACGGCTTGCCGCCGCGCGGCGGCGTGGATTTAAGGATGTCGAGTATCTGTTCCTTGATCAGCTGCTTGAGCTGCGTTCCGTCTTTGATCTGTTTGCGATCGGCCTTTTCCCGCAGCTTGCCCAGAATTTCTTCGGTGGTGGCGGTGCCGATGTCGGCGCTGATCAGAATGGCTTCCAGGTCGTCCAGGGTGTTCTGATCAATTTCCTTGGTAAAGGCCATTACTTCGTCAATGCGCTCGCTCAGGTTCTCTCGCGTGCGCGTAACGGCCTGCTTCATCTTTTCGAGGAAGGTAGGTTCGGGCGTGCCAAAAAGTGTTTGAATCATGAATGATTGCTGCCCAGGCAGAAGAATCTGCCGAGTGAGCTGGCTTTTGATTATAGGCGCGGTAAGCGGGACTAGAAGACGACCGCAGACAATGTGAGGTCGCGATTCGAGACTCAGATATGCGTGCTTCACGAAGCTGGCGCGTGGATCTAGACCGGCTCCGCCGTGGTGATGACCTGCTTGCGCAGCAGGCGCCTGCTCACCGCTGACGGTTGGCGGCGCCGCTGAATTCGCAGCTTCCGCTTTCAAAGACCCTGGTCATGGCCGAAACCACAACCTGGATCGAACTTAGTTGCTGCCAGCGAGTTGATGATGCGGATCACGTATTCCGGATCCATGGCCGCCTGGTAAGGCCGGTTGGTCGTCATGGCATCAAATGTATCGGCCACCATGATGATGCGCGGCATCAGCGGGAATCTGGTCACCCTTCAGTCCATGCGGATAACCGCGTCCATCCAGCGATTCATGATGCAGCTCAATTCCGGGAAGCATCTCTCGCAGCATTTCCACCGGACGCAGAATCGCGGCGCCCTTGGTGGTATGCGTCTTCATCATTTCGAACTCTTCCGGCGTCAGCGCGCCGGGCTTTTTCAGGATGCGGTCTTCAATACCGATCTTGCCCACGTCATGCAGCTGGGCGGAGATGCGGATTTTTTCCACTTCCTCCGGCTTCAGCCCCATCTCTGTGGCAATCAGCACGGAGTAGCGCGTAACGCGGTCTGAATGGCCGCGCGTATATGGGTCTTTTTCGTCAACTGCGCCGGCCATCATCTGGATGGAGCGCATGAACAACGTTTTGTTTTCTTCGGCGGCTGTCCTGAGATCGTCAACGTATCTCTCAAGCTCGTCCGTCATGGTATTGAAGGTTTCAGCCAGCTCGCCGAACTCCGTCCGGCTGTTCAACTGCACGCGCTGGGAAAAATCGCCTTCGGCAATCGACCGGCTGGATTGCGTAAGCACGTTCAGCGGCGTGGTCAGGCGGCGCGCTGCCCATATGCCCAGAAGGATGCTGAACGCGATTGCGATCAGCGCGAAGCGCACCGCATCATGCTGCATGTCCAGAATGTCAAAGTAAGCGTCTGCCTGCGTGGTCTGGGACATCACGCCCCAGCCCAGCCCGGGGACAGCATAGAAGGTGCCCAGCATGGGAACTTTATTCTTGCCCACTTGCAGCTTGTATTCCTTGGTCAGGCCAAAGCGCTTATTCACGCCTTGTTCCACAAAAAGCTTTACCAGGTCATTGGACGTCATGTCCTGGCCAGTGGCATACTGCGGGATTGGCGAAGCAATCACGCGTCCGGATTCGTCCACCACAAAGGTTTCCAGGCCCGGATCGCGATCACTTGTTTCCTTAAGCTTCTGCGTCAGAAAATTCAGGTCAACAATCAGTTCAAGCGCGCCCAGATAGTCGTTGTTCTCATCCACAATGGGCTTGGCCATGACCATCACCGTGCGAGTCTGCTTGCCTGATCCAATGGCGATGGCCCCGCCGTTGTATTCACGCAGTTCACGGGCCGCGCCCACGCCGCGGTCCAGTTCCTTCAGCAGAAAAGCGTCAGGATCAATGGTTCCGGCAAAAGTGCCGCGATCTTCAGCATTGACCAGGCGCACGTAAGGAACAATCGAATCAGGCGCTCCAATGCTGTTTTGCAGCAGACCCGACCACCCCGGCCGACTGCACGCGCTCGCCCGCTCAGGTTCCCGCCGGCCGTGATGAGCACTGAATAGGCCAGATCAGAGAGTTTCCCGCGGATGTCCTTGGCGCGCTGGCCGATCGCCTGCGCCAGCGTGGTAGTCACCGTATTCTGCAGCATCATTTCGTTGCGATGCAGCCGGTCCCGGTTGGTCTCCACTACTTTGGTCGCGTAGAAATAAAGCGGTACCACCCCGACGGCGATGAGCACGACGAGGATTGCATAAATAATCGGAATCCGGGACGGTAAAGGTAGCTTCATAGGGCCAGGGTGTATCGGAAGATTGTAAGCTGAAATCGACCAAAATTTACCGCAAAAACGCGGCTACCGGTACCATAGACCTAAGTTATGTCTTTCCGCTGGCTTCGACTTGCGCTTTATATCAGCAGTCGCTTCGCTACAAACCGCTAAAGAGCTCTCAATGCCCCAATAACCTCGGAGGCTCCTGAGGCAGCGGGCTCGGCGCGCGAGCCGGCCTCGCAGGCTTCCTTCAATTGCGTCGCTCGGACTCCATCAGCACCAGAATCCTGCAAGTTCCCGACTTCGTATACGTTTCAGCTACTCCCGGCATCCAACTTGTAGAACGAAATAATTGCCGCTGTGGTGAAGGTATCTGCAACAATCCTCCATAAGGGCTGCGGCCGACCGCGCGCCGTCAGCCCGCTGCAGCAGGAGCATTCATGAGTAGCAGGAATTAGTTGCTCTCCAGCGTGTTCGGAGCGGAGCGATTAAAAAACGCATCCATAAGGGCTGCGGCCGAGCACGCGCCGTCAGCCCGCTGCAGCAGGAGCATTCATGGGTAGCAGGGATTAGTTGCTCTCCAGCGGTTCGGAGCGGAGCGACATAAATAACGAGGTGACGCCATGATCAGGATCATCACCATTGAACGGGAGTACGGGTGTGGAGCATCCGAGATCGCACGCAAGCTGGCCGAACAACTCGGCTGGACGTCTCTGGGACCAGCACCTGACCAGCGAGATCGCCCGCGGGGCCAATTGCCAACTCTCGGCGGTAGAGCAGCGTGAGGAGCGTCGTGATCCTCTGTACTACCGTCTGCTGAAATCTTTTACGCGGGGCAGCTATGAAGGCAGCATGAATGTCGAGCCGATGATGCTGGACCCTCTTAACGCGCTGGACTCTGACAGTATTGTGCGCATTTCACGCCGCATGGTGGAAAAAGCGGCCGCCGAGGGTAACTGCGTGATGGTTGGTACGCGGCTCACAGCATTTTCTGCAGGACCGCACTGACACTTGCGCTTCTTTCTTTATGCGCCCAGTCAGGAGAAAATCCGCCGGCTGGTTGCCCAGGGCACCAGCCAGGCGAAGCCGAAGATCAGGTCGATCGCGTGGACAGGGAGCGCGCGGCTTTCATCAAGACTTACTTCAAGGTGGAGTGGCCGAACCGGCCGGTTTACCACGCAATGCTGAATACAGCTACCGGCGATAGCACCGTCATCAGGGCGATGCTGAGTTTCATGCACGCTGTTCCGGCCAACCAGGCAGCTTAAAAATTTCCAACTGCTTAGGAGCGGTCCTCGGCTTTCCCGGGACGCGTCATCAATTCTCGAATGGCATCCTGCGCCGACTTGCCGTCATGCAGGATCTCATACATCTGCTCCGTAATAGGCATTTCCACGCCACACTTGCGCGCCAGCCCAATCGCGGCGTTGGTGGTGAGAACTCCTTCAGCCACCATGCCATGCATTCCGGCAATGATCTCATTGAGTCTCTTGCCTTCGCCCAGTCGACTGCCCCACGCTGCGGTTACGGGAAAGGCCGCCAGTGCATGTGAGGACCAGGTCGCCCATGCCGGCCAGGCCGGCCATGGTCTGCGGCTTCGCTCCGCAAGCCACGGCCAGTCTTGTCATCTCAACCAGGCCTCGGGTAATCAGCGCCGCAACGGAATTGTGTCCCGTTCCCGATCCCGCGCAAACGCCGGCGGCAATGGCAATCACATTCTT
The DNA here is from genome assembly GCA_963824835.1 of Terriglobia bacterium. GTDB lineage: Bacteria > Acidobacteriota > Terriglobia > Terriglobales > Acidobacteriaceae > Angelobacter. The sequence goes on along the minus strand of CAWGRA010000002.1, from coordinate 23,442 downwards.
CAGTGCGCCGCCCAGCTCAACTCCCACCAGATCTTCACTCACGTATATGCGGAAACGCGGATCACTGAATTCCTTCTGCACCCGCGCCGCAAGGTCCGGTTCTTTTGAAGCGACTGTCACAGCCGTGGGCTTGCCTTCCGCAACTTCCAGTGCGAAGGAAGGTCCACTGAGCGCCGCGACTCTTCGGCGGGAAGTGGCTATAACGCGTGACAACTTCCTGGATGACTTCTGTCATCCGCAGAAAGGTTTCATTCTCAATGCCTTTGGTGGCGCTGAGGAAAAGCATTTCCGGACGCAGCCATTGCGCCATGTGCTCAAAGCTGCGCCGGCAATGATGTGAGGGCATCACGCTGACAACAATCTCGGCGCCTTCCAGGGCTTCTCTGAAGTCGCTGGTCGCGGTTACGGATTCTGGCAAAGGACATCCCGGAAGGAAGACCTCATTCACTCTGGACCGGATAATTGAGCTGACCACTTCTTTTTCCAGCGCCCACAGCCGCACTTCGATGATCGCCGCGACGTCCGGCTACCATCGCCAGCGCCGTTCCCCACGCGCCACCGCCAATGATGGCGATCCGGCTCATGACTGCTCTCCAGTAGCCGGGACCTTGTTACCGCCAAACCGGTTTTCATTGCCGGCCAGCAGACGACGGATATTCGCATGATGCTTGAGCACCACCATGAGCGAAATCAGGCACGCGGGCAGAAGCGTCTGCCAGTCTGTGCGGACCATGAAGTAAGCCGCAATGGGAAAAGCAATTGCGCCCAGAATGGAGCCGAGCGAGACATATCTGGTTGCGACCACCACAAGAATGAAGATGGCCAGCGATATCAGAATGGCTTTGGGAAACAGCACCAGAAAAACCCCTAATGCAGTGGCCACGCCTTTACCGCCTTTAAATTTCAGCCATACCGGAAACATGTGTCCAACAACGGCAGCCAATGCGCCGATGGCTGCCAGGTGTGGTTCGGCAAGACACGGCGAAGCGCCGGCGCAGACGTTGCTTCGCAACCCGATCCCCATTCCCAGCAGGACTGCAACTGAGCCTTTGAGCGCATCCAGAACAAGCGTTGCGATTGCCAGCCACTTTGAGCCGGTTCGCGCTACATTCGTGGCCCCGATGTTGCCACTGCCAGTCTGACGTACGTCCTGGCCACGAAAAAACTTCACCAGCAGAAAGCCGAACGGAATCGAGCCGAGCAGGTACCCGGCGATGGCGACGATGATGTAGAGGTTTGACATTGGTTATTTAGAAATAAAAGTAAAGCCTTATCATCCTGAGCGAGTGCGAGCGAAGCGATCGCGAGTCGAAGGATCTATGTATTCAATAACTCAAACCGTTCCAGCTTGGTGTACTTTGACCCTCCGCGTCCGAGCTGGCTGCGATAGAGATAGAATTCGTGCGCCGTCATTGTACCGAACGTCTCCATCTCGTTGGTCAGAAGGCCGGTGAGTCCTTTCAGGTTATGTCCGGAACCGGCGCGCGCCAGCGTGAGATGTGGTGAATATGCCTTGTCTTCGCGAGCGATGCCAATGGCCGCAAGCGCCTCATTGACCGCTTCTGCCAACTGAGGCAACTCCTCACCCGCACGCACTCCAATCCAGAAGACCCGCGGTGACTTGGGCGAAGGGAAAAATCCCACATTGTCAAATTTCACATCGAATGGCCGGGCTTTGATTGCGGCCAGTGCTTTCGTAATTTCAGGAACTCTGGGATCCGGAATTTCACCAATGAATTTCAGCGTAACGTGCAGGCCTTCCACTCGCGCCCAGCGCGCATCAGGGCATAGTGGCCGAACCCGTTCAACATAAGCGGAGATTCGCTCGCGCACGTCTTGCCGGATATCGAGTGCGATGAACTGGCGCATGTTACATCAGCCTGCGCCGGACCAAGTCAAGGGCCTGCTGCGTGGCCCAGTGGCGAATGCGATCTCGGTCGCCGGGAAATTTGCGCTCCACCACTTCGGTTTTGCTTTCATCGGCCAGCCCAACGTACACCAGTCCAACCGGTTTTTGCTCCGTTCCGCCTCCTGGACCGGCAATCCCGGTCACGCTGAGGCCGAAAGTCGCTTTGCAGCGTTTGCGGATCCCCTCTGCCATGGCCGCAGCCACCTGTTCGCTCACCGCTCCATGTTGCGCAATGAGCATGGGCGGCACGTCCACCAGCAGAGTCTTCAAACTGTTGTCATAAGAAACCGCGCCGCCCAGAAAATAACGCGAGCTCCCGGGCACGGAGGTGATCCGCTCGGCCAGCATGCCTCCGGTGCAGGATTCAGCCACTGCCAGGGTCACGTCTCGCATACCCAGAAAATATCCCACAATCTGTTCCAGATTTTCACCGTGCGTGGAAAAAATGGCTTCATCAAACTCGTCTTCCAGCGCGGACGCCAGTGAGTCAACCTTCTTCTGCGCCATCTCCATTGTTTCTCCATGCGCCCTGCAGGTGAAGCTGCACCTCGCCCGGGCTTCCGGCCAGGATGGTGGTCTCCACGTCTGTGCATTTGGAGTAGATGGCGGCGGCACGCTTGTCAGCCGCGGATTCGCCGATCATCGCTATCTTGAGCACCCGCGTTGCAATGTTCATCACTGGCGCCACACGCTGCAGGCGATGCATGCACTCATCCTGAAACATGGCCATCAATTCATGGGGAGGACCCGGAAGCAGAATCATGAATTTAAGGCTGCCGAAACGGTCAATTTGCAGGAACTGTCCGGGGGCGCTTCCGCGCGTATTGTCCAGGACCTCGGCGCCTTCAATTACGTCGCCCTGGCGCTCATTGTTCTCTGACATGGTCCAGCCGCGGGCGGCAAAGCGCTGGCGCAATTGCTCTACAATGCGCGCATGACGGCGCAGAGAACGTCCAACCGCTTCAGCGGCGCACTCGCGCGTCAAGTCATCTTCCGTGGGGCCAAGCCCGCCCATAAAGATCACCACGTCAACGCGGCCAAGCGCCGTACGCGCGGCGCTGGTGATGTCACTGCGGCGGTCGCCGACAACGGTCTTGAAGCTTACCTCAATGCCCAGTTCATTCAGCTTGCCGGTAAGGTAGAGAGAATTTGTGTCCTGGCGAAAGGGTGTTAACAGCTCAGAACCTATGGCGATGATCTCAGCGTTCACACAAACATTCTAGATGAGAGATAGCCTAGATGAGAGCCAGCGGCTGCACATTCCATGTCAGATGAAAAACCGAGTCCGTGGTGGCCAGCACCGCGCCGCCGGTCCGGGTAAAAGCCAGGCCAACCAGCTTGTGTCCGGCTATCGCCAGCGAAGCTTTTTTGTCCGGCGTGATGCGTACGATGCCGCGTTTGCCCGCCAGCGAGGCCGCCACGTACAGATTGCCTTGCGCATCGAAGGCGATCCCCTGCGGACGCCCCAGCCCACGGTAGAAAACTTCCACCGTGCCATGCGAGTCCACCACATGCACGGCATCATAGCTTGACGTTGTAGGCCCGGAAACATAGAGCAGTCCGTCAGGAGCGAAGGCCAGATGATACGCGGCAACACTCGGCTCCAATGTGGCATAGACAAAAATCTGCCGGTCCGGAGCGATGCGCCAGATGGTGCCGCTCCGGTCGCCCACATAGAGGCTGCCTTCGCGATCAAAAGCAATGCCCGTGGCAACGCCCATCCCTTCCGCGTACGTGGTCATGCTGCCGTTAGGGGCAATTTTGTAAACCGTCCCGTCATAGCGAGATGAAACATACAACTGGCCATCCCGATCAAAAGCCATGCCGGTGGCATTCATCAGATCAGAGACAAAAGGCTTCACGCTGTAGGCAGTGTCAATCTTGTAGATGGAAACAGGAACCTTCTGTCCTCGCCCGCCGGAGAATGTGACGTAGATATTTCCCTGCGGATCAATGGCCGGGTTGGCTACCGGGTGCAGATTTTCCGCCAGGGGCTGCGCAATCTTCATGTCGCGCGCGTTGCTGACGGTGCCGTTGTTGTGAACGGTCACCTCACCGGATTGCGCGCCGTGAGGCACACGGGCAATCACGAAGTCCTCAGCGCTGAACACCAGCGATCCCGAGACTCCGTTGAACTGGATATCGGGACGCCCCATTTGCGGCGGCTTCAAAGACCGGCCAATGATGCGGACCTCGCCGCCGGGTAAGGCTGCCGCCGGCTCAATGGCATCGATGATCGGCATGCCATCAGCATTTTTTTTGCCCAACAATGTTTCGGAAATTCCCATGGAATGATTACCGCGCTACAAAATGAATCCACAACTGCAACAGAAGCAGCGCATAGAGCCCCGCTCCCACATCATCCATCATAATGCCTGTGCCCTCCGGCAGGTTTTCCAGCCGGCGCAGAGGAAACGGCTTCAGGATGTCAAAGATACGAAAAAGTATAAGACCCGCAATCAGGTAATTCCAAGTGACGGGCACCCCGATCAGAGCAATCATCTGCCCCGCGACTTCATCAATCACCACAAATCCCGGATCTTCGCGTCCGCTTTCACGGGCCACCACCGTGGATGGCGGAATGCCCAGCAGCGTGATCAGTACGGCCACGCCCAGTGCCACCAGCAAAAGCCAATTTGCTGGAATTAGATGCGCCGCGGCCCACCAGAGAACCACGGTTACCGCGGAAGCATAGGTCCCTGGTCCAGGCTTCATGTAGCCGATGTAGAAAAATGTGGCAATCAACCAGGAGAGACGGGATTTCTTGATGGCTGCGGCTGGTTCCATTCAGTTCAGGATACGTGATCCGGCAGTACAGCGCACGGAGAAAGTCGATTAATTCGTGGCGCCCAGATGCGCGTGGGACGAATGCTCCACCCGCGTCTAACGCTCGTGCGAGGAAATATCGTCCTCATCCGGGTCGAACTGCTTGCGCGACTGCGCTTCCGCGATGCTTTCCAGCTCTTCGGGGTCGTGGATCTTGGTGGAGATCACATACCCGCCGCTGGCCCATTTACCCAGGTCAATCACGCGGCAGCGGTCACTACAAAAAGGAAACTCAGGGTCGCCGGCCACCACAAGAGTGCGGCACGTGGGACAGCGCAGCGAACTCACTTTTTTCTTCTTGGCCATATCTCGATTAGATGAGGAAGCCCTAGTCAATGATTCTCGCCACCAGGTCATAGTCGTGCGCTTCCGTGATCTCGCAACGGTAGAACGCGCCCGGCGCCAACTCTTCACGATCGCCAAAGTCGTTGATGAACAGCTTGCCATCGATCTCTGGAGCATGCAGTTCCGTCCGCCCTTCCCAGAGCATCTCGGTTTCCTCAGAGGGCCCGAGCGCCAGAACCTGAAGTTGTTTCCCGATCAACTTACGCTTGTTTTTCTTGCTGATCTGTTTCTGGATCTGCATCAGCTTGCGGCGACGCGCTTCAATGGTCCGGTTCGGGACTTTATGATCAAGGTGGAAGGCCTGTGAGCCTTCTTCGTCTGAGTAGCTGAACACGCCCAGCCAGTCAAACTGCGCGGCCTTTACGAATTCACAAAGTGCATTGAAATCCTCTTCGGTTTCGCCGGGAAAGCCCACGATAAAAGACGTGCGCAACGTAAGGTTCGGAATCATGTGACGCATTTTCGCAATCGACTTGAGAAAAATATCGGCTCCGGCACCGCGCTTCATGCGCTTCAGCATGGAAGAAGACGCGTGCTGTAGAGGAACATCAATGTACGAACAGATCTTTTCGTGCTGCGCAATGGTCTCCAGCAACTTGCCGGTAATCTTGTTGGGATACGCATATAGAAAGCGCACCCAGCGGAGATCGGGAATTTGCGCCAGCCGCTCCAGCAGCAGGGCCAGACCATCTTTCAGGCCAAGATCTTCGCCATAACAGGTGGTGTCCTGGCCGATCAGGGTTATTTCGCGGACTCCGCCGGCCGCCAGCCGCTCAGCTTCCGCGATCACGGATTCAAAATGACGCGAGCGAAACTTTCCCCGAAGCTGCGGAATGATACAGAAGCCGCAGGGATGATCACAGCCTTCGGCAATCTTTATGTAAGCCGATGCTTTGGGCGTGGCCAGCACGCGCGGCGTGTTCTCGTCATAGAGATAATTGGGCAGGTCGGCTATGGCGCCGTCCCATTCAGCGCGGGAGAAGCGTCCACTTTGCTCGCGGGCAAGCCCTTCCGCACGTGCGGGAACACCTGATTTCCCAACGCCTGATTTCAAGGCCTGGCTGGCCGAGGTCGAATTCAAAATCTTGAAAGGCGAATTGTCTCCCGCAGCCTGTCCACCCAGTTCGATCCCCGCCGCGGCAAGAATATGATCCAGTTCGCCGGTACCCACCACGGCGTCAACTTCCGGAATATTCTTCCTGATCTCGTCGCGATAGCGCTCCACCAGGCAGCCCGCCACCACCAGCTTCTTCGCCTTACCGGTGACTTTGTGCTGCGCCATCTCCAGAATCGTGTTTACGGACTCCTGCTTGGCGGAGTCAATGAAGGAGCAGGTATTCACCACAATTACGTCCGCATCTTCGGCGTTCACGGTGATCCGCGCGCCGCCGGATTGCAGCATGCCCATCATCACCTCGCTATCAACAAGGTTTTTGGGGCAGCCCAGACTGACGAAGCCGACCTTCAAAGGCGCTGGTGCTTTGGTCCGTGGCGGGGTGGAAATCTCCTGCGGAGACTCGACTGTAGGGTTCTCAACTGGCATGCGATGTAGTCATTTTACCATCTACAGCCAGCCCTGCCGTGAGCCTGACACGAGCAGATGGGTTACAATCCCTGCGTTTGGCTGACAGGAGAAATTCCATGAATTCTAGGTTAAGTTCGGTCGTGAAAATTGGTGTGGCCGCTGCGCTATTACTTATGGTACTGCCCGTGACCGTTGCCGGGAAAACCTCGAAAGCGGCTGCCACCAAAGTCAGCCTGAAAGATGCGCAGGGCAAAGACGTGGGCACGGCGACACTTACGCCAGCCGCCAAGGGCGTCAATATCAAACTGGACCTGAAGAACCTTCCGCCGGGCGAACATGCCATCCACGTCCATCAGACGCCGAAGTGCGATGCACCTGATTTCAAGTCCGCCGGCGGACACCTCAATCCCGACAATAAGAAGCACGGCTTGCAAAATCCTGACGGTCCACATGCGGGTGACATGCCGGACTTCAATGTTGATGCCAACGGCAAGGCCAAGGCGACCGTTGTGGCTCCGGGTGTGACCATGGGTGACGGTCCCAATTCTGTTTTCACCGGACAGCGGAACAGCGCTGGTGATTCACGCCAAGGCTGACGACCAGAAGAGTGATCCTGCAACCGCCGGCGATCGCATTGCCTGTGGAGTGATTGCCAAGAAGTAGTGTAAGTGAGGAGTCGAAAGCCCTTTCGACTGCCCTATTTCTTGCCCAGTAATCTCTTCAAACAATTCCGGCAATTTTTCCGCGTCATTCACTGATTCATCAAAGCGGGCGCGTTCGTAATGTTCGGTGAACGTCACCACCTCTTTACGGACTGCCGGATCGTTAATCGATTCGGCAAACTCCACCGGCGTCTGGGTTGGTTCTTTGTGAAAGCCGCGACGGGAAAGTTTCTTCAGCAATCGCAGGTACCAGAAACTGGCCACGCTGCGCGGCGCCCGTTGCGGGTTGCGGGCCATGCGCGCGCGTTGCCATGACCCGCCATGCTTTAGGAGTGAACGGCAGGAAAAGCACAATTCCCAGCAAAATACAGGCCAAAGCCATTTGCCGGGGCGAAAGTTTCTGCAGGCGTTCCTGCCAGCCCAGCGTAATTGCAACCATTTTCCGATACTGCCGCCACATCCATCCTCGGAATGACGTCTGGGCTTTGCCGGTGCTGGTGTTCAACTGCGCGCTGAGCTTCATCTGGTGGCTGAAGTCATAGTTGATCACCCATTCACGCCACACTTCACTGGCCGCATCCAGGTACAGCGCCATGCGCGACCATGTGTCATTCGCGGCTGCGGCGCCTCCGCCAGGAGTGGGATCAAATGATACCCATCCATATTCCGGAAAATACGCCTCCACCCAGGAATGCGCATCTTTCTGGCGAATGATGTAGTTCCCGGTAAGATCGTTATATTCGCCGCCACGGAACCCGTTCACCACGCGAGCGGGAATTCCCAGAGTACGCAACATCACTGTCATGGATGAAGCAAAATACTCGCAGTGGCCTTTCTTGCGCTCAAAAAGAAAATAAGCCAGCGGATCAGGCACGCGGTTACCCGGCAGTTCCAGCGTGTAACCGAATTTGCGTCTTCAGATAGTTCTCAACGGCTTTCGCTCGCTGATAATTTGATCCTGAGTTGGCCGTGATTTCGTTGGCAAGTTCCGCGATGCGCCGGTCAACCCTGCCATTGGGCAGTTGCAGGTACATGAGCGCCAGGCCAGGCGGATATTCCGTGGATGTGGAATCGCGAACGAAAGGCTGCGGATCGCGGGTGTCAGCATTCAGCCGTGTATTGGGCAATGTTCTGGCTGGGCTCGTCTTCTCCATCGCCATAAAACGTATTGTGCGCATTGAACACAGACCCGTCCGGCGCAACAACTACGGAGCGATATTGCCCGCTGATCCGTACCGCTACGGGCGCAAGGAAAAAAACGTCCAGGCCCAGCGGCTCCATCATCACCCTGTAACCCAGCGTGGATATGTGCTGCGCTCTTGCGGTTCTGAGGACCACGTTCCATGGCTCAAGCCGGCTCAGATCAAGCGGGCCGTTGAGCAAGTCCGTGGGGCACTCGCACCTGCGGCGGATTACGCCAGACCTGTCCATCAAAATTAGCCAGGGACAAACCGCGCCAGCGTGGATCAGGCGGCAGCTTTCCATAGAGCAACTTGATATGCATCACCACGGCGTTCGATTGCTGTATCTGGCCGATTCCGCCCAGTTGCACTTCCTGGCTGAAGCCGGTGGAGATGCTGCTGCGCGAAGCGAAGCTCTGCATAAACTGCCCGCGATTGATTCGGGGCAGAATGATAAAAATCAAGGCCGCGCCGGCCAGCGTGAGCACGCCAAGCAGTCCGGCCATACCGGCCAGCGAGCGTTGGAACATTCCTTCCTGATGGCGCGGGATTCCGGCGGCCAGCGCCTCGCGTTCTGAACGGCGCATCTCCATGCTGACAAAAGTTGCAATCGCCACCAGAATGAACAGCGAAAAGTTCAATAGAAAAAGCGAGTCAATGGTCAATACCGCTGCTGCCAGCAGCATGAGAAAAGACAATACCGCCAGATAGACAAGGTCACGGTCGCGGCGTACGGAAAAAACTCTTCATTACCATGCTGAAGAGCACCATGTGGACCGTGGCGCCGATAAATGATTGCGAAATATAAAAATAATCGAGGGCGTAGAAAGCGAAATAGACGATGGTGATGTAGGTGGTCCAGCGTTCAGAAATCGTGAACGATTTCCGCATTAACATCAGGTATGCGCGGACCAGGAGCGCCGGAATGACCACGATGAGAGAAGGTGCGTCCAGGCTGTTGGTACCCATCAGCGCCATGAAGCCGGTGACCAGCAACAGGTAGAGCGACCATTGAAAAAATCGCTCAGCACTGCCTGTGGGTACAACACTGGTCTTGGCAACAACAACTGCTGGAGGCATCCTTCTATTGTCCTCGAACTCCTGCCGGTCGCAAAGCAGAAAGCGCGCCGGATGGCTGCTGCAAGGTGGCGAAAGTGTTAGAATCTTTGGGCCGGGTCCCGCGCGACGCAATCCCGCCAACCCCGCCAGGTCCGGAAGGAAGCAACGGTAACGGGCTAGTGCGTGTGCAGCGGGGTGCCCGGTTATGACCTTTCTCTGGTCGCTTCGCGACAAACCGCTTAAGAGCTATTCACTACTCAAGCGCATATATGCTCCTGTTGCAGCGGGCTCGGCGCGTGGTCGGCCTCGCCCTTCCTTTCGTGGTTAGATGCGCTTCGCGACAAACCGCTTAAGAGCTATTCACTACTCAAGCGCATATATGCTCCTGTTGCAGCGGGCTGACGGCGCGTGGACGGCCGCAGCCCTTGTTTTCTTTTCTCAAATTTTGATCGCTTCTCGCCCAACCACTTTAAAGCCTCTATTGCCTAAGTTCTTGTATGCTCCTGTTGCAGCGGGCTAACGGCGCGTGGACGGCCGCAGCCCTTGTTTTCTTTTCTCAAACTTTGATCGCTTCTCGCCCAACTACTTAAGATCGTCGCGGCCTCCTTCGCCTATCGAATCACGGTAAAACCGCTTACAATATCCACTTTATCTTTCATCTTTTGCTTCTCTGGAGAAAATGAATTGCCCAACCTTGTGCGAGCGAAGATCTCTGCTCTCGGAACCTACGTACCGCCCCGCCTTCTGACCAACGCTGACCTGGAAAAAATGGTCGATACCAACAATCAATGGATCATGGAGCGCACGGGCATCAAGCAGAGACACATTGTTGATAAAGGTGTGGCCACGTCGCATCTGGCCACGGAAGCTTCAAATAAAGCGCTGGCGGAGAGAGGGATCTCAGGTTCTGACATTGAGGCCATTTTTCTTGGCACTGTAACGCCGGACATGTCATTCCCCGCGACCGCCTGTCTGGTCCAGCACAATATCGGCGCCAAAGACGCGTGGGGTTATGACATCTCGGCGGCGTGCTCCGGTTTTGTTTACGCCTTGCAGACCGGCGTGAAGTTTGTGGAGTCCGGCGCGCACAAACGTGTGCTGGTGATCGGCGCAGACGTGATGTCTTCCATCATCGACTATACCGACCGCGCCACCTGTGTGATCTTCGGTGATGGCGCCGGCGCGGTGATTGTGGAGCCTGCCACTGACGACAACTATTGCATCGACTTCACCCATGAAGTGGACGGCTCCGGCGGATGCTTTCTCAATATGCCCGGCGGCGGAAGCCTTCATCCCGCAACCCATGAGACAGTCGATAAGAAAATGCATTTTGTTCACCAGGACGGCGCACAAGTATTTAAATATGCGGTCCGCAAAATGGCGGAAGCTTCAGAACGCCTGCTGGAGCGGAATGGGTTCACGGGCAACGATGTAAAGCTGTTCGTTCCGCATCAGGCGAATCGCCGGATCATTATGTCGGCGGCGGAACGGCTGGGGCTGAAGGAAGACCGCATCATCATCAATATCGACGAGTTCGGCAACACTACGGCAGGCACCATTCCGCTGGCGCTGGAGAGCGCGCGGCAGCAGGGAAGGCTGAAGAAGGGCGACCTGGTGCTGATCGCGTCAGTGGGCGCTGGATTTACGGTGGGAGCAACGTTGTTAAGATGGGCGTTCTGAGCCATTTGCCGCTGATTCACGCTGATGAACGCAGGGAACGAATCTCAGCCGCGAATTCCGCGAAAAAACGCGAATATAATCCTGGAATTCGTGTTTATTAGCGTTTATTCGCGGCTGGAGGTTAATACTCGAGGTTAATAGCTGTAGGGATCCCTGGCTGCGCTCGGGACTTCAGAAGAAGCTGAATTCTGAGTGCTGATTGCTGATTACTTCTTCTTGATATCCTCCCGATTTTTTGCCGACTCCTTGGGATATTGCGGTTCGGTCATGCTTACGGGATCGAGAATCTCTTTAATCTCTTTTTCGCTCAGCAGCTTCTTGTCGCGTGCAATGTCAATGATCGAACGGCCGTTCGCCACCGACTCTTTCACAATCTCCGCCGCCTTTTGATATCCGATATAAGGATTCAGCGCCGTTGCCAGTGATACGGTGCTTTGCGCGTAGAACTGGTTCCGCTTTTCATTGGCAGTGAGGCCTTTTATGCATTTTTCCGTAAAGACGCTGCAGCATGTTGGTGAGGATTGAGATCGATTGCAGCACGTTGTAAGCCATGGTCGGCATCATCACGTTGAGTTCAAGCTGCCCGGCCTGGACCGCCATCGCTACCGCCGTGTCATTGCCGACCACCTGGAATGAAACCATAGCGGCCAGCTCCGGCATCACGGGATTAATTTTTCCCGGCATGATGGACGAGCCCGGCTGAAGTCCCGGCAGGTTGATTTCCGCCAAGCCTGTGTTGGGGCCGGAAGAAATCAGTCGAAGATCGTTTGAGATGCGGATAATTTCCAGGGCCAGATTGCGCAGCGCGGAAGATACCTGGGCCATGCAGGCATTCGATTGCATCGCCCAGCGCATGTCCTCAGCCGGCGTGAGTTTCTGTCCGGAAATTTTCGCCAGATTGGCAACGGCCTTGGCGCGATAGTCAGGATGCGTGTTGATGCCGGTACCTACGGCGGAGCCGCCGAGTCCGAGTTCGCGGAGAGAATCGCCGGCGTGGCGAATGTCTGCGATGGCCTTGCGCATCGCCACACCATAGGCGGCAAATTCCTGTCCCAGCCGGATCGGCACCGCGTCCTGCATGTGCGTGCGTCCGGACTTCATGATGCTGTGAAATTCTTTTCCCTTGGCCGCGAACGCCGCTGCCAGCGCGTCCAGGACGGGATAAAGTTTTTCCAGCTCCAGCAGCGTGGCTACACGCATGCCGGTAGGGAAAACGTCATTGGTTGACTGGCCATAGTTCACATGGTCATTGGGATGGACGGTATATTCGCCCAGCTTGCCGCCCATGATCTCCGTGGCGCGGTTGGCGATGACCTCATTGGAATTCATGTGGAAGCTCACGCCGGCGCCGGCCTGAAACACATCCACGACAAAAGACTGGTTCCACTTGCCGTCCATCACCTCCCGGGCGGCCTTCATGATGGCGTCTGCGCGCTGGGCATCAACCAGGCCAAGTTCCTTATTGGCTTCGGCGGCCGCGTATTTCACCATGCCGAACGCGCGTATCAGCGTGGGATTCGCCCGCATCCCGGAGATGGGATAATTTTCCACCGCGCGTGCAGTCTGCACGCCGTAATAGACGTCGGCTGGAATTTCCTTGATGCCGATGGAATCTTTTTCCTGCCGGAAGTTGCTGGTGGCTGTCGCCATGTGTGCCTGCCTCTCAGATAATGCGATATACATGTGGTGCCGCCGCGCCTTCCCACCACGTTCCGGGTAGCGCAAGCCAAACCGAGACATTATAAATTGCCGGCGAGGCGGCCACGTGCTCAACCTCACGCGTGATTGGCAGGCCAAGGCCTTTGCCAGCGCTATACCATTCTGATTCTCTCCCCAAGTAAGTACATCCGTCTTTAGATAATGTGGGATTTGGATGCAGGAGAACTCTCGTTTTGGTGCTACTCCCACTGGCGCACCATGGCGTTTTTCCCCGGGTCGCATCAGGAGCATAATCAAATTTGTGCTGAACACGAGCTGAGACGAGGTCCTCCTCCCCTTTGTCTTAGACCCGGAAGCCCCAGGGGAGCGTTGCTGATTGTTGGCTTAACGCTCCCTTTATTGTTTCCAAGTGAAAGCCCCCAGCCCAGCGGCCTCCGGCTCATCACTGCTGCGGCCCTCATCCCAGGTCAGTACCACCTCACGATAGAATAAAAGTTTCCTATGCCGCATGATCGTACATCGTTTGACGTGCTTGTGATTGGCGCCGGGCCCACTGGCATGGCGTGTGCCATTGAATGCCAACGCGCCGGATTCGTGGCCGCGCTGGTTGATAAGGGATGCCTGGTGAACTCTCTGTTTCACTATCCCGCCAACATGACGTTCTTCACCACCCCGGAGCTTCTGGAGATTGGCGATCTGCCATTCAACAGCGCCAACCAGAAGCCCACGCGGCAGGAGGCGCTGGAGTATTACCGCAAGGTGGCGCAGCATTATCATCTTGACGTTCGCCAATATCAGCAGGTGATCAGCGTTACCGGGCATAGACGGCGCGTTCCGCGTCATGGTGCGGGACCGCAACAACCGGGAAATGGAATACTCCAGCCGTAAGATCGTTGTTGCCACGGGATATTACGATCTTCCCAATTACATGCGTATTCCGGGTGAAGACCTGCCCAAGGTGATGCATTACTACAAGGAGCCTCATCCGTACTTTGACATGGATGTGCTGGTGGTGGGAGCGAAGAATTCGGCGGCGATTGCAGCTCTTGAACTGTGGCGGCGCGGATCGCGCGTGACGCTGGTCCATCGCGGTGCGGGCATACATAACAACGTGAAGTACTGGATCAAGCCGGACATTGAAAATCGCATCAAGAACGGTGAAGTTGCCGCATACTTCAGTTCTTCCGTGTGTGAAATCCTGCCTGACGCTGTGCGCCTGAAAACGCCGCAAGGAGAGCGCGTGCTGAAAAATGATTTTGTCTTCGCGCTCACCGGCTATCACCCGGATTACGATTTCCTTCGTGCAGTCGGCATTCAGTTGAGCGGCCCGGAAATGCGTCCGGTATGCGATCCCCATACTTTCGAAAGCAATGTTGCGGGAATTTATGTGGCCGGTGTGGTTGTGTCAGGCTCGCGCACGAGCGAAATCTTTATCGAGAATGGACGCTTTCACGGCAGGAAAATCGCGGAGGACCTGGCCGGGAAGATGAAAGCGACTCTCAGTGAGGAACAAATTGCCATGCAGCGAGACACAGACAATCATCGCCCCAACACACTGGGTCAACGAAGAGTGAAGCCTGAAAACCCAGTCTTATGAAATGAGAAGGATTGAAGAAAGGTACCGCTTCAGTCGCCTTTATATATCTTCTTCCAGGTACTCCATGGCGGCGTGCAGATTGTTTTCTTCCAGGAAAACATTCGCCACGCGAACGCGGCCTTCACTCTCGGCTTTCTGGGCAATTGATTCCGCGGCCGGAAGTTCCACGCGCATTTCTTCATGCATCAGCGGCACAAGCCCTGTTGAGTCCACGCGCGCCACAAAAGTACCGCCTGCATTTTGCTCAAACATTACCTGATACGTAACTGGTTGACCATCCAGCTTCATTACGTCAAGTGTGCCTTGGGGCATATAATTCCTCCGCTACCATTAGACGCAGAAAAGTCTATTCCTGTGTGCCTGCCGGTGCAAACCGTCCGGCGGATTCTCCGTATCATCATAGAAGTAATTGCAAATTTCGAAGGCAGCCCACCCCGACCAGCGCAGCAGCATCGTATTTGTCAGAATAAGCCGTGCTGGAGTTATGGTTCCCAATGGCAGGTTTCTCGGTACGGTTCGGGAAGGTAAAACTTAAGTCACGGGAGAACAGTAAGAACATGAAACGTTACGCAATTTTAGCCGCTCTGGGTCTTTGTTTTGCAATGATCGCACCCAGAGCCTCGGCCCAGCAAGATGACAAAAACCACGGTAACATAGGCGTGTTTTTTGATTTCACGCGCCTTTCTTCAACCACCAACCTGAACATGTTCGGCGTAGGCGGACGGGTTGGTTTCAACGTCGCCAAGCACGTTGTGCTGGAAGGCGAAATGGCCTATGACTTCGAAAGAAGCTTCACCAACAGTGTGACTGGCAGCGGCATTACCAATACGTCGCGCTCCAAACTCCGTTTGCTGCATGGACTTTTCGGTCCCAAAATTCAAAGCACTGGCCCAGTGCGCATCTTTGCCACTGTAAAAGGCGGGTTCGTGAACTTTGGAGTGGGCGGACCGGTTACGGCCGGCGCCATCAACAATCAGATCAATAATGTGGTGGATGGCGATACGGATGCCGCGGTTTATCCTGCCGGAGGTATTGAACTGAATATCGGCTGGCTGGGAATTCGGGCGGAAGCGGGCGATGAGATTATCTTCTTCCCGGATAAGGCGCGCAACAGCTTCCGCGGCACCATTGGACCGCAAATTCGTTTCTAAGGCGGCGAACTGAACGTGCCTGGTTCCCAATAAAGTTCGTTCATGGGGAAGAAAACCGGCATAAAATTGAATGAAGCCAGAAGCAGCCCGTCAATTCGGGCTGCTTTCTTCTTGCACGGCGCAATTCAGCGCACTGAGGCGTGTGCGGTGGAAATCATTTATCCCGGCAGATTGGGCACTTTTTTAAATATCGCATTTGGTTACACGCTCATTCTGTTGACCATCTGGAGCCCGCGCCCAGTCCAGAAAAAGCTTTTCTGGATTGACGTGGCATTCTTCTTGTCCGTGGCCGTACTGGCGCTCTATCGACGTCCCGCAGCGGAAGACAATCCCTGCAATCAAAGTTTCGGCTGGCGATGAAGCTTTGTCCGGCTCCAGCATGGGGTTGCGATGGCAAACGGCCGCAAAGCACAAGCGGATTCGTCACCGCATTCGTCCGCTTCATCCGCCAGCGATTCCGGCGTCCCGCGCTTGAGCTTCCGCCATTCAATTTCTCCGTCATTGTGATCGCGATGGGACTCCTCGCCGCGCTGGTTGTGATTGTGGTGTCCGATCGTCTGGGACATTGCACCGCTTATTCGGCCAGCGTAACGCTCTGTTGCATGGCAGCTCGTATTTGTTGTGGGCCGTGGTCCAGCAATGGATCCAGCAGTCATTCTTCTTTGTCCGAATGGAACGGATCATTCACCGCGGTATTCTGGCCAGCTTTACCACCGCCGCGTTGTTTGGTCTGGCGCATCTGCCCAACCCGGTGCTCGCCCCGCTGACGTTTATAGGCGGATGGCTCCTGAGCGAACTTTACCGCCGTTACCGCAGCTTGATTCCACTTGGAATTGCGCACGGCCTGGTGGGACTCGCCATCGCCTTAAGCGTGCCGGACAAGCTGAACCACCACATGCGTGTTGGTCTTGGCTACCTGCACTACATGAGCTGACTCTGAGCAATTCAGTAAGTTGCACTTCATGCCGCGCGTTCCCGAACCGTTTCTGCATGTGTTAGATTAGTTGAGTGTGGGCGCGTAGCTCAGTTGGTAGAGCAACGCCCTTTTAAGGCGTGGGTCGCTGGTTCGAATCCAGCCGCGCTCACCATTATTTCCTGTCGCTCCGCTCCGACCCGCCTTGGAGCTTCTTTTCAACGGAAATCAATTGCACTTGCGGCAGCGGGAATCTGGATTCTTCGACGCTGCTTAAGCTCATCAACCAAAGCGACGCAGAAAACGCTGCAAAAGAGTTTGAGCGTTGAGACCACGCTCGTGGGAAGGTCGTCGCGGGATTGCTTCGTCCTCAGGCTGAAGAGCAGGAATTCCTGAGCGCCTAGCGAGAATTCTCTTTCGTTCTGTCTCGAAAGCTGAGATCAGTTCTTCCTCATTCAGTATCCAATCATAGACTATGGATGAGGAGAAATCGTTGATCTCCAACTCACTCGCGCCGTACTTCCTCAGCGCGATCACAGCGTCATCGCTCATCATGCTTTCATTTCCTCAAGATCCTTTAACGCGTTTAGGCCCACGCAAGGGGAACTTCGTGGGCATAATTCTACCGCGCCGGAAGAAACTCGTCTCGCCGAGCGAATTGAATCCTACCTCGACCGGGCTGCTGTCAAAGCTGTGATTTAAAGCCAGAAAGACGGCTTGCATGTCCTTCCACGTATTATGGCGTTCGGCAAAGTCCTTTGAAACCTTGGAAGCTCGTGTTCCTTTTACCCTTTAAGGCGTGGGTCGCTGGTTCGAATCCAGCCGCGCTCACCAATTCTTCCTGTCGCTGCCGCTCCAACCCCGCCATGGAGCATCGTATTTGCCAAAGATTACTATGCTCCTGTTGCAGCGGGCTGACGGCGCGTGGATGGCCGCAGCCCTTGGTTTTCCCCTTTTGTCGCTGCAATCCAACCCCGCCATGGAGCATTACATTCACCAACGATTACTATGCTCCTGGTGCAGCGGGCTCGGCGCGACTCCGGCCTCGCCCCTGGATTTTCCTCCGTTCCTGGCCGGGACGGAATTCACTTCATCACGCGGCAGTGTCACTTCTGCCTGATTCTGGCAAGATCCAGGAGCGCGCGTATGCGATGCGCGAGGTCAGGAAATTCGAAGGGCTTTTCCAGAATTTCCAGAGAACGGTCAATGCCGGCTCCCTCAGCGAATCCTGATATGAATATGGACTGGACTTCGGGTCTGTCCTGGCGGATCGCTTTCACCACCGCATCGCCGCGCGTGCCCGGCATCATCACATCCGTCAGCACCAGGTCGATGGTTCCGCGATATTCCTTGGCGAGCGTGATAGCTTCCGTGCCGTTGGCAGCTTCCAGCACCCGATAACCCAGTCCTTCCAGGTAGGCGCGCGTCATGGCCCGGATTCCGGCTTCATCTTCGGCCAGCAGGATCGTCTCATGCCCGCGAGGCGCCGGCAGCTTTTCCGGAGCCGCATTCTTTGTTCCCGGAGCCACCGCAGTTTGCCGCAGATAGACGCGGAAGCTGGTGCCCTGATTGGGGCGGCTGCTGATCTTGATCTGGCCCTGCGCGCGCTGCACGATTCCATACACGGTGGCCAGTCCAAGCCCTGTGCCTTTGCCCGGCTCCTTCGTGGTGAAGAATGGTTCGAAGATGTGCGACTGAACGTCCGGCGTCATTCCGTGTCCTGTATCGGTGACTTCAAGCACAGCATAATCGGTCACCGATGTTTCACCGCCCGGTCCGGTTACGGCAAGGGCCTCATTCCAGGTGCTGATGGAGAGCGTTCCGCCACCGGGCATCGCGTCCTGGGCATTCACGGCCAGATTCATGATGGCGAGCTCAACCTGGTTTATGTCAAGAAAAACATACAGAGGATCGCCGGACAGCGAGATCTTGAGGTGGATGGAGTCAAAAAGAAGACGCCGCAGCAGCGCTTCCATGTTCAGGACAATGGCGTTGAGATCAGCAACGGTTGGAGCGATCTGGTCTTTGCGGCTGAAGGCAAGCAGTTGCCGGGTCAGCGCTGCACCGCGTTTTGTAGTGGCCAGAAGCTGTTCAACCACGCTCCGGCTGTCGGCGGCCAGCGCTTCATTGTCAGCGAGTTGGCCGAGATAACCTGACATCAGCATCAGCAGATTGTTGAAATCATGCGCCACGCCCCCGGCCAGCCGCCCCACCGCTTCCATTTTTTGCGATTGGCGAAGCTCCTGTTCCAGATTCCGTCCCTGGGTCACATCACGAAAACTCCACACGCGCCCTACCACGCGTTCACCAATGCGCTGCGGCTGTGAGTAACGTTCAAAGATGCGGCCATCTTTCAGGTGGAGAACATCAAAGCTGGTGGCGTCAGGGCTGGAGTAGAGTTCTTTTACTTTGGCCAGGAATTCGGCGCTGTTTTGCAGTTGCGGCAAAGCCCGGGCCAGCAGATCTTCATCGCGATGGCCGACTGACGCGTTGCAATCCAGGCCCCACATCTCCAGGAACCTGCCGTTACAACTGCTGATTTTGCCTTCCGTGGAAACCACCAGAATGCCGTCCGCGGTGGCGTCCAGCGTGGCGTTCAGCAGAGAGATTGCCTGCTGAAGTTGCTTCTCGGTTTGCAGGCGGCCCTGGTTTTCAATGCGCAAAGCGGCGTTGCGTCTTGCCAGTTCGGTGGTCCGGTCTTCCGCGCGTTCCTGCACATCCACGTTGGCGGAACGGATGGCTTCTTCGACCTCCTCGCGGTAGCGGACGTCACGGGCCGTGAAAATTACGCCCAGAATCTCGGGATCGTTCAACTGATTATTCGCAATGATCTCAAAAGGCACCCAGGCCCCTTTAGCGTCGCGAAGCCGCAACACTGAGGGGACATTTTCCCCTTGCCGCTGAAGGGTTTCAGAATATTCAAGAGTGGCGCGCTGAAGGTCTTCCGGATGGACGAAGTCAAAGATGTTGCGCCCCAGCATATCAGCGGCCCTGTACCCGAGCACTAATTCCATGCGCGGGTTTACGAAGCGCAGGATTCCCCGAGCATCTATCATGGCAACAATATCGGAAATATTGTGGATGAGCGTGCGAAACCATTTTTCCCGGAGCACCATGTTTCACCCTGGAGCTTGCCTGACAAAGCTTGCGTACCGCTGCAACCCGCAGCCCAGAACAAAGAAGCCTGTAAGCGCTATACGCTGTCTGATCTTTCTCCGGAGCATCCCTGCTGCGATGGATTCCCACTGATTTCGCGAGGTTGCCGTGCAGCATACGAACGGCTTTGTTAAACAGTTCTTAGATACGAGACTTGCAGGGTTGGCCCTTGAATCCAGAAGACTGTTTCTGATTTTTAAGTATCACCTGTTGCTTGAGCCGGCGCAAGCTGAGCTTCATGCCTGCGCCACTCAGTCGGCTACGTTGCCGAATCGGCTTATGTCTGATGGGGCGCGCAATTTTGTGATCACAAACCGTTTAGCAGCCCACCGCATCTTTATATTTGTACCCCTCCCAGTGTGGAACAACACTCTATTCATCTTCTGACGGGAGCCAACGCAAGGAGAGCAACGCAATTGAAGGCCATTCAGATCCGTAAATTTGGTGAACCTGCCGATGTTGTCAAAGTAGTGGATGTCGCTCCCGCGCCACGGGCTGATGGCGAAGTGCGGATAAAGGTGGAAGCGGCCGGCATCAATCCCAGTGACGTCGCCAACATTCGCGGACTTTTTCCTGATACGCGACTTCCACGGGTTGTAGGGCGTGATTTTGCCGGCCAGATCGTGGAAGGGCCTTCGCACCTGATCGGACAGAACGTTTGGGGCTCGGGCGGCGATATTGGCTTCACGCGCGATGGCGCACATGCCGAATTCATTACAGTCCCGTCGCCGGCGGCCATTCCGAGACCCGGAAACCTGAGCGCCGAGCAGGCGGCTGTGGTCGGCGTGCCCTTTTCCACCGCCTATATGTCCCTGGAAAATGCCCGCCTCGCTCCCGGGGAATGGGTCCTGATTTCCGGAGCTGCCGGAGCTGTGGGCTCCGCTGCCCTCGAACTCGCTAAGGCGCTTGGCGGCCGAGTTATTGCGCTGGTCCGTGACAAAACCCAGAGCCCCATGCTGGATATGTCAAAAGTGGAAGCCGTTGCCACTTCTGAGCCGGATAATATTGCCGAAGTGGTCCGGGCCGCGACCGGTGGACGTGGCGTTGACATCGCGCTCAACGGTGTGGGCGCGTCAGTTGGTTTCAGCCCATGATGGCATCACTTGCGGAAGGCGGGCGTATGGCGGTTTATAGCGTGAGCTTTGGCGGTCGGGAAGTTAAGGTTGATCTCTTTTCGCTTTACCGCAAGCGCCAGGAACTCATCGGTACTCAACGGTTTTCCCGTTGGGCGCGGTGCGCCGCCGGCATCCTCGCCGAACTTTGTCCCGCTGTTTGAAAATGGCAGGCTCAACCCGCCTCGCGTGGCCGAGCGTTATCTGCTTGCTGACGCTGTCAAAGCTTATGAACGCGTACGTTCAGCCCAGGGAAAATCGCGTTTGTGGATGAAATGATCGCCCTGTTCAAAAGAAAAAACAGGCTGAGCAGCATCCCAGAGGGTTCCCCTGGATTCCCTGGGACGCCGTCAGCCTGTTTGCGTGCAAGCGGTGTGAGCTTCCTGTTGTGCAGGCAGAGAAGCCACATGCTCAGGCTACATCCGAAAGTTCTACCCTCGCCGGTTAGACACACCCGTGACGTCGCGATCAGCACCGTGCGGATCGCTCAGGCGTATTTATTGAACGGAGGAAGCGTTTTCTGAAGACTACTGGTCGCGGCGACTAAAACTGCGAAGCAGCGCGCATCATTAATAACAAAATAGCACCGAATGAAGCACAAAAAACAGTCTTGTGCGGCTTTCATCGAAATTATTTTTATTTATCTCCGGGATTATGGACGCGAATCTCTCGCGGCTTAGAGGGTGGAAGCGCCAGCAGAGCCCCGTTTCAAGTCATCTCTTTTTCGACGCGGCTTTTAATCTCGAGGGCTTCACGCTCCGCGCCTTCGCCCTGGAAGGTTTCGCAGCGGAGGGCCTGGTTCTTTTCGCCTTCTTCGGCGTAGCTTTTGCGGCAGACTCGGCAGCCGCGGTTTTTGTCCCAGGCTTGGCCTTGCTTGCAACGCTTCCGTTTTGGGGAGCTGCCGCCACTTCTGTCCCTTGTTCTGAAACAACCACTCTGCGCCTTTCTTGACTGGAGCTTTGCGATTGCTTTCCCATTCGGCTGCGTTTTTATCTCCACCAATTTCAGCCAGCGTGCGATCGGTGAGCACTGAGTAATCCAGCGAATCAATGTCAAAGCCGGGCTGCATGGCCTCGTCTTTCTTTTTGATAAGCAGCCATTCATTGCCTTTGGAACCGGCATGATCACCGCCGACGGCAACGTCTACTGGAACCTCGACGACCCCGGTCCTCTACACGCACGCCCTGCGCCGTCAGGAGGGCGTGATCGCGGAAGGCGGCCCGCTCGTCGTCGAGACCGGCAAGCACACGGGCCGCTCGCCGAAGGACAAGTTCGTCGTGCGCGAGCCCGGCACCGAGGAGCGGATCTGGTGGGGCAAGGTCAACCAGCCGCTCGAGCCCAGGAGCTTCGACGCGCCTCCACTCGAAGGTTGCCGGCTACCTCGGCGAGCACGACCTGTACGTCGTCGACGCCTACGCCGGCGCCGATCCGGCGTATCGCATGTCGGTGCGGGTCGTGACGCCGAGCCGTTCCACGCGCTGTTCGCCGGGACGATGTTCATCGCGCCGGAGGAGGACGAGCTCGAAGCCTTCACGCCGGAAGCGTCGTGCTCCATGCCCCGGCGCTCGAGGCCGACCCGGCCGAGGACGGCACCCGCACCGGCACGTTCATCGCCCTCGCACCCGGCCAACGCGCGAGGTCCTGATCGGCGGGACGGCGTACGCCGGCGAGATCAAGAAGTCGATCTTCACGCTGCTGAACGACCGGTTGCCGCATCGTCGGCGTCTTCCCGATGCACTGCTCGGCGAACGTCGGCGACGCGGGCGACGTCGCGATCTTCTTCGGGCTCTCCGGCACCGGCAAGACGACTCTTTCGGCCGATCCCGAGCGGCATCTGATCGGCGACGACGAGCAC
The DNA here is from genome assembly GCA_963824835.1 of Terriglobia bacterium. Classification (GTDB taxonomy): domain Bacteria; phylum Acidobacteriota; class Terriglobia; order Terriglobales; family Acidobacteriaceae; genus Angelobacter. The sequence goes on along the minus strand of CAWGRA010000002.1, from coordinate 812 downwards.
GGCTGGGGCGACGCCGGCGTCTTCAACTTCGAGGGCGGCTGCTACGCGAAGGTGATCCGCCTCTCGGCAGGGGCCGAGCCCGAGATCTACGCGACCACCCACGAGTTCGGGACGCTGCTCGAGAACGTCGTCGATCGACGAGGACGGCGCGCTCGACCTCGACGAGCGACGCGAAGACCGAGAACACGCGCGGCCGCCTACCCGCTCGAGCCGATCTCGAACTGCGCTGCCGACGAAGCTCGCCGGCCACCCGAGAACGTCGTCTTCCTGACCGCCGACGCCTTCGGCGTGATGCCGCCGATCGCGCGGCTCGACGCCCGCAGGCGCGCTACCACTTCCTCTCGGGCTTCACCGCGCAAGCTCGCGGGCACCGAGATCGGCGTCACCGAGCCGCAGCCGCGTTCTCGCCGTGCTTCGGCGCGCCCGTTCCTGCCGCAGCCGCCCGCGGTCTACGCGCGGCTGCTGCGGCGAGAAGCTGGCCGAGCACAGGCCGACCGTCTGGCTCGTGAACACGGGCTGGACGGGCGGCCCGGCCGGCGAGGGGCGCACCGGATGCCGATCCGGCGACCCGCGCGCTGCTGCACGCCGCGCTCGCCGGCCGGCTCGACGAGCGCCGAGTACCGCACCGACGCCGTGTTCGGGCTTCGAGGTGCCGGTCGCGGTGCCCGGGCGTCGACGCCGTCGCTCCTCGACCCGCGCTCGACCTGGCGCGAGCCCGCGCCTACGACGCGAAGGCGCAGGAGCTCGCGCAGATGTTCCGCGACGAACTTCGAGCGTTCACGGACGTCGATCCCGACGCCGCGGCCGCGGGA
>CAWGRA010000001.1:0-16886 GCA_963824835.1 Terriglobia bacterium | reverse complement strand
AGTTGGCGAACTCGACTTCCGGGCTCAGGCTGAAATTGACCAGCACAGGCCGGAAGAGGAACTCCCTGCCGCTCCAGCGCCACCGGTCCCACAATGTAGCGCGCGCTGTGCCGCACCAGTGACTGCCTGGGCAGATTCAAGGGCAAAGTCGGCAGAGCAGACGTATTGCCCTTCGGGCGCGGAAGCGCATCCGCCAGCGCTCTCAGGTCAGCGGCGGACATGGCCGTAACCTGGTCAAGAGTAGCGTCCACCAGAACGTTGCCGCGATAAAACAGTATCCGCCGGTTATTGGAAGCGCCCATATCACCAATCTTCTCGCTTTGCATCTGCGGCTGGACATAATAGGTGAACGCGCCATAAGCGCCGCTGGCATCGCTGAAGCGGGCGGCTTTGATCTGCATCTGGCGACCGTTGCGCGTGTAAGCTGCGCTCTCATAGTTGGCAAAGCCGTACTCTCTCAGCACTGGAGCGTCAGTGCCGTCAGCCGCGGCGGGGTCTGATCCGGCCTTCACAGACGACTTCTCTTCCTGCCAGCCATTGAAGGTGGAAGGCAGCAGGGTTGCGTATTGCGAATTCGCTTTGTTCTGGGTGCTGGCGACTTTGTTGTCTTTAATCTCTTTGTCCCCAGATTGACTCTGAGTCTTGGCCGATCCTTTGCTGGATTCCCCGGCAGAAGCCTTCATGGCGTCACTGGGCGCCTTTTGCTCAGACGCTTTTGCGCCTGCATTCCCTGCCCCATCGTCACCCAGGACGCGATCAGCACCAAGATCAACAAACGTTTCTTCATAATTGCGAAAACACCCTCGTATTTAGACACCATTAGACCCTATTCAGATTCTAGTCCTCCGGTCTCTTAAATGCAGAGGAAACAAGCCGCCACACGCACGCAGAAGCCAGCGCGAGCCAATGCCGCTCTGGGGTGTCTTCCTCACAATCATTACCTGCTGACTAGTGTCTTCAAACTATTGTTTTGCCCAGATGCCACTACTCCCAGTTGGTTTTTCACACTAGAAGAAGAAGGACACTGGACTAAAGAACTACTTCGGTCATAATAGGCGCCGGAAAACCGTGAAATCTTATTCGTTCTTCTCAAGCCTCGTCCTGGTCCTGGTTGCGCTTGCCTGCGCTGGTTCTGGCTATGATTCCACCCTGCATGCATCCAGTTCTTCATCCAGCACAAGTGTTCTGGTCACTACGAACCAGTCTGCGACTGTCCTGCTCATACCGGCCGCGAATGTGACCCTGGGCCAGCAAATTGCCGACTGCTCAGCCAGCCTGATTTTGCTGGATGGTGGTATTTGCGACGCGCGCCAGTTCACGGGTGTTCAGACGGCCGACGGCTTCACTGTGGGCGCTCCAGGAAAACGAGTACAGGTTCTGCTTAATTACGTGACCCTTGCTTCCTCCGGTCCAATCCTGATTTACGATCAATCCTCCATCTCCGGCCCGCAAGGCGCGAATGGCGCAGGAGCGGTGCTTCAAACGGCTCCCGACTACAAGGCTGCGGCGTTGGTGATTCTTGCTGGTGCGCAAGCATCTCTCCATGATCTGGTTCTGGATGGACAGAAGGCCATGCAGACCGCTCCCATCGCCGGGGTGCTGATTGATGCTCCCCGGGTTGATCTCACTCGCGTTCAGGTCCATGATTTCACCGCGCAGGGCGTGATTAATAGTGACAACGGATCCAACCGTACCGATAATGTGAATCGTACCTGCTGCGCCAAACTCGTTGACCTGGAGTCCTGGTTCAATGGCGATGCCGGCTTGTGGATCAACCGCTCCACGGATTGGTTCATCAGCCGTTCAGAGTTTGAGGGTAACGGAACGCATGGCATTGTCATTGACGGGGGCGCCGCCATGCGGATTGAGAGTTCTGATTTCGGCGGCAACGCTCAAGACGGATTGCTGATTACGGGCGCTGAAAGCGGTGATCACATCATCACCGGCAACCAGTTCGGCCAGAATAAAAACCATGGCATAGAAATCACAAGTCCGGATGGCGCGTCCGGCAGCAACGTGATCACCGGCAACTCATTCATCCCATTCGGCGCCCTCTCTCAGATTGAGGCGATGGAGACCGCCGGACACGATTCATTCACCGGAAATGTTTTCAGGAATGCCGTAAATTGCATGCACATCGGCGTGACTTCATCCAGTTCCGGCAATATCTGCCACTTACCGCCGCTCGCTCCCGGTCTCGTGTCTGGTTCTGTCTCATCTCCAGATGAACCTGCGGCTCCTCCAATTCGCCGGCGCTGGCCTCCTCACCCAGTTCTGAATGATTTGCCTTGAAAAGCTTTGCCGTGAAAATGACCTGACCTGAACCTGGCCGCACGGGGGCGGTTTCCACCGCTCAGGTCCAGACCCAATCGAGACAGATTACTGCGTCCGCTCTTTGCCAAGAACCGGCGGTTACTGATACAAAACCGGCAGACCGAAATGGCTACACTTCTTACTCATGCATTTCTTGGCGCTGTGATTGACGATTTCAAACGTCCTTCGACGCAGCTCGCGCGCCGCTGGTGGATCATGGCTGCATTCTGTTCCATGCTTCCTGATATTGACGTGATTGGCTTCGCTTTCGGCATACATTACGGCGATCTCTGGGGACACCGCGGCATGACGCATTCGCTGCTATTCGCGGCGGCCGTGGGCTTTATGGTTTCGCGGATGATCAGCGATGGCGGGCAGAGATGGGTTACAGCACTTTGGCTGTTCGTGATTACCGCATCGCATGGGATTCTGGATGCAATGACCAATGGCGGACTGGGCGTCGCCTTCTTCTCGCCGTTTGACCGGCATCGTTATTTCTTTCCCTGGCGACCGATCGCGGTGTCACCTATCGGTACACATGGACTGTACTCGTCGCGAATGGGACATATTCTCATGACGGAGCTTGTCTGGGTGTGGATACCCATGATTCTGGTTTGGGTAGCGACACGGAGTCTTAAAGATAGGTAACGTCCCTATGTGCCCGGGTTTTCAGCTACTCCTGACGCAGGATCTTCCACGATTTTTTCACAAATTCCTCTCAGGTTCTTTCCGCTGAATGGAATCAGTTCCCGGGTTTTGATGAATGAGGTCTTTATTTTGCCTCGAACAATGTTCTTGCACTCCCTACTGTTTCCCGCCAAACTCTTCTGACCAATCATGCTTCGGGCAATCCTTCTATTTCTTGCTACATGTCTCTTCCTGGCTGCGACCCATGCCGGCGCAGAAGACCTCCGGTCAGTGCTCAACTCCACCTACAACGACAAAATCTATATCCTCCGCCATCCGACCATCAAGGATTTTCAGCATTATGACGCCAATGGCAACCTGCTGACCGCCGGCACTGAAGGCCCCTGGACGGTTTACGGCGGACTGATGATCAAGAACGTAGAACTCACTCCTGTTCTGCTGCGAGTCAGCGGTAGCCGCCTTCTATACGGTTATGAGGTCGCCAAGAAGAACTTGCGACCGGTAAAAGCCAAAGCGTGGGACAAAATTACGGTGACCGTCGAAATAGAACTATCCCATCCGCTCACTACCTCTGACGAAGCTAGCGACTTGCTCAACCGGATTTTCACTTTCAATGAAACTGAATTGGTCGCCGCCGTACCTGAATACTGGCGTTCATTTTTGCAAAAACAAATATCAGCTCCGCCGTTGTCCGCTTTGCCGACTAAACCAGCAAAAGTGAAGCGATCCGATGCCAAGAGTAAACCAATTGACTGGCACGGCATCACTCCACCGCAGCCGTTGAATGCGCCTCCGCCGCCACCATTAAGTGGTATCGCGGAAAAGCTTGGGATCGGAGGTACCGTGGTGGTTGAAGTCACCATTGACGAAAGCGGAAAAGTGCAGCAGCCAGAAATCTATCGACCAGTTGGATTCGGCGTCGACGAACAGGCAATCGCCACCGTTACAAAGTGGACGTTCAAGCCCGCCACCAATGATGGCAAACCTGTACCCATAAAAATCATGATTGAGGTAGATTTTAATCACTAGCTAAGGCAGCGCCCCTGGCGGTGAGGTGCGGGGCCAGTTGGCTTCATGGTTGAGGAGGAAATCGCCGCCAGTAAAAACTCATTTCAAATAAACTTCGATTGCAACTGAATCCAGCAAGTCCTCCTATAGCAATGGTTGCATAAAGGAGCAAACCCGTCGCTCGGCAGTGATCAAGGGCGGTGTACCGGCGGCAGGCTGAAAGGTCGGAAATCGAGCTTACTTCGGTTAAAATAGACACAATGGCACTCATACAGCGCAGGAAATCTGTTACAGCAACCATCGGCAATGTCCGCGTAGGCTCGGACGCGCCCGTGGTGGTCCAATCCATGACCAACACGGACACCGCGGATGTGGCCGGCACCATTCTTCAGGTGGCGCAACTGGCCCGTGCCGGGTCAGAACTGGTGCGCGTGACCGTGAATAATGACGCTGCCGCCAAGGCGCTGCCCGCCATTGTGGAAGGCCTGGCCAAGCAGAACATCCATGTCCCCATCATCGGCGACTTCCATTACAACGGCCACCTTCTGCTCACCAAATATCCCGAGTGCGCCCAGGCGCTGGCCAAGTACCGCATCAATCCCGGCAACGTGAGCGTTGGCCGCAAGGATGACAATAATTTCCGCGCCATGGTGGAAGTGGCCGTGAAGAACAAGAAGCCGGTACGTATTGGCGTGAACTGGGGATCGCTGGACCAGCAACTGCTCACGCGCATGATGGACGAAAATTCCAGGTCCGCCGAACCTAAAGACGCGCGCGATGTGACCATGGAAGCCATGGTGGTGAGTGCGTTGCGCTCCGCTGAGATTGCCGAAGAAGCAGGCCTGCCGCATGATCACATCCTGTTAAGCGCAAAAGTCAGCGGCGTGCAGGATTTGATTGACGTGTATCGCAGCCTGGCTTCACGATGTGATTATCCGCTGCATCTTGGTCTCACCGAAGCCGGCATGGGCGCAAAAGGAATTGTCAGCAGCACCGCCGGGCTGGCCGTGTTGTTGCAGGAAGGCATCGGTGACACCATTCGCGTTTCACTTACGCCGGCGCCGAACGGCAACCGCACGGAAGAAGTATTGGTCGCGCAGCAGATATTGCAGTCGTTACAGATTCGCAGCTTCACTCCGCAGGTGACCGCCTGCCCCGGTTGCGGACGCACCACCAGCACTTTCTTTCAGGAAATGGCGGAACAGATCCAGACCTACCTGCGTGACAGCATGCCGGTGTGGAAGCAAAAATACCAGGGCGTGGAAGAGCTGAAGCTGGCTGTGATGGGTTGCGTGGTCAACGGACCCGGCGAGTCAAAGCATGCCAACATCGGAATTTCATTGCCGGGAACATTTGAAGAACCAAAGGCGCCCGTCTTTGTTGACGGACGCCTGATGACCACGTTGAAGGGCGACCGCATTGTCGCCGAGTTTATCCAGATACTGGATGAATACGTTGAATCCCGCTATGGGGCGGGGCATTAAATTCTGTCGCTTCGCTCCAAAACCGCTAAAAGCTATCTACCCACCATCACCTTGAAGGCGCTTGGAGCAGCGGACTGACGGCGCGTGGACGGCCGCAGTCCTTATTCTTGGCTCTGGGATCGCTGCTTTTCAATGCGATCCAATAAAAATGTATTGAGGGTGAGGCCGAGTCGCACACCGAACCCGCTACAACCAGAAATCCGCTCACGGTGATTAGCGACCAATTAACTGAGCAATGTATAGCTGACGGCAATCCATGTGCCGAAACCTACAATCACCATGCCCAACCGTACTGCCATGTTATCAACCACGTCATTCCATTTCGCGTCCATAAAATCGCTCCTGATTCATGTAGTGAACCTTGTTCAAGTAACTTGCTTATGCCTTTGTTTGACGTCTGCAGGTTCCTTTGGTTAGTAATACGGCGGCAGAGAAAAAAGGTTCCACCATTTAATAATAATTTCGGCCAGATTCGTTTACCGATTTTTAACAAACTTGCTGCTATCAATCGCCCGCGTCCGATACGTCTTACCAGTAATTCATTCTTTTCTCTCACACCCAAGTGGGTGCGAAACGATGAAGAAGCGACACCGCAGCCGGCGATCCTTGCAGTTGGTCCTGACCTCACAGCCAGCTTCACTGGTTGCTTCCGCGGTTTCCCTTCCACCGTTCCGCACCTGCACGGGTGAATCCCGCAATCAGCTCTGTCCAGCAGTTTCCCTTTGCCAGCGATTCTCATCCAAACAGCAACACGAGAGTATTTCGGCAAATCGATGGAGAGATGGCATGCAGTTGCGCAAGGAAATTCCCCAGACCCGGCAAATGAGACCTGAATCAATCAGGGACTCTGATTCAGCCAAGGAGAAGGTGGCAAAAGCCGGTCCAGCCAGAGTTGAAAAGACGAAACAAAAGACTTCGCCCTGGAAACTTGGCGGACTTACCACGGTGGAGCTTGGCAAGCGCGTGTACAAGGAGTTTGATAACGACGAGGTACTTACCCGCTCCGCTGCGCTTTCCTATTACTTCATGGGGGCGTTGATACCGATGCTCTTCTTCCTTGTCACGTGCCTGGGCATTTTCGGCAAGAGTCATGATTTACGCCACAGCCTGTTCACCTACATACAACAGTTCATGCCGCCGGACGCATACAGCATGCTCCAGAAAACCATGCGCGAAGTTGTCACGCATAGCAGCGGGCTCAAGCTGGCGATCGGTCTGGTGCTTGCCTTGTGGTCGGGTTCGGGCGGGATGCGCTCCATCATGGACGCTCTGAACCGTTGCTATCACGTGAAGGAAAGCCGTCCGCTATGGAAGAGCCTGCCGCTATCCATGGCGCTCACCGCGGCCATTTCCGCGTTGACAATTGCCGCGCTGGTCATCGTCCTGTACGGCGGCTCTATCGCACAGTTTGTGGGCGATCACACGGGCCTGAGCAACATTACCGTTCTGCTATGGAGAGCTGTGCAGTGGCCGCTGGCGTTCTTCTTCGTCGTCCTGGCTTTCGCCATTATCTACTATTGGGCGCCGGATGCTGAGCAGCAATGGGCCTGGATCACGCCGGGAAGCCTTATCGGCGTGATTTTGTGGATTGCAGCTTCCATCGTGTTTCCGCGTTTACCTGCATTACTTCAACAGCTACGGAAAAACCTATGGCTCGCTGGGCGCGGTGATCGTCTTACTTCTCTGGCTGTACATTACCGGCATGGCAATTCTGGTTGGCGGAGAAATCAATTCTGAGATCGAAAATGCCGCCGCGAAACGCGGCCACCCCGAAGCCAAAGAAGAGGGCGAGAAGGCAGCATAGGAAAAGCGGCTACTAGCTTCTGGCTCGGAGCCCAAGATCGCGTGCGCTACAGAGTCTCTTCAGTTGTTAGATGAAGCCGCTGCCAAACCAACGACACACGTCATCCCGATGTCCGTTCCATGTATCGCGCTTTAATTCAAGCGCGTGATAGGAACAGATCGATCTTGCGTTTCCGCTTCCGTTCATCGCTCGCAAGCTGACGACAAGAAAGCTAGCAGCCAGTAGCCAGTAGCTAATAGCTTCTTTTTACGCCGTCGTCTTTTCCGGGTGTGACGGTACCGGAGCAGCGTTCGGCGCCAGCGGCAATTCAATTGTCACAACCAATCCGTCTTTCGCATTATCAGCCCGGATGTTGCCGCCGTGCAGCTTCACCGTTCTGTGGGCGATTGAGAGCCCAAGTCCCACGCCGCCGCTGGACCGCTCGCGCGCTTCACTCACGCGGTAAAATGGCTCGAAGATATGTTGCAGTTCAGCGTCCGGAACACCTGGCCCATGATCGCGCACGGTAAGTATTGCGGTATCCAGATGCCAATGCAGCCCAACTTCCACGCATGTTCCTTCGGCGGTGTATCGGACGGCATTGCGCACCACGTTCTCGATTGCGCTGCGCAGTAATTCAAATGATCCGCGGACTCGGCAATGTTCAAGCTCGTCTGACTTCACGCATTTATGCAGTGGCTTGGCTTCGTAATCAGCGTCATCAATCACCTGATGAACAATCTCTTCCAGAACCACGATTTCCGGCGGCACGCGCTCTGAGCCGCTTTCCAGCTTGGTCAATGTAAGTAACTGGCCCACAAGCTGGTTTACACGCTCGGTTTCCTGTTCAATGCGATTGAGCGCTGAAACCGCTCTGCCATCCGCCGACTTCCGCGCCAGTTCCAGCGCCACCGTGAGACGCGCCAGCGGCGTGCGCAGTTCATGTGAGATATCGGCCAGCAGGCGCTTTTGCGATGAGATCAAACCTTCAATCCGCTCGGCCATCTGGTCAAATTCGCGGCCCAGGTTGGCAGTTCATCCGCGCGATTTCCCAACTGCGGCGAAAGCGCGCCTCCAGATTGCCTTCCGCAAATGCCTTCACCGTGGATTGCAGTTTCTTTACCGGCGAAGTCAGGTACAGCGCCAGAAAATAGCAAACCATGCCGGCAATCAGGATACTCACCACCAGCCGGCCGGAGAATACGCGTCCGGACGTGGCAGCACCGGCTGACGCAGGCGAGTGACAAAAATGTACATGCGCCCGCTGGCCGCTTCCACTGATCTTCCCCAGATCAATCTTCCCAGAATGTTGTGTGCAACGTGCTTTTGCTGGTCGCGGACCTCCACTGCCACGCTGGTGGCCGCGCCCGTCGCCGGCGTAATCGGCCGGGCCATGCCATCAAAAAGAAATATTTCCGTTCCCGCTTCTTTTTGCGAACGCGCGGCATACTGCTCGAACGCCTGCGGTCCTTCGCGGTCATAAACCTGTACCGCCGACTCGGCATACAGGTTCAGCGACTCCCCAAACGCTCCACGCCGCGCTTCCGGCTGCGGCATTTGCGAAAGCGACGTCCAGAACATCAGGTTCCAGGCGCCAAACATCATGGCTGCGGCCAGCCAGAACCACATGAAAATCTTGAAAAACAGGCTGCGAAAAATGAGAACGCGGAAGTTTCACGACTGCTCTCCCGGTAAGAGATATACGTAGCCACTGCCACGGATCGCCTTGATGCGCTCCTGCTCGCCTTCATAAGGTCCCAGCTTGCGCCGCAAGTTGCTTACATGCACGTCAATACTGCGGTCCATGGGTGACATGGGACGCGCCAGGGCTGCCTGCGTGAGATCTTCACGACTGATGATCTTGCCGGGACTTCTCAGAAACGTGTACAGCAGGTCAAACTCGGCGCCCGTCAGCGTAACGCTCTTGCCTGCGCAGGTCACGCTGCGCGATTCAGGATGCAGTTCCACATCCGCCAGATGGACCGGTTGTCCTGTCGCCGCAGCGCCGCCTGACGCCGTACGCCGAAGGATCGCCCGTAGCCGCGCCACCAGCTCACGCGGATTGAAGGGTTTTGGCAGGTAGTCATCCGCGCCCAGTTCCAGACCGAGTATGCGGTCCAGTTCACTGCCTCGCGCGGTCAGCATCAACACCGGCACGCCGCTTTTCTGGCGAAGCTGCTTCAACACATCCAGTCCACTCATGCCTGGCAGCATCACATCCAGAATAACCACGGCATATTGGTTGTTAAGGGCTTTCTCCAGCCCACTGGGACCATCATGCGCGGCGTCCAACTCAAGCTGCTCACTCTGCAGATACTCTTCCAGGAGCTTGCTTAACTCGGAATCATCATCAATCAGCAGCACTGAGACCATAACTTTCACCTTAAACCCAAGCTCAAATTCAACGCAGTTAAGAACTGTGAAGGCTATCAGAACCCATTAACAACTCCTAACCTTCAACTTCGTCCAGCAGGGTTAATACTGATGGCAGACCAAAACCGCATTGCAACTGGCTTCGGCTGCCGCTCGATTGTAAAAGGAGTTCCTTGTGAACAAGAAATTATTCCTCATACCGGTGGCAATCATAGTGGCCGTGGCAGCCGGCCTTGCGACTACGGCTTTTGCTCAGGGTCCCGGCCACGGACCCGGCTTTGGACGCCATGGCGGTTGGATGCTCAAGCACATGGCCAAAGAGCTGAACCTTACGGACGCTCAGACAACCCAGATTAAGACGATTATGCAGGCCGAACGGCCTAAAATCCAACCTCTGATGCAGCAGCTTCGCCAAAACGAAGAGGCGCAGAATGCCGCCATTACGGGCGATTTCAATGAGTCCCAGGCCCGCGCCTTCGCTCAAAAACAGACCCAGATCATGAATGACCTGATCGTGGAAAAACAGCGTACCAAATCACAGATTTATGCCGTGCTTACTCCTGAACAGCGCCAGAAAGCTCTCCAGCTCATGCAACAGCGTGAGCAGCGCCATCAGGAACGCATGCAAAAGAAGTCACAACAGCAAGCGCAACCGAGTCAGTAGATCTTCTTCTCTCTCCTTTTTTTTCTTCCCTCCAAGAGGAAAACCGGGCGGTCACTCTGGCCGCCCGGAATTTTTTTATGTCGCTCCGCTCCAAAACCGCTGGTTATTCTTTTATCCTGGCAGCGATCTCAATGCTCCTGTTGCAGCGGGCTGACGGCGCGTGGACGGCCGCAGCCCTTTGTTTTGCAATCTGTCGCTGCGCTCCAAAACCGCTTAAAACTTTCGCTTTGCGGCGACCCTGAATGCTCCTGTTGCAGCGGGCTGACGGCGCGTGGACGGCCGCAGCCCTTTGTTTTGCAATCTGTCGCTCCGCTCCAAAACCGCTTAAAACTTTCGCTTTGCGGCGACCCTGAATGCTCCTGTTGCAGCGGGCTGACGGCGCGTGGACGGCCGCAGCCCTTTGTTTACAATCTGTCGCTCCGCTCCGAAAACCGCTAGTGATTCTCTATCCTGGCAGCGATCTCAATGCTCCTATAACAGCGGGCTGACGGCGCGTGGACGGCCGCAGCCCTAATCGCGTTTTTTATTGTGGCATTGCCAAGTCTCCGTCCTCACAAACATTTGGAATCTGCTTTGGCAGTTGGTTTTCGAAGGTTTTCAATCCTGGCAAATTTTTTGGCAATTTCGCCGATTTTGGCAATTCTTCCCTTTCCAGATGCAGCAAACCAGCATTCATGGTCTACTCTGCTCTCTCCGTTTAAAATAGGACAACATGCCAACTGGCTCTGAAATTCGCGAAACCTTCCTGCGCTTTTTTGAAAGCAAAGGCCATAAACGCGTCCACTCATCGTCCCTGGTCCCGGCGAATGACCCCACCTTGCTTTTCATCAATGCCGGTATGAACCAGTTCAAAGACGTCTTTCTTGGCAACGAGAAGCGTGAGTATGTCCGCGCCACCACGGCCCAGAAAGTCGTGCGTGCCGGGGGCAAGCACAATGACCTGGAGAATGTGGGCTTCACCAAGCGCCACCACACGTTCTTTGAGATGCTGGGCAATTTCAGTTTTGGCGATTACTTCAAGCGCGAAGCCGTGGCTTACGCGTGGGAGCTGGTGACCTCTCCGCAATGGTACGGCGTGCCCAAAGAGCGGCTGTATTGCACCATCTTCAAGGGCGAGCAGAACATCCCTCGCGATGACGATGCGGAAAAATTCTGGCTTGAAGTCGGCGTGCCCAAAGATCGCATTTTTGACATGGGCATGAAAGACAATTTCTGGTCCATGGGAGAGACCGGACCCTGCGGTCCGTGCAGTGAAATTCACTATGACATGGGACCCGCGGCTTCTGATGAAGGCCACTCCGACTGCCATTTTCCCTGCGAGTGCGGCCGCTTCGTGGAGATATGGAACCTGGTTTTCATGCAGTTTGATCGCGACGCACAGGGCACGTTGAACCCGCTGCCCCAGCCGTCCATTGATACTGGAATGGGGCTGGAACGCATGGCCGCCGTGCTGCAGGGAAAGCTATCAAATTACGAAACTGATCTTTTCACGCCGCTGATTCAGGCGGCGGCCAGGCTGACCGGCGTTGAATCTGGGACGCGAACTGGCCGCCGAGCGCGGATCAAAATCCGCGGCATCACTGCGCGTCATCGCCGACCACGCTCGCGCCACCACCTTTCTTATCTCCGATGGCGTGGTCCCGGCCAATGAAGGCCGTGGCTATGTGCTGCGTAAAATTCTGCGCCGCGGTATCCGTCACGGACGTCTTCTCGGCGCCGAAAAACCATTCATGTATCAGATGGTCTTACGCCGTGCGCGACCTGATGAAAGGCGCTTATCCGGAACTGGAAGAGCATGCGGACCGCGTGTCGAAAGTGGTGCATGAAGAAGAGCGCCGCTTCGCGCACACGCTGGATGCAGGTCTCTCACGGCTTGAAGCTGACTTGCAGGCTGTCCGCAAAGAAATCGCGGACGCGCAGCGCATGGTGGCCGCGCAGGACCCCCATGTGGACTCAGGCGTGGGACGCGCCACCATGGCGCAGTATCGGTTTCAGGCGGAACGAGGCATGCGCTATCGCGGCGATCACGCTTTCAAGCTGTATGACACCTTCGGCCTGCCCTTTGACTTCATCATGGATGCCTGCCGTGACGCCGGCATCGCTCTTGACGTTGAAGGTTTTGAGCGCGCCATGGAAGCCGCAGCGTGAACGCGCGCGCGCATCATGGAAAGGCGGCGCCAAGGCGACGCTTCGCCCGTCTATCGTGACCTGGCCAAGACAACGTTTGAAGGCTATCGCCAGACGGAATCCGATGGTTGCGAAGTGTTGGCTCTCATCAAAGTCGTGCCGGGAGGCGCGCCAGGAGAGGCCTCACAGGGCGTGAAGTCGCTCAATCCCGGCGATGAAGGCGAGGCCGTTCTTGACCACACTCCGTTTTATGCCGACTCGGGCGGACAGGTGGGCGACATTGGCGTCTTCTATAACACGGAACACAATCTGGTTCTTGCCGACGTGAACGGCTGCTATATGCCGGTGCAGGGCGTCCGCGCGCACAAGATCAAAGTGCGGCAACCCATGCATGTGGGCATGAAGCTTGATGCCGTGGTGCACACTGAAGTCCGCGACTCAACCCGCCGCAACCACACCGCAACGCATCTTCTCCATGCCGGTCTGCGTGAAGTTCTGGGCAAGCACGTGAAACAGGCCGGATCACTGGTTGATCCCGGACATCTGCGCTTTGACTTCTCCCACTTCACCGGCGTGGCCGACGAAGAGCTTCAGGACATTGAAGACCTGGTGAACAAGGAAGTGCTGAGCAATATCAAAGTTGAGACCATTGAAGATGTGCCGATTGACGTGGCCATTAACGAATACAAAGCCATGGCGCTGTTTGGCGAAAAATATGGCGAGAAGGTGCGCGTGGTGAAGATTGGCGACTTCTCCACTGAACTCTGCGGCGGCACACACACCAGCGCCACCGGCGAGATCGGCCTGATCAAGATCATGAGTGAAGGTTCGGTGTCATCCGGCGTGCGCCGCGTTGAGGCCGTAACCGGAGAAGGATCATTGCGGCATTTCCGCAGTGATCACGCGCTGGAAAGCATTGTCTCCACGCTGATGCCGCGCGCGCAACAAAGCGGATCATCCGGCGGAAGCGCTGCGCTCAGAGCTGGAAAAGAAAGACAGCGAGATCAAGAAGCTACAGAAAGAACTGGAGCAGCTGCGGATGAAGTCGGCTGCGTCGAGCGTGGCGTCCGTGGATGACAAAGTGAAGAGACGTTCACGGGGTGAAAGTGCTGGCGCATCGCGTGGATAACCTTGATCGCGGACAGATGCGCACGCTGGTCGACAACATGCGCAACAAGCTGGGATCTGGCGTAGTGGTGCTGGGATCCGCGCAAAGTGAAGACGGGAAGGTCGCGCTGATCGTCGGCGTGACGGCCGATCTGGTTGGCAAGGTTCAGGCCGGAAAAATCATCAAGCCGGTCGCCGAAAAAGTTGGCGGCTCCGGCGGTGGACGCCCCGATATGGCCGAAGCCGGCGGCAAAGACCCCAGCCAGCTCGATGCGGCGCTGAATGAGGCGTATGCGGCGGTGGAAGGGTCTGCTGAAGTAGGTACTGGTTCGCTTTTTGGTTTACTCCCGAGCGGAGCGAGGGAGAGCGAGGGATCGCTACGGCCTTTTACGCATCACGTGCGTGTTTATGTCGCTTCGCTGGCGCTGCGCTCCTGCCTGCGGCAGCAAGGTAAAAATGTTTTGCTCTGTTACCCCGCCCTTTTCCCTCAGCGCTGCCGCGCCTCGGGGAACGGACGGGGCTAAACTGTGTCGCGCCTTCGGCGCTTTGTGCATCGGCCAACCTGAAGGGCATTGAAGAGTGCAGGTTGTCGGTGGGATTGGTTCAAAAAACTTGTCAAACTTGAGCGCCAATCTCTTCTATTCAGCCGTCCCATTCAGCCGTCCCTTGGCGGGACTTGGCTTATCTATCACCGTTACCCGGCACTTGCTTGGCTACGTGCCGGGCTATTCTCAGTCGCGCCTTCGGCGCTTTGAGCATCGGCAAACCTGAAGAACATGGAAGATGCCGCGACGAGATGAGATTAATGATTGGGATGGCGATTTATCGGCAATGTACCTGTCAACAAGAAACTCGGGCAAGGACAGTGAAAAACTTTTTAAAGTTTGGCGGCCTCGTCGAGTTTCGCCTGTGCTTCCTGCAGTCGGTCCATACGCTTCAACAACTCCGCATGGAACTGCAAGTCACGTTTGAGGGCCTTATCAGAGAACTTCCTGGCCGGTAAAATCCTCGGCTAGAGACATATCCTTGTCGCCGCCTGACATATCGCCAGAAAAAGCACGGATTTGCCCGCGTAAGGAGTATGCTGCCTCACTGCCGGAGTCGTCGTCGTGTCCCAGTTTTATGACCTCAACAGCTTTGTCTGCGTAGTGAAGGGCCGTCTTGAGATCACGGATATTTCCGTATGCCGTAGCCGCATAGACATATGCCCTTCGACGTTCCGAAGAATCTCCGTTCAGGTGGGAACTCGTCCGCGATTGCCGCAGCCTCTTTGCAGGCATTCGCAGTGGTTCCCGTCAGTTGCGTGAGCGATTACCCCCCGCTGTGCAAGTTTCCCAGGGAATGTCGAACCGAGTAGCAACTTCGGAGTCCGGTTCGCCACGGTGGTCGATGGGCGGGAACCTTATAGAGACAGAGCGGCTACCATTGGCGGACGATTCGTGAGGAGTGTGGACTGCTAGTCTGTGCCCAAGCGTGAAACTGATCAGAACATTTCCCGTGACTGCAACCGTCGTTTGACCGCTGCGAAATGGCGAATATCTCCACTGCTTCAGTGCAGACTTAGCAGCCTGCCTAAGTATCGAAGGCCCGCTGAGAACTCTTGATGATCTGACCAGGCCGTCAGGGCTGATCTCCACTCTGATGACAACATTCCCCCTGTACATGAGCCGATTGGGCGCTGGCAGGATAAACCGGCAACACATAAGCCGTCAGGTGACTTGCCAATTCCTTCCTGGCCCACCTGCGAATCTCATTCGTCTGAGAACCAGCTGTAAGGATCCCAGGGAAGATCACAGCTACTATCAACAAAGACAATCCTGTAAAGGCGACATGAAAAGCGGGTCCACCTCGCGCAGATTATATCTTGGTTCCACGAGTTGGTTAACAGGCAACCGCGCCCAGAACCCACTCACGGTGCAAACCCCACCCTAATTCGTCAGCGGTGTCGCGCCTTCGCAACTGTTCGCTAAATTGCAAAAGTTGAAGCACAAAATGGAAGAGTGTAGCTTGCGGACCGAAAAAGAGTGCGGCTAATCGGTGAAAGCTCTTTCAAATATCTACAAACTTAAGCACTCATCTCGGGGCTCAAGTTTTCAACCTTCCACTCTGCACTCTTCAAATGCCTCTAGATTGGCTAGTTGGCATATACTTTCCCACAAATGTCCCGCAGGCGCCATCTCTTCACGCACCTCTTTGGCCTCACGACGGCCATCCTTGCCGGAAACTGTGCGCTTGCTGCCGCCGCTGTCGGCCGGACTACATCCGCCGAACGTCCCGGGGACTGCTCCGCATACGCATCCATTCCGTTACCCGCAGAAGCAGAGAAAGCTCCTGTCCCGAATACACCCCCAGCTTGTGCTTCTTACCGCTCCTTTCGCGGCATCGGACGCCCGATAGATTACTCCGAAGCCCGTGCATGTGCATGGCAGGAGCGGCTTGCGCAGAAAGCTGACCTCGGACAAAATCAGGAGGAACCCACTGCATGGATTGTCGGCGGCGCTCTCATCCTTGCCGATATTTATTTCAATGGTGCGGGAGTCAAGCGAGACATCCCGCTAGCCATGCGCTTCGCCTGCGAGTCCGAAGAAGGGATGGCAGCACTAGCGCTCCCGGACATCGCGAAACTTAATGGTTCAGTTCGCGCTCGTGGGCTCTTCGAATTCTGCGACTACGCGGCCTCAACCTTCACGATGAACTTTTGCAGTGGCTACGAATCCGAAATCGAAGATGACCGCAGAAGCCGTTACTATAACTCACTGAAATCCTCCATGACTCCGGAGCAACAGGCGGCTTTCGCAAAACTCCTTGCCGCCCAAAACGCATACATTAAGGCGCATGCCTCCGAAGTGTATCAAGGCGGTACCATCCGCGGTATAAGAACCATCGGCTCACAGGCCATCCTCAAAGAGCTTTTTCACACTGAAGTAGTTCATTTCGAGCGCAAGAAATGGCCCGTACTTTCTGACAATCAAATCACAATGTCCGATGTCTTGCTGCGTCGCGAATACATGAAAAAGCTTCAGCAGTTACGAGCGCAGAAAAAGGAATCGATCGATGAGGGCGCCGTCACGGCCGATCACCTTTCCAGCGTGGAAGAGACTTGGCAAACCTATCGGGATGCTTGGGTCGCCTTTGCACGTCTGCGCTATTCTGCTGCCGTCGCTGTTATCCGTGCCGAAGTCACTCTGACCGATACCGTCTGGTGAAGACAATCCAGTAACTGCCTGTAAACGAATCTCTACGCCGTTCAAGTAACGATCCCCCTGAAGTTGCCGTCAAGATTGTTGCATCATAGTGATGCGTTGGAGACGCAAACGCAGGCACTCCGGCTCGTAACAGCAACTGTCGATGAATGGACCTCGATGTTTATGCCACTTGA